>NZ_JAENHM010000037.1 GCF_016595245.1 Azospirillum endophyticum
CATCCCTTCTCACAACACGGTATGTACTTGTCAAAGAACCCGCAACGCTGAGACGCGTCGCACCGGCCGCTCTTCCGCATCCCCTTCTTCAGAGGATCGGGTCAGAGTGACCGGAGAATTTCGGTCGAAGCCGGAAGATTAAACAGCTAAGCTGCTGTTTTCTTTATCCGTTTCTGCCGCCGGCGCCGCGCTTCGTTCTGCGCCCCGCCGTCGGTGGAGCGGTTTATAGGCGCCTCGCCCCGAACCGCGCAAGCGCTTTTTTGCACCTCAATGACGATTTTCTGACCGGAGGACTTCGGCGCGCTCTCCGTCGGATCAGCTGATGGCCCGCAGATAGCGGACAGGCCGGCCGGGCGAAGCCGCCTCCGCAGCCGCCACGATGCCGTGGGCGTCGATGCCATAGTGGCGGTAGAGGTCGGCAACGGTCCCGGTCTGGCCGAAATGCTCCACCCCCAACGCTCGCGTACGGTGACCGGCGACCGAACCGAGCCAGCCCAGCGTCGTCGGATGGCCGTCGACCACGGTGACCAGGGCGCAATTGGACGGCACTCCCTCCAGCAGCCGCTCGATATGGCCGCGGGCATGGCCGAGACCGCGCTCGCGCGCCCGCTGGGCGGCGCTCCAGCCTGCATTCAGCCGGTCGGCGGAGGTCACCGCCAGCAACCCGACGTCACGTCGGTCCTCCCCCAACATCCCGACGGCGGCGATGGCCTCGGGCGCCACTGAACCGGTGTAGGCGATCACAACCTGGGCATTCGGTCCCGGCCGGCGCAGCCAATAAGCGCCATCGACGATGTCGCGGGCGAGATCCTCGTCCATCGTCCGGGTCGGCTGTTCCAACGCACGAGACGACAGGCGCAGATAGACCGACCCGCCGGTCTCGTCGCGCAGCCAGTTCCGCTCGCCGGGTGTCCCCTCCCCGTCCCGCTGCATGTAGTCGAAGGCCCAGCGCATCACCACGGCCAGCTCATCGGCGAAGGCCGGCTCGAAATAGGCCAACCCGTCCTGGGCCATGCCGACCAGCGGAGTGGCGATGGACTGATGCGCCCCGCCCTCCGGCGCCAGCGTGATGCCGGACGGCGTCGCCACCAACATGAAGCGGGCATCCTGGTAGCAGGCATAGTTCAGCTGGTCGGCGCCCCGCATGATGAAGGGATCGTAGACGGTGCCGATCGGCAGCAGCCGTTCCCCGAACAGGCTGTGCGACAATCCCAGCGCAGACAGCAGGATGAACAGGTTGGATTCGGCGATGCCCAGTTCCAGATGCTGGCCCTTCGGCGAAAATTCCCAGCTGTAGGTGGAAGGAATGCGCTCCTTCTTGAACAAGTCGGCCATCTCGCTCTTGGCAAACAGGCCTCGGCGGTTCACCCATGCGCCGAGATTGGTGGAGACCGTCACGTCGGGCGCGGTGGTGACGATGCGTTCGGCCAGCGGAGAGCGCTCCCGCCCGATCTCGTTCAGGATCAGCCCGAAGGCGGCCTGGGTCGACAGGCTCTTCTGCGTCGGGGTCGCCAAGGTGGCGGGCACCGGGACAGCGGGAGCCTCGTAGCGCCGCCGCCCCTTCCGAGCGAAGGGAACGCAGCGCAGGAACTCCTCCAAGGCGGCTTCCGGCAGGGCGAGGCCCTCGAAGCGATCCCATTCGTGCCCGGGCCGCACCTTGTTGGCGGTGCGGAAGCCGTCCATCTGCTCGCGCGTCAGCAGGCCGGAATGGTTGTCCTTATGGCCGGCCAGCGGCAAGCCGAAGCCCTTGACCGTGTAGGCGATGAAGCAGACCGGACGGTCGTGGGTGCGGGCCCGGGCGAAGGCCTCCAGCAGAGACGGCAGGTCATGGCCGCCGAGATTACCCATGAGTTGGGCCAGTTCCTCGTCACTGCGGCGCTCGATCAGGCGGGTGACGTCGCCCTGGTCGCCCAGATCGTCCATCAGGCGGCGGCGCCACGCGGCTCCGCCCTGATAGGTCAGGGCCGAATAAAGCTGGTTCGGACAGGTGTCGATCCAGTGCTGCAAGCGCTCGCCGCCCGGCTCCTTGAAAGCCTCCTGCATCAGGGTGCCGTATTTCAGGATCACCACGTCCCAGCCGAAGGCGCGGAAGATGTTCTCCAGCCGCTCCCACAGCCCCTCGCGGATCACCGCGTCCAGGCTCTGGCGGTTGTAGTCGACGATCCACCAGGTGTTGCGAACGCCATGCTTCCAGCCCTCCTGCAGGGCTTCGAAGATGTTGCCCTCGTCCATCTCGGCATCGCCGACCAGCGAGACCATGCGGCCCTCGGGCAAGCTGGCGGCCCAGCCCTTGGCCTTCAGGTAATCCTGGACCAGCGAGGCGAAGAGGGTCTGCGCCACCCCCAGTCCGACCGAGCCGGTGGAGAAATCGACGTCGTCCACGTCCTTTGTCCGGGACGGGTAGGACTGGGCGCCCTTGTAGCCGCGGAAATTCTCCAGCTTCTCCCGCGTCTGGTTGCCGAGCAGATACTGGATGGCGTGGAAGATCGGGCTGGCGTGGGGCTTCACCGCCACCCGGTCCTCCGGCCGCAGGGCCGAGAAATAGAGCGCCGTCAAGATGGTGGCCATCGAGGCGCTGGAGGCCTGATGGCCGCCGATCTTCAGCCCGTCCAGGTTGGGACGGACGTGGTTGGCGTTGTGGATGGTCCAGGATGCGAGCCAGAGTACCTTGCGCTCCAGTTCTGCCAGACAGGCGAGATCGGCGGAGGGCGGCTGGATCGCGGTCATGGGTCTGCTCCCGACGGGGGTTATGGCACAGGGGTTATGATTGGAAGAGCCTATCATTTGTGATTCGGCAGGTGCTTGCGAAGTGGCGCCGGCTGCGGTTCCGCTTTAGCATCGCATGCTGGGACAGCATGGGAAACGGCATCCAATGCCAAAGCAACCCCTCGACCGCATCGACCGCAAGATCCTGGCCGCCCTTCAGCAGGACGGCCGGTTGCCCAACAACGAGCTCGCGGAGCGGGTCGGCCTGTCGCCCTCCCCCTGCCTGCGGCGGGTCAAGGCCCTGGAGGAGGCGGGGGTGATCGCCCGCTACGTGGCGCTGGTCGATCCGGCCTCCGTCGATCTGCCGGTCAATATCTTCGTCAATGTGAGCCTGGAACGGCAGGTGGAGGCACGCCTCGACGGGTTCGAGGCGGCGGTGATGGCGCGGCCGGAGGTGCTGGAATGCTACCTGATGACCGGCGACGCCGATTACCTGCTGCGGGTGGTGGTGCCGGACCTCGCCAGCTACGAACGGTTCCTGAAGGAACACCTGACCCGCATCCCCGGCGTCGCCAACATCCGCTCCAGCTTCGCCTTGAAGCAGGTGCGCTACCGCACCTCCCTGCCACTGGAACATCTGGAGGGCTGAGCAGGGTTTCCGAACTCCGCCCACGGATGGGCGGGCTCGGAAATCCTGCAGAACCATAGAGTCCTCAAGAGGACCTCATCCCTCCGCCACCACCGGCTTGGCACGGCTGCCGATCATCGGCACCAGTACCGCCGCGAGCAGGCAGAGGGCGCCGGCAGTGGCGAAGGCCGGCAGGTAGCTCTGCAGAGCGGTGCGCGACAGGCCGGCACCGAAAGCCGCGGCGGCAGCACCCAACTGGTGCCCGGCGAATATCCAGCCGAAGACGAGGCTGGCGCGCTCCCGCCCGAAGCGATCGGCCGTCAGGCGTACGGTCGGCGGGACGGTTGCGATCCAGTCCAGACCGTAGAAGACGGCGAAGACCGACAGGCCGTAGAGTGTGAAATCGGAATAGGGCAGATAGAGCAGCGACAGGCCACGCAAGGCGTAATACCAGACCAGGAGCCAGCGGTTGTCGTAGCGGTCGGACAGCCAGCCCGACCCGACGGTGCCGACGAAATCGAAGATTCCCATCAGCGCCAGCAATCCGGCCGCCTGCACTTCCGGCACGTTGAAATCGACGCAGAGCGGAATGAGGTGGGTCTGGATCAGGCCGTTGGTGCTGGCGCCGCAGATGAAGAAGGTGGCGAACAGCACCCAGAAGGTCCGGGTCACCGCGGCATCGCGCAGGGCTCCCAGCGCCGCCGCCAGGATAGCGCCGGCAGGAGCGGAAGGCGCCGCATTCTCGACCTCGCCGAAAGCGGACAGGCCAAGGTCGGCCGGGCGGTCGCGCATCAGGGCCAGCATCGCCAGCGCGGCCACCGCGATCATGCCGCACAGCAGGGCGATCGCCGTGCGCCAGCCATAGGCTTCCGTCAGCATCGACAGCAGCGGCATGAAGACCAACTGCCCGGTGGCGGAACTGGCGGTCAGCAGCCCGATCACCAGCCCGCGGCGGGCGACGAACCAGCGGGTGGCGATGGTGGCGCCCAGCACCATGGCGGTCAGGCCGGTGCCGAAGCCGACGACGAAGCCCCACAGCAGGATCAATTGCCAGACCTCCCGCATCGCCAGCGAGGCCAGCAACCCGCCGCCGACCAGCGTCAGGGAGGACAGCACCATGCGGCGGACGCCGAAGCGGTTGATCATCGCGGCGGCGAAGGGCCCCATCAGCCCGAACAGCAGCAGGCGGATCGCCATGGCGGTGGAGATGTCGGCGGTGTCCCAGCCGAATTCGCGCTGGAGCGGCAGCAGCAGGACGCCGGGCGCGCCGACCGCACCGGCGGACACCAGCATGGACAGGAAGGTGACGGCGACGACGACCCATGCGTAATGGATGTCGCGCCGGGCCAGGGCGGCGGCGAGGGGGGTGGACAGCATCGTCGGTGTCTCCAGTGGATCCCCGGGATTGCGGGAACCGGACTTATTGGGCGGTCACACCGCCGTCGATGTTGATCGACTGGCCGGTGACGAACCCGGCGGCGTCGGAGCAGAGCCAGAGCACAGCCGCGGCGACTTCCTCGGGCCGGCCGACGCGGCCGACGGGATGACGCGGCCCCAGCAGCGCTTCCACCTGCTCCGCCCCACCGAAGGAGGCCTGGGACATCGGCGTCTGGATGATCGCCGGGCAGACGGCGTTGACGCGCACTCCGAAAGCCGCGACCTCGATCGCCGCGGTGCGGGTGAGACCCTCCACCGCCGCCTTGCTGGCGGAATAGGCGGCGTTGCCGGCCATGCCGATCTGCCCCAGAACCGACCCGGTGTTGACGACCGCGCCGCGGCCCTGGCGCCGCATGATCGTCAGCTCATGCTTCAGGCAAAGCCAGACGCCCTTGACGTTGACGGTCAATATCCGGTCGAAGGCGGCCTCCTCCATATCCGTCACCGGGCCGACCTGATGGATGCCTGCATTGTTGAAGGCCGCGTCGAGGCGGCCATGATCACGTTCGATCCGCTCGAACAGAGCGGCGACCTCCGCCGCCTCCGCGACGTCGGCGGCGACGAAGCGGCCGATGCCGCCGGCACGACCGATCAGTTCCACCGTCTCCAGCCCCTCCGCCTCGCGCCGGCCGGTGACGATCACCGTCGCTCCCGCTCCGGCAAAGGCCAGGGCCGTCGACCGGCCGATGCCCGACGTGCCGCCGGTGACCAGGGCGACCCGCCCGTTCATGTCCGCCCCGGTCGCGTTCACAGCAATGCTCATGACCTTCTCCTGACCTTCATCCGGCCAGCATGGTTCGACCATGCCGGCAAATTATTCATGACGATCATCATCAATAGACTTTTGAATGATGTCCATCATGAAGATCCATGCCGAACCCGGAATCCCGGAGCCTCAGCCATGCATAGGCCGAATGGCGGAATGCGGGGAGCGACACCACATCTCCGCGGAGGCGGATGCGGGCTGCCGTCGTACAGGCGGTGGTCCGTCGATGCCCACCCATCCGGGAGGCCTATTCTGGTCCCTATTCTGGTCTTGGTTGCGACACTGTCGAACACCGGCAACCGGAACGGCATGCGGTGCCTGCCATTGCGGACGTCACCGATCCGGAGGCTCTGTGATGGCCCCGACACATGGGGCTGCCCTTCGGCTCCGCTCCATGAGGATAAGCTTGACCGTCGCCGCTCAACGGATCATGAAGGCCCTAGCAGGTTCCTTCATGTATCCGCATGTATCCGGCTGCCGTCGGTTCTTCCTCTTTCTTTCGGTCGGGCGAATGTTTCTTTCGCGGCGCTTGGGCAGCCCAAGACCTGTCCTCTCCCATCGGTACGGGTGCCGCCACGCCGATTGGCAAGCATTCGTTAACCATAAAGCGCCACAACTTGAGAGCGGCTCCTCGCCGCGTTCAGCCGACCGCCGGGACCGCAAGACGATCGGGTCCGTTCGGCGCCACCGCGCTGATTCCTTTTGGAAGGCTGACACAGCGTGACTCTGCTGACTGCGCGGGCCAACGGCCCGACCGACGTTTCCCCGGCCGGTCAATCGACGATCTCCGCTCCGTGGACTGCCGCTCCGACGGTCCCGACGCTGAGCGGCGTGGTCGACCCGTCCTTTCTGCGCGACGAGCTGTTGTCCGATATTCCGCAGGCGACCGCCGCAGCGCATCCGGATCGCACGGCCATCGTCTATGAAGGCCGGCGCGTCACCTATGCCGAGCTGGACGCCCGCGCGAACCGGGTCGCCCACGGGCTGCGGGCGCGGGGGATCGGCCCCGGCTGCTTCGTCGGGCTGTGGATGGCACGGTCGCTCGACCTGCATGTGGCTCTGCTGGGCATCCTGAAGGCCGGCGCCGCCTATCTGCCCTTCGACGCCGACGCCCCGGCGGAGCGCGTGGCGGTCAGCCTGACCGACTGTGCCGCCCCGGCGATCCTGATCGACCTGGTGACCGGTGCGAAGGCGGCGACACTGGCCGAAGCCGGTGCCGACGTCCAGGTTCTGCGCATCGGCGACGTGCTGAGCACCATGACGGGAGGCGACGAGCGGCCGTTCGACCTGCGGGCCGACGGGGTGACGCCGGACAGCCCGGCCTATGCGATCTACACCTCGGGCTCGACCGGCAAGCCCAAGGGCATCGTCATCAGCCATCGCAACATCTGCCATTACCTGCGTGCCGCCAACAGCGTCTACGGCATCACCGCCGAAGACGTGGCGTTCCAGGGCGCCTCGGTGGCCTTCGACCTCTCGCTGGAAGAGATCTTCGTCCCCTATCTGGCCGGCGCCACCCTGTGGGTCGCCAGCCGCCAGGTGCTGGACGAGGCGGACCGGCTGGCCGACGTGCTGACCGAGGCCGGCGTCACCGTGCTGGACACCGTGCCGACCCTGCTGGCGATGCTGCCGAAGGACGTCCCGTCCCTGCGCGTCGTCATCCTGGGCGGCGAGGCCTGCCCGCCGGCCGTCGCCTCGCGCTGGTGCCGGCCGGGCCGGCGCCTGTTCAACAGCTATGGCCCGACCGAGGCGACCGTCGTCGCCACGGTGGCCGAGGTCCATCCCGATACCCCCGTCACCATCGGCCGCCCGATCCCCAACTACACCTGCTATGTGGTGGACGAGGCGCTGCAGCCGGTGGCCCCCGGCACCCAGGGCGAACTGCTGATCGGCGGCCCCGGCGTGGCCCAGGGCTATCTCGGCCGGCCGGAGTTGACGGCGGAGAAATTCATCGCCAACCCGTTCCGTACGGGCGCACAGGACCCGCTGCTCTACCGCTCCGGCGACGCGGTCAGCGTCGATGCCGACGGCAACCTGCGCTTCCACGGCCGGATCGACGATCAGGTGAAGATCCGCGGCTTCCGGCTGGAACTGGGCGAGATCGAGGCGAAGCTGACCGACCTGCGGGGCGTCGCCCAGGCCACGGTGGTGCTGCGCAACGACACCGGGCTGGACCGTCTGGTCGCCTTCCTGGTCGCGCAGCCGGGCGGTTCCCTCGACAAGACCGCGTTGCGCGACGCGCTGCGCGCCCAGCTGCCCGCCTACATGGTGCCCGCCCATTACGAGCAGGTGGCGGAGCTGCCGCGCCTGACCTCCGGCAAGGCCGACCGCAAGACCCTGCAGGCGATGGCGCTGACCGAGGATGCCGGTGCAGGCGAGCAGGAGGAACCGCGCAACCCGACCGAGGCGACGCTGCTGGAGGCCGCCCGCCGCGTCTTCCCCGGCCAGGCGATCCCGCTGGAAGCCGACTTCTTCCTCGACCTGGGCGGCCATTCGCTGCTGGCGGCGCGCTTCGTCTCGGCGGTGCGCGAGACCGCCGGGCTGGCCAGCCTGACCCTGCAGGACGTCTATGGCGCCCGCACGCTGCGCGCCATGGCCGAGCGGCTGGACGCCAAGGCCCCGGCGAGGCATGGCGCGGCACCCGCCGACCTGTCCTTCGATCCGCCGCCGCTCCGCCGCCGCCTGCTGTGCGGTCTGGCCCAGGCCGCGGCGCTGCCGATCATCCTGGCGCTGATGACGGTGCAGTGGCTTGGCGTGTTCGTCAGCTACATGCTGCTGTCTGGCGAGGACGCCGGGATCTTCGGCGAAATCACCACGATGTTCGGTGTCTACGTCGTCATCAACATCGCCACCGTCGCCATCGCCGTCGCAGCGAAATGGCTGATCATCGGCCGGACCAAGCCGGGCCGCTACCCGCTGTGGGGCGTCTATTATTACCGCTGGTGGCTGGCCCAGCGCTTCATCGCCCTGGTCCACCTGAAGTGGTTCCAGGGGTCGCCGGTGATGCGGCTGCTCCTGCGCGCACTCGGCGCCAAGGTCGGCGCCGATGCGATGATCGGCGAATTCGAATCCGGCGCCATCGATCTGGTCAGCATCGGCCGCGGCGCCTCGACCGGCGGCAAGGTGAAGATGGCCAATGCCGAGGTGATCGGCAACGAGCTGGTGATCGGCACCATCGAGATCGGCGAGGACGCCTATATCGGCACCTCCTGCGTCATCGGCCACGACGCCGTCGTCGGCAAGAGCACCGAACTGGCCGACCTGACCGCGCTCGCCGCCGGCACCCACACCGGCGATTATGAACAGTGGGACGGTTCGCCCGCCCGCAAGGTCGGCAATGTCGACCGCGCCGCCATTCCCGAGGAGCCGCGCGCCGGCGTCGTCAAGCGCGCCGCCCAGACGCTGATCTATCTGGTCGCCCTGGTCGGCCTGCCGCCGGTGGCGCTGATCCCGATCTTCCCGGCCTTCTACCTGTTCGACAAGCTCGACGCCTGGATGGGCGGGGTGTTCAAGGTCAACTACCTCTACTACGTCCCCGCCATCGCCTGGCCGACCGCCATGTTCCTGGTCGCCTTCACCGTGCTGCTGATCGCCGCCATGCGCTGGATCGTGCTGCCGAAGGTGGAAGCCGGGTCCTATTCGGTCCACAGCTGGTTCTACGTCCGCAAATGGGTCGTGGCGCTGGCGACCGAGGTGATGCTGGAAACCCTCAGCTCGCTCTACGCCACCGTCTACATGCGGGCCTGGTACCGTCTGATGGGTGCCAAGATCGGCCGCGACGCCGAGATCTCGACCAACCTCGCCGGCCGCTACGATCTGGTGGAGATCGGCGAGAAATGCTTCATCGCCGACGAGGTGGTGCTGGGCGACGAGGACATCCGCCGTGGCTGGATGCATCTGCAGCCGGTGAAGACCGAGGCCCGCGTGTTCGTCGGCAACGACGCCGTGGTCCCGCCCGGTGCGTGCATCCCCACCGGTACGCTGATCGGCATCAAGTCCAAGCCGCCGGCGAACGCCGAGATGCAGGCCGGCGACACCTGGTTCGGCAGCCCGCCGATCAAGCTGCCGGTGCGCCAGAAATTCGACAACGTGTCGGCCAACTGGACCTTCGAGCCGTCGCGCGCCCGCCGCCTGGGACGCGCCGTGTTCGAGGCGTTCAGCCTGTCGATGCCGTCGATGCTGTTCATCACCTTCGGCACCTTCGCGGTGGAGTTCTTCGCTCCCGCCATCCTCGACCAGCGCTGGGGCGACTTCGCCTGGCAGTTCCTGGCGGTCAGCGTCGCCATCCCCGCGGCGATGGTGCTGGTGGTGGCGCTGGTGAAGTGGCTGCTGATGGGCCGCTACGCCCCGACCATGAAGCCGATGTGGTCCTGGTGGGCCATGCGGACCGAGGCGGTGGCCGTGCTGTACTGGGGTCTGGCCGGCAAGGTCCTGCTCGACCATTTGCGCGGCACGCCGATGCTGCCCTGGGTGCTGCGCCTGTTCGGCACCAAGTTCGGCCAGGGCGTCTACATGGACACCACCGACATCACGGAGTTCGACTGCGTGTCGGTCGGCGACTATAGCGCGATCAACGCCCTGTCTGCCCTGCAGACCCACCTGTACGAGGACCGCGTGATGAAGGTCGGCCGGGTGGCGGTCGGGACCGGCGTCACCGTCGGGGCCGGCGCCACGGTGCTCTATGACACCCATGTCGGCGACTTCGCCCGCCTGGGGCCGCTGACCCTGGTGATGAAGGGCGAGGAAATCCCGGCCCACGGCGAGTGGGTCGGGGCCCCGGCCGAGCCGGCACCGCAGGCCCATGCGGCGGTCGACAAACGGGTGAAGGCGGCGGCGTAAACAGCCGGCGTCAGTGACGGGAAGAAAAGGCTGGTATTACCATTGCGGTGTACCGGCCTTTTCTTTTGCCCGTCTTCGGCCGACGACGAACCGTCGCGCGCAGTTACTCTCTCCGATGGTTGTCTCAGACCCGCAGCGGTGTATAAGGGGGGCCGAGCGCGGCCTGCCCCCTTCGCGCGCCCGGCCGGGCGCGTCCCTCGGAGGCGAATGGTGGCCGTTGGATCGTCACGCCAGGTTCGTCAAAGGAACGCCCCAATGCCCGACGACATCGCCTCAGCCCGCGGCCTGTTTCCGCTCGCCAAGGACGACACGACCTACCGCAAGCTGACCTCGGACCATGTCTCGGTCGTCGACTTCGACGGCGAGCAGATCCTGAAGGTCGAGCCGGAAGGTCTGCGCCTGCTGGCCGAGGCTGCCTTCTCCGACATCAACCATCTGCTGCGTCCGGGCCATCTGGCCCAGCTCGCCAAGATCCTGGACGATCCGGAGGCGTCGGGCAACGACCGCTTCGTGGCGCTCGACCTGCTGAAGAACGCCAACATCGCCGCCGCCGGCACCCTGCCGATGTGCCAGGACACCGGCACCGCCATCATCATGGGCAAGAAGGGCCGCCGCGTCTGGACCAAGGGCGGCGACGAGACCGCCCTGTCGGAAGGCGCCCGCGACGCCTACCTGAAGCGCAACCTGCGCTACAGCCAGTTGGCGCCGATCTCCATGTATGAGGAGAAGAACACCCGGAACAACCTGCCGGCCCAGATCGACATCTATTCCGAGGGCGAGGACTATTACAAGTTCCTGTTCATGGCGAAGGGCGGCGGGTCGGCCAACAAGACCTTCCTGCATCAGGCCACGCCGTCGGTTCTGGCGCCCGACCGGCTGCTGAAGTTCCTCGAAGACAAGATCCGCTATCTCGGCACCTCGGCCTGCCCGCCCTACCACCTCGCCATCGTCATCGGCGGCCTGTCGGCGGAACAGAACCTGAAGACGGTGAAGCTGGCCTCGGCCCGCTATCTCGACAATCTGCCGACCGAGGGCGGCGAGGACGCGCATGCCTTCCGCGATCTGGCGATGGAGGCCGAGGTCCATAAGCTGACCCAGAACATGGGCATCGGCGCCCAGTTCGGCGGCAAGTATTTCTGCCATGACGTCCGCGTCATCCGCCTGCCGCGCCACGGCGCCTCGATGCCGATCGGCGTCGGCGTGTCCTGCTCGGCCGACCGTCAGGCGGTGGGCAAGATCACGAAGGACGGCATCTTCCTGGAGCAGCTGGAGACCGACCCGGCCCAGTATCTGCCGGAGATCGGCGGCGAGCATCTGTCGGACGACGTCGTCAGGATCGACCTGAACCAGCCGATGGAGCAGATCCGCGCGACCCTGAGCCAGTACCCGATCCGCACCCGCCTGTCGTTGACCGGCCCGCTGATCGTCGCCCGCGATCTGGCCCACGCCAAGCTGCGCGCCCGCCTGGACGCCGGCGAGCCGCTGCCGGACTATTTCAAGAACCACCCGATCTACTATGCCGGCCCGGCCAAGACGCCGGAAGGCTACGCTTCGGGCTCCTTCGGGCCGACGACGGCGGGCCGCATGGACAGCTTCGTCGACCAGTTCCAGGCGGCCGGCGGCTCCATGGTCATGCTGGCCAAGGGCAACCGCAGCGCGGAAGTGACGGCGGCCTGCAAACAGCATGGCGGCTTCTATCTCGGCTCCATCGGCGGTGCCGCCGCCCGTCTGGCCCAGGACTGCATCAAGAAGGTGGAATGCGTCGAGTATCCCGAACTCGGCATGGAAGCCATCTGGCGCATCGAGGTGGAGGACTTTCCGGCCTTCATCATCGTCGACGACAAGGGCAACGACTTCTTCAAGGAGTTGAAGCTCGCCTGATCCGGGCTGACAGGACGTGAAAGGGCGCGGCGCCTTGCAGGAGGCCCCGCGCCCTTTTCCTGCCCGCTTGCGGGATGGCACCGGGGGCGCCTATCTTCATCGCAGCGGGATCGGGGCATCGGGATTGGGGCATCGGGATTGGGGAGGACTTTGCAATGGACGGTGTCTATGACCGGCGCGCGCCGAAGCGGGACATCACCTTGTCGCTGGACGAGGACATCCTGCAACGCGCCCAGTCCCTTCCCGGCGACCTGTCGGAACGGGTCGAAAAGATGCTGGCCGACGAGGTGGCGAAGGCGGATCGTGAACGTCGCCTGGATGCCACGATCAATGCGCTGAACGACTTCGACTCCAGATATGGCTCTTTCGCCGACGAACATCTCGACCACCTGTGATGGCTCAGTTCGATGTACATAGGAACCGAACCGCGACGCGCTCAGGCATTCCGTATCTGGTGATTGTGCAATCACAACGTTTCGACGCATCGGCTCGCAGGGTAATTGCGCCGCTGTTGCTGGCCAGCAAGGTTCGGAGCACAGAGCCGTCCTTGACGCCGCTGTTCGTGATTGAAGGCCATGATGTGATTTTGAACCCTCTCCAGCTCGCGTCGGTCCTAGCCGGCCAGCTCGGCGAGAAAGTCTGCTCCCTCGCCGACGACAGCGACCGCATCATCGCCGCCATCGACCTTTTGATTTCCCGTGCCTGGGGATGAGTAGCCCGTGACACCCGCCCAAATCCAAGACCGCATCCTGTACCGAGACGGGCTGATGCTGATCCTCGACAAGCCCGCCGGGCTGCCGGTCCATGCCGGTCCCGCCGGTGGACCGAACCTGGAGCGGCATTTCGACGCGCTTCGTTTTGGCTTCCCCAAGCCGCCCGCCCTCGCCCACCGGCTGGACCGCGACACGTCGGGCTGCCTGATCCTGGGCCGCCACGCCAAGGCTCTGCGCAAGATCGGCATCCTGTTCCAGAATGGCAAGGTCGATAAGACCTATTGGGCAGTGGTCACCGGCACGCCGCCGCAGGAGTCCGGACGAATCGAGCTGCCGCTTGCCAAGATTTCCAACAAGACCGGCGGCTGGCGCATCGTCGGGTCGCCCGACGGGCAGGCGGCGGTGACCGACTATGCCGTGCGCGGGCAGGCAGACGGGCTGACTTGGCTGGAGCTGACGCCACACACCGGCCGCACCCATCAGATCCGCGTCCATTGCGCCTCCATCGGCTGTCCGCTGATCGGCGATCCGCAATATGGCGGGCCGGAGGGCAAGCCGCTGCACCTCCATTCCCGCGCCATCTCGCTGCCGCTCTACCCGAAGCGGGATCCGGTCGGCGCCGTGGCGCCGGTCCCGCCGCACATGCGGGCAGCGCTGGAGGTTTGCGGCTTTACCGAAGCATCATAGCGTCACCGTTAGGCTCGCTCCTTGCTGCAATGCGGCAGGCTGTTCCATGATCGCCGTCGGCGACGGGGCGACCATGGCCAGGGGATGAGCGAATGATACCGATCGGCACGACGGCCCGCTGGATGACCTTGCGCTATGCCCTGGCCCTGACGCTGATCGCGCTGGGCACGCTGGCCGGATTCGTCATGACCGAGCGGGTGATCGGCCAGCACGAACGGATGCTGGAGGTCGTCAACGTCTCCGGCCGCCAGCGCATGCTGTCGCAGCGGACGGCCCTTCTGGTCGAGCGGCTGAAGACCGCGGCCGAGCCGGCGCTGCGCACGGACCTCGCACGGCAGCTGGCCGAAACCACCGACATGTTCGAAGCGGCCCACCATCGGCTGAGCGGCCGGGCCGGAGCGGAGGAAGGACCGCCGCTGGGTCCACCACCGCAGGACCTGTTCTCCAGCGGCCCCGATCCGCTGGACCCGGCGGTGGCCGAACACATCGCCGCCCTGCGTCGCGTCATCGCCGCAGCGTCCGCCGGCCAGCCGCCGGACCCGGTCGAGGCGGAGCGCATCACCGCCCAGGCACTGGGACCGCTGCTGGAGCGGCTGGAACAGATGGTGGCGCTCTACCAGGAGGAGGGGGAGGCCGGATTCCAGACCCTGCATCGGCTGGGGTTGGCCGCATTGCTGGCCACTCTGCTGATCCTGGCAGTGGAAGCGCTGGCGATCTTCCGGCCGATGACCCGGCAGGTCCGCCGCCAGTTCGCCGAAATCCTGCACATGGCGGAGACCATCGAGCGGGCCAATGCGACGCTCGAACAGCAGGTGCGCGAACGGACGGCCGAGCTGCACGCCGCCAAGACCGCGGCGGAGCAGGCCCACCGCGCCAAGTCCCGCTTCCTCGCCCATGCCAGCCACGATTTGCAGCAACCCCTGCAGGCCATCGGCATGTTCACCGGCATGCTGGAGCGTCAGCCGCAGAGCGGCAAGGCGGCGGCCCTGCTGACCGACCTGAAGGCGGCGCAGCGGTCGATGCGCGACCTGCTGAACGCCATCCTCGACATCTCCAAGCTGGAATCCGGGGTGGTGACGCCGAATCCGGTCGAACTGCCGCTCTCCCCCCTGCTCGACCAGCTGGAGGCGGAGTTCGCCGGGCAGGCGGAGGCCAAGGGCCTGCGGCTGCGCGC
Source organism: Azospirillum endophyticum (assembly GCF_016595245.1). Classification (GTDB taxonomy): domain Bacteria; phylum Pseudomonadota; class Alphaproteobacteria; order Azospirillales; family Azospirillaceae; genus Azospirillum; species Azospirillum endophyticum. Next base: position 14,832 of record NZ_JAENHM010000037.1, read on the forward strand.
CGTCCCGACCAACGTGGTGGTGCACAGCGACCCGGCCCTGCTGGAGCGCATCGTCCGCAACCTGATCGCCAACGCCATCCGCTACACGGAGACCGGCGGCGTCCTGGTCGGCTGCCGCACCCGTGGCGGCAGGCTGTGGATCGAAGTCTACGACACCGGGCGCGGCATCGCCGAGCCCGACCGCCGGCGCATTTTCGAAGAGTTCGTCCAGCTCGACCGCCCCGACCGCGACCGCAGCGAAGGCATCGGGCTGGGTCTCGCCATCGTCGAACGCCTCGCCCGGCTGCTCGGCCACCCGGTGGCGGTACGCTCGGTCGAGGGACGGGGAACCGTGTTCGCGGTGGGAGTGCCGCTGGCCAGATGATATTGTGTCCTGTGTAAGGACAATCTAGTGCGAAATCATGAGATTGTTCCAAATCCCTGCCGGTGCCAAATTTCTCTCCAGACAACGGCACACACCCCAACGGCAAGGGAAGGTTCCATCATGATCACCATCCGCTATCGCGATGAGCGTGGGGTTGCCAACATGGGTTGGCTCAACAGCAACCACAGCTTCTCGTTCGGCCATTACCTGGACCCGGCCAATATGGGCTTCCGCGCCCTGCGGGTCATCAACGAGGACCGCGTGATCCCCGGCGCCGGCTTTCCCACCCATGGGCACGCCAACATGGAGATCGTCTCCTACGTGCTGAACGGCGCGCTGGAACACAAGGACTCCATCGGCACCGGGTCGGTCATCCGTCCGGGCGAGGTCCAGGTGATGAGCGCCGGCCGCGGTGTCCGCCACAGCGAATACAACGCCTCCGACACGGAGTCGGTGCATTTCCTGCAAATCTGGATCCTGCCGGAAGCCAACAACCTGGCGCCCGGCTACCAGCAGGCCGATTTCCCCGCCGCGGAGAAGCGGGGCAAGCTGCGGCTGGTCGGGTCGCGTGACGGCCGCGACGGCAGCCTCACCATCCATCAGGACGTCGATCTCTACGCCACCCTGCTGGACGGGGAGGAGAGCGCCGAACTGACCCTGCGCCCCGGCCGCCATGCCTGGGTCCAGGTCGCCCAGGGCTGGGTCCATCTGAACGGTACCCTGCTGAAGGCCGGCGACGGCGCCGCGCTGACGGACGAGGAGGCGGTTACGCTGGACCGGGCCAACGACGCCGAGGTTCTGGTCTTCGACCTCGCCTGACGGCTGTGGGCGAGACCTGTCGGGCTTGACATAAAAGCTTGATTTGAACCGGGAGCGGGGCCGGCGGCAGAGTGGCGCCGTCCCGTTCCCGCCGACGCCCTGCCGGCGGGCCGCACCCTGGGGTAGGCGATGACCGAGCAGAAGACCTACAACGTCCTGTTTCTCTGCACCCACAATTCGGCGCGCAGCATCATGGCGGAGTGCCTGATGCGCCGGTGGGGCGCCGGGCGCTTCAATGCCTGGTCGGCCGGCAGCCATCCGGCCGGCCAGATCAATCCCCACACCCTGGCGACGCTGACATCCTTCAACCTGCCGACCGCGGATCTGCGGTCCAAGAGCTGGGACGAGTTCTCCGGCCCCAACGCACCGGCCCTGGACTTCGTCTTCACCGTCTGCGACCAGGCGGCGGGAGAGATGTGCCCGGCGTGGAACGGCACGCCGCTGACCGCCCATTGGGGAGTCGAGGATCCGTCCGCCGCCACCGGGTCGGAGGACCGCATCCGGATGGCCTTCCGCCGCACCTATGTCGAACTGGAAAGCCGCATCAAGATCTTCGCCAGCCTGCGGGTCGAGCAGCTGGACCGGCTGACCCTGCAAAGCTCGCTGCATGCCATCGGCACCGTCCAGGGATCCGAAACGGACGCGATGGCCGGCGCCTGAACACACTCACAGCACCTGCTTGGGCAACGACAGCAGCTCCTTCCTGATGCGGTTCAGGCTGGGGCGGTTGTCGGGGCCGAAGGCGATGGGGCGGCACAGGTGCATGGCGGTCAGCCCGACCCGCGCGGTCAGCAGGCCGTTGATCACCCCCTGCCCCATCCGGGTGGAAATGGCGGCGGCGAGCGAACCGCCCAGCGCCTCCACCGCCACATGGTGGGCGCTCTCCGCCACCCCGGCGACAGCGATGTTGGCGAGCATCCGGCGCAGCAGCCGCAGCGAGCCGACATAGCCGGGCCGGGCGCCATAGAGGGCGGCGATCTCGCGCACCAGCTTCAGGTTGCGCCAGAGGACGACCGCGAAGTCCAGCAGCGCCGCCGGGCTCAGCGCCGTCGCGACGGCGGTGTCGCGCGAGGCGCGCAGCACCCGCTGGTAGGCGGCGCGGTCCAGCGGCGCCAGCACTTCGCGGTCCAGGAGCCGCACCACCTCGTGTTCGTCATGGGCGTCGGTGACATGGTCGCGGACGCGGGCCAGCGCCGGAGCCAGCTCCCGCCGGTCGGCGTAGAGCGCCACCAGCGAGCCGGCGAAGCGGTCGGCCCGGCCATCGGGGGCATCGACCTCCAGCCGGCCGGCTTCCGCCCGCAGCTCCTCGATCCGGCGCAGCCGGCGCAGCGACAGCAGCTCGGTCACCAGCATCGCCAAAGCCGCGATGCCGGCGGTCGCCGCCATCAGGGCGACCAGGAGGCCCAGCGCCAGGCTGGTGGCGAAGGCGCGCGCCAGCAGGTCGGCGGTGTCGAAGCCCAACGCCACGAGAACCAGCGCCGCCAGCGCCCCGAACAGCCAGCGCCCGAGCTTGCGGGTCGTGCGCACCGGTGTCGCCGGCGCCGGCAGCAAATCGGCCGGGTCGCCCGAACCGGTCAGCAGGACCGCTTCCTCCTCCGCCGAAACGGGGGCGGCACGGTCGAGCTCCAGCTCCATCGGCGGGACCCAGCCCGCGGAGGACCTCGAAGACTTCCGGCCGTCGGTATCGCGCTCCGTCACGTCAGGTAATCCCCGAGAAGGAATTGCAGGGCTTGGTCGACGCGGATATGCGGCAGGCCGCGCGGGTCTCGGCCGAGGTCGTCGGGCGGGCGGAAGGCCAGGAAATTATAGGGGCGGTCGCGGCCGGGCGGAAAGGCCTCCGCATCCTCCGGGATCTCGCCGGGGAACAGCACGGTCGGGCGGTCGCGGCCGACGGGGACGCCGCGGACGCAGCGCAGCTGCCGGCCCTCATGCTCGGTCACCACGCTGTCGGTGCATTTCAGCGCGGCGATCGCCATCGTCTCGACCTGGGCGCCGTCGAAGCGGATGGCGTTGCGGGCGTCGCCGACCAGCCGGTCGAGCAGCGCCCGCAGCTGGGCATGCTGGTGGGCGGCGATGTGGTCGGCCTTGGTCGCGGCGAACAGCACGCGGTCGATCTTGCTGCCGAACAGCCAGTCGAACCAGCCCGACGTGCCATGGCTGAAAGGTGCCAGGCTCATCTCCAGCGCCTTCTTCATGTCGGCCATCCCGGCCGGGCCGGCGTTCAGCGCCCCCAGCACGTCGATCAGCACGATCTGGCGGTCGAGCCGGGCGAAATGCTCCTTGAAGAAACGCTGGACGACGTTGGTCTTGTAGGCCTCGTACCGCTCCTCCATCAGCGCCCACAGGCTGCCCCGGCCGCGTGATCCGCCGGCCGCCGGAACCCCATGCAGCGGGCAGAAGGTCAGCAGCGGCGCGTCCTTCATGTCGCCCGGCTCGACGAAGCGGCCGGGCTGGATCAGGCTGAGCAGAATGTCGGCACGGCGGCAGGCATGGAGATAATCGGTGTAGAGCGTCGCCCCGCGCCGCGCCGTCTCCTCCTCCGCCGAGGCCATCGGATCGACGGTGGCGAGCCAGCCGCGCCAGGACGCGGACAATTCGTCGCGCGGCGGCCGGGCGGCGAGCTCCAGGGTCTGGGCGCTCCACTCCGCGAAGCTCTGGCGGAGCAGCGGCAGGTCGAGCAGCCATTCGCCGGGATAGTCGACGAGGTCGAGGTTCAGCGTCGCCATCGGCTGCACCGTGCGCTTCAGCGCCGAATCCGGTCGGTAGCGCAACGAGACCCGCATCTGGCCGATGCCGCGCGTCGGCTCCGGCCAATGGGGATCGGGACCGGTCAGGGCGGCGAGATGGCCTTCGAAATCGAAGCGCGGCACGTCGGGGTCGGGTTGGGGCCGCAGCCGCGCCGCCTGGAAGCGGCCGGACGACACCACGTCAAGGAAGGGCAGCCGGCCGGCCTTCAGCAGATTGTCGATCAGGGCGGTGACGAAGACGGTCTTGCCGGCCCGCCGCAGTCCGGTGACGCCGACGCGCACCGTCGATTCCAGAAGAAGCCGGCTGCCGGCATCGTACAGGCTGTTCAGGTCGGGAATACGCACGGGCGGTCGTTCACGTCTGGCCGAGGACCGGCCCTATATGGGGTTGGCCGGGCGGGATGCGAGGGGGAACGGATGCGACGTTTGAAACGCGGTGAAACAGTTTTCCGGGGTGTGTTCACCGTTCAATCCGGGCGTCATGAGCCGGAACCTCCGCGGATGGAAACCGGTGAAACAGGTATCATGGATGCGGTGGGGTGGGTAACTGCGGGATGAAAAACGTTGTGTGGAATCTCCAGCTTCACTGGATTGCCGAAATGGCCGGCCGCCGCCGCATCACAGATTGATGAACCGCGAACTCATGCAGGAACGAGATCGGTGCACGGGAAATCATTGCCCTTGAACAACAGAACCTCGCCTGTGTCAGCAGCGAGGGCATAGGCGAAGCAGTCACCGTAATTAAGGCTTGCCGGGTGTCCGGTCCGCTTGCTGTAACGACGGAAAGCGTCGAGGGCGAGCCGGGCTTGGTACTCCCTGACCGGCTCGATACGAATGTCGAACTCCTTCAGCAAGTCCTCAAGTGCCTCACGGTAGGCACCGGTCGAATCGCGGTTGGCGATCAGCCCGGCCTCGACGAAGTTCGCGGCCGACAGGCGGCATACCGTGGCTGTGGCGAGCTTGACGAGAAAAGTAGCCGCTTCCGGCTCGGCCTTGAGGATTGCCACAAGGGCAGAGATGTCGACGACCATGGCTCAGCGCGGCAGGCCGTGTTCGTCGTACAAGGCGGCATCCGGATTTCCGCCATCGTCCAGCGGCGGCAACGCCTTCATCCGCGCCAGCATGCGGTCGACCTTGGCCTGCTGGTCCGGCGTGAGATCTGAGATTGACGGCCGCTCTGCACGGGCCAAGGCATCGCGCACGGCGGTGCGGACAACCTCGTCGATGCTCCCCCCCGAATGATGGCAAGCCGGCGGGCAAGGACTTCCGTTTCAGCGCTCACCGGGATGGGCATTGGTGTCTCCTGCTTTTGGATCGATCCGCCTCTCCACCGCACCATTGTGGTGCCAGCCGGCCCATCCGGCAAGGCCGGGCAGCGGTCACCCGCCGATATAGTGCGGCATCAGCTTCGCCTGGTCGCCGATCCAGACCTCGCAGCGGCTGTCCTGGTTGCGGAAGAAATAGGTCTTGCCGGGCTGGCGGCGGTTCTGCGGGTCGATCAGGTTGGTGCCGCCGGAAAAGGCGACGCCATAGCGGTAGTCCGGCGTCGCCGCCCAATATAGGCCGTCGATCCGTTGCAGGAAGGCGCCGCGCCGGCACAGATGCGACAGAGTGCGGTCCAGCGTGGCGAGTCCCTTCAAGCCCTGCGGCAGGCTGTAGGCCGCGCGGCTCTCGGTGCGGCGCAGGCGCGGCTCGTGGCCCGGCGGCGGGGGTTCGTAGGCGCGGAAGGGCGGGCGCAGGTGGCCGGGTTCGGTGCGGTCGGTGCGCAGCACCTCCTGCGCACCGGCGACGGCCGGAACGATCAGAACGGCCAGCAGCAGGGCGGCGAGGCGGCGGGTCATCGCACCGACGGGTTGTTGGCGACGAAGGCGAAATAGGGCAGCCGCCGCACCGCGTCCGCCACCATCAGGTAGGCGACCGCGAAGGCCAGCAGCGAGCTGAGGAAATAGCCGTAGCCGTACCAGGGAAAGCCCATCCGGCTGAACAGCAGCGTGAAGCCCGCATTGGCCGCCAGATAGACCAGCTGGACCGTCAGGTTCCGCGCCCGCAGGTCGAAATAGGCCAGGATCACCGTGCAGAACAGGAACATCACCTGGAAGAAGGCGCCGAGCACGCCGAAGCGGAACATGCCGATCTGCTGGTACTGCAGGCCGATGGCGCCGACGATGGCGGGGGCGAGGAAGATGCAGACGGCGCAGACGGCGCCCTGCAGGATGACGAGGTTGCGGCTGCTGTCGAGCAGGGCGGCGATGATGGCGCGATGGTTGCGCGCGATCTGGTCGAAGGTCGCGTGTTTCTGGATGTCGCGGTAGAAGCCCTGGTAATGCTCGAAGAAGCGGGTTTCGATGTTCACCGTGAACAGGGTCAGCGCCGGCAGCGTCGTCAGATAGGCGATGAACATCGCGCCGTCATAGGCGCTGTAGATCGCCATGGCGCCGGAAACCAGCTCACGCTCCGGCGCGAACCACATGATCCACTTGTCCGTCCACACCGCGGCGTTGGCGAACAGGCCGATCAGCGCCAGATCGGCGTATTTGCGGAAATACCCCAGGAAGGCGAACATCCGGCCGACGGGATAGGGATATTCGGCCAGCACCCGGGCGATCAGCCCGAACTGGATCACCGCCAGCCCGGCGGAGAAGCCCCAGACCATCCCGGCCGCGCCGAACCGGTCGCCCAGCAGCACGGCGCCGGCCATGCCGGCGGCCATGCCGACGCCGAAAGCGACGGTGACCGCCAGATAGTCCTTCAACGCCGACAGGAAGATCGACACCACCCAGATGCCGCAGACCAGGAAGAAGTTCGCCAGCCCGCCCAGCATGATCGGCAGCGGCAGGCCGCTGAACAGCGGGTAGAAGGGGCCCGCCGTCAGACCGGCGATGGCATAGGCCAGCCCCAGCGTCGCCAGCAGCATGCCGGGTGCGGCCTCCACCTCCTTGGCATAGATGGCGTCGGCGAGATAGCGGGTGGCGACCAGCACCAGCGGCCCGGTGAAGACCACCGAGAAGCAGAAGTTGTAGATGACCACGACGCGGAACAGCGTCAGCTCTTCCATCCCCACCAGATCGCGGCCGAACAGCGTGATGCCGGCCAGCGCCAGGATGGTGAACATCCAGGGGCCGGACGTGATGAAGGCGGAATGGGCATAGCCTTGCAGCACGCCCAGCAGGTCGTCGCGCCGGGCCAGCCGGCGGAGGGCGAAGCCGATGCCGGCCATCTCAGGCGGCCCCACTCAAGGTGGCGGAAGTTTGGTCAGGGTAGGTGGGAAGCTGGCGCATCGAATCTTCGGTCCAAAACAACCACGTTCGGTTTCGAATGCCCTTCTCCCCTTGCGGGAGAAGGGTTGGGATGAGGGGTGTAGCCGGCTAAAAGCCGGTGGAATTCTGATTTCCGCCCCCTCACCCCAACCCCTCTCCCGCAAGGGGAGAGGGGCTTCGCTTGAAAGCCGCTGGGGCATGCGACACGGGCCGGGTCGGCATGGCGATGTGCTCGTCGTAGATGGCGCGGTAGACGCGGTCGATGGCGATTTTGTCGTAGGACTGGGCGACGCGCCGGGCGATCGCCTGGGCGCAGCGGTCGCGCCAGGGGCGGTCGAGCAGCAGGGCGCGCAGCTCCCGCGCGGTGTCGAGCGGGCTGGCCAACGGCGTCACCGCCCCGCCCGGCCCCAGCGGCGGAACCTCGTCCGGGCGGCCCATCAGCAGTTCGGAGCAGGAGCCGACGTCGGTCGCCACCGTCGGCACCCCCGACGCCCCGGCCTCCAGGATCACCAGGGGCTGCGCCTCGCTGACGCTGGTCAGGGCGATGGCGTCGATTTTACCCAGCCAGTCGGTCAGCTTGACCCGGCCGGCGAAGATCACCGTCTGTTCCAGCCCGAGATGCTTCACGATGCTGCGGCACTCCTCGACATAGCCGGGATCCTCCTCCAGCGGCCCGAGGATCATCGCCTTCAGGTCGGGGATGTCCTCGCGCAGGATGGCCGCCGCGCGGACATAGGTCTTCACGTCCTTGATCGGCACGACGCGGCCGATCAGGGCGATGGTCGGCGGGCGTGGTGCCGGATCGCGCCGCACCTGGGAATAGCCGGCATAGTCGATGCCGTTGGGAACGATCATCAGCTTGGCCGGATCGGCGCCCTGCCGGCGCTGGAACTCCTGGTTTCCGCCATAGAGGGTGATGATGCGGTCGCAGGCGTCGTAGCAGGCCTTGGAATAGCTGGCGAAGGTGTCGAGCCACAGGTCGCGCAGGTCGCGCTTCTTCTTGTCCAGCGCCAGCGAGGTGTCGGTCCCCTCGAACAGCCATTCGGCCATCAGGATCTCGATGCGCCGCTCGTTGGTGTAGATGCCGTGCTCGGTCAGCAGCGCCGGCCGGCCGGTCTCCAGCCGCGCCCGCGCGGCGAACAGCCCGGCATAGCCGGTGGAGACGGCATGGTAGACCCCGGCCTGCGGCATCGGCACCAGCAGCGTGGCGAACAGCCCGCTCATCAGCGCCCGGCTGCCCCAGAAATATTCGAGGAAGGAGGCGTCCGGCAGGGCGGCCCTGCACATGCGCACCACCATTTGGAAGGAATCCTCGGAATTCAGCAGGGCCCGCTTGCCGATCCGGCCGCGCCGCGGCGCCAGCAGCCGCAAAACCTCGGCCACCTCCGCCAGCCCTCCCCCCTGCTGCAGCCGGCCGAGTGGCTTTTCGAGGGCCGCCAGCAGCCGGCCGGTGCCGGGCTGCCAGCGCCAGCCGGCAGGCGGATCCTGGAGATGGACATGGGTCAGCCCGGTGACGTTGGGCGGCAGCTCATAGGCCAGCCGCCGCGTGCTGCGGTCGGCGACCAGGGCGACGATGTGGAAGGTCAGGTCGGCATGGGACCGGATCAGGTCGTGCGTCCAGGTCGACACGCCACCGGCGACGTAGGGATAGGAGCCCTCCATCAGCAGGCAGACGTCGGCCTTGGGCGCATGGGGCGCCTCGGGTAGGGAGAGCCGGGCCGGGCTTCGGCTCATGCGACCAGTTCCTTTCCGGCGGTGTCCACGACGCCCGGAACATCGTCGCGCCAGAGGGCGAAGACGTCGCGCAACGCATCGGGCAGCGCCGCCCCGCCGCCCAGCAGATCGGGACGGCGGACCGGCAGTGCCCGTAGCTCGGCGAAGTGGCCGAGCCGGAACAGGCTCTCGGCAAACCAGAACAGAATGCGGCTGTCGGAGGTGCGGTCGACCAGCGGCTCCAGACGCGCCGCCGCCTCCGCCGCCAGCCCGCAGCGCAGGAGCAGCCGGCCGAGGTCGAGGCGGATGCCGTCGTCGTCTTCGGCCAGGTCCAGGCTGCGGCGGTAGCCGTCCAGCGCCTTGTCGCGGATCTCGGCCTCGCGGTTGGCGTCCAGCAGGCCGCAGAAGGCATAATCGTCGAGATGGCGGGCGAGAGCCGCGAGACTGGCGGCATCGTCGGACCGCGCCTGCGCCGCGTGGTCGAGCGCCAGCCAGCGCTCGTTGAAGTCATGCTCCACCCGCGCGGTGGCGGTGGCGGCCTGGACGCGGACGGACGGGTCGGCATCGGCGAGCCCGGCCTTCAGGGCCGGCGTGAAGGCCGGGCGGAAATGGCGGGCGACCAGGGCGATCACCGCCTGCTTCTGCTGCGGCGAACCGACCGACATCACGTCGGTGAAGGATTCGCCGGCCACCAGATGGGCGTTCTCGCGGCCGGTGACGATCAGCTCGTAGAGTTCCTGCGCCGGGCCGGTCTCGCTGTCGGGGAAGAGGGAGAGGTACCAGTCCTGGAAACCGGTGGCATAGCGGCTGAACAGCGCCAGCAGCGCCGCGGTCGCCAGCGTGCAGGCGGCGCCCAGCGGACCCAGCGGCACGATGGTGACCAGCAGCAGCCCGGCCAGCCGCAGGTCGCGTCCGCGCCGCGCCCGGCTGCGCACCCAAAGCCCGACCAGCGCACAGATCAGCAGATGCAGCCCCGCGGCCGACGCCACGGCGAAGGGAATGCCGGAAAGGCCGAACGCCAGCGCCCCGGCGTCGAGCAGGCCGGCGGCCAGCGCCGCAGCAGCCAGTTCGGCCGTGCCGGGGTCCGGACGGTCCCCCGCCAGCAGACCGTCGATTTCGGGCAGGTCGGATGCCGGTCCAGTCATCCTGCGCCCTCCTCCACCCTCTGTCCGGTCTCCTGCGCCGGAGCCGGGACGGGTGCCGGCGGAACGATTCGGCGGGTGACGAAGCCGATGGGAATGCCGGCCAGCGCCAGGGGCAGAGCCTTCCGCACCGCATGCTCCAGCTTCGCCTCCACCAGCTTCGCCCCCTCCAGCGGCGTGCCGGCCAGGATCACGCCAAAGGACGCGCCCTGTTGGCCGAAATCGCAGGCGAGGTCGGTGTCGCGCAGGCTGCTGCGCACCGCGGCGCCGATGGCGGCGGCCAGATCGGCGCGCTGGCCGACCGACAGGCGGGAAAGACCGCTTGGCCGGATGGTGATGGCGGTGGTCTCGAACCCCATGCGGCGGCCGAGCAGGGCCAGGAACTCCGCCTGACGGCCGATATAGCTGGAGGAATAGAGGGCGTCGTCGGTGAAGACCCGCTGCTCGCTGGCGGTGCGGTACTGGCGCGCCTTGGCCAGCGCGGTGCCGATCCATTCGCAGAGGATACGGAAATTCTCGACCGTATTGACGCTGAGGTCGGTGAAGCCCAGGCTTTCGATCTTCACCATGCCGACCACTTCGCCGGTGTCGCTGCTGATCAGCGGACCGGCCAGCATGCCTTCGCCGGCGAGGATGCGCTCGTCCTCCACGCGGGTGACGCAGAGATGCCGCTGGCGGGCGATCACGGTCTGGAACAGCGGGGTGCCGCTGTCGAACCAGCGGGCGTAGCTGTCCCGCTCGTCGTCCCAGCCTTCGTTCGTCACCGATTCCAGAACGTCGTTGTTCAGCAGGAACAGCGAGAACTTCTCCGGCTTCATCACGGTGCGGACGAGGTCGGCGATGCCCAGCATCACCTCCCCCTCGTCCAGATGGTCGATGGACTTGGCGGCCTGATAGAGGGTGAAGACGGTGCGGAGCTGGCCGGCGACGCGGGTCTCCAGGTTTTCCTTCACCGATTTCAGGGCGCGGTAGGAGCGGGCGATAGCCTCCGCCTCCTGCCGGGCGGCGGCGAGGCCGGCGCGCAGATCCGCCCGCTCGCGCAGCTGGCGCATGCGCAGCTCGCCGAACAGCACGGCGGCGACCAGCCACAGGATCGGCTCGCGCGTCAGGGCGAACAGATGGTCATAGAGATCCTGGTCGATCCCGGCATTGGGCATGTTGCCGAGCCGCAAAGCCGCCGACGCCACCAGCGCCGCCAGGACCCCCTCGTTGGTGCCGTACTGGATCGCCAGCAGCAGGACCGGGATCCAGAAGGGATGCGGCTGCACCCCGTCGAAACGCAGGCCGGCGCCGAGCCAGAAGTCCAGCCCCAGCGCCACGCCGAAGAACAGCAGCAGTTCCAGCAGCGCGACCGGCCGCAGGCCTAACCAGCGGCGGGGAGCGGCAGCGGCGGCGGATGGCTGTTCCGGCGCCATGGCGGGGGACGGGCTCGGCAGGCTGCTCATGCGCGTCGAGGCCTCACGGAGTGCCGGCGACGACCGGCCGCAGGCTGTCGATCATGCGGGTCACCACGCGCTGGGCGACGTTGTTGACGCTGTCGCGGCTGAAATAGCCGCGGCCGGCCTCCGACTGGCTGGAGGTCCACAGGACGGCACCGTCGGACGTCCGGACCAGACGGGCGTTCAGCCCGACGACCGGCTCTTCCCGCAGGCCATGCTGATAGCCGTATTCCGACACGCTGCCGGCCAGCACCGCATCCACCCCAAGCGTCCGGCCGGCGGCCTGCGCGTCCAGCGGGGCGGCGTCGGGTGGGGCATCCGCACCGGCGGCGTCGGCCGCCGGCTTTCCGGCGGACAGGCGGCTGCGGACGCGGCCGGCCTCCACCGTGCGGATGCCGCCGACGCCATACAGCTCGGTGGAGACGATGTCGGCGGCGATCTGGCCGGCGTTGGGGTGGTTGGTCAGATTCTCGAAGGGCAGGACGGCGACGGTCGAGCCCGCCGGCAGCACGGTGCCCGGCTGGGCGAAGTCCCGGCTGTTGATCCGGCCGACGCTGCATCCGGCCAGCAGAAGTCCCGCCGCCAGCAGCGCGGCGCAAGCCCGCGCCTCCTTGCCCCTCATGCTTCCACCCCTTCGCCGCATCGCCTCGCTCATTCCCAGTCCACCTTTTTTAACCATAAAGAGTTGACACACCGTCAATAGCGCCAGACCAGAGTGACGCCGGCGCTGTTCACCGCGCTGGCCGTGCCGCGGGATGTCGAGCGGGCGTGGCTGGCACGGAACCCCAGTTCCAGAGTGTCCGCCGGCTCCCACGCCAGCGAGATGGCGCCCTGCGGTCCGCTGCGGCCCCGCCGGTCATAGGCGTAGCCGACCTGCGCCGCATAGCGGACATAATCGGTCAGCTGATCCTCGACGTTCAGCTGCAGCGCATGGACTTCCCGCGTCGCCGCCGGCAGCGGGACATAGGCCTGACCATTCGCGTCCTGCCGCTCCTTGCGGCGACCGACATATTCGGCATCCAGCACATAGCCGACGCTGGTCAGCGGTCCCGCCGCGTTCAGGGTGTAGCGCAGCGATCCCTCCAGCGTTGCGCTCCGCGCCAGGTCGGCGGCGCCGGCCAGGCCATAGCGGTTGTAGCCGGCGCCGAGCGACAGCGACCAGCGGTCGGACAGCCGGTCCTCATGCTGGACGAACAGGCGGTCGCGGCGGCCGCCGTCGACGATGCCTTCCAGGAAGGCGAAGCTGGGTTCGCTCCAGGCGAAGCCGGCGCGGGTTTCCGACGTCTCGTCGCGCCAGCCATGGATGTAGCCGGCGCCCAGCGTCCGCGGGGCTGCATAGAAGGACAGGGTGGAGCGCTGCAGGTCCGGCCAGTCATGGACCAGCGCCGCCTCCAGCCGGGAACGGGCGCCGTGGAAGGGTTCCAGCCGGCCGTCGCCGCGGCGGGCCGCATCGACGTCCACCTCGCGGCGCTCCAGCGCCCAGGTGAGGCTGGTGGACCGGCCGAGCTCCTGCACGCCGCTCAAGCGGGCGATGCGCTGCATGTCGGCGTTGCGCACCTTCTGCCAGTCGAGGTCGAAGCGGCTGCGGTCGGAATTCGCGTGCAGGAGCAGCGCCTTGCCCAGGACCAGCGAGGGTTCGCCGGGCGTCAGCTCCAGCGCCGTGTCGTAGGCCATGACGGCTTCGCGCCAGCGGCCGAGCCGCTCCTCCGCCTGGCCCAGCAGGGCGGTGGACTGGGCGTCCTTCGGATCCTGGGCCAGCAGGCCGCGCAGCAGGGTCCGCGCCGGGCGGACGTCGCCGCCCTCCATCAGCGCCAGCGCACGGAAATAGTCGATGCGGCGACCGGCGGCGCGGTCGGCCGCCTCCGCCGCCGGGGCGGGTGCCGCGGCGGGAGAGCGGGCCAGGGCGACGGCGGCTCCGGTACGGTCGGCCGAGACCTCCACCTCGACGCCGGCGGCGAGCACCAGCACGACGCTGTCGTAGCCGTAGAGGATGTTGTCGACCCAGGACTCCAGCCGCGCCGGCACGCGGTCGAGCGCGACATCGCCCGAAACGTCGCCGAGCGGGCGGCTGAAGCGGAGAACCAGCTCGCGGCCGTCGCGCTGGACCTCGGTGACGACCGGGCCGGACCAATGCAGGGCGAACCGGGCGGCACGGTCCTCGCGCACGGCCTCCAGCCGGGTGGAGGGAGGCGCCGGCTGGGCATGGAGCGGTTGAAGGTGGAATGAGGTAATGGCGAGGAGGAACAGGAGGGCGACCGCGAACAATCCCCTCTCCCCCCCGGGGAGAGGGTTAGGGTGAGGGGGTGACGCGGCGGGGATTCCCGGAAAGTCACGCGGTGCTTCCCCCTCACCCTCCCCGCGCCATCGGCGCCGGGCCCCTCCCTCTCCCCGGAGGGGAGAGGGGAAGAAAAGTGCGGAGATCGGTGAAAGATCACGGAAGAGCCAGGACACGGCGGGCCTCCGGCAGTCGTCCGTTTTCGATCAGCATCGACGCATAGTCGGCCTTCACCTGGCGGTCGGCCGGGCGGCGCTTGCGCAGGGCCTCGAACAGCGCCACGGAGTCGTCGATCCTGCCCAGCCGGTTCAGCAGGTTCGCCTCCGTCTGGACCGCCGCGTCGCCGCGGCCGGCGCGGGCGCGCAGCTGCGACAGGGCCGTGCGGTAGAAGGGAGTCGCCGCCGCCGGACGCTTCAGCGCGGTCAGCGCCTCGCCCAGGAAGTAATGCGCCTCGTAATCGTCGGGACCGGAGGCGACGTAGCGGCGCAGCAGCCGTTCGGCGTCGGCGAGGCGGTTCTCGTCATAGGCCAGCATGCCGAGCTGGCGCAGGGCGTCGGCATCCTCGGGCTTGCGCGCCAGCAGCGCGGTCCAGGCCTGGGCCGCGGCGGCGCGCTGGCCGGTCTGCTCGGCAAGGCGGGCGTAGCGGCGCAAGCGGTCGGGGGCGGTTTCCTCCGGCAGAGCCGCACGCACGGCCGCCGCCAGCTCCTTCCCCTTGCCGGCCGCCGCCAGCGCTTCGATGTAGGGGGCCTTCAGGGCCGGCTGGGCCGGGGCAGCCCCTGGCGTGCCAGCCTGCCCGCCAAGCCCGGCGATGACGCGGCGGCCACCGCCATAATCGGCAAGGCGGTCGTACCAGGCCGCCTGTTCGGCCGGGCCGGCTGCCGCCTTGGCCCGCGCCTCGATCCAGTCCAGCCCGGCGGCGGGCGGGCGCGGTCCCCAGAGGTAGGCGAGCTGCTTGAAGTCCTCGCTCTGCGGCCCCTGCCCTGCCGCCAGCCGCAGCAAGGCCTGCTCCGCCCCGGCCTTGTCGCCGAGCGCCAGCAGGGCGGAGACCGGCTCCCGCCGCGGGTCGGCCGGCAGACGGCCGTCGGTGGCGCGGGCCAGCAGGTAGCGGCGCAGCTCCGCCTTGCGGCCGAGCTTCGCCAGCGTGTCGCGGTAGAGCGAATCCTCCGCCTCGGCCAGCGGGGCGGCGGAGGACCGGCTCGCCAGCAGGGCGGCGAGGTCGGGCAGCGCGTTCGCCTTGGCCGCTGCGTCGGCATAGACGCCGAGCCAGTCGCTTCCAACCCCATCGGCCCCAACGCCATTGCCGCCCGTCCCCTTGCCACCTTGCCGCTCCGCCCAGGCCCGCAGCAGCGGCAGGGCGGCGCGGTAGGCCTTGTGGTCGAGCAGCATGGTGACGATGGACTGCTGGTCCGCCTCGGACAGGCCGCCCTTCGCCAGCCTGGCGGTCAGGTGGCGGGCCAGTTCCTCCGACCGGCCGGCACCATCGAGTGCGGCGATATACGCGGATTCGGCCTCGACGCCGCCGTCGGCGAGCAGCGGCGCCAGCAGCGGCAGGGCCTCGGCCGGTTTTCCGGTCACGGTCAGGGCGCTTGCAAGAGCCAGACGGCTGCGCGGCGACGGATCGAGGGCGAAGGCGCGCTGCGAGGCGGCCAGCGCCAACGCGGCAGCTGGACGGTCGAGGGCAGGGTTTTTCGAGGAGGCGCGTTCGGCGGCGCTGCCGGCGATGTCCTGCAACAGGGCGAGCGGCAGCTTCGGCTGGCCGGCCAGCCATGCGGCGACGGCGGCGGGATCGCCCGCCTTGGCGGCCAGCCGCGCCCAGCCCTGGTCGGCGGCCGGCGACGGCGCGGCCTGCCGCCGGGCCGTGAACCAGGCAAGGCCGGCGGGCGCCCGGTCGAAGTCCATGAACAGGGCGGCGAGCTCCTCCAACGAGTCCTCCGGAACGCCACCCGCCGGCGCCAGCCGGTCGAAGGCGGCGACCGCCGCGGCATGGCGGCCGGCGCGGTCGAGAATCCGGACGGCGCCCAGACGCTCGCCCGGCGCCAGCGCATCGCCGGCAAGGCCGCGCGCCGCCCAGTCCGCAGCGGCGGCGGTGTCACCGCGGCCGAGCGCGATGGTGGCGGCCAGCAGCGGGTAATCGCCCAGGAACCCGTCGCCCAGTTCGCGGTAGAGCCGGTCGGGGAAGGCATGGTCGCCGTCGCGAAGCGCGGCCTCCGCCAGCCCGACCAGGACCCAGTCCGGCACCAGATGCAGGTCGCGGCCCTTGGCCGCCGCCAGCGCCGCGGGCATCATGCCGGCGTTCACCTCCAGCCCCAGCAGCCGCCCGAGCTGCGCATCCTCGACCGGACCGGACAGCGCCGCCAGACGGGTCCGCGCCCGGTCCCGGCGGTCGGCGGCGATCAGCAGGTCGATGTAGGTCAGCTCCAGCGCCAGCACAGGATCGCGCCCGGTCACCTGTGGCTCGATCAGCCGGAGGGCGAGGTCCGGGCGCGCAGCCGCGGCGAGCTGGCTCGCCAAGCCGATCATGTCGGCGACGGTGGGCTGCTCGCCCAGCCAGCGCCGGGCGCGGTCGAAGGCCTCGTCCTCGCGGTCGAGGTCGATCAGCAGGCTCATCAGCAACTCGCGGCCGTCGGGCTGGATGTTGCCCTTGGACCGGTCGTCGGCACGCAGCAGCCAGTCCACCGCACCGGCATGGTCGCCGCGCGCCGCCAGCAGCGCCGCCAGCTCCTGCTGGGCGTCGAGGTCGTCGGACCGCAAGCTGCAGTAGCGGGTCAGTGCCTCGGCCTTCAGCGCCATCCGGTCGCGGAAGCCGGCGGCATAGGCCAGCTGGCGGAACAGGTCGGCACTGCGGCGCAGCTCCGCCAGGGCCTTCAGGTTTTCCAGGTAATCGCCCGGCCGCTGGGCATCCCGATAGAGGCGGTCCAGCAATTCGCGCGCCTCGACGGAAGACGGTTCGGCAGCGACGAAGGCCTCGGTCAGATCGATGGCGCGCTCGACGTCGCCCTGTGCCAGCGCGAGCCGGGTCAGCGGCATCACCGTGGCGCCGCTGCGGTCGCCGGCGGCATAGCGCTCCTCGTAGACGGCGCGGGCGCTGTCGTAATCGCGGTCGCGGAACTTCTGCAGGGCGAGTTCGCCGCTGCGCGGGATCAGCAGCAGGCTGGCGCCGATGCCGACGAGCAGCAGCACCAGCACGACGAGGATGTTCGCACGCATCGCCGCCCTACCCCGCCGCACCGTCGGCGGGACGGAACCGCAGCAGCAGCGGCGCCACCGCCGTCACCGGCACGGTCAGCGCCAGCCGCCCGTCGGCATCCGCCTCCGCCGCGCCGGACCACAGGCGCGTGCCGTCGCGTTCCGCGGTGACGGACCAGCGGCCCGGGCGCGGCACCCGCCAGACCATGGCGCCCTCGCCATAGCCGGCGGCGGCGACGCGGAAGCCCTGCCTCTCGCCTTGCCCTTGCCCTTCTGCCGAAAGACCGGAGAAAGCCCAGCGGCCCTCGACCAGGTAGGGCAATGCCGCGGGCGGGTCGCGGTCGGCGCGGTCGGTCTCCGCCAGCGCCACCACCGGCTCCGCCACCGCGGGGTCGAGCGCGACATAGAGGCTGCCCTGGCTGTGGCGCTGGCCCAGCACGCCGCTGGAACGGGCGAAGTCGACCGTATCGGCGCTGGCCCCGTCGAAGCGCAGCGTGTTCATCGCCCCGCGGTCGCGCACCCGCCAGTGCCGAGCCCCGTCCAGCGGTTCGAAGCGGGTGGTGTAGAACCCCTCGGCGATGCGGGCATAGGTGGAGGCGGCGACCGGCGCCAGCTCCTGCCCGCGGGCGGCGGTCAGCACCGAGACCAGCGCGTTCAGGCTGGCCGCCTTCTGGCCGGTGTACATGTGGTAGTAGACGTTGAAGGGCTTCAGCCGGATCGGGCTGCCGGCATGCCGCATCGTGTTGACCAGGTTGCGGTAGCCGTAGAAGCGGCTGGTCCACAGGTCGGTATAGGTGTTCTCGTTGCTGCCGGCGGCGTAGATCTGCCGCTCCGCCCCCACCGGCAGGCCGATGGGCGGCAGGCCGGTGATCGAGGGGAAATCGGCGTCGAAACGGGCGTCGCCGCCGTTGATGTTGACCCCGCCCGCCTTGCGCACCGCGGCCAACGCCGCCTCGAAGGGCGAGGTGTCGCCCGACCATTGCACCAGCACCGCCCGCTTGCCGGCAGGGGCCAGCCGGGTGAAATAGTCGAGCGCGCCGCCGATCTCCTGGTCGAGGTCGAAGGGCTGCTGCAGATAGGCGCGCGGCAGGGCGTAGCGGCCGATGTCCGACACCTCCCCGGCCTCCTCCGCCGCATGCTCGTCGCCCTTGCCGGGCTTGCGTCCGCCGTCGCGCTCGAGGAAGGGCGCCTCGTTCTGCCGGCTATAGTCCTTGAAGAAGGCCCATTGGAAGGGGTGGGTCCAGGTGTGGCTGGCCGGTTCGACCTGCGGCAGGGCGAACAGCCGCCTGGCGGCCTCCAGCGAGTCCGGCGTGCCCTTCCAGGTCGGGTCGAGATCGCCGACGATGGGAGCGACCGTCACCGGCAGCTCCGGGAAGGCTTCGACCGCGGCGGTGCGCACCATGTCGGAAGACAGGACGCGCTTGGCGGCATAGGGCGCCACCTCCGTAACGTTGCGCCAGCCGTCGCCGTCGATGTGGCTGAAATAGAGGCGGCGGCCCGACAGGGTGGTGACGTCGGGCTTGGGCAGATCCCCGGTGGCGAAGCTGTCGCGGAAGAAGGCGAAGGGATCGACGATCCATTGCCGCCGGTTGTATTCGGCATCGAAATAGCGGCTGTAGCCGTCCGTCACCAGTCCGCCGGCCGGCCCGGTGACCACCAGATGGCTGTCGCCGGCCGGGTCGTCGCCGCGCCGCATCACCAGATGGGAGACAAAGCGCTCGTCGGTCTTGCGGAACAGCGGGTATCCTGGCAGCACCCCCGACAGCGGCCGCTCGAAGCCGATCATGCCGTCGGCCAGCGCCGGCTTCGACTTGTAGGTCAGGTCGGAATAGCCGTCGTCGTCGCGCAGCCCGAAGCGGGCGAAGAAGCGGTTGGTGAGCGCCAGCGGCACCGGCTTGCCGCCGCGCTCCAGCCGCACCCCCGGCTGTCCCATCACGGCGAAGCGGACGCCGCGGTCCATCGCCCGGGCCGTCCAGGCGACATAGGCGCCGACATCGGCGAAGGGTTCCCCGGCGAACCAGGTGACGACGCCGCGCAGGTCGGGATAGCGCGACAGGTCGGGCAGGCCGTCGGCGACGTTCCAATAGACGACCGACAATCCCAGATGGTTCAGCGGCAGCTCCACCATCGTGTGGATGCGGCTGAGGCGGATCGTGCTTTCCTCGCGCAGGTCGACCAGCGCCAGGATGGTGCGCGGCACGGTCTGCGGAGCCGTCGCCGTCGAGGTCGCTGGCGACGAGCTGGCGGCAGGCGAACCGGCGGCCAGGGCGGGAAGGGGCATGCCCAGCAGCAGGCCGAGTCCAAGGGCTGCCGTTTGGAACACACACATGCCCCAACCTGGGAGAGTCTCCCTCTCCCCCCCGGGGAGAGGGTCGGGGTGAGGGGGATGCGCGGCGAGGATTCTTGGGATAGCCACACCGTGCACCCCCCCCCCCCCCNATTCTTGGGATAGCCACACCGTGCACCCCCCTCACCCTAACCCTCTCCCCGGGGGGGAGAGGGGATCTTTGCCTACGTCGTGAAAAGCAACTCACCGGGGCGGCTCCGGGATCAGGCGGTCGAGTTCGACCGTCGAGACGTAGGGCGAAAAGCCGTTGCCCCGCTGAAGCTCGTAGATCGCCCGGATGCCCGCCGCATCGGCCGGGTCCCAATAGTCCAGCGTGTGGAGGCCGAGCCGCGGATTCAGCACCCCGGCGGCCTTCAGCGCCTCCACCTGGAACCGGTAATCCTCCGCGCTCTGGCGGTGCGGGCGCTTGGCGGCGAAATCCCAGCCGGAATAGACGCTCTCGCCCAGCGCATGGGTCAGCAGCGGTGCCGTCTGCGGCAGGATCTCGTAGGCGCGGTTCTGCATCAGGCCGATGTCCGGCCAGTTGCGGCGGATGGCGCGGACCAGCGCCGCCGCAGCGTCGGTCATGCCGCGCCAGCGCTTCGCGTCGGTGCGCTCCAGATGCGGCGGGTTGTCGAGCGTGTCGAGGAAGACGCCATGGAAACCCTCACGCAGGATGGCGGGAACCAGTTCCTCCACCACCAGCTTGACCCAGCGGCGGTCGCGCAGGTCGACATAGAAACTGCCGGGCCAGTTGGGGTTCTCCTGGTCCAGGATCCCCCAGCCCTTCACCCGGCCGAACCAGGGACGGTGGGTCTCCACCTCCCCCACGCTGAGATAGCCGAGCAGGGTCCTGCCACGGTCGGCCAAGGGCTGGAGGGGCGGATGGGTCCGGCTGTCGAGCACCAGCAGCCGGTAGGGCCGGAATTCGGACAGGGGCGCCGCATCGGCGTAATAGACCGCCCAGGGGGAGGAAGCGGAAGCCTGGCCGGGTTCGGCGGCCCGCAGGCCGCTTTTGGGCAGAGCCAGCAGCGCCGCCCCCGACATCAGCCCGCCAGCGACCGCCCGCCGCCCGATCAAACCGCCGATCACGCCACCCCTACCCTTTGTCGACACCGCCCCGGTCGCGGCGGTCAGCCAAGCCAAGCCAACGTCTGGCGCAGTCCATCCTCCAGCGGCGTATCGCAGCTCATGCCGAAGGTAGCGACCAGACGAGACGGATCACCGACGGACACCCGGATGTCACCCGGCCGCGCCGGACCATGGCGCCGGTCGAGCGGCCGGCCCGACAGCTCCGCCAGCACCTCCGCCAGCCGGTTGACCGAGGTCGGACGGCCGGTGCAGACGTTGTAGACGGGCGCACCGGGTCGTGGATGCCCCATCGCCGCGGTCAGGTATCGCACCAGATCCTTTACAAAGATAAAATCCCGCACCTGCTCGCCGTCCCCATTGACGGTGATCGGTTCCCCCCGCGCGATCCGGCCGGCGAAGATGGAGATCACGCCGGAATAGGGCGATTTCGGGTCCTGGCGCGGACCGTAGACGTTGAAGAAGCGGAAGCCGGCGGTCGGCACGCCATGTACCCCATCGGCCACCCGAGCATGCAGCTCGCAGCCCAGCTTGTCGGCGCCATAGGCCGACAGCGGGCGGGTCGCCGCATCCTCGGTCAGCGGCATCTGGGGGTTGTCGCCATAGACCGCGGCGGAGGAGGCGTAGATCACCGGGACCGGCCCGGCCGGATTGGCGCGGCGGGCGGCGTCGAACACGGCGATGGTGCCGGACAGGTTGGCATGGTGGGTTTCCAGCCACGCCTCGCGCGAACGATCGACCGAGGCGACGGCGGCGAGATGGAAACAGCCATCGACGCCGCTCCCATCTTCCCCGGACATCGCCGCCCGCACCGCTTCGGCGTCGGCGACGTCGCCGACCATGACCGGCACGCCGTCCGGCAGGTTCCCGCGCTTGCCGGTCGACAGGTCGTCGAGCACCCGGACCTCGTGCCCGGCCGCCAGCAGCCGTTCGATCAGGTGCGAGCCGATGAAGCCGCAACCGCCGGTAACCAGATAACGCGCCATCGCCGGGATTCCCTCCGCTTTTGCGGGTATGTCGGTTGGTACGCAGAAATCGGCCCACCGGATCTGCGGCGGCTGTGACCTTCTCCGGCCCCGTCGGACAGGCTGCCGAACGGTTTGACCGGCAGCCCGGCGGATCAGGCGGTCAGGAAACCGGCGACGGAGGCCTGGAATTCCTTGGGCTTGATCGGCTTGGACACATGGCCGTCGAAGCCGGCCTCCGCCAGCCGGCGTTTGTCGGCCGGTGTCGCAAGGTTGGTGACCGCCAGGACCGGGGTGGCGGCGAGATCGGTCTCGGCGCGGATCTGCCGGATCAGGTCGAGCCCCGACAGGCCGGGCATGACGATGTCCATCACCACCAGGTCGGGCGCCATCTCGCGCATCAGCGCCAGCACCGAGCCGGCATCGGACGCCTCGATCACGGTGAAGCCGCCTTCCTCCAGGCAGCGGACGAAGAGCTTGCGCATCAGCACATTGTCCTCGACCACCAGGATCGTCCGCGTCTTTTCGACCGTGTCCGCCATCTCGCCATCCGGAATTCATGGGGTGGGCGGCATGGTCGGCCGCTGGGCATGGCGCGGCGCGCGACCCTACGCTGTACGTCCATACCCGTATCTACGCATGATTCGCTGTCTAACGCTTTTGCACAGTCCGGTCAAGCAAGCCGAACCCTCCGGGTGACGCTGTCCCGACAGCCTCAACAGGAGGGGGTGGAGAGCGTTGCGGGGCGCAGGCGGTCAGGACTTCTTCCTGCCACCATGCGGCAGGTAGCTTTCGACGAAGTCCTTGGCGGTGTCCTTCAGCATGTCCCACGCCTCCGGGTCGCCCTTGGCCAGCGTCGCCATCATCGCCGCCGCGTTCTTCAGCGTGATGTGCGGCGGCAGAGGCGGGACGTTGGGGTCGGTGACGGCCTCGACCACCACCGGGCCGCGGGTCGCCAGCGCCTCGTCCCAGACGCCGGCGAGGTCTTCGGGCTTGTCGACGAACAGGCCCTTGAAGCCGAGCATCTCGGCATAGCGGGCATAGGGAAAATCCGGGAGCTCCTGCGAGGCTTCGAATTTCGGGTCGCCGTTCTGGGCGCGCATCTCCCAGGTCACCTGGTTGAGGTCGCGGTTGTTCAGCACCAGCACGACGAAGCGCGGATCGCTCCACCGCTTCCAATATCTGGACAGGGTGATCAGCGCGTTCATGCCGTTCATCTGCATGGCGCCGTCGCCGACGATCGCCAGCACCGGGCGGTCCGGATAGGCGAACTTGGCGGCCAGCGCATAGGGCATGCCCGGCCCCATGGTGGCGAGGCCGCCGCAGAGCGTCGCCTTCATCCCGCGGCGGATCCTGATGTCGCGGGCGTACCAGTTGGTGCCGGACCCGGTGTCGCAGGCGATCACCACATCGTCCGGCAGCTTCGGCGACAATTCCCAGAAGACGCGCTGCGGGTTGAGCGGCGTGGCGTCGTTCATGGCGCGGGCTTCCAGCACCGTCCACCAGTCGGCGACGCCCGCCTCGATCCGCTCGCGCCAGGAACGGTCCTGCTTGCGCCGGAGCAGCGGGATCAGCTCGCGCAGGGTGCCGGCACTGTCGCCGACCAGATTGACCTCCATCGGATAGCGGATGCTGAGCATCTTCGGGTCGATGTCGATTTGCACGCCGCGGGCCTGCCCTTCCTTGGGCAGGAACTCCGAATAGGGGAAGCCGGAGCCGATCATCAGCAGCGTGTCGCAGTCGACCATCATCTCGTAGCTGGGGCGGGTGCCGAGCAGGCCGATGGAGCCGGTGACGAAGGGCAGGTCGTCGGGCAGCGCCGCCTTGCCGAGCAGCGCCTTGGCGACGCCGGCGCCCAGGATGTCGGCGATCTCGATCACCTCGTCGGTGGCGTTCAGCGCCCCGGCGCCGACCAGGATCGCCACCTTGGAGCCGGCATTCAGCACGTCGGCGGCGCGGCGCAGGTCGGCCTCGGCCGGGCGCACGACCGGGGCGGAATAGCCGATGCCGGAGTGGATGGTGCCATGGGCGCGCGGCGGCGCCTCCACCGCATCCATCTCCTGCAGGTCGTTGGGCATGATGATGCAGGTCACCGTGCGCTCGGCCTTGGCGATGCGCACCGCACGGTCGACGATGTGCCGCAGCTGGGCCGGGGTGGAGGCCATCTGCACATACTCGCCGGCCACGTCCTTGAACAGGGAGACGAGGTCGACCTCCTGCTGGTACTGGCCGCCGAGCGCCGTCAGCGCCTGCTGGCCGACGATGGCGAGCACCGGCTGGTGATCGAGCTTCGCGTCGTACAGGCCGTTCAGCAGATGGATGGCGCCGGGGCCGGAGGTGGCGAGGCAGACGCCCAGCTCGCCGGTGTATTTGGCATGCGCGGTCGCCATGAAAGCGGCCAACTCCTCGTGGCGGGTCTGGATGAAGTCGAACTGGTCGCCCGCGCGGGCAAGCGCGCCGGTCAGCCCGTTGATGCCGTCGCCGGGATAGCCGAAGACCCGCCGCACGCCCCATTCGGAAAGCCGTTGCCAGAAGAAGTCGCTGACGTTCGCAGCCATTGTCGCCTCACATGTCGCTGGTCGGGAATCGCCGCCCTTCTCCTGTCAACTGCGGGCCGGCCGTTCGGTTCGCCGGGCGCCGACGAATTTTCCGCATGACTGGCACGAACGAAAAGGACGGCCACGGGGTGGCGGACGCCTTCAGCGCGTCCGCCGGCGCATATTCGGAGATCAGCGCGATGATGTTGGGCACCGCCCCGCCCAGCTCGACGCTGGTGATGAAGCGGTAGAGCAGCGGTTCGTTCATCGCGCCGGCACAGGCGGTCAAGGCCGGCGATCGGATCGAAGGCTCTATCGCGCTGACCATCGGCGAGCCGGCCTGAACCAGGTGCCTGAACAGGGTACCAGGGCGGCGGAGGGAACCGACTCCCGCCCCACCCTGTCCTCTTGTTTGCCGATCCGATTGCGGCGGTGGCGCGTTATCAGGTCCAGCAACAGGGGGAGCGATCATGACCGAAGCCAACATCCACGACCGGACGAGTTTCGAGCGGGCTTACGACCGCCTGTCTTTCGAACGGGATGCGGCGTCGAACGCGCGCAGCGACACGACGGTCGTCCATGGCGTGACCATCCTTTCCGCGCCGGATGAGGATGGACGGGTCGACCTGTCCCGCAGTTCGCAGCATGTCGGCGAAGGCAACCCGGAAGGCGACACCGTCTTCCTCGCCGCCTTCCGGCTTCACGATTCCGCTGCCGAAACCGGCGACACCTATGCCGGGTCGGTCGAGCCAACCGCCGAGAGGCCGGGCGAGGCCGGCGACGATTACGCGAGATTCATCGATCAGCTTCTGGCCGCGGCGAAGGATGTGCACTTCAAGCCCGACATCGGTCGCGGCGAAGAGCGGCTGAAGGGCTTCCACGGCGGATAAGCAGACGGAAGCCAAACACGCGAACACCCCCGGCTCGTGAGAGCCGGGGGCGTTCGCAATGAGTGGTGAAGATGCAAGCATATGCTTCGTTGTGGAGTATCTCTTGAGCCTGAGTGACCTGGCGGCGACCTACTCTCCCACGTCTTAAGACGCAGTACCA
>NZ_JAENHM010000038.1 GCF_016595245.1 Azospirillum endophyticum
GATTTCTCTCCAAATCCGGCTTCGATCGAACTCATGGTGTGCCCTTCCGAGACGAGGGCCTAAACCGAATCAGAAACCTCGACGTTCGTAAACTACTGTTAACCCGGCTTCGGAGCCCTGGATCGGAGCAGCGGAGAGCCACTTCACCGCCACCATGCGTGATCGTCGGTGATCTCGGGATCGGGGATGTGGATGTCGCTGCCCGGCGGCAGGGCGACGAGGTTGACGGCGCCGACCCCACCGAACAGGTCGGTGGAGTTGCCGGCAAAGTTGCCGGGATGGAACAGGCGCGCCGTGTGCCACCAGACCCGGTAGCCCATCGACCGGATCAGCCCGATCAGCTCGGCTGAGCGGTCACGCCGGTCGTTCTCGACATACAGCACCGGCCGCTGGCGCGCGATCAGCCCGGATGCCCCGCGCAGCACCGCCGCCTCCATCCCTTCCACGTCGGCCTTGAGCAGGCGGCAGGACGGCAAGTCGAACGAATCCAGTGTCACCAGCGGGACCATCTCGCCATGCTCCCAACCGCCGAGGGCAAGGGCACCCAAGTTGTTGGAGCGGTTCGGGTCGAGCACCGGCACCCGGATGGAGCCGGCTTCGCTTCCCACCGCCATGCGCCGGGCCCGCACATTGGTGATGCCGTTCAGGGCCAAATTGGCGGACAGAAGATTGAACAGCATCTCCTGCGGTTCAAAGGCCACCACGGAGCCGGACGGCCCGACCATGCGGGCCAGAGGCAGCGTCTGGGCGCCGATGTTGGCCCCGACCTCGACCACGGCGTCGCCCGGCCGCAGCACCGAGCGGAACACGGCCACTTCATGTTCGGCATATTCGCCATAGAGGTCGAGCGAGCGCCCGACATACTGGTCGTTGCGGTTGTAGACCATCAGGCCGTGCCGGCACGGCCGCATGCGGTTGAAACCACCCTCCAGATCCACCGGCCCGCCGATCATCCGCCTGCACTCCCTCCGCCCCGACCGGAATGGCCGCACCTGATGACCTCTGCTGTAATCAAAGCCGGAACCGGAAGCCACGACTTTCCACCCGGGCGGCCCATCACCGCAGTTCAAGCATTTCCAATCGGGCATTCCCGGTCCGACCTCCCGACTTTGGCATTTCGCCATGGCACCCGGCTGGGCGAGGCGCTACACCTAGCCCCCGTCGCCACCTTCGGCAGTCCCCCCGGGAGAGCAGCCCCATGTGCGGTTTCGCCGGCTTCGCCGGACCCGGCGGCGAGCGCGACCTCGCCGCCATGACCAGCATCATCCGCCACCGCGGCCCCGACGACGACGGCGTCTATGCCGACCGCGGCCAAGCCGACCATAACGGCGCCCTACCGGTGCATCTCGGCTTCCGCCGCCTCGCCATCATCGACATCGAGGGCGGCCACCAGCCGATGGCGACGGCGGAGGGTGACCTCGTCATCGTTTACAACGGCGAGATCTACAACGCGCCGGAACTGCGCCGTGCGCTAGAGCAGGCCGGCCACCGCTTCCGAACCGATCATTCCGACACCGAGGTGCTGCTGCACGGCTACCGGGAATGGGGCCTGGACATGCTGGAGCGGCTGAACGGCATGTTCGCCTTCTGCCTGCACGACCGCCGCCGCGGCCAACTGGTGTTCGGGCGCGACCGGTTCGGCAAGAAGCCGCTTTTCTATGCCGAGACGCCGGCCGGGCTGGTCTTCGCGTCGGAGGCCACGGCGGTGCTGTCGCACCCGTCGGTGCCGGACGGGCTCGACCGCACCGCACTGGTCAAGTATTTCGCCTACGGCTTCATCCCGGCACCGCTGACCGCCCATGCCGCGGTGCGCAAGCTGCCGGGCGGCTGCAGCATGGTCTACGACCTGGCGAGCCGGCGGCTGTCGGTCAGCCGCTACTGGGAATACCGGATGGTGGTGGACGATCAGCCGCCGGGCGGTCCCGACCAATGGGCCGAGGAACTCCGCGAATTGTTGGACCGCGCGGTGGAGCGCCGGATGCTGAGCGACGTGCCGGTCGGCTTCTTCCTATCCGGCGGCATCGACAGCGCCGCCATCGTGGCGCTTGCGGCGCGGCACCGCGACCCGGCGTCGATGAAGACCTTCACCATCGGCTTCGACGAGCCGAGCTTCGATGAATCTGCTTATGCCGCAGAGGCCGCACGCCATTACGGCACTGACCATGCCTGTCGGACGCTGAACCTCGACACCGCGGCCGGATTGCTGCCGGAGCTGCTCGGCCGACTGGACGACCCGATCGCCGACCCCTCTATCCTGCCGACGCATCTGCTGTCGCGCTTCGCCCGCGAGCGGGTGACGGTGGCGCTGACCGGCGACGGCGGCGACGAGCTGTTCGCGGGATACGACACCTTCGACGCGCTTAAGGCCGCGCGGCTCTACCACCAAGCCGTCCCCCGCCCGCTGCACCGGCTGGCGGAGGCGGTGGCCCACCGACTGCCGCGGTCGGACCGCAACATGAGCTTCGACTTCAAGCTGCGCCGGGCACTGCGCGGGCTGGGACATCGGCCGGCGCACTGGATGCCGGCCTGGCTGGGGCCGGCCTCGGTGGAGGAGGTGTCGCGGCTGTTCGGCGCCGACCTGACCGCCGACGAGCTGTATGACGAGGCCGACGCCCTATGGCGGTCGGGTGCCAGCCGGCACGACGTCGACCGCTCCATCGAGTTCTACGGCCGCTTCTATCTGGGCGAGAACCTGCTGATCAAGGCCGACCGCGCCAGCATGTTCTGCTCGCTGGAGACGCGCTCGCCCTTCCTCGACCGCGACCTCGTCGCCTTCGTCAGCCGGCTGCCGGCCTCGGTGAAGCTGCAGCCGAACGGCCTGATGGGCGGCACGCGCAAATGGATCCTGAAGAAGGCGATGGCGCCACTGCTGCCGTCGGCGATCCTGTCCCGGCCCAAGAAGGGTTTCGGCATTCCCTTGAGTCGCTGGCTGCGCCACCTGCCCCAGCCCTCGTTGGAGACCGCGGCGCGCATCGGGGTGGACGGCGCCTGGCTGGCGGCGCGCTGGGACGAGCACCGCAGCGGCCAAGCCGACCACCGCGGCCTGCTGTGGGCCTGGACGGCCCTCGCCACCGCGCTGGGCAATTCTCGGCGGCCGGTGCCTGCGGGCGGGGCCCCGACGGATCCTGCAAAGGCGGGGCAGCCGGCATGAGCGCTTGGCTTTTTCTCGGGCGCAGGCGGGCCGACAGCCGTCTCCAGGACCAGCCCCGACAAGACGGTTGGTTGCAAGAGCATCGATCCCAAGGCCGCCAAGCGCATCGCCGCCTCGCCAGCATCACCGGCGGATTGCTGGTGCTGCTGGGAGCCCTGCTCTACTACGCCGGCTACATCGACGCCGGCTTCAACACCGCCGACGACGGCCATTACGCCCAGGTTGCCTATGAACTGTGGCTCGGCACCGACCCGCATGCCCTGCGATTTGGCTATGGGCTGCTGTGGTTCAAGATCGGTGAAGGATTGTTCGCGCTCGGCGGGCCGAGCTGGCTCGCCGTCCAGTGGCTGTTCCAGGGGGCGAGCGCCCTGGCCGGGTTGCTGGTCTACGCCGCCGTGCTGAAGGTCACCGGGCGGATGCTGCCGGCATTGCTGGGGGCCGGGGTGGCGGTGGCGGTTCCGGCCTTCCCGCCGACCGTCTTCTATGCCGTCTGCGTGCTGCTCAACGTCTTCCTGCAGGTGCACCTGGCCGAACGCTGGCGGCGGATGGCGCCGGCCGATCTGATCGCCCCGGCGGCCGGCCTATCGGTGACCTTCCAGATCCGGCCCGATTTCGGCTTCGTCTTCGCGGCCACGTTGGGTGGGCTGGTCCTGCTCGGGGCGGCGGCCAGCGGACGGCAAGCATTGGCAGGACGCCTCGCCCGGCTGGCCGGGGCCGGCCTTGCCGTCTCCGCCCTGGCGCAGGCGCCCCTGATGGCGATGGCGGCGGCCGGCGGATATCTCGACCTGATTGTCGGCGAGTATCTGCGCTATCCGGACATCCTGCTGCGCTACCTATCCGCTGGGCTGGGCGGCGGCGCCGGCGGGACCGTGGCTGCGGACGCAGGCGGGGCCGGCACGCTGCTCGGCCGGCCGCCGCTGTCCGACCTGCTGAACGGAAGCTGGACCGCCAACTGGAGCGGCGGCACCCCGACAGCGGCGATGGCGCTGCTGGTCCATCTGCCGCTGGCGACCGCCGCCGGCTTTGCGCTGCTGACGTTGGCGCGGCTGCGCCGGGCGGAGAGCGCGGACGGCGTGCCGGCCCGTCTGGTGGTGCTGGCCGGCGGGGTCGCCGCCCTGCCCCATTATTACCTGTTCCGCCCCGATCTGGCGCACATCGCGAACTTCATGCCCGGCCATATCGTGCTGGTCTGCGTCCTGCTGGCCGATCTCACGGCCCTGGCCTGCCGGGCTGGCCGGGGTCCGGCGGGGCTGGCCAAGCGCGCCGGAGCGCTCGGGGCCGGGGCGCTGCCCGGTTTCGGGCTGGCGGTCTATCTGTGGGTCGGGTTGACCATGCCGGGCACCGGCTCGATCGCCAATGCCGCCGGCCGCACCGTGCCCTTCGCCGCGCAGAATGGTGTCGCCGTCCGCGTCAGCCCCGGCGAGCGTCCTCTACTGGAAGGCTTGCGCGAGGCGGTGGAGGCGCATTCCAGCCCGGGCGACCGCATCGTCTGCGTGCCGTTCTGTCCCGGGGTGGCCTTCATGACCGGCCGGCGGATGCTGTTGCGCGACTGGTACGTCGACGATTCGCTGCTGATCACCGATCCCGGCTGGATCGACCGCGCCATCGCCTCGACGCGCGAGGCCCGGCCGCCGGTGGTGGTGGTGGTCGACTGGGCGATCAACGGCACGGAGATCTCGCGCTTCGCCAATTGGGCGCGGCCTTATGTCGCGATGCTGGACGCCACCGCCACCGGGCGGGTGGAATTGCCGGGGATCACGGTCTACCTGATGCCCCGCTGACGGGATGGCTTCCCGGGAAGGCCGGTTCCCGATCTTGGGCCTCTCAATCCCGCGGCGGTGGCTCGTCGAAATTCAGCATGGTCTTGATGGAATAGTGGCTCTTGCCCTGGCTCTCGAAATAGATGCGGACCAGAAGCTCGGCCAGCAGCCCCATCAGGATACACATCACGCCGGTGACCAGCCCCATCGTCACCAGGAGCGGCAGCGGCGTCAGGATGAAGGAGATGCCGTCGACCAGCTTCAGGTAGATGGCGTAGATGCCGGCCAGCACCGACAGCCCCATGAACATCAGGCCGGCGAAGCCAAAGATGTAGATCGGCTTGGTCTCGTACTGGGTCAGGAACTTCACGACGACGAGGTCGAGCACGACCTTCAGCACCCGCTCCAGCCCGTATTTCGACTGACCGTGGCGGCGCGGGTGGTGGCGCACCGGTATCTCGGTCAGCTTGGCGCCCTGCCAGCGGGCATAGATCGGCACGAAGCGGTGCATCTCGCCATAGAGCCGGTAGCCCTGCAGCATCTGGCGCCGGTAAGCCTTCAGTGTGCAGCCATAGTCGTTCAGCTTCACCCCGGAGATGGTGGAGATCAGCTTGTTGGCCATCCGGCTCGGAAGCGTGCGCAGTAGGAAGCCGTCCTGCCGGTCGGCGCGCCAGCCCGACACCACGTCGTATCCCTCGTCCAGCTTGGCGAGCAGGCCGGCGATGTCCTGCGGATCGTTCTGGAGGTCGCCGTCCATCGGCACAATGACATCGCCGCGGGCATGGTCGATGCCGGCCATCATCGCCGCAGTCTGGCCGACGTTGCGGCGGAAGTTGATGACGCGGATGCGGCGGTCCGACGCCACGCGCTGCAGCTCCGCCTCCGTCCCGTCAGTGGAGCCGTCATTGACGAAGATGACCTCGAAGCTCCGTCCCAGCCCGTCGAGCGCCGGGATCAGCCGGCCGCACAGGGGGGCGATGTTGTCCTCCTCGTTGTAGACCGGAATCAGGACCGAGACGGAAACCGTCCCGATGTCCGTGGTGGCGGATCCGGGGGCAAGCAGGAGAGTCATCGAACGGGTCCGGAGGCTGCGGGTCATCTGTGGGGCGATGCCGGGCCATGGTATGGCGGCTGGGTCCGGCGAGCGCAACGGCTAATTGGGTCACTTGCCGCCGCTTACGCCGTGCGGCGCTCGCGCAGCACCGTCAGGTCGATGACGGCGCCCAGCAGGGCCACCATCACCTGGAAGGCGAGGATGCCGAAACCGAGCGCCAGCGACTGGGCGTGCGGCACGCCGACCAGATCGAGCAGACCGACCAGTGACGCCTCGCGCAGACCGATCCCGGCGACGGTGACCGGCATCAGCACGATCACCGACATCAGTCCGATCACCGCACACCAGACGGAAAAGGGCTGGTCGATGCCGACCGCCAGCCCCAGGGACTGGCTGCCGGCGACCGCTGCGACCTGGACCGCGATCCCGCCGGCGACCGACAGCACCGCCCTGCCCGGCCGGCGCATCTGGTCGCGCCAAGCCTCCAGGAAGCGGCGCAGCGGTCCGAGCAGCAGGGCCTCGCGCCTTGGTCCAGCACGCCACCCCAGCAGAGCCAGCAGGAGGGAACGCGCCGGCGCCCAGGCCAACAGTCCGGTCGCCACGGCCAGCCCGGCCAGCACCAGTCCGACCGCCACCAGCAGCCCGCCGCCGAAGCTTGCCGACTGCACCGCAAGTCCGCCGCCGGTCAGCAGCAGCAACCCGGCGATCCCGGTCACCTTGTCGAATACGACCGCCGAGACGATGCGGCCGCCGTCGTCCCCGCCGCGGCCTTCGCCACGGCTGAGCCGGTAGGCCTTTACCGCCTCTCCCGCCAGTTGGCCCGGCAGGACTAGCGCATAGAGTTGCGCCACCAGCGTGTAGGCGAGCAGCCGTCCAGCCCGCAGCTCCGGCAGCAGCACCCGCAGCTTCAGGGCGTTCAGCACATGCATCAGGAAGAACAGCAGGCCGGCGAGCGCCATCAGCCCCGGCGAGGCCATCGCCAGCACCCGCCCGACCTCCGCCACATCGACCCGCCACAGCAGCAAGGCGATCAGCAACGCGCTGACCAGGGCTTTCAGCCGGGGACGCATTTAAGGACAGTCTTTCATGAAGTCATGAAGTAATATGAGATAATTATTCCCTCTCCCGTCCTGGGAGAGGGAGAGTCCTCACGATCCCGGCCGGCGGGCCAGCACGTAGATGTAGTCGCCATGCGACCAGGAGTTCAGGCGGAAGATGTGGTACAGCGCCTCGGCGAGGAAGCGGCGGCCGGGGCCGTAGTCGCCTTCCGTGCCCTGGCCGCTGGCGGCCCCCAGCACGTTGCGGTAGAGCGGCGAGAAGAAGGGAAATCCCCACTCCACCACCCGCTCGACTTCCAGCCCGACCGACTTGATCTTGGCCTGCAGCTCGCCGCGGGCATAGTTGCGGTGATGGCCGACCGTGCGCTCGAAATCGCGCATCCGGCCCTGGAGCGTCGAGACCAGCAGGTAGCGCCCGGTCATGGCGGCGAGGTTGCGCAATGCCGCCACGTCGTCCTCGATATGCTCGACCACGTCGGTACAGACCACCAGATCGAAGCGGCGGTCGAGATGACCGGCGGCGACGTCGAGCAGACCGAACTCGGCATTGGGCGCCCGGCGGCGAGCGACGTCGATAGCCTTGGCGGCGAAGTCGAGACCGGTGTAGCTGGCCTGCGGCTTCAGCGGCATCAGCGTGGCGAGCAGCGAGCCCTGGCCGCAGCCGACGTCGAGCAGGCTGTCGTAATTCAGTGGACGCACCATCTCGGTAACGATGCGGCGCAGATGCCGGCCGGTCGGGCCGTATTTGCGCATGTCGTTCCAGCGCCGCTCCCAGCTGTCGTCGTAATCGACGCCGCCGGGATGGTCGGCCGCGGCGGCGGCAAGAGGAGTGATGGCCGCCGTCGCGGCCAGGGGAGAGGTGGCGGACTTGAACGCGTCGTCGCTCATGCGGGCCTCCGGCGCAGGATGAATTCGTTGCAGCCCGTCGGCACGCGCGGCGGGCGGACCTCCAGCATGTCGAAGCCGAGCGCGTCCATCCGCGCCCGCACCTCGTCGGCACTGGCATATTCGTAGGGGTAGCCGCCGAGCCAGTCGGTCACGTCCACCCAGAACTCCATGCCGCGCTCCTTGCGCAGCGGGTTGGATCCGGTAATCGCCCAGGTCGCCAGGAACATCAGCGAGCCCAGCGTCCAGTCCCAGAACTTCCGCAGGAAGCCCGGCGACAGATTGTAGACGATCTTGATCAGGGTCCAGATCGGCGAGGTCCAGTGGCGGTTGTAGAGCGCCAGCACGAAGGTGCCGCCCGGCGCCACCAGCGGAGCCACCGTCTCGATCGCCGGCCACATGGAGCCGGTGTGGTGCAGCGAGCCCCAGGCATAGACCACGTCGAAGCGGCCGAGCGAACCGACGAAACCGCTGTCGAGCGCCGAGCCGCGGCGGAACTCGATGCGCTCGGCCAGTTCAGGCGCGAAGCGGCCCAGGTTGCGGCGCGCCACCTCGATCCCGGTGGGGTTGACGTCGAAGCCCAGCGCACGGGCGACGCCCAGCTTGCCGGCGGCGATGGTGAACAGGCCGGAACCGGAGCCGACGTCGCAGAAGCTGGCGCCCTTCAGCCGCTCGGTCCCGACCAACCCCTTCAGGCTGTCAATGGCCGCCACCAGCCGCGGCTCGTCCAGCACGGTGCGCGAGTAATGGTCCCAGTTCTCGCCGAAATCGAAGGCCAGGGCAGGAGCCCCGACCGGAGTGTCGCCCCCGCCGTCCGCCGTCTTCACCGGTTCCCCCACGCTGCCCGATCCCTTGCTGTCCGACCCATCTGCCGCGCCGCCATACGCTCCCGAAAGCCGCCGGATGTCAACAGCACGTCAAGCGATGCTCCTCACTCCGCCTGCGCCGATGAAACCTGTCCCGCTGCCTTGCGGCCGGCGAGCGCCAGATCGCGGTAGGCGGCGGCGACGGCGCGCCAGGAGAAATGCTCCACCACCCGGCGACGCCCGCCCTCGCCAAGACGACAGCACAGGGCCGGGTCTTCGGCCAGACGGGCGATGGCGGCGGCAAGCGCCAGTGTGTCGTCGGCGCCCAGCATCAGCCCGGTTTCCTCCTCCACCACCAGATCGCGGTTGCCGGCGATGCGGGTCGCCACCACGGGCAGGCCGGCGGCCATCGCCTCCAGCACCACATTGGGCATGCCTTCGTCACGCGAGGGGAAGACGAAGGCGTCGGCGGCACGGTAGGCGGCGGGCAGCTCGTCCCGCCCAAGCCAGCCGCGGAACGCCACCAGCTCCGACAGGCCGAGCCGGGCTGCCTGGGCTTCCAGCTCCGGGCGGGCGGGGCCGTCGCCGACGATGGTCAGGCCGATCCGGTCACGCGTTTCGGGGGTCAGGGAGGCGAG
The DNA here is from genome assembly GCF_016595245.1 of Azospirillum endophyticum. Classification (GTDB taxonomy): domain Bacteria; phylum Pseudomonadota; class Alphaproteobacteria; order Azospirillales; family Azospirillaceae; genus Azospirillum; species Azospirillum endophyticum. The sequence continues at coordinate 9,353 of NZ_JAENHM010000038.1, forward strand.
CGCCTCGAACAGCACATCCAGCCCCTTCTGCCGCACCACCCGACCGACGAACAGCAGCGACAGACGACCGGTGGCATCCTTGGTGTCTGCAGGCGAGAAGCGGACGGCATCGACGCCATTGGGGATGATGACGACCGGCTGGTCCGGAGCGAAGCGGCGAGCCAGATCGGCCAGCCCCTCGCTATTGGCGACGACAGCTGAGGAGCGGCGCCACAGCCAGCCGATCACCGGGCCGGCCAACCGGTGATAGAGCGAGATGCCGTCATACTGGAAGCCCGGCACGTCGCCGCCGCGCAGGCTGACGACATAGGGCACGCCGGACAGCGCCTTCACCATCCAGGCCGCCGGGCCACAGGGCAGGCCGAAATAGGCGATGGTGGCGTCCGGGCGCCAGCGGACGGCGATCCAGGGCGCCATCACCAGTGAGCTGGCGAGGAAGGCCAGCATCTCCACCACCGAACTGCGGTCGCGACGGCGGCGCAGGGTGGGGATGCGGCGGATCTCCACCCCGTCGGCCCGTCGCTCCACCCGCGGCAGGCCGCCGAAGGCGGAGGTCAGCACCAGCACCTCCTCGCCCAGGGCGGCCAGTTCGCGCGCGGTGTTGTCGGTGGCATTCGCCGCCCCGCCGCCCAGCGGCGGAAATTCATAGTTGATCAGCAGAAGCCGCGCCATGCCGCCCGCCACACTCCTCGTTCGACGAGCGCCATTGATGCGGGGACAGCGGTGGTGATGCAAGCGGCCAGCCGTTTTCCGATTCCTTTCCAGCATCTCCGGGAGCCCCATCCTTTGCAGCACCAGCCATCTCTGCTACTGATCCCGCCGATCCTCGATGCTGTCCGAAGCCAGGTCCTCAAGCGGGGCGACGCGGTCTCCATGAACATTCAGCAAGCCTTCACCATGGCGATTGGATTCCAGCAGAGCGGCCAAGCCGGGGAGGCCGCCAAGCTGTATGGCGAGATCGCCGCTGCCGATCCACATTTTGCCCCCGCCTTCAACAATCTGGGGCTCCTGCACGCCGATGCCGGCCGAGACGCGGAGGCGGAGGAACTGTTCCGCCGCGCTCTGAGCCTGGCGCCGAATTCGTTGAACGGATGGATCAATCTGGGAGCCCGGCTGGTCCGGATCGGTCGGCGGGAAGAGGCGGTGCGGGCCTACCGCGCCGCGGTCCGGTTGCAGCCCGACCAGCCGAGCCTGCTCAACGAATTGGGCCTTCAACTGGAACGACTCAATCGCGCCGAGGAAGCCTGCGACGCTTTCGCCCGCGCGGCGGCCCTGGCCCCCGACGATGCGGAGATCACCAACAACTATGGTGCCATGCTGCGCATGGCCCATCGGCTGGATGAGGCGGCGGTGCGTTTCCGTCGCGCCATTGCGCTCAACCCGCAGCACAGCGGCGCCTACAGCAATCTGGGCTCCGCGGTCAAGGACGTGGGGGCCTTCTGGGAGGCGCTTCCGGCCTTTCGACGGGCCACCCTGTTGAATCCGGACTTCGCCGACGCCCATTGGAATGAAAGTCTGGTGCGACTGCTGCTGGGCGATTTTGTCCGGGGCTGGCGGAGCTATGAATGGCGCTGGAAGCATGGCCGCCTGCGCTCGCCGCAGCGCAGCTTCGCCCAGCCGCGCTGGGATGGGTCGCCATTGAATGGCCGGCGGCTGCTGGTCTACTGGGAGCAGGGCTTCGGCGACGTTTTGCAATTCGTGCGCTACCTGCCGATTTTGGGACAGGCGGGTAGCGGGCAGCCGGTCTACCTGGAATGCCAACGGGCATTGCTGCCGCTGCTGCACAGCCTGCCTGGCACCATCCCGGTGGAGACCGGTGGACCACTGCCCGACTTCGACGTCCAGATCCCGGTGCTGAGTCTGCCGGTACTGTTCGGCACCCGGCTGGAAACGGTGCCGTCGCGCGTGCCCTACCTGTCTGCGGAACCGGAACTGGTGTCACGCTGGGGGGATCGGCTGGCGGGGCTGAGCGGGCTGAAGGTCGGCATCGTCTGGGCCGGATCGCCCACCCACGGCAACGACCGCAACCGCTCCANAGACAGCCCCTGGTATCCAACCATGCGGCTCTTCCGACAAACAAGGCCGGGGCACTGGCAAGAGCCTCTCGACCAACTGGAGCACGCCCTGCGCAAGCGGGCGGGAGGCTAAAGCACAGCGTCTAGAGTGTGGCGTAGGGTCCATCGCGATGGACCATCACCAGATCGACCTGCCACATTCGCTCATCTTCGGTACGATACAGGGGATCGATGATGTCCCAGACGCGGAAGCCATGCGGAGCCATCGCGTCGATGATGGGGACAAGCCTTGCATCCTCGCCCGCCACTGTCGCCTCGATCACGAAGACGCTGGCAGGTTCCATCAACGTGGCGGCACCGGTCAGAACCTCCAATTCCAGCCCGTCGACATCGATCTTGACCAGCAGGGGCCGGGCATAGCCCTGTTCGGCGCACAACTCGTCGAGCGAGACGGCCGGCACCTCGCGCAAGCTGCGCAAAGCATGGTCGGGTTCTACCGGATGGTCCGACGCAACGATGGACGAATAAAGCCGGTCGTCCGACACTGCCAACCGGGCGGTGCCGCCCTGCCGTGCGACGGCGGCGATCCGGTATTCGGCACTGCGCAGTTCCGCGCACAGCCGCTGCAGCGCCGGTTCGTTTTCCGCCACCGGCTCGATCAGCACATGGTGGGCGGCGGGGAAGACCTCATAGAGCGGCGGGGTGCCGGTCTGCGCCCCGACATCGATCACCGTGGCGGGACGAAAACCCCGGCTGCGCAGCAGGGTCAGCGTCTTGTGCTTGCTTTGACGGACCATCGTCCTCTGGGAGCGGATCAGCCCCAGCAGCGTTGCCGCCATCGGATTCCCCGGACTGGCGCGCAGGATGACGCGGTAGAATTCCTCCGCCCGCTCCAGGTCGCCGGAGAGATGGACGTCAAAGGCGATTTTCAGGCCGTTGGCAATGCTCACGGACGTATCGGATCCCACACGGGCCGCCACCGGCGCCCCCCACTGCCTCGTGGTCGAAGTCGGGCTTGTGCCTGGCGCTCACTGGACAGCGAAGTATAAAAGTGCCGCACCGGACGGGCCGGCGCGGCACAGTTTTGGCTGGAACCCTTTCCCGGGTCCATACCAACAGTTGATGATATCTACCCTTTTGTTCAAGCCCGTTCTTATAGAATGGCCAGGTTTCCGCTTTACGGGCCATGCAGTCTCTGCAAGACGGCACCTTTGCCGTACCTTCAGCCTCCCCCTATGGGCGGCGGCAGCGATCTCGTGGAAGAATCGAGTGCGACTCGGTAAAGGCCGGGACCGCTTGCCACGGGTGGGGGCATCATGGGATGAAGCGGCGCTCCTCACTTTCGCCCGACCAGCTCACCCATGTCCCTTCTTGACCTCGACGCCACCCTCCAGGCAGCTCTCGACGCCGAACGGGCGGGAGACCGCGAAGCCGCCGCCGGTGCTTGTCGCCGCCTGCTGGAGCGGAACGGCACGGGCCGACAGGCACCAGTGGCGCATGACACGCTCGCCAGAATCCTGGTGGGTCACGACATGGCCGCCGCCGCCGACCATTCGCTTGCCGCTTGGCGGCTGACGCCCACCGACCCGACCCGCCGGTCCAACCTGTGGCAGCTGCTGACACATTTGGGCGAAGCTGGCGACGTCGCCCGCTTCCGCGGCCGCGAGGACTGCATTGGGCTGGTGGCGCTGGGCAATGCGCTGCGCCGTGACGGCCAGGCGCTGCGTGCAGAGCGTGCCTACCGCCGAGCGCTGGACCTGTATCCGGAAGTCTCCTTCACGCTTAGCCGGCTGGCCTGCCTGTGTGCCGAGCAGCACCGCTTGGAGGAGGCCGACGCCCTGTTCCTACAGGCGGCGGAACGCCATGGCGGACGCGATGGCATTACCCGCACCGCCCCTGCCTTCCTCCAGGCCCTGCGCGAGGGACCGCCGCCTGCTGGCATCCGCGCCACGCTTGCCGAAGGAACGGAAAGCGCCGATCGGCCGCTGGTGGTCTACGCCTCCTGCGACGCCGTCTATGCCTGCAAATTCCTGCCGACCATGGTGCGCTCCATCGTCGAAGACAGCGGCCTGGACTGCGCCATCGCCCTGCACCTGATCAATCCCGATGCGGAGGCTGAGGCGACGGTGGCGGCCCTGATCGCTGCCCATGGGTCCGACCGTTTCATCATCCTGCGCGAGGCCATCGACCTTTCGCCGCTGGGCAACAATGCCAAGACCTATTACGCCTGCAGCCGCTTCCTGGTGCTGCCCGACCTGCTGATCCGTTGGCAGCGGCCGGTGTTGATGCTGGACGTCGATCTGTTGGCGATCCGCGATCTGAACCCGCTGCTGGCGACCTCCGCCCACTCGGATCTGGGCATGATGAGTCATGCGCTGAAACGGCTGGACATCTGGAGCCTGCTCTATGCCGACGTGCTGCACATCCGGCCGACCACGGGGGCGCTGCGCTTCCTCGACCTGACCCGGCGCTACATCCGCCATTTCCTGGACCGCGCCATGCCCGTCTGGTTCCTCGATCAGGCGGCGCTCGCTGCCGTTCATCTTGCCGGCTTCACGGCGGAGGCGGCCCCGCGCCTGACCGTCTATCCGGCCGACATCCACAGCAGCACGGTGATGGTCGACGGGGATGGCCGGTACTGGACCGACGACAGTGCCTATTTTTATTCGGTCCGCGCTACCGGTGGCGGCCAGCATACGGTGCATCGGCTGAAGCGCCGCGCCGGCACCACCACCGACGTGAAGCCGGGCTGAGGTCATGCTTTGCCGGCGAGGGCGATAGGCCCATCGGGGAAGCAAGTCATGATTTCATGCTTCTTCTTCATGACGTGAAACCACTTCCATCTTTCCTGATCTTGCGTGTAGATCCGCGAAGCTCCCGCTCGGGTCAGCCCACTCCTCATCCCCTGCAACCGGGAACCACCGTATGGCTCGGATCATCAGTTTCGCCTCCACCAAGGGCGGCGTCGGCAAGACCAGTCTGGTCATGGCGCTCACCTCCGAACTGCGCCGGCGGGAGGCCGACGTGCTGCTGCTCGATTGCGACCCCAACCGGCATCTGGCCGAATGGGCGCGGCGGCGCAACGATGCCGGCGTACGGGTGATCGACGAGATCACGGAATCGAACGTCCGCCAGACGGTGCAGGAGAATGCCCCGAGCTTCGACTATACGCTGATCGATCTTGCCGGCTTCGGCAACCTGACCATGCTTTACGCCTTCTCGGTCAGCGACGGGGTGCTGATCCCGACCCAGCAATCCTTCATGGACGTGAAGGAGACGGTGCGCACCTTCAAAGTCGTGGCGGATTCGGTCGGCGTGCTGAAACACACACCGGCCTCAAGCGTGGTGATCGTGCGCACCCAGGCCGCCATCGAATCCCGCGTCGACCGTCATGCCCGCGGCCTGCTGGACGAACACGGCGTCCCGGCCTTCCGCACCGAACTGATCGAACGCTCGCTCCTGAAGGAGATGACCTACACCGGCCACGGCCCGGGCGAGGTCAACCCGGACAGCAACGCCGACCTGAACGTCCGCGCGCTGACCGACGAGTTCGTCGCCTTCCTGGAAGCCTCCCCGGCAAACCCGCTGATCTCGCGGGAGTGAGGGGAAAAGAAGGGCTTTGCCCATGAAAGCCGGAGCGGAATATAAGATTATATGCCTTAATAATTTCATGAAATAACTTTCTGTGGAAACCTAGTGCGGCGACCTGCGGATGCGACTGGTCCGAGGCCTGCCGGATCAGCGCATCACATCGGCAAGTCTAGCGGTTCAGGGCCGATGTGGAAGGGTAGGGCGGAGTTCCATATGCCAACCGGCGGCGAGGACTCCCATCGCCTTTGCATTGCCTTGGCGCCCAGACGGCTGAGCCTGCGAGCCGATCGCGGCCCCATCATCATACCATGATCTATGGTCATGATTTTGAATCAGGGCAGGAAATCATCAAAGCAAGAGCGACACGACGACGCGTCAGCGGTCGGCACGTCAAGGCCGAAGATGAAGGCGCGGGGCAGCCATACCCATGGATTTTTATCATTTCATGATATTACTGCATCCAACCCTTCGGCTGGCCCGGCTTCATCGGCTTCCGTCATGATCCCGCTCGCAAGCGCCTATCGCATGCGCAGGAGCCGCGCCATCCACCATGACCCATCATGCATGCAGATGGCAGCCGGAGGCATGGACGGACACGCTTGCCCTCATCCGGTCCCGACACCACGGCACTGGCGGTCGATCAAAACACCTTCGCCTCGAAAGCGGATTTATATTTTATGATATATTTTCATGAAATTAATTCTTGCGCATGACCGCGCTCCCTATCAACGGAACCGCCTCCGTCCCGCCCAAGGCAGGCGGAGCCAGTTCCGTCGCTTCACCGAGTGCATGTGCCATCGCCCCCATGGACGGCTCCAGGTCCACCTGCATTTTCATGTCCTCATTTCATGTGTTTTCATATCTATATGATCTTCTCACAAGCTCCTGTGTTTCCGGCGCCACGCCGGCCGGCTTTCCATCCTGGCAAAGCCCACATCCACCACATGTCGCGCAGACAGGACACCAAGTCATGATATTGCTTCATGGCTTATTCAGCCGGCACCCATGCCGGCGGCGCCCCGACCGGAGTGTCCATGTCGACCGACAGCCCCGCCAAGCCGTCCGTGAAGTCCATCGCTAAGCCGGCCCGCCCTCCGTTGGGCGGGATCGGGATCGGCGGGCTGGGAACGGACGACATCGACCCGATCCGCCAATATGGGTTGAGCAAGGGTTTCCTGCCGACCGAGACGGAGCCGCCCGCAACTCCCCAGGCCACCATCTCCCATCCCGCCGCCGCCCAGCCTGCCCCGCAGCCCCAGCCACAGCCACAGCCACAGCCCGCTCCTCCGGCCTCCACCATCGTTCGTCCAGCCCCGACCCGGCCGTGGCAGGCGATGCTGCCGGACTATCTGGTCGAGGAATTGCGGCAGGCCGCCGCGCGCGAAGGCACCGCCCAGAAGGTGATCGTCCTGAAGGCCCTGCGGCAGGCAGGTTTCCGGATCGACGACATCGACCTGCAGGATCTGCGGCGGCGCTGAGCCTCCCGCCCGTCCCAAAACCCGCACAAGTGCGGCGGAAGGGACGGTTTGACTCTCCTCAATGAGCCGTCTATGCCCTACCCGCGCTCTGCCACTGCTCCACACCGACCGCAGATCACCAGCGACGACGAGAGATGAAGGCAAACATCACCCAGGCCGCCCCGGCGCCATCCTTCCCGGCAGCCTTGCCCCTTCAGGCCTCGCCCCGTCCGGTATCGTCCCCGGCCCCCGCTCCGGCACAAGCTCCAGCCCAAGCCCAAGCCCAGGGTTCCCACGGCCTCACCATCGACATGCTGGAACGGATGCTGGAGCAGCAACCGAGGGATCCCAACGTGTGGAGCGCGCTGGGCGCCCTGCTGCGGCAGGCCGGCAAGCCGGAGGCGGCAATCGCCTGCCAGCGACGCGCCTTGGAGATCGATCAGCGCCATGTCGGTGCCTGGACCAATCTGGGCAATGTGCTGGGCGACGTGGAGCGCTATGACGAGGCCATCGCCGCGCAGGAGCATGCGGTGGTGCTGTCGGGCGGCAACCCAAGCCTGCTGTCCAATCTGGTGGTGGCGCTGCGGCACGGCTGCCGGTTCGACCGCGCGTTGGAAGTCCTCGACGTCGCTCTCCGTGCGCGGCCCGGCGACCCAGGGCTGCGGTGGGACCGCACGCTGACCCTGCTGCAGGCCGGCCGCTATGCCGAGGGCTTCCGCGACTATGATTCCCGCCTGTCGCTGCCCAGCTATCAGAACCGCATCGCTGAAGGCCCGATGTGGGACGGCGGTCCTCTCGACGGCAAGACCATCCTGCTGACCACCGAGCAGGGATTCGGCGACGTCCTACTGACCGCGCGCTATGTGCCGATGGTCAAGGCGCGCGGCGGCCGGGTCCTGCTGGAATGCCATCCGGAACTGCAGCGCCTGCTCTCCGGGTTGGAGGGGCTCGACGGTTTCGTGCGCGCCGGCACCGCGTATCCTGCCTACGACGTCCATTGCCCGCTGATGAGCCTGCCGCACCGGCTCGGCACGACCATCGAGACGGTGCCGCCGCCCGCCCGCCTGACCGTGCCGGCCGACGCGCGCGAAAAGGCAGCCCGGCTGGTTCCCGGCCATGACGGCACGATCAAGGTCGGCATCATCTGGTCCGGCCGCGTCACCTTCAAGGACAATGCGCGCCGTGCCACCACGCTCAGCCGCTTCCTGCGCTTCCTCGACGTGCCGAAGGTGCGGCTCTACAGCATCCAGAAGGGACCGCCGGAGGCGGAACTGGAGACGCTCGGCACCTCAACCCTGATCACGCCGCTGGGGCCGCAGTTCAACGATTTCGCCGACACTGCGGCGGTTCTGGAGCGGCTCGACCTGGTGATCATGACCGACAGTTCGGTGGCGCATCTGGCCGGCTCGCTGGGCCGTCCGGTGTGGAACCTGCTGCAGTTCATGCCCTACTGGGTTTACGGCGATGGCAGGGGCGGGAAGGGCGACACCACCCCCTGGTATCCGTCGATGCGCATGTTCCGCCAGACGACGCCCGGCGATTGGGACAGCGTGTTCGCCGCCGCCGAACAGGCCCTGCGTCAGGTGGTGGCACTCAGGACCTGAATACTGCCAGTGTTTGACCAAATCCCCTTATGCGAGGATCGAATGAAGCAGGAGCCGCGGCTGAAGCTGAACATCGGATGCGGTTTCGACAAGAAGCCCGGTTGGGTGAATGTCGACCAGTTCGCTGCCTGCGCTCCTGACCAGATCCTGGACATTGAGGAAGTGCCATGGCCATGGCCGAACAATAGCGCTGATGAAGTTTTGCTGTCGCATGTGCTTGAACATGTCGGTACATCGACGAAAAATTATCTCGACATCATCAAGGAAATTTGGCGTGTCTGCTGTAATGGTGCCAGGGTTGAGATCAGACTTCCTCATCCACGTCACGACTATTTCCTGATTGATCCAACCCATGTAAGAGCAATTCATCCCCGCAGCTTTGAACATTTCAGCCAGCGGCGTAACAGGGAATGGCAGGAGGTCGGCTCTCCCGCCACACCGCTCGGCCTTTATCTCGACATCGACTTCGACGTGGAAGGCATCCAGCAAGTCCTGGCACCGAAATGGGCGGAGCGCGTCCGGAACGGAGAAATCTCCCAAACGGAGATCAGGGACAAGATGGAAGACATGAACAATGTCGTTATGGAATTTACTGTCATCTTAAAGGCGGTCAAGCTGCAAGGGTGAATCGCGCTGGATTTTTTGAAAGCTCCATTTCCTGAGATTGGAGTCATCATGACGAAACTGGCATCACCAAAATACGCTCCGGAATTCCGCAAACACGCGGTTCGAATGTGTTCGAGCACGAAGGCGAATATACGTCGCAGTGGGCGGCGGTCAGCTTAAAGCCTGCTTCGAAGGTGTCTGTGATGGTGTGATGGTGGAAGGCATCGGCTGTTGACAGGGAAACCCACTGTCAGACGACATCCCAATTTGCCCCCCCTGGCGACACGAGCGCTGCCCCCTCTGCCATCGTTACCGCAGCATGGGCTTCAGGTTGTCCCGGTAGTCCATAGGCTTGATCCGACAGGCAATTTTCCAGCCTGAGGAGGATCAAGCCTATGGGCTCACCGGGGCAACCAGTGGGCAGCCTTCGTGTCGCCAGGGGGCAGTTCCAGGTGTCGCCTGACACCCACTGTGGGAGGCCGCCGATGTGGGCGCCCGAAAACCGCCGGCTGGTTGGTGCTTACGGCACCGGCCAGGCTCTGAGCGATGATCAGTAACGCCTGATCGAACCGGTGCTCCCACCGGCAAAGCCCGGTGGTCGTCCTCGCAGTACGGACATGCGACGATTGCCGGATGCGCTGTTCTACATCGTGCGGACCGGTTGCCAATGGCGCCACCTTCCACCGCCGCCGGCCTTTCCACCATGGCCGACAGTCTATCGATACTTCCGGGCTTTCCTGGAGGCTGGCGCGTGGGAGGGCCTGCGCCATCATTTGGTGGTGATGCTGCGCTAGCAAGAGGGCCGCGCTCCTACCCCAGATAGCGTCCACATCCGTGGACGCTATCGTTCCTGCGGCAGCCATGCTCCGCGATCGTGTCCCTGGCTGTGGTGTAGGAGCGAAGAGGCGCTCATGGTCTCCGGCTGGTCTGGCCGGGAGTGTCAGGCGGCCACAGCGGGCAGGCTGACGAGGGGATCATCGCCGAGTGAGGCGATGGTTTCCAGCGTCATATAGCGCGCCCTCTGGACAGCCCATTCGTCGTTCTGTTCCAAGAGGATGGCACCGATGAGGCGCGCAATCGCCTCCTCGTTCGGAAATATGCCGACAACCTCGGTGCGTCGCTTGATCTCGCCGTTGAGACGTTCAATCGGGTTTGTCGAGTGGAGCTTGGCCCGATGCTCCTTGGGAAAGGTCATGTAGGCCAGGACGTCTTCCTCCGCCTCGTCCATCAGGTCGGCTAGCTTCGGCAGCTTTGGACGGACCTGATCAGCCACCTGCCGCCACTGCGTTCGGGCGGATGCCGCATCGTCCTGTGCGAAAGCAGTGGCGATGAAGGCCGCCACGACGCGCCGGCCGCTCTTTCCGGCATGGGCAAGCGCCGTCCTAGAAAAATGCACCCGGCACCTTTGCCACGTCGCCTGGAAGACGCGGGTGACCGCCGCCTTGATGCCGCCATGGGCGTCGGAGATCACCAGCTTGACGCCGCTCAGACCACGACGCTTGAGCTTACGCAGGAACTCGATCCAGAAGGTCTCGGCCTCCGACGGGCCGATGTCCATGCCCAGGATCTCGCGGCGGCCGTCGGTGTTGACCGCCACCGCGATGGTGACGGCCACCGAGACGATGCGCCCGTTCTGGCGGACCTTCACGTAGGTGGCGTCCAGCCACAGGTAGGGCCAATCGCCTTCGATGGGACGGCCAAGAAAGGTCTTCACCCGTTCGTCGATCTCCTCGCACAGCCGGCTGACCTGGCTCTTGGAGATGCCCGACATCCCCATCGCCTGGACCAGATCGTCGACCGAGCGGGTCGAGATGCCCTGGATGTAGGCCTCCTGGATCACCGCGGTGAGCGCCTTCTCGGCCATCCGCCGCGGCTCCAAAAAGCCTGGGAAGTAGGAGCCTTTGCGCAGCTTGGGAATGCGCAACTCAACAGTGCCGGCGCGGGTCTCCCAGTCGCGATCCCGGTAGCCGTTGCGCTGGACGAGCCGCTCGGCAGACCGCTCGCCATGACTGGCCCCGGTCAGGCCCTGCACCTCCAGTTCCATCAGCCGTTCGGCGGCGAAGCCGATCATCTCACGCAGAACATCGGCATCCGCGCCCTTCTCAAGCATCGCGCGAAGCGCCATCATCTCGTCGGTCATCGTGGTCACCCTCGGTCGAGGTTGTGTTGTGGTGACCAGACTCTACCGAAGAACCACGATGACCGCCCGCTGTGGATAACCGGCCCGCCTACGCCAGCCATCGAAGGGCGCTGCGGCGGGCCGGTTCCCCACAGCTCCTACACCACCGCGTGGGACACGACCTGCTCCGCCACGAGCCCGCTCCACGGCAGCCGCCAGCGGTTCAGGGGCTCCCAGCAAAGCGCAGTGGTCCGTCCAGACCACCTCTCCGAGTTGATCGGCGGGGATATAACGAGCGGGAGACGCGTGGTGCGAGTGGAGTTGGAACTTCGCCCCTTGCCCGTGCACAGGTAGTAAAGGTTCCGCTCGTCGACCGCACGTGCCGTACATGGCAGGCATCTCCGGGATCACGAACTGTAGCCTCCTTCGGCCTGCCCGCAAAATCTCGGCATGGTACGAGGACCACAGCACTCCTGCCGCCCGGACGGCCGCCTGCGGCGGCGCTGAGGTCCCGCGCAGGCAGCCGGACGTTCCGCAACCTGACAATTAGGTGCCATGCCCGCCACGACGGTCCATTCACAGCCTCTCTGGAGAGCTGGCGTTGAGAACACGGATGTCTATATTGAGGCATTGAAGGCTATGCTTGAACAGGAAGCAATGGGGAGGCAGCCGATGGATTCTGACATTAAGGAGATTAAGAAGGGCATTGAGACCATTCTGCACCGGATGGAGCTTACCGAGGCTAAGCTCGATGGACGTTTTAAGAGATTTGAAGACAATATTCATGTTGAATTCAAAGAATTTCCTGATAATATAAATACATCTATACACAAAAATCACGTCAATATCGACAGATTTTATGACAAAATTCCCAATGAATTCAAGAGTATAGCTTTTTATTTATCAAATGAGGTGACAATCCAGGATAAATTGAAAATATTTACCATAAGTATTTTGATGTTACTTTTAATTATTTCTATTTAGTTCATCAGTTTTATTTACCTTGATTGTTCATTGATTGAGATTGGCGGACCAAGGCTCAGTTTCCATCTGCTCTACTCTTTGCTGATCTTCACGGCTATCCGGTGCGTGCTTATACCTGTGTTCGGCCGGTTCAAAGCCATCCCTCCATCTCAACCTGGGATTGACAGAGCGCCCGCGCAGGAAAGGTTAAAGAGCGCTGCAGGGCACTGCGTCGTTGACCACCCCATACACGCCACTGAGCTGGCGTGCGGTCGGGCTGGACCGATGTGTCCCTGATGATAAGAACGAGCCTCTTAGCTCGACTTTGGCCGTTATGAAGCGGGCATGGAGTACGGGAATCCTTGAGATCCTGCGGTGTACGTGGATTTTCTCAATATGCAACCAGCTCCGTAACAAGTCGAAATTGCTCTGCAACCCCAACGCTGACGTACACTCGACAGCACTTCAGCATGGTTCCCGCCATCTGGCGGTATCTCGCACCGTCAGCGTAGAGTTCGAATATTTGCCAAAGTCCAGCTTAGACATCACATTGCCTCCCAGAATGCGGCGTTTTCTATGGAGGCCCCATTGTGATTGCCCTTAGGTTCATGTTGGCATGACGGTGAGACAGCAACTTGAAAACGCGACTGCTCTGATAACGACGGCGGTGGGAGCCGTGTAGAGGCTCCAAGCGGAGAGACTGGCGCGCCGGTAACCTTCTCCGTTTCGGAGGCAGTATCAGCCTCCAATGGTGTGCAGTTGGCCAAAGTGGACGATATGGCGGATGCGCTAGGTAGCCCGGAGCTGCCGGTGCTTTCCTGTTGCTCGGATGAAGTTGAGGACCGCGTCCTGCTGGCGTGACTCTGTGGTCTGGTGCCAGACCTGCGCGACTGCCGGCCAGATGATGGTGATTGAGACGTTTCGCCAACCGCTCTATCATTGTCGAGGTATTTGCGAACCGTTCTGACGGAAAGGTTTGTGAAGACGTCATCAATGCTGTTGAGGAGTTCGACAACGTCGTTGAGCGAGTATCCACTGCTTAGCGCTGCTTTGATCTCAGGGCAAAGTCGTTCAATCGCCTCTCGTAAGGGCACGCTCTCCGGCTCTTTCGGCGGCAAATGACGGAGTTGGTTGGCAGCTTCACCAATCACCGTGAGTTTAACATGGTGTCTGCGGGCTGGCATGCGTCTCGCACCGTTTTTTGTGTTCCACTGAGCGGTAGGATAGGACGCGATTGACCGCGAAGTCCCCCCGGGAAGATCGCCCGATAGTGCACATTACGACGACATGACAATCTAGTCGGTGACCCAACGGACCGCCAACCCTGGGGTCGCTCGGACGTGAACAATCCTTATCCCGCCATGCAGTGGCGAGAGGGTGTGAACGCACAAGTGGGACGAAAACGTGCAGCACCGCGGACGCGCTGAGTTGCTTAGCCGTCGCAAGACAAATCGACAAGAGCGCCGCGTGCGCCCCCGAGTGCATCGCGCCTCGTGTCGCCATGATGGCGTGATCGGACGCCGCCAGTGGCACTGGTGGGCGCGCTATCGCTGCGTCATGAATGACGGCGCGAAAATGTAAAACCGCCTTGGGAAAAACCGGCAAGCACCGCTGCTTTGCACTCTGTGTGACCGTGCAAGGCGCCGCGTCTCACCCTCATTCGCGACGCATCTGGGAGCGGCAGGGGCGTGACTCGCACCTCGTCGCGCAATGAATGAGAGCGTGAGCGCGACATGGAACGTGCAGGACCACGGACGCATAGAACTGGTTCGCCTCCATAAGGCGAATTGATCAGAGCGCCCCGTGCGCTCCCGAGAGCGGCGCGCTTGGCGTCGTCATTGCAGCGCCGTCTGAGGCCGCCAGTGGCACCGGTCGACGCCCTGTCGCGGCGGCGTGAATGAAACGTAAGACCGTAAAGCGGTCCTGGCGCAAACCCGGTTGGTGTCGCTGTGTGCCCATGTACGGCCCAATCACCACGGCGACGCTCGAAGATGTCGATTCCCAGGCGTGGCTCGCCGACGTGCTGGCGCGCATCAACGACATGCCCCAAACCCGCCTGCGCGAACTCCTGCCCTGGATATGGAACGCAATCCGCGAGCAGGCGGAAGCTGCCTGACCACGGCACTCAGCGGATGCTCACACGCAGTTCCGCATGATGCAGTGATCCGCGGCGACCTATACGACGCGGCCGGCAGCCGACTGATGCTGGCCTGTGCGCAACGTCTCCATGGAAAACATGACACAGGGATATGATCGCGAGGATGCACCGCTGCACGAGGACCGTGGCACAAGGCAGCATTGGTGACAACTGGGCACACACAAAACTCACAAAGCGGCGCGACACAAGGCCCATATACGGTCCGGACAACAGCCCGGCGAATGCCTCCATTGCGACGGCATTCACGACACCAGCGGGCGCGGTAGGCTCTCCTTTCTGGCACGATAGCCGATGTCAGTCGGTCGCAATTGCTTCAAAGGTCAACACCAAAGGAGATGCATGCGGGACTCCACACGACTTCAAAAGGAGCGGACAGAAAGCTGCATGTGACGCACATGTGGCATGGGTCGCGACGTTGTTTTTACCGTGTCCCGGCGTGCCGGGCACCTAATGGCGAGGTGAGAGGATGACACATAGAACATCGTTGCCGTATAGCGCTGGGTGTTGTCAGGCTGCACAAACTGCGGCGGATCGGATGCGTTGTGAGTGTCTGTCAGCGGATTGAAGCCCGCCGTGGAACACGCTGTCGAACATCGTGGAGGTAGATAAACACGACGCTGCATGGCGCTACTGGCGGAGACGTTTTCGACACCGTCGGATGCAGTAGGCGTTAGAGCATGATGCAGTAGCGGCGGCTATGCTGGCATCAAAATGATCGTGTCGATTTACGCGCGTGCGGCAAATTCCATACGGTACTGTTCCGCGACGGTTGTGTATGGGATAACCTCCTCCGAAATTCCGTGTATGGAATGACCATCCCTTGCTCCATACAGATAAGAATATGGAGTGAGGGAGGGGGGTAACGAGCCAACGTGAAGGGGAGCCGAACCAATGCCAAGCGAAGCCGTGTACTGGGCGATCCTGACAGCCATTGCGCAGGACCAGCAGCGCCTGCTGGAGGAAGCGAAGGCGGTGGAGGCGCAAGTGCGTTACGCGCACTTCGAGGCCCGAGACAGGTCTCAGCGAAGCGAGTGGGGAAGCTATCTGCCGTACATCCGACAACTGGCATCAGGAGTAGGGTGTGCGTGGGCGGTTCTGGAGTTCTACGGACCGCAGACAAAGCGGAAGATGCGACTGCAGGAGTTTGGACGCCGGGGAAAGTGGCGTTACGCGGCGACGCAATTCCCGGAGGCAAAAGAGTGGGAGATTGATGAGATCATCCGCGCGGAGGATGCCTTCGAGAAGATCCGCAGACGCACAGCGTTCTTGAGCAAAATCGTGCAGACGGTGAAAGGCACTGGCAGCGCCGAGGGGGTCAAGTTCAGCGTTCCGAAACCCTCCACTGATGCGTCAGCCGGCAGTACAGAGGTTTATCAGAGCGTGCTGGAAGGTCGGGTACCCCCCTGGGCGGGTAGAGCCGACGAAGGGCGAAGAGAGTGAGAGTGCCAACCAACCAAGCTGCGGACTACGGAGAGCGTCTGCTTCTCCTTCAACTCCGTCAGCGGACCGGTGGGGTCGATGGCCGCTGGACTCAGTCGGGTTTGCCGCCGGGCCGGGGGGAGCGGCGCTCGTGCCACGGACTCCGGTAAGACTAACGCGCCGGCAAGGGTGCCGTTGAGCACACCGGTGTCAGCCAGCCCCATCGCGCGCAGGTCGTCCAAGTCGGACAGGTCAGCCAAACTCTCCAGGCCGAACTGATCGAGGAAAGCGTCGGTGGTCACGAAGGTCAGTGGGGCACCCGGACGCGGGCTGCGCGGCCCCGGCCCCACCAGCCCTGCCCCACCGCGCAGGCGGCCGACGGCATCTGCATCGACGGTGCAGCCGAGCAGACGCTCCAGATCGCGCTGGGGTAACTGCTAGGGTAGGCAATGGTGGCGAGCAGCAGCTGGTCGGACGGGCCAAGGACGGGCAGCGCGGGGCCAGTGGGGCGCACCGCCCGTAGCACCGGGGCGAGATAGGGGCGGGTGCGGCGGTGCCAACCGCTGGCGACCGCTACCAGGTCGTAGGGCCGGGTGCGCAGCTCGGCATGGATGTCAGCGTTCACCGCGTCGAGCGGGCAGTCGCCGCCGACCAGCCGGGGCGTCAAGTCGCGGATATGGTCCTTGAACGCCGTGATCGCCTTGTCGGCGACTCTCCGCCGAACCTCTCCCCTCGGCCCGGCCCAGAAGGCATAGCCGAGGAATTTGCGACCGAGGTGCAGATACCGATGAAGCCGGCCAGGGTTCCGAAGGAAAGCGGCCGGAGTGGCGTATCCCCGCGAGAAAGAGGGCGGAGATGCGGCCGGTTCATTGCCGTCAGTGACGTGGGTCTAGATGGTTCCTATGGAGTGCGGCGGTGCAATTGCTCAGCGGCCGAGCAGCAGGAAGCTGAGCTCACAGGCCCAGACCCGCTCGCCGCCGCGGTCGGCGATGTCGCGCACCACGCCGGCCTTGGCGAGCTGCTCCACCAGCAGATGCACCCCGCGTAGCGACAGACCGCAGCGCCCTTTCAATTCGGCCGCCACCCGGCTGATGGTGAAGGCCGGACGGTCGTGCAACCAGTCCAGCAAGTCAGGCAGACGCGAGTTGCTGCGCCGCGGCGTGGCGGCCAGCCGCGTCTCCCAATGCTCCTGCAGCAGATCGAGGTGGCGCAGCCGCTCCAGTTCATGCGCCACCAGTTCGGGAATGCCCTCGAGAACCCAGCGCGTCCAAGCGCCCTCCGTCCCGGCCATGGCAAGGCGGTAGCCGGTGACGTCGCGGGCGAGCGCTGCCGTCAGCGGCGGCCAAGCGTGATGCAGGTGGCAGGCACCACGGACCAAGTCGGGGGCGGCGAGCCACACCACCACGCTCCACCAGGAGGTCGGCGGCCGTTCCGCTGCGACCACAGCCCGCAAGGTGGCCCGCAAGGCGGCACTCTCGGCATCGTCGTCCTGGCCACGGCGCTCCGGCGCTCCCGGGTCGGGCCGCAACGCCAGGGCGCGGATCGCCGCCGCCGCACCGAGCAGGCCGGGCGCGGCATCCAGTGCCTCGGCCACCGCCTCCAGCGCCGGACCGGCATCGGCGGCGCGGGCCTCGCCGAGGCCGACCGGTCGGCCGCCCTGAGCAACGCTCCAGCGCCGGTGCAACTCGTCCAGCCAGGGCCGGGTCCAGGGCGTCAACGGCGGCGACACGACAGCGGTCTCGTCACCATCAACGTCTTCTGGCTCTTCGCCACCCTCGAGCTCGATCGCCTCCAGGGCGGCGATCGAGGCGCGCACCGCGGCCAGGACGTCTCCCGGGTCCGCCTCCCTGGCCGCGACCACCACGGGCCGGACGGGGGGGCGTCCCGGCGGCAGGGTGGCGGTCAGGCCGGCCGGCAACTGGGCGAACAGCGGCACCAGCAGGGCGGCGCGGGCGGCCTCGCCCTGGGCGTGCTCCGGCGCGGCCAGGGCGCGCTGGAAGTCGTGGGCGTCGAGGCGGTGGCCGTCGAGCCGGATCACGGCGGCGGCAGAGCGGCGGGCGGCATCGGCGACGAGGCGCCGGCGCCGCGCCGGGTCGGCGAGCGCCTGATCGAGGCGGCCGAGCGCGCGTTCGGCGGCGAGCAGGGCGGGGAGACAGGAGAGGAGAATCATCGCGGCTCCGGGAAAGCCATGCCAAGATAAGCAATTGCAGTGATCATCGCTAACTGCATCGACATCGGACATCCAGAAAACCAGGTTTTGATAACGTCCTGGTAATGACAGTTATCAGGGCGTTATCAACATCCGATGGCTGTCGCTGTCAGGCAGTTGATGCGAAAAGTCGGATTTCCGGTGCTTTGGGCTCCCTTCAGGCACCGTTCTGCCAACCGGTTCATGCGAAATGTTGGCGGTTCATGCGAAAAGTCCGCCTACCAGCTGCGGCGGCGGCTTCACCCCCTTGAAAACACGTGAACAATTGTGAGCAGTGATGGCGCTGTCCCAGCGCGACCTGTTTCCACTGCAGCCGTGTTCACAAGGCACAAGGCGAGGGGCCGGTTTGGCGTCTTGTCGCGTGGCATCGGTTGGCTACGGATGCGAGCGGCAGGAGCGAGGCACCCCAGCTCCACCGGCCCCACTCCCACGAGCCGCTGTAAAGAAAATGGCCTGCGCTGAAACGACCGTTTACTTGCATCTCCATAAACTTTACAAAGTGTGCGTTCACCTCTCTTGCCCCCCTGGAATCCGTCATGGCGCTCATCGGCTACGCCCGCGTCTCGACCGACGACCAGACCACCGCCGCCCAGATCGACGCGCTACGCGCCGCCGGCTGTGCCGCGATCTTTGAGGAGAAGGCCTCCGGAGCCTCGCGGGCCCGGCCGGAGCTGGCACGGACGCTCGCCCGCCTGACCCGCGGCGACACGCTGGTGATCTGGAAGCTCGACCGGCTCGGCCGCTCGTTGTCGCACCTACTGGAGGTGATCGAGGATCTGCGCGGCCGCAGCTGCCATTTCCGCTGCCTCACCAGCCCGATTGACACCGCCAGCCCACACGGCACGCTGGTGCTGCAGATGCTGGGCGCCGTGGCCGAATACGAACGCTCCCTTATTCGCGAGCGCACGCGGGCCGGTTTGACGGCGGCTAAGGCGCGGGGCAGGGTCGGCGGCAATCCCAAGCTGAAGCAGGGAGACCCGGCGACGGCGCGGCGCTTGGCCGAGCGGCAGCGCCAGCTCTACCTGCTGGAACTGACCCGCACCGCGGAGGAGTGGCTGCCCACCGTGCGGCGGCTCCGGCCGACCCGTTCCTGGGCGGCAGTGACGCGGGCGGTGAACGCCAGGCTTTCCCCCGGCCGACACTGGACCGCCGAGCGGCTGCGCCGGGCTGTCCATGCCTTCGTCGATGAAGGGCTGGCCGAGCGGGCGCTGCTCGACAAGGCGCCTGCGGTGCGCGGCGACGACCGGCTGATGGTGCTGGTCACCGGCATCGCCCGAGCGAACCCGAAGCTGTCGCTGCGGGCGATCGGCGCCCAGTTGGAGGCGATGCGGGAGAGCACGCCAAGGGGCCGGCACAGCTGGGCGGCGGCGTCGGTCAAGAACCTGCTGGATCGCGCCCGTGCGCAAGGCCTGCTTCCCGCTGACGCCGCGTCCGGGCCGTCATCGAAGACCTGAACGGATGAAGCAGGTGGCGGTGGTGCGGCAATCCCGACGGTCATCATCGATGAACGCCGGTATCAGTCCGGCGCTCGCAGCCGATAGCTACCCCCGTCTCGGTCAGGATGTGGCAGGGCCGCTCCGGATCGGGTTCGATCTTCTGGCGCAGCTGCCGGATATAGATCCGCAGATACTGGATGTCGGTTTCACCGCCCCACACCTCCTTGAGGATCAGGCGGT
>NZ_JAENHM010000039.1 GCF_016595245.1 Azospirillum endophyticum
TGGAGAACTGGTCAGCTTACGATGCGGCGCTGCGCCGGCGGGGTGACCTGACGATCTGGGTGTCGCCGGAGGCGATCGCCGCGTGGACGCCGCCCGCCACGGGACGGCGTGGCCGGCCGGTGCGGTACTCGGACTTGGCGATCGAAGCCGGGATACTGCTGCGCCTGGCCTTCGGTCGGCCGTGGCGCCAGACCGAGGGGCTGCTGGGATCGCTCATGCGCCTGCGCGGCCTGGAGCTGCCGGTCCCCGATCACACCAGCTTCTCCCGGCGCAGCGCCGACCTGGAGGTGGTAAGCGAACTGACGAAGACGGACGGGCCGGTCACCATGGTCATCGATTCCACCGGGCTGAAGGTGTTCGGCACGGGCGAGTGGCATCTGGAAAAGCACGGCGGCCAAGCGCGCCGGAGCTGGCGCAAACTCCATCTGGCCGTCAATCCCGATACCGGCGAGATCCTCGCCTCGGAGCTGACGAGCAACGAGGAAGGGGATGCCTCTCTGGTTCGCCCGTTGCTCGACCAAATCGCCCGCCCGATCGGCACGGTGCTGGCGGACGGCGCCTACGACGGCGAGCCCGTCTATCGTGCTGTCGCCGAGCGTGCGCCGGACGCCGAGGTGATCATCCCGCCGCGCGACTGCGGTGGTGAGCGACATCGCCGAGAGCGCGCCCACCCGGCGCGACCGCCACATCCAGACGATCAAGGAGCATGGTCGGCTGGGCTGGCAGCGAGCCGTCCAATACGGCAGGAGATCGTTGGTCGAGGTGGCGATGCTTCGGTACAAGGTTTTGATCGGACGCAGCCTGCGCGCCCGCACTCTGCCCGCACAAAAAGCCGAAGCCAAGGCCGCCTGCGCCGTCATCAATCGCATGACCAGTCTTGGCATGCCGATCTCCCGGAAGGTCGCCTGATCTCCATCGCTTCTGGGCGAAATCCGTCGGCAGGCCGAGTTCTGCACCAAAGTC
>NZ_JAENHM010000004.1 GCF_016595245.1 Azospirillum endophyticum
TCGCCTGTCTCATGCTCGGAAAAGCTGTCGCCATCCTACAAGTCCCTAACAGCCTCTAGGGGCCGTCTGCCGCCGTTCCGTCGATCAGCCTTGCCGGACGGCCCTTGCGCAACGGCGCCGCCAGCTTCTCCCAGGACCGGGTGCGCAGCAGCCGGCCGGCCACCCCCAGCCCGACCGCCAGCAGGCCGGTCAGGCTGATCGCCGCGCCCACCGGCCCGCCGACCAGCAGCCCGGCCAGCCCGGCCGCCCCGGCCAGCAGGGCGCGCAGGCCGATGGTCAGCGCCACCGCCCCGGTGCCGGGCGCCAGCCGCGGCAGCAGGACCAGTAGAAGCCCGCAATCGACCGCGGTGCGCAGGCTCCAGGCCATGGCGGCGCCGACGGCGCCGTAGCGCTCGGCCAGCAGCCAGAGCACGCCCAGATAGACCGGCAGCTCGGCCAGCTGCAGCCGGGCGGTCACGTCGACGCGGCCGACGCTCTGGATCAGGGTGTTGGGCACATAGGCGGTGGCGTTGAAGAAGACGCCCAGCATCAGGATCGACAGGACCGACGCGCTGTTGGCGGCGAAGGCCGGGCCCAGCCACAGCTCCAGCGCCGTCTCGCCGCCGACGATGGTGGCGGCCTGCATCGCCAGGAAGACCGCCAGCGTCAGGTGGCCGCCGGCGTCGAGGATGCGGCCCAGCGCCGGCGGATCGCGCCGGAACAGGCTGGAGGCCAGCGGGAACAGCGCCAGCGACAGGGCGCCGGGGATCACCATCAGCCGCGACAGCAGCTCGAACGGGGTGGTGTAGAAGGCGACCATCGCCGCCGGAACCAGGCTGAGCAGGATGAAGCGGTCGGCATAGAGCATCGCCGGGCCGACCAGATTGTTCAGCATCATCCAGGCGCTCATGGTGAACAGCCCGCGTAAGGCGGGACGGCCCCAGCGGCCGGGGCGCAGCAGATCCGGTACCTGCCGCACCGCCAGGACGCCGTAGCCGACCAGCCCGATGAAGCGCCCGACGGCGATGGCGGCGATCACCGGCACCAGGCTCTGGCTGAAGGGCAGCACGAAGAGCGGGCTCAGATAGTTCAGCACCCCCACCGTCATCCGCACCAGGCTGATCGGGCGGAAGCGCTGGTGCGCCTCCAGCACGCCGCGCAGGCCGGCGGAGACCAGCGCGATCGGCACGATGGCGGCGGCCACCAGCAGGCTGGCCTGGATTTCCCCCGGCGAGGTGCCGGTCTCCAGTTGGAAGCGGTCGGCCAGCAGCCCGGCGCCCAGCGCCACCGCCCCGCCGGTCAGGATGCCGATCCCCCCCATCAGGGCGATGGCCGGTCCGGCGATGCCCGCCTCGTTGGCGGAGCCGTTCGCGGGCTCCGCCCCCTCCGCATGGCCGATCCGGTCGGCGACGACCTGCACCAGCGACCGTCCCAGCCCGAGGTCGAGCACGCCCAGATAGCCGAGCAGAGCCCAGATCAGGGTCAGAGCGCCGAAGCGCTCCATCCCGACGGCGGAGATGAGCCACGGAATCGACAGCAGGGCCGCCGCCATGGGCAGCCCCTCGCCGAGCAGATTCCAGAGCGTGTTGCGAAGCAAATTCGGAGATCCGTAGGCGGAACACTGTGGAGCGGCGTTCGGGATGACCCGGCCCCGGCCCTGCGGCTCCAGCCGTTGGACCTAGGACTATGCCGTCCTGACGATGCCATTGTTATCGGTCCATCCTCTCCAAAACGCTAACGGAATCGCTTGGGCGAAACGGTCGGAACCTGAAGTCCCCCAGGCTTCCCGGATAGACCCCCGGGGATACCCATCAGGACAGGACCCGCTCCAGCGCCGCGGCGACCCGGTCCACGTCGCCGTCGGCCATGGCCGGGAACAGCGGCAGCGACAGCGTGTGGGCATAATGGCCCATGGCGCCGGGCAGGGCGAGGTCGCCGTAGCGGCGGCGCCAGTAGGGTTGGCGATGAACCGGGATATAGTGCACCTGGGTGCCGAGCCCCAGGGCACGCAGGGCCGCCATCACGGCCGAACGGCTCCGTCCCGCGGCATCGAAGTCGATGCGCGCGGCGCACAGGTGCCAGGCCGGCCGGCACCAGGGCACCAGGGCCGGCGGCCGCACCAGCGGGGCCAGCGGCGCCAGCCGCTCGGCGTAGAGCGCCATCAGCCGGGCCCGTCGCCCGATGTAATGGTCGAGCCGGCCGAGCTGGCTCAGCGCCAACGCCGCATGGATGTCGGACAGGCGATGGTTGAAGCCCGGCTCCGCCATCTCGTAGTACCAGGGGTTGGGCTTTCCCTCGGCATCCAGTGCCGCGTCGGGATCGGCGAACTCTTCCCCCTTCTCAGGATCGCGCATCATGCCGTGGTTGCACAGGCGCCGCACCCGCGCCATCAGCGCCGGGTCGTCGCCGGTGACCGCCCCACCCTCCCCGGCCGCGATGGTCTTGACCGGATGGAAGGAGAAGACCGTGAGCGAGCCCGCTGCCACGTCCGGGCGCCCACCGCCGACCGGGATTTCCCGGCCTCCCGGCAGATCCCCGCCCGGCAGGTCGGCCGTGCCGATGGCGTGGCAGGCATCCTCGACCAGCGCCAGCCCCTCCGCCCGGGCGAGGGCGGCGAGCGCGGTCATCGGCGCCGTCTGCCCGGCATAATGGACGGGAGCGAGTGCACGCACGCGCCAGCCGGCCTTGGCCGCGCGGGCGAGGGCGGCCTCGGCCTCGGCCACGCCCATCAGGCCGCTGTCGGGATCGACGTCGGCGAAGGCGACCTCGGCACCGGCATGGCGGGCGGCGGATGCGGTGGCGAGGAAGGTGTTGGCCGGCACCACCACCGCGTCGCCCGGCCCGATGCCGAGTGCGGCATAGGCCAGCCGCAGCGCCGCGGTGCCGTTGGCGCAGGCCACCGCGTCCACCGCCCCGACTCGCCCGGCCAACGCCCGCTCGAAGGCGGCGACCGCCGGCCCCTGGGTCAGCCAGTCGCCGCGCAGCACCGCCGCCACCGCGGCGACGTCCTCCTCCTCCACCGACTGGCGGCCGTAGGGAAGGAAGGGCAGGCCCGTCTTCACGGGGTTTCGGCCAGCAGGGCACGCAGCCGCTCGCCGTCCAGCCAGTCGTCGTTGCCGTCGCTGGCATAGCGGAAGCCGTCGGCCACCGGGCGGGCGTTCAGACGCTCGTACGGCGCGTGCTGCCAGAAGGCGAAGGCCGGCTCGATGACGTAGCGGTCGGTCAGCTCGTAGGTCTGGCGGGAATCGTCCTCGGTGATCATCACCTCGTGCAGCTTCTCGCCCGGCCGGATGCCGACGATCTTCTGGGGAAGCTCCGGCGCCATGGCGCGGGCGAGATCGGCGATGCGCATGCTGGGGATCTTCGGCACGAAGATCTCGCCGCCCTGCATCATGGCGAAGCAGGACAGCACGAAATCGACGCCATGCTGCAGCGTGATCCAGAAGCGGGTCATCCGCTCGTCGGTGACCGGCAGATGGTCGGCGCCCTCGGCGACCATCTTGCGGAACAGCGGAACGACGCTGCCGCGCGATCCCACCACGTTGCCGTAGCGCACCACCGCGAAGCGGGTGTCGAGCGCGCCCGACAGGTTGTTGGCGGCGATGAAGATCTTGTCCGACGCCAGCTTGCTGGCGCCGTAGAGGTTGATCGGGTTGGCCGCCTTGTCGGTCGACAGCGCGACGACACGCCGCACCCCCGCCGACAGCGCCGCCCGCACCACGTTCTCCGCCCCGTAGACGTTGGTGTGGATGCATTCCATCGGGTTGTATTCGGCGGCCGGCACATGCTTCAGCGCCGCGGCATGGACGCAGAAATCGACCTCGCGCATCGCCAGGTTCAGCCGCTCGCGGTCGCGCACGTCGCCGATGAAGTAGCGCAACGTCGGCGCCCACTCCGCCGGCATGCGCTGCTGCATCTCGTATTGCTTGAACTCGTCACGGGAGAAGATGATGACCCGGCGCGGCCTGGCATGCCGCATCACCGTCTCGACGAAGCGGCGCCCGAAGGAGCCGGTGCCCCCGGTCACCAGGATCGACCGGCCGTCCAGCATGCGCAGCCCCGCCTCAAGCCCGGTGCCGGACAGGGCGGACTCCTCGGATCCATCCGCCGCAGTCCCTGGCTTGGGTCCGCCCGCCTTGCTGGAGTGTATCGTCACGCCGGTTCCGTCCCATTGAAGCCGCATCGCTCGAAGCCGCCGGGCCATACGCCCCGCCGACCGGATGATCGAGGATGGGCGCGGCATCGGGATCGACATGAACCCCGACCGTAACCGGTGCTTTCTGACAATCGGGTTAATTCACTCCGCCCTTCGGCGCAAGATCCGTGGCGGCCGGCGCAAAGCCGCGGGGAGTCAGCGGGAGGACGCGGGGGCAGGCGGCAACCGCCCGGCCTGCACCTCCTCCAGCAGGCGGATCTGCGCCGGCAGGCAGACGGTGGCGAGGTCGAAGCGCTCCATCGCCGTCCGCCGGGCGGCCTCCGACAGGACGGCGCGCAGCTCCGGATCGTCCAGGGCCGTCTCCACCCGGTCAGCGAGCGCAATCGGATCGAAGAATCCCGTCAGCAGCCCGTTCACCCCGTCCTCGATCACCTCGGCGACCGGTGGCGTGTCGGACCCGACGATGACGGCGCCGCAGGCCATCGCCTCCAGCATCGACCAGGACAGGACGAAGGGGAAGGTCAGGTAGATGTGGGCGCGCGAGACCCGCAGCACCGACAGGTACTGCTCATAGGGCAGCTTGCCCAGCACATGCAGCCGCGCCGCTTCCGGCCTGGGCGCGCCGGCGGCGTCCAGCATCGTCTCCCGCCACATCGCCTCGCGCCAGGTGCCGCCGCCCTCGGGCGGGGCGCCGTAGCTGACCTCGTCGCCGCCCACCATCAGGATGTGCAGGCCGGGCCGGCGCCGCAGCAGCTCCGCCGCCGCCCGCATGAAGGTGGGAAAGCCGCGGTAGGGCTCCAGGTTGCGGGCGACATAGGTCACCACCTCGTCGCCACGGGTCAGGACGCGGCCGTCGGGCAGGGTGACGGCGGCAGCCGGATCCGGCCGGCAGAGCGCGGTGTCCACCCCGTCATGGATCACCGAGATGCGCGGACGGAACGGCTCGGGATGCTGGCGCCGCTGCCATCCGGTCGGGCTGACGCCCCAGTCCATCGCTTCCAGCCCGGCCAGCAGGGAGGCGTTCTTGGTGCGGATGCGGCAGCGCGTCTCCAGCGTCACCGGGCGCTCCGGGTCGAAGCCGACGTCCGACCCGTCCGCCCGATAGAAGAACTCGCAATAGAGCAGCAGCCGGGCGTCCGGGAACAGGTCCTTCAGGAACAGGGCCTCGCCCCAGCCGGGATGGGCGCAGATCACGTCGGGGGTGAAGCCCCCCTTCTGCAGGGCCAGCCCGGCGCGCACCGCGCCCTGCCCGTGCAGGACCTGCCCCTCGAACAGGCGGATATAGGGATGGGTGCCCTCCCCCGGCTCGCGCGTTGGCCGGTAGAGCGCCATGCGCACGCCCGGCAGCTCGCGCTTGGTCTTGCCGATGAAGGCGACCTGATGGGCCGGATCGGCCGCGAAATGGCGGACGAGATGCTTGTACTGGCCGGGGGTATTCTGGTGGACGAACAGGATCCGCATGGAAGGACAGGGCTCGGAAACCGGAGAACGGGGCGACAGCCTGCAACCATCCGGCAGCGCTGTCGATGGATAAGACCGTGGATGGTCGAGGCGACAGGCTGGCATATGCTTGCGGAAAAGTTTAACAACGGGAAGCGATCACAACCGAATACCCCGCCCAGCCATGCAGCCCCGGCTCCTCCATCCCTGGCAGCAGGTCACCATCGGCAGCGGCCTGATGCTGCACGCTCCCCTGACCGTCCGCGCCGACCCTATTCTGCTTGAGCGCGAGTTCGCGGCCCTCGACGCTGCGACGGGGAATGAGGGCCGCATGTTCATGGCGGGCGACGGCAGCTGGTCGTCGATCACCCTGATCCAGGAGGGGCTCGGCCCCGACGGCCTCCGCATCACCGGCCGGCCGACCCCGGCGCTCGACCTGATGCCGAGCGTCCGCATCCTGCTGGAAGGGCTGGGTTGCCGCATCCTGTCCTGCTACGTCCACCGGCAGGAACCCGGCGGCCTGCTCCGCTGGCATTACGACAGCGCCGGCCTGCACCGGCCCGAAGCCCGGCTGATCGTGCCGGTCATCGCTCCGCCCGCCGCGGTGACCTGGATCGGCGACAGCCCTGCCGCCTATCCGGCCGGCATGCCATGGGCCGCCGACTTCACCTTCCCCCACCAGGTGGAGAACGCGCCCAGCGAACAGCGGATCGCCCTGCTGGTCGACGTGGCCAGCGACGACCGCGCCCGCTCCCTCGTCCCGATGGCGCTGTACGACCGACCGGCGCTCCGCTCGGCATTGGCGGAGCGGGCGGTCAACAGCTTCCTGGCGAACCGGGACGAGGGAGCCGGCCTGAAAGCCTGAAGCTTCGAAACCCGGCAGGCGCGGGACAAAGGCATGCCCTTACCCGTTGCGGGCCAGCAGGGCTTCATAGCGCCGGACGGTTTCGCGCATCTCCTCCAGGATTTGGCGCTGCTCGTCGGCAGCCACCCGCGCCTGCTCGGCATAGAGCCGCGCCTGCTCGGCGGACAGGCGGGCCTCCTCGTGGAACCGTCGCATCCGCTCTTCGGCCTGGCGCGCCTCTTCCGCCGCGCCTCTCGCCTGCTCCCCCGACCGGCGTCGCTCCTCGTCCTCGATCCGTCCTTCCTCGGACTCCTGCCGTTGCGTCTCGCCCGTGATCCGTCCCTCCTCGGCCATCAGGCGGTTATCCTCCGCCTCGGCCTGGAGCCCGGATGCCGCGCTGCGATCCCCTTCGGCCTGCTCGCGCCTCAGTTCGGCGGCGTGGCGGGCCTCCTCGTTCCTGTTGCGGCGCGCCTCGCTGCGCCGCCGCCAGTCTTCGGCATCAGCGCGCCGGTCCTCGGAAGGATCGGGGAGAGGCTGATCCAGGGGGAGGTGCGGGCGGGTCATCGTGCTTTCCCTCCATCGGGCCTTCCATCGGGCCCTCCATAAGGCGATGGGACGCAACCAGCGTCCTTTCGGCCAGGCGCAGGCGTTCGTGGCTTTGGTCCAGAAGGCGGCGCCTTCTTTCCAGCGCCTCACAGAGCATCGCTTGCAGGGCCTTGAGGCGATCGAGGGTTTCCATTCCACCGTCAACGCGCAAATCCGGCAACCCGCCCCAACGGCATAGCTGCGGGTTGGGAACGGCTCCGTCCGGAGGGGGCCTGCGCCGGGCTGTACCCCGGCCCTGTAGCCGGAAGGAGCCGTTCCGCCCCCGCCGCCTTGCGCCTATAAGGTGTCCGCCCGCCGGCTACGCTGGCCCATCGCGCGACGGAGCGCCGACGCCCCTTGCCCTCTTCCCCATCCTTTCACTCCTCGCCCCTGCCGTCCTCGCCCTGGCGCTTCCTGTGGATGTTCGTGCGCGACGGCTTCCTCGGCCGCGCCATCCTGCTGAACCTTGCCGCCGCCGGCGGGATCGGGCTGATGGGGCTGGAGCCGGTGGCGATGCGCGGGCTGGTCGACGCGCTTGCGGGGCTGTCGGGACAGCAGCCCTCCGGGACACCCGCCGGCGCAGCGGGCTGGACGGCCGAGGTGATGCACTGGTTCCTGCTGCTGGGCGGGCTGTGGATCGCGTCCGCCCTGTTCAACCGCCTACGCGAGCTGGTGGACCTCCACACCTCGCCGGCGCTGCGCCATGCCATCCAGGTCCGGCTGTTCGACCACCTGATCGACCATTCGCCGCGCTACTTCCAGGACAATTTCGCCGGCAACCTGGGCCAGAAGGTCAAGCAGGCCGGGCAGAGCGCCATCCAGATCCTGGAAATCCTGACCAACGACATCATCCGCATCGTCGTCATCCTCACCATCGGCCTGACCTTGCTGGCTTCGGCCCAGACGCTGTTCGCCGGCCTGCTGGTCGGCTGGACCGCGGCGCACCTGACCCTGTCGGCCCTGCTGGCGAGACGCTGCCTGCGGCTGTCCCACGCCTTCTCCGAGGAGGTGTCGTCGACCACCGGCCGCATGGTCGACATCATCGCCAACGCCGAGCTGGTGCGCGCCTTCGCCCGCCGCCGCCAGGAGCTGGCCGGCCTGTCCGACGCGCTGACCGGCGAGATCGCCCGGTCGAAGGAACTGCGCTGGTTCCTGACCAAGATGTGGTTCTGGCTGTTCAACGCCCTGCTGGTCTTCCAGATCACCCTGATCGGCATCGCCGTGTCGGAGGCGATGGCCGGGCGGATGAGCGTCGGCGACTTCGCCATGATCTTCTCGCTGGCCAGCATCGTCGGCACCAATGTCTGGGGCCTGTCGACGCGCATGCTGGGCTTCTTCGAACAACTCGGCATCCTGTCGGGCGCGCTGGAACTGATCGTCCGCCCGCACGAGATCCCGGACCCGCCCGGCCGCCCCAACCTGACCGTCAGCGAGGGCGCCATCCGCTTCGAGGAGGTCCGCTTCGCCCATCCCGGGAACGGGGCCGTCTTCGACGGCCTGTCCTTCGCCATCCGGCCGGGCGAGCGGGTGGCGCTGGTCGGCCCGTCGGGGGCGGGCAAGAGCACGCTGGTCCGGCTGCTGCGCCGGCAGTTCCCCGTAGAGGATGGCCGCATCCTGATCGACGGCCAGGACATCGCCACGGTCAGTCTCGCCTCGCTCAACCGCGCGGTGGCCGAGGTGCCGCAGCTGCCCAGCCTGTTCCACCGCTCCATCCGCGACAACATCGCCTATGGCAGCGAGGGAGCCGGCGACGACGCGATCCGCGCCGCCGCCGCCCGTGCCCATTGCGACCGCTTCATCGACGGCCGCGCCGCCGGCTACGACACCGTGGTGGGGGAGCGCGGCCTCCAGCTGTCGGGCGGCGAGCGCCAGCGGGTCGCCATCGCCCGCGCCTTCCTGAAGGACGCGCCGGTGCTGGTGCTGGACGAGGCGACCTCCTCGCTGGATTCCGAGACGGAGCACCTGATCCAGGACGCACTTCTCGGCCTGTTCGAAGGCCGCACGGTGATCGCCATCGCCCACCGGCTGTCGACCGTCACCGGTATGGACCGCATCCTTTATATGGAGAAGGGCCGCATCCTGGAGGACGGCGACCACGCCACCCTGCTGCGCCGCGATGGCCCCTATGCCCGGCTGTGGCGCCGTCAGGTCGGCGGCTTTCTGCCCGACGATGCCGGAGCGGTTTCCGACACCGAGGAGGTGCGATGAGACGATGGAGCCACTTGGCGCTGCTGCTCGCCGCCCGCCTGTTCACCCACGTCACGGAGGCCGCCGCTATGTCGCCCCTGCCCTTCTTCCAACAGGTCGAGCGCGTCGGCCTGCTCTGCGCGGTGGATGCCGAAGGCGGACCGGCCGCCGACATCGGGGATGACACGCTGTGCGGCCGCGCCGCGGTGGTGCTGTCGGGGCTGCTGACCTCCGGTCCGGCGGTCGCGGTCCTCGCCCCCAACGATGTCCGCATCGCCGCCCCCGGCACGCTGCTGGTGCTGGTCCATGCCACCCTGCGGCCGGAGGGCAAGGACGGGCGGCTCCTGGCCTTTGCCGCCACGCTTCAGCGCAGCGGATCCGGCAGCGGCCCGCCCTTCTTCATGACGCCGCCCCAGGCCCTGACCCTGTCCGGCAGCCTGGAAGAAAGCCTGCTGGATTCGGCTCTTCGCCGTCTGCTCGCCCCGTTGGCCGCGGCATTGCGGACCAATCCCTGAACGGCGGGGTTTGGAGTCTTGTCGCAGGGGGGAGGAAGCGGCAGCGCAGGCTTGAATTTTCACAAGCCGCCGTCCCCGCGAAGGGGGAATCCAGTCAGGTCAATTATTCGGATTGGAGGCCCGGATCCCCGCCTTCGCGGGGATGGCTATCGAACAGGCAGGGCGCAGGCTCCGCCGTCACCGGCAAAGCTGTGCGAACTTGCGCTCCGGGATCGGTGGCAGCGAGGGGTGCAGCATCAGCCCTTGCTCTTCCACATCCACCCGGGCGTCGGGATAGACGGCGAGCGCCAGTTGGAGCGCCTCGATGAAGCGTTTGCGGAAATCGCGCAGGCGGCTGTAGCCGGCACCGAATTGCTCGAACACCGCCGGCCAGGTGATGGGGGTGGAGCGGTTCAGGCTGTGCAGCCGGTAGGCCAGCCAGATATAGATGTCGATGCTGGTGCTGTTGTTCTGGATGTGGCGCAGCGCCGGCTCCCAGATCGGTACCGGATGGGCCTTCAGCTCGCGGAAGAAGGCTTCGGACAGCAGGACGCGGTCCTCCCACAGGGATCCTTGGCCGGGCTCCGCCCCGGCATTGGCCGAGAAATGGATGCCGCCCTTGACGATCGAGCCCTTTTCGAAGCCGATGCTGTGGGCGTCCTCCCAGGCGAAGGTCAGGTTGCAGGCGGCGATGCGCGAGGCCTGCTCGCGGATGTCGCGATAGGTCTGGCCGCCCACCGACAGGCCCATGCGGTCCAGCCATTCGTGCATGCTGCGGCCCAGCTCGACCTCCCGGCTGTCGGTCTGGATCGCCCGGGTCTGCAGATACAGCAGGATCATGCGCGCGCGGCTGCCGTACGGAACGCCGTAAAGCTTGAAGCCGCCGTTGCGGATCGGCAGTCGTCCAGGCTCGATCAGCAAGCGGATCTTATGTCCGCGACGCTCCCACGGCTGGTCGTCGGGAAGACGACGATGCGGAAGAGCCGTCAGTGCAAAACCCGAATAGGTGATGCCAAGCTCCTGCCGCTCCTCTTCGAGGACGGCAGCGGCGACATCGACTAGCGAACGCTGATCCGGATCGGTTTGCAGCGCCTTCGCTTGGTCGCGTCCAAGCTGGGTGATCAGGGTGTGTATCTGTCCCATAGCGAGCTGACCTTGGCACGACTTTGCGGAAAACGCTATATCACGGCCGGTCGGCCCCCAGCAATTTGGAGTCTTGTCGCTCAAACTATTTGTACGGTTATTTGATTCAGTTAATAGTTTGCGCGACAAGACTCCAGTAGAGAATCGCGAGTCGCGCGACAAAACTCCAGAACTCCCGCGACAAGACTCCAGCGGATAGTCCCGATTGCCTGTGGATTTTTCGGCCGACGCGACAAGACTCCAGGCAGGACATTTCGATTCGGTCGCGAATCGCCTCCGATTCGCTTTTTTCCGAGTCGCAGAAGCGGATCAGTGGCGACTCGTCCCCCCGGTTACGGCCGAGTCATCCCTTTTGCCTGCCGGATCCGTGTCGGAGTTTGGAGTTCTGTCGCGCCCCCTCCCGCCCGATCGCTCCCGTGGCGCCGCGGAAGCGGTGCCGCCGCTCCCGGATCCGGCCTTGGAGGTGGGGGGGCGCGACAAGACTCCAACCTCAATCCTGGCCGCGGTCCTGGTTTCCGCCCTGTCGCCGCTTTGGCTTTTGTCCCCGCCCCGCATCGTTCGGGGCCGGGGCCGGGAGCGGTCCGGCCGGGACCGGTTTGGAGTCTTGTCTCGCCCCTCCCGGGCTTCCTCCCGCCTCCCGTCCGTCCCCCTTCCATAAGAGGCGCTCCGGTCGGGTGGGTCTCGGAGGGGTGCTTGTGAAGCGTAGAAAACGCGGTCTATAACGAACCGCCATGGCGTCGGCCATTGGTTTCGGCCCCGGTTTCGGCCTCCGGCTTGGACCTTTGCTTTCCGGCGTTCGACCATATGCTCCCACAACAGATGGCGTCAGGATGAACGGCAATTCCGCGCAGAAGATCGTCCCGGTGCTGCTGTCCGGCGGTACGGGGTCCCGCTTGTGGCCCTTGTCACGCGAACTGTATCCCAAGCAGTTCCTGCCGCTCTGCTCCGACCGGACGATGCTGCAGGACACGGCGCTGCGGGTCAGCGCCCAACCCGGTTCCGGGACTGCCGCCGGGGTCGCCGCCGAGGCCGTCTTCTCGGCCCCCCTGGTGATCTGCAACCAGGAACACCGCTTCCTCGCCGCCGAGCAGCTGCGCCAGTCGCGCTGCACCCCCCGCGGCATCATTCTGGAGCCGGCCGGCCGCAACACCGCCGCCGCCTGCGCGCTCGCCGCCCTCGCGGTCGCGGCCGAGGATCCGGACGCGCTGCTGCTGATCCTGCCGGCCGACCACGAGATCCGCGACGCCGAGGCCTTCCGCCGCGCCGTCGCCATCGCCGCCCGCGCCGCCGAGGCCGGCCGCCTCGTCACCTTCGGCATCACCCCGACCCGGCCGGAGACCGGCTACGGCTATATCCGCCGCGGCCATTCGATGGACGAGGCCGATGGCGCCTACAACGTCGCCGCCTTCGTCGAGAAGCCGTCGCTGGAGGTGGCCGAGCGCTACCTCGCCGAGGGCACCTATGCCTGGAACAGCGGCATGTTCCTGTTCCCGGCCGGCCGCCTGCTGGCCGAGCTGGAGCGCCATGCCCCGGCGGTGCTGGCGGCCTGCCGCGAGGCGCTGGACCAGGGGTCGAAGGACCTCGACTTCTTCCGTCTCGACGCCGCCGCCTTCGCCAGGGCGCCCGGCATCTCCATCGACTATGCGGTGATGGAGCGCACCGACCGCGCCGCCGTCGTCCCCTGCGAGATCGGCTGGACCGACGTCGGCGCCTGGTCGGCGCTGTGGGACGTCGGCACCAAGGACGGCGAGGGCAACGTCGTCGTCGGCGACGTGCTGCTGGAAGGGGCGCGCGACTGCTACGTCCGCAGCGACAACCACCTGACCGCCGTGGTCGGGGTGGAGAACGCCGTTGTCGTCGTGGTGGACGACGCCGTGCTGGTCGCCGACCGCTCCCAGGCGCAGGACGTCAAGCGCATCGTCGACCGGCTGAAAGCGGAAGGGCGCAGCGAGTCGGTCAGCCACCGCCGGGTCCACCGCCCCTGGGGCTCCTACCAGTCGCTGCACACCGGCGACCGCTTCCAGGTGAAGAGCCTGACCATCGCCCCCGGCTCGCGCCTGTCCCTGCAGAAGCACCATCACCGCGCCGAGCACTGGGTGGTGGTCAACGGCACGGCGCTGGTCACCCGCGGCGAGGAGCAGCTGATGGTCTACGAGAACCAGTCGGTCTACATCCCGATCGGCACGGTCCACCGGCTGGAGAACCCCGGCAAGGTGCCGCTGACCATCATCGAGGTGCAGTCCGGCTCCTATCTGGGCGAGGACGACATCGTCCGGCTCGAGGACGTCTACGGCCGCAACTGAGCGGTCGACCGCGAACCCGGCGGCACAGCGATGCCGCCGGAGGGCCGCGGCTGCGGCCCCGCGGGCACAGGCCCGCGATGGAAAAGGGGCCGGACGGCCTCGCCGGCGATCGAGGTAGACGGACAAGCGCCTCCGCGCAAGCGGAGGCGTCGCCTGTGTCTCTTTGCGGCTGCGGGGATTGGCAGCTTGGTCCGGGTCGCCGCCTTCCGGTACAACGAAGGCGCGAGGGTGCCGCAGCGGCGCCCCGCCTTCTGCTGCCGGGACCATCATGACCATCGATCCGCCGCCGGACGACCGCATCCCCGAACTCTATGCCGACGGGGTCTTCGACATCGGCTTCGGCAACGGCATGGTCCGCATCGACCTGTTCAGCCTGTCGGCCCTGCGCAAGGACGACAACGGCCAGCCGCTGCCCGCCATCCGCCAGCGGGTGGTGATGAGCCTGCCGGGCTTCCTCGCCAGCCTCTCCGCCCTGGAGGGCATGCGCCAGCGGCTGGAGGCCGCCGGCGTGCTGCCGCCGAATTTGCCGCCGAATCCCGGCGTCGTGCCGGCTCCTGCTCCCTCTCACGCTCCTCCTTCCGCTCCGGCCTTCCAAAACCCGGTGCAGGCGACGATCCAGCCCGCTTCCCCTTCCCCCACGACTCCGGCCACCCAGCCTGGACGGCCCCGCTCGCCGAATTTCGGCTGACCGATGCCGGACGCCAGCACGACCGTCGCGCCGCCGTCGGACGCCGCACCCGGCTCCGACCCGGACGAGAGCACCGCTCTGCGTTGCCTGACGCTGGTGGCGCGTCATCACGGCCTGTCGGCCTCGCCGGCGGCCCTGCGCGCCCGCGTTGCTCCCGGCCGCGGCGAGCCCTCCACCGCCGACCTGCTGCGCATCGCCGCCGCCGCCGGCTTCAAGGCGATCGCCCGCCGGCTGGACTGGAAAGCCTTGCAGGCCCTTCCCCCCGTCTTCCCGCTGCTGGCGCGTCTGGCCAACGGCAACACCGTCATCCTGGTCGGGCTGTCGCGTCCTGTGAACTCCGCCGAGGAGCCCGCCGAGGAGCCGGTGGTCGGCGTCGTCGACCCGCTGGCCGACCGGCTGGACGTCATCGACGTGCCGCGCGACCGCTTCCTGGAGCGCTGGGACGGCGAGCTGGTCTTCCTCAAGCCGCGCCGCGGCCTGGCCGATCCGCGGCAGCCCTTCGGCCTGCGCTGGTTCGTGCCGGAGATTCTGCGCCAGAAATCCGCCTTCCGCGACGTGGTGGCGGCGGCGCTGGTCCTGCATGCCCTCGCGCTCGCCGTCCCGGTCTATTTCCAGATCGTGATCGACAAGGTGCTGGTGAACGAGACGGTCGCCACCCTGCAGGTGCTGACCATCGGGGTGCTAGCCGCCCTGCTGTTCGAGGCGGCCTTCCGCTTCCTGCGCCAGTTCATCCTGCTGGCGGCGGCCAACCGCATCGACATCCGCCTGCTGAACCGCACCTTCGGCCATCTGCTCGACCTGCCCATCACCTTCTTCGACGGGCATTCGGCCGGCGTCACCGTGCGCCACATGCAGCAGGTGGAGCGCATCCGCGAGTTCCTGACCGGCAACCTGCTCTCCACCGTGCTGGACAGCCTGGTGCTGCTGGTCTTCCTGCCGGTGCTGTTCTTCTATTCGGTCAAGCTGACGCTGGTCGCTCTGCTGTTCGCAGCCCTGATCGCCGGGGTGGTGGTCGCCCTGGTGCCGGTCTACCGCAGCCGGCTCGGCGAGCTCTACAACGCCGACGCCGAGCGGCAGGCCATGCTGGTGGAGACCATCCACGGCATGCGCACCGTCAAGTCCTCGGCGCTCGAGCCGCAGCAGCGCCGGGCTTGGGACCGCAAGGCGGCCCGCGCGGTGACCAGCCATTACCGGGTCGGCCGCATCTCCATCGCCGCCCGCACGGTGACCGAGTTCCTGGAGAAGGCGATGATGGTGGCGGTGGTCGCCGTCGGCGCCTTCGACGTCTTCGACCGCCAGCTGTCGGTCGGCGCGCTGATCGCCTTCCAGATGCTGTCGGGCCGGGTGGTGACGCCGCTGGTCCAGATCGTCTCGCTGATCCACCAGTACCAGGAGACCGCGCTCTCCGTCCGCATGCTGGGCGAGGTGATGAACCACCCGGCCGAGCCCCGGCGCGAGGGCAGCGGCGCCTGCCCCGCCCTGATCGGCCGCATCGAGATCGAGGATCTCGGCTTCCGCTACGACCGCAACCGGCCGTCGGCGCTCGACGGCGTCACCCTGACCGTGCCGGCCGGATCGGTCGTCGGGCTGGTCGGGCGCAGCGGGTCGGGCAAGAGCACGCTGATGCGGCTGCTCCAGGGATTCTACCCGGTGCAGGAGGGCAGCATCCGCTATGACGGGCTCGACATCCGCGAGCTGGATCTGGGCCATCTGCGCCGTTCCATCGGCGTGGTCTTGCAGGAGAATTTCCTGTTCCGCGGCACCATCCGCGACAACATCGCCATGACCATGCCCGAGGCCAGCCGCGAGGAGATCGTCGAGGCCGCCCGGCTGGCCGGCGCCGACGAGTTCATCCACCGCCTGCCCGACGGCTACGACACGCTGGTGGAGGAGGGGGCGAGCAACCTGTCCGGCGGCCAGAAGCAGCGCATCGCCATCGCCCGCGCCCTGCTGCCCCAGCCGCGCCTGCTGATCCTGGATGAGGCGACCAGCGCGCTCGACCCCGACAGCGAGGCCATCGTCATGGCCAATTTGCGGCGCATCGCCCATGGCCGCACCGTGCTGATCGTCACCCACCGGCTGTCGACCCTGACCGGCTGCGACACCATCGCCGTGCTGGAGCAGGGTCGCCTGCTCGACCTCGCCCCCCACCTCACCCTGCTCGACCGCTGCGCCGAATACCGGCATCTGTGGCAGCAGCAGAACCGGGGGCGCTGAAGCCATGCCCGACGCACGCATATCCGAAGCAGGGATGCCCGGAATCGACGGCCAGGACGCCGTGCCGGCCGCGACCGGCCGCGAGGTCGTCCCGGCCAAGGCCGCCCCCTCCCCTCCCCCCGCTCCTGCGCGGCGCCGCGCCGTCCTGACGGCACCGTCGGCACCGCCGCCGGGCTTCGCGCTCGATTACCTGCCGGATGGGGCGGCCATCGAGCATGCGCCGCTGCCCTGGTTGGCACGCTCCACCCTCTATGTGCTGGCCGGGCTTCTGGTAGCGCTGATTCTATGGGCCGGCTTCGCCCAGGTCGACCGCATCGTCACCGCCGGCGGCCGGCTGGTGACCACCGCCCCGCTGGTGGTGGCCCAGCCGCTGGAGACGGCGGTGGTGCGCGGCGTCGACGTCCAGGTCGGCGACCGCGTCCGGGCCGGCGACCGTCTGGCGACGCTCGATCCCACCTTCGCCGCGGCGGATCTGGCCGACCTGACCGCCAAGCTCGCCAGCGTCGAGGCCCAGACCGGCCGGTTGCGGGCCGAGCTGGACGGCGGCGACTACACCCCCGCCGACACCCCCGATGCCGCGGTTCAGGCCGCCATCCTGGAGCGTCGCCGCGCCGAATACCGCTCCCGCCTCGCCTCGCTCGACGAGAAGGCGGGGCAACTGGACAGCGCCATCGCCGCCGGCCGCCGCGCCCAGGCCGGCCTTGCCGAGCGGCTCGCCGTGGTCGGCGAGGTGGAGGAGATCCGCCGCCAGCTTCAGGAACGCCAGACCGGTTCCCGCCTGACCTGGCTGGAGGCGCGGATCGAGCGGCTGCGCATGCGCGACGACCTCGTGGCCTTGCAGGACCGTGAGCAGGCGAGCGCGCACGAGCTGCGCGGCGTCCAGGCCGACCGCGCCGCCTTCATCGACGAATGGCGGCGCAAGACGGCGGAGGAGCTGGTGGAGCAGACCCGCCAGCGGGCCACCCTGGTGGAGCAGATCGCCAAGGCGGAGCGCCGTCGCTCGCTGGTCACCCTGACCGCCCCGGTCGACGCGGTGGTCCTGGAGGTCGCCAAGCGCTCGGTCGGGTCGGTCGTCAAGGAAGCCGAGCCGCTGGTCACCCTGGTCCCCGCCGACGTGCCGCTGGAGGTGGAGGCGGAGATCCCGTCCCGCGACATCGGCTTGGTCCGGGTCGGCGATGTCGTGCGGGTGAAGCTGGACGCCTTCCCCTTCCAGCGCCACGGCACCCTGCCCGGCGAAATCCGCACCATCAGCGCCGACGCCTTCACCCACGACGCCCAGGGTGGAGCCCAGGCGGCCGTCAACCCCGACGCTTCCCGGCCCGCGGCGGGCGCCGTCTTCCGCGCGCGCATCCGCCTGACCGACACCAGGCTGGAGGAGGTGCCGCAGGGAACGAATCTCAGCCCCGGCATGGTCGCCTCGGCGGAGATCCGCGTCGGCACCCGCTCGGTGCTGTCCTACTTCCTCTACCCGGTCATCCGCGTGCTCGACGAGGGCATCCGCGAGCCGTGAGGTCTGTGGCCCGCTTATTGGCCTGCGGGCTTCAGGCTGATCTGCTCGAGCCGGTAGTAGGTGGCGACGCAGGCGTTCAGCCAGTATTTGGGATCCGGGGTGATGTCGCCGATGTAGAGCCAGCGGGCCGGTTCCAGGGTGAACTGGTTGACCGACAGCGTCTTCTGCCCGGCGGCCAGAGCTTGGTTTATGGCTTGGATACGCGCCGTCTGCTCGATGCCGTAGCCGGGCGCGAAGCTGCGCAGATCCTGATTGAGGCTGAGGAACTCAGGGTGGAGAAGCTGGGCGAGGCCGGCGGCGAGAACGGCATAAGGGGCTGCGGCGGCTGGCCATCCCTGCCCATGACGCGCAACCGGCAGATGCCATCCCACCGCCAGCGACAAGAGGATCACCCCCAGCCACAGCAGGCTGCCCGACTGGTCGATGACCCGCCCGGGGGCCGGTTCGCCGGCAAGGAACGAATAGATGAACAGCTGGATGGGGAAGCTGAGCAGCAGGCAGGCCGCCATCGGCCCCCAGGCCCGCCAAGCCTCCAGCTTCAGATGCTTGCGGGCGCCCATGCCGATCAGCACGCCGCTGGCCAGGGCCAGCAGCAGGGCCGGAACGGTCGGACGCATGGCGCTTGACCAGTAATGCCGCAGAGCGGCGATCAGCATGTCGGTGGCGGGGCCGATCTTGTGGCGTTCGGTGGTCAGGCCGCCGTCGCGAAAGAAATTGCCGGGAGCCAGCACGGTCACCGCCATGAACACCGCCCAGGCCGCCATCAGCAGCACGGCCTTGCGGTTCCAGCCATGGCGTCCATGGGCAAGCGTGTACAGGCCCAACAGCATGCCGGCACTGATCGCGAGCAGCTCGTTGAAGCCGATCACCGCGAACAGCAGCAGCATCGTCGATGCCGTGGGCCAGCGGGCCTCGAGCCGCGTGGTGTACTCGTCGTGGATCCGGACTGCCAGGAGCAGGAAGGCGCTGATGGCGATGCAATACACGGCCGAGCCGGTGACCCAGTAGATGCCCATCGCCTTGTCGGGCATCAGCAGCAGGCAAAGATCGGTGACGAGCAGCGAGAGCAGCAGGCGCAAGCCCGTGTTGTCGGTCAGGATCCGGCTGAAGGCATAAAAGGCGGCGAAGACCGACAGCAGATAGGCAAAGACGAACAGCCGGTAGACGGTCAGGATGTCGAAGGGAACGATGCGGGAGACCGATCCCGGCAGGGCGATCAGAAAGCTCGACGTGTAGCGGCCGGTCCATTCATTGTAAAGGAATGCCGTTTCCGTAAATGGGTTGCTGTTGTGCAGATAGAATAGGCGTCCGAATGTGCAGAAATCATCCCCCTGCAAGAACGTGTAGAAGGATGTCAGCAGAAATATACCGCCGATATAAGCCAGTAGAAGGGTGGATGCATGTTGGATTTTCTGGTGAGACATTGTTTTTATCAACCATGCATTGGCGGGGGAAAAGCAGGAATCACGTCCAGGCCAGCAGAACGACCCCGCCGACGATCAGTGCGATGCCCCCCAACTGCGGGAGGCCGAGGGGTTCATGGAAAGCCAGATTGCCGAGCACGGCGACGGCGACATAGGACAGCGACACGCTGGGGAAGGCCACCGACACCGGCAGCCGGCGCAAGGCCACCAGGTAGAGAAGGGCGGAGACCACATACAGCGCCAAGCCGCCGACGGTGTGCGGGCGCAGCATTTGCGCGACGAAGGTCTGTCCGTCTATGGCGCCCTGCTTGAGCAGGATCTGGCCGCCCACGCCCAGCAGGATGGAGATGCCGAGGCACACGTAATATACCATCGCGGATTTCCTCATCCTGATGTCGCGTCGCCGCCGCTGGGGAGGGCGGCCAAAGGGGGATCGTAGAGAGGTGGCCGGCGCCGGGCTCAGCCTGCCGCCAGATCGGCCATGGCTTCGCGCACCATGGCGATGACGGTGTCGACGCGCTTGTCGTCGAGTTGCGGGAACATCGGCAGGCTGAGGACCCGGCCGGCGGCGGCCTCGGTGCGCGGCATGCCGGCCGGGCCGAGCGGAACGCGGCCGGCATAGGCCGGCTGCTGATGGACGGGCTGGGGATAATGGATGTTCGTCATCACCCCCCGCACGCGCAACGCCTCGCGCAAGGCGTCGCGATGGGGCGTTTCGATGACGTACTGATGGAACGTGCTGGCGCTGCCCGGGCGTCGGCGCGGCAGGTCGAGGGGCAGCCCCTCCAGTCCGCGGTCGTAGGCGGCGGCGATGGCTTGGCGGCGGGCGTTGTCGGCGGCGAGCCGCTCGAGCTTGACCCGCAGGATCGCCGCCTGCAGCTCGTCGAGGCGGCTGTTGTGCCCGGCCAGATGGCTGATGTAGCGCTCCTTCCAGCCATACTCGCGCAGATGGCGCAGCCGCTCGGCCAGGGCGTCGTCGCCGGTGATCAGGGCGCCGCCATCCCCGATCGCGCCGAGGTTCTTGGTGGGGTAGAGGCTGAAGGCGGCGGGGGGAGCCNCCGCCGAAGGTGGCGCCATGGGCCTGCGAGCAATCCTCCAGCACCGCGACGCCATGCTGCCCGGCAATGGCCATGATGCGGTCGAGGGCGACAGGCTGGCCGTACAGATGCACCGGAATGACGGCCTTGATCGGCTCCACCAGGCTGGCTCCCGCCGCCAGACGGCCGGCCAGCACCGCATCGAGCTGGTCGGGATCCATGCCGTAGAACTCGTCGGTATCCACGAGCACCGGGCGGGCGCCGGCCAGTTCGATGGCGGCCACCGTGGCGACGGCGGTGTGCGAGACGGTGACCACCGCATCGCCGGGTCCGACCCCCAATGCACGCAGGCCGAGCACGAGGGCGTCGGTGCCGTTGGCCACGCCGATGCCGTGGCCGACACTGTGGAAGGCGGCGAACTCCTGTTCGAAGGCGGCAACCTCGCGTCCCAGGATGTACCATCCGCTCTCGAGCACGCGGGCGATCGCCTGATCGATGGCGGCGCGCTGGGCCAGATAGGCGGCCTTGGGGTCAGTCTGCGGGATGGTGGTGCTGGACATGGGAGGACGCAAACCCTTCTTGGTGGAGCGTGCCCTGGACAGGCGCACCGTGCCGTTGCACAAGGGCGCCTGTGGCAGGATGGAACCGGCGGTCGCTTGTCGGCAGGCCTGTCCGGAGAAGATTGCGGCTGTCAGGACGGGGCTGCTGTCAGCGGGA
Source organism: Azospirillum endophyticum (assembly GCF_016595245.1). Classification (GTDB taxonomy): domain Bacteria; phylum Pseudomonadota; class Alphaproteobacteria; order Azospirillales; family Azospirillaceae; genus Azospirillum; species Azospirillum endophyticum. The sequence goes on from NZ_JAENHM010000004.1 coordinate 20,725, forward strand.
CCGTGACGGCGGGCGATCCAAGGCAGCCAGGAAGGCATCGTAGTCCCGGATGTAGTCGTCCGCATCATAGTGATCGGAGGCGAAGACCAGCAGGACGGCGTCGGACGAATATTTGTACTGGACGCCCCAGATCATCGGCGGCATGTAGACCGCGATGTTGGGAGCGTCGAGACGGATTTCCTCGCGCCGGTGGCCGTCATCGACCATGACGGAACAGGACCCATGCGGGCAAATCAGGAACTGGTGGCAGATTCTGTGGGCATGCTGCCCGCGGACGTTGCTTCCGGGGACGTCGAAGACCATGAAGAAGCGATTGGGCGTGAAGGGCACATGCTGCCCGACCTCGCCCACCGTCAGATTGCCGCGCATGTCGCCGACCAGCGGCAGGGTGTGGATCGTGACACCCGGCACGGAGCAGTCCCGCACCCCGGTCTGCAGAGCGGGGGTCAAGGGAGCGGGAGCATCCTGCACGGCATCCGCGTAATTGATGATGCGGGCCGGGTTGCCGGCGATGACGGCGTTGGCCGGCACGTCGCGCGTGACCACCGCACCGGCCCCGACCATGGCGTTGGCACCGATGCGCACGCCCGGCAGGATGGTGGCGTTGGCACCGATCGAGGCGCCGCGGGCCACCACGGTCTGGGCGAACTTCTCGGGATAGCTCTTGCTGCGCGGGAACGGATCGTTGGTGAAGGTGACGTTGGGTCCGACGAAGACGTCATCCTCCAGGCGCACGCCGTCCCACAGTTGCACGCCGCACTTAACCGTTACGCGGTCGCCCACGATCACGTCGTTTTCGACGAAGACATGATCGCAGATGTTGCAGTCGCGCCCGATCCGGGCTCCCGGCAGCACATGCGCGAACGCCCAGACGCGGCTGCCGGCCCCGATGTCGTCGGATTCACACAAGCCTTGAGGATGGATGAAGACACTCATTGCGGGGTTCCACCTGAAAAGCGTTCGCGCGACATCTCGATGCAGTTCGGTCGGTGCTTGGTGTTCTCGAAGGCTCGCCAGATGTAGGAGCCGAGCAGACCTAAGCCGAAAATATTCAAGGCCCCGAAGAACATGATGCTGAGCATGATCGGGGTGTAGCCGGAAATCTGGATCCAGCCAAGACTCCAGAACAGGAAAATGGCCGTTCCTATCACAAATGACGTTATGACGCCCAAAAGGCCGACGATGTTCAGCGTGATGATCGGTAGGTTCGAGAAGGCGAACATGCTGTCGGTCATATAGCGGAACTTGCGCCGGAAGGTCCAACCGCTCTTGCCTTCCTTGCGCGGAAGCCTGTGATAGGGAATTTCTTGGCGACGGAAACCGATCCAGAGCAGAAGCCCGACCAGCGTGCTGTTGGATTCCTCCAGAGACAGCAGGCAGTCGCGGACCTTCTGGTTGCATCCGAACATGTCGACCCCGCCGCGCGGCATCTCGGGCTGGATGAAGCGGCAGTAGGTCGCCCAGAACAGGCGGGACAGGGCTTGGCTGAGCGCCGGATCGTCGCGTGAGGCGCGCACACCGAGCGTGACGTCCGCATTGTCCCGACGCAGGGTGGCGAACATTTCGCGCACAAGGTCTGGCGGTTCCTGGAGGTCGGCCGCCATGACCGCAAAGAACGAGCCCTGCGCAGCCTTCAGCCCGGTGCGGATCGCTGCAAAGGAGCCGAAATTACGGGAGTGATTGATGAGTATCGCCGGGAACGGGGCATTGGCCAGACGGGTCGACAATTCCCGATAAGAGTTGTCCGGGCTGCCATCGACCACAAAGATAGCTTCGAGCAGCCCATCCAAATCCCTGTTCAGGTTCGTAATGGCGTCAACAAGTTCTTGAATTGTTTTTTCATTATTGTAAACTGGAATTATCAATGAATACATGCTACAATCCAGTCACTAACAATCTTTTTCTGCGCTCCTTTTGTGGAGCATTGCCAATGCCAGCGTTTAGAGCCCGCACAGGCTTGTAACATGCAAAAGGTTCGAAGTACATCCGTAACTGCTTCCGGAGCGGGCGTTCATACTCCTTCGGCATGACGGCCAAGGGGTTTATGTGCTTTTCGGCGGGTATACCGCCAAGCTGTCTTGGGGGACGCCGCGCAACGAATCCGGGCCGCCCGCTCATGCAAATGTCAGGCTCAGCGCTTCCCCATCAGTTTCACAAGAATGGTCCTGTGGCCGGCCACAGTGTCTCTCTGCCATCGGTTGATGAGCATGGTCTGGAGCGGCTTGGGAGCAGAAAGAGGTGGCCGCTGGCTCTCGGATCGCTTGGTCATCGTGTCGCAGGGGCAACCCCTAATTCTTATAAGAATATTTCTATAAATGGACAGGTTATGATTGCTACCATTTGGCAATGCAAGTTATCTGTAGAGTTGTGGCGAATTCTGGAGGTTGGTGTGTCCTCGCCGTTTAGTCGCTCGATCCAAGCTCTACGAGGGATTGCCTCCTCGTGGGTCGTTCTTTCCCATATCCTGGTCAACGCGGGCGGTCTGTCGTCCGACTGGCTGTGGGTCGGATTTGCCAAGGCCATGGAGCCTCTGGCAGTTGCCGGCGTGGATTTGTTCTTCGTCATCAGCGGGGCCATCATGGTCATGGTGACCAGCCGGCCGAAGCACTCCACGGCCATCGGGGAGGCAGCCGACTTCGCGTTCCGGAGGATCTTCCGGGTCTACCCTCTATACCTTCTCACACTCGCCGTTACGGCCACCGTTTTCTTCCGGGTCCAGGGGGCCTGGGCTCCCGAAGTCGGCAACCTCCTTGGCATCGCGACCCTGATCGATGGACCCGGGCTGGCGCATCCCGTTGCTTGGACACTCATTTTCGAGGTGCGGTTCTATCTGGTCGTGGCGCTCCTCCTGCTGATCGACCGCTGGCACATGGAGTGGCTCTTCATGGGCTGGATGGCCCTCCAGACGGCAGCTGTTCTCGCTGCCTTAATGGGGTGGATCCCCACGACCTTCTGGACGATGCCCTTCATGATCGAGTTCGTGCTGGGCGCCGCCGCCGGTCTCCTGATCGTCAAGGGAAAGCAGGGGGGGGCCACGCTCAGCCTGATGGTGGGCGCCGCATGGATCGTTGCCGGCTACTCGCTGGTCTTGCTGGACGGCCCCTCGATGGCTCCCTATAGGGCCATCCTCTTCGCGGCTCCCTGTGCGCTCCTGCTGTATGGCATTGTGACGAAGGAACGTGACGGGAAGCTGCGCGTCCCGAAATCGATGAACACCATCGGTGATGCGTCCTACTCGATCTACCTGTGGCATTACCCGATCCTGGTGCTGATCGTTTCCTCCTGGACTCTCAAGGGGACCAGCAGCGGCAGCTTTCTGTACACGGTCACTGTGCTAGCGGTCACCGCGGTGGTGTCTGGGCTTAGTTATTACTGGTTCGAACGTCCGGCCGTCCGAGCCGGACAGGGGGCATATCGGTGGCTGTCCAGGCTCTGTTCCCAGAGGCAGGCAGCATCGGCTGTCGTTTCCGTCGAGGAGGATTTGACGCCTTCCAGGAAGCGCTCCATGTGAATGCGCTCATGGCGTCCATTCGGACCTGGCCGGTGCCGCCGGCCTGTCCGGCACGGTACAGCGAGGCTGTTCACAAGGTGGTAACGCGGCGGAAGCCGGCATCCTCTCCGACCTCTCCGGAAGTCCTTGTTCTAAGCCGGAAAACCAGATGCCGGGAGCTTTGGACACGCTACTTTCAAGGGGATGCGTGCCAACGACGACGAGCGGACCATGACCACGAGCGAGAACGAGACCGTATTGGTGACCGGCGGCGCCGGCTATATCGGCTCCCATGTGGTGCTGGCGCTGCGCGACCAGGGGCGGGCCGTCGTGGTGCTGGACGATCTGTCCACCGGCCGGCGCTCGGCGATCCCGGACGGCACGGCCCTGGTCGAGGGCGACGTCGGCGACAAGGCGCTGCTGGCCGAGACCTTCGCCCGCCACGGCATCGGCACTGTCTTGCATTTCGCCGGCAGCATCGTCGTCCCGGAATCGGTGGAGCGGCCCCTCGCCTACTACCGCAACAACACGGTCAAGAGCCACGCCCTGATCGAGGCCTGCGTCGAGGCCGGGATCGGCCGTTTCATCTTCTCCTCCACCGCCGCCGTCTACGGCATGCCCGACCGGCTGCCGATCGACGAACAGACACCGACCAAGCCGATCAACCCCTACGGCTCCTCCAAGCTGATGACGGAGTGGATGCTGCGCGACAGCGCGGCGGCGCATGATCTGCGTTATGTGGCGCTGCGCTATTTCAACGTCGCCGGAGCCGACCCGCAGGGTCGGTCCGGCCAGGTTTCGAAGGTCGCCACCCACCTGATCAAGATCGCCGCCCAGACCGTCACCGGCCAGCGAGCGGAGCTGCAGATCTACGGTGACGACTACGACACGGCCGATGGCACCTGCGTGCGCGACTATATCCATGTCAGCGATCTCGCCGACGCCCATGTCGCGGCGCTTCGCCATTTGGAGGCGGGCGGCGCCTCGGAGGTGCTGAATTGCGGCTACGGCCGCGGCTATTCGGTGCGCGAGGTGCTGGCGATGGTGGAGCGGGTCACCGGCAAGCCGCTGCCCATGCGCATCGGCCCGCGCCGCGCCGGCGATCCCCCGGCCCTGGTGGCGGGGGTGGAGCGGATCGGCCGCACGCTCGACTGGACCCCGCGCCACGCCGAGCTGGAGACCATCGTCGCCTCGGCGCTCGCCTGGGAAGAGCGGCTGGTCCGCCAGGGCTGAGGTCGCTGGGCCAAGAAAAAGGGCGCCGGTCCAAAAGGCCGGCGCCCTTTTTCACGGACGGTTTCCGTCAGGCGAAGAAGCGGCCGCGGAAATAGGCGATGGTGCGCTCCAGCCCTTCGTCCAGCGGCACGGCCGGTTCCCAGTCCATCAGTGCGCGCGCCTTGGCGATGTCGGGCCGGCGCTGCTTGGGATCGTCCTGCGGCAGCGGCTTGTGCTCGATCGTCGAAGCCGAGCGGGTCAGGCGGACGACCTTTTCCGCCAACTCCAGCATGGTGAACTCGCCGGGATTGCCCAGGTTGATCGGGCCGGTGATGCCGGCCGGCGTGTCCATGAAGCGCAGGAAGCCTTCGATCAGGTCGTCGACATAGCAGAAGGAGCGCGTCTGTTGTCCATCGCCGTAGATGGTGATCGGCTCGCCCTTCAGCGCCTGGATGATGAAGTTCGATACCACACGCCCGTCGTTGGGATGCATGCGCGGGCCGTAGGTGTTGAAGATGCGGATGACCTTGATGTCCAGCTTGTGCTGGCGGTGATAGTCGAAGAACAGCGTCTCGGCGCAGCGCTTGCCCTCGTCGTAGCAGGCGCGCGGGCCGATGGTGTTCACGTTGCCCCAGTATTCCTCGGGCTGCGGATGCACCGCCGGGTCGCCGTAGACCTCCGAGGTCGAGGCCTGCATGATCCTGGCATCGACCCGCTTGGCCAACCCCAGCATGTTGATGGCGCCGTGCACGCTGGTCTTGGTGGTCTGGACGGGGTCGTGCTGGTAATGGACCGGCGAGGCCGGGCAGGCCAGGTTGTAGATCTCGTCGACCTCGACATAGAGCGGAAACGTCACGTCGTGGCGCATCAGTTCGAAATGCGGGGCGTCCAGCAGGTGCAGGACGTTGTCGCGGCTGCCGGTGAAGAAGTTATCGACGCACAGCACGTCGTTCCCAGCCGCCAGCAGCCGTTCGCACAGATGGGACCCCAGGAAGCCGGCGCCGCCGGTGACGAGGACACGCTTTCGGTTGGTGAGGGCCGGCAAGGTTGTCTTCCTGTCTTGGTTGTTGGCATCGGCAGCGTCCGGCGGCCGTCGACGGGCGGCCCCGGCAGCCACAAAGGGCAACGCGGCAGGAGGGCCGCCCGATCCTCTGTCTTCGGCCCTTTGTCTTCAGCCCTTGGTCTTTAGCCTAGCAGTCCGAGCAGGTAGCGCCCGTAGTCGTTCTTCTTCAGCGGTTCGGCCAGTCGGCCCACCTGCTCGGCGTCGATCCAGCCGGAGGTGTAGGCGATCTCCTCCGGGCAGGCGATCTGCAGGCCCTGGCGATGCTGGATGGTGCGGACGAACTCCGCCGCTTCCAGCAGGCTGTCATGGGTGCCGGTGTCGAACCAGCCATAGCCACGGCCCATCTGCTCGACCGACAACCGGCCCTGATCCAGATAGGCGGCGTTGACCGAGGTGATCTCCAGCTCGCCCCTGGCCGACGGCTTCACGGCCGCGGCGATGTCCAGTACGTCGTTGTCGTAGAAATAGAGGCCGGTCACCGCCCATTTGGAGCGCGGCTGGACCGGCTTCTCCTCAATGCTCAGCGCCCGGCCCTGGCCGTCGAATTCCACCACGCCGTAACGTTCGGGGTCGCGCACGGCATAGGCGAAGACGCTGGCGCCATCCGCCTTCTCGCCGGCGGCGCGCAGGATGTTGGTCAGGCCGTGGCCGTAGAAGATGTTGTCGCCGAGAACGAGCGCGCAAGGATCGTTGCCGACGAAGGCGCGGCCGATGATGAAGGCCTGGGCCAGCCCGTCGGGCGAGGGCTGGATGGCGTAGGTCAGGTTCAGGCCCCACTGCGATCCGTCGCCCAGCACCGTCTGGAACAGCGGCTGGTCGTGCGGCGTGGTGATGACCAGGATGTCGCGGATGCCCGCCAGCATCAGGGTGCTGAGCGGGAAATAGATCATCGGCTTGTCGTAGATCGGCAGCAACTGCTTGCTGATCGCCCGCGTTACCGGGTAGAGCCGGGTGCCGGACCCGCCGGCCAGGATGATGCCCTTCATGGTCTTCGTCCTCACGCCTGCGGCGGGTTGGTGAACAGCTCGTCGATCACGCGGTCCAGGCTTTCCTGCCACGGCGGGCAGGAGACGCCGAGCATCTGCTTGGCGCGGCTGCAGTCCAGCCGCGAATTGGCCGGGCGGCGCGCCGGGGTCGGATAGTCGGCGGTGCCGATGGCGGTCAGGCGCGGCCGCTTGCCGGTGCGCTCTTCCAGCCGCCGGAAGATATGCTCGGCGAAATCATGCCAGGTGGTGTAGCCGCTGCCGGTCAGGTGGTAGGTGCCCCAGGCGGCGGCGCCGGTCTTTTCAATCGTCCCGGCGATCTGCACGATGGCGGCGGCGAGGTCGGCGGCGGCGGTGGGGGAGCCGTGCTGGTCGGAGACCACCCGCATCTCCTCGCGCTCCGGGCCCAAGCGCAGCATCGTCTTGACGAAGTTGTTGCCGTAGGCGCTGTAGACCCAGGAGGTGCGCAGGATGACGTGTTCAGGCGTCGCCGCGCGCACCGCCTCCTCGCCCGCCGCCTTGCTGGCGCCATAGACGCCCAGCGGGTTGATCGGGTCGTCCTCGGTGTAGATGCCGTCCTTCGTCCCGTCGAACACATAGTCGGTCGAGACATGGATGAAGGGGATGCCGCGCGCGGCGCAGGCCGCCGCCATGGCGCCCGGCCCGTCGCGGTTGACGGCGAAGGACAGGTCGACCTCGCTCTCGGCCTTGTCGACGGCGGTGTGGGCGGTGGCGTTGACCAGCAGGTCGGGCGCGTGGGCGGCGACCGCCTTTTCCACGTCGCCCGGCCGGGTCACGTCGAACTCGGGATAGGGCAGGCCGACCACATCGGTGCCCGGCGCCCAGTTTGCCCGCATCAGCTCGAAGCCGAGCTGGCCGTTGCTGCCGAGGACGAGGACCTTCATTGGGCGGCCCCCTCTTCCTTGAGGCCGAGCCGTTCGCCCTGGTAGGAGCCGTTGAGGATGGCCTGCCACCAGTCGCGGTTCTCCAGATACCAGGCGACGGTCTTGCGCAGGCCGCTCTCGAAGGTCTCCTGCGGGGTCCAGCCCAGCTCGCGCTCGATCTTGCCGGCGTCGATGGCATAGCGCTTGTCATGGCCGGGGCGGTCGGTGACGAAGCTGATCAGGCGGTCGTGCGGGGCGCCGGCCGGGTCCATCTCGTCGAGATGCGCGCAGATGGCCTGGACGACCTCCAGGTTGGTGCGCTCGTTGTGGCCGCCGATGTTGTAGCTCTCGCCGACCCGGCCCTTCTCCAGAACCAGCCGCAGGGCGCGGGCATGGTCCTCGACATAGAGCCAGTCGCGGATGTTGTCGCCCTTGCCGTAGACCGGCAGTTTCTCGCCGGCCAGACCCTTGAGGATCATCAGCGGGATCAGCTTCTCCGGGAAATGGTAGGGGCCGTAATTGTTGGAGCAGTTGGTCAGCACCACCGGCAGCCCATAGGTCTCGTGCCAGGCGCGCACCAGATGGTCGCTCGACGCCTTGCTGGCCGAATAGGGCGAGTTGGGGCTGTAGGCGGTGGTCTCGGTGAAGAAGCCGTCATCGCCCAGCGTGCCGAACACCTCGTCGGTCGAGATGTGGTGGAAACGGAAGCGCTCCTTGCGCTCGGCCGGCAGCGCCGACCAGTAGCCACGCGCCGCTTCCAGCAGGCGGAAGGTGCCGACCACGTTGGTCTGGATGAACTCGCCCGGCCCGTCGATGGAACGGTCGACGTGGGATTCGGCGGCCAGATGCATGACCGCGTCGGGCTGGTGGGTGTCGAACACCCGCCTCAGCTCGGCGGCGTCGCAGATGTCGACTTGCTCGAAGGCGTAGCGCGGATTGCCTTCGGCCCCCGGCAGCGAGGACAGGTTGGCCGCATAGGTCAGCTTGTCGACGTTGACGACGAAGGCGTCGGTTTCGGCGAGAAGCTGGCGGACCACCGCCGAGCCGATGAAACCGGCGCCGCCGGTGACGAGAATGCGCGTCATCAAATCACCCTGCCCCAACCATGCCGAAAATCGAAAAGCGGTCCGCCCTGGTAGCGTGGGGACCGTCCCCACTCCATAGCGCGGTCAGAACAAATCGCCAAGCCGGGCGAGGGTCGGATGCTTGTGATCCTTGTCCGACAGCCGCGCCTTGTCCGCCGGTACCGGCCAGTCGATGCCGAGGTCCGGGTCGTTCCACAGCAGGCCGCGGTCATGCTCGGGCGAATAATAGTTGGTCACCTTGTAGATGACCTCGGTGTCGGGCTCCAGCGTGCAGAAGCCGTGGGCGAAGCCGACCGGCACCAGGATCTGGTTCCACTCCGCCGCGCTGATCACCGCGCTGACATGGCGGCCGAAGGTGGGGGAGTCCTTCCGGATGTCGACCGCCACGTCCAGGATGGCGCCGCGCACCACCCGCACCAGCTTGTCCTGGGCGAAGGGCGGCAGCTGGAAATGCAGGCCGCGCACCGTGCCGACCTCGGCCGACAGCGAGTGGTTGTCCTGCACGAAGTCGTAATGCAGCCCGGCCGCCTCGAAGGTCTTCTTGGTGTAGGTCTCCGAGAAGAAGCCGCGATGGTCACCGAACTTCTTCGGGCGGATGATCTTGATCTCGGGAATGTCGAGGGAAACGACGTCCATGCTTCATCTCCGGCTGGCGGCCGGGCGGATCGGACGCCAGCGGCACGGTTTGGCAAACATTGGTGCGCAAGGGCAGGCGCAGGGACAGGCAGAAGGGCGGACGCCGGGGATCAGCGGGCGCCCGTGAGTTCCCCCAGCTTCTGCCTGATCCGGCCATTGGTCCGGAGCTGGCGGTGCAGGTCCTGGATCGACAGGCCGTTTCGCGGATGCGGCAGGCCGAGCTGCGCCTGGATCGCGACCGACACCGCGGTCATCTCCTTGCGCTCGCGGATGCGGCGCTGCACCGTTTCGTAGAGCGCCAGCTTCTCGCCATCGAGCCCGCCGGCCTGGCCGACGGTGTTGCTGCCGTCGGTCTTGTAGACGTAGTAGCCGATCTCCGTGCCGATCAGCGAGAAGTCCGCAGGATGCTGGGCGCAGATCCGCAGGAGCAGATCGTAATCCTCCTCGATCGTCAGCGTCGGATCGAAGCGCAGGAGATCGGCGGGAAGCTTCGAACGGTCGATCAGATAGCTGTGGATCGGACAGAAATTATGGTCGAACAGATCGCCCAGATCCCGCCCCCGGTATGTGGGGGTCTGCGGCCCGATGGTGCGGAAGAAGCGGTCGCGCACCTCGACCTGCATCACCTGGACCGAGGCGAAGGCGATCGCCGCCTCGCGGTCGCGCAACTGCGCCGCCAGCAGCTCGTAAGCCTCGGGGAACAGCAGGTCGTCGTAATCGAGGAAGGCGAGATAACGTCCCCGGGCGGCCTCCACCCCGCAGTTGAGCAGATGGGTGCGGGCGTCGGCGATCCCGTCCTGGTTCCAGTTCCGCACCGTCAGGCTAGGGGCGCCGGGCAGCTGCAGCAGCGGGGCGAGCCCCGCTTCGGTCGCCGCGACCTCGGCCGGGCTGAAGCGCTGGAGCACCAGGACGATGTTGAGCGGTCGGTAGCGCTGACCGACCAGGGAGAAGACGCAGCGCTCCAGCTCCGCCAGACGGCGGATGTCATGGAAGCGGACGATGCAGTCCAGCAGTTGGGTGTCGTCTTGCATGCCGTGCATGAGTTTACCAGCGCGCCTTTGCGAAGCTGAAATGGTGCGAGAAGTCGGCGTAGCGCCGCCAGTCGGCGGGCACCGGGGTCGGCTGTGCGTCCGGCGGCTGATGGCCGAGGCCGCGCAGTTCGCCGGTCACCCAGCTCTGGAAGGCCGGCGGCGCTCCCCACTTGCGCGCCAGAAGCACCCCGGAGTCGTGGATCATGCGGAGGACGGCCGGATTGCGCGGCCGGTTGGTCACCTCGTGCAGGAACAGCGCCGTCGGGCAGCTGCGCAGGACGAAGCCGCCGGCCCGCGCCCGCCAGGACAGATCCACGTCCTCGCAATACATGAAGAAGGTCTCGTCGAAGCCGCCAAGCTCCTCGAAGGCCCGGCGCGGGATCATCAGGCAGGCCCCCGACAGCCAGGGAGTCTCGAAGGTAAAGGGGTCGTAGGGCTTGGGATGCTCGACCGGGAACTGTAGGGCCTCGACGAGGGCGCGGTCCTGCTGGGCTTGCATCATGCGCAGCAGCGCCAGGATCGCGTCCGGGTGGAAGGCGCCGTCGGGGTTGGCGGCGATGTAATGGTCGGCATCTGAGGCGAAGGCGGCGGCCATCAGGCGGTTGTGGCCGGCGCCGAAGCCGATGTTGCCCGCAGTTTCCAGCCGGTGGACGGCCGGGTCGCCGGCCGTCATCGCCGCGCTCGACGATCCGTTGTCGATGACCAGGATGCGGCCGTCGGTCGGGCAGCCGGCCTTCGCCAGGGCGATGCGGGTGCTCTGGACGATGCGACGGACGGCATCCTCGTCGTTGTTATAGGTGACGATGCCGACGGCGACGGTGGCCGGTGCGACCGCGCGGTCCAGCCCGAGGGCTCCGGCGCTGCGGCGGTCGATCAGGGCGGGATCCGGCTGGGCGATCGGCACCGGATGGACGGCGCGCGGCGCCGGCAGGTCGGTGCCGGTCAGCTTGAGGCCATGCTCGACGATGAAGCGGTCGAGGTCGGCCGGGCCGGCGATCGCCGCGATCGCCGGAGTGTTGGGGTACAGCGCGGGGACGGCGATCTTGAGCCAGCCGAAGCCGGCGCTCTCGCAGACGTGGAAATAGCTGCGCTCGATGGCGTGGGCGAGCGTGCCGTCGATCTGGCCGCGCTCCTCGGCGAAGTCCTCATAGGACAAGTCGAGGTCGAGCAGCGGCTTCAGCGCGGCGGCGCGGGCCCAGAACATCGAGCCCGAGGGGAAGTCCAGCACCTGGGTCTCTTCCAGCGACAGCCCCAGCCGGACCATCAGCCTGGCGGCGTAGGGGAAGTTGTTGCCCCAGTTGATCCAGTGGCGGACCGGCTCGAAATGCTGGGCGGCGACCATGCCGAGGTCGGGGCGCTGGACGAAGGCGCCGATGATGCTCTCGACGATCTCCGGCGAGCCCAGCATGGTCTCCAGCAGCTGGCCGCGCCAGTTGGCCAGCACCGAGGCATGGTCGGACTGCTTGGAATGCAGGTGCAGGACCAGGTCGTAGCGGTCGTAGACGTCGCGGAACCCGAGGAGCTTGGGCGCGATGTCCCGGCCGCGGTTCGGAGTGACGCGGACCTCGACCGTGCCGCGGTCCCAGCCGGCGAAGGCCTTCTCGATCACCGACTTCTTGAAGGGGTCGGAGGTCGACAGGAACAGGTCGGCCGGGACCGGGATGTTCAGGAAGTAGCGGCGGAACTCCACCGCCAGGTTCTCGTGGAACAGGTGGCAGACGATGGCGACGGCCGGCGGCGTGCCGCCGGCCCCGGCCAGGGGCAGGCGATAGCCGAACGGCACGGCGACGCTGTGGTCGGTCTCGATCGGGCGGGCGACCTCGGGGAAGGAGGGGGCCTCCAGCGCCGCCGGGACGGCGACCGGCGTCTGGCCGCCCTGGACCTGCTGGATGATCCGGCGCCAAGCCGGGCGAAGGCCCTCGCGGTGCAGGGCGTCCAAGGTCTGGCGCCGGCAGTCGGGGCGGGCCAGCAGCATCGGCAGGGCGCGCCGGGAGATGCCGACGATGAAGCGTGCCTTGACGGCGGCGGTGCGGGAGCGGGTACTCGCCCAGCGCAGGCCCGCGGTCGCCCGCCAGGAGGTCGAGCGCTCCATGGCGTCCAGCCGGTGGGTCTGGCGGGCGATCTCCGCCTGCGCCTCGGCCAACGCGTCCTGAAGCGCACGCGCATGCGCCGTCTGGCGCCGGATCTCTTCCTCGGCGGCGGCGAGCTGATGCTCGCGCTCGCCCAGCGCATCCATCAGCAGATGGAGCTGCCGGTCGGTCTGGGCCTGCAGCGCGTTGATGTCGGCAGCGAGCGCATCAATCTCGGCGTCGCGGTCGGCGGCATGGGCCCGCAGCGTGCCGATGTCGGCGTCGCGGTCGGCGACCCAGCCGGTCAGCCGGTCGATCGTCGCCTCGCGGTCGGCGACCTGCGCGGATAGGGCGTCGGCATGCCTGGTGTAGTCGCCGATCTGCTTCAGCCGGTGTTGCGCCCAGAAGCGGTCGACCAGACCCTGCCCCAGCCGGTCGAAATGGCGCCGGACCAGGGCTTGGCGGTCGCGATTGCCAGTCACCTCGAACAACCAGCGCAGGGCGGGCGGCATCGCCTCGGGCTTGCCGACATAGGCCACGCCCAGGCCGTTGGAGTGCAGGAAGGCGAAGGAGGGATAGGCGGCACTCACCTCCTCCCAGACCTGCCAGACGCCGAAGCCGCGCTCGCGCACATTGATGTCGTGGAACAGCACCAGCCCACGGCCGCTCATCTTCGGCAGCCAGCTGCGAAAGTCCTGGCCGACCGCCTCGTAGGTGTGCAAGCCGTCGATGTGCAGCAGGTCGATGCCGCCGTCCGGGAAATACTCCAGCGCTTGGTCGAAGGTCATCCGCAGCAGGCGCGAGAAGCCGGCGTAGCTGGCGTCATGGTGGGCGCGCAGGTCGTCATAGACCTCGTCGCCGTAAAGGCCGGCGTGGGGGTCGCCTTCCCAGGTGTCGACCGCATAGCAGGAGGTCGACAGGCCGCAGGCGGCGATCGCCTGGAGGAAGGCGCAGTAGGAGTTGCCGCTGTGGGTGCCGAGTTCCACCAGGGAGGCGGGCCGCAGGGCGTCGATGATCCAGAAGGCGAAGGGGATGTGCCCGATCCAGGGGGGCGGGAAGACGAGCCGGTTCGGTTCGCTCAGCACGATGGGCCGGTAGAGGGCCTGCAGATCCTGGGGGGGCGCCTCGGGGCGGTCTTCGGGACGGCCCTCGATCGGTGTGGCGTCAGGATGGAGGCTGAAGGCGGGCTCGGGCATCTGAGGCGGCATATCCGGCTGGTTCTGGGAGTACGGAAGAGACGATGGCGCGGTGCGTGTCCCCGCCCGGCCGGTACCGTCCCGGGGGGCCGCATCGGCGTCAGGAGGATGGGGGCTGGAAACGGGGCCGGTCGGCCGGCTGGCGCACCTCGCAGCCGGCAGGCTGGGCGGCTTTGTGTTGGGTGGCGCCATGGCGTCTTGAAGGCCTGTCCTGTCCCGACCGAGTTCTCACGCATTCCGTCGAGCGGCACGACAACCGACAGCAATGACAAGAGACCACAAGAAGCTGTGGCTTATCGTCAAACCCCCTGCCCTGTCAACCTGGACCCCCGGCCACTCCGGTGCCGCGAACCGGTGCTGCGGAAGGCCTTCCGCGCCGGTGCCGGTCAGGCCGGGCCGGCCTGCTTGGCATCGCCCACACCATTGCCGGCCCCATTGCCGGCGACGGCGCCGTCGATGGCGATGTCCAGCATCGGAATGCCGACCAGCCCCTGGACCACATGGCTGGAATGGACCTTGAAGAACAGCGCGTCCTCGATCCAGTGATGCTGCACATGGTCGTTCTGCGTGCCTTCGGCGAGAGCGACGGTGATCGAAAAGTCGCCGCTCGGCAGATAGGGCATCTGGAAGCGGAAGCGGGCGGTGAAATTCTGGCCGGCCGCTATGCGGAGGGGGGTGAGCTGATAGGTGAGATGGGTGTTGTCGCCGAACAGGTTCTGGCCGAGCCGGTCGCGGACATAGAAGCCGACGATCGGCTGGAACACCTCCTTTTCGGTGTGGCAGATCACCTCCAGGACGATCTCTTCGCCGCCTTCCAGCGTGCTGAGCGGAGCGTGGCTGCCGTCGAGCAGACGGACACTGGTGATGCTGGCCCCGCGTTCGCCGAACCAGGGCGCATCGGGATTGAAATCGAAGATTTCGATGGCGTTGCGGTGCTGCGAGCCTTTCAGCAGCTCGGCGCGGGCATCCTCCACCGGCTCCTCGCGCTTGGCCTGGGGCAGCGCCTGGCGGGCGCCGCCGATGCGGAAACCGCGCGAAGTGTCCTGGTCGCTGTACAGAGCGGCGAGGTAATCGTGGCAGACTTCCTTGGCCGGGCCGATCGCCCGCACCGACCCGTTGTCCAGCCAGACCACCCGGTCGCACAAATTCACCACCTGGCCCGTGTCGTGCGACACGAAGAACAGGGTGCCGCGCTCCTTGAAGCGGTGGATGAAGCGCATGCATTTCTGGGTGAAGGAGGCGTCGCCGACCGCCAGGATCTCGTCGACGATCATGATGTCGGCGTCGACATGCGCCGCCACCGCGAAGGCGAGGCGGGCGTACATGCCGCTGGAATAGAGCTTCACCGGCTGTTCGATGAAGTCGCCGATGCCAGCGAATTCGGCGATGGAGTCGTAACGCTCGGCGATCTGCTCGTTCGACAATCCCAGCACCGAGGCGGCGAGATAGACGTTCTCGCGCCCGGTGAATTCGGGGTTGAAGCCGGCGCCCAGCTCCAGCAGCGCGGCGATGCGGCCGTCGACCACGATGCGTCCGGAGGTCGGCGTCAATGTGCCGCAGAGGAGCTGCAGGAAGGTCGACTTGCCCGAGCCGTTGCGGCCGATCAGCCCGACCGTCTCGCCGCGGCGGACCTCCAGATCGACGCCGCGCAGCGCCCAGTACTCGTCGTAGTATTTGCGCCGGCCGCGCACCAGCATCTGCTTCAGCCGGTCCTGCGGGCGCTTGAAGATGGCGTAGGCCTTGCCCAGCCCCTCGGCGCGGATGACGACAGGGGTGTCGGCGGCAGGGGAAGCGGCGGCGGGGGTTGCGGTCTCAGACGACATCGGCGAACCCCCGGCGGGTCTTCATGAACCAGAGATAGCCGAGCCACGCCACCACCCAGGCGCCCAGCGTCGCCAAGCCCCATTCGACCGGCGACGGGACGCGGCCCCAGAACAGCAGGTCCTTCGACTGCTCCAGGATCGCGGTCATCGGGTTCAGGTGCAGGATGGCGCGGAAGCGCTCGGGGATCGCGGTCATCGGATAGAAGATCGGGCTGAGGAACATCAGCACGGTCACGCCCACCGTCACCACCTGCCGCAGGTCGCGCAGGAACACGCCGGCGGCGGCGAAGAACCAGCTCAGCCCCAGCGTGGTCAGGCAGAGCGGCGCCAGCACCAGCGGCAGCAGCAGGGCCGTCGGTGGCGGCAGCCCGGCCACCAGCAGGTGGAACACCACCAGGATGACGAAGCCGATGCCGGCGTTGAACAGCGCCACCGCCAGCGACACCAGCGGCAGGATCTCCAGCGGGAAGACCACCTTCTTGATGTAGCTGACATTCTCCAGCAGCAGGCCGGGCGCCCGGTTCAGGCATTCGCCCAGCACGTTGAACAGGATCAGACCGGAGAACAGCAGCAGGGCGAATTCGGTGTTGCTTCCCCCTGTCGCCCCCCAGCGTGCCTGGAACACCACCGAGAAGACGAAGGTGTAGACTGTCAGCATCAGGATCGGGTTCAGCACCGCCCAGACGATGCCCAGCACGGATCCGCGGTATCGGGCGTCGATCTCCCGCCGGGCCAGCCGCAGGATCAGCGACCTGTGATGCCAGGCGGTCTGGAAAAGGGCAAAGGGACCGGCGCCGAAACCCGCCACCTTAGGGTTTCCCGACTGAGAGTTAAACAATTTAAAGTATTCCCCGTCTGCGGCCGGCCGACCATACCCCCCGCCTCCACGGCGTTCAAGCGAAAGCATCCGGGACGCTTGGAGGCCATGGGGAGAGGGGTTGAAGGGAGCGGCGGAGGCCCGGAGGAGAGAGCGTTTCCCGACAAGAAGGGTCGGGGGAACAAACCTTCGGTTTTCCCCGTTTACCCGAAAGATCGGATGAGTGGTGACTTCAGCCAAGGATTTTCGTTATCACAAAAGAAAACTATATAATAAACATTTGGGAATTTCATACTATAAGAGCTAATTCCACAGACAGTGAAGGAGTGATGCGCCCTATACGTATCAGTAGAGTACAAATACCAATCAGAAGGTATTTTCCTATTATCAAGATAGAGACATTCATTATCACGAGTCTGCCACCAGAGATGCGACGCACCATTGATGGCGGTATCGGTATGTCTGTACACCCATGGGGTTAGATCCGGATTAGAACTAAAAAAGCCCATCCGATGGGACCATAACTGGCCTTGAGAGGTGGCGATTGCCCGATTTGCAGGAAAGACGCACCGATTGCCGATGCCCGGGAAAAATTGGGCTGCCCGGTGGAGCGGTGACGCAAAAGGAGGCCGTTGTGTTTTGGAATACAAAGACGCTGACAGCCGATCATTATGCCGCGTCGTTAAGAAACCATTTCGGCGATGGTGCCGCCCATCGACTTCAGAGAGAGATCGGCTTTGTCGGGAAGCGGCTTTTTAGACTTCCAAGCACGGAAAGATCGAGCTTCTTCGATCCCTGGTTCACGGAAGACAATGCCCGTCATCTGCGGTCGGTGGCCCGGTCGGTTCGCGGGATCGCGGCGGAGGCCTCCGGCACCGCCGCCGCCGTTTCCCGCTCGGCACCCCGCATCGTCTTCCTGCACGGGGTGATGCCGCGCAGCGGCACCAACTATCTCCAGAGCCTGCTGGAGCTGCATCCCGACGTGGCGGTCAATCCCTACGGCGTCCGCGAGCTTCCCTTCCTGAACACGGTCGAGGACGCGCGCGCCTATGAGGGGCGCTTCCTGCGCCTTTACCAGCGCAACCGGGAATCGTTCCGCGACCTGGAGATGTTCTGCTATATGGTGAGCGGCTTCCTGCGCCGCATCGAGAGCGAGTTCCCGGCGGACAAGACGGTCCTGATCAAGTCGCCCCACACCCGGATGATGCGCTATTTCCCCTACCTGTTCCCGACGGAGCGCTGCCTGATCGTGCTGCGCGACGGCAAGCGTGCGGTCCAGTCCACCATCGACACCTGGCCGCTGCGTTTCCTGGGGCGGACCTTCGCCGACGTCTGCCGCGAATGGAGCTTCGGCACCGAGGCGGCGCTGGAGGCGCAGAGCCGGATGAGCGCCGACGCCTGCCGTCTGGTCCGCTTCGAGGACGCGGTGGCCGCCCCCGACGGCGCGGCCCGCGACCTTATGCGCTTCCTGGATCTGGACGAGGGGCGCTATCCGTTCGAGCGGATCGGCGAACTTCCCATCCTGGGATCGTCCCGCGTCTCGCGCCGCGACGGCGAGGTCAGCTGGACCCCCGTCAAGAAACCCGAAGGCTTCGATCCGTCGAAGCGCCCGATCGACTGGTCGCGCAAGCGTCGGACCGTGTTCGACGCCGTGGCCGGAGACATGCAGAAGAAGGCCGGCTATGCTGCTTGATCCATTGCTCGACACCCGCCCCGCGGCCCGGGATCTTCCCGGTCCCGGCCCCGCAACGGGCCCCGTCCCCGGTCATGAGGACCGCTTGCCCGCCATCCTGACCACGCCGGCCCGCCTCACCCATCTCCAGCGGCTGGAGGCGGAAAGCATCCACATCATGCGCGAGGTGGCGGCCCAGTTCCAGAAGCCGGTCATGCTCTATTCGGTGGGCAAGGACAGCTCGGTGCTGCTGCATCTGGCGATGAAGGCCTTCCACCCGTCGAAGCCGCCCTTCCCGCTGCTGCATGTCGACACGACCTGGAAGTTCCGGGAGATGATCGCCTTCCGCGACCGCATGGCGCAGCACTTGGGTGTCGACCTGATGGTCCACATCAACCAGGAGGGCGTGCGCCAGGGAATCGGCCCGGTCAGCCATGGCTCGGCCGTCCACACCGACGTGATGAAGACTCAAGGGTTGAAGCAGGCGCTCGACGCCCACGGCTTCGACGCCGCCTTCGGCGGGGCGCGCCGCGACGAGGAGAAGAGCCGCGCCAAGGAGCGCATCTTCTCCTTCCGGACCTCCAACCACCGCTGGGAGCCGAAGAACCAGCGGCCGGAGCTGTGGAGCCTCTACAACGGGCGCATCCACAAGGGCGAGAGCATCCGCGTCTTCCCGCTGTCGAACTGGACCGAGCTGGACATCTGGCAATACATCCACCAGGAGAACATCCCGGTGGTGCCGCTCTATTTTGCCAAGCCCCGTCCGGTGGTGGAGCGAGACGGCACGCTGATCATGGTCGACGACGACCGCCTGCCGCTGAAGCCCGGCGAGACGCCGGAGATGGCCTGGGTGCGCTTCCGCACGCTCGGCTGCTATCCGCTGACCGGGGCCGTGCGCAGCACCGCCGCCACCCTGCCCGAGATCATTCGCGAGATGCTGCTGTCCACCAGCTCCGAACGGCAGGGCCGCGTGATCGACCAGGATGCCGCCGCCTCGATGGAAGCCAAGAAGCAGGAAGGCTACTTCTGATGCTGAAGGAACTCGATCCCGCCACCGCTCCTGCGGATGCCGCCCCTTCGGATGCCGCCAATGAGGTGCAGGAGTATCTGGCCCGCCAGAACGGCAAGGACCTGCTGCGCTTCATCACCTGCGGCTCGGTGGACGACGGCAAGTCCACGCTGATCGGCCGGCTGCTCTACGACTGCAAATGCCTCTTTGAGGACCAGCTGGCCAGCCTGGAGGCGGACTCCGGCCGCTTCGGCACCACCGGCGCCGGCCAGCTCGACCTCGCCCTGCTGGTCGACGGGCTGGCGGCGGAGCGCGAGCAGGGCATCACCATCGACGTCGCCTACCGCTTCTTCACCACCGACCGCCGCAAGTTCATCGTCGCCGACACGCCGGGCCACGAGCAGTACACCCGCAACATGGTCACCGGCGCCTCCACCGCCGACGCCGCGGTGCTGCTGGTCGACGCGCGCAAGGGCGTGCTGACCCAGACCCGGCGCCACAGCACCATCGTCTCGCTGCTGGGCGTCCGCCATGTCGTGCTGGCGGTCAACAAGATGGACGCCGTCGGCTGGAGCCGCGAGACCTTCGAGCGCATCGCCGCCGACTACCGCGTCTTCGCCCAGCGCATCGGCATCACCGACGTCACCTGCATCCCGGTCTCGGCGCTCACCGGCGACAACGTCACCAAGCCGTCGGAGCACATGGCCTGGTACGGCGGCCCCACCCTGCTCGGCCATCTGGAGAGCGTGGACGCCTGCGCCGAGGAGAAGCTCGGCGCCTTCCGCCTGGCGGTGCAGTGGGTGAACCGGCCGAACCAGGATTTCCGCGGCTTCTGCGGCACGGTGGCCGGCGGTGCGGTCCGCCGAGGCGACGACGTCGCCATCCTGCCCAATGGTCGGACCAGCCGGGTGGCGCAGATCGTCACCATGGACGGCGAGCTGGAGACGGCGCTGCCCGGACAGGCCGTCACCCTGGTGCTGGCCGACGAGGTCGACGCCAGCCGCGGCGACATGATCGTCGCCGCCGCCGGCCGGCCGGAGGTGGCCGACCAGTTCGCGGCGCATGTGGTGTGGATGGACGAGCAGCCGCTGCTGCCCGGCCGCTCCTACCTGCTGCGCGCCGGCACGGCGACGGTCGGCGCCCAGGTGACCGAGCTGAAGCACGCCATCAACGTCAACACCCAGGAGCATGCCGCCGCCAAGCACCTGGATCTCAACGACGTCGGCTTCTGCAATCTGGCGCTCGACCGGCCGATCCCGTTCGACGCCTATGCCGACAGCCGCGAGACCGGCAGCTTCATCCTGATCGACCGGCTGACCAACGCCACCGCTGGCTGCGGCATGATCCGCTTCCCGCTGCGCCGGGCCTCGAACATCCACCGCCACGCCTCGAAGCTGGACAAGGCGGCGCGGGCCGGCGGCCTGCAGAAGCCTTGTGTCCTGTGGTTCACCGGCCTGTCCGGCTCCGGCAAGTCCAGCGTCGCCGACCGGCTGGAGCAGGAACTGCACCGGCTCGGCCGCCGCACCATGATCCTCGACGGCGACAATGTCCGCCACGGCCTGAACCGGGATCTGGGCTTCACCGACGAGGACCGGGTCGAAAACATCCGCCGGGTGGCGGAGGTGTCGAAGCTGATGGTGGAGGCCGGGCTGATCGTCCTGGTCAGCTTCATCTCCCCCTTCCGCGAGGAGCGCCGCATGGCGCGTTCGCTGGTGGAGGACGGCGAGTTCCTGGAGATCTTCATGGACACGCCGCTGGAGG
Organism: Azospirillum endophyticum; assembly: GCF_016595245.1. Lineage (GTDB taxonomy): Bacteria > Pseudomonadota > Alphaproteobacteria > Azospirillales > Azospirillaceae > Azospirillum > Azospirillum endophyticum. The sequence goes on from NZ_JAENHM010000004.1 coordinate 41,456, forward strand.
TCTGCGAGGCCCGCGACCCCAAGGGCCTCTACAAGAAGGCGCGTGCCGGCCAGCTCCCCCACTTCACTGGCATCGACAGCGCCTATGAGCCGCCGGAAGCCCCGGAGATCACGCTGAAGGGCGGCGAGCACGGCACCGACGAGATGGTCGCCCAGGTGATCGAGGAATTGCGGCGGCGCGAGGTGATCTGAGGGGCGGCGTAGAGGCACCGTGCCGGACAGGGGCGACCGGAGCGCGCGGGTTTTCCCAATGGCTTTCTAGGCTTTTGATTTTTCCGTGTGATCGGTTCAAGCGGAGACGCTTGAACCGATCACGCTCTATCCCCCCGTTGGGGGTCAATTCACCCACCCTCCAGCCTCATGAATCGATTCATGATCCTCCAGGGCAGCGTGCGTCACTTTCAAACCGCATGAGCATCGAGCTTCGAGCCGCGTGGCGAGGCGTCGCCGCGCCGCCGTCTCGCCGGTGCTGAGCACCCGGCTTACCCATGATCGCCGTCGCGATCCCCACCTGTCAGCGCGCCGCGGCTTGCCGGGCCGGCAAGCCAGCCGCCACCGCCTTCGGCACGCAGTCCCGCAAGCATTGCTTGCTGTGCGTCTGTGAAGCGCCTTCCAAAGTTCTGCGATTGCGGCCTGGCTACTGCCGGTTTCCCGCTGCGGATATTTCTTCTTTCGACGCTGAGCACGGGGTTCAGCCTGGAAAGAAGGTTCAAGACGATGGCACTCAAGGATATTCTGCCGGGGAAGCTCGGTTTCGGCGCCGCGCCGCTGGGCAATATGTTTCGCGACATCCCCGAAGCGGAAGCCCGCGCGACGGTCGAAGCGGCCTGGAATGACGGCATCCGGTATTATGACAATGCGCCCTTCTACGGCGCGGGTCTTGCCGAGATCCGCATGGGCGCGGCGTTGGCCGATAAGCCGCGCGGGGATTTCGTCATCAGCACCAAGGTCGGCCGTATCATTCTCGATGAGATCGAGGATGTGAGCGCCCGTGATCTGGGCGAGAAGGGCGACGTCTTCAAATATGGCCGTCCGAACAAGATCGTGAACGACTACTCGGAAGAAGCCGCCTACCGCTCGATCGAAGACAGCCTCAAGCGCCTGAAGACCGACCATATCGATATCGCCTGGGTCCATGACATCGCGCAGGACTTCTACGGTGACGAATGGCTCGCCATGTTCGAGCAGGCGCGGCGCGGGGCGTTCAAGGCGCTGGACCGGATGCGTGACGAGGGCGTCATCAAGGCCTGGGGCCTGGGCGTCAATCGCGTCGAGCCGATCGAGCTGCTGCTCGATCTCGAAGGGCCGCGTCCCGACGGCTTCCTGTTGGCCGGGCGCTATTCGCTGCTCGACCATGACCGCGCGCTCCAGCGCGTCATGCCGAAAGTGGCGGAGCGGGGGCTGGGGATCGTGGTCGGCGGCCCCTACAGCTCCGGTGCGCTCGTCGGCGGACCGAATTTCGAATATGCGCCCGCCACACCGGCCATTCTGGCGAAAGTTGCAGCGATCAAGGCGATCGCCGATCGCCACGGCATCTCGATGAAGGCGGCCGGCCTTCAGTTCGCGCTCGCCAATCCCGCGGTCGCGGCGGTGATCCCTGGCGCCAGCCGTCCCGGCCGCATCGCCGAAGATCGCGCCGCGCTCGATGAAGCCGTGCCGGTGGAATTCTGGCGCGAGCTGCGCGATGCCGGTCTCGTCAATCCGGCGGCGCCGCTTCCCGTCACCGGCTGAACGCTCCCCCCTCCTTGACGCTTTCCCGGTCACTGCGCCCTGCGGCGACCGGAAGGATCCCTGCGCCTTGTATCGGGTGCTCCCCAATCAAACCGAAGGAGAATGATCATGGACAGCGTGCGTAAAGATGATGCCACCAATCTCGGCAGGCGGGACGTCCTTCGCACCACCGGCGCCGTACTGGCGATCGGCGCCGCAACCGGCTTGGGCGGTCAGGCAATCGCGCAAACCGGAGGGAGCGTGTCGGCCGCCTCCCGCAATGCCGCGCCGCTCGGCCTGCGGCTCCAGGGCGTTCAGCATTTCGGCCTGACCGTGCAGAACATGGAACGGGCCTATGAGTTCTATACCGAGGTGCTGGGTGGCACCGAGGTGTTCCGCCACGGGGATTTTCAGGGCGATCCGGTCCAGAACACCCTGCTCGCCGATCAGGAGATCCGCGCCAATGAGTTGCATGTCGACCCGGCCACGATCGGCGTGCCGAACCTGCGCGATGGCGACCAACGCCTCGACGTCCGTTTCATCCAGTTCGACAATGTGGTGATCGAGCTTCTGCAGTATCGCAACGCCGACCAGCCGATGGGCGGCCCCAACAGCTTCGCGCCGCCGCTGGAGAATATGAGTCCGGCATTCCCTCGGATGATGCACATCTGCTTCCATGTCGCCGATGACGTCGACTTCAACAGGTTCATCACCGATCTTGAGGCCGAGTCCGCACGTCGTGGCATGACGCAGGTGCGCGCGAACCGCACCATCCGCGTCCGCAGCGAGGCCGAGCGGCGTGCCGCCCCGCAGGATACCAACACCAACAAGGTCACGGTCGCGCCTTCCGATGGTTGGGAACTGATCTACTGCAAGGGTCCGGAGGGCGAACAGCTCGAGTTCGTCAAGGCGATCGGGCCGGTGAAGCAGCGCTTCGCCACTGCTTTTGCGGGGCGCCAGCGTGCACGCTCCAGCCTGTGATCCTTCCGGGATGGAACGGGCCGTTCCGTCCCGCCCCTCCCCCTTCGGCATGAGGAGATCCGCATGCGCATCCCGTTCATCACGCTCGCACTCCCTGCACTGTTGATGGCTGCCATCCCCGCACAGGCGCCGGCTCAGGAAAGCGCTGCGCCCAGGGAGGGCGTCCATTACGCCCGGATCCCGCAAGGTGCCTGGTCGATCGTTGCTCAGGTACGGGCAAAACCGGGCAAGGCCGCCGAACTCCGCGAAGCCACTCTTCCTCTCGTGGCGTCGGTTCGAAGCGATCCAAAGAACCTTGTCTATTTCCTGCAGGAGGATCGGGTCGAGCCTGGGCACTTCATTTTCTATGAAATCTTTGCGACGCGCGAGGATTTCGAGGCGCATAACGCCATGCCCTATGTCCAGGCATGGTTCGCAAAGCTTCCCGAACTGGCAGAAGGCGGCGTGGAGGTGATGCGCATGGAGGTGCTCGGACAGAGCCGGCCTTGACTGGAGGCTGGCCGGTTCGTTTCCCGAGCGGCTCGGTCGCCTCGATCACTCCAGGAATTTCTGCATTCGGGGCACCATGAAGTCCAGAAAGCTTCTCACCCGCGCCGGCAGGAACTGGGATCCGCGAAACAGGGCGTGGACGTCGTCCACCACGCCGATGTCGCTGTCGGCGAGAAGCTCGACCAGTTCGCCGCGCTCGATCGGGCCGCGCAGATGATAGTCGGCCAGCCGGATGATCCCGACGCCGGCGATCGCCATCCGGCGCAGCGTGTCGCCATTGTTGACCAGCAGCGATCCGCTCAGCATCCGCTCGACGATCCGCCCGCCCTCGCGCATCGGCCAGACCGGCATGGCGCGGCGGAAGTTGAAACCCAGACAATTGTGGTGGATGAGATCTTCCGGCGTCTTCGGCGTGCCGTGCCGCTTGAGATAGGCGGGGGACGCCACGATGCACCGCTTCGTCTCGCCGATCTTGCGCGCCATCAGGTTCGAATCCGTCAGCTTGCCGACGCGGATCGCGACATCGGTGCGGTCGAGATAGAGATCGACCACCTCGTCCGAGAGCGAAAGATCGACGATCACCTTCGGATAGGCCTCGAAAAAGGCGGGCAGCAGCGCTTCGAGCGCTGTCGTGCCGAAGCTTACCGACGAGGTGACGCGGACGACGCCCTCGGCCTCGGCGCCGCCATGCGCGATCTGCTGTTCCGTCTCGTCAAGCTGGCCGAGCAGTTTCTGGCTTCGCTCATAATAGAATTGCCCCTCCTCGGTCAGCGCCAACCTGCGCGTCGAGCGCTCGATGAGCCGCACTCCAAGCCGGGCCTCCAGCCGGGCGATCAGCTTGGACACGGTCGAGGGCGTCATCAGCATCAGTCGGGCGGCCTCGGAAAAGCTGCTCGCCTCGACGACCCGAACGAACACCATCATTTCGCCTGCGCGGTTGTCCATGTCCCGCCTGTGACGCGATTTCCCGAAACGGCACTCCTTATAGCATGGCCGGCGCCGCCCTGTCGCCCGATCTGTGAACCAGACTATCAAATCCGGTGAAAAGCGGCTGTCTAATCAATCCTGCGGAGACATGCGATCTGTATCGGCGACGGGCCAACCCAAAGAGGTCCGCAGGGTCAGCACGAAAGGAATGTCGCCATGTCCGATAAGAAAGCCACCGACCTGTTCACACCGACATCCATCGGCGCCATCGCGGTTTCCAACCGCATCGCCATGGCGCCGCTGACGCGTTCGCGCGCCGGAATGGATGGCGTGCATGGCCTGCTCGCCGTCGACTATTACCGTCAGCGCGCATCCGCGGGTCTCATCATCACCGAAGCCACCAACATTTCACGCCAAGGCCGCGGTTACGCCTACACACCGGGGATCTATACCGAAGCCCACGTCGAGGCCTGGCGCGCGGTGACCGAGGCGGTGCATGGGGAAGGCGGCAAGATCGTGCTCCAGCTCTGGCATGTCGGCCGCGTGTCGCACAGCAGCCTGCAGGAGAATGATGCCGCGCCGGTCGCGCCATCGGCAATTCGCGGTGGCGGCCGCGTCTACACGCTGGCCGGCGACGATGTCCCCTCCATGCCGCGCGCGCTGGAGACCGACGAAATACCAGGCCTGGTCGAGGATTATCGGCACGCCGCCCGACTGTCCATGGAGGCCGGGTTCGATGGCGTCGAGGTGCATGCCGCCAATGGCTATCTGCTCGACCAGTTCCTGCGCGACAGTACCAATGTGCGCACGGACATCTATGGCGGTTCGATCGAGAACCGTGCGCGCTTTCCGATCGAGGTCGTGAAGGCCGTCGCCGGACTCTGGGGCGGGGATCGGGTCGGCGTCCGGCTGTCGCCGCTCTCCACAGCGATTGGCGAGACGCCGCTCGACAGCGATCCGCAGGCCACCTATGGCCATTTCGTGCAGCAGATCGGCACCCTCGGCCTTGCTTATCTTCACTGTGTCGAAGGTCAGTTGCGCGAAGAAAACGCGTCTTCGGCGTTCGATTTCAAAGCCCTGCACACGGCGTTCGGCGGCAGCTACATCGCCAACAACGGCTATGATCGGCAAATGGCCATGAACGCCATCATGTCCGGCCATGCCGACATGATCTCGTTCGGCCGCGCTTTCATCGGCAATCCCGATCTGGTCGAGCGACTGGGTCGTAACGCGCCGCTCTTCGATGCCCCGCCCAGCGCCTATTACGGCGGCGGGGCCGAAGGATACACCGACTTCGCAAGTCTGGCCGACTGAGCGCGTCGATGCCCGGGCATCGCGCCGGGCACACCATACATTTATGGAGGTTGAAATGAGCAAGTCAGCATCGCTGGCGCTGGACGACCCACGCCTTCATCGCCCCGCCGGGGCATCGGCCCATGCGCCCCGTCACCCGTCATCCATCGTCCGGAACAAGACCCTGCCGCTTCTGGCACTCGCTCTTGGCAGTTTCGTCATCGGCACATCCGAGTTCGCGAGCATGGGGATCATCCAGCTCTTTTCAGAGAGCCTTGGCCTCACCGTGCCGGAGGCCACCAACGCAATCACCGCCTATGCTTCCGGCGTCGTGATCGGCGCACCGCTGGTGACGTTGGCGGCCGCCCGGCTCAACCGGCGCACGCTCCTGCTGATGCTCATGGCCCTCTTCGTCGTCGGCAATCTGCTTTCGGCCATGGCGGGCAATCTCGGATGGCTGATGGTTGCCCGCTTCATCAGCGGCATGCCGCAGGGCGCCTATTTCGGGGCCGGCGCCGTGGTTGCGTCCCATGTGGTCGGACAGGGGCATGCCGGCAAGGCCTTTGCGATCGTCATGACGGGCCTGACGGTCGCGACGATCTTCGGCTCGCCGCTCGCCACTTTCATGGGCCAAACCCTGGGGTGGCGCGAAACCTATGTCGCCGTCGCTGTCCTTGCGGCTTTCGCGTTCGCATCGATCTATCGGTGGGTGCCGCAGACCGATGCGCTGAATGGCGTGCCGGTGGTTCAGGAGCTGTCGGCACTGCGCAAGGGATCCGTTTGGGGCGTCATGCTGGTCGCCGCGGTCGGCGTCGGCAGCATCTTCGCCGTCTACACTTTCATCGGCCCGATCGTGACGGATGCCACGCATCTTTCCGCCACCATGATCCCGATCGCACTCACCGTTTTCGGCATGGGGATGACCACAGGCAACCTTATCGGCGGCCAGTTGGCGGATCGCTATCCCGCGCGAGGCATCATTGTGGGTTACGGCAGCGCCCTCGTCATATTGGCTGGGCTTGGCTTTGGTGGGGCCAATCCCTGGCTGCTCTTCCCCGCCCTGTTCGGCGTTGGGGCGGCGATGATGGTGGCGATCCCGACGATCCAGGTGCGCCTCACCCGTTTTGCACCGGAAGCGCCGAGCCTGATGGGGGCGATGAATCTCGCTTCGCTCAACGCCGCCAATGCCCTGGGCGCCTGGATGGGCGGGCTGACCATCGACGCCGGGTTCGGCCTTCTGTCACCCGCCTGGGCCGGCTTCGGCCTCACGCTCGCCGGCCTCCTCCTTTTCGGCCTGACCCTCTGGGGTCGGCACCGGACTGCGACAGGCATCTGAGCCGAATTCTTACCCATCACGTTCGAACTCAAAGGAAAGTCGCCATGGCAAAAGCATATGCAAGCATCGATATCGCCCGCAACGCGGTCGAAGTCTGGCAGCTTATCGGTGGCTTCAACTCCCTGCCGGACTGGTTGCCTTACATCAATGCCTCGCGCCTGGAGGAAGGCGGCCGGGTCCGTCACATTCGCAATCTCGAAGGGGAGGAGATCGTGGAGCGGCTGATCGCTTTCGACGAGGAGCACCGGAGCTACAGCTACCATATCCTCAAGGCGCCCTTTCCGCAGAAGGATTATCTGGCAACGCTGCGTGTGATCGATATCGCCGATGGGCGGGCGTCGCGCGTGGAATGGTTCGGCCAATTCGAACCGGTCGGCGTGACGGATGCCGAGGTGACCAGCCTGTTCAAGAATATCTATGAAGAAGGCTTGGCTGCGTTGGCGGCACTATTCGCCGCGGATCAGCAAACGGTTACTCATGCCCCCCGATAACAACAAGAAGAGTTTCATAAGGCACCTGTAATACGCGGGATCTCCAACCTGCCAAACGCTTGAGACGATCAGGCAAGAAATTGAGCGTATCGGGCGGGATCGCGGCATGCCGGTCGTTTATCTAATTGGATGTCGGACGGGGGGCTTGGCCACGACGATGGCCAGCCTTTTCGGTCGCTGCGAGACATCAAAAGGACGAAGCTCATGACGCGCCTGAATGGAAAGCGCACCCTGATCACCGGCGGCACCTCGGGCATCGGTCTCGAAACCGCCAAGCAGTTCCTGGAGGAAGGCGCCCGTGTCATCGTGACCGGCAACAATCCCGACTCCATCGAACGGGCGAAATCCACGCTCGGCTCCGAGGTTCCCGTTCTCAGGGCCGACAGCGCGAACGTAGAGGCGCAGCGGATGCTCGCCGACGCGGTGAAGGAGCATTACGGTCAGCTGGATGTCGCCTTCCTCAACGCCGGCGTTTCGGTCTGGCAGCCGATCGAGCACTGGACCGAAGAGGCGTTCGACCGGTCCTTCGCGATCAACGTAAAGGGTCCCTACTTCCTGATCCAGGCCTTGCTGCCTGTTTTCGCCAATCCGGCATCCGTGGTGCTGAATACCTCGGTCAACGCCCATGTCGGTGCCGCCACCTCGTCGGTCTATGGCGCGACCAAGGCGGCCTTCCTCAACCTGTCGAAGACGCTGTCCGCCGAATTCCTTCCGCGCGGCATCCGCATCAACGCGGTCAGCCCCGGCCCGGTCGATACGCCGCTCTACGACAAGCTTGGCATTCCCGACGCCTATAGGGACCAGGTGAACAAGGACATCGTCTCGACGATCCCGCTTGGCCGCTTCGGCAGTCCCAAGGAGGTTGCCAAGGCCGTCGTCTATCTGGCGTCCGACGACTCTGCATGGACCATCGGTTCGGAGATCGTGGTCGACGGCGGGCGGACCCTGAACATGTGATCGGACCGGTCACGCCCGCATGGTCTGGTACGGCACCGACAGCGCCAACCGCAGCGATCCTGCGTCCGCGGTGCCGGCATCTTCGAAGCGGTACCAGCTCCATCAGGGCGTGGCCGACATCGCGCGCATCTCGGCCCTGATCCAGTTGGCGGTCGTCCGCACATCGACGCGTCCCCGCAAATGATCGGCGATCCACAGCTGGAGTTCATAGGGACCGGCAACGAAACCGAGAGGCGCGACAAGGTGACCCGATCGAATTTCGTCATCGACCAACAGCCTTGGGGCCAGTGCCAAGCCCAGTCCGCAAGCGGCCGCTTGTATGACGAGATAAAAATGCGCGTATACTTCATTCGGCGTCATCCGAAGCTCCGGGCGGCCTAAGGCAGCGGCCCAGTCGGTCCAAGCCTGTGGGCGTGTCGCACTGCCAAGGATCCGCGCACGCAGAAGGTCGTCCGGCTTTGAAAGGCCAAGCCGGTCTGCATAGTCGGGATGGCAGACCGGGCCGATCTCCTCATGGATCAGCGTCTCGGCGACAGCGCCTGCCGGTGCCCGGTATATGCTTGTACGGATTGCGAGGCTGATCTCCTCGCGAATGAAGTCGACATTGTCATAGTTGATGTTGAGCCGAAGCTCGATCGCCTGATTTGCACGCTTGAATTTTTCGAGCCGCGGGATCAGCCAACGCATCATCACCGTCGACGAACATGAAAGCGTAAGCGGACCTGGCTGAACGCGCGAAACTGCGATCTGCATCCGATCGAACGCTTCGGCGAGTTCCGACGCAAGCTGGGCACCCTCGCGGGTCGGCACGATGGCCCTTGGATGCCGCTCGAACAATGGCAGGCCAAACCTCTCTTCCAACGCCTTTACATGGCGGCTCACAGCGCCATGCGTCACACCGAGTTCCGTCGCCGCGGCGTTCATGCTGCCGAGGCGTGCTGCCGCCTCGAAAGCCCGCAGGGCATTCAGTGGCAGGTGGGTGATGGGCATCGCAGCCTCCCTTGAGACGTTCGAGTGAGTTTTTATCACATCAAGCCGCGCCGATCTCGCCTGGGCAATGTTTGTGCCCTGTATTATGTTTCTGCCCAACAAGGAAGAACGTAAGCCAATATTGAAAATTTTTTTGAAAAGCATAAGAGACGTTTTGCGGAATATATTAAATCACGAGATCACTTATCGTTTTATGATCAATAGAATTTTAAAGGTAAACTTTGAGTTTGAGATCGATAAATTGATGATATTTGCGAAATTTCACTGCGAACTTTGAGAGCGAATACGGCCACCTCGTGCAATAGAGCGCGTTCGGCCTTGTGATCCAAGGGAGGACATCGTGCCTGTCACCGCTCCATCCGTGCCTGCGCCCCCACTGCGCATTGAGGCTGACTATCTTGTCGAAACCATCGGTGATCCGCGCCGAGCCGTCGAGATCATGGCAGGGGAGCAGTCGAGCGGGACCTTCGTGCCCGTTCCCGGAGAGACGCCCGAGTTGAAGGCGCGTTCCGCGGCCCGTGTCGAACGCTTGGAAATCCTGGATGAGCGGATCGAAACCCCGACGCTGCCGACCACCGCGGCGACCTCCGGCGTCGAGATCCGTCGGGCTCGGGCGACGCTGTCCTGGCCGATCGAGAATTTCGGCGCCTCCCTTCCGAACCTGCTCGCCACCGTCGCCGGCAACCTGTTCGAGCTGAAGTCCATCACGGGCCTACGCATCCTCGACATCCGCCTGCCGGCGGCCTTCGCACAGGCCTATCCGGGGCCGCGCTTCGGCATCGAAGGCACGCGCCGCCTCGCCGGGGTCAAGGATGGCCCGATCATCGGGACGATCATCAAGCCGAGTGTCGGTTTCGACCCGCAACAGACCGCCGATCTCGTCGCCAGCCTCTGCGAGGGTGGCATCGACTTCATCAAGGACGACGAGTTGCAGGCGGACGGGCCGCACTGCCCCTTCGACGCGCGCGTCCGCGCCGTGATGCAGGTCGTCAACGCCCATGCGGACCGCACCGGCCGCAAGGTGATGGTCGCCTTCAACCTCACGGGCGATCTCGACCAGATGCGCCGCCGCCACGACCTCCTGGTCGCGGAGGGGGCTACCTGTCTGATGGCGAGCGTGAACTCGGTCGGCCTCACCGGCATGATCGAACTCGGCCGCTTCAGCGCCCTGCCGATCCATGCGCACCGCAATGGCTGGGGCTATCTTTCACGCCATCCGCTGCTCGGCTGGTCCTATGTCGCGTGGCAGAAGATCTGGCGCCTCGCGGGTGCCGACCACATGCATGTCAACGGGCTCGCCAACAAGTTCTCCGAAGACGACGACAGCGTGATCGCCTCGGCGCGCACCTGCCTGACACCGCTCTTCCCGGACAAGCCCTGCCTCGCCATGCCGGTCTTCTCCTCGGGCCAGGGCGTGCGGCAGGCGCCCGGCACCTACGCGGCGCTCGGCTCGACCGACCTCATCGTCACGGCGGGCGGCGGCATCGTGGCCCATCCGGGCGGGCCTGCCGCGGGCGTCGCGGCCCTGCGCCAGGCCTGGGAGGCGGCGGTCGCCGGCATCCCGCTCGACCGGCACGCCCGCGAGCACAGGGAACTCGAACAGGCCCTGGGAGCCGCCGCATGAGCCCCTCTGCTCCGCGCGCCCTGCCCGACGGGCCGCTCGTCGCCTTCTACGGCGACGACTTCACCGGCTCCTCCGCCTCGATGGAGGTGCTGGCCTTCGCCGGCCTGCCCACCGTCCTGTTCCTGCAACCGCCCTCCCGGAAACGGCTTGCGGACTTCGCGTCGATGCGGGCGATCGGCATCGCCGGGACCGCGCGGGCACAGTCGCCCGCCTGGATGGACGCACATCTGCCGGACATCTTCCGGCTGCTGGCCGGGCTCGGGGCACCGGTGGCGCATTACAAGGTCTGCTCGACCTTCGATTCCGCTCCCCATGTCGGTTCGATCGGGCGGGCTGCCGACATCGGCGCGGCCGTCTTCGGGCCCGCCTGGATGCCGATGGTGGTCGGCGACCCGGGGATGGGCCGCTACCAGAGTTTCGGCCATCTGTTCGCTCTTGCCGACGGCACCGGCTATCGCCTGGACCGGCATCCGACGATGGCGCGCCATCCGGTCACGCCGATGGATGAGGCGGACCTCGGTCGCCACCTCGCCCGCCAGACTGAAAAGCGCATCGGTCTTGTCGATTTCGTGACGATGAAGCGTGGGCATGCCGAAGCCCAGCTCGACCGTGCCTTGGACAATGCCGCCGAGATCATCTCCCTCGACGTGCTCGACCGCGAGACATTGACCGAGGCCGGGCGCCTGATCTGGGAACGGGGCGGAGCACCCGCCTTCGGGATCGGCTCGCAAGGCTTCGAAGCGGCGCTGGTGGCCTACTGGCAGGCGGCCGGTCTGCTCCCTACGGAGCCGGACCTTCCCCATCCCAAACCCGTCGGGCGGATCGCCTGTGTGTCCGGCTCGGTGTCGCCGGTGACGGCTGCACAGATCGCCCACGCGCTCGACAACGGCTTCGCCGGTATCCGGATCGACGCCCGGCGCGTGGTCGATCCTGCCGCGTGGGAGCGCGAGATCGGCCGCGTCGGCGAGGCGGCATTGGCGGCCCTCGGCGAGGGTCGCGACCCGCTCGTCTACAGCGCCACCGGTCCGGACGACCCGGCGGTTTCGGATTTCCTGACTGCGACCCAGGCGGCCGGGCTTTCGGTCGAACTGGTGAACGAGCGGCTCGGGGCGGGGCTCGGACAGGTCCTACGCGCCGCGATCATCGGCGGCGGCCTGACCCGGGCGGTGATCTCCGGCGGAGACACGTCGGGGCGGGCCGCGGCACAGCTTGGCATCGACGCATTGACCGCGATCGGTCCGCTCGATCCCGGCTCGCCGCTCTGCCGCACCCATGGCGAGGAGTGCCCGGTCGACGGGCTGGAAATCGCTCTGAAGGGCGGTCAGGTCGGACGTCCCGACTTCCTCCAGGCCGTCAGGCAAGGCGGACGTTCATCATGAGAAGGGAAACCGTGATGCACCGAAGAGTGGCCGCGAACGTCGCGCCGGTCACGGGCGGCGCACGCGGCATCGGGCTCATGACCGCCCGCGCCTTCTGATATTCGAGCGCGCCGCTCCGCCCATGGCCCGAGTGGCGTCGCGATCCAGCAAAAAGAACACGATCCGACGGAGGAAACCATGACCCTGATCCTTTCACGGCGGCGCTTCGCGACCTTGGGCGCGACGGTGGCGATCGGCGCGGCGCTGCCCCTGCGTTATGCCCGCGCGGCCGAATTCAGCTTCAAGCTCGGCACCAACGTTCCCGAGACGCATCCGCTCAACGTGCACGCCCGCAAGGCCGCGGCGGCACTTCTGGAAGCCACCGGCGGCCGGGTCGAGCTGAAGCTCTTCCCCAACAACCAGCTCGGCGGCGATGCCGACATGTTCTCGCAGCTGCGCTCCGGCGCGCTCGAGTGCTTCACCCTCTCCGGCGTCAACGTGCTTTCGACGCTGATCCCCTCCACGGCGATCTCGGGTGTGGGCTTCGCCTTCAAGGACTACCCGACCCTGTGGAAGGCCCTCGACGGCCGTCTCGGTGAGCATCTGCGCGGTCAGATCTCGAAGGCCGGCCTCGTTGCCATGGAAAAGATCTGGGACAACGGCTTCCGGCAGGTGACGACGAGCACGAAGCCGATCGTCACTCCCGACGATCTCAAAGGCATGAAGATTCGCGTCCCGGTCAGCGCGCTCTGGACCTCGCTGTTCAAATCGCTGGGCGCTACGCCGGCCGGCATCAATTTCGCGGAGGTGTATTCCGCCCTGCAAACCCGGATCGTGGACGGCCAGGAGAACCCGCCGGCGATCATCTCCGCGGCAAAGCTGTACGAAGTGCAGAAATACTGCTCGCTGACGAACCACATGTGGGACGGCTGGTGGTTCCTGATGAACCGCCGCGCCTGGTCCCGCCTGTCGCCCGAGCTGCAGGAGACGTTCGCGCGCGTGGTGAACGGTGCCGCCATGGCCGAGCGCCAGGAGGTGGCGCAGCAGAACGAAACCCTGAAAGCCGACCTCGCCGCCGCGGGAATGACCTTCAACACCGTCGATCCCACGCCATTCCGCGAGACGCTGACGAAGGCCGGCTTCTATCGGGACTGGAAGGAGAAGTTCGGGGCAGAGGCCTGGAGCATCCTGGAGGAAGCGACCGGCGAGCTCAGCTGAGGTCCGCCGCGAAGCCGACCGGCGCCCGTGATCTCCTCGACGGGCGCTGCCGGCTGGCTGCGGGAGGATGCCTGTCGGCATGCCGACCTGCTCCGCAGCATCGCGTTCATCCTTGGAAATTTCCGACGACAGCATCGTCCGCGGCTGGGCGGTCGCCAACGCGCGATCCCGCTTGCCAGCCCGCAACCGAACCAGAGGCGGCCGAGAGGCCGACAGAACCATGCGCCGCCACCGCCGCGCCAAGATCGTCGCCACCGTAGGTCCCGCAAGTGCCGCGCCTGACACGCTGCGGGCCCTTTTCCTTGCGGGCGTCGATACCTTCCGGCTGAACTTCAGCCACGGCCTGCAGGAGGACCATGCCAGGGTCCATGCGGCGATCCGCGCACTGGAGCAGGAGGTCGGCCGTCCGATCGGCATCCTGCAGGATCTCCAGGGTCCCAAAATCCGGATCGGCACCGTCAAGGATGGCCGGCTCGACCTTACGGCGGGCGAGACGGTGCGCTTCGTCCTCGACGGCAGCGAGGGCGACAGGCAGGCGATCCCGCTACGCCACCCGGAGATCTTCGCGGCGGCCGCTCCGGGCCAGGATTTGCTGATCGACGACGGCCGGATACGGGTACGGGTCGTCGGGCTCGACGCCGAGACACTCACCGCCGAGGTGATCACCGGCGGCCCGGTCTCCAACCGCAAGGGCGTGAACCTGCCCGGCACTCTGCTCGACCTCTCTCCCTTGACGCCCAAGGATCGCGCGGACCTCGCCTTCGGGCTGGAGCTTGGGGTCGATTGGGTTGCGCTCTCCTTCGTGCAGAAGCCCTCGGACGTCGTGGAGGCGCGCGCGCTGATCGGCGACCGCGCCGGCATCCTGTCGAAGATCGAGAAGCCGCAGGCGCTGGAGCGGATCGGGGACATCATCCGCCTGTCCGACGCCGTCATGGTCGCCCGCGGCGATCTCGGCGTCGAGATCCCGCACGAGGACGTGCCGGGGCGCCAGAAGGAGTTGATCCGCGCCTGCCGGCTCGCGGCCAAGCCCGTCGTGGTGGCGACCCAGATGCTTGATTCGATGGTTGCGGCACCCGCCCCGACCCGGGCGGAGGCATCGGATGTGGCGACCGCAATCTATGACGGGGCCGACGCCGTGATGCTCTCGGCGGAATCGGCCACCGGGCGGTATCCGGTCGAAGCGGTGACGATGATGGACCGCATCATCCGTAGCGTGGAAGGACACAAGCTCTACCGTTCGATCGTCGCCACCTCCGATCCCGGCGAGGAGGAGACGCCGCCGCATGCGGTCGCCTCGGCGACCGCGACGCTCGCCGAAGCGGTGCAGGCCAGTGCCATCGTGACCTATACGACGAGCGGCACCACGACCGCGCGCGTCGCCCGCAAACGGCCCGCAGTGCCGATCCTGGCCCTGACCCCGCATCTGGCGACGGCACGGCGGCTGTGCCTGATGTGGGGTGCCCACAGTGTCCACACGGATGACGTCGACTCCTACGAGGAGATGACGACCAAGGCTGCGGACTGTGCCGTGCAGGAGGAGTTCGCCAGACGCAGCGACCTCATCGTCACCACGGCCGGCATCCCCTTCCAGATGGCCGGAAACACCAACAACATCAGAGTAATTCAGATCCAATAAAATCCAGAGTGTCGCCAACAAAATATTAATTGCTTCACTCAATGAATTTAGCGCCCAATATTTGTGATTCACGCAAGAGAAGAGCGAATAACCCCAATTGATGAGACGCGCAGGCAGTCGTTCAATTCTCAAGTCCGCACCTCAATACAATCGGTCAGGATCGGCTGTCAGTCGCTCCGATAAGGTCAAGCAAGGGAGGAGCTACCATGCATATCGATAGCGCGGCCGCAGAGACTGCGCCCGGCACCGGGTTCCAAGGGCCGCCGTTGAGCGACAGATCCTGGCTGAGGCGGATCGATGCTGCGATCGGGTATCTTGTCGAGGTTCCAGCCGCTCTCCTTGTGGTCGCTGAAATCGTAGTGCTGTTCACCGGCGTGATCAGCCGCTATGTCCTCCATCAGCCGCTCGTCTGGTCGGACGAACTGGCCTCGTTCCTATTCCTCTGGCTCGCCATGCTCGGCGCGGTGGTCGCCTTCCGTCGCTCCGAGCACATGCGCATGACCGCCATCGTTTCCATGACCGGGCCGCGAACGCGTGCCTTCCTTGAAACGGTGGCACTGGTCGCCGGCCTGATCTTTGTCGCCCTCATGCTGCATCCGGCCTACGAGTTCGCCGCCGAGGAAATTTTCGTTCAGACACCCGCGCTGGAAATCAGCAATGCGTGGCGCGCCTTCGCTTTGCCGATCGGCTTGGGCCTGATGCTGTTGATCGCCGTGATCCGTCTGCTCGAGACGGCCGACTGGCGCTTGACGGTGGGCGCGCTGGTTCTGGGTTTGGCGATCGCAGGCGGGCTGGTGGCCCTGCATCCGGTGCTGGTCGAACTGGGAAACCTCAATCTGCTGCTGTTCTTCGTTCTGGGCGTCGGCGCATTGGTGCTCTCCGGCGTGCCGATCGCCTTCGCCTTCGGCCTGTCCACCTTCGCCTACGTGGCACTCACCACCCAAGCGCCGTCGATGGTGGTGGCCGGCCGCATGGACGAGGGGATGAGCCACCTGATCCTGCTCGCGGTGCCGCTCTTCGTCTTCCTCGGCCTCCTCATCGAAATGACGGGAATGGCCAAGGCGATGGTGGGCTTCCTCGCCACGCTGCTGGGCCATGTGCGCGGCGGGCTGCACTATGTGCTGGTCGGGGCGATGTATCTCGTCTCCGGCATTTCAGGTTCGAAGGCGGCCGACATGGCGGCGGTCGCCCCCGTGCTGTTTCCCGAGATGAAGGCCCGGGGGGCGAAAGAGGGTGACCTCGTGGCGCTGCTCGCCGCCACCGGCGCGCAGACCGAGACCATTCCGCCCTCGATCGTGCTGATCACCGTCGGATCGGTGACGGGTGTTTCGATCACCGCCCTGTTCACCGGTGGATTGCTTCCCGGCCTCGTGCTGGCGGTGGCGCTCTGCGGGCTGGTCTGGTGGCGTTATCGTGGCGAGGACCTCTCCCACGTGCGTCGCGCATCGGCAGGTGAAATCGGCAAGACCTTCATGATCGCCATTCCCGCCATCGCGCTCCCCTTCGTCGTCCGTTTCGCCGTGGTCGAGGGGATTGCGACCGCCACCGAGGTCTCGACCATCGGCATCGTCTATGCCGCACTGGCGGGCCTGCTGATTTACAGGCAGTTCGACTGGCGGCGGCTTTTCCCGATGCTCGTCACGACCGCGGCGCTGTCCGGAGCGATTCTGCTGATCATCGGGGCGGCGACCGGCATGGCCTGGGCGTTGACGCAATCCGGCTTCTCGGAGAGCCTCGCGGCGGTGATGAAGAGCCTGCCGGGCGGAACCATCGGCTTCCTTCTCGTCTCCGCAGTGGCCTTCATCGTGCTCGGCTCGGTGCTGGAAGGCATCCCGGCAATCGTGCTGTTCGGGCCGCTGCTGTTCCCCATCGCCCGTGCGGTCGGGGTGCACGAGGTGCACTACGCCATGGTGGTGGTGCTCGCGATGGGCGTAGGGCTGTTCGCCCCGCCCTTTGGCGTCGGCTACTATGCTGCCTGCGCGATCAGCCGGATTCACCCCGACACCGGCATCCGCCCGATCATCGGCTACATCCTGGCCCTGTTGCTCGGCCTGCTGGTGGTGATCCTGGTCCCCTGGATCTCGATCGGGTTTCTGTAATTCACACGCACCACGCGGCAGCGCGCCGATGGTCTGGCCGGTCAATGGTCTGACCGTCGGCGGCATCCGACACTTTTACTTGATAGGAAGCGAGAATATGCAGCAGCCCACTTCAGAACAGCGCGTTGCGGTCGTCACTGGTGGCGCGATGGGCATCGGCGCCGAGGTCTGCCAGCGGCTGTCCGCAGCCGGAATCATGGTCATCGTCGCGGATCGCGATGAGGCCGCAGCTCACGCAACCACCGCCGAACTGCGCGCGATGGGAGGGTCGGCCGAGGCACAGAAAATCGATGTCAGCGATCCCGATTCCGTGGCCGGCGCCTTTGCCGATATCGATCGGCGCCATGGTCGCTGCGATGTGCTCGTCAACTCGGCCGGCATCGCCAAGGTCTTTCCGTTCCTCGATTTCCCGTTGGATAACTTCGCCGCGACGATGGCGGTCAACGTCACCGGCGCCTTCCTGTGCTGCCAGCAGGCGGCACGGTTGATGGCACGACGCAAGTGGGGGCGAATCGTCAACATCGCCTCGGTGGCCGGCATGCGTGCGGTCGGCAGCGGACGCACGGCCTATGGCACATCGAAGGGCGCGGTGATCGCGCTGACCCGGCAGATGGCGGTTGAATTGGCCGAACATGGGGTAACCGCAAACGCCGTCGCTCCCGGACCGGTGGACACGCCGATGACGCGAACGCTGCACACTGCCCAGTTCCGCCGCGAGTACGAGAATGCAATTCCCATGAACCGCTATGGAACGACCGGGGAGATTGCGGCGGCAGTGATGTACTTGGTGTCCGAGGACGCCGGTTACGTGACCGGCATCACCCTGCCGGTCGATGGCGGCTTCCTGGCCTCAGGCGCTAGAGGCATTTGATATATCTTCCACACCCAAGAAGAGATGGCAAAGAAAGGAAGGAAAGCGCGATAGTCGTCAGATAGAGAACATTGCGTTCGGTTGGAGTCGAAAGAGAAATCTCCACCGAAGTCGGGTTCTGGTTCAAAATGCGGGCTGGCGACGGAGGCCAGCCTGCATGGCGGCATTTCTTTACATGGAATTTCTGCTGATGATCCTGGCCCCCTGGATCTCGATTGGGGTCCTATAATTTACCCCAACCTCACCGTCGCATTTCTGGCTATAGGCTTGGCTGGCGAGCGTTTCGCCGCATCGCCTCCAAGTCGGTCCGGCGAAGACGGCAGCGGACCCGATCAACCGCCTGTCCAAGCTGACGGCGGCACCATTGCCTCGGAGCCCGCCCGAAAGACGGCTCCAGGAGAGCTGGAGCTGGGAAGAAGCCCTCAGACCGCAAGGATCGCCGAGTGCCGACGGAGGTGGTGTCTGAACCGCTCGGCATAGTCTTCCGACACCGCGGCCTTGACGCTCTCCCGCGCCGCCAACGCCGCCCGCCACGCCGAGACGCGGGTGAGATCCTCGAACATCAGCTTCGACACCGTTTGATCGATGATGTCGAAATAGCGGAAGAGGGGAGCGAACACGGCATCCACCATGCCGAAGGCGGTGCCGCTGAAATACGGCCCTGGCCCAAGCACCGCCTCAAGTCGTTCGAGCCGTTGCCGGAACGCTGCCTTTTTCGCATTCGCCGTCTCGATATCGGTGGCGTTGAGGAACTGCCAGCCATCGGCATAGGTCGGCGTGGCGAATTCGATCCAACCACGATGCTGGGCGCGCAACAGCGCATTGGCCGGATACATCGGCGCAGCATCCTGGGTTTCCTCGATGTACTCGCAGATCACCATGCTTTCGAACAGGATGGCGTCCGTCCCGTCCGGCTGACCAACCTTGAGGAGCGGCACTTTTCCCGTCGGCGAAAGCGCAAGAAACCAGTCTGGCTTGGCCGCGAGATCGACATTGATCCGGTCGAACGGCACACCCTTCTCCAGAAGCACGATGGCCGCCCGTTGAACGAATGGGCAAAGTGGATTGCTGATCAGCGTCAGATTGGTGGTTGGCATAAGGATCTCTGCAAGTTGGCGATAAACGGATGTGCAGCGGCGTCCCGGACATGGACAAGTGCCCGTCCAAAATGTCGAATAGGGTGACGTTCGCCCAGTGCAGGCCTCGGTCAAAATGGCAGCCACCGTGCGACCGAGTGCGATACCCTGAACGCCCCAAGCGTTTGCATCGCGACTGTCACGCGCCGTACCAACGCTACAATCAGTCTCGATGCCCCAAATCTAGTGTGGATTGGTTTGCCGAACTCGCCCGATACGCTCAAGATCTTGCCTGATTGTCTCAATCGATTTGACTGAATGCTTGGAATTTGTCTGTAGCGGGTGCGCCCCTCGATGCATCGGTCGAGCCGGCGGCGATGGCTGTTGGCTATACGCACCCAAAGCATCTCCCGGCCGGAGCCTCGTATTCTCGGGTGCCTGACGTGGCTCGTGCCTCTGGAGGTCGGGGTGTCACAGTTCCGAACGATCACTCAACCTGCTTGCCGGATTCCAAGGGCGCAGACATAATTCCGGCATGACGCACGTCTATGAACAGCATCTTGAAATCGCTTTGCGCCATGCCGCATCACATACGATGCTCACGCCGATCCCGCGTGTGGAGCTGAGTATCGGGCACTATCCAACCGGTGAGATGCCGTGCCTCTACCGTTCGATTGTCTGTTTCATTCTCCAGGGCTCCAAGCGGGTCACCATCAACGACAACGTGCTGAGTTACGACAGTTCGCAGTATCTGGTCAGCGCCCTCGATTTGCCGCTGAAGGGTGAAGTGCTCGATGCCGACCGGCATCACCCGTATGTTGCCGTCTCGCTGACGCTTGATCCCGCGTTACTGGTAGAACTGGCGACCACCATGCCGGCTGTGCGGGAGAATGAAGGCAAGGTCATCGGCCTTACAATCAATCCTATGACGGCCCAGCTTCGCGATGCGCTGCTTCGGCTGCTTTCGCTGCTGGATACGCCTGCCGACATTCCCATCCTTGCCCCCATCATTGAACGGGAATTGCTTTATCGTCTCCTGCAGGGCCCGCAAGGTCGGCTTCTTCGCCAGATCGCGCAGCCTGAGGGAGCCCTGGCCCGCATTCGCCGCGCCATCGCCTGGATCAGGGAGAATCACGACCAGCGCTTGAGGATCGATGCCCTATGCGAGGTAAGCGGCATGAGTCGGGCGAGCCTGCACCGACATTTTTCAGGGATTACCGGCCTCAGCCCGCTACAGTATCAGAAACAGCTTCGCCTGCAGGAGGCACGCCGGCTGCTGTTGGAAGGCGAACACAACACATCGGCCGTTGCCTTCGCGGTGGGGTATGAAAGCGCGTCTCAGTTCAGCCGCGAATATCTTCGGCAATTCGGCACGCCGCCCGCCCGGGATATTCGTCAGATGCGGAGGCAAATCCACTTCTCCGTAGATTGATCTGCCCTGGATAGACATACGGGAACGGTTGAGTCCTATTGAGGACAGCGAGATAGGTGTCAGCTAGACAATACCAAGAGACACTGATCGGCGGTGGAGCGAGAGGGGCATCGATGATCAGCACGGTGCAACTCCTCCTTGACAGCCAGGGTACGGCGATGTCCGCCGTCCGGCACATATCTCTGAGTATGAGCACCTGTTTGCAGGCCGCTGACGAAGCCGCATCGCGAGATTGCGAAGCCTCCTGTTGCCTGGGTGTTCGCCTTCCGCGATAATTTGGCGAGAACATACAATCGGAGAGGGCGGATGTATTATCCCGAAGCGCTGGAACCCATAGCCGGCTTCCTGCGCGGCATCGGCATCGGCGTCGAATATGGCGACGGGGCGGCGGGAGGCTTCCTGCCCGGCGTCAACATCCATGCCGGGGTGATCCATGTCGACCCCGACACGCTGGCCGGGTCGGGCGACCTGCTGCATGAGGCCGGGCACATCGCCGTCGTCCCGCGGGCCTATTGGCCGCGGCTGAACAGCGATCTCCAGGGCGATGCCCGGGCCCAGGTCGAGGCGGCCGAGCAGGCCGGCGATCCCGCCGCCGCCCTGCTGCGGCGGGCGGCGGAAAACGGGGAGCTGATGGCCCAGGCCTGGTCCTATGCCGCGGCGCTGCATCTCGGATATTCGCCGGCCTGCGTCTTCTTCCCCGGATCCTACTATCACGAGCAGTATGAGGGGGATCATCCCACCCAGGTCTGGCTGGGCAGCGGCACCCATTTCGGTCCGGTGATGCTGGCGCAGTCCGGGATGACCGGCTTTTCCGGACTCGTCGGCGCCGCCTGGAACAACGGCCTGCCGCCCTTTCCGCAGATGAGCCGCTGGACCGTGGACTGATGCCGGCGGTCGCCGTCATTGACCGCCGGTGGTTTTGAAATGCTTCATCGCATTGGCAAAGATATGTGGTGCTGGGCTTGATTCCGGCCTTCCCGGCGCTTGCATCGGAAACTGCTTGGCCGGGTCATGGCGGTGACGGCCTTGCCGGACTTGCGGCTGCGAACCGTTCCCTATTCCTCGAATTCGCCACGGGCGGCGAGTGCCGCGGCGTCGCGCACGCCATGAAGGACGCGGACGAAGCCAGTCGCCATCATTTCGGAGGACTCCGCTGCCACATGCGTCCAGAGTTCGGCGAGGTCGGCTTCCGCCGCTTCGGTCAGGCGGAGCGGGAGCGGGCGGATAATGCTTTTCCCCGTTCGGCGATCCGGTCTGCATCGAAGTCCGTCAGGCGTCCTGCCGCCAGGTCGGCAATGCCCCGGTCGATGTCCGCCTTCAGGGATGCGAGCTCTTGGCGCTGCAGGGCATGCTTCACGACCCAGTCGCGCAGAGCCTCTCTGATGACCTCACTGCTCGACGCGTAGTCACCGCCAGCGACGGCTCCCTTCACGGCAGCTGCCATGGCGGCCGGCAAGGTGATGGTCAGACGCTCGATCTCAGCCATGACGCCTCCCGATGGAGTATTTGATCATACCCGTCCGAGCCGTCAACCCGCCCCCTCCACCATCTCCCGCGCCTGCCGCAAGTCGGCGACGAAGTCGCGATAGGCTTGGTCCGCCCCCTCCCCAGCCGGCAGGCGCAGCAGGTAGGAGGGGTGGACGGTGACGACGCCGCTCCAGTCGCCGAATCCCATCGGCCCGCGCTCCCGCAGCACGGACACGCTGCGCCCGGTCAGCGCGAGCGCCGCGGTGGCGCCCAGCGTCACCACCAGGCGCGGGCGGACGAAGCCCAGCTCCTTCATCAGCCACCAGCGGTAATGCTTCACCTCGCCGGCGGTCGGCGACTGGTGCAGGCGGCGCTTGCCGCGGGCGACGAACTTGAAATGCTTCACCGCGTTGGTCAGGTAGGCGGCGCTGCGCTCGATGCCGGCCTCCTCCAGCGCGCGGGTAAGCAGCTGTCCGGCCGGGCCGACGAAGGGACGGCCCTCCACATCCTCCTGGTCGCCCGGCTGCTCGCCGACGATGGCGATGGCGGCCCCCTCCCGCCCCTCGCCCAGTACCGCCTGCGTCGCTCCCGGCACCAGCGGATCCGCCGCCCGGATGATGCGGTTCAGCTCGGCCAGCGTCGCCGGCTCCTGCCGGGCCATGGCGGCGACGGCCTTGTCGGGATTGCGGTGGCGGGGCGCCGCGGCCTCCGCCTCGACCATCGCCTGGACGCGCGCGGGCGCCGAGCGGATCATCGCCGGAATGGCGGCCGCTTCCGGCAGGTTGGCCCAGTATTTCCGCGGCATCTCCGCCCGCATCGCCGTGGGATTGACCCGTGCCGGGTTGAAGGTGCTTTCGTAATAGCGCTGCCAGCCCTCGGCGAAGCGGTCGTCGCGGTCGAGCCCCTCCGGCCTCGCCGCGGCCGGCCCGAATGTCAGCGACCGCCGGTCCCACTGCAGCGAGCCCACCGGCGTCAGGATCGTCCAGACCAGGCTCTCGAACCGTTCGACGAAGAAGGGGGCGGTGGCCTCGACGATGAAGTTGTCGGGCTCGAACCACGCGAGATAGCGTTCGGCTCCGTCGGGGTCGCGCACCTCGTTGAAGCGTAGGAAGGCGTGCATCTTGTGCAGGTCGCGCCGCACCGCCTTGTCCAGCATCGCCAGCCGATGGACCAGCGGGTCGGCATGGTGGTCGAGGATGTCGCGTTCCCCCCGCAACGCCCGCCACACCAACCGGTGCAGCAGGGCGTAGCGTTCCGGATCGCGGTGGCAGACCACGGTTTCGATCAGCGCCCCCACCGGGCGCGGCAGCGAAACCGGCGGCGCGTCGGCCGGCAGGGGACCGGTGCCGGTTTCGGCAATGGCGCCGAACAGCGACGGCGCCGCACCGCCGCTCCACGCCACCTCGTCCGGATCGACGCCCAAAGCGACCAACCCGCGCAACGCGCGGCGGAAGCCGTCGAGGTCGGCGCCGTCCTTCAACTCCACATGCCGCATGGCTAAGCTCTTCAGAACAGGCTGAGCTGCTTGGGCGGCGCCACCAGCCTTTGCCGCAGGTCGGCGCGGTCGGTCAGCCCGCCCGGATGGTGGTCGGCGGCGATCAGGAAGGCGCGCGCCCGCTTCAGCCCCGACGACAGCCGCGCCACATCCTCCAGCCGCAGGCTGGTGTGGCGCCGCGCCTCGACGATCTTGTCGACCGCCCGCGCCCCCAGCCCAGGCACCCGCAGCAGCATCTCGCGGTCGGCGCGGTTGACGTCGACCGGGAAGCGCTCGCGGTTCTTCAGGGCCCAGGCCAGCTTGGGATCGATGCCGAGGTCCAGCATCCCGCTTTCGCCCCCGGCGGCGATCTCCTCCACCGTGAAGCCGTAATAGCGCAGCAGCCAGTCGGCCTGGTACAGCCGGTTCTCGCGCTGGAGCGGCGGCGGCTTGGCCGGCAGGGCGGAGCTGGCCTCCGGGATCGGGCTGAAAGCCGAATAATAGACCCGGCGCAGGCCATAGCGGCGATAGAGCGTGTCGCTGGTCTCCAGCACCGACAGGTCGGTGGACGCATCGGCGCCGACGATCATCTGGGTGCTCTGCCCGGCGGGGGAGAAGCGCCGCTTCTCCTCCTTGGCTTCCAGGATGCGCTCGCCGACCTGCCCCATCACCGCCTTGATCGAGGTGCCGTCCTTCTCCGGCGCGAACTCCTTCAGGCTGCGGTCGGACGCCAGTTCCAGGTTGATCGACAACCGGTCTGCCCACAGCCCGGCCTGCTCGATCAGCCAGGGGCTGGCCTCCGGGATCGTCTTCAGGTGGATGTAGCCGGCGAAGCCGTGGTCGCGCCGCAGCGTGCGCGCCACCAGCATCAGCTGCTCCATCGTGTAATCGGGCGAGCGGATGATGCCGGAGGACAGGAACAGCCCTTCGATGCAGTTGCGCTTGTAGAAGCCCAGCGTCAGCCGCACCACCTCCTCCACGCTGAACCGCGCGCGCCGCACGTTGGAGGAGCGGCGGTTGATGCAGTAGGCGCAGTCGAACAGGCAGTAGTTGGTCAGCAGGATCTTGAGCAGCGAGACGCAGCGCCCGTCCGGCGTATAGGCATGGCAGATGCCGGCCCCGGTGGTGGAGCCGATGCCGTCCGGCCCGCCCGTCCGCCGCTTCGCCCCCGACGACGCGCAGGAGGCGTCGTATTTCGCCGCGTCGGCCAGAATTTCGAGCTTGTCGAGCAGCGCGTCATCCACCGTGGAGGCTCCTTGATTTTCCCTCTCCCCCCTGGGGAAAAGGGCGGGGGTAAGGGGGATGCACAGGGAAGATTTTCCGGAGAGCCGCCGCGTCCCCGCCCTCGCTCATGTTCGCAATATGTTCTTGTCGAGGCAAAAGGCAAGCCGAATGGCGGAGGCAAAATCGCGCTCCCCGGTCCGTCCTCTTCAGCCTGCCCCGATCGCCTCGCGCAGATCGCGCAGCACGCCGTCCCAATCGCCCGCCCTGTTCTGGCGGAACAACCGGACCGACGGATACCAGACCGTGTCGCGGCGCCCCTGCATCCAGCGCCAGTCGGCGGCATGGGGAAGCAGCGCCCAGGTCGGACGACCCAGCCCGCCGGCGAGATGGACGGTCGAATTGTCGACCGACACCACCAGATCCATGGCGGCGACCAGCGCCGCCAGCCCGTCGATGTCGCCCCAGGCATCCAGCCCCGGATCGCTGACGCCGGCCGCGGCGATCTCCGCGGCGACGTCGCCGTATTGCAGGCTGACCAGCGTCACGTCCGGTCGGCCCACGGCCTCGGCCAGCCGGCCGAGCGGGATGGAGCGCAGAGCCCCGACGGCGGCGTTCTTGCTGCTCCAGGAAATCCCAACCAGACGGCGCCCTTCTCCATGGCCGTCGGCGACACGCCGCCGCCACTCCGCCGTCCGCTCCGGATCGGCCTTCAGGAAGGGGGGCTGGCGGCCGGCGAAATCCCCGATCCGGCGGCGCATCCGGCCCGGCAGGCTGCCGGCCGGGATCTGGGCCACGACGTCCGGCGCGGTCAGGCGGCCGGAGGGAGGGTCCGTACGCGCCACCACGGTGACGCCGGGCAGGCCGCGGGCGAACAGCGGAGCCAGCCGCGCGTCGCAGTCCAGAACCACGTGCACGCCCTCTTCCACCAGCTGGGGGATCAGGCTGGCGAACATCACCTCGTCGCCCAGCCCCTGCTCGCCCCACACCAGCAGGGCGCCGTCCTTCAACGGGCGTCCATCCCACGGCGGCTGGGGAAATCCGGCCCGCGGGAACCGTCCCGACGGCACGGCCCAGCCCTGTTCATAGTCGTCCCATCCCTCCGCCAGCCGGCCCAGCGTCAGCAGGGCGATGGACCGGTTGAACCGCGCCTGGGCATCGACTGGGGCATTGTTCGGGTCATTGATTCGGGCATCGTTCGCGGGATCGACCCGCACCGCCTGCCCATAGGCGTCCAGCGCGTCCCCGGCCCGTCCCTGCGCCATCAGGACGGAGCCCAGCGTGTTCCAGCCGGCGGCGAAGCCGGGATCCGCGGCGACCGCGTCCCGCGCATCCTCTTCCGACCGCTCCAGCTCGGCCAGCTTCAGCCAGCCGTCGGCGCGGTTGTTCAGCAGCACCGGGTTGCCCGGCAGCAGGACCAGCCCGCGGCCATGGCCGGCCACCGACTGCGCCAGGGCTTCCCCCTGCCGGCCCAGCCCCTTCAGCCGGTTGGCAAGCTCGTTCCACAGGACGGGGTCGTCGGGGGCGAGCGCCACGGCGATGCGCGCGGCCTCGGCCGCCCGCACCGGCAGCCCCTCCCCTGCCAGCAGGGTGGCGAGGGTCGTGAACAGCCCGGCATCCGGCATGCCGTTCGCGGCATCCTGCAGGACGGTCATGCCGCGGCGCTGGACGGCCAGGGCGACGGCGCCCCGCCCCAGCTCCCGTTCCATGGCGGCGAGCCGCAGCAGCGCCTTGGGATGCGCCGGCTCCAGCGCCAGCGTCGCCCGCAAGCCCTCCCGCGCCTTCGATGCCTGCCCCTGCGCCTCCCGCAGCAGCGCGCGGTTCAGGTGGATGCTGGCGTGGAGCGGCGCCACCGTCAGCAGGGCGCCATACTGCTCGTCGGCCTCGTCCGGACGGCCCAGATCCTGGAGCAGACCGGCCAGCTGGAAGCGCGGTTCCACCTCCTCCGGCCGCAGGGCGACGGCGATGGCGTAATGGCGGGCGGCCCGGCCGGGCCGGTTCAGCGCAGCCTCGATGCGCGCCAGATTGACATGGAAATCGGCGATGTCGGGGGCGACGGCGATGGCCCGGCCGATCCGGGCTGCGGCCTCGTCCGGCCGTCCGGTCAGGGCCGCCAGGATGCCCCACAGGTGGAGCGCATGGGGATGGCCGGGGGATGCCCCGAGGATGCGGCGATACAGGAGGTCGGCCTTGGCGAAGCGCCCGGCTTCCTGATGATCCAGCGCCGCGGCCAGGGCTTCCTGCAATGTCGCCATCGCCCTTTATAGGGCGGGGCCGATCCCCGGTCCAGACGCCGGTTCCAGCCACCGGTTCAGGCACCGGTGCGGGCCGCCCCCCGTCATTTTCCGGATGCAAATCGTCACCCCGCCGTCTTGACAGGAAAGCGGGACGGGGCCACGTCCTCATCACCTGGATCCGGGCCCCTCTGGCGACTTAGACGTGGTCGCGATGTCGGATCTCTTCACCTGCCTTTGCGCCGACGGGCGTGACCGCACTTGGAGGGACCGATGTCCTCTTCCCAGACCTTCTTCCCGGACAGCCCTCCCCGCCCCGCCTCCGCCGCTTCCCCGACGCGCGCCGCTTTTCCGGCGCACGATGGCGCCCCTGCGCCCGTTCGGGATGCCGGCGCCGGCGGCGGGGTGATTTCCGCAACCTTTCGATCGAGAACGAGCATCGCCATGGACCAGACCGAACGCCAGATCATCGACGACCTGTTCGCCAAGCTGCACCAGGCCGAGGCGCAATCCGGCCCGCGCGATCCCGAGGCCGAGGCGCTGATCCGCGAACGGATCGCCCGCCAGCCGGCCGCTCCCTATCTGATGGCCCAGTCCATCGTGATGATGGAGCAGGCGCTCGCCGCCTCCCAGGGCCGCAACGAGGAGCTGGAGCGCCAGCTGCGCGAGCGGTCCGCCGCTCCGGCTCCCACCCCGGCCCAATCCGGCGGCGGCGGGCTGTTCGGCAGCCTGTTCGGCGGCAGCAGCCGGCCGGCCCCGCAGCCGTCATACCCGGCCGCCGCCCCGGCCGCCGCCATGCCGCCCGGCTCGCCCTGGGGCCGCCCGCCGGCCGGCGCCGGCGCTCCCGCCGGCACCCCGGCCTACGGCGACCCGCGCGTCGCCGCCTATGCCCAGCAGCCGCGGGCCGGCGGCGGCTTCATGGCCGGCGCGATGCAGACGGCGGCCGGTGTCGCCGGCGGCATGCTGATCGGCAGCGCGCTGTCCAGCATGTTCTCCGGCGGCGAGGCCATGGCCAGCGAGGCCGCCGGCGCCGCCACCGACGCGGCCACCGCCGCCACCGACCATGCCGAACAGGCGGTGGAGGACAGCGGCTGGAGTGATTTCGGCGGCGAAGAGGAACTCTGATCCTATTTCCCGGGCGGCGCTCCGTTGAACGGAGCGCCGCTCTCGGGAGCTGGGAGAAGGGGATTTTCCCGACCGATGGAACGCCACTGCCCGGCGCGTTTCACGCCGTTCCAACGGCCGGCCGCTCCATCCCGTCCTCAGGCCTTCACGATACGGTCGGCGAAGCCCTCGACGGCGCGCATGGCGTTGCGAGTGTCGACGACAAGCGGGCAATGGGCGGCGAGGCCCTGATAGTCGAGGCCGTCATGGTCGGTGACGATCACCGCCGCGTCGAAGCCGGCCAGCGTCTCCGCATCCCAGGCGACGGAGGCCCGGCCGGCGAGCGCCGCATGCTCGCGGGTGACCGGCAGCACCGGGATGAAGGGGTCGTGGTACTCGACCGCCGCCCCGCGCTCCAGCAGCATCTCCATCAGCCGCAGTCCCGGCG
>NZ_JAENHM010000040.1 GCF_016595245.1 Azospirillum endophyticum
CCGACCTCCGGTCGGCCGCCCCCCTCATCCCAACCCTTCTCCCGCGAGGGGAGAAGGGCTATTCGCTAGAGAAAGTCGCATCTCGTTCGCAGAAGCGAGATCTGTACATGCCGTAGCCCGGGACGGGAGAGGGCAACACCAAGCGATCACCCTGCGCCCCCCTCGACCGTCACTTGACGAGCGGGCAGCCGCTGTCCTTCGGGTCGATGTAGGCCTGCACGCCGGGGATGGTCTTGGCGATCTTGAAATAATCCCAGGCGTACTTGGATTCGGCCGGGGTCTTGACCTGCGCCAGGTACATGTCGTCGAAGACGCGGCCGTTGGCGGCGATCTTCGCCTCTTTCATCATCATGTCGGTGACTGGCATGCTGCGCATCCTGGCGGCCACCTTGTCGGCATCGTCGGTGCCGATCTCCTGCACCGCCTTCAGGTAATGCCGGACCGACGAATAGACGCCGGCCTGGTTCATCGACGGCTTGCGGCCGGTCCGCTCCTCGAACTTCTTCGACCAGCCGCGGGTCTCTTCGGTCATGTCCCAATAGAAGGAATTCGCCAGCATCAGGCCCTGCGCGGTCTCGATGCCGAGCGCCTTGATGTCGTTGATGTTCAGCAGCAGCCCGGCCAGCGTCTGCCCCCCCTGGGGAATGCCGAACTCGGCGGCCTGCTTGACGCCGTTGATGGTGTCGCCGCCGGCATTGGCGAAGGCGACGACCTCCGCCCCCGAGGCCTGCGCCTGCAACAGGTAGGAGGAGAAGTCGGATGCGCCCAGCGGGTGGCGCACGCTGCCCTTGATGGTGCCGCCGAGCTGCTTGACCGTGTTGGCCGCTTCCGCTTCCAGCGAATGGCCGAAGGCGTAGTCGGCGGTGATGAAGAACCAGCTCTTCCGCCCCTGCTCGACCAGTGCGCGGGCGGTGGCGGAGGCGACCGCATGGTTGTCCCAGGTCCACTGGAAGCCGTAGGGGCTGCAGTCCTTGCCCGTCAGGTCGGTCGAACCCGGGCCGGACATCAGGAAGAGGCGCTTCTTGTCGCGCGTGATGGCCTGGACGGCCAGCGCCGCGGCCGAGTTCGGTACGTCGGCGACGACGTCGACCTTCTCGGTATCGATCCACTGGCGCGCCAGGTTGGCGGCGATGTCCGCCTTGTTCTGGTGGTCGCCGACGATGATCTCGATCTTCGTGCCGTTGATGGCGTTGCCGAATTCCTCGGCGGCCATCCTCGCCGCCACCGCCGACCCCTCGCCGTTGATGTCGGCGTAGATGCCGGAGCGGTCGGACAGCATGCCGATCTTGATGACGTTGTCGGACATCTGGGCATTGGCCGCACCCGATGCCAGGCTGGCGAAGGCGGCGCCGGCGAGAAGGAACTTGCGCATGATTCACTCCCAGTTATTGCAGTTCTTGGTGTTTGGGGCGGCGCCGGTCAGGGTGGCCGCCCGAAGGAATCCGGAATGACGGCTCAATGGGTGGTATAGCCGCCGTCGACGGGAAGGACCGCGCCGGTGATCGACGCCGCGGAGTCGGAGCATAGGAAGGCGATGGCGGCGGCGACCTCCTCCGGGCCGATCAACCGGCCCGTCGGCATCTTCTCCAGGAACACCGCCTTCAGGACCTGATCCTCGGGCAGGCCGGTGACCTGCGCCTGCTGGGCGATCTGGCGTTCGATGATCGGGGTCAGCACCGTGCCGGGGCACACCGCATTGCAGGTGATCCCATGGGGGGCGAGTTCGATCGACACCGACTTGGTCAGGCCGATGATGCCGTGCTTGGCGGCGACATAGGCGGGCTTGTGCGGGGCGCCCACCATGCCGAGCACGGAGGACGTGTTGACGATGCGCCCCCAGCCCCGCTCCCGCATCGCCGGCACCGCCGCCTTGATGGTGTGGAAGGCGGCGCTCAGGTTGACGGCCAGCAGCAGGTCCCATTTGTCGTCGGGAAACTCGTGCAGGGCCGCCACATGCTGGACGCCGGCATTGTTCACCAGGATGTCGATCGGCCCCAGCATGTCGGCGGCTTGCGCCATCATGGCGCGGGCCTCCTCCGGCCGGCTGAGATCGGCACCGGAATAGACGATCCGGGTGCCGCTCCGCTCGGCGATCTCGGCGCAGGACCGGTCGATCTCCGCACGGTCGCCAAAGCCGTTGACCATCACGTGGCAGCCGCGTCCGGCCAGTCCCCGCACCGTCGCCAGCCCGATGCCGCTGGTGGAGCCGGTGACGACGGCGTTCCTGTTCTTCATCTGTCGTTCCTTGATCGGTGGCTTGCGGCTCGGAAGGAGTTTTTCAGAACGCCACCTGGTCGGCGCCCTTGAGCTGGAGCATGGCGCGCGCCTCCTCGGGGGTGGCGACCTCCAGCGACAGCTCCTCCAGGATGCGGCGGATCTTCGTCACCTGCTCGGCGCTGTTCCGCGCAAGGCGGCCCTTGGCAAGATAGAGGCTGTCTTCCAGACCCACGCGGACGTTGCCGCCCATGACCGCCGCCATGGTTGTGAACGGGATCTGGTGGCGGCCGGCGGCCAGCACCGACCATTCATAGTCCTTGCCGAACAGGCGGTCGGCGGTCTCGCGCATGAAGACGAGGTTGCGCTCCTCGGCACCGATGCCGCCGAGGATCCCGAAGATCGTCTGGATGAAGAGCGGCGTCTTCACCAGCCCGCGATCGAGGAAATGCGCGAGATTGTACAGGTGCCCGACGTCGTAGCATTCGAATTCGAAGCGCGTGCCGCAGCCCTCGCCGAGATGCTCCAGGATGTAGGCGATGTCGCGGAAGGTGTTGCGGAAGATGAAGTCGTCGGTGCTGCGCAGATAGGGCTCTTCCCAGTCGTGCTTCCAGTCCTTGTAGCGGTCGGCCAGCGGAAAGATGCCGAAATTCATCGACCCCATGTTGAGCGAGCACATTTCCGGCTTGGCCAGAAGCGGGGCGGCCAGACGTTCCTGCACCGTCATGTTGAGCGAGCCGCCGGTGGTGATGTTCAGCACCGCGTCGGTCGACTGCTTCAGCCGCGGCAGGAACTGCATGAACACCGCCGGGTTCGGGGTCGGCTGTCCGGTGCGCGGGTCGCGGGCGTGCAGATGCAGGATCGCCGCCCCGGCTTCGGCCGCGCCGACGCCCTGCTCGACGATCTCGTCCGGCGTGACCGGCAGGGCGTCCGACATGGTCGGGGTGTGGATCGATCCCGTCAGCGCGCAGCTGATGATGACCTTCTTCCGTGATGCGGCCATGCGAAGGCCCTCCTGTGTATGTCCGGCCGGTGAAGGTTGCGGACGATGGCGATTTCGGCGGCGCCGGGATGGGCGGCCGTCAGCTTGGTTCGATGCCGTCCAGGCGCTGAAGGTGGACGGCGAGATTGGTGGCGACCTCCTCCCGCTGCCCGTCGGTCCAGGTCCGGAAACCGGCGCCGCTTTTCATGCCGAGCCGCCCGGCGGCGACCAGGTCGCGTAGGAGCGGCAGCGGCCCGGGCGTCCGGTCGAGGTCGGGCAGCACATGCTCATGGACGGCAAGGGTCAGGTCGGTGCCGACGAGGTCGGCGTTTTCGAGCGGCCCCAGCACGGCCATCCGCCGGCCGAAGCTGGCCTTGACCACGGTGTCGACGGTTTCGGCATCGCACACGCCGTTCTGGACGAGGGCGATCGCCTCGCGCCAGAGCGCGTGCTGCAGGCGGTTGCCGATGAAGCCCGGAACGTCCTTGCGGACATGCACCGGCATCTTGCCGATGGCGGTCAGCAGGCCGATCATCGCGGCGACCGCCGCGTCGCCGGTGTCGGCGGTCTGGATGACCTCGACCAGCGGGATCAGATAGGGCGGGTTCCACCAATGGGTGCCCATGGCGCGGGTCTTGTCGACGAGCGGCTCCATGATCCGCGTGATCGGGATGACCGACGTGTTGCTGGCCAGTAGCGCATGGGCGGGAGCCGCGGCTTCGGCGGCCGCCATGATGCGTTGCTTGAGAGCCAGATCCTCCGGCACCGCCTCGATGACGATGTCGGCGGCCGCGACCGCATCCTCCAGCCTTTCCCATGGACGGATCAGATCGGCGATCGCGACGTCCGCCCCCAGCGTCCGCAGATTGCCGCGGACATGGTCGGCGATCGCCGACCGGCGGCCGGCGTCGGGCTCCTGGATGTCGACGTGATGCCCGGCGGCGGCGAAGGCCTGCGCGATCCCGTGCCCCATCAGCCCGGCGCCGATGACGGCGATGCGCTGGTTTTTCATGGCCTGTCCATTCCTCCCCGACCTTTACCCGATAAGCGTCGCACCGCGATCGTCATCCTCTGCCGCATGCCGGCCGTCCGACGGATTGTTTGCGGTGGACGCGGTCTTCAAAAGCCGGTAAGCAACCCTTGTGCCAAGCGATCAAACGACTGATACGCCTACATATATTCCGAAACGCTTGGACTGATCGGCCGGGGAGAGTTCGCGATTGGCGACAGGCGCCGGTGCGCAAGGGCGGGAGTCCCTTGCAAATCGGTACTTTCGCGGTGTTCATTTTTCTGACAGACACTGTTCGGAATATTGACGGTTCGGATTGCGGAGGATCGGAGCATGCAGACGGAACGGGTCGAGCCATTCGCCGCCGCGCGTGCGCTGATGGTGATGATCGACGAGATGATCGACGGTGCCATCCTGGTCGACAAGGACGCCCGGATCGTCTGGTCCAACGACAAGCATGTCTGGTTCAGCGACCAACGGATGGCGATGCTCGGGTTCCGGTCCGCCGCGGACGCGATCGGCCAGCCGGTGGAGCGCCTCATCCCGCACAGCCGGATGCGCGAGGTGGTTGAGAGCGGCCGCTCGCTTCCGCTCGACATCATGCGCTACGGCGAGCATACGCTGCTGGTCAGCCGTCTCCCGCTGCGCGACGAAGGGGGAGCGGTGATCGGCGCCCTCGCCTTCGCGCTCAAGAACAGCCTGACCTATCTCCGGCCCATCGCCGACCGCTTCAACAAGCTGCAATCACGGCTCACCCGGGTGGAACAGGAGCTCGCGGCCAGCCGGGCCTCGCAATACACGGTCGAGAACCTGATCGGCTTCAGCCCGGCGATGCTGCAGGTGAAACGGCTGGTGCGCCGGGCCGGCCAGATCCTGTCGGCCGTCCTGCTGCTGGGCGAGACCGGGACCGGGAAGGAACTGGTGGCGCAGTCGATCCATGCCTCCTCGGACCGGGCCCACCGCCCCTTCGTCGCCGTCAACACCGCCGCCATTCCCGAAAACCTGCTGG
This sequence comes from Azospirillum endophyticum, assembly GCF_016595245.1. Taxonomy (GTDB): domain Bacteria; phylum Pseudomonadota; class Alphaproteobacteria; order Azospirillales; family Azospirillaceae; genus Azospirillum; species Azospirillum endophyticum. The sequence continues at coordinate 5,215 of NZ_JAENHM010000040.1, forward strand.
AGGCCGAGTTCTTCGGCGTCGCCCCGGGGGCCTATACCGGAGCCGGGCGTCAGGCGCGCCCCGGAAAATTCCAGCTGGCCCATGGCGGAACGCTGTTCCTCGACGAGATCGGCGACATGCCGCTGCCGCTGCAGGCCAAGCTGCTGCGCGCCCTGCAGGAACGCGAGGTCGAGCCGCTCGGGTCCAACCAGATCGTCAAGGTCGACGTCCGCATCATCGCGGCGACCAGCCGGCCCCTGGCCGACATGGTGCGGAGCGGCGCCTTCCGGTCGGATCTCTACTACCGGCTCAACGTCTTTCCGATCCAGCTGCCGGCGCTGCGCGAGCGCAAGGACGACCTGGAGATCCTCGCCACCCGCTTTTCGGAGAAGATCGCCCTCGGGCTCGACCAGCCGATGCGCGAGTTCACGCCGGCGGCGCTCGATGCTCTGCGGCACCATGACTGGCCCGGCAACGTCCGTGAACTGGCCAACATCGTCGAGCAGGTCTATGTGCGCACCGAAGGGGACCGCATCACCGCCGAGGATTTCGCGGACATCCTCCCGAACGCCGCGATCCCCTCCCCCGCCGCGCCGGACCGCCGACGCCCGCTGTCCACCGCCATGGACGAGCTGGAACGGGGCCTCATCCTGGAGGCCCTGCGCGAAACCCAGGGGAACAAGCTCGAAGCCGCCCGCAATCTCGGCCTGTCGCGCACCAACCTCTATGCCAAGCTCCGCAAGCACGGCATTCCGGCGCAGCCGGACGACTGACCGGGCTTCAGGAACGATCCCGGGCAAGCCCCGCGATGCCGTGGGAGGACGAGGCCGCATTGCCCGCGTTCACGTCGATGTCCATGTCGGCCGGAACCCGCTCCAGCCGCCTGCGGCTGGCCGCAAGCGCCGTGCCGTCGAGACCGTCGCGCATCCCGGCCTCCAGGGCGCAGGCCATCGCCCTGTAGAACTGCTTGCCGTCATAGGCGATCAGCAGAAGGTCGATGCCGGCATTGAGCGCATCCGTCACGCTGTCGCACAGCCCGCGCCCATAGACGGGTCCCATCACGAGGTCGTCGGTCACCACGAGGCCGTCGAAGCCCCAGTCCCGGCGGATCAGCCCGTCGATCACCGGCCGGGACAGCGATGCCGGCCGGCTGGAATCGACGGCGCCCAGCGCCGCATGGCCGACCATCAGCATCGCCCGGGGATTGTCCGACAGGACCCGGCGGAACGGCAGCCAGTCGGTCGCCTCCAGGGTTTCGCGCGACTCCCGGATTTCCGCCGGGAAGACATGCGTATCGCGGTCCGCGCGCCCCAGCCCGGGGAAATGCTTGACCGTCGGCCGAACCCCGGCTTCCAGCAGCCCCTCGGCATAGGCGGCGGCGACCTCCCACACCACCGCCGGATCGTCCGAGATCGCCCGCCGGGCGATCTGGCTGTTGATGTCCAGCGGATCGGGCGGCCGGTCGTTGCGGAGGTCGAGCACCGGCGCGAAATTGACGGTCACGCCGAGCGACGACAGGTCGCGGCCGTGATCCACCCCCAGCCGGCGCGCGGCGACGCGGCGCTCCGCCGGCGGCAAGTCCGCCAGCGTGGAGGGCGAAGGCCGCCGGGGCAGCCACGGCGACAGCTTGGAGACGATCCCGCCCTCCTGGTCGGTCGCCACCCGCAGCGGCGGCAGCCCGGCGCGCCGGCGGCTCTCCTGCAGCCGATGGATTTCGTCGTGCAGATCCTGCACCGTCCGGCCGGCCAGATTGCGCCGCGAGATGAAGATCCCGCCGATCAGCCCCTTGGCCGCCAGGGTCTCGACCTCGTCGGAGCGCGTATAGCCGATCATGAAATGCTGCCCCAGCTCGGCCGCCAGCGGGGCCGGGGCCGACAACACCGCCGCCCTGTCCAGCACGAACACCCCTTCGCTGCCGAGGCAGGACAGCGGCACCGCGACCCACAATCCCGCCAGCGCCCGCCGATGCCAGCGCTGCCGCCGGCCCCCCCGCAGCAGCAGGATGCCGAGGCCGGCCAGCCCGGCCGCGACGAGCGCCGGTGCCAGCCAGCCGCGCGGCGCGGCGAGGAAGGGATGGTTGACGTTGATCCCGATGGCGACCAGCAGGATACCCATTCCCCACCACAGGCCCGATCTCATGATGCCTGTTCCCGCCAGTCCACCCGCTGGGTGACCGCCATGACCGCCGACAGGATCAGGAACAGCGCCACCGAGCCGACCAGCAGGGAATAGCTTTCCAGGCTGAGCAGCACATAGAGGAAGCCGAAGACGGCGGCCAGGGTCGCGGCGAAGATCAGGGTGGCGCCCCAGCGGCGGGTGACGGCGGCGGTGTGGAGCGATGCCTGGGCCAGGACGAGGCCCGCGCTGATCCAATAGCCGGCGGCATAGCCCAGAGGTTCGGCGAAGGAGATCAGCAGCAGGGCGAACAGGGTCATCGACAACCCGAGCAGGCCATATTGGACGATGTGGATGCGGACGACGCCCAGCAGTTCGAACAGGGTGTAGACGGTGAAGGACAGAATGACGAAGAAGATGCTGTATTTCGAAGCCCGGCTGATCATCCGGTAGATCGGCGTCGCCTCCAGCAGGTCCACGCTGACCGTGGGGCCGTGCGGGGACGAGACGGCTTCGGGCAGCCCCGGCGAGGACCACAGCAGAGGCCGGGAATATTCGACGGCCTGCCAGCGCGCCTCGAAATCCGTCTCGGTCACCGTGGAGGACGACGGCAGGATGGTGCCGTTGAAGCTCGGGGTCGCCCAGGGCGCGGCGATGGCGGCGGCGGTCTGGCGCCCCTCCAGGATCTGGCTGAACGCGCCGGTCCCGCGGAGTGTGACCGTCGCCTGGAAGGGCACCGTCATCTCCGCGGCGGGTGCGGACGGCATGCCAGGGCGGATGACCAGCAGGGCGCCGTCGCAGTCGCCGGCGCGCCCGATCACCTCGGCGCAGCTTCGCCAGGGGATGGTCTCGCCGTTCCAGGTGGCGCGATCCCCGGCGGCCATGCCGGAGAGGTCCGACGCCTGCAGCATGACCACGCTTTCGTTCCAATGGATCACCTGCCCCCGCCCGACCAGCGTCTCGATGCTGTCGCGCGACGGAACGGCGAAATTGCCGGTCAGTTCGATCGCCGCGCCGTAGACGGTGGCGGAAAACAGGCCGCGCTTGCGCTGTTCGGGCGTCAGGGCGGCCCGGGTGGACAGCTTCTCCGGCGCGATCTTCAGATATTGGCGCGACCGCGTGGCCGGGTCGGAATAGGGGATGGCCAGAAGCGGGGCGTGCACCACCTGTTCCGGCCCCCAGCTGTTGGCGAACTCCGCCCGCAGGCCGGCCTGCCGGTCCTCGCGCTCCTCGATGATTCCGGAAATCGGCAGGCCCGCGACCAGCGTGACGATGAGGATCAGGAGTTTCTGCATGATCTGGGTGGCGCCGACGCCGTGCCGGCGCATGGGGGCCGGCGAATGCGCCGTCGATGGTTGAGGAGGGGCGGTCATCGGGTGTCTCCGGATGGCTGGCGGCAGCGTGCTGCCTTGGCCCCGACCGTCGCATCCCGCCATGCCGCCGCGATGACGCGGCCGTGCAACCGGAAAGGATTCTCTGTGCAGAACTCGTGCAGATTATCGGGTAGAGTCCGGCCGCCATGCCCAAGATCCTGCTGATAGACGACGATCCCCACATCCGCGACATCGTCCGCTTCGCCCTGGCGCGCGACGGCTTCGCGGTCATCGAGGCGGAAGACGGCCGGCGCGGAATCGCCATGGCCCAGGACGAGGCGCCCGACCTCGTCCTGCTCGACATCACGATGCCCGAACTGGACGGGACCGAGGTCTGCCGGCGGCTGCGCCGCGACAGCCGGGTGCCCATCATCTTCCTGTCGTCGCGCGACGACGAGATCGACCGCATCCTCGGGCTGGAGCTGGGGGGCGACGACTACGTCACCAAGCCGTTCTCGCCGCGCGAGCTGGTGGCGCGGGTCAAGGCGGTGCTGCGCCGCATGGCTCCGGAACCGGAGGCGGCGCCGGAAGCGGCACCGGAGCCGATGGCGCCGCCGCACAGGATCCGGCACAACCGCCTGTGCCTGGATGCCGAGAGCGTCCTGGCCTTCTGGGACGACGCCGAGGTGGTCCTGACCGCCACCGAATTCGGCCTGCTGCGCACGCTGGCGGAGCGTCCGGGCAAGGTGTTCAGCCGCGACGCCCTGATGGACGGGGCCTACGCCACCGAACGCTATGTCGCCGACCGCACCGTGGACAGCCACATCCGCCGCGTGCGCGCCAAGTTCCTGGCACTGGGCGGCAGTCCGATCGAAACCGTGCACGGGCTCGGCTACAAGCTGTCGGATTGCCGGTGACGGAATGCGGATGACCCGGCGCCTGCCCATCGGCCCGGTGCTGCTGGCGATGAACCTGGCGGCGCTGATCCTGCCGCTGAGCGGCCTGTGGATCCTCGGACTCTACGAGAGTGCGCTGATCCGCCAGACGGAATCGGAGCTGATCGCCCAGGCCGGGGTGGTCGCCGCCCTCTACCGCGACGCGTGGCGCGAGGCCGGCGGCCGGACGGACGGCCTGGGTCCGCCGGTGGATCCGCGCTGGACGCACCGGCCCGGCTTCGACCCGCCCTGGATGCCCCGCTTCGCCAGCCTGGACCTCGCCGAAGACCCGGTGCTGCCCGGCCCCCCCGATCCGGTCGCGGTCGCGGCGGCAGCCGATCCGGCCGCCGTCCGGGCCGGCGGAAGGCTCGGGCCGATCCTGCGCGACGCCCAATGGGTCACGCTCGCCGGCATGCGGGTCACCGACCACCAGGGCATCGTGGTCGCCAGCACTGGGGAGGAGCTGGGCCTGTCGCTCGGCGGACAGGACGAGGTCCGGCGCGCCCTGGCCGGCGAACCGGTCAGCGTCATTCGCGAACGCACCAGCAGGCAGTCGCCGTCCCTCATTCCGGAGCGCAGCCGGTCGCTCCGCATCTTCACCGCGCATCCCGTACTCGACGGCGACCGCGTCATCGGCGTGGTCCTGCTGTCGCGCACGCCGCGCAGCCTTGCCGACACCCTCTACGGCAAGCGCTGGCATCTGGCCGGGCTGAGTGTGCTGCTGCTGGCGTCCGTCGGCCTGCTGGCCTATTTCGGCGCCATCGCCATCGGACGGCCGCTGCGGACGGTGACGGCCCTGGCCAAGCGCACCGCCGAAGGGGAACGGGGAGCGATGACCCCGCTGAAGCGGCCGATGGTCCGGGAGGTGGCCGAACTGTCCGACGCGCTGACCCGCATGGCCGCCACGCTGGAGCAGCGGGCCGACTACATCCGCGATTTCGCCGCCCATGTCTCCCACGAGTTCAAGACACCGCTGACCACCATCCGCGGCACCGTCGAGCTTCTGCGCGACCATCTGGCCGAGATGTCAGCCGAGGAGCGCAACCGGTTCCTTGGCAACATGGACGCCGAAGCCGAACGGCTCTCCCGCCTCGTCCGCCGCCTGCTGGACCTGGCACGGGCCGACATGATGGCCGTGGACGAGGATGCCGTGACCGACGCCGTGCCCGTCGCCGCCGGCTTGGCCGCCCGTCACGGCGCGGAAACCTCGCTTCCGCCGTCGCTGCCGATCGCGATGGGACGGGAGGCGCTGGAGAGCGTCCTGTCCAACCTCCTCGACAATGCCCGCCGCCATGCCGGCCCGGATGCCAGGGTCGTCGTCGCCCTGCGGAGCGACGGCGGTGGTGCGGTGCTGACGGTGTCGGACGACGGCCCGGGCGTCTCGCCCGCCAATGCCGAACGCATCTTCACCCCCTTCTTCACCACCACGCGCAAGACCGGAGGGACCGGGCTGGGCCTCGCCATCATCCGCGGGCTGGTCGCCGCCCATGGCGGCAGCGTGACCCTGATGCCGTCGGATCGCGGCTGCGTCTTCGAGGTGAGGCTTCCGTCCGCCCCCGCCCGGCTCCGGCCAGAACCGGCCAGCCAGCGCTAGGCCGGAGCCTCCCCGACCCTGCTTAGCCGTCGGCCAGGGCCAGCCAGCCCCGGTACCGCACGACGGGGCCGACGATGGGAAACACCACGTCGATGTCGAAGACGAACCGGTCGCCGTCCCCGGATTCGCTGCATTCGATGACCGGGCGGCTCCAGGCCGGCAGCGGAAGACCGAGCAGGCGCCAGCCGGCGAGCGACCAGGACAGCCGCCCCGGCCCGGGCGTCAGCCGAAACAGCAGATCGAACGGTCCGAAATGCTCGATGAGCAGCCCGGCGTCGCGCCCGGACCCTGCCTCCATCGCGCTTGCATAGCGTCTCCCGGCGAAACGGCGCTCCCAGAATTCGCGGCCGTCGGCACGGGGGTGGAAGGAGACGCTGACCGGCACGTCGCGGCCGGGCCTGGGAAGGCCGGCGATCTTGCCCAGCAGCCAGACACCGGGATTGGCCGGCGCGCTGACCTCGGCCAGCCCGGCGGTGCGGATGCTCGCGCTCAGGCCATGGAAGTCCCGGACCGGCGTGGGAAGATCCTGGAAGTCCGGGCCGAGAATGCGTTGAAACGGCGTCATGACGAGGGTTCCTTTCAGAAATCCGGCTTGAAGACCATCAGGGCGACGATGGCGACCATCGCCGCGAAGGCGGGCCAGCCGAGCGCGAACCAGAGGCGGAAGCAGCGGTGGTATTCGGGCGGCAGCCCGGTGCCGGCGGCGACGGCCTCCTCGGCCATGCGCCGCATGCGGATCTGCAGCCACACCACCGGCAGCCAGCAGGCGCCGGCCAGGGCATAGAGCGCCAGCGTCGCCAGGATCCATCCCGAGGACAGCGGCCATCCCTGTTCCAGCGCCAGCCAGATGCCGGTGACCGGCTGCAGCACCACCGTCGGCGTGGTGAACAGCCAATCCGCCAGCACCACGTTGCGGTTGGCGACGGCGATGGCGCGCACGTCCTTCGACAGGTTGCTCGCCATGCCGTGAAAGGCGGTACCGAGGCCGGTGCCGAACAGCAGGATGGCCGACAGGATGTGGATGAGCTTGAGCGTGGATGCGTCCATGTCAGGCCTCCATCGCCATCATCGCCAGGATCGCGGCGGCGATGGGCAGGTTCTTCAGCAGCGGAGCGAAGGGGTGCAGCCATTGGACGGCGGGCAGCCCGACGGCGATGGCGGTGAACACGGCCATCGCGGCGAGCATGGCGCTTCCCACCGCCACCGGCCGCCATCCGGCCAGCAACAGAAGCCCGAGCCCGAGGTCGAGCGCGGCCCCGCCGAACAGCGCGGCGTCGGCCGGCATCCCCGTCAATCCGATCTGGCCGAGCAGGGCGCGGGACTCCGCCAGCGGATAGAGGCCGAAGGACAGCAGCCCGGTGACGATCCACAGCAGGGCAAGGCTGTTGCGCAGCAGCGGCTTCACGAAATGCAGCCGGGCCTGCAGACGGTCCGCAGCGGTGGCCGCTTGCCGGGCCAGCGCCTGGGAGACCGTGCTGGGCCGCCGCCCCAGCACGGCGGCGAACGGCGCCGGATCGGCGGTGTTGCCCGCCTTCAGCATGGCCAGAACCTCGCGGTTGAGCGGACCGTTCGACAACCGCCCGACCACCGCGGCGGCGGCCACCAAAAGCGGTTCCGGGACGGGCAGGAAGCGCCGGGGCGGCAAGCCCAGCCATCCCCGCAGCATCGCGGTCAGCGTGTCGGTGGTCATCGCCTCGGGGCCGGCCACGTCGATGCGACGCGGCAGCGGTCCCTCCGCCGCCACCAGCCGGACCACCAGCGCGGCAAGGTCGCCGACGGCCACCGGCTGCACCTTCCAGCTGCCGGGACCGATGCGCGGCGGCCAGGGCAGGGCCGCCAGGGCGGACAGCAGTTCCGTGCTGGCGCCGCCGCGGCCGATCACCACCGACGGCCGGAGCACGCACCAGTCGAGTTCGCCGGCGCCGGCGAGTGCCGCTTCGGCGAGACCCTTGGTGCGCTGATACTCCGTCGGCCCGTCCGGAGAGGCGCCCAACGCCGAGATATGGATCAGCCGCGGCACACCGGCGGCGGATGCCGCCTGAACCAGCCGCCGGGTTCCTTCGGCATGGACCGCTTCCAGGCTGTCGGCGCCGCGGCCGCGCACCAGACCGGCGGCATTGATCACCACCGCCTGGCCCTTGAGCTTGCCGGCCAGGCTGGCGGCACTGTCGCGGACCAGGTCGATGTCGTCCCGGCCGGGGACGGCGACCCGGTGCCCGGCGGCAACGAGGGCGGCGGCCAGATGCCGGCCGATGAAGCCATGGCCGCCGACGATCAGGACATCCGTGGCCGGGTGGGTTCCCCCATCCTCTTCGGCTGAAGAATCGTTGATCTGGGACTCGGCGGCCGGGCCGTTGCAGAGCGCAGGCATCTGCGGCACTGGACCGGCGACCGCCATGCCGGCCGCCGCGCAACGGACAAGCGCGTCCGTCCAGGCGGGATACAGGGTTTGCAGGACCATCGGGGGCCTCCCGTTCCATTCGGTTTCCCAGGTCGAATGGCAAAGCCCGTGCCAGAGCCCGGAACGAGGATTTCCGCGAAGGCGGACCCCTCGACTGTTAACCGCGGTTGCGGAATGCGGTAGGGTCCCTGTCAACGTTGGATACAGGGTATCGGACAGGGGGACCCGTGCACGCATCGGCACTGCTCGTCGCGGCGATGGGGCTTGCCGCGCTGGGCGGCGTGGGGCTGGCCGCGCTGCTGTGGCGGCATGGCGACGGCGAACCCGGAACCCGGCCGCTGGCCGTCTTCATCCTGCTGGTCGGCGGCTGGGCGGTCGGGCTGCTGCTTCCCAACCGCTTGGGCATCGCGATGATGGCGCTCGCCCCGATGGGCGGCGCGGTGTTCGTCCACTTCGCCACCCTTCTGACGGGACGCGCCGATATGCCGGTTCGCTGGTCCTACGCGGCGGGAGGCGCCGCGACGCTGGCGGCGCTCATCGGCGGCAGCGGACAATTCGTTCCCTGGCCCGGCACCGGCACCCTGTTCCGCTACGAAGGGATCGGGCTGCTCGCCGCCGCCGTCACCGCTCTCCTGGCAGGGTTCGGCCACGCGATCCTGATCTCGTCCTGGCGCAACGGCGACGGGCTGCGCCGCCGGCAGGTGACGCTGGTGCTGATCTCCTCGGGGCTGGGGCTGGCGTCGGTGAGCGGACTGGCGCTGCCTTTGCTCGGGCTTGATGCCTATCCCTGGCCGCTCCTGTTGCTTCCGCTTTACCTCGTCGTGCTCGCCTATGCGGTCCTGCGCTACCGGCTGATGGCGGTGAACCGCTGGGCGGTGCGGGCGGTGTGCTGGGGCCTGCTGATCGCACTCGCCGCTTTTCTGTCCGCCGTCACCGCAGGTTTTGCCGCCGGTTGGACCGGGGCGCCCTTCGTGTGGACAGCGGCCGCCCTGCTGGTCGGCATGGGCATCGGCGGGCCGGTTCGGCAGCTGGCGGATCGCCTCGTCCATCCCGGAGGCGACGTGTCGGCCGCCGACCTTGCCCGCTGGCGGCAGTCCTTGGCGGAGGCGGCCGATGGCGACGCCCTGATGCCGACGGCAAGGCGCTTGCTCAACGAACGCCTGAAGCTCCCCGACGACGCCGAGCCGACCGGATTCGACCGCGCCCCGCCGGGTGCGCGCCGGGTGGCCGGGGTGATGGCGGATCTGGTCGCCCAGGCGGCGCTGGACCTGGAGCGCCGCCGCGCCTTCGCCGAGCGCCAGCGCTTGGCGGAACTCGGCGCCCTGGCCGCCACCGTCGCCCACGACCTCCGCAATCCGATGAACATCATCGCCATGGCGACCGCCGACGCCGAGCCTGAAACGCGCGGCGAGGTCAGGGCGCAACTCGCCCGCATGGACGCCCTGGTGCGTGATCTCCTCGACTACGCCAAGCCCTGGCGGGTGGACCCAATCGAGGTCGACCTTGCGGCCGCCATCGCCGAAGTCGATGCGACGGCAGCGGCCGGCATCCCCGCCGGCACCCTGCTGCGGGCCGATCCCGGACGGCTGCGGCAGGTCCTGGTCAATCTGCTGGACAATGCGAAGGCGGTCGGCGGCCGCGTGCTGGTGACCGCCGAACGCGGCGATGCCGAACTGGTGCTCGACATCTGCGACGACGGTCCCGGCATCCCCGACGACATCCGCCCCTCCCTGTTCCAGCCATTCGTTTCCCGCAGCCCGGACGGCACCGGCCTGGGGCTCGCCATCGTCGCCAAGGTCATGGCCGCGCATGGCGGCTCGGTGTCGCTCGTCGAGCGGCCGGGCTGGTCCACCTGCTTCCGCTTGAGATTCCCGCAATGAGCAAGCTCCTGCTCGTCGATGACGAGCCCGCCTTCCGTCGCCTTGCCGCCGCATGGCTGGAGAAGCAGGGCCACGCCGTGGTGACCGCCGCGGACGGTGCCGAGGCCCAGGCGCTGTTCCGAAGCGAGCGCCCCGACCTCGTCCTGCTGGATCTGGTCATGCCGCCGGAGCGGACGCCGGAAGCCGGCTTGGCGCTGGTGCCGGCCTTCGCCACGGTACCGGTGGTGGTGCTGACCGCCCATGCCGACCATGAGCTGGCCTTGCGCGCGGTGGCGGCGGGTGCCTGGGACTTCCTGGCCAAGCCGGTCGACCCGGATTTGCTGCGCTTCGTCGTGTCGCGCGCGCTGGCCAAGCGTGCCCTGGAACGGGAACTGGCCGCCCTGCGCGATGCCCAGGCGACGGAGGACGGCATCGTCGGCACCAGCCGGACGATCCTCCGATTGAAGGAGATGATCCGCCGCATCGCACCGGCCGAGGTGCCGGTGATCGTGCTGGGTCCCAGCGGCAGCGGCAAGGAGCTGGTGGCCCGCGCCCTTCATGCCGCCAGCCCGCGCGCGGCGGCTCCCTTTGTCGCCGTCCATTGCGGCGCCATTCCGGCGGAGCTGCTGGAAAGCGAGCTGTTCGGACACCTGAAGGGAAGCTTCACCGGTGCCCACCGGGACCATCCGGGGCTGGTGGCCGCCGCCGAGGGCGGCACCCTGTTTCTCGACGAGGTGGGCGAGATGCCGCCGCCCATGCAGGTCAAGCTGCTGCGCTTCCTTCAGGAGGGTACCTACTCTCCGGTCGGCGGCCGCCAGCCGCTGACGGCCGACATGCGCATCGTCTCCGCCACCCATCGCGACCTCGACGCCATGGTGGCGCAGGGTGCCTTCCGCGAGGATTTCTATTACCGCCTGAAGGGATTGATCCTGCGCACGCCGGCTCTGGCCGACCGCCGCGAGGACATCGCCCTGCTGGCGACCCGGTTCCTGGAGGAGGCCGTCAAGCGGCGGCGCCTGCGGCTGGCACCGGATGCGCTGGCATGGCTGGTCGAACAGGACTGGCCGGGCAACGTCCGCGAGCTCCGGGCGGTGGTCGCCGCGGGCGCCGTACTGGCGGACGGAGAGACGGTGACGGCCGCCGACCTCGTGTTCGCCCGCAGCGGCGATGTCGCCGCCCTCGCCCCGGCCGCACCCGCCACCCTGGCCGAGGCGGTGGCCGATCTGGAACGGCGGATGATCGCCGCCGCCCTCGCCGCCACCGGCAACAACCACAGTGCCGCCGCGCGCCGGCTCGGATTGTCGCGCGTCGGCCTGCTCAAGATGATGACGCGGCTGGGGCTGCGGAACACACGCCTCGGCGAAGCCGGGGATGCTTGCGTACCTTTGGAACGCAGGTAGTGTCGCGTAGAAGATCATGACCACAGTCGCGGAAAAACAATATGGGGTTAGAAATTAATTTATTTCATATTTTAATTATTATTATAATTAAAATATCAAAATATGCCAATTTTTCAGAGTTTCTCTAAAATAATATCTAGTGGGATGCCACGACAATGGAGTCGAATGTCTATCCACGAACGGCCATCCACGGGGAGGTTGGCTGTCTTAGCATTCTTACTTCCTCCCATCGGCATCAGCATTACCTCAATACCTATGTAAGAAGGAAATGTATCGGAGAATGATTCCGACGTATTGGCAGCGGATATCCTGAAATGCCAGCACTTATCTCGCCGCGGCTTTATAATAACCAACTGTGACTGGCACGCTGCAGCTACAGAACTGCAGTCAAACCAGTAAACCAATCCTTTATCAGTCATTTCCCTTGCATCCGTCACTGGAAGCAAGCCCGAGTGTGCAGGATTGGGAATGATTTGAGCATTTAGTGAGCTTCCCTCTCCACTAAGTATCCCCAAAATCTGGACAGTCATTGGTCCTGCGGCAACGGACTTCTTCAAAAGCAACACGTCACTGGCCGAAACATCAATGGCGGCTGACTGTTCACCGGAACCGATAACAAAAAAAGCAAGCAGCAAAGTAGCAACAAACGCCGACGCAAGCCCATCAACAGCGGCAAGTCCCAATGCAAGCCGAAACATTGGGCTCATAGTTGCACCGCCCAGATACCTATTTCGGAAGGGATAGTAAAGGAGCTTTTGCTGGTATAACCTTGATTAGGCGAGCAACTTGGTGCCGCAACACGTACCACGGCACCAATTAAAAGCGCATCGGGGGCGTCAACATTAGACCGAGGCACGCAGACCATCAAATTTTCCCGAACACTCCACGGGCCGTTTTCGGAAGAGGCAGTGCAGGTTGGAAGTCTAATGGCCGGCGCCAGAGGAAAGGCTAAGCTTTTTGCAGACTCCTGACAGGAAATCGATATCGCGAGGGAGCTGCCCGTTCCGGAATGTATGACTGCGGCAACGTGTCCAACCGTGCGGATGCGGAGAGTGCTTTCTCCTGGAGCCAGCATGTAAATCTTCCTGCGCGCTGTGCCTCGAACGATAGACCTTATGATTTCAGGTGGCACTTGAAGTTGAATATCTTGGGGAGGTTCTTCCGGCTGGACGGCACCCTCAATATCGAGCTGTGCTCCATCCGGAAGCCATGCCTCGACAACCGTTACGCCGACGACGCTACCTTCACCATCGGATGCGATGACGCTGTCACCCGAACCGCCAATCAAGACGACGACGAGGATCACACCACAAACCATTGCCGAGCAGAGCAAGTCGATTGCTGAGAAGATCAACAACAGTGAAGTTCCATCGGCCTTTCCGGAAGCGCTCATAGTACGGCATCCCCAGAACCGGAGGATGAATCCAGCATGGTGGATGAGGTACCGGACACGCGCTTCGCACGTTTCGCAATGCGATTGCGAACATTCTTGGCCTCGGCTTGCAAATGCTCAGCTTTGGCCATCGCAATTGCAGCCTCGAGTTCAAGCGTATCTGCTCGCAATTGCTCATTCTGCGCGTTCTCAAGATCGAGTTCAGCTTGCCGATCCTGAAGATTCTTCAAGTAAAGCTCCCGATGGGAGGAAATAAGCCGTGTCAGCAAAAGTTCCACACCGCGGATGATGTTTCTTTCGTGCCTCCCCTGGATCATGTTTATCACCGAGAATCCAGCCATGCAGACGAGCGCAAGAAAAGTGGTTGCGAAGCATGAGCTCAGAACCGTTGTGACAGTAAGAATGGCTGCACCGCGCTCATCTCCGGAAGTCGTAGCTATCGTATTTGCTGATGCAAGCGCCTCAATAAGACCGAGTAATGTGGCCACGAAGCCAATCACCGAGAAGACAGCGATCATAGAATCAATTACTATCCTTTCACTTTCGATCTCATCAAGGTGTAAGGCAGCAATCTTCTCTACGTTTCTCTCTGTGGCGCCACTTATCATATCCTGCTGAGACGCATTCATGAACTCTATAAGAAAATCATTTCTTATGATGTTTCCAGTTTTATTGAAATTAACAAGGTCATCGTCATGCTGTTTGATTGAATTGAGGACGTCCAGGGGATCGGTTACATTCCCCTTTTGAGCTATGCTCTGTATAGCAACCCAGCGCCGCTGTATTGGCTTGAAAAGCCGACCGCGCACCCACAATGCCAACAGTGTGGCAAAGAACAATATCCACACCACGAGCCGCTCCCAGCCATAGAAGAGGTTTACAAGAAGGGAACGTCGCAATCGGACTTCATCCGAATCGATAACTTCCTGCATCACGCGAATGAACAATTGACACATGCTCCGTGTTTCCGAGGCTGCGTCACAGCCCCCCGGCTCCAACAGCTCCCTTGCGAGCTTCGGAATCGCGACGGGATTTTGCCTGATGAGCAAGCCGCGGGGATGAAGCAGTATATCCTCGATGCTTATGATGTTCTCAGCCTGCTTGCGTACCTGTTCGCAAGCCGTATCGATAGACGGCACCGGGCGTACCGGTTCGACGGTTGTCAGTTGAAAAGATATACCCGGGTCGAGTTCTGAACTGCTCGGCCATCCTCCTAGTAGGCGGAGCACACGATTTTCGATGATACCAATGCATCCGGCACCGCAATTTCCAGCGCAGCGGCCGTTTCCCGCAAGCAGTCGGGTCAGGAAGCGGAGTGCCGGAACATCTTTAACTTTTTCATCCTGGCGATTTCCCGCATTGTTGATAGCACTCTCAATCTGCGCTGCCACCCCTTCGGGCGAAGCGATCCGGAAGCCTTCGGCAATTCTTTTCGCGTCGTTGGACGAGATCATCGATTGATCGAGTCCGAGGAACTGAGGCAGCGGAGCGGTTCGCATGGACGACTGCATAGTATAATAGCTACCGATGACAGTGGCCGCATACAACAATGCCCCAGCAACGATCGCAATCACCCAAATGAAGAGCCAGTTTCTAAGCGTGATTCCAAATGCGCTCAAATCGCGCGTCGTGTTCGTTTTGGTTGATTTCTGAAGTATGCCAGATGCTGGGGTCATGGGTAGCTCACCTGCAAGCAAGTTTTGTCGAATTCAGGCGCGGGGAAAAATTGCAGCGGACTGCGGTGATATCCGGTTCTCGATAGTTGCGGAGGATTGATCAGGTCTTCCATAAACATCCAGTCACCTTCACTTCCAAGTAGCTGTTTTGTCCATTCAGATCCCTGATCCGGATAGATGTCTCTGCCGTATAGAACATCCTTTCCATCAAGATTTCGGCTTAGCTGTTTTCTTATATCCGACCATTTTGCGCTCCGTGAGCAGACGCCTTGCGAAGTGCCGACTCTGGTCTTGAGCGCAGAGAATATTGTTTCTGCCTCTCCTTGCCCGGAAATTGCTGCAGCATAGGCGCCACCACCGCCTATTCGGATCGGGGTGGTGGGCGCGGCTGCGAGTTGGTCAATCAAGGGCACGATAGCATTGGCCGCCGATTCCGAAAGCGTGCAGCCCGGCTTGCCAGCGACGCAGATAGGCACCAAGAAATCGTATATATTTTCCGCCCAAAAATAGTACATAGGAGAAGTATTCGATCCCATCTTGTAGGTAATTGGCACATCCTGCTTTATGCTGCCATTATCGTTGAGGACGACCAACCGATCGGAGACCGTCCCTTTGTCCATTGGAATTTGGACAAGCAGGCCTCTGGGCAATCCGCCCGGCTGGCTGCGGCCCGATGCCCAAATCCGATACCCATCCCACTGTTGAAGCAGTATCGCAGCGTCACCATTGCATCCCTTGGCAACGGGGCATTTCAGGTCAAGCAAGCGATGCGCAAGAGCTTGGCGATTGAGTAATTGAAATTCCCAATCATGCACATCGTAGACCGACCATCTCGATCCATCGGATGTTTCACTGCCCAGGGATAGATTGGCTACTGCTTTTTCACAGTGTTCATCAGTACGCCTGATGCAAATCAATATGAGCGTATCCGGCCCGGTTCTTCTTCCGCTCAGCTGCCGCTCCGCAATAAGATTTGCAAGCCTCAAGAACGGCAAGGCCCGTGCCCTGACTTCAGGTCCACGATAGATATCTCCGATCGGCAACAGGATTTTTACTGGAGCTTGTAGTGTGCGGTTTGTCGGTTCTTTACTCACCGACACGGCGAAGACGCCGTCGGATCCGCAGGGCCAGGGAGCACACGCCAGCTGGAATAGGCGACCATCGTCAAGTGTGATCGGCTCACCGCGCTGAAGGACAAAGCTGCCGGACACAAGATTGTCTGCATCTTCTTTGCGGAACAGAAGCCCGGATTCGTTATATGGATCAAAACCAGGACAGGAGAGCAGTACACGATAAAGGCCCCCCCCACCCACATTTTCCGCTTTGGGCTGACATGGACCCGGCTCACCTTGGTAAGAGCCCGGCCTTGCATCCGGCGGCGGATTGAACCAGAGGGGCGCTATTGGCGCTGGCTTTGGCGTTAACTGCGATGCCACTGTGGAAGGAATTTCGCGCCGATCCCCCAATCCACTGCCTAGATCATCTCCGTCATCACCGCTTTCACCATTCCTTCCGTCATCACCGTCCTTCGATCCGGCCTCTACTTCCTCATCTTTGCCTTTCCCAGAAGAGGGGTCTACCGTGAAGCGACCGGACAATAAGGCTTCCAGATCGACGCTCGGTTTCAAGAAGTTAAGGAACATTTGCCTGACCGTCTTCTCATCCATACCTTCCAAGGTCGGAAGGATGAGCGTGGCCTTTACGATTCCTAGAACATTCCCTTTGAGACGGGCACGTGTTGTATTGATATGCGCATCGACTTTTATGTTATCGTTGAAGAGACCGAATCCTGCATTGATTGTAGGATGAAGACCATCGAGCCGGGCCACCATCCGTCCTTCGGTCTTGGCGATTGCGGCGAACTGGACCTCACCGACCAAGCAAAGCACACCCAGTCCGCCGCGGCTGCCGCAACCGTTCATCTTGGAGGTGAGATTCGGAGTTGCAGCTATACCACGCTTGCATGTGTTGCCGATCAAGAAGCCCGATACCGCATCTAGCTTGCTTCCCAGCAAGTCATAGCTGGCGTGTCCAATAATCGAGCAATCAGGCCCGTCTACCACTAGAGGCTGTTAGGGACTTGTAGGATGGCGACAGCTTTTCCGAGCATGAGACAGGCGAAA
>NZ_JAENHM010000041.1 GCF_016595245.1 Azospirillum endophyticum
CAGACCTGCCGGAGACCACATGAGCGCTCCGGCTCCTACACCACGCCCGGGGACACGATCCACCGCAATGGTTCGTGTCGAAACGGTATGTGTTTTCTCTGTCAGACGCCATTCGGCGCTTCGTCTCTCCCATGATCTCTCCAGTGTTGTCCGGCGGCGCTCTGTTGAGCCGCACCCTTGACGCCTACAGGTTGGCTGCGCATCAGCACGCAAGCAGGACGTCAGGATCACAGCCCAACAAGCCCCCTGCATCTGCCAATGACCCAAATACTCATAACCCATAAAGCCGCCGCATGCGTATATGCATAGCTACATGAGAAGATATATGCAAGCACATTCTTCCACGGTTACTTTCATATTATGAACGGCATATCAACCGTTCTACCGTTATTGTAACGTTATGATGAACGGAAAAACGCCTTCGTTTGCATTCTTGTCCGTTCTCAATCCTGTTTTACTTTCTAACTATACCGTCCCCCGCCGCCGATGCGGCTCGCCCTCCACGGCTGAAGCCGGCGGTGTGACCGTCGCGTCGCACCATTGGCGCGACGACGGCTGACCACCGGTCGACGGCCAGAACGCTGGAAGAGGGAACAGCGATGGTGGCGCCCTGAACGCGTCCGGCGCGGCAACATCGACGTGTTTGACGGCATCCACTCAGTGCGCTGTACCGCCGGTGGTGGGGCGTCCGAAACGACTGAGGATGAGTTGCTTGGTTGCACCCTGCGAAGTAGTCGGTGCTCGGCCGGCTTCCGGACAGGCGTTCGGTGGGGTTGCCCTTCCAGTGGTCGGTATGGCGGATGTCGCCCGACGCGAGGTCGGGGCTGCGGGCGCTCGGTCTGCCCCCAGTTCGTCTTGAGCGGCGCCTTGGCCTCAGCGCCACCGATGGCGACGCCGTTGAGCGACCCGTGCGCGGACCGACGCACCCCAAGGCGTCCCTCCGCGTGGGGGGCCCAGGCGCGTCGGCGGTCTTGGTCTTCGCCCTGGCGTCCTCGGTGTCGGCGCCGCAGACCGCTCCCGCTGACAGGTCCTTCTGATTGGCGGCACCGGCGGCGACGACGCGGACCGGTGGCATACCATCGCGACCGCCAACAGTGCCTTCGATGCCCGGGCTTGAGCCCGCCAACCCGCCCGGCGCACCAGACCGAACCGATTTACCCAAAATTTTCGGATCAGCCCCTTGCCGGCTCCAAACCGATCCATATCCCAGCGCGACGCCGGCCCCAACCCCCGGCCGACCACAGGAGATGCCATGAACTTTGCCCCGAAGGACCACTGGTTCGGCGAGCCCCCGCCGGACAACACGCCGATCCGCGGCGCCTTTGGCGCGCGTGCCATCCTGGAGGGCCGCTACGGCCGCCAGGCGCTGGAGTACTTCCCCGACCGCAAGTCGTTCTTCCCGTCCGACTCCCCGTTCAGCCCCGACTTCCAGGCGTTCCTGGACAACGAGGTGACCGCCTGGCTGAAGACCCTGTGCGGCCAGACCTGGATCAACCCCAACGGCGGCCAGCGGTACACCTTGGAGCACCCGGTCAACCCGCGTCTGCGCGCGATGGCCAGGGCCCAGGGCGGCTACCTGTATGTGGGCGCCTACGAGATGGCGTGACACCAAGGCAGGCCCCGCTCGCTCCTGAGCGGGGCCACGTCCCTGGTACCGGGCGCGGTCAATCCGCGTCCGGCTTGCGGAAGAGGCACTCCGTGGAGTTGTCGCGCCAGCGGTCGACGAAGCGGATGTGGCGCAGCCGAATATGTTTGTTGAACAGCGCCGCTGACGTCTTTGTCCCCTTCAATGGGACATCTATGATCAACGCATGAAAAACGCGGCCATCGACCGCCAACCGGATGAAGAAAGATCACGCGATGCTGTACCAGACCCACAAGAACGGCACCAACCTCCCCAAGTACTTGGCCGACCGCGGCTTCGAATTCGACGTCACCGACGGTGCTGAAGACCGCTACTGGACGGCCGATGGCGAGACCGGCTTGGTTGTTGAAGAGGACGTTGCCGGCGACCTGCGCTGCACCCTGCTCGACCGCGACGGCAACCCGGTGGACCGTAACCTGCGGCTGGAGGACATCCGGCCGCAGCCGTAAGGCAGACAGTCAATCGTCACGCTCACCAGAGAGAAGTGGCTGACGCCCGAGCAGGTCACGGAGCAGTGCCGGTGTGATGGCGCTGCTCTTGGCGTCGTCCGCGAGGTCAACAACATGGCCATGGCGGCGTTACCGGCCGGCTTGAAAGCCGACGTCGACACCACCTGCGACCGCTGCAAGATCGCCGATTGGGTGGCTGGGTCGCGCCCGATTCCGCTCGCCGTGCTGCGGCACCTAGTCTCCGCGTTCAAGCGTGAGGTCGGTAATTCCCATCAGAACAAACGTGTGTTTTCAACGGAAAATCCTGCCGTCCATCGCTCCACGTTCTGCAGCTTCTCACGGTCAGTCCGCGTCTGGCTTGCGGCGGAACAGGCGTTCGGTCGGGTTGTCGCGCCAGCGGTCGGCGTGGCGGATGTAGCGTAGCGCGACGTCGCTGCTCTGGTGCCCGGTCTGCTCCATGATCTTTTTCAGGCTCGCCTCCTCCTCGGCGGCGGCGGTGGCGAAGCCACTGCGCAGCGAGTGGGCGGAGAAGCGGCTGCCCAGGCGCTGCGCCACCTCCGGCCCCTGGGTCCAGCGGATCAGATCGGCGTCGGTTTCGCCGATGGCCTGGCTGGTCTCGCGCACCACCCGGTCCACGCTGCGGTCGGAGAGCCGGCCGCCGAACGCCCCGCCCTTCCCCACCGACACGAACAGCGGCGCGTCAGCGTCATCGGTGTCGTAGACGGCGCGCCAGCGGCGCAGCGCCTCAACCGGACACACCGCCGGATCGTCGGCGGCCCAGAGCGCCGCGGTGCGGCCGCGCTTGGTCTTGCCGCCGCGGATGGTGACCTCCAACCCCCGCCCCGGCACCACCACCACATCCCCGACGTCCAGCCCGACCAGCTCGCTGCGCCGGGTGGCGGCGCCAAAGCCGAGCAGCAGCAGCAGGGCGTTGCGCCGGCCGGCGGCGCTGTCGGGCTGGGCGGCGACGAGCCGGCGCAGCAGATCCGGCAGGATGGGCGCGGACTGTTTGACCTTGCGCCGGGCCTGCAGGGCGGCGACGCCGGCGAGCTGGTCGGCGATCAGCGGGTGTTTGGCGTCGAGCGAGCGGCCGGCGAGGCGGTGGGCGAGCAGAATGGCGGAGAGGTGGACCTTGAGCGTGGGGAGCGCCAAGCGTTCGGAGGCTTTGGCGAGGTACATGCCGACCACCCGCGGGTCGGCGCTGAGCGGCGCAAAACCGAGGCTGATGGCCCAAGCCTGGTAGGCGGCCCAAGCGGCGCGGTAGGCGCGTTCGGTGTTGCGGCTGTAGCGGGCGGCGACGGTGCGCGCGGCGGCCTTGGCCAAGCGTTCGATCTCGACGATCTGCTCGGGCGTGTGCTTGCCGGGCAGGATGAGGGGCTGGAGGAGATCGGACTTGATCACCACGCCCGTGTCGTCGTTAGCGGACTTTACGGCGACCGAACTGACGAGGTCGAAGACACGGTCATCGGCAGCGGGCGGGCTGAGCGGCATCGGGGCGGCTTCTCCTTTGGAGAGAGAATACGGCTCGTTCCACCCTTTTTTCAAGTCCGACAACCACGCTTGTCGGACGCAATCCGCGGCCGGGGCAACGGCGCGGCGGCCCTGCGGGCGCCCGCGGCCCGCCGGACGGGCGCAGCGCCGCCAAATCCGCGGATTTCCAAGACGTTCGCGCCCCCGGCCGCCGGCGCCCCACCGGGGGGCCAACGCCTCCTCGATTGGAATTCACCACCATGAATCAATCTGCTAAGTAGCTTCCGCAAATGTCGCCGCGGTCCCCGCGAAAGGATTGATCGTGCTCGGGTTTTCCGCCCTTGAAAAAACCGACCCCGCCGTCCGCGCCGCTGCCCTCGAGCGCGCCGCCCTGGACGTCGCCCGCCTCGACGCCACCCTCGACGGCCATCCGCTGCGGACCGCTTGGCAGCACTGGGTGCGCCTCGAGGCGGTGCGCGCCCACGCCGGTCTCGACGGCCACCGCGTCGACCCGCAGCGCCTCGCCGCGTACATCGAGGGGCTGCGCCTGCGCGCGCCGAACACGCCGGCGCACCACGAGCGCGGCGCCGACCTCGATGCACTCTCCCACGCCCTGCGACTCTACGGTCTGATGCTCGCCGCTGCCGACCGCCGCCCCGCGCGCGACCTCGACGCCACCACCGAGGCCCCGGACCACCGGCGCCTTGCCGAGGACGCGCTGTGGGCGCTGACGCAGGCCGCCCCTGGCGCCCGCCTGCCGGCGCTCGCCCGGGCGATGCGGGCGTGGATCGTCGACGACCGCCCGCGCGGCGCCGTGCGCGCTGCCCTGCCGGCGGCGCTGCAGGCCACCGGCGTGACCCGCACCCTGCTGCCCATCCTCGCCGGCGCCGACACCCTGCGCCCGGACAGCCCGATGGATGCGGACGGCTGGACGCTGGCCTTCGCCCGCAGTCTGGAGCGCGAGGCCGCGGATGGCCTCGCCATCCTGCGCCGGCTCGAGCACGCCTGGCGCAGTGCCCGCGCCGCCATCGGGCCGCGCCGCTCCAACAGCCGTTTGCCGGCCGCCGTCGATCTGCTCGCCGCCACGCCACTGCTCGGCCCGGCCCGGCTGGCCAGCCTGCTTGGCTGCTCGCTGCGTGGTGCCGGGCTGATGATGGAGGAGCTGGTGGCCTGCGGCGCCGCCGTCGAGGTGACCGGCCGTGGCAGCCACCGCCTGTTCGGCCTGCCCGGCACCGAGGGCATCCGCGGCGAGACCGGCGGACCGCGCCGCTACGGGCACCGGCGGGGACGGCCGCCAAAGGTGGTCGTGCCGGAGCCGCTGGCGACGGTAGAAGAGCCACCGCCCGCGGCGGCGGTGCCCGCCCGCCTCGAGCGCCTGGAGGTGGATTACACCGCGCTCGACGCCCTGCTCGCCGACACCGGCCGGGTCGTCGAACGCGTGCAGCGCCTGCTCAAGAGCCGGTAGAACGGGAGTGGACGGCGGCCGGTCATGTCGTTGACGGGCTGACCAGCGCGTTCGTGCGAGCACCGCGATACTGGAGGCGAGCGGTGGAAGCGTTCTTATCAAGGAGGCGGCGGGTGCAGCCGCGTGTCCAGCGCAAACCGTTCCTGCGATCGCACTGTGTAAGCCCCCGCCGCCAGGGACGCGACGAACAGCAGATTCCAGCTGTGCGAGGACACCGCGCTTGGGATGAGGACGAATTTGTACGCGCTCAGCAAAGCATCGCCGAACTGTTGCTGACCGAAGCTGGGGAGGCCGGGACGGAGCCAGTTGGGGTTGGGCACGTCCGCCGGGGTGACCACGTGGACGGCGGCGGGGTCGGTGATGGTCAGGGCCGTCAGCGCGTGCGGCACGGTGTCCAACGCCTTGAAGCCCTTGTGCACCGCCACCTCCAGGATCGCGGTCGCCGGATCGAGAGAGCAGTAGACCGCGCGGACGCCTTTGCTGTTCCAGCGGCCGCCGAAGCGGTAGGCCCCTTCGCCGCTGTCCCAGGTCGCGCGGAAGGACTCCGGGTCGAGACGCCACGCGACCAACTCTCTGCCGCCCAGCGCCGCGGGCAAGGGCGTCACGTGTAGACCCCGTAGGCCATCCTCCCCAGGTAGTCCTCCACCATCTCCACTCCGGCGGGGGTGTCCAGCAGGTCCAGCGGACGGTTGTTGTCCAGCCCGATGGCCGGACGCTCCAGCCACTGCTCGGCCTCCTCCTGCGAGCCGAAGACCTCTGAGGCTTGGGCCAGGATCTCGGCCAGCTTCCAGGTCCGGCCACCCTGCTCGGGACTGAGCGGCTTGTCCGGCGCCCCCTTGCGGCGTTGGTAGGTGCGCACGCTCATCCCCACCGCGCGCTCGATGCTTGCCGGCTTGAGGACCCGCAGATGGGTCACGAGGTGGTGCAGGGTGCCGCCCGGCAAGCCGGTCTTGATGGCGTTGTGGGCGTCAAGCTGCGTCATCACCGGGCGCGTGAACACCCGCGGACCACCGAGCAGGTCGGTGACCCGCTGATAGCGACCCGTTTCACCCCGTCCAGTATCGGACCTGACCGCGGGCATGGCGTCCTCCGTCATCTGTCGCATTAAATGTGACATGTGACGCGGCGGGATTCAAGCAGCCACGTCGCCCGCGGCCGACCATCCCGCGTTCGTCACCGGCTGGTCAGGAAGGCCCATGCCCGATGGCCCGCAGCACCTCGACAACACGGTTGGCATCGCCAAAGCTGTGCTGCTCCATAATCGTCTCGATCTCGGCAAAGGTCGCCGCATCGATCTCGACGATCGTCCGCTCGACACCACCGTTCGTCGGCCAAGTCGTCATCGTCACCCGGTCGCGCCAGACTTCAACCCCGGTGTTGTTGTAGAAGCCGCCGCCATCGTAGTCGGGCGCGCCACGCTCGCTGCCCGGAACATCCTCGGGGTCGTAATTCGTAATCCAATCCTTGTCGAAATCGCGGACAACGGCGCACAGCGCCTCGTAGTCGCCGCGCAGAATGGCTTGGGCGCCGGCCACGTCGTTGGTGAGCCAGATGGTCCGATTGTGGTCCGCCCCGAGCGATAACCGGCAATCGAAGGCGTTCTTGCCCTCCTGCTCGACATCGAGAGAGATCGCCTCGACCACGTCGCCGAACCGGTTGCAGTACAGACCGTCCTCGTCACGCTCGGCGTCGTTCTCGCGGACCCGTTCAACCTCCCAGGCCAGCGCCTTGAGAATCCCCTCGTCATGGGTCCCGGGCTCCAAACATCCCGGGATCGCCGTCACGGCCGCGCGGGTCACAAGCGCCCCATAATCCGGCGCGGTGCCCGTCAACCGCGTCAGCGCAGCGGCGGCGGCCGCGTCGTCGATCTGGCGGACCAACGAGTTCTTCGTGGTGCCGGCCAGAGCAGCGCGCAGGCCCCCATCCGGGTTGAAGCCGAGCCCTGCCGCGAGGGCTTCGCCTGCGTGGGCGGGAGGGACATCGGGCAGGAGGATCTGGAAATGGGTCTCGAGAACGTCGAGATCGGTCGGGGTGAGGGACAGCTTCACGGTCGGCTCCGCATCGGGTGGAGGGTCGGTGGCGGCGAATATGGTCCGGTTTCGCGCAGACAACGGGTCGCGCTGCGGATTTTGCGAAGAATCTGACGGACGGCGGCGCCGGGTCTGTCATGCCTCATGGAAGGTCGTCGTCATGGGTGCCTTGGCGCTGGATGCGTGCGCCGGTCGGCGTGGAGACCGCCGCCGGATCGTCGCGTGCCGCGCTCCACGCGCCGGTCACGGCTCAAGCAGGATCGGCGCGGCAACCAGCCAGTTCGGGTGCTCCAACACCCCGTAACTCCCGGTGGCCTCATGAACCCGGAAGGTCATGACCGGGGCGAGGGCAACCCCGAAGTAGCCCGCCCGTTCCGCGCCTACCCAGGTCGGGTCGAGGACGGTGCCGGAGTCCGTGACGCACTAGGCGTGTGGCATTGGGATCCCATAGTCCGGCTCCAGCGCGTACCCTTCCGCGTAGAGAAACCGGCCCGGGCGTTCCAAGGCCAACCGGAACGCGTTCTGGTAACACCCCTTCGGTTCGCCGCGGCGGATGCCGTCCGGCAACGCCGCGGGCGTCCAGGAGCGACCGTGGGCAAGCAAGTAGGTGGCGGCGCAGGGCAGAGCCGGTCGCCGCCGTACCGGCGCGTCCGAAGAGACAAGCAGAGTGAGGTGCTGTCGGATCGCCGTTTCGCCGTGCATCGTCACGCCCCAGAGCAAGCCCCCGAGGATGAGCATACCACCCGGACCACGCAGGGGCCGCTGTCAGCGCACCGCGATGGCGTGTCAGCACACAAAATGATCGACCACGCGGCCGGCCGTCAGGGAAGCGGCTCGAAATCGTCCCCGCCGAAGCCACCGTCCTCGTCCCATACCGCAAACTTCCCGTCCTGGCGCATGTCGCGTGCGGTCCTTTCCACAATCCGCCTGACGACCAAGTCGATCTGCGCTTCGAAGGCGGCCAACGGGTGCCGCTTGTTCGAGTAGGGCCGGATGGCGTCGGTCACGTCCGTGGGAAGGACCGCGTCCACGTAGCAGTCCGCTTCCCCGGCCAAGCCGACAGCCACAAAGCGGCAGTCCGAACACACCAGCGCCTCCGCATCCGCCGGTCCGATCTTCCCAACGCTGGCGTGCAGGCGGAACCCACCCCTCTCGGCGTTCCGGTTCGAATACCGCACCGTCTTCCGTTTCCATCGGCCGCAGCCGGGGCACTTCCAGTCGTCGGGAAGGCTGCGGAAGCTCTCTGGCGCCAGATTGACGATGTAATGGTCGATGGCACTTTCCGGGGGCGCCGGCAAGTTCCTCTTCGGTGGATTCCGCCACTGCTTGCGGTCGGTGTCCGTCTCGCTTGCGGACAAGCGCTTGAGGGCCGACATGGCATTGGCGCCCAACCCCAAGTCGGCGAGCAGGTCCCGGTAGCTATCGTAGGCTTCCTGGACGCTTTCCGTCCGCTCGGTGGACTTCCAATGGATTTCGCGCCGCAGGTACTCAATGGTGGCGTTGACGATCGACTTTCGGTGGGTCAGCGTTTTCCGATGGGCGCGGCACTCGAAAACATGGCGAGCCTCGTCCGGGGCGACGACGTGGGGCTGGTTCGGCCTCCGGGGCCTCCCAATGAAGGCCCGGATGTCCTCGACCGGGAAGCTGAACCATTGGAAATCGTCGCCCAGGAGGTCGCGGACGGCCTTCTTGCCGGCGGCATCCGCCTGGTTGCAGTCTGAGCAGACCAGGGAGCGGCCGAACCCGCGGACCAGGTTCTGCGCGTCGGCGATAGCGATCTGGACCTGGAACGGCATCGTAGCGAGCAACGCCTCGCCGAACACCTCCCGGAGCCGGTGGTTCGCGTAAGACACGAAGTGGTCGTGGTGGTCGTCAAGCTTACCCTGGAGCACACGGCCGGAGACGAGGCGGAAGAGGTCTCCCTTCGACCGCCCGCAGCAAGGGCAGCGCCACGTCGGAGAGACAAGCGTCCAGGAGTCGAAGATGCGGACATCATGCGCCCTGAGGAGGCGGACGTGGCGCTCGGTCAACTCGGACCACTCGCCGTCGAGGACGGCGAAGGCTTCGGCGCGCGGGACGCCCTCCGCCCCCGACACCAGCTCGGCCACGGCTTCTCGGTCCTGGCGGAGCCGGCGGAGCAGCTCCTCCTGCTTCCTGGGATCAAACGGCTCGTCCGTGCCGTCCGGTTTTCGGCGCGACCACAAGCTTTCCTCCGTCCGGCCAACAGCCCGCGTGCCTGCCCCATCACGGACCGGACGTCGCCGGACCCGCTTCCCACGGTGTCAGGTTGGTTCCGCGCTCGGCCCGGTGACCGCCCCCGACTTGTACAACCGCAAAGGTAAACTTCCGGTGACGGGGCCGCAAAATCCGCTCCTCGCGGAAGGGGACACGCGCCGTCGACGAGTCCGCCATCGCGGAGGTCGCCGCTGCCCAGTCCCGGTATCCAGATTATCGCGGGGCCCTCCTGGTGGCGACGACGAACGGCACGTTCGAGCTGGCCGCCCGGCGTCTGGCGGCGGAGCACGGCGTGATGCTCGTGGTCCGCGCCTCGCTGCCGGAGATAGGCGGGCTGGTCGCCGGAAGCGGGATCGCGGCCAGAAGCTGAATAGCCCGGTATGGAGACTTCAGACCACGGAACTCGGAGTCCGCCGATTGCCTGGCACTGTGACGACCACAACGCACCGAGGGAACTCGTCGCCGTTGCGCACCTCCGTTGTCACCTCCACGTTCGCTTCGGTGGCCCGCATGCCGCCCGGCTTTTCCGTCAGATCGAGAACCAGGAGCAGGCCCAGGCGGACGTTGGCCACCAGGTACTCCGCGGCCTGCCCCAGGTATTTCTTCTTGAGGGCCGGAAGCGAGCACTCGGCGTCGTCCTTCTTCACCTCGGCGATGTAGCGGTTGTTGGCGAAGGCGAAGTGCACGTCCGTCCGTCCGCCGGCAACGTCCGACACCTCGACATTGACCGGTGCCCAGTGCAGCGCGGATTCCATCCACTGGGCATAGTCAAGCTGGAGGTCAGCCTCCACGGCCGGCTTCTGCTTCTTTTTCGGATCTGGCGCGAAGAGATACTGCTGGCTTGCGTAGTTAGCCCGGGTCTTCCGCATCCGGCTTTCAAGGAAGCGGAACGTGTACAGGAGGATGCCAAGGAACTCGGCCCGCTCCTGTGGCCGTTGGAAGTCGGGGGACTCGGCAAGCCGGGGCAGGCATTTCCGGAACAGGCGTTCGAGGTCGATCAGGGGAGCGCGGCGGTAGAGCTCCTTCTGGTCTTCGAGAATCCCTAGGATGACATCCCGATCGTCCGCCGGGATCGCGTCCAGAACCTCCTTTATCGGGACGCCGCCAGGGAGGTCTTGGGCGGGGTCCCGAGGCAGTTTCCCGGGCTGTCCTCGGCCTCTCGCTCACGCAGGCGCCGGCGCAGATCATCCGCCACCCCCGCCCAATCCGATCCAGCCGCCTTTTCCGCAAGCCATTGGTCGAGCACGCACAACTGGTGCCGCCTCGCAAGGACCGCGTCCTCGATGCGGGGCCGGACGAGCGCCTCCAATCCGCCATCGGCGGCGCGCCCGAGGAAGCTGCGCCCGGCCACATAGGCCGCGAACACCTCCGACTCCAGCACGGCGGAGGGGTCGAGCCACGCGGGAAGCTCCAGCCGCTGGGCGAGGCCGCCCAGCTTGGCCGCCAGCGACTGCCAGCACGCCGCCTCCGTCAGGCGCTGGGAGAGGAGCGGCGGGTCATCCTCGTCGGCGTTCCACGTGAGGTACATGGTGGCGGCGCGATGGAGTTCGTCGGCGAGACCAGCCAGGGTGTCTGGCGCCGCACCGCGCCGGAAGGCCAGGACTGCCCGGACAGCGGCCCGGTAGGCCTCGGCATCGGAACGGCCCTCGCGGGCGGCGATGCTCATGGTGAACCAGGACTCAGCACGCCCGAAGCGCTCCTCCGCCTCCACCGCGGCGGCCGCCTCCAACGCTGTTGCCAGGGCCGCCATGCCGAGCGCAAAGGCCGCCTCGTCGCGCGCCTCCTGGATGTCGCACAGCCGGCGCAACCGCTCCAGCATCGGCTCTTCGCGCCAGCGCGCGTGCGCCGCGCCCGCGATGGCCGCGACATGGCGGAGGTAGGACGGGACGTCGTCCAGCCCCGTGTCCTCCAGCGCGGCGAGGAACCGGTACTTCCGCGAGGCGTCGTCGCGCGTGAGATCCCAAGCGCCGTAAAGCGCCCACCAGCGCGCCGGCGGTTCGGCCGAGCGGTCAGCCGCACGGTCAAGGAAGGCGCGAAAACAGGTGGTCAGCAGGTCTTGGGGCAGCTCCCCCCGGCACACGGTGAGCACGGCGTCGCGGGCGACGATGCCGTCGAAGGGGGCCTGCGCGCAGGCTGCGATGAAGGCCGCGAGGTCGCTACGCTCCTCCGGCCCGGCGTCCGGCCAGACCATGACGGCGATGCGCAGCAGTTCGTGCATCCAATCCGACCGGACGAGGTCTGCCCGCGCGTCCGCAAGCGCCCGCGCGCCGCCCACTTCCGACAGCGTAGGTTCCCGGCCCTCCGCGAGGGCATCCGTGAGCATCCGTTCGACCGGATGCATGTCGCCCTCCATGTTTGCCAGCGCGACTTACCAGAGGACTTCGCCGTCGGCAATCCTCGCGTGGTCCGGGCGGACCCGATCGGCCACGGCGTCGACCTTCGTCGTGGCCACAAACACTTGGAACCACGGCATGGTTTCCTCCAGCGAGGCGAGGCCATCCAGAAGCTCGTCCACGTCCTCCTGGATGATCTCTTCCGCGCCGGCAGGGGAGTCCACGAACAGGACGCCCGGGTGGCGCCCGACGCCTGCGACCTCGCCGACCTGTAGCATCGCGATCACGGTCGCGACTTTCAACCTCATCCGTTCACCCTTGGTCGAGCGGCTGAAGTTCGTCTCCGTACTGCCCTTGGTCAGCGACAGTTGCGCCTGCCCGTTCAACCGCGCGCTCGAAACCCCCTTCATGCCGAACCGCCGGGCCAGCTCGGCGAGCCGTTCGCTGATGGCCTTCAGCAGCTCGTCCCGGTGCGCTTTGACCAGATCGTTCGTGACCTCTTCGCAGGCCTTCAGGATCCGCCGGTCCAGTTCGAGGGCTGGACCATCGGAGGTTTCCGGTTCGTCCGCCAGGATCTCTTCCAGGCGCCCTTCCAACCGGGAAACATCCGCTTCGGCCGTCCACCTGGCCTCGGCGCTTCCCTTGAGATCGCCGGTGAGACCGGCCAGCGTGGCGTCCAGACGCAAGACTTCCGCCTCGGTCTCGGCCAGCCGCTCCGCAATGGCCTTGGCGTCGCCGCGCGCCGTGGCAAGCGCCTTGCCGGAAGCCTCCACCCGCGCGGCCAGATCGCGTTCGGCCACGTCGTTGTCCGCGTCCCGTTTGCCGACGTTGGTTCCGCACACCGAGCACTCCAGGGATTCCCGCTCGCGCCGCTGCCGTTCCCTTGGGATAGCACTTTCACACCGCGGACAGCAGGTCGGCCGGAGGCGTCCGAAGACCGCGTGGGCGGCCTTCGCCTCAAGGAAGTCCTGGTGTTGGCGCAGGTCCTCATCGTGCTCGGCCTGCGCTTGGTCCAGCGCCGCCTCGGCCTCCCGCTGAGCAGCCCGTATGCGGCGGAGCTGGTCTGAGGCGCCAGCGAGTTCGCCCTCGGTCTCGACGAGCCGACGCCGCAGGTCGCCGCTCCCGATGACGGCGTCCAGCCGCGCTTTGGCGGCCGCCAACTCGCCGCGGACGGCATCCGCCCGGATTTTCCGCCGCGCGTCCACCGCCTCCCGACGGCGCCGCTTGCGGGCGATTTCCTCCTCGACCTGCTTCAGCGCCGTCCTCGCCTCGAACAGGGTGGACACCCAGGGAAGCCCGACGAACATCTGGAGCAGGCGCGCCGGCAGCCCGTCGACGACGACGTCGCCGATGAGCGCCCGCAGTTCGGTGCCGATGAACAGGGCCTCCGACAGCATGGGCCAGTCGTGCGGCGCCGCCCGCCCCGGCGAGTCCTCGGACCCTTGCCGCCACGCCGAAAGGCGGGCCAGGGACAGACGGTCCATCATCAAGCCGCCCATGGTCTGCTCGAACTCGGGCTCCGACGAGAAGCCGCCCAGTTGGATGTGAGTTTCGTCGTCCTTCAGGAGTTCCAGCGTGCCGCTCGGCACCCGCTTCTCGAAGGCTACGGCGACCCGGTAACGGGTGTCGTCGACGCGGAAGAGGAGTTCGGCCGAGGCGAGCCAGTCGGCGACGTCCGGCTGCACCGACAGCCGGCCGCGCAGCAGGGACTTGGCAACCTCGAACACCGTGCTCTTGCCCGCAAAGTTAGCCGGCGCCGCCACTGCCCACAACCCAGGGCCAAGACCGTTCCAGGTGAATGCGAATGGCTGTCCGCCCCGCGCCTCGTCCTTGGTGCCGGCGAAGGCGATCGACTCGATTGTCATCCGGCGTGGCTGCCCGGGCACTGGGGAAGGGCGAATGCGGTGGCGGGCGAGGACCTCCTCCACCGTTTCGGCGGGCATGTCCGCCTTCGCCGCGATGGCGTCCGCCCACGGGGGCGGGGTGCCGGTCTCTGTCATCGGCTCCCTCCATTGTGGCCGTCCAGCAGATCACGGAGACGGGCTACCACCGTGTCGGCTATGCCGGGGATGGTCCGGTTGAGCGGCGTCCGCGCGTATTCGATCCGGCGGTACTGGCGTTCCTTCAAGGCGTCACCCGACTGCCCGCCCGCGACCCGGTTCACCAGGGCCGCCCGATCGGCGTACCAGCGCAGCACGGGATGCTCGGCGATCGCCCGGTCGGCGAGTTCGCGTGTCCCGGGACGGATCAGGAAGTCGGTCTCCCCGTAGTGGCCCATGTCCCGCATGCGGACCTTTACGAGGCCCCGGTACTCCAGGATGGCGACGGCGTCGTCCATCCGCTCGTAGGCGCCATACCGGAAGCGGACCATCGGATAGCGGCGCAGGTCCGGCTCGCGGTCCTGGACGATTGCCGCGGCTTGGTCGAGGAGCGCGGCATCACGGCTTTGCCCGAAAAGGTTCAGGAGTTCGTCGGCCAAGTAATCGGGATAACGGATCCAGAAGTCGAACGCCTGCATGCGCTTCTCGCCAACGAACACCGCCTCGGCCTCGGCGGCGTCGGCACCGTCCGGAGGGACGCCTCCGGCGAGCAGCAGGAAAAGCAGCCGGAATGCCTTCTGGTGTGGCGAGGTGGTGCGGTTTAGCATACTCACACAGCAAAGATGGCGATGACGGTGCTGGAAAAGCGCTATGTTGGTCTGAATCCAAGGCGCCGATACACGTAGATTGGTACCATATGCGATATGCATTGCAACCGATTCTGCCGACTTTATCTGGATTGCCGAGTGCAATGCGTACGGATCGACCGCCGCCACGCGTGCTGTCGCGGTACCGAGCCAGCACACCGGCGTGATGCCCGAGATTTTGCCCCCGGCCGGCCGCCAACCGCGCCGCCCCTCTCAAGACGTCGTCGGGTGCTCTGTCCGTGTCATGCCCCGCCGGCCGGTGGGACAGCGGTGGGACAGGTCGAACCGCACCCCCAGAAGGGGGTGGGAACTTCGTTCCCGTGTTCTTTTTTCTTGTTCAAAGATTCCCGAACGCCGCAAACCCGCAGCAGCCTTGGGCGGCGACGGGGTACCGGGGTGAAAAGTACGGGGTTACGGGATCGCGTGTGCGGAGGGCCCGCAGCCGACGGGGTGACTTGTACGGGGTTACTGGGTGTCTTGAACGGGAGGGC
The DNA here is from genome assembly GCF_016595245.1 of Azospirillum endophyticum. Classification (GTDB taxonomy): domain Bacteria; phylum Pseudomonadota; class Alphaproteobacteria; order Azospirillales; family Azospirillaceae; genus Azospirillum; species Azospirillum endophyticum. The sequence continues at coordinate 14,805 of NZ_JAENHM010000041.1, forward strand.
GCACGACGCATCGAGCCGATGCGGACGCGCCATGCAGCCCAATCTCGCACCTAAATGCTTGAGGCAGCAGGGATTCCGGGATGCCAATGCACTGCGAACGCTGATGCCTTCGCAGTGCATGGCACCGGCGCCCGACCCGGGCTGAGCGACGGCGGGCCTCACCCTGGGCGTCCTCATCGCTGCCAACTGGCCGCTCCCATCCCGGCCTCCTCTCCGGTTCGTGCATTCCACGCCAGGCTGAGCGAGGAAGCGTGCCCAGCGGTGGTCGATCCCCTCAGGCGTGGGCCTCCACGTTGAGCTTGGGCTGCAAGGCCAGACGAAGGACTGGCCGGTCAAAATGGGGCATCAGAGCCAGCCCGCCCTGCACGGCCGCGTCCAGGTCGCCGACGGCCGTAAAGACATCCGTGCATTCGAGGCCCACCTGGTAGCCAAGGGATCCGGCCACCAGAAGGAGGTTCTCGATCTGCTCGCGCGCAGCGGGTGAGTGTTCGCCGTGCGACCACGCATGCACCGCATCCCGCAAAAGCCGACACAGGCGGTTGGTGAGAGGAGCGGTGTCCGGCTGCAACACCCTGAGGACCGCATCCGCTTCGATGCAGTTGATCAGCTCGGTACCGTCGCGAACAATCCTCATCATGGCTTTTTCCTGTCGGAACATTGTTGTCGTGCCGACCGCCCGGCGCGGCGGCCCGTAGGGCCGGCCGGCGCGCCGGGACGGGCGACGGATTGGGTGTGCGGTTTGCCGGGCAGCGCGACGCGGGAGGCGGTCAGCGCACCGGCTTGTCCTCGAGCATCTCCGCCGCACGCCGCCGCTGTTCGCGGGCGCGGTCGCGATGCCACTCCGACAGCGGGTACCGGGCACGGACGAACAGCCGCATCGTCCCCAGCCCACATGCGCCGAACCAGGAGCGCTGATCGTCGATGGCCGCCACGGCCGCGCTGTTCATCGCGTCGACCATCGCGGGCCAGCGCTCGTCCTCGCTGCGGTGGTCGCCCCAGCGATTGTTCGAGCACACGACGCTCGACGCGGTTGGGCGCCCTGCTCCACCCGCTCCATTGGACGGAAACGTCACCGTGGTGACGCTCTCGATCCGCGTGTTGCCCAGCCACACAGGCCGGTTGAGGACAATCTCCGCTTGCAGACATGCCAGAAGAGTTCCCAAGCGCCCGAGATCCAGCACGCAGCGAGCACCGACCGGAACAGTTGCAGAGAAATCGAGGACCCCAACACCGGTACCGGCCTCGAAGCGTCGGAGCCAGCTGTCGACCGGTGCGTAGCGCGGGTCCTCGCGCGGGATGACGGTTCCGTTCAAGCGCAGGCGATGGTCCAGCCAGAAGACGTCGAGGGACGCGTTCTCGTTCAGCGCTTCAGACAGGGATTCGAGGGTCATGGAAAAACTCCGCGTGGTTTCGCATGCCCGAGCGATGCCTGGCCCCTTATGCGTTGGGCGGGCGCCGCCGCGGCGCACAGCCGCGCGGCGGCGCCCGCCCAACGCGCGACGGTGCGGTCACCCCGGCACGTCATGCCGCTCCTGCAGCCGATGCCCACCAACCGGCGGAAGAGCGGCCGGGGCGGCAACCGCGACGGAGCGACACGCGGTGCCTCTGCAGACTGATGCGAGGTCCGTTGCCTCTGCGCGATGCCGATCGCCCCGATTCCGGACAGGCCAGAGTGCGGGCTGGGCCTCGTCGGGTCACGTCCCTGAACGTGGTGTAGGAGCTGTGGGGAGCCGGCCCGCCGAAGCGCCCTCGG
>NZ_JAENHM010000042.1 GCF_016595245.1 Azospirillum endophyticum
CGGCGACGCGGTCCATCCGCTTGTCGCGGTCGGCCTGGCTGAGCTTGGAGCGGCCGGTGGCCACCGTCATGGCGGCGCGCAGCGCGATGACGCCGCCGCCCAGCACCAGCACGAGGCGCAGCACCTGGGTCGGCATCGGCAGCACCAGCCCGATGCCGGCGCAGACCAGCGCCACGACCAGCACCGGCAGCGCCATACCCTGGCGGATCAGCCCGAGGCCGAGGCGGCCGAGCAAGACGAGGACGAGGGAGGCGATGACCTCCTCCGGCCGGGCCTCGATGCCGAGCCCGGTGGGGCGGTCGACGGTGCGCAGGCCCACCAGCGGCACGGTCAGCAGCAGAGCGACGAAGGCGGCGAGGCCGGCGTCCTTGATCGTGGCGGCCCAGTCGACGCCGCGCGAGGCGGTGCGTCCGCCGGACGAGACGGTGTTGGAGTGGCTGGTCATGGCGCTTACACCTTCTCGATCTCGGGCCGGCCGAGCAGGCCGGTGGGCCGGAAGATCAGGACGAGGACGAGGATGGAGAAGGTTGCGACGTCCTTCCATTCGGAGCCGACATAGCCCGACCAGAAGGCCTCGATCAGGCCGATGACCACGCCGCCGAGCATGGCGCCGGGCAGCGAGCCGACGCCGCCGAGCACGGCGGCGGTGAAGCTTTTCACGCCCGCCAGGAAGCCGATGTAGAAGTCGATGACGCCGTAGATCAGCAGCACCATCATGCCGGCGACGGCGGCGAGTGCTGCGCCCATGACGAAGGTCAGCGAGATGACGCGGTCGACGTTGACGCCGAGCAGCCCCGCCATCTTCTTGTCCTGCTCGCACGCCCGCTGGGCACGTCCCAGCGAGGTGCGGTTGATCAGGATGGTGAAGCCGACCATCAGGACGAGCG
>NZ_JAENHM010000043.1 GCF_016595245.1 Azospirillum endophyticum
AGCCGGTGCTGCTGTGCCTGGACGAGCCGGCGGCCGGGCTGAACCCGCGCGAGTCGGGGGAACTGGCCGAGATCCTGACCTTCATCCGCGATGTGCAGACGCCGCAGGGCCACCGCACCGGGGTGCTGCTGATCGAGCATGACATGAGCGTGGTGATGCGGATTTCCGACCATGTGGTGGTGCTGGACTATGGCCGGAAGATCTCCGACGGCACGCCTGAGCATGTGAAGAACGACCCGGCGGTGATCCGCGCCTATCTGGGCGAGGACGAGGACGAAGCCTTGCCGCCGGAGGTCGCCGCCGACCTGAACATGCTGCAAGAAGCGCAGAAGGGAGCCTGAGCCATGCTGAAGGTATCGGGCGTCCACACCTTCTACGGCGCCATCGAGGCGCTGAAGGGGATCGACATCGAGATCGGCGCCGGCGAGATCGTCTCGCTGATCGGCGCCAACGGGGCGGGCAAGTCGACGCTGCTGATGACGATCTGCGGCAGTCCGCGGGCGCGCCAGGGCCGGGTGTTCTTCGAGGGCGAGGACATCACCGACCTCCCCACCCACGAGATCGTGCGGCGCGGCATCGCGCAAAGCCCGGAAGGGCGGCGCATCTTCCCGCGGATGACGGTGCTGGAGAATCTCCAGATGGGCTCGATCGTCGCCCAGCCCGGCAGCTTCGAGCGCGAGCTGGAACGGGTGCTGACGCTGTTCCCGCGTCTGAAGGAGCGCATCAACCAGCGCGCCGGGACGATGTCGGGCGGCGAGCAGCAGATGCTGGCGATCGGCCGGGCCTTGATGAGCCAGCCGCGGCTGCTGCTGCTGGACGAGCCGTCGCTGGGTCTGGCGCCGCTGATCGTGAAGCAGATCTTCCAGGTGATCCGGGAGATCAACCGGGAGCAGAAGATGACGGTGTTCATGGTCGAGCAGAACGCCTTCCACGCGCTGAAGCTGGCGCACCGGGCCTATGTGATGGTGACGGGGAAGATCACGATGACGGGGACGGGGGCGCAGCTGCTGGCCGACC
>NZ_JAENHM010000044.1 GCF_016595245.1 Azospirillum endophyticum
CACCGATTACCTCGACGCCATTCTCGCCGTTAAAATCCGTTAACCCGGATTCGGAGCCCTGCCTACGCGGAGGCGTGGATTGAAACATTGACGAAAGCCTGTTACTGGACGACCTGTCCGCGTCGCCTCCTACGCGGAGGCGTGGATTGAAACATCACCCTGACGGTGATCAGCCGGGACAAGTACGGTCGCCTCCGACGCGGAGGCGTGGCTTGAAACGAGCGCGTATCTGCCAGACAGTGGCGACGACCCCACCGAACCACCATGCAGCCGCACCATAATCAGTATCGCATCATGGATCGTGCACGATCCATGATGCATGATTGACCAGAGACTGGACAATTGCTAGGCTTCCCGGAGCGAGCTGGGAGCATCATGTCGAAGAAGCCTGTCATTTCCCGCGTCGCCCTTGCCGATCAGGTCATGCACCTGCTGCAGGAGCGCATTCTGGACGGCGAGTACGAGCCGGGCGGGCGCTTGAACATCGACGCGATCTCGCGCGAGCTTGACATCAGCTCGTCGCCCATTCGCGAGGCCTTGACGCGGCTATCGGCGATGGGGCTGGTGACGTCCTCGACCTTCGCGGGCTTCGCGGTCACTCCCGTCCCGACCCGCAAGTGGTTCGAACAGCTGCTGACCTTCCGCGTCCTTGCCGAGGGATGGGCCGTCAGGCAGGTCGCGCGGCTCCGGCCGGCCGGTGCGATCGAGCGGATGACCGACAGCCTCCGCGCGCTGGAATCGAGCACGCTCGGCGTGCGGGCGCGGGAATACGTGTCGGCCAGCAAGGCGGACGAGAACTTCCACGACGCCATGCTGGATGCCTGCGGCAACGAGGTGCTGGCCCAAAGCGTGCGCAGTCTGCACCCGCATCTGCATCATGCGCGCCTCTTCAGCACGGTTCCGCAAGACATCGCGCCGGTCATCGAGGAGCACAGGGCGATCCTAAACGCCGTTCTGTCGGGCGACGAGGATGCCGCCGCCGCGGCGCTGGAGCGCCATTTGCGGATGTCGTGGCAGCGTTACGACGGCTGGACCTCCGGCGAGACGACGATGCCCGATGCCTGACGCCGGGGAAGCGCCCGCAACACCGGCGCCTTCATCGAACGACCGCAGTGCATGCCCGACGGCGTAACCGGCCGTCGGACCTTGCCGTCTTGCGCCCGTCCTTCGCAGCCCGGGACAGGGCCGCAACCGAGAGACAGCACGTCGAAACCGCGCAAGACAGAACGACGAAGGACGCGTCCGGTGGCAAAGATCGTTTCCGTGGAGGTCCTGCAAGCGGACCTGAAACCCAAAGCCAAGCGCACCGACGCCGTCCAGAGCTTCGAGTGCCAGGAAACGCCGATGGTGCGGATCACCGATGCCGACGGTGTCGTCGGCACCGGCTACAGCTACACGATCGGAACCGGCGGGTCGTCGGTCGTGAGGCTGCTCGACGACCATCTGGTCCCGTTGCTGATCGGCCGCGAGGCCGACGACGTCGAGCGCATCTGGCGCGACCTGTTCTACCGCGTCCATGCCACGACGGTCGGCGCCCTGACCTCGATCGCGCTGGCCGTCATCGACACGGCGCTGTGGGACCTGCGCGGCCGCCGGACGTTCCTGCCGCTTCATCGGCTGGCCGGCGGCGCAAAGGAAAGCATCGACCTCTATTGCACCGAGGGCGGCTGGCTCCACATCGGGGAGCGCGAACTGGTCGAGGAAGCGCTGCGGGCCAAGGAGCGCGGCTTCGGCGGCACCAAGCTGAAGGTCGGGCGCCGGCATGTGGCGGAGGACGTCCGGCGCATCGCCGCCGTGCGCGAGGCGGTCGGCGCCGGCTGGGAGATCATGACCGACGCCAATCAGGGCTTCACCCTGGACGAGGCGATCCGCCGCGTCCGCCATTACCAGGACTTCGACGTAGCCTGGTTCGAGGAGCCCATCCATGCCGACGACGTCCAGGCGCACCGCCGCCTCGCCGCCGCGACCAGCGTCCCCATCGCCGTCGGCGAATCGCTCTACAGCCTGTCCCAGTTCAAGGATTACCTGCAGAGCGGCGCCTGTTCCATCCTGCAGGTCGATGTCGGGCGCATCGGCGGCATCACGCCCTGGCTGAAGGTCGCCCACATGGCGGAAGCCTTCAACGTGCCCGTCTGCCCGCATTTCCTGATGGAACTGCACCTGCCCCTGTGCTGCGCGGTGCCGAACAGCCGCTGGCTGGAGTTCATCCCCCAGCTCGACCTCGTGACCTCCTCGCAAATCCGGATCGAGGCCGGCAAGGCGATCCCGTCGGACGTCCCGGGCCTCGGCATCGACTGGGACTGGGCGGCGCTCGACCGGTACGTCGTGCACCGTCACACGCACACCGCCCACTGACCTCGGTCACGGCAGCATTGGGAGATCGACCATGTCGAATCTGGAAAACAAGGTCGTGCTGGTGACCGCGGCCGGTCAGGGCATCGGGCGGGCGTCGGCCCAAGCCTTCGCCCGCGCCGGCGCCCGGGTCTGGGCGATCGATCGGGACGAGGGGAAGCTGGCCGGCCTGGGCGAGGCGGCCGGCGGAGGCGCGCTTCGGCTTTGCCGGCTCGATGTTCTGGACGAAGGCGCCATCGAGCGGCTGGTGACCGAGATCGGCCGCATCGACGTGCTGTTCAACTGCACGGGCGTCGTGCAGAACGGCACGGTGCTGGAATGCGGCGACGCGGACCTGGACCTGGCCTTCGACCTCAACGTCAAGGCGATGGCCCGCAGCATCCGGGCCGTGCTGCCCGGCATGCTGGAGCGGGGGGACGGCAGCATCATCAACATGGCGTCGGTGGCCAGCAGCGTGAAGGCGGTGCCGAACCGCTTCGCCTACAGCGTCACCAAGGCCGCGGTGATCGGATTGACGAAATCCGTCGCGGCGGACTATGTGGCGCGCGGCATCCGCTGCAACGCGATCTGCCCTGGGACGGTGGAGAACGCTTCCCGGCAGGACCGGCCGGGCGGCCAGGGCGAGTACAAGGCGCCCCGCGCCGCCTTCGTGGCGCGGCAACCCATCGGAACGCCGGAGGATATCGCCGACCTCGTCCTCTATCTGGCCGGTGCCGCCTATACGACCGGCCAGATCCATGTGATCGACGGCGGCTGGGCCGCCTGACATCACTCGAACAACGAGGCGCGGGCGATAACGACCGGAGGTGGAGCGTGTGATGCCGCCGGGCAAGGTTTCGCTCGAATGCCGGCGGCGGCGGATGCGTGGCGGCGTCCCGGAGCCTTTGCCTGCCTGACCTTGTGCCGTGAGCGTGCTATTCCGAAGGCGAGACGCCGGTGGCCGAGGCCCCGGACGCGTCGGCGCCACCGCCCCCGGAAGGGGCGCAGGAAGGAATCATCCGCATGTCCACCGCTCAAGACACCACCGCGGAGGCCGGCAGCCGAGCCGCGGCGCCCCGCCGTGCGAATGTGCGGCGGGCGGTGACTGCGGCAGTCGTCGGCACCGTCATCGAATGGTTCGACTATGCGCTCTACGGGGCGGCGTCCGGGCTGGTCATCAACAGGCTGTTCTTCCCGCAATTCTCCGAACTGGGCGGCCTCCTCGCGGCCTTCGCCACCTTCGCCGTCGGCTTCTTCTCCCGGCCGCTGGGCGGAGTCGTCATCGCGCATTTCGGCGACCGGTTCGGGCGCAAGCCGGCCCTGGTCTTCACCATCGCCTCCATGGGGTTGGCCACCGTCGCCATGGGGCTGCTGCCGACCTATGGCGACATCGGCATCCTGGCGCCCATCCTGCTGGTGGTCTTCCGGCTGTTGCAGGGCTTCGGGGCGGGGGCGGAATATGCCGGCGCCGTCACCCTCGTCTCGGAATATGCTGCACCGGAGCATCGGAGCATGCTCACCGCCATCCTCCAGTCGGCGACGGTGGTCGGCATCATGCTGGCGACGCTGTGCTTCCTCGCGGTGTCCTACATGCCGGAGCCGATGCTGATGGGTTGGGGGTGGCGGATGCCCTTCCTGATCTCCGGCGTGCTGTTCTTCGTGGCGCTCTACATCCGCCGCAACCTCGACGAGACGCCGGAATATGTCGAGGCGATGGAGCGCGCCGCCCGCGAGCGGCAGGAGCACAAGGTCCCGGTCGGAGAGCTGCTGCGCCATTCGCCGAAGGAGCTGCTGTTCGGTTTCCTCTCCGTCACCGGCCACAATGCCAACGCCTATATCCTGAGCGCGTTCTCGCTCAGCTACATGACCAACACGCTGGGCATGCCGCGGGTGGAGGCGCTCAGCGCCGTGGTGATCGCGGCTCTCACCGGCGTCGTCGCGACGCCGGTCATAGGCGCCATCGCCGACCGGATCGGCAACGCCAAGGTCTACATCTTCGGGGCGGCCTTCACCTTCCTGTTCGCCATTCCCTTCTTCGCGCTGCTCGACACGGGGAACGTGGTGCTGGCGACGCTGGCGATGAGCCTCGGCTACGGCCTCGGCTTCGGCGGACTGGCCGGCGCCCAGGGTGCCTTCCTGGCCAATCTCTTCCCGACGCGCTACCGCTTCTCCGGCATCGCGATGACGCGGGAAATCAACAGCCTGCTGATCGCCGGGCCGACGCCCTTCATCGCCTCCGCGCTGGTGGCCGCTGCCGGCGGCAGCCCGCGCTACGTGTCCGCCTACCTGATGGCCTGCTGTGCCCTGACCATCGTCGCGGTCGCCGTGATCCGGACGCGGTCCGTCGCGCGCTGACCTTCCCCCGCGGACGCTGGCCGGTCGGCATCCCTCGTGGCCGGCCGGCGTCGCTGCGCAGTGATGGGGTTCCGGTGGGCGGCCGGGCACCGGATGGTTCCGGCCGGAAAGCCGTGGATCGAGCCGCGCCTCGGGTCGTGGCCGGTCCGGATCGCCGCTCCGCTCAACCGGCCTGCAATGTTCCGACGAAGCGGTCGACCTGCGCGTGGAATTCATGGACGCTGCGCTCCAGATCCTGGATGCCGCCATGCAGGTTTGCCGCGGCGGTGCCGTTGCGGTGCGCGGAATCGGCGACGGTGCGGACGTTCTGGCGGAGCCGCTCGGTTCCCTGGGCGGCCTGCTGGACGGCACGGCTGATTTCCGTCGTCGCCGAGTTCTGCTGCTCGACCGCTGCGGCGATCGAGGCGCTGATCGCGCTCAGCCGGCCCATGACATGGGAGATGTCACCGATCTTGCCGGCGGCGTCGCCGGTCGAGGCCTGGATCGCTCCGATCAGGGCGGAGATCTCCTCCGTGGCCTTGGCGGTCTGGCCCGCGAGATTCTTCACCTCGGTCGCCACCACCGCGAAGCCCTTGCCGGCCTCTCCCGCGCGCGCGGCCTCGATGGTCGCGTTCAGCGCCAGCAAGTTGGTCTGGCCGGCGATGGAGGTGATGAGGGTCAAGACGTCGCCGATCCGCCCGGCGTCGCCGACCAGCCGGTTCATGAGATCCACGGTGGTGGCGACCTGGCGGCTGGCGCCTTGCGATTCGGTCTGGGAACTTTGCGCCTGGATGGAGATCTCGCGGATCGATGCGGCGAGCTCCTCCACCGCGGCAGCCACGGTTTGCACGTTGCTGCTGACCTCCTCGGCGGTCCGGGCCACGGTCTGGCTGACGGAGGCGTTCTCTCCGGCGCCGGCGGCCATCTCGCCGACCGACAGGCCCATGGACGCGGCGGTCTGGTTGACGCCGGTCAGGAGGCGTCCGACGTCGCGGTCGAAGGTGTCGGCGACCGAGGTCAGCGCCTGCTGCCGTTGCCGGTCCGCCTCCTGGCGCAGGAGACCCTGTTCGGCTTCCAGCCGGCGCCGCTCGATGGCGTTCTCCCGGAAGGTTTGGACGGCGAGGGCCATCTTGCCGACCTCGTCCTCGCGGCCGGTGGCCGGAACCTCGATTTCGGTTCTGCCGGCGGCGAGCGCGCTCATCACCTGGGTCATCTGCGCGATCGGCCGCGTGACGGTGCGGACGATGGCGGCGAGAGCCCCGCAGACCACCAGGACCGACAGCAGGGCCGCCAGGGCGATGACCGCGGTGGTCGCGCGGATGTCGTCCTGGATGCGCCGGGTCGACAGCCTGACCTGGATCGTTCCGATCTCGGCCGCCTTCGCGCCCTCCCTGCGGGTCACCGGAGCGTTGCCGGCGATCCCGCCTTCCGGCTGGGCCGCCGTGCCGCCGTGGGCGGCGAAGATCTTGCCGTCCTTGTCCTTGATCGCGCTGCCGACATAGTCGGGATCGGCCGCCAGCGAGGCGAGCAGGACCGTCGCCGCGTTGGCATCCATGTTCCACAGGGCCTCGCCGGCGCCGCCGGCAAGGGCCGTCGCGATCATCTGCGCACGCTCCGCAAGGCCGTTGCGTGCCACGGCCATGTTCATGTAGGCGATGCCCGCCATCGCTCCCAGGGCGAGAACGACGAACAGGGCGGCGATCGGCACCAGGACGCGGGCCGTGAGATTGCGGCGGTAGATTCCGAACATCGCGACTCCTTCATGAAGCGGCCTATCCCGCAAGACCGGGGGCAAGGCGGCGACGTTACTGCGCGAGCGCCGACAGGTGCTGTTTCTGCAGGGTGCCGACGTCGATCTTCTTCAGCCCTTCGGCGAAGACCGCCGCCCATTTCCGCCCTTCCGGCTTGGTGTTGAAGGCGACGTGCAGCGTCTTCGATTCGAGCATCGGGCCGAATTCGATCTTGCCCTGGAGGGATTGCAGCTCGGCGGTGTTGCGCATCAGGTAGGAGAAGACATAGCGGTCGATCTCCGCCGCCTCGATGCGGCCGGCGGCGACCTTGCGGATGTTGGTGGTGTCGTCGACCACGGCCTCCGGCTTCAGGCCGTTCGTCGCGATGGCGTCTCCCACCGGCTTGGCGTTCACGTAGCCGTTGACCACGCCCAGCTTCAGGCGGGCGAGGCCCGGCGGGCTGGGATCGGCGATCTTGGCGCCGGCCGGAACGATCAGGCCGAGCGGGCTCTCGCCGATCGGGTCGGAGAGGGAGAAGCCGTCGAGTTCCGCCGGATACTCCGGGAAATACCCGACCACGCCGGGCTCTTCCTTGGCGCTGTGAACGGCGCGCTGCCAGGGCAGCACCTCGACGCTGACCGTATGCCCCATCGCCTTGAACGCTTCGCGGACCACGATGCTGGAAAAGCCGTTGTCCGGCAGGGAGCCGGAATAGGGGGGCCATTCCAGCGTCGTCAGGCGAACCGTATCCGCCTTCGCTCCGACTGCGCAGGCCAGGATGGCGCCGCCCAGCACGAGGGTGAGGCCCGTAATTCTTCCAACCATGGAAATACTCCCGGGAGTGCCCGGCCTCGGCGGAGAGGCAGGGGAGGATGGGGCGTCAGGGTATGAAATATGCCGCGTCATTTTCGAACCAGTTCGATTAACCGCTCGTTACGAAGCTATTTCCAGAATACAATTTCATGTAAAGTTCATCTTCCATTTGGAGCATGGTCGACCTGAGATCTGGTCGACTGAATTTTTTCACTTCCATTTCAATATTCGCAAAAATGTCATGCGACGATCATTCCGGCGCAAACGAGCTCTGCGACATTCGGGGTAGCCCAATCGCAACAGGGTGATCCCGGTGCCGTTCCTCCTCATTCTGCTGCTCGTCTTGGCCATGCTCCCGCCCGCCCGCGCCGAGGTCCCGGCGGACCGCCAGTTCGCCATCGTCTTCAACAACACCAAGACGGACGGCGGCTTCAACGAGCTGGCGCTGCGCGGCTTGCAGCGCTTCAAGTCCGAAACCGGCATCGATGCGCGCGAGAACGTCATCCGCACCGAGGAGGAGAGCGTCCGGTCGATGCGGACCTTCGCCGAGTTCGGCATCCGTAACATCCTGCTGATCGGGTTCGTCAACGAGGCCGCTGTTTCTACCGTCGCGCAGGAATTCCCGGCAATCCACTTCACCCTGATCGATGGTCGCGTCGATCTGCCGAACGTGCGCTCCGTCCTCTTCCGCGAGGACGAGGCCGCCTATCTCGTCGGCATGGCGGCGGGATTGGCGAGCGGAACCGGAACCGTCGCCTTCGTCGGCGGAATGCCCATTCCGCCGGTCAAGCGGTTCGAATGCGGCTTCATCCAGGGCGCCGTGGCGGCCCGCCCCTCCATCCGACTCCTTCGCCGTTTCCTCGGAACCGGGCCGAGCGCCTTTCGGGACAAGGATGCGGCGCACCGCGTGACGGAGCAACTGGTCGCCGACGGCGCCGACGTCGTTTTCGCCGCCGCCGGCTATGCCGGGATCGGCGTGCTCGAGGCCATGGCGGCGTCCGGACGCCTGGGGATCGGCGTGGACACCAACCAGAACGGCCTGTTTCCCGGCCATGTCCTGACATCGGCGATGAAGCGGGTCGACGTGGCGGCCTACCTCGCCCTGAAGGACGCCCATGAGGGGAAATGGACGGCCGGGGTGCAGTATCTGGGGTTGGCGGAACAGGGCGTCGACTGGGCGAAGGACGAGGCCAACGCCGCCCTGGTGGCCGGACTGGCATCGCGGGTCGATGCGGCGGCGGCGGAGATCGCCGGCGGTGCGCCGGCGGTGCGGCCGGCCGAGCTCGTTCCCGCCTGCCGCTGAAGAGGCCTCCGGACCGGGGTCGCTCCGCCGGCGTCGCCGACCAACCGAGGATCGCAATGCCGCTGCCCGCCGACGGTTTCCTTCGCCTGCGCCCGCCCGGCCGTCTCGCCCGGATCGGCGCCTTCCTGTCCGGAAGCCTGATGGTCCGGACCGTCGGGATGATCTGCCTTCCCCTGTTGTTCGCGGTCGGTCTGGCGGTGGTGGTGGCGATCAGCTTCTCCGACCGGGACGCCCGGACGGCGCTGGAGGCGAGGGCCCGGCAGACCGTGTCGCTTCTCGCCGGCGGGATCGGCGACGCGCTGTGGAACGTCGACCGGGTCGCGGCCCAGGCAATCCTGCGCCCCTTGTCGGAGGACCCCGACTTTGCCGGCGCGGTGATCACCGAAAGCGGCGGCGCGGTCTTCCTCAGGCTCGGGGATGCCGTCCCGCCGCAGGGCGGGCTGATCGTCGAACGGGTCCTGCTGACCAGGCCGTCCGTGGAAGGGCGGGCCGCAGGGGAGCCGACCGCGGGGACGCCGGCCGGCGAAGCGGCCGGGAGCCAGCGGATCGGCCAGCTCGAGCTTCGCCTGACGACGGCGCGGGCGGAGCAGACCATCAGCAGCCGGGCCTGGGCCATCGCCTTGAGCGGCTTCGGCCTGCTGGTCGTGGTGTGCGGCCTGCTGGCGGCCATCGTCCGCGGCGTGACCGCGCCGATCCGCCAGATGACCGACGGCATGGCGGTCCTGGCGGCCGGGCGGGTGGATCTGCGGATTCCGCGCATCGACCGCCGGGACGAGGTCGGGCGGATGGCGGCCGCGCTCGCCACCCTGAAGCAGCACGCGGAGGAGCGCCTGGACTTCATCGAACGCCAGGCCCGCCATATGGAGGTGATCGAGGAGACGGTCGCGAAGCGCACCGAGGAGCTGAGCGCGACGCTGGAAACCCTGAAGCGGGCGCAGGACGAGCTGATCCGGTCGGAGAAGCTGGCCGCCCTCGGCGGCATGGTCGCGGCCATCGCGCACGAGATCAACACGCCGATCGGCAACGGCCTGACGGTGGCGACCACGCTTTCGGACAGGGTCGCGGAATTCCAGGCCATCCTCCAGGGCAAGGAGTTGCGCCGGTCGGTCATCCGGGACTATTCCGACAGCTTCGGCACGGCCAGCCAGTTGCTGGTCGGCAACCTGCTGCGCGCGTCCGACCTGATCGGACGTTTCAAGCGCGTGGCCGTCGACCAGACCGGCGAACTGCGCCGCCGCTTCGGCCTCGACGTGGTCTGCGGCGAGGTCGTCGCCATGCTGCGTCCGACCTACCGGCATTCCCCGGTGTCCATCGCCCTGGACCTGCCCGGCGGCGTGGTGATGGACAGCTTCCCCGGCGCTCTCGGCCAGGTCCTGACCAACCTGATGGCGAACGCCATGCTCCATGCCTTCGCCGACGCGACGGTGGCGGGCACCATCATGATCGGGGCGGTGCTGGAGGAGGACGGCCGGCACGCGACCCTGACGGTGGCCGACGACGGGGCGGGCATCCCGGCGGCGATCCTGCCGCGGATCTTCGATCCGTTCTTCACGACGAAGCTCGGTGCGGGCGGCAGCGGGCTCGGCCTGCACATCGTCTATGCGATCGTCACGCGGGTTCTCGGCGGGACGGTCGCGGTGGAGAGCCGGGTCGGCGAGGGAACCCGGTTCTCGATCCTGCTGCCGCTGGAGGCCCCCCGGCAGCCGGAGCATGAGACGGCCGACGGGCCGGCGGCCGTGGCGCCGTGAACCGGCGCGGGCGGTTGGCCGGCGGCGGTCAGGAAACCGTTGCCGGCGACTGTTCCGGCGAACGTTCCGGCGATCGTTCGAGGATCCAGCGTTCGAACCGCTCCGCCGGCATCGGCTTGGCGTAGAGATAGCCCTGAACGGCGTCGCAGCCGAGCGACCGCAGGATCTCCTCCTGCTCCGCCGTTTCGACCCCTTCGGCGAGGACGGTCATCCCCAGCTCGTGGCCGACCTTCACGATGGTCGCCGCGATGCTGCGGCTTTCCGGGAGCGTGCCGAGATCGGTGACGAAGGAACGGTCGATCTTGAGGACGGAGGCCGGCAACTGCTGGAGCCGCGACAGCGACGAGTAGCCGGTGCCGAAATCGTCGATGGCGATGCTGAACCCCATGCCGCGGAGGACCCGGACCATGGCGAGGACCTGGTCGTTCTCCATCGCGTGGCTTTCGGTGATCTCCAGTTCGATGTCGCGTGGGTCGGCGTTGCAGGCGGTCAGGATGCGTTCGGCGCCGCGGACGAAATTCTCGTCGCGCAGCTGGCGCACCGACACGTTGACCGCCATGCGGAGCCGTCCGACGGCGCCGTCGCGCCAGCGGACCTGTGCGAGGCAGGCCTGCCGCAGCACCCATTCGCCCAGGCTGAGGATATGGCCGGCATCCTCGGCGACCGGGATGAACCGGTCGGGCGGCACCCAGCCTCCTTCCGGCAGCTGCCAGCGCAGCAGCGCCTCGCTTCCGAAGGTGGTCCCGTCCGACAGGGCGAGCTGCGGCTGGTAGACCAGGGAGAATTGCCCGTTGGACTGCGCCTCGGCCAGGCGGCTGACCAGCGAGAGCCGCCCGTGCAGCTCCTCCTCCATCACCGGATCGAAGCGCAGGATGCGTCCGCGCCCGCCGCGTTTGGCGCCCTTCAGGGCCATTCCCGCCCGGCGGACCAGCCGGTGGACATCCTGCTTCCCGACCCGTTCGCCCTCCTCGGCCAGGACGTAGCCGCCCGATACCCGGGTGGCGATGGGGTGTCCGTTGATGGTGAAGGGATCGACGAAGCAAAGCTCGATCGCCCGGACCAGCTCCCGCTGGTCGGTGGTCCGCTTCAGCCGGACCAGCACGCCGAACATGTCGCTGGCGATCCGGCTGACGGCGTTCCGGTCGCCGAAGACGGAGCAGAGCCGGTTCGCCACAGCCATCAGCAGCCTGTCGCCGGCCTCGTGCCCGAGCCCGTCGTTGACCGCCTGGAAATGGTCGAGGTCGAGAAGCAGTACGGCCAGCGCGTCGCCGGCCGCGGACCGTTCCGCCAGCCGGCCGCCGATTTCCTCCAGGAAGAGCGTGCGGTTGGGCAGCCCGGTCAGCTGGTCGTAATAGGCGAGCGACCGCACGTCGTCGAGGAGGGACACGTTGTCGAAGCCGAGCGCCACGTTGGAGCAGAAGACCTCCAGCAGGCGGCGGACGTCCGGCCCGATCTCCCGGCCGGTCGCGACGTAGATCGCCAGATCGTCCCCGGACTGGCCGGGGATGTAGAGCACCGTGGCGCTGTCCAGATAAACGCTCCGCTTGCCCTCCAGGGCCGACGCGATCAGGGTGCGCAGCGGCTCGTCGTCCACGCGGCCGAGCCGCGTCCCGGACAGGTGCCGGAACGGGCCGGCCGCCGCGAGAATGAGCGGCTCTCCGCAGTCACTGCTGCCGGTAGCCGCCAGGGCCGGTGTCGGTGCGAGGCGGGCGAGGACGAAGCCGTTCGCCTCGACGTCGAGAAGGCCGCCGAGCTGAAGCAGGATGCCCTCGCAGAAGGAGCGCAGCGAGCTGCGCCGGAACAGGCCGGCGGAGGCGGCGATGATCCGTTCCAGCCCCTTGCGGCTCAACTCCAGCGCATGGATGTGGCTGTAGGCGCGCAGCGCCGTGAACAGCGAGGTCAGCAGCCGGTTGCGCGTCAGTTCCGACTTGGTCCGGTAATCGTCGATGTCGTAGTCGCGGATGACCGCCAGTTCGGGAGCGTAGCCCGGCTGGCCAGTGCGCAGGATGATCCGCAGGGTGGTCAGCTTCAACTCCTCGCGGATGATGCGGACCAGCTTCAGCCCCGCATCCGGCGTCTCCATCACCACGTCGAGCAGGATGATGGCGAAATCGTCGTCCTCGCGCAGGATCGCGTGGGCTTCGGCCGCCGATTTCGCATGGGTCAGCTCCAGCCGGCGGCCGAGGGTCTCCACGTCGTGAAGCGAGTATTTCGTCGAGGCATGGACGACGTCGTCGTCATCGACCAGCAGCAGGCGCCACGCCCGCCCGGTTGCCGTGCCGCCGGTCTGTCCATCATCCTCGATGATGTCCAGCATGTCGTTTTCCGTGGACGCTTCCATCTATGACCGCCCGGCCCGCACCCGTTCCATCACGACGAAGTTATTACCTCGAAGGGTGTACGATCATGACGGATGGGAGAAGATTATGTGACGGACTTCGGCGTTCCCCGTCGCAAAACCGGGAGGTTCGAGACCGTCAGGCGGCTTCGACCGGCGCCTGACGGTCTCCTCGATCGACGAATGGCGTGGTGGCCCCGATCAAGCCGGAGGTTCAGGCCGGCTTGAGGCTTTCGACCATGTGGCGGAAGGCGATCATGCCAGGGTCGTCCAGCCCGACCGACCGCTCGGCGAACATGCGGGCGCGTCCGATGCGGTTCGGCTTGTCCCGGAAGACCTCGATCGTCCGCTCGGTGGCCCGGACCGCCGCCGCGTGCCGTGTGGCGGGATCGTCCCGTTCCGCAGCGGCGAGTGAGGCCAACGCCGCACGCACCGCGTCCAGCGGATCGAGCACGGTCTTGTCACCCAAGGCCGCGCCGCCGCGGGCCGAGAGCGCGCCCAGTATGTCTCCCAGCAGTTGCGGCAGTTCGGAACATGGCAGGGCGCTTCGCCCGGCCGTCGCCTTGGCCGCCGTGAGGAAGGCCACCGCCAGCAAGGTGCCGAAGCTCGATCCCGACGCCTTGGAGCATGCCATCGCGCAGGTCTTGAAGGCTTGGCCGAGGTCGCCGTCGCTGGTGGCATCCAGGCCGGGGCGGATTGCACGGATGTTCTGGGCGCATTTCCCGAGCGTGGCACCGAGATCGCCGTCGCCCAGCCGGGCGTCGAGGGCATTCAACTCGTCGGCCGCCGTGTCCATTCGATCCGCCCAGCGGTCGAGCGCCGCCGCCAGCACCGCCACCGTCAGTCCGTTGTCGGTTGCATCCATCTCACAGGCTCCAGAACGGGCAGTTGGCCGGGGCGCGCAGCAGCGCTTCCAGCTCCCCGTCGAGACGCAGCAGCGTCAGCGAGGCGCCGGCCATCTCCATCGAGGTGGCATAGCGCCCGACCAGCGGCAGGCCGACCGTCACGCCGGCCTCGGCCAGCCGGCGGGCGAGGTGGCGGTAGAGGATGTACAGCTCCTCATGCGGCGTGGCGCCCAGCGAGTTGACCAAGACCGACACCCGCTCGCCCCGGCCGATGCCGGTGTCGGCGAGCAGCCGGTCCAGCATCTCCCCGGCGATCTCGTCGGCGCGGCGCAGCGGGCCGCGCCAGATCCCGGGCTCGCCGTGGATGCCCATGCCCATCTCCATCTCGTCGTCGGCGATGGAGAAGGTCGGCTTGCCCGATTCCGGGACGATGCAGGGAGTCAGCGCGACGCCGATGCTGGCGGTCGCCGAAACCGCCTTGCGCGCCGCCGCGGTGACCTCGCCCAGCGTCGTTCCCGGCCGCTCGGCCATGGCGCCGGCGATCTTGTAGGCGTAGACCAGCCCGGCGACGCCGCGCCGCTTGGCCCGCTCCTCCGGCCCGGCACTGGCGACGTCGTCGGCGACCAGCACGCTGGTCGTCTCCATCCCCTCCATTTCCAGCATCTCGCCGGCCATGTCGAAGTTCATGCGGTCGCCGCCATAATTGCCGTAGAGCCGCAGCACACCGGCCCCGCCATCGGCCGCCCGCATGGCATCCACGCAATCGCCGACGCTGGGACCGGCGAAGACGTTGCCAATGGAACAGGCGTCGAGCAGCCCCGGCCCGACATAGCCGGTGAAGGTCGGCAGATGGCCGGACCCGCCGCCCGACACGATGCCGACCTTGCCCTGCACCGGCCCACCGGCCCTGGCGATCACCCGTCCGCCCTCGCCGAGGCGGCGATAGCTCTCCGGATGGGCGGCGACCAGCCCATCCAGCATCTCATCCACATAATCGGCGGGGTTGTTGAGGATCTTCTTCATGGCATTCCTCCCTGAAGCCAAGGTCGGCTCAATAGTTCAGCCGGGCATTGCCTTCGAACATCGTGACCGGCGGGTGGGCGCGCTGTTCGGTGACGATGTCCAGCACCGTGGTGGTGCCGGCGGCCAGCGCCCGCTGCAGCGCCGGCAGGAAGGCGTCGGGCGTCTCGATGCGCTCGCCGGCGCAGCCGCAGGCCCGGGCGATGGCGGCATGGTCGACGGCGGCGAAGTCGCAGACGTCGGAGTAGTCGTTGAACAGCACTTTCTCCGCGTGCTTCTGGTAGCCGAGGATCTGGTTGTTCAGCACGGCGACCACGACGTTCAGCCCCATGCGCCGGGCGGTCTCCAGCTCCGACCAGACATGGGCGAAGCCGCCGTCGCCGACCAGCGCGAAGACCGGGGCATCCGGCCGGGCACATTTGGCACCGAGTGCGAAAGGCAGTCCCCAGCCGAGCCCGGCCAGACCGCGCGGGGTGACGAAGCGCATGCCTGGCTTGCGCGAGGTCAGGTAGTTGGCGACCCAGATGGAGGAGTAGCTGGCGTCGGCGACCACGATGGTCTCCGGGGTCAGGACGCTGTCGAGGTCGCGCATGAGGCGCTCGGGCCGGACCGGTGCCGCATCCATCGGAATGGCACGGGCGACGTCGTCCTTCCAGGCGGCCAGACCGGCGGCGATCTGTTTCTCCACCTTCGGCCGGGCGGCGTGACGGGCGGAGAGATCCTCACCCTCCAGGGCCTCGGCCAGGGCGGCCAGGGTCAGCTTGGCGTCGCCGACCAGCCGCAGCGCCTCGTAGTTGCGGCCGATCTCCTGCCCGTCGACGTCGAGATGGATGAAGCGGGCGGTCTTCGGGTAGAGCGACCAGCTGTCGGTGCCGTTCTGGTTGGTGCGGTTGCCGATCAGCAGGATGACGTCGGCGTCCTCGACCATCGGGCGGAGGTGGCGGGTGCGGCCGCCGGTGCCCATGAAATAGCCGACCGGACCGAGCGACAGCGGATGACGCTCGTCCACCGCCCCCTTGCCCATGGCGGTGGTGGCGACGGGCAACGACGCGCGGTCCTGGAGCGCCGCCAGTTCGGCGGCGGCGTCGGACAGGTGGATGCCGCCGCCGGCGATGACCAGCGGCGCCTTGGCCGCGGCGAGCAGGGCCGCGGCCTCGCGCACCCGCGCCGGATCGGCGGCGACGCGGTCGAGCGGGAACCGGCCGAGCGAGGCGACGCGCTCGCCGGTGCCGGGAGCGGGCACGTCGTTGAACAGGTCGATCGGCGCGATCAGCACCGCCGGGCCCGGACGGCCCGAAGCGGCGGCAGTGAAGGCCATGTCGACATAGTCGTCGATGCGCTCGACCTCCGAGACGCGCTTGATCCATTTGGCGCAGCCGCGGAACAGCTCCAGATGGTCGAGTTCCTGGAAGGCGTTCTTGTCGGTCTGCTTGCGGTGCACATCCTGGACGATGGCGACGATCGGCACGCTGGCCTTGAGCGCCTCGGCGAGGCCGGCGACGAGCAGCGTCGCGGCAGGACCGTTCTGGGCGGTGACGACGGGGACCTTGTGGCTGACGCGGGCGTAAGCGTCGGCCATGGCGGTGCCGGCGTTCTCGGTGCGGTAGCCGATCTGTCGGATGCCGAATTCCGGCGCCACCAGGAACAGGGCCGACGGGATGCTCTGCCCGAAGATCATCTCGACGCCGTGACGCTTCAGGGCGGCCGCGAAGACATGGGCGCCGGTGCGGTTGGAGCCTTCGACCGGCTTGGCCGCGGCGAGATGGGTATCCATGCGTGTCCTCCGAAGGGAGTGATTCGATAAATCGTTTTAGTTAGGGGGCGTGGACGGCCGTCCGGATGGCGGCGGTCAGACGGTGCCGCCGTCGCGCAGGGCGCCGACATCCGCCGGGGTCATGCCCAGCCATTCGCCCAGCACCTCGTCGGTGTGCTGGCCCAGCACCGGGGCGGGGTGGCGAATCTCGCCGGGCGAGTCGGACAGACGGACGGTCAGGCCGTGGGTGGTGACGGTGCCGGCTTTCGGATGCTGCAGCTCGACGATCTGCCGGGCCTCGCGCATGTAGGGGTTGGCGAGCAGGTCGGGCAGGGTCGCGATCCGTGCCGCCGGCAGCTCGGCCTGCCGCAGCAGGGTCACCACCTCGTCGGCGGGAAGGCCGGCGATCCAGTCGCCGACGACGGCCTCGATGGCGGGGATGTTGCGCATCCGCGCCTCCAGCGTGGCGAAGCGCGGATCCTCCAGCAGGTCGGGCCGCTTCATGATCCGGGTCAGCCGCGGGAAATGGGCGTCGTTTCCGGCGACCATGTGCAGCCAGACGCCGTCGGCGGCGCGGAAGGTCTGGGCCGGCGCCGAGTAGCGGTCGCGGTTGCCGACGCGGGACATCGAACGGCCGAGCATCGCCTGCTCGGGGATGGCGGTGACCAGCATCGACACGGCGCTGCCCATCAGGCTGGCGTCGACCATCTGGCCCTTGCCGGTCTTGTGGCGGTGCTCGACGGCGGCCAGGATGCCGATGGAAGCGTAGAGCGCGGTGGCGTAGTCGACCAGGAAGGTCCCGCCCATGGTCGGCGGGCCGTCCGGATCGCCGGTGATCTCCATCAGGCCGGAGGTCGCCTGGGCGATGCCGTCGAAACAGGGCTCCGCCGCCATCGACCCCTGCTGGCCGTAGCCGGAGATGCGGGCCATGATCAGGCGCGGGTTGATCGCGTGGAGATCCTCCCAGCCGCAGCCCATCTTCTCCATGGTGCCGGGGCGGAAATTCTCGATCAGCACGTCGGCCTGCTTCACCATCTCGCGCAGCAGGCCATGGGCGCGCGGATCGCGGAAATTCAGGGTGATGCTGCGCTTGTTGCGGTTGAACACCATGAAGTACAGGCTCTCGCCTTCGACCTGGGGTTCCAGGGCGCGGGTGTCGTCGCCGCGTCGCGGGCGTTCGACCTTGACGACGTCGGCGCCGAGATCGCCCAGCATCATCCCGCAATGCGGGCCGGCGATGAAGCGAGACAGGTCGAGGACCTTCAGTCCATCGAGGGGTCCAGGCATGGGGGTCACCTCAGACGCGCAGCAGGACGCGGTTGGGATCGATCACCCGGCGGATGAGATCCAGTTCCTGCGCGCTGGGAAGCGGGGTGGCGGGAAGCTGCTCCGGCAGGGCCGGGCGGAAGGACATGAGGTCGCACACCTCTTCGACGGTGATTCCGGGGTGCAGCGAGCGCAGGCGCATCTGCCTGCTGCCGGGCTCGAAGTCGAAGATCGCCTTGTCGGTGACGACGAGCTGCGGTCCGCCGGCGGACAGCCCGGCCTCCTCGCGGCTGCGGCCGCCCCGCAGGTGGCCGACGCTGGTGATGAAGTCGACCGCCTCGACGAAGACCCGGCGGTCGAGATCGACCACGACGATCGGGCGGGGAACGAAGGCGAAATGCTCGGGCTGGGCGAGGCAGCCGACCAGCCGGACCTTCGGATCGCGGTAATCGCCGATGGCGGTGATGTTCAGGTTGCCGAAGCGGTCGATCTGCGCGGCGGAGTCGAAGCAGACGTCGAAGGCGCGGCGGGCCAGCATGTCGCACTTGACGCCGGTGTCCGACGGGCAGGCGGCGGCCTGCCAGCGGGTGAAGCTGTCCTGCTTCAGGTCGGCCGGCATGCTGGACAGATCCGGCTCCAGCAGGTTGCCCCAATAGACCGAGGCCGACGGCGCATGGAGCATCTGGGCCAGCCGCACCGCCGTCAGCGGGATGCCCACCGCCAGGGTGAAGGCCCGGCCGTTGGTGCCGACACCGGCGAAGGCGAGGTCGCCGTCGCGGATTTCCCGCGCGATGGCGGCGGTGACGATCTCGTTCGTCGTCGCAGCCGCATCAGAAGATAAATCGATTTTATTCTCAGGCATGGGTCTGCTCGCGGTTCGGGACGTCGAGAGCCTCCAGGGCGGCGAGGCCGCCGACCTTGGCGACATAGGCGTCGTGGTCGGGCACGGAGCGGGCATACTCGTCGAGATAGGCCTGCGCCCCCTCCGGCGTGCGGCTGCGCTCCAGATAGCCGGTCAGGTGGACGTCGTCCTCGTCGTAATGGCCGTCGCAGGCGGCCGGATGGGCGCCGTAGGGCAACTCGACGATGGCTTCGACCCAGTTGCCGGGGATGTAGGTCAGGGTGGGGCGGCGCTTGATCTCCTCGTGCGGGACGATCTTCTCCACCGTCACGATCAGGCGCGTCGCGGCGCTGGCGATCATCTGGTCGATGTCGTCGCTGTCGCGCACGATCGGCCACTGCACGTTGCCGTACTTGTCGCCGACATAGCCGTGGATGATGGTGAAGTCGGCCTTCGCCGCCGCGACGGCCTGGAGCGGCTCGCCGGTGAAGGGGCAGGAGAAGGGACGGATCTGCTCAGGATTGTGGCGGGCGATGTCGGACCCCAGCAGGGTCTTGATCGGCAGGAAGGCCAACCCCTGGGTCGCGGCGCGGAAACGGGCGACCATGGCGGTTTCCGAGAAGTCGCGCACGGCGATGGCCCCGCCTTCCACCCCACGGCGGAAGTTCGGCGCCAGGCCGTAGCTGAACATGCCGGTATAGATGCCCTCGAAGCGGCGGATCGCGCCGGCGGCGGCCAGCATGTCGGTGGCCGTCGTCGCTGCCCAGCTCTGCACCGTCAGATCCTTGATCCCGCGGCGGATCAGGGAGCGGATCGCGGCATTCGGCTGCCGGCGCAGCAGGCTGCCGCCGAGCGCCAGGGTGCTGCCCGACGCGATGGGGGCGAGCGCCTCCTCCAGGGTTGCCAGTTTCTCTTTCACGGTCGATGTCTCGCGTTGGTTGTGCCGGCGGCCGACGGCCGGCCGGACATGATCGAGTGGAAGCGGTCAAGCGGAAGCGATGCGCGGCGGCGGGCGCCGCGCTGGAAGAACGGTGTGAGGGCGATGGGCCGCGGTGTCGCGCGTCAGCCGCCTTCGGCGGTTCCGCGCGCCGCAGCCGGTCTGCGACGGCGCGGTTTCGGCACGGCCTGCGGCGGTGCCGTGGTGCCGCGCACGATCAGCGACGGTTTCAGCACCACCGAGCGCGGCGGCTCCGTGCGATCGCCGGCAATGCGTTGCAGCAGCAGGCGGGCGGCGGCATCCCCGGTTTCCCGCTTGGGGTGGTTGATGGTGGTGAGGTTGAGCAGCGGGTGCTCGGCGAGCTGGATGTTGTCGAAGCCGACGACCGAGACGTCGGCCGGAACGCGGATGCCGAGGTCGTGCAGGGCGCCGAGCGCGCCGAGCGCCATCAGGTCGTTGGCCGCCAGGATGGCCGTCGGCCGCTGCGAGAGCGCCATCAGGCTGCGCGCGGCGCTGTCGCCGGATTCCATGCTGTAGTCGCCCTGGACCGCCAGTGACGGATCGCCGTCCAGCCCGTGCGCCTGCACCGCCGCCTGGAAGGCGGCGAAGCGGTCGTCGGCGGAGCTGGAGCGGAAAAGCCCCTTGACGAAGGCGATGCGGCGGTGCCCGAGGCTGACCAGATAGTCGACCGCCATGCGCACGCCGGACTGGTTGTCGATGCCGACATAATCGGTGCTGAAATCGGGAGCGCGGCGGTTGACGGTGACGAGCGGGATGCCGGCAGCCGCCACCCGTTCCATGTCGTGGGCGTCGAGGATCTGGGAGAGCACGATCATGCCGTCGATCTGCTTGTCGAGCAGCGAGCGGACATAGGCGGTCTTCTTCTCCGCCTGGAAATCGGTGTTGCAGAGGATCAGGTTCTTGCGTTCCCGCCAGACCACGTCCTCCACCCCGCGGACGACGTCCGGCACGAAGGGGTTGGCAATGTCGCCCACCACCAGCCCGATCGACCAGCTCCGTCCCATTCGCAGGCCGCGGGCGGCCGACGAGGCGTGATAGCCGATCTCCCGCGCCTTGCGGCGCACGAGGTCGCGCGTCTCGGCCTTCACGTTCGGCTTGTCGGCCAGCGCGTTGGACACCGTCGCCGGGGAGACGCCGCACAGCGCCGCAAGATCCAGGATGGTCGGCCGGGCACCGGATGCGGGCGCCGCGGCCGTTCCGTTGGCCGCCGTTCTAACTGCCGTCGCCCCGTTTCCCGGAACGCCGTCGCCCTGTCCATTGGCCTGTTCTTCGCGAGGTCGATTTCTGGACATGCCCCACCAAAAAATGCTTGCGAACCAAATTAAAAACGTTTTAGCTCCTGACTGCAAGCGAAAAAACAATAAGCCGGCACCACAATCCGGCCCGCCAGCGACAAGCACAACCGAAAACAAGGGAGGGGAGCGATGCGCGATTCGGCGCCCCTGCTACGACTGACAGGCATTTCCAAGAGCTTTCCCGGCGTGCGTGCCCTGGACGGGGTCGACCTTACCGTCGGCAAGGGCGAAGTGGTTGCCTTGATTGGAGAAAACGGTGCCGGTAAATCGACGCTGATGAAGATCCTCAACGGGATCTACCAGCCTGATGCCGGGGAGATCGCGCTGAACGGCGCGCCCGTCGCCTTTCCCGATCCGCATGCGGCGCTCGCCCACGGCGTCAGCATGGTTCATCAGGAACCCAAGCTGTGCCTCGCACTCAACGTTACAGAAAACGTTTTAATTGGACATCTGCCGCGTGGACGCTTCGGCGCCATCGACTGGAAGCGAGCGCATGAGCGCACGCGGACGCTGCTGCGGCGGGTCGGTTTGGCGATGGAGCCGACGACCCCGGCGGAGCGGCTGTCGATCGCGGAGCGGCAACTCTTGCAGATCGCCAAGGCACTGGCATCGGAGTCGGCGCTGATCGTTCTGGACGAGCCAACCGCCAGCCTGACGCCGGTCGAGGTCGACCTGCTGTTCGGCATCGTGCGCGACCTGCAGGCTGCCGGGGTCAGCTTCATCTACATTTCCCACCATCTCGAAGAGATCCTGCGCATCGCGCAGAGGGTGTCGGTGCTGAAGGACGGCCGCAAGGTCGCCGACCGCTTGGTCAGTGAGACCAGCAAGGACGAGATGCTGTCGCTGATGGTGGGCCGCAGCCTGGGTGACCGCTTTCCCGGCAAGGACCGCCGGGCCGGCGCGGTCGCCCTGGAGGTGCGCGGCTTGAGCGGCCGGGGCTTCACCGACATTTCCTTCCGCGTTCATCGGGGGGAGGTGGTCGGCGTCGCCGGCCTCGTCGGCGCCGGGCGGACCGAACTGGCCCGCGCCATCTTCGGTGCCGATCCGCTCAAGGGCGGCTCGATCCTGGTGAACGGCCAGCCGGCGCGCATCCGCAACCCGGCCGACGCCATCGCGCTCGGCATCGCCTACATCGCCGAAGACCGGCGGGACGGGCTGTTCATGCCGCTGCCGGTGAAGGAGAACATCACCTGCGTGACGCCGGAGGCGGTCGCCAGCGCCGGCGTCATCCGAGAATCCAGCCAGAGGCGCATTGCGCTCGATTATATAAAACGATTGAACATCCGCACGCCGTCGCCGGACCAGCAGATCCGCTTCCTCAGCGGCGGCAACCAGCAGAAGTGCATCCTGGCGCGCTGGATCATCAAGGGGGTGCAGACCATCATCTTCGACGAGCCGACGCGGGGCATCGACGTCGGCGCGAAGACCGAAATCTACCGCCTGATCGACCAGCTCGCCCGCGAGGGCAAGTCCGTCATCCTGATCTCGTCCGAACTTCCGGAAATCCTCGGCATGAGCGACCGCGTCCTCGTCATGGAGCGCGGGCGGCTCAGCGGCGAGGTCGACGGACGCGACGCGACCGAGGAAAGCCTCCTGGCGCTCGCCCTTCCGGCCAACCCTTCTTCCCACGAGCTGCAGCCATGACCGAACCGTCCCAGCCGATGGCCGCGCCCGCCACGGGCCCCGCCGCGCCGCAACCCGCAACCGCCGGCCGTTCCGTCAACTGGACCGGCTTTCTCGTCCAGTACAGCAACGTGCTGGCCCTGATCGTCATCCTGCTGGTGGCCTCGGCGCTGTCGCCCTACTTCTTCTCGACCCGCAACATCTTCAACGTGCTGCGCGGCGCCACCATGGTGGGCATCGTCGCGGTGGGCATGACCTACGTGATCCTGAACCGCGGCATCGACCTGTCGGTCGGCTCGCTGGTCGGCCTGTCGGCGGCGCTGACCGCCTCCTTCGCCGACCAGGGCATCCTGGCGGCGGCGGCGATCGGGCTGGCCTCGGGCCTGTTCCTGGGGCTGGTCAACGGCCTGATGATCACGATGCTGCGCCTCCAGCCCTTCATCGCCACGCTGGGCATGATGATCTTCGCCCGCGGCCTCGTCTTCGTCTATACCGGCGGCAGCAACATCGCGGTCGAGCAGCCGAGCGACGCCTTCACCCTGCTGGGCTCGGGCTATCTCGGCCCCGTGCCGGTGCCGGTCGTGGTGTTCATCGCCATCTGGGCGCTCGCCGCCTGGGTGCTGCGCTACACGGTGTTCGGCCGCTCGATCTACGCGGTCGGCGCCAACGAGGAGGCGGCGCGGCTGTCCGGCATCAACGCCGACCGCAACAAGGTGCTGGTCTACTGCATCAGCGGCGTCCTGGCCGCCTTCGCCGGGGTGGTGATGGCGAGCCGCCTGACCGTCGGCGAGCCCAACGGCGGCACCCTGTTCGAACTGGACGCCATCGCCGCGGTGCTGATCGGCGGCACGACCTTCGACGGCGGCGTCGGCAGCGTGCACGGCACCGTGCTGGGCATCCTGATCCTGGCCTTCCTGTCCAACGTGCTGAACCTGCTGAACATCTCCCCCTATTCGCAGATGCTGCTGAAGGGCGTGATCATCGTCCTGGCGGTCGTGGTCAGCGAGTGGCGCAAGCGCAAGTAGCAGGTCGGACAGCCGTCCCCTGACTCAACCGACAATAAAACGAGGAAACGCATCATGTCGAAGAAGGATATCTGGATGCCCGGCCGCCGCGAGCTGCTGAAGGTCGGGTCCGCCGGCCTGGCCGCCGCCGCCGCCCTTCCCTTCGTCAACCGGACCGCCTGGGGCGAGACCGGGGTGGAGGGCAAGACCATCGGCTTCACCATGTCGTTCTCCAACACCGAGTGGATCAAGCAGATGCAGCGCGGCGTCGTCGACACCGCCGCCAAATACGGGATGAAGACCGTCGTCTACGACGCCAACGACCAGCCCGCCAAGCAGGTGCGCGACATCGAGGATCTGCTGGTCCGCAACGTCGACATCATCATCATCTCCACCTACTACGCCGATGCGATCCGGCCGGCGGTGCAGGAGATCAACCGGGCCGGCATCCCGATCGTGGTGCTCAGCTCCCCCCTGCCGGCCGGAGTCGACTTCAACTGCCTGCTGTCGACCGACATGATCGGTACCGCCCGCAAGGCCGGCGAATACTACGTCAAGAAGCTGAACGGCGAGGGCAGCGTCGTGCAGATCGAGGGCAAGCCGGGATCGCTGATCAACCAGCAGCGCGGCAGCGGCTGGCGCGAGGTCATCGACAAGCACCCGGGCATCAAGGTGGTGTCGCACGTCGTGGCCAATTACGACCGGACGCAGGCGATCCGCGGCATGGAGGACGCCCTGCAGGCCAACCCCAAGATCGACGCGGTCTACAGCCACAACGACGACATGGCGCTGGGCGCGGTCCGTGCCGCCGCGGAGTTCGGCCGCGAGAAGTCGATGTTCTTCACCGGCTTCGACGGGCTGACGCCGGAGGCGCTGGAAGCCATCCACAACGGCACCCTGGATGCCGTCTGGGAGTATCTTCCGTTCGGCGTCGAGGGCGTCGAGGCGGCAGTGCGCATCCTCCAGAAGAAGCCGATCCCGAAGACCATCGCCTTCGAATCGCCGATGATCACCAAGGAGAACGTGCTGGAGTGGTACGACCCGGAGACGCGCAAGCGCCGCGTCCTGCCGTCGCGCCTGTCGCTCTGACCGGCTTCGCTCTGACCGGCTTCGCTCCGGCCGGCTTCGCTCCGGCCGGCTTCGGCCGGCGGCCCCGCCACCGCCGGGGTCGCCCGGCCTTGCCCGCCGCACCATTCACCGCACCGGAATCCCTGCCGTGACACCAAGCACTTCCAAGGTGGGAAGCATCGCCGACGCCGTCGCCCTGATCCCCGACGGGACGCGGCTGGCGATCGGCGGCTTCGCCATCTACCAGCACCCCATGGCGGTCGTCCGCGCCTTGATCCGCGCTGGCCGCCGCGACCTTACGGTCGTCGGCACGGTCAACGGCAACGAGGTCGACCTGCTGGCCGGCGCCGGCTGCCTGAAGCGGGTCGAGACCTCCTATGTCGGGCTGGAGAAATACGGGCTGGCCCCCAATTTCCGCCGCGCCGTCGAGGAGGAGCGGATCGAGGTGGTCGACTACCCCGAAGTCCTCAGCTTCGACCGCTTCCGCGCCAGCCAGGAGAACCTCACCTTCTGGCCCTGCGACTATCTGGGCGGCACCGACGTGCTGGCCCGCAACCCCGACATCAGGATCTTCACCTGCCCGATCACCGGGCGGAGCCTCCAGGCGGTGCCGCCGGCCGATCCGGAGGTCGTGGTCCTGCATGCGATCGCCGCCGACGAGCGCGGCAACGTCATCCTGCCGCGGCGCCATCTGCTGCCGCAGGGGCTCGACGTCATCATGGCGCGTGGCTGCGACACCGTGATCGTCACGGTGGAAAAGATCGTGCCGCGCGCCCTGGTGCGCCGCCATGCCGAGCAGGTCCAGATCCCGGCCTACAAGACCAGGCTGGTGGTGGAGGCTCCCTGGGGGGCGCATCCCACCGCCGTCCTCGGACGCTATGCCACCGACGACGCCCATTTCCGGGACTATGTCGCCGCCTCGGCCAACCCGGACGGGTTCGCCGCCTATATCGACCGCTATGTCCATGCCCCCGCCGACCATGCCGCCTATCTGGAGCGGATCGGGGCGGAGCGGCTGGGCGCCCTGACGGAGCTCGACACGCTATGAGCGGATCGCACCACACCCCGTCGGCCGGCGCGCCGACGCTGGCCGAAACGATCGCCGTCAGCCTCGCCCGGTCCTTTTCCGACGGCGAGGTGGGGTTCACCGGCCTCGTCACCGGCGACGCCGCAGCGCTGTTCGGCACCTCCATCCCGCTGGCCGCCATGGCGCTGGCCCAGGCGATGCACGCGCCGAACCTGACCATCCTGCTGGCCGGCTGGTCGCACAACCCGGATTTGCAGTCGCTGTCGGTCATGCCGGATTCGGAATTCGACGCCGCCCTGCGCGACCTGCCCTGCGATGCCCAGATGATGACCTACCCGGGCCCGTGGTCGATCCGGCGCGGCGACATCGATTTCGGCTTCAGCTCCGGCGTCCAGGTCGACGTGGTCGGCAACATCAACAGCGTCTGCATCGGCGATCCGACAAGGCCGAAGGTGCGGCTGGTCGGGCCGATTCTCCAGCCCGAGCACATGACCCTGTTCGGGCGCGAGTATGTGATGATGCCTCACCACGCGCGCCGCAACTTCGTGGAACGGGTCGACTACGTGTCCGGTGTCGGCTATCCGGGTGGGTTGGAGGGACGACGGCGTCTGGGTCTTCACCACGGAGGGCCGGAATGGGTGGTGACGCCGAAATGCATCTTCGATTTCGACAAGGAGAAGGGCCGCATCCGCTTGAGATCGGTGCATAGCGAGGCCGACCTGCAGCGCGTTGTTGAACAGACCGGGTTCGACGTCGACAGCGCCGGGGTTCCGCTGACCGCGGTGCCGACTCAGGAAGAACTGGAACTGCTGCGCCGGCATGTCGATCCCAAGGGGGTGCTGCTCGGCGGCTACGGGATCGGATAGATCGGGCCGCGGAAGATCGGACTCGACTTGAGGCGCGGCGGCATGGCCGCCGTGCCGTTCCTATTGCGCCGCGTGGCCGTCGAACGGGTAGCGCAGGGTTTCGCGCGCATAGGCTTCGACATAGGCCATCAGCCGGTCGGAGGCGGCGGCCGCCTCCTCCGCGTCGCCGCGGTGGATCGCCAGCATCAGGTCGGAATGGGTCTTGGCGCCGTCCTCCAGGCTGCCGATATGGGCGTGATAGTTCTGGAACCAGAAGCGGCGGGACAGCGAGCGCAGCGGCCGGATGGTCTGGGTCGCCACCGGGTTGCGGGCGCATTGGTCGAGCAGCTGGTTCACCTCCTGGTCGAGGTGCATGAAGCGCATGCCGTCGCCGGCCCGCGCCGCCTCCAGCATCTCGCCGGCGATGGCGCGGCAGCGCTCGCGCTCGGGGCCGAGCGCGTAGCGGGCGGCGCGCCGGGCGATCAGCCGTTCCAGTTCGCGCCGGACGTCCAGCACATAGAGCTGGAGCTTCACGTCGACCTCGGTGACCATGATCCCGCGCGACGGGACGATGGTCACCATGCCGTCCAACTCCAGCCGCTTCAGCGCCTCGCGCACCGGGGTGCGGCCGATGCCGAGCTGGGTGCTGATCTGCTTCTCCGAGACGAAGCTGCGCGGCGGCAGCGTGCCCGACACGATCAGCTCCTCGATCGCGGCATAGGCCTGGTCGGCCATCGATCCGGCTTCGGACTGGGCTCCCGTCTGGGCTGCCGCCTGCTGCCCCATCCGCTGACTGGCCGGCTCTGTCACCCTGTCGCCCCCGTCCCTTGCCGCCGGTCCCGATCCCGGCCCGATCCGACGCCCGCTCGCGTCCGTCGACCCTGGCTTTAGCGCGCCGGGGCGGGGGACGCAAGCGGGCGCAGGCGCCGCGAACCGGCCGGTGCGCCTACTGCTTGCCGGCGTCGGCGGATTTGCGGACCAGCGGGCACTCGCTCTCGGCCAGCGGGCGGGCGGCGTCGGCGGCGGCGATGACGCCGAGCTGCTTGTAATAGTCCCACTTGCCCTTCGAGTCCGCCGGGCTCTTCACCTCGAACAGGTACATGTCGCGTATCACCCGGCCGTCCTCGCGGATGCGGCCGTTCTTGGTCATGAAGTCGTTGATCGGCGTGTCGCGCATCGTCTTCATCACGGTGGGCGCGTCGGTGGTGCCGGCCGCCTTCACCGCGTTCAGGTAATGGGTGATCGCGCCGTAATCGCCGGCCTGGACCATGGTCGGCATGCGCCCGGTCCGGTCGAAGAAGCGCTTGGAAAAGGCGCGGGTCTCCTCGTTCTGATCCCAGTAGAAGGCTTCGGTCAGCACCAGCCCCTGCGCCGTCTCCAGGCCCAGCGCATGGATGTCGGACAGGAACATCAGCAGCCCGGCCAGTTTCTGGCCCTGCTTGGTGATGCCGAACTCGGCCGCCTGCTTGACGGTGTTGATCAGGTCGCCGCCGGCGTTGGCCAACCCGATGACCTTGGCGCCGCTGGCCTGCGCCTGCAGCAGGTAGGAGGAGAAATCGGCGCTGTTCAGCGGATGGCGGGCCGAACCCAGGACCTTGCCGCCCGCCCCGGTGACGAAGGCGGCGGTGTCACGCTCCAGCGACAGGCCGAAGGAATAGTCGAGCGTGATGAAGTACCAGCTGTCGCCGCCCTGCTTCACCATGGTCCGCCCGGTGCCGGCGGCCAGCGCATAGGTGTCGTAGACCCAGTGGATGCCGTTGGGCGAACAGGCCTTTCCGGTGAAGTCCGACGAGCCGCCGGCGGTGCCGAAGACGATCTTGTTCTTGCGCCGGGTCAGCTCCTGGATCGCCAGCATCACCGCCGAATTCGGCAGGTCGATCACCACCTCGACGTTCCTGTTGTCGTACCAGTCGGCGGCGATCTGCACGCCGATGTCGGCCTTGTTCTGGTGGTCGGCGGCAAGCACCTCCACCGGACGGCCGAGCACGGAGGCGCCGAAATCCTCCACGGCCATCTTCACCGCCTCCACGCTGCCCTTGCCGCTGAGGTCGGCGAGCGAGCCGGACAGGTCGGTCAGCACGCCGATGCGGATCGGGCCGGTCGCGGCGGCGGCGGCGGGAGCCTGGGCGGCCGGCGTCTGCGTGGTCGAGGTCTGGGCCGTGGCGGACCCCGACAGCGTGCCGAAGGTCAGCGCGATGCCTGCGGCCGTGGCGGCCAGGAACCCGCGCGATACGAGCGTCTTCATGGGGCGTCCCTCCCTTTGCGTGATCGTCTGGTTGTCGGAAGCCGTCATGGCGGGCCGGTCGTTGGATGCCGGCCCTTGCGACGGCTGGAATGGTCGAGGCTGCAATGGCGATGGATCAGGAGACCGGCTTCGTCGCCGCTTCGATGGCGAGGCGGGATTCCTCGCCGGCATGGCAGATGCCCTGCAGGGCCGCCGCCATGTCGAGCATGGTGGAAAGATCGACCCGGCCCGCCTGCTGCAGCATGCGCTTGGTCATCCGAACCGCCTCCGGCGGGTTGGCGGCGATCTCCTCCGCCAGGGCGAGCGCCATCGGCATCAGCTCGGCGTCCGGGACCACGCGGGACACCAGCCCCAGGGCTGCCGCCTCCGCTCCCCCGACGGCCCGCCCGGTGAAGGCCATCTCGGCGGCGACCGCCGGTCCGGCGACCCGCGTCAGGAACCAAAGGCCGCCGTCGCCGGAAATCAGTCCCAGCTTGACGAAGTTGGAGCTGATGCGCGCCGATTCCCCGGCGATGCGCAGGTCGCACATGAAGACCAGATCGCAGCCGGCGCCATAGGCGGCGCCGTTCACCGCCGCGATCACCGGAATCTCGAGCTCGGCCATGGCGCGCGGGATGCGCTGGACCCCGGCACGATAGGCGTTGCGCACCTGGTCGGCCGGGCCGCCGAACATGCCGCGGCGGTCGCGGATGTCGTGGATGTTGCCGCCGGCGCTGAAGGCCTTGCCCGCCCCGGTCACCACCAGGACCCGCAGCGACCGGTCCGCCGCCACCGCCGCCAGCGCCGCCAGCAGCGGTTCCAGCACCGGCGGGTCGGTGACCGCGTTGCGGGTCTTCGGCGCGTCCAGCGTCAGGATCGCGACGGCGCCCCGGCGCTCCAGCCGGACGGTGCCGCCCGTCTCGCCATCGTCGTCATTCATGCATCACCACCACGGCGCGGATCACGTCGCCGCGCTCCACGTCTTCGAAGGCCTCGTTGATGGAGTCGAGCGGCAGGCGCCGGTCGATCAGCTCGTCCAGCCGCAGGCGGCCGTCGAGATAGGCCCGTGCATAGGCGGGGAAGTCGTCGGCCGCCTTCGCCCCGCCCAGGCTGGAGCGCAGGATGCGCCGCTCGCCGCTGATCGAGCCGAAGCGCAGTTCGACCAGCCGGTTAGGATCGGTCTTGCCCAGGATGGTGATGCTGCCGCCGGGCCGGGTGCAGTCCACCGAATCCTGCAGCGACCCGATGACGCCCGCCGCTTCGAAGGCGTGGTCGGCGCCGCGCCCGCCGGTGATCGCGCGCACCCGGGCGGCCAGATCCTCGCCGCCCAGCATGGTGTGGGTGGCGCCGAAGGCGGCGGCGCGCTCCAGCTTGTCGGGACGGCGGTCGACGGCGATGATCGCCCCGGCACCGGCCAGCCTTGCGCCCTGGACGACGTTCAGCCCGACCGGGCCGCAGCCGACCACCACCACGCTGTCGCCCAAGCCGACGCGGGCGACGCGCAGCGCCGCACCGACGCCGGTGATGACGCTGCAGCCCAGCAGGCAGGCGCGGTCGAACGGCATCTCGTCGGGCACCGGGATGGCCGCCGCCTCCGGCACCACGGCATATTCGGCGAAGGACGAGACGCTGAGGAAATGGCCGACCTCCACCCCGGCGGCGTCGCGCAGCCGCTTGCGGCCCGCCGACAGGGTGGCGGCGCGATGGTTGGGCACCACCATGTCGCACAGCATCGGCTGGTCGTGGCGGCAGTAATAGCATTGGCCGCAGGCGGCGTAGATCGTGCAGACCACATGCTGGCCCGGCCGCACCCGCTGCACCGCGGAGCCCACCGCCTCGACCACGCCGGCGCCCTCATGGCCGAGCACCACCGGCACCGGCACCGCGAAGGCCCCGGTCATCGCCTCGCGGTCGGTGTGGCAGAGGCCGGCCGCATGCATGCGGATCAGCACGTCGTTCGGCTCCAGCGGAGCCAGGGTCAGCGGTTCGATCGACAGCGGCGCCCCGGTTTCGCGAAGCACCGCCGCCCGGAACGTCGCCGGGGGATTCGGTCCCGCCATCCCGCCTACTCCGCCGCCGGCCGCTGGCGGCCGATATCGGCGTCGCTGCCGGCCCGGCGCAGGATGCCGTCGTCGCTGCCGGTCGCCACCGCCTCGCAGTTCCGCGCCACCACCCATTCGGGCCGGGGATTCTCGACGCCGTGCGGCCGGTTGGAGACCTGGTTGTAGACGGTGTAGATGTGCCAGCGCGAATGGCGCGACATGTTGTGGCCGGACCCGTGGACGATGTTCGGGTGGAACAGCACCACGGTGCCGGGCTTGCCGGTGATCGCCACCGGATCGCCGAAGCGCCGCATCATGTCGATGACCTGGTCCTTGGGCACGGTCCACAGCTTGTAGGAGGTCGTGGTCTCGTCCATCTCGGGGTCGAGCCGGCCCAGCTTGTGGCTGCCGGGGATGAAGTACAGGCAGCCGCCGATCTCCGTCGCCTCGTCCAGCATCAGCAGCGAGGTGGTCATGTCGGGCCGGTCGACGCCGTCGGTCTTCCAGTAGCCGTAATCCTGGTGCCACTGCCAGATGGCACCGTCGATCGCGTCCTTCAGGTTGCATTTGGTGTGGTAGACATAGACCGGCTCGTCGCCCAGCACTTGGCGCGCCGGATCGATCACCCGCGGCAGCGTCGCCAGCGCCTGGAAGGGCGGCGAGGCGGTCGGGCTCAGTTCGTCATGCACGCGGAACACCGTGCGCACGGTGCCGCTCTTCTCGCGGATCACCCCTTCATTCTCGATCCCCGTCACCCGCATCAGGTCGCGGCGCAGGATTTCCACCTCTTCCAGCGACACCAGGTCGGGAAACACCAGATATCCCTGCTCCTCATAGGCGGCCATCTGCGCATCGGTCAGCCTCATGGCGTCCTCCCGGTCCGGATTGAAGATATTGTTGATGTACAGCCGATATATCGGTAGCATATTATCGTATGACGGCGTGTTCAATGGAAAACGTCAACGGTCCGTTCATCGAACAAATATGTCCGGGGACGAGAGCGCCCGGCGCGCCCCGCGGGGCATTTCCCGCCGGAAACCGTGGATCGGCGCCGATGCGGACAAAAAACCTGAAGGGAGGATGCGGCCGATGCCGATGCGGGCAAGCTTGTGGACCGATCTGGTTGAGCCCGATTTTCTCGACCCGCTGAGACGCGCGGTCGCCGACCATGTGGAGCCCGATGCCGATGCGGTCGACCGCGAGGACGTCTATCCCGTCGAGGCGATCAAGGCGCTGGCCGGCCAGGGCTATACCAGCCTGACCCTGCCGGAGGAATTCGGCGGACGCGGCCTGGGCTTCGCCCATTGCGCGGCGCTGTTCGAGGAGGCCTCCTATGCCAGCGCCGCCGTCGGCATCAGCCTGATCACCATCCTGCAGGCCCAGACCATCATCCGCCTGTTCGGCGCCGACAGCTTGAAACGGTCGGTCCTGCCGGAATTCGGCCGCGGGCTGATCACTTCCTACGCCCTGACCGAGGCCAACCACGGCAGCGACATCCGCAGCCTCGACACCAAGGCGGTGCGCGACGGCGACCGCTGGGTGCTGACCGGCCGCAAGTCCTTCATCACCTCCGGTTCGGCGGCGGAGGCCTATGTGATCCTGGCAGAGACGGAAATCGGGGTTTCGTCCTTCTTCGTCCGCCGCGGCATGGAGGGCGTCTCGACCGAGGAAGGGCCGAACGCCGCGACCTTCGGGTTGCGCAACGGCCCGCATGTCGATCTGGTGCTGGACCGGGTGGCGCTTCCCGCCGACCATCTGATCGGGGTCGAGGGCAAGGGTGTGCGCCAAGCGGTGACCACGCTGGATTATTCGCGCACCATGGCCGCGGCGATCAGCCTGGGCATCGCCCGGGCCGCCTTCGACGGCGCCTTGTCCTTCGCCGCCGGGCGCAGTGCCTTCGACCGCAAGATCCTGGATTTCCAGGGAATCCAATGGTATTTCGCCGACATGCTGGCGGAGATCGACGCCGCCCGCCTGCTGACCTACGCCGCCGCGCGCAAGCTGGACGACCATGACGACATCGCCCGCTTCGGCAGCGAGGCCAAGCTGCTGGCCAGCCGGGTCGCCACCGACACCGCCTCCCGCGCGGTGCAGATCTGCGGCGCCTACGGCGTCATGGAATCCGCGCGCTTCGGACGCTATCTGCGCGACGCGAAGGCCTATGAGATCGCCGGCGGATCGTCGGAGATCCTCAAGAACACCATCGCCAAGCGCCTCCAGCAGCATGTGAACGACCAGCGGGAGGGCCTGTCGTGATCGCCG
This sequence comes from Azospirillum endophyticum, assembly GCF_016595245.1. GTDB lineage: Bacteria > Pseudomonadota > Alphaproteobacteria > Azospirillales > Azospirillaceae > Azospirillum > Azospirillum endophyticum. The sequence continues at coordinate 32,671 of NZ_JAENHM010000044.1, forward strand.
ACGCGCTCTACGCCCATGCCGCGGCGACGCCCGGCCGTCCCTTCCTGCTGTTCGGCGAGCGGACGATCAGCTATGGCGCCATGGCGGCGCTGGTGGACGATGCGGCCGACCGGCTGTCCGGCCTCGGCGTCGGACCGGGGCAGACGGTGGCGATGATGGTGGGCAACCGCCCCGGCTTCCTCGTCGCCTGGTTCGCCCTGTCGGAACTCGGCGCCATCGCCGTGCCGATGAACACCGCGCTGGTCGGCGAGGGGCTGCGCTACCTGCTGGAGCAGAGCGAGGCCTCGCTGCTGATCGTCGAGGAGGAGTTCCGCCCGGCGCTGCCCGCCTCCGCGCCGCCGCTGCTGGCGATGGACGAAAGTTTCGAAGGCGATCCTCCCGCCTCGGTGCCGCCGCGCCGCCGCCTGGCGCTGCCCGGCGGCACGGCGAACGCCATCCTCTACACCTCCGGCACCACCGGCCTGCCGAAGGGGGCGGTCATTCCCAACGCCTGCTACGAGCTGGCGGGCGAGCATATGGCGGCGGCGCTGGAACTGATGGCCGAGGACCGCATCCTGCTGTTCCTGCCGCTGTTCCATGCCAACCCCCAGATGTACGGCGTGATGTCCTGCCTGCGGGTCGGGGCGGCGCTGGCCCTGCTGCCGCGCTTCTCCGCCTCGCGGCTGCTGGACGACGCGCGGCGCTACGGCGCCACCGGATTCACCTATGTCGGCACGGTGCTGAGCATCCTGGCGAAGCGGCTTGCCGAACCCGACCGCGCCCATTCGCTGCGCTGGGCGGTCGGTGGCGGGGCGCCGCACGGCGTCTGGCGCGAGATCGAGGATCGGCTGGGCATCGCCGTGCGCGAGCTGTACGGCATGACCGAGACCGGCGGCTGGGTGTCGATGAACACCGCCCGATCGGCGAAGTTCGGCAGCGTCGGCGCCCCGCGTCCCGACACCGAGCTGTGCGTGGTCGATGCCGACGACAACCCGCTGCCTGCCGGCGGGAAGGGCGAGATCGTCGTCCGGCCGGGCCGCCCCGGCCTGATGTTCGACGGCTATTGGAGAAAGCCCGAAGCGACGGTGGCGGCGACGCGGAACCTGTGGCTGCACACCGGCGACCGCGGCATGATGGAAAGCGACGGCTTCCTGCATTTCGACGGCCGCATGAAGGAGCTGATCCGCCGCGCCGGGGAGATGATCGCCCCGGCGGAGATCGAGACCGCCCTGCTGAAGCATCCCGCCGTGCAGGATTGCGCCGTCGTCGGCGTGCCGGACGACATCCTGGGCGAGGAGATCAAGGCGGTGGTCGTTCCCCGTCCCGGCTTCGATCCCCGGGACGTGGCGTCCTTCCTGGCCGGCCGCATCCCCGCCTTCATGATCCCGCGCTTCGTCGAGACGCGGCAGGAGATCCCGAAGACGGCGACGCAGAAGGTGCAGCGCCATCTGCTGCAGGGCCAGGGTGCCGATGTGGTGGATTTGGGGCGGCACAAGGGATAGCGTCGGTGTCAGGCGGAGTGGTCCGCCGCTCCGCCGGCGGCGATCTGCCGGGCAGCGCTCTCGATCAGGCGGTATTTCACGCTGCTGACCGTGGCTTCGCGGAACCAGTTGATCAGGTCGCCCCAGGGATCGACGATCTTGGCGAGGCCGGAGACGAAGGCGACGACCGCACCGACATCGACCAGTCCGCGGACCACGTACCAGCCGCCGATGCCCAGCACCACCGCGACGCCGAGGTGGTTCATCAGGTTCATCAGGAAGTTCATCCCGAACTTCAGCGTGTAGATGCCCATGTTCAGCGCGAACACGCTGTCGATGCGTGCGGTCTGCATCCGGTCGTCGGTCGCCGCACCGCCGTCGACCATGCCGGCGCTGATGCCGCGCAGCGTCCGGATGCGCGTCGCGGCCCGCCGGTTGATCGCACGCTGGATCAGCGGAACGACGATCATCTGCGGCAGGAACACCAGCACGCTCACCGCCGCGAATTCCAGCCGCAGATGGGCGATGTAGACGAGCACGCTGACCAGGATGCCGATCTGCAGCAGGGGTTCCGACAGGCTGATGCCGACGAAGTTTCCGATCGGTTCCGCCTCCGACAGGACCAGGGCGATTTCCACGCCCTCCTTTTCACGCGAGGCGCGCTGCCGTGGACCGCGGCGGGCCAAACCAAGGATCGTCCTGCGCAGATGCCGAACCGCCGTTTCGCTGACCCAGCCGCGATAGAGGTTCAGGACGAACTTGAGCGCTCCCTCCAGGAGCGCGATGGCGAAATAGGCGGCCGACAGCCAGGCGATCGCCGACAGCGATCCGGACGAGATGGCATCGTTGACGATGCGCCTCTGGATCTCGAGCGGCCAGATGCTCAGGAGGAAGACCATGACGGACAGGATCGACAGCCCGGCCTGATGCTTCCCGCTGTGGTGCCAGACATAGCCGGTGATCGACGCCGGCAGCGGCCGGCCGCAATTCCTCGCGGCGGCCGCGCTTCCGTCGGCCGCCCTGTCCGAAGTATGGCCGCTCAACGGAAGCGCCATCGGCCGTCTCCCGAGGGAGTGGTTCCATAGCCCACGCCATGGGTGGAATAAGGCTATCCGCCGGCCGTTCCGGAGCATTGACGTGCATCAAGATCGCCGGCGGCACGGCTCCGTCAGCCGCCGTACTGTTCGTCCGTCACCTTCTCCATCCAGTCGACGGCCCTGCCGTCCAGCTGTTCCTGGATGGCGATGTGCGTCATCGCCATGGTGGGCGAGGCGCCGTGCCAGTGCTTCTCGCCCGGCGCGAACCAGACGACGTCGCCGGGCCGGATCTCCTCGATCGGGCCGCCATCGCGCTGCACGCGGCCGCAGCCGGTGGTGACGATCAGCGTCTGTCCCAGCGGATGGGTGTGCCATGCGGTGCGGGCGCCGGGCTCGAAGGTGACGCTGGCGGCGGCGGCGCGGGCCGGCGGGTGGGGTTGGGCCAGCGGGTCGATGCGGACGGTGCCGGTGAACCAGTCGGTCGGTCCCTTGGCGGATGGCTGCGAGCCGACGCGCGTGATCTCCATGGTTTCTATCCTCCGGACATTGCCCGCTTGGGGCGGTGGTGCAGCGAAGGAAGTTAGGGGACGCAGCGGCCCGCGATCAGTCCCCCGACGGTGCATGGCGTTATGAAACGCATTTAGGACTGCCGGTGCCGCACGGCGCCGATCGATGACCACCGAACCCGAAAGTCATCTCCTCAGTTGTGCGATGCGTGAGGACACGTCCGGTGCGACGAGATGACTCGCCACAGGCGTTGCTTAAATTATGATCAAAAATCATACTGGCAGCCTGGAGCTGTGATTGATCGCCGGCGACGTCATGAACTCTATGATTTATGCGCATTCGGTTCCCGGAAAGGGTGAGGAGTGGTGGGAGCCCCTGCCGGCCCACCTGACCGCGGTCGCCGGCCGGGCTGGCGAATTCGCAGCCGTCTTCGGCGGCCGCGAGCTTGCCTGCGCCATGGGGGCGCTCCACGACATCGGCAAGCTGCAGGCCGCTTTCCAAGCCTACATCCGCGGACAAGGACCGAGCGTCGACCATTCCACCGCCGGGGCCGTCCTCGCCGAGCGCAGATACCCGGCGCCGTTCGGCCGAATGATGGCCTATGGAATCGCCGGCCATCATGCCGGGCTCGCCAACGGCGCCGTCGCCGGTGGCGGGTTGTCGGCGCTGAAGGACCGGCTGGCGGCCGGGACCGCCGCACCCCTGCCGGCCAGCCGCCTGACGCCCGACCTCGACGTCGCGCCGGCGGCGGTCGCTCTCGCCGCGCCGGTGCTGTCGGCGGGCTTCACCCATGAGTTCTCCGCTGCCTTCCTGATCCGCATGCTGTTCTCCTGCCTCGTGGACGCCGACCGGCTGGAGACGGAGCGCTTCTATGCGGAGCGACGCAATGAAAAGGTCGAGCGGGGATGCGCGCTCACCGTCGCCGATCTTCGCGACCGGCTGAACGCGCATCTGGCCGAGTTCGACGGGCGGACCGGAGCGGTCGATACCCTGCGGTCGGAGGTGCTGGCGGCGGTTCGGGCGCGGGCAGGGGACGAGCCGGGATTGTTCTCCCTGACGGTGCCGACCGGCGGCGGAAAGACCTTGTCGTCGCTGGCCTTCGCCTTGGACCATGCGGTTCGGCATGGGCTGCGCCGGGTCATCTATGTCATTCCCTTCACCTCCGTGGTCGAACAGACGGCGGCGGTCTTCCGCAAGGCCCTGGGCAGTGACGATGCCGTGCTCGAACACCATAGCGGCTTCGATTTCGGGCCGGCGGACGGCGGCACCCCCGACAAGGGAAATGACGACGAAGGCAAGGACGGTGCCAAGAAACTGAGGCTGGCCGCCGAGAACTGGGATCGGCCGGTGGTCGTCACCACCGCGGTGCAGTTCTTCGAAAGCCTGTTTTCCAACCGCCCATCGGCGTGCCGGAAGCTGCATGCCATCGCCGGATCGGTGGTGATCCTGGACGAGGCGCAGACCCTGCCGCTGACGATGCTGCGGCCATGCCTGGAGGCGCTGCGCGAGCTGGCGCGCGGCTATCGCAGCTCGGTGGTGCTGTGTACGGCGACCCAGCCGGCGGTGACGGTGGAGGCCGGCTTCAGGAACGGTCTCGACAAGGTGCGGGAACTGGCGCCCGACCCGCCGGAGCTGTACCGCCGCCTGAAGCGGGTGACGGTCGCCACCATCGCCGAGCCCCTGTCCGACGAGGCGCTTGCCGACCGGCTGCTGGACGAACCGCAGGCCCTGTGCATCGTCAAAAGCCGACGCCATGCGCGCGACCTGCTCCGCCGGATCGCCGGGGCCGACGGGGCGAGGCACCTGTCGACCAGCCTGTGCGCCAAGCACCGGAGGGCGGAACTGGCGGCCATCCGCGAGGATCTCAAGGCTGGCCGGACGGTGCGGCTGGTCGCGACCTCGCTGGTCGAGGCCGGGGTGGATTTCAGCTTTCCCACCGTCTACCGGGCGATGGCCGGGCTCGATTCGATCGCCCAGGCAGCCGGCCGCTGCAACCGGAACGGCGAGTTGCCGGAGCTGGGCCGGGTCTTCGTCTTCACCAGTCCGGAGAACGAGGGCCATCGGCCGCCGGCGGAGCTGGCGCTGTTCGCCCGGACCGCCGCCGACGTGCTGCGCACCCATGACGACCCGCTGGCTCTCGACACGCTGCGCGCCTATTTCCAGCAGGTCTATTGGCTGCGCGGCGACGAGGATCTGGACGCCGCGAAGGTGGGGGAGGGGCCGGACGCGATCCGCGGCATCCTGACCGCCTTGTGCCGGCACCGGACCAAGCACGACTTCCCCTTCGCCGACATCGCCAAGGCGTTCCGCATCATCGACTCGCCGCTGGTGCCGGTGATCGTTCCCTATCGTCCGGCCGGGGAGCCGGACGCCGTCCCGCGCCTGCTCGACGCCCTGCGCCACGCACCGGCGGACAAAACCGGGGGCATCGCCCGTGACCTGCAGCCCTATCTGGTCCAGGTTCCGCGTGCGGCCCGGGCCGGCCTGGTGAAGGCCGGGGCGGCGGAATGCATCCGGAGCGACGAGTTCGGCGACCAGTTCGTCGCGCTGGTCAACGGCGACCTCTACCACCCCGACGTCGGGCTGGATTGGGAAGATCCGACCTTCCGGCGGTTCGAAACCAGCATCTTTTGAGGGAGAGCCATGGCCTACGGCGTGAAACTTCACGTGTGGGGCGACCGCGCTTGCTTCACCCGGCCGGAAATGAAGGTCGAACGGGTGTCCTACGAAGTCATGACGCCGTCGGCGGCGCGCGGCATCCTGGAGGCGGTCCATTGGAAACCGGCGATCCGCTGGGCGATCGACGCCATCGAGGTGCTGAAGCCGATCCGCTTCCAGTCGATCCGCCGCAACGAGGTGGGATCGCGCGTGCCGACCGCGGCGGTGCGCAAGGCGATGAAGGCCGGCGCGGTGCAGGAACTGCGCATGGTGGCGGAGGAGAATCGGCAGCAGCGCGCCGCCACCCTGCTGGTCGACGTCGCCTATGTCATCCACGCCCATTTCGAACTGACGGACTGCGCCGGGCCGGACGACAGCGAGGCCAAGCATCTGTCGATGTTCAACCGACGCGCGGCCGGCGGACAATGCTTCCAGCAGCCTTGCCTCGGCGTTCGCGAGTTCCCGGCGAATTTCGCCCTGCTGGAGGATGGCGCCGCACCGCTGTCGGAACTGCCGCCGGACCAGCGTGACCGCGACCTCGGCTGGATGCTGCTCGACATCGACCATGCCAACGATATGACCTCGCTGTTCTTCCGCGCGGCGCTGCGCGACGGCGTGATGGCGGTGCCGCCGCTCGACTCGGTGGAGGTGCGGTCATGACCGTCCTGGCTGCGCTCAACGGCTATTACGGCCGGCTGGCCGACCGGGGCGAGGTGCCGCCCTTCGGCTATTCGACCGAGCGGATCGCCCACATCATCGTGCTGTCGCCGGATGGCGAGCCGCTGAAGATCCTGCCCTGGCAGAGCCTGTCGGGGAAGAAGGCGTTACCGCGCCCGGTGGCGGTGCCGCAATCCTTCAAGCGTCCGGGAACGACGCCGCGTTCCTTCTTCCTGTGGGACAACGGGAAATTCGCGCTCGGCCTCGGGCTGGACAAGGCGACGCGGAAGCGGGTGGCCCATCCCGGCAACCACGCGGCCTTCCAGGATCTGCACCGCCGCCTGCTGGCCGGAACCGAGGATGCCGGGCTGGTCGCCCTGTTGCGCTTCCTCGACGGCTGGTCGGCCGACCGGTTCGAGGGCTGCGGCTTCACCGATGCCATGCTCGACCAGAACTTCATGTTCATGCTCGACGGCGACCGGCACGACCGGGGGGAGCCGCGCTTCCTGCACGACCGTCCCGCCGCCCGGCGCATCTGGGAACGGGCGGTGGCCGCCGGCGCCGGGGAGGAGGGGATCTGTCTGGTGACGGGAACGCGCCAGCCGATCGCCCGGCTGCATCCGGCGATCAAGGGGGTGATGGACGCGCAGAGTTCCGGCGCCTCCATCGTCTCCTTCAACAACGACGCCTTCACCTCCTATGGCAAGGAGCAGGGGCTGAACGCGCCGGTGTCGGAGGCGGCGGCCTTCGGCTATGGCGCCGCGTTGAACGCGCTGCTGGCGCGGGGCAGCGGCAACCGGCTGACGATCGGCGACGCGACCACGGTGTTCTGGGCCGACACGTCCGGTGGCGAGGACTCCGCCCGCAAGGCGGAGGTGCTTTTTCACGATCTGCTCAGCCCGCCGCCGGCCGAGGATGCCGACGAGGCGCAGGCGATCCGCAACGCCCTGCTTCCGGTCAGCCAGGGGCTTGCGGTGCGGGAGATCGCACCGGAGCTGGACGAGCGGACGCGCTTCTACGTGCTCGGCCTGTCGCCGAACATCGCCCGGCTGTCGGTGCGCTTCTGGCTGGAGGACAGCTTCGCCGAGATCGCCAAGCGCGTCGGCCTTCATTGGAGGGATCTGCAGATCGAGCCCTCGCCCTGGCGCACCGCGCCGGCGGTCTGGATGCTGCTGCGCGAAACCGCTCCGCTCGGCAAGACCGAGAACATCGCGCCGCAACTGGCCGGCGAGGTGATGCGCGCCATCCTGACCGGCGGCCGCTACCCCCGCAGCCTGCTGGCGGCGGTCATCACCCGCATGCGGGCCGGCGACGCGGTGAACGGCGTCAAGGCCGCGCTCTGCCGTGCCTGCCTGAACCGCGACTCCCGCCTGGGAACGAAGACGACGGAGGAGATACCCGTGAGCCTGAACCGAGACGAGGCGAACCCGGCCTACCGGCTGGGCCGCCTGTTCGCCGTGCTGGAGGGCGCCCAGCGGGCGGCCCTGGGGGACGTGAACGCCAGCATCCGCGACCGCTATTTCGGCGCCGCGTCGGCCACCCCGGCCAGCGTCTTCCCCATGCTGCTGCGCAACAGCAACCACCATCTGGCGGTGCTGCGCAAGGGCGACAAGCCGCGGCTCGGCGGCTGGTTCGAAGGCGAGATCGGCCAGATCCTCGGCGGGCTGGACAGCGGCTTCCCGCGCTCGCTGCGCATCGAGGACCAGGGGCGCTTCGCCATCGGCTACTACCACCAGCGCTATTCCGGCAAGGCCGCCGCATCCGGCGAGCCGGCCGGCACCACCGAACAGACCGTTTCCGAGGATTGAGCCATGTCCGCGATCCAGAACCGCTACGAGTTCGTCTATCTGTTCGACGTCACCAACGGCAACCCGAACGGCGATCCCGACGCCGGCAACCTGCCGCGGCTCGACCCGGAAACCAACAAGGGCCTGGTGACCGACGTCTGCCTGAAGCGCAAGATCCGCAACTTCGCCGCACTCAGCCGCGACGGCGAGCCGCGTTACGGCATCTATGTCCAGGAAGGCGCGATCCTGAACGAGAAGCACCGCGCCGCCTACCGTGCCGTCCGTCCCGACGACAAGGAGGTGGAGAGCGCGAAGAAGCTGTCGCCCAAGGAGGCGGAGGAAAAGGCCGTCCGCCGGTTCATGTGCGACAACTTCTTCGACGTCCGCAGCTTCGGCGCGGTGATGAGCACCAGCATCAATTGCGGTCAGGTGCGCGGACCGGTCCAGCTGTCCTTCGCCCATTCGGTGGAGCCGATCCTGCCGCTGGAGATTTCGATCACCCGCATGGCCGCCACCTCGGAGAAGGAGGCGAAGGAGCGCAAGGACGGCGATCCTGCCGATGACGGCCGCCGCGACAACCGCACCATGGGGCGCAAGCATGTCGTCCCCTATGGCCTGTATCGCTGCCACGGCTACATCTCCGCCAAGCTGGCGGAGGGGACCGGCTTCGACGGGGACGACCTCGACCTGCTGTGGAGCGCGCTGGAGGGAATGTTCGACCATGACCGTTCGGCCGCCCGCGGCGAGATGGCCGGCCGCAAGCTGGTCCTGTTCCGCCATGACAGCGCGCTCGGCAACGCCCCGGCCCACCGTCTGTTCGACCTCGTCACCGTGAAGCGGCATTTCCAGGGCGAGGATTACGATCTGGACGGTCCCGGCACCGGCAACCTGCCGCCGGCCCGCCGTTTCGCCGATTATCGGATCACCCTGGATGCGGAGCGCGTGCCCGCCGGGGTGACGATGATCGAGCGGTTCTGACCGACGCGGGCAGCTGGCCGGGGACGGAGGGACGGTATGGACGAGGATGATCTTCTTCCCCTGTCGGCCTTGCAGCATCAGCTGTTCTGTCCGCGTCAATGCGCCCTGATCCATGTCGAACGGCAGTGGCGGGAGAACGCCTTCACCGTGGAGGGCCGGCTGCTGCACGACGCGGTGGATGCGGGCGGCCGGGAAAGACGGGGTGCCGTCCGCACGGTGCGGTCGATGCCGCTGCGGTCGCGGCGGCTCGGCCTTGCCGGCATCGCCGATCTGGTCGAGCTGCATGGCCCCGACCAGCGGCCCTACCCGGTCGAGTACAAGCGCGGCCGGCCCAAGGCCCACCGGGCGGACGAGGTGCAGCTCTGTGCCCAGGCGATCTGCCTGGAGGAGATGTTCCGGACGGAGATCGCCGAGGGCGCTCTCTTCTACGGAGAGAACCGGCGACGCGTCGCGGTCCGGCTCGACGCCGAATTGCGCGGGCTGACCGAGCGGACGGCGGCGGCCGTCCGCGCCATGTTCGAGTCCGGCCAGACCCCGCCGCCGGTGTACGAGGCGGCGAAATGCCGGAACTGTTCGATGATCGAGCTTTGCCGTCCGCGCCGGCTGGGCCGCCCGCCGCCGGTGGCCGGCTGGCTCGCCCGGCAGCTGGAAGACGGGGAGGATGCGATGCCGCCCGACAGCCATAAAGAAATCGGCCATGGGCAAACCGACCGGGGAGACTCCTGATCCCATGCGCCAGCATTTGAATACGATGTTCGTCACCACCGAAGGCGCGTGGCTGACCAAGGACGGCGCCAACATCGTGGTGGAGGTGGAGCGGCGGGAAATCGGCCGCGTGCCGATGCATTTGATGGGCGGCATCGTCTGCTTCGGCCGGGTCGGCCTGTCGCCGCCGCTGATGGGCGCCTGCGCCGAAGCCGGGGTGGCGGTCTCCTTCCTGAGCGAGCACGGCAAGTTCCTGGCACGGGTGGAGGGGCCATGCAGCGGGAACGTGCTGCTGCGCCGGCGCCAGTATCGGCTGGCCGACGATCCGGAGGCCGGGCTGGTCATCGTCCGCGCCATCGTGGCGGCCAAGGCGGCGAACCAGCGCGCGGTGCTGCGCCGTGCCCTGCGGGACCATGGCTCTTCGATGGCGGAGCCGGGCCGCGCGGCGCTCGACGACGCCCAACGCCGGCTGGGGGACGTGGCCCGCCGGGTGATGGGGGCGGAGAGCATCGACAGCGCGCGCGGTCACGAAGGCGATGCCGCGAACGCCTATTTCGGTGCGTTCGACCATCTGATCCGCCGCGACGACGACGCCTTCCGCTTCCGCGGCCGCAGCCGGCGCCCGCCGCTGGATGCCTGCAACGCCCTTTTGTCCTTCCTCTACGCCATGGTCGGCCATGATTGCCGCTCGGCGCTGGAATCCGTCGGCCTGGACCCGCAGGTCGGTTTCCTGCATCGCGACCGTCCCGGCCGGGCCGGTCTCGCGCTCGACCTGATGGAGGAGTTCCGCCCGGTGCTGGCCGACCGGGTGGCCCTCACGCTGATCAACCGCCAGCAGATCGGATCGAAGGACTTCACCTATATGGAGGGCGGTGCCGTCCTGCTGTGCGACGATGCCCGCAAGGCGGTGCTTGCCGCCTATCAGGAGCGCAAGAAGGACGAGATCACCCACCCGTTCCTGGACGAGAAAGTCAGTTTGGGGTTGGTCCCGCACATCCAGGCCCAGCTGCTGGCCCGCCATCTGCGCGGCGACCTCGACGGCTACCCGCCGTTCCTCTGGAAGTGACCGGCCATGCTGATGCTGATCACCTATGACGTGAACACCCAGGACGCCGCCGGCCGCCGCCGCTTGCGCCGGGTCGCCAAGGCCTGTCGGGATTTCGGCCAGCGCGTGCAGTTTTCCGTATTCGAATGCGAGGTCGATCCGGCACAATGGACCGCGCTGCGCGCCCGGCTGATCGGCGAGATCGACCCCGGCACCGACAGCCTGCGCTTCTACCATCTCGGCGCCAATGCGAGCCGCCGCATCGAGCATGTCGGCGCCAAACCCACCCTGGACCTCGACGGCACGCTGGTGTTCTGAGCCTGCGCGAACCCCAAGCGGACATGAAAGTCCCGGGAGGTTCGCAGCGCAATGCTTTCAATGGGTTGGCTTCGGTGGCATCGTGATCGACGCCCGGCCGGGCAGGGCGCGTGGGGTGGTTCGCGCTCGATCCGGGATTGTGGGTTCCTGAACAAGTGGATATTGATTGGCAGTCGCCCCCTTCGCGGGGGCGTGGATTGAAACGCCCCCAAGACGCTGATTACGACACTGGAGATTTGTCGCCCCCTTCGCGGGGGCGTGGATTGAAACGCTGTTCCCGCCGGCCTCTTCGACGACGCCGTCAGTCGCCCCCTTCGCGGGGGCGTGGATTGAAACTGGCGTCCACCCGCGGCCTTTCCGCCGCCAGGGGGGTCGCCCCCTTCGCGGGGGCGTGGATTGAAACGTTGCAGCGATCCGACCGCGCCCGCGTGGTCTGGAGGTCGCCCCCTTCGCGGGGGCGTGGATTGAAACGCTGCCGTCGTCGTGGTAGATGATCGCGGTGCTGGCGTCGCCCCCTTCGCGGGGGCGTGGATTGAAACCGGCCAGGTCGGTCTGCTTTCCGGCGCACCACCTGTCGCCCCCTTCGCGGGGGCGTGGATTGAAACGACGTCGCGATGGTGATGATCGTCATGGTCGCCAAGTCGCCCCCTTCGCGGGGGCGTGGATTGAAACCAGCGGCCAGACGGCGACCCAGCGCTTTCGGCAGTGTCGCCCCCTTCGCGGGGGCGTGGATTGAAACCTCCGCTCTCTCCTTCCGGCGGAGGCCTAACCAATGGTCGCCCCCTTCGCGGGGGCGTGGATTGAAACAAGGCGAAGTTTGAGCCAGAGTTGGACGCGATGGGCGTCGCCCCCTTCGCGGGGGCGTGGATTGAAACGGCCGCGATCTCAGTGGATATCGATGACGGTGGGCGGTCGCCCCCTTCGCGGGGGCGTGGATTGAAACCCGGCATGTCGGGAAATCCGGCGAGGGCGTCAAGTCGCCCCCTTCGCGGGGGCGTGGATTGAAACAGCAAGGACGTTGCTCTCGGCGCCAGCATCGACGCGTCGCCCCCTTCGCGGGGGCGTGGATTGAAACTCCCGCATCCCCTTGAGGACGGAGCCGAACATTGGTCGCCCCCTTCGCGGGGGCGTGGATTGAAACTGGGCCATGCCGTTGACCGTCGCCGTCTGGTGGCGTCGCCCCCTTCGCGGGGGCGTGGATTGAAACCTCGCTGAACGCGGCGTGAAGCCGCACCACAAGACGTCGCCCCCTTCGCGGGGGCGTGGATTGAAACATCGGCAGGCCATGCTCGCACAGGGCGCGCGTTGGTCGCCCCCTTCGCGGGGGCGTGGATTGAAACTATTCCAGGGGCGGTATCAGGGTCGACCCGCTGCGGTCGCCCCCTTCGCGGGGGCGTGGATTGAAACCACTACTGGTACTGCCGAGCACTTGGCGACCAGAGTCGCCCCCTTCGCGGGGGCGTGGATTGAAACTCTGCATCGGCATTGGCCTGTCGCTGGTGACTGGTCGCCCCCTTCGCGGGGGCGTGGATTGAAACACCAACACCCTGTCCGACCTCCGCGACTGCTACGAGTCGCCCCCTTCGCGGGGGCGTGGATTGAAACGTTTTGAAAGGCTTCCGCGTCGCCCGGCAGGACGTGTCGCCCCCTTCGCGGGGGCGTGGATTGAAACGCCGCCTCGAAGCTGTGGGCGATCCGCATGCTGTCGTCGCCCCCTTCGCGGGGGCGTGGATTGAAACCCCTCTCGTCGGCGACTTCCGCATTCGCGCTGGGTCGCCCCCTTCGCGGGGGCGTGGATTGAAACTGTCGTTCTCTGCGGGAGCCACGTTTGCAGGCTCCGTCGCCCCCTTCGCGGGGGCGTGGATTGAAACGGGTTCGGTGCCCTGCCGGATTTTGTCGCATGGGGTCGCCCCCTTCGCGGGGGCGTGGATTGAAACGGGATCAAGGGGCCGGGCATTGCCGCGTTGCGCGGGTCGCCCCCTTCGCGGGGGCGTGGATTGAAACCTCCCAACCTGCCCCGGCGCGGCTGAGACGCGGCCGTCGCCCCCTTCGCGGGGGCGTGGATTGAAACCATGGCTAACCTATAAAATATATTATAGGTGCGCTCGTCGCCCCCTTCGCGGGGGCGTGGATTGAAACGGGTCGAGGATCGGGGAGGTCACGCGGATGGTGGGGTCGCCCCCTTCGCGGGGGCGTGGATTGAAACACCTCATCGATCCGATCAAAGACTGCGGTACGCACCGTCGCCCCCTTCGCGGGGGCGTGGATTGAAACACCAGCTTGGCCTGCCGTAGGCCGCCCGGCGCCAGTCGCCCCCTTCGCGGGGGCGTGGATTGAAACAGGTTCATGCCGCTGGAGGTCGCCCGCCTGCTCGAGTCGCCCCCTTCGCGGGGGCGTGGATTGAAACGGTGCGGCAGGATCGACGCCGCCATGATCTGGTCGTCGCCCCCTTCGCGGGGGCGTGGATTGAAACGCTGACATGTAGGTCACGAACCAGCCGTCGGCCTTGTCGCCCCCTTCGCGGGGGCGTGGATTGAAACGCGCTGAACGCCGCGCAGCGCCATCTGCATGAACGGTCGCCCCCTTCGCGGGGGCGTGGATTGAAACCATCGAGGCGCAGCTGGCCGCGACCAAGGCGACCGGTCGCCCCCTTCGCGGGGGCGTGGATTGAAACGGCTACCATGGCCAGCGAGGCCTTGAGGACTGGCGGGTCGCCCCCTTCGCGGGGGCGTGGATTGAAACTCCTGTGCGGCGGGACTTGCCCTCTGGCGCCTATGTCGCCCCCTTCGCGGGGGCGTGGATTGAAACTTCGCCATGTCCTCACCGCGCCCGCTTGGCGCGCGTCGCCCCCTTCGCGGGGGCGTGGATTGAAACAAGCGCCGCCTGCGCTCCCCCTCCCCTCCCCCAGTCGCCCCCTTCGCGGGGGCGTGGATTGAAACTGGACGATGGCAGCGGCGCTTATGCCCTGCTGACGCGTCGCCCCCTTCGCGGGGGCGTGGATTGAAACTCCTGGGTCCAGCGCGTCTCATGCGCGCCGACGAGTCGCCCCCTTCGCGGGGGCGTGGATTGAAACAGCAGGAACCGAGCGGGCGAAAAAGTTGTCCGGCAGTCGCCCCCTTCGCGGGGGCGTGGATTGAAACTTTCGGATCGGCACCGCCGCCCTGATCTGGTCCGGTCGCCCCCTTCGCGGGGGCGTGGATTGAAACCTTGTAGGACATCGCGAGGCCGCGGAAGGCGTCGGTCGCCCCCTTCGCGGGGGCGTGGATTGAAACTGGACGATGGCAGCGGCGCTTATGCCCTGCTGACGGTCGCCCCCTTCGCGGGGGCGTGGATTGAAACTGGACGATGGCAGCGGCGCTTATGCCCTGCTGACGGTCGCCCCCTTCGCGGGGGCGTGGATTGAAACACCAGCACCCGAGCCATCTCGCGCCGCTTGTCCGGTCGCCCCCTTCGCGGGGGCGTGGATTGAAACAGCTGCACGACCTGCGGACGGCCGATGCCAGTCCGTCGCCCCCTTCGCGGGGGCGTGGATTGAAACTTGCGCTGGTAGGGACGGAGGATCATGCCGCACCCCGTCGCCCCCTTCGCGGGGGCGTGGATTGAAACCTGCTCGATCAGCGCGACGCGGGTGTCGAGCCGCTGGTCGCCCCCTTCGCGGGGGCGTGGATTGAAACGCGGTCAACGGCGACGGCACCATGGCCGTCATGGTCGCCCCCTTCGCGGGGGCGTGGATTGAAACGCCGGCATGGATGTCCAAGCCCGGTTCGGCACCTCGTCGCCCCCTTCGCGGGGGCGTGGATTGAAACACCTGCCACGATGACGGTACGTGCGATATCAATGGTCGCCCCCTTCGCGGGGGCGTGGATTGAAACTGCAGGATGCTGAATGTCGCCAGAACCGACGAAAGTCGCCCCCTTCGCGGGGGCGTGGATTGAAACCGTGGGGCGAGCGGCGCAATCTATGAAATCCGAGAGTCGCTCCCTTCGCGGGGGCGTGGATTGAAACAGCCAGCCCACCGCCTCCATGACATGCTGGCGGGTCGTCGCTCCCTTCGCGGGGGCGTGGATTGAAACGATGGCGTGATCGTCGTTGTCGGACTGAGCGAGGGTCGCTCCCTTCGCGGGGGCGTGGGTTGAAACCTGACCAAGTATTATGGTGAGGGCGGGCAGGATCGTCGCTCCCTTTACGGGGGCGTGGATTGAAACTTGCCTACAATGAAATGGTCGGACCCAAGAGCTAGTCGCCTCCTACGCGGAGGCGTGGATTGAAACCGGGAAAGTCCGGAAGACGGCAGTGCTCCGCGGCGAAGTCGAGGAAGGCGCGGACGCGGGCGGGCAGGGGGCCGGTGCCGCCGAGATAGACGGCGTGGATGTCCTCGCCGCCGCCGGGGTTCCTGTCCTCCAGCACCGGCGCCAGCGTTCCGGCGGCGAGGTCGGCCTCCACTTGGAAGCGGGCCAGACGCGCCAGCCCGATGCCGCCCAGGGCGAGCAGGCGCGCCGCTTCGCCGTCGCTCGCCCGGGCAACGGCGGGCGGCGCATGCTCCACGATCCCGCCGTCCGTCCGGAAGGGCCAGCCGGCGATGGCGCGCGGAAAGGTCCAGCCGATGCCGGCATGGCGGGCGAGGTCGGCGGGATGTGCCGGCGTCCCCTGCCTGTCCAGATAGGCCGGGGCGGCGACCACCACCATGCGGGCGCTTCCCAGCTTGCGGGCCATCAGGCCGGAATCGCGCAGCGGTCCGGTCCGGATCGCCACGTCGGCGCGTTCCTCCATCAGGTCGGCCACGGCATCAGACAGCACGAGGTCGATGGTGATGCCGGGATGGGCGGCAAGGAACCCGGGCACCCGCGGCATCAGGATGCGCATGCCGAAGGGGACGTTGCAGTTGACGCGCAGATGTCCGCGCGGCACCGCGCCGGCCGAGGCCTCCCGCTCGGCCTCCTCCATCTCGCCCAGGATGCGCAGCGCGCGGGCATGGAACGCCTCGCCCTCCGGAGTCAGGACGAGGCGGCGGGTCGAGCGGTGGAGCAGCCGCGTGCCGAGCCGCGCCTCCAGCCGGGTGACGAGCTTGCTGACGCCCGACGGGGTCAGGCCGCAGGCATGGGCCGCCGTAGTGAAGCCGCCGAGATCGACGACCCGGACGAAAACCTCCATCTCGGCCGCCCGATTGACCTCCATCCGCGCCACGATGATGACCCCGCGTCACAAGTCCTGTAACCGGCGGCAGCCTAATTCACGGAAGCCTCGTCGGCTATATCCTCTGTCAGGCCGGCGAAGGAAATCGCCATCGTTACGGCAAGGGGAAGGACGGGATATGGAATACCGCACACTTGGTGCCTCGGGCCTCAGGGTGCCCGCTCTCAGCTTCGGGACCGGCACCTTCGGCGGCAAGGGACCGCTGTTCTCGGCCTGGGGGACCAGCGACGCCGCCGACGCCCGCCGGCTGGTCGACATCTGCCTGGAGGCCGGTGTCACGCTGTTCGACAGCGCCGACGTCTATTCCGACGGTGCCTCGGAGGAGGTGCTCGGCGCCGCCATCCGCGGCCGGCGCGATCAGGTCCTGATCTCGACCAAGACCGGGCTGCCGATGGGCGACGGGCCGAACGACGCGGGCGTCTCCCGGCACCGGCTGATCGGCGCGGTGGAGGCGGCGCTCCGGCGGCTCGGCACGGATTACATCGACCTGCTGCACCTGCACGCCTTCGACGCCGTCACGCCGGTGGAGGAGGTGCTGCACACGCTGGACACCCTGGTCCGCGCCGGGAAAATCCGCCATGTCGGCGCCTCGAATTTTTCGGGCTGGCATCTGATGAAGTCGCTCGCCGCCGCCGACCGCCATGGCTGGCCGCGCCATGTCGCCCATCAGGTCCATTATTCGCTGACCGGGCGCGACTATGAATGGGAGCTGATGCCGCTCGGCCTCGACCAGAAGGTCGGCGCGCTGGTCTGGAGCCCGCTCGGCTGGGGGCGGCTGACCGGCAGGATCCGGCGCGGCGAGCCGGTCCCCCCGGGCAGCCGTCTCCACGACACCGCCCAGTGGGGGCCGCCGGTCGGGGAGGAGCGGCTCTACCGCATCGTCGACGCGCTGGACGCTGTGGCGGCGGAGACCGGGCGCAGCGTTCCGCAGGTGGCGATCGCCTGGCTGCTCGCCCGACCGACCGTCTCCTCGGTGATCATCGGCGCCCGCAACGAGGCGCAGCTGCGCGACAATCTGGGCGCCGTCGGCTGGAGGCTCGAGTCCGGACAGATCGCGCGCCTCGATGCCGCCAGCGACGTGATGCCGGCCTATCCCTACTATCCCTACCGCACCCAGGAGGGGTTCGCGCGACTCAATCCGATGCCCGACTTCACGGGCCGGCCGGGATGACGTGGGAGGGCAGGGTCATCGCCGTTCCGCCCATTCCGCCAGGGCGGTGCGGACGCGGGCGATGACGGGGGGCCAGTCGCCCGGCCGGTCCTGGCGGAACAGGCGCATGGTCGGATACCACGGACTGTCCGCGCGGTCGCGCAGCCAGCGCCAGCAGGCGTCGTGGCGCGACAGCATCCAGACCGGCCGGGCCAGCGCTCCCGCCAGATGGCACACCGAGGTGTCGACGCTGATGACGAGGTCGAGTTCCGCGACCAGCGCGGCGGTGTCGGCGAAATCGTCGGCCGCGCCCATCCAGTCGGTGAGGTCCAGGCCGGGCGGCGGCGCCTCGTCCGTCGGCGGCCCCTTCTGCAGGCTGTAGAAGGCCACGCCCGGGACGTCGGCGAGCGGAGCCAGGGCGGCCAGGGCCACGCTGCGCCGCCGGTCGGTCATATGGGCGATGAATTGCCCGTCATGCGACGACCCCGCCCAGACCAGCCCGACCTTCCGCCGCCGTTCGCCGGCCAGCCTGCGTCGCCAGCCGCCGCGATCCCGGTCGGCGGCATGCAGATAGGGGACGGTCGCCGGGATGGTCGCCAGGCTAGTGCCGAAGACCAGCGGCAGGCTGAGCAGGGGGATGCAGGCGTCGCAGGCCGGGGGCGCTTCGGCGAGCGACCGTACCGAGGCGATGCCGGGAAGTCTCGACAGCAGCCGGACCAGCGACGGCTGCACCATCAGATGGACCCGGGCGCCCAGTGCCGCCAGCATCGGTGCATAGCGGACGAAGTGCAGCGTGTCGCCTTGTCCCTGTTCGGCGACCAGGAGGATCGAGCGTCCCGCCGGGTCGCCGCCCTGCCAGGGCGGGGCATGGGCCGGATAGGTGGTGCGCTCCATCCGCCAGCGCGATTCGTAGAGGCGCCAGCCCTCTGCGAAGTCGCCCTGCGCCAGCAGCACCATGGAGAGGTTGAAGCGCGCGGCGTCGCCTTCGGGGTCGAGCGCGACGGCGCGCCGGTTGCCGCGGTGCGCCAGATCCGTCCGTCCGCTGTCATGTTCGGCCAGGGACAGGGTGACGAGGGTCGCGGCGGAGGCCGGTTGCAGCACCAGCGACCGGCGGGCCAGCGATACCGCCGTCGCGACGTCGCCGCGCAGGCTCGCCACCAGGCTGTCGCCGGCCTCCGCATGGCCCTCCAGCGGAACCAGCCGCCGCAGCCGGGCATGGACCGCCAGTGCCGCGTCGAGCCTGCCTTGCCGGATCAGGAAGCCGGCTTGGTTCACGTACCCCGCCGGTTGCCCGGGAGACAGCGCGATCGCCCGCCGCACGCAGGCGAGGGGGAGAGGCGGCTCCGCCGCTTCGCCTCCCGCCCTCTCGACCTCCATTGTCTCGTTGAGCGCGGCGGCCAGGGCGAGCCATGCCGGCGGGCTGTCCGGGGCCAGCCGTACCACCCGGCGCTGGACGACGGCCAGACGCTCCATCGCCCGCCGCTCCGACAGCATCGTACCGGCGATCGACCAGCCCTCGGCGAAGGCGGGATCGAGCACCAGGGCCCGGATCGTCGCCCGTGCCGCCGCCTTGGGACGCCGGGATTTCCGCAGCAGCGCCGCCAGCCCGGCCCAGGCCTTCGGATAGGCGGGGCGCAGCCGCAAGGCATGGCGGTAGGCCTGCTCCGCGCCGGCCACATGGCCCAAGGTACGGCGCGCTTCGCCGAGATTGTGCCAGATGCTCGCCCGGTGCGGCGCCAGCACGGCCGCAGTCGTGAAACAGGTGGCGGCCAGCGCGTCCTGCCCGTCGGCCAGCGCCGCGGCGCCGCGGTGGGTGAGGGCGACGGCGTGATCGGCGAAACCGGAGGGCGCTGCGGGCATGAAAGGGCGTCCTTCCGGGAGCGGCCGGACTTGCGGCGTGGTTAGCGGGAGACTCTGTGTGCGGTGCAAAATGACGGAGAAGATGCCGTCCATTCCGACACGGTATCCGTCTTCGTCCGATTCCGCAGCCGAAGTTTGTGCACCATGTCCGGCCCTTCTACCTTTGGTCATCGATTTGCCGATCGCTGGCTTAGCTTACTTCCATCCTTGGCCGCGGGACCTCCCCATTTCATGGGATATCGCCTTCGACTCCAAACAATTTACCATCGAGATGGAACGCATTTTAACGAATCACCTGGGATGATCGTCGAAGGACGATGGAGAGCGATCGGATGGCAGCCGAGGAACGATCCCGCCCCCTGCTGGAAGGCACGCCGCAGCTGCCCGAGTGGCTGGAAGCCGCCGGCTGCGCGATCGCCTTCTCGACCTACGAGGCGCACCGGCTCTTCTTCCTCGGGCTGGGCGAAGACGGACGACTGAAGGCCCATGAGCGGATGGTGCAGCGCTGCCAGGGCCTGTGCGTCGACGGCGGCGCGCTGTGGGTCGGCGGACACTCCCATCTCTGGCGTTTCGCCAACGCGCTGCAACCTTCCGACCGCACAGTGTCCGGTGCCGACCGTCTCTATGTGCCGCGGCTGGGATACATGACCGGCGATGTCGACATCCACGACATCGCAGTCGGACGGGACGGTATTCCGGTCTTCGTGAACACGCGATTCAGCTGTCTTGCCGTCCCAGATGCCGACCGGGGCTTTCGCCCGATCTGGAAGCCCGCCTTCATTTCCACCCTGCGCAACGAAGACCGCTGCCATCTGAACGGGGTCGCTCTCGACGAAGGCGGCCGGCCGGCCTTCGCGACGGCGCTGGGCCGTTGTGATGTCATCGAGGGTTGGCGCGAGCGCCGGGCCGACGGCGGCGTGCTGATCGACGTCCCGTCGGGCGAGATCGCCGGTGCCGGGCTGTCGATGCCGCATTCCCCGCGCCTGCACCGCGGCCGGCTTTGGCTGCTCAATTCCGGCACCGGCGAGCTTGGGACGGTGGACGAGAGCGGCCGCTTCGAGCCGGCCTGCTTTTGCCCGGGCTTCGCACGCGGACTGGCCTTCCATGGGAAATGGGCGGTCGTCGGGCTCTCGCGTGCACGGGGCGATCACGGAACGCTGAGCGGGCTGCCGCTCGGACCGGCGCTGGATCGGGCGGGGATTCCCGCGCAATGCGGGCTGGCGGTGGTGGATACCGAGAGCGGAACCTTGGCGCACATGCTGTGGCTCCGTCACACCGTGAACGAGCTGTACGACGTCGCCATCCTTCCCGGCGTGCGGCGTGCGGAGGCGGTGGGGCTGCTCGACGCGCGGGCGCTGGCCGAAGCGGTGGCCATTCCAACGGAGCTTCCGAAATGACCGGACGTCTCATGGCGGCCGGTGAATGGGTTTGGTGTCGATATTCGTATCCGAGGGGCTGAACGATCGTGACCACGCCAACCTTTACCCTTGTCGGCACCAACCCCTTCGGTCTCGGCGGCGTCGGGAATTATGCCGCCCCCAGGTTCGCGGACCTCGACGGCGACGGCGATCTTGATCTTCTGGTCGGCAACAAGCTTGGCGAGACGGTGTATTTCGCCAATGTCGGAACGTCGCTGGCGCCGACCTATTCCCTGCAAGGCACGAATCCGTTCGGTCTTTCCAGTGCCGATGCCTATGCGAAGCCAAGCTTCGTAGATATCGATGGCGATGGCGACCTCGATCTGTTCATCGGCAGCAAGAACGGCGACACGCGGTTCTTCCGCAACACTGGAACGTCGTTGTCGCCGACCTTCTCGCTCGAGGGAAGCAACCTCTTCGGCATCGTCGCCGGCGGTGCCAACGGCTACGCGGCTCCGACCTTCGCCGACTTGGACGGCGACGGCGATGTAGACCTGCTGATGGGGGACCATTCCAACGGTATCCTTCTGTACCGCAACACTGGAACGTCGTCGTCGCCGACCTTTTCGCTGGAGGGAACGAACCTCTTCGGCATGACGGCGGGTGTCAGTAACAATTCGCCGCTCCTCGTCGATCTCGACGGTGACGGCGATCTCGACCTTGTGAACAAGGATGTCGTTTCCATCAATATCGGGACGACATCGTCCCCCACATTCTCGCTCGTCGGGACGGCAGTCTACGGTCTTAATACCGGAGGCTATCCGATGCCGGCCCTGGCCGACCTCGACGGCGACGGCGACGTCGACGCGATTTACGGTCTCGACACAGGCTCTCTGGTATATCTGAGGAACATTGCGCCGGTCGTCAGGACGCTGGCCGATTCCGGCAACACGCTGACACTGTCGCAGATCAACACGCTGACGGGCGGCACCGGGACCGACGTCATCACACTAGGCGATATTGGCGCGACCTTCCGTATCACCGGCGTCGAAACGCTGACGGGCGGGGTTGGCACCGATGCCGTGACGCTGGGTACGACCGGCAACACCCTGCTGGTGACCGCCATCGAAACGCTGACCGGCGGTGCCGGTACCGACGTCGTCACCCTGGGCGATGCTGGCAACACCCTGCTGGTGACCGCCATCGAAACGCTGACCGGCGGCGCCGGTACCGATGCCGTAACGCTGGGCACCACCGGCAACACCCTGCTGGTGAGCGGGTTGGAGACGCTGATCGGCTCCGGCGGCACCAATGTGATCACGCTGGGTGACACGGTCGGCACCACCATGATGGTGTCGTGGCTGAAAAGCCTGATCGGCGGGGTTGGGAACGATGTCATCACGCTCGGCTCGACGGGCAACACCACAACGATGGCGCAGGTTGAGACCCTGGCCGGTGGCGTTGGAATCGACATCATCACGCTGGGTTCGGCAGGCAACACCGTGGTGGTGTCCAAATTGGAATCCCTGCTGGGTGGCGTCGGTGTCGACGTCGTCACCCTGGGCGATGCCGGCAACACGATAGCGCTCTATAGTGTTGAAACCATCATCGGCGGTGCGGGAACCGACTCCATCGTGCTCGGCTCCAATGGCGTACGGTATGCGGTGTCGGGCGTGGAAGTCGTCACTGCGGGTGGCGCGGGCGGTACAGCGGTTTTGCAACTTGCGGCACAGGGCAACACCACCACGGTGTCGCTGGTGACGAGCATCGTCGGCGGTATCGGCACCGACCTGATCACCCTGGGATCGGCCGGCGTCACCACCAAGGTGTCGGATCTGGAGACGCTGACCGGTGGTGTCGGCAGCGACGCCGTGACCGTCGGAACAGCCGGCGCGACCATGCTGGTTTCCCGGCTGGAATCCCTGACCGGCGGTTCCGGCACTGATGTCATCACCATCGGCACCATCGGCAGCACGATGACGGTGAAACTGCTGGAAACCCTGGTTGGCAGTGCCGGCACCGACCTCCTGACGTTCGCCTCCGGTGGCAACACGACACTGCTGTCCAATATTGAGACGTTGATCGGTGCGGCTGGCACCGATGTTGTCATCCTCGGGACCATCGGCAGCACGATGACGGTGAGGCTGCTGGAGACCCTGGTTGGCGGTGCCGGCACCGACCTCGTGACGTTCGGTACCGGTGGCAACACGACACTGGTGTCCGGCATCGAGACGTTGATCGGCGGGTCCGGCACCGATCTCGTCATCCTCGGCACCGACGGCAACACGATTCAGATCTCCCTCATCGAAACGGTGACGGGAGACAGCGGCACCGATGTCGTAACCGTAGGCTCCACCGGCGCATCGGTGAGGGTGCAGAGCATCGAGACCTTGATCGGCGGGGCCGGCACCGATGTCGTGACGTTCGGTACCGCTGGTAACACAGTGCTGCTTACCGCAGTGGAAAGCATTCTCGGTTCCTCCGGGACCGACGTCGTGACCTTGGGGTCGGCCGGCGGCACGATGTTGATCTCGGTGCTTGAAACACTGGTCGGTGGTGTGGGCGTCGATGTCGTCACGACCAGCGCCAGTGGTTCGACCCTTTTCCTTTCCCAGGTCGAAACATTGAGCGGTGGCTCGGGCCGTGACGCCATCTCACTGGCGGAGTCTGGCAACACCATTCAGGTTTCGCGGATCGAAGCGCTGACCGGCGGGGCCGGTACCGACGTCGTGACGCTTGCCTCCACCGGAAGCACGGCGGTGATGTCCGGCATCGAGATTCTGACGGGCAGCACCGGCACCGACATCGTGACACTGGGAACCACCGGAAACACCCTGCTGGTGTCGGCCGTCGAAACGCTGAACGGTGGGGCCGGCACCGACGTCGTGATGCTCGGCACGGCCGGAAACACCCTGCAGTTCGTCGCTCTCGAAACGCTTGCCGGCGGTGCCGGCATCGATGTCGTGACGCTCGGCACCGGCGGCAACACGGTGCTGGCCTCCGACATCGAGACGCTGACCGGCGGGGCTGGCTCAGATTTCGTCATGCTCGGCACCGCCGGCAGCACGATTCAGGTTTGGCGCATCGAAACGCTGACCGGCGGGATCGGCACCGATGTCGTGACGGTCGCCGCCGCCGGCGGCACGATACTTTCCTCAGGCATCGAAACCTTGACCGGTGGGGCCGGCATCGATGTCGTCATGCTCGGCACCGCCGGCAACACGATTCAGGTCTCCCTCGTCGAAGCGGTGACGGGAGCCAGCGGCACCGACGCCGTGACACTCGGCACCGCCGGCAACACCCTGTCGACGTCGGCCATCGAAACGCTGACGGGTAAGGCCGGCACCGACGTCATCACCCTGGGCAGCGCCGGCAATACGATGCTGGTTTCGGTCGTCGAGACCTTGACCGGCGGGGCCGGCACCGATGTCATCACGCTGGGCACGGCCGGCAACACCCTGTCGGCAACCAGCATCGAAACCTTGACCGGTGGGGCCGGCACCGACGTCGTCACCCTCGGCACCGCCGGCAATACCCTGTTGACGTCGGCCATCGAAACGCTGACCGGTGGGGCCGGCAGCGACATCATCACGCTCGGCACCGCCGGCAGCACGATGCTGGCAACCGACATCGAGACCTTCATAGGCGGCGCCGGGATCGATGCCATCACTCTCGGCACTGGCGGCAACACCCTGTTTGTGTCAGCCGTCGAAACGCTGACGGGTGACACCGGCACCGACATCATCACACTGGACAGCGCCGGCAGCACGATGCTGGTCTCGGCTGTCGAGACGCTGACGGGAGACAGCGGCACCGATGTCATCACGCTGGGCACGGCCGGCAACACGCTGAACATAGCCGGCATCGAGAGCCTGACCGGCGGTAGCGGCATCGATGTCGTGGCGCTCGCCATCGCCGGCAACACGATTCTGATTTCGCGCATCGAAACGCTGACCGGTGGTGCCAGCATCGATCTCGTGACACTCGTCTCCGGCGGCAATACGACACTGGTGTCCGGCATCGAAACCTTGACCGGCGCCGTCGGCACCGATGCCGTGGCACTCGGCACTGCCGGCAACACCCTGTTGACGTCGGCCATCGAAACGCTGACCGGCGGCGCCGGCACCGACATCGTGACGCTCGGCACCACTGGCAATACCCTGCTGGTCTCGGCTGTCGAAACGCTGACCGGCGGGATCGGCACCGATGTCGTGACGCTCGGCGCCAGTGGCAACACCCTGCTGGCGACCGGCATCGAGACACTCGTCGGCGGTGCCGGCACCGACGTCGTGATGCTCGACACCGCCGGCAACACCTTGCTGGCGACCGGCATCGAGACGCTCATCGGTGGCTCCGGCACCGATGTCGTCATGCTCGGCAGCAGCGGGGCGACCTTTCACGCCGTCAATATCGAAACCGTCATCACGATCGGGCAAACCCTTCATCTGAGCGGGCTGGAAACCCTGGTCAGCCTTCCGAATGCCGACGTTCTCATCTTGAACGACGGCGGCAACACCCTGTCGGTCTCCACCCAATACAGAACCATTCTCGGGGCATCGGGATCCGACGTGGTCACGCTCGCAAGCGGTGGCAGCACAGTTCTCATAGAACGTCTCGAAACGCTGACAGGCTCGAACGCCGGCGACGCGGTGATCATCGGCACGTCCGGCATGACGCTGCTGACAACCCTGCTCGACACGATTACCGGCGGGATCGGCACCGATGTCATCATGCTGGGCAGCACCGGCAGCACCCTGCTCGTCGACCGGCTGGAGACGCTGAGCGGCGGCAGCGGCATCGACATCGTCACGCTGGGGACCAGCGGCACGACCCTGTTCGTCAATGGCATCGAGACATTGGCAGGGTCTGCGGGTACCGATGTCGTGACACTCGGGTCGGCCGGCGGCACTCTGCTCGTCACCCTGCTGGAGACGCTCACCGGCGGCACGGGTTCCGATCTGATCGTCCTCGGCACGTCCGGTTCCACCGTCTTGGTCTCGGGGATCGACGTCCTGACCGGCGGCATCGGCACCGACGTCGTCACCCTCGGCACCGCCGGCAACACAGTGCTGCTGCGCGGCATCGAGACGCTGGCCGGCGGCATCGGCACCGACATCGTCAGGCTTGGCGATACCGGCAACACCACCCTGGCTTCGGCCATCGAGACGATCATCGGAGGGACCGCCGCCGACGCGATTTCGCTGGGCACAGCCGGCAGCACCCTGTTCGCAACCGCTATCGAGACGCTGACCGGCAGCGCCGGCACAGACGTCGTGGCTCTCGGTTCGGCGGGTAACACCCTGTTCGCTTCGGGCTTCGAAACGATCATTGGCGGTGCCGGCACCGACGTCGTCGCCATCGGCACCTCGGGGAGCACGCTGTTCGCCTCGGCTCTCGAAACCCTGACGGGCGGTACCGACACCGACCTCGTCACCCTGGGTTCGGCCGGCAACACCCTGTCGGCCGCACTGCTGGAGACGATTGCCGGTGGTTCGGGTACAGACCTGATCTTCCTGGGGTCGTCCGGCAACACGACCCTCGTTTCCAGCATCGAGATCCTGGTCACCGGCAGCGGCACCGACGTCGTCGTGCTCGGCACGGCCGGCAACACGGTGCTGCTGCGCGGCATCGAGACGCTGACCGGTTCGGCGGGCACCGACATCGTCACCATCGGCAATACCGGCACCACCATGCTGGTTTCCGGCCTGGAGACGCTGAGCGGCGGCACCGGCACCGATGTCATCAGCCTGGGCACGGTGGGCAACACCCTGTTGCTGGCCGGCCTGCTGGAAACCTTGACCGGTTCGTCGGGCACCGATGTCGTCACGCTGGGAGCTGCCGGTGCCACGATCCTTGTGGGGTTGCTGGAGACGATCATCGGCGGCACCGGGTCCGAACTGGTCTATCTCGGTACCGCGGGCAACACCGTTCTGGTCTCGGGCGTCGAGACCCTGGTCGGCGGTTCGGGCAGCGATGTCGTCACCCTGGGCGGTGGCGGCAACACGGTGCTGGTGCGTGGCATCGAGACGCTGACCGGTTCGTCGGGCACCGACGTGGTCACGCTGGGCGACACCGCCAACACGCTGCTCGTCAGCGGTATCGAGACCCTGACGGGCAGTACGGCTTCCGACGCCGTCACCTTGGGTACGGCCGGCAATACCCTGCTGGTCTCGGGTCTGGAGACGCTGACCGGTTCGTCGGGCATCGACGTCGTCACATTGGGCTCGGCCGGCAACACCGTCCTCGCCAGCCTGCTGGATACGCTGACCGGCGGTGCCGGCATCGACGCCATCACGCTGGGCACCTCGGGCAGCATCCTGCTGGTTTCGGCCCTTGAGACCCTGACCGGCGGCGTGGGCACCGACGCCATCATCCTGGGGACGGCGGGCAACACCCTGCTGGCTTCGGGCATCGAGTTCCTGCAGGGTGGTTCTGGCAGCGACCTGGTCTTCCTCGGCTCGGCCGGGAACTCCTTCCAGACGGTTGCCCTGGAGGTCCTGATCGGCGGTTCGGGCAGCGATTTCGTCACGCTGGGCTCGGCCGGCAGCACCACCACCGTCCGTGGCCTTGAGACGCTGACCGGCGGTGTCGGCACCGACGTCATCACCATCGGCGATACCAGCACTACCATGCTGGTCTCCAGCATCGAGACGCTGGCCGGCGGTTCGGGCATCGACGCCATCACGCTGGGCATTTCGGGCAACACCCTGCTGGTTTCGGGTCTGGAGACCCTGACCGGCGGCACGGGCACCGATGTCGTCACCTTTGGCTCGGCCGGCGGCACGCTGCTCGCCAGCCTGCTGGAGACGATCACCGGCGGCATGGGTTCCGAGCTGGTGTTCCTCGGATCGGCCGGTTCGACGGTCTCGGTTTCGGGCATCGACATCCTGGTCGGCGGCACAGGCACCGACGTCGTCACCTTCGGCTCCGCCGGCAACACGGTGCTGCTGCGCGGCATCGAGACGCTGACCGGCAATATCGGCACCGACGTCCTGACCCTGGGCAACACGGCCAACACCGCGACGGTCTCGCTCTTCGAGACGATCATCGGCGGCGCCGCCAGCGATGCCATCGCGCTGGGTACGACCGGCAATACCCTGCTGGTCTCGGCCGTCGAGACGCTGACCGGTTCGTCGGGCACCGACGTGATCACCATCGGCTCGGTCCTCGGCAATACCATCCTGGTGTCAGGCATCGAAGCTTTGACCGGTCAGGCCGGCAATGACGTCGTCGCGCTGGGCACGGCCGGCAGCACCATCCTGGTGTCGGCGCTCGAGACCCTGACCGGTGGTCTCGGCACCGACACCGTCACCCTTGGCTCAGCCGGCAATACGATGCTGGCGAGCGGTCTGGAGACGCTGACCGGCGGTGCCGGCACCGATCTGGTGTTCATCGGCCTGACCGGCAGCACCCTGCTGGTTTCCGGCGTCGAGACGCTGGTCGCCGGGTCGAACATCGAGACGCCGAACTCGCTGATCGACATCGTAACGCTGTCGTCAACCGGCACCACCATCCTCCTGCGCGGCCTGGAGACGCTGGTCGGCGGCGTCGGCACCGACGTGGTGACCATCGGCGACACCGGCACCACCATGCTGGTTTCCAGCATCGAGACGTTGAGCGGTGGCACCGGCATCGATGTCATCAGCCTGGGCACGGTGGGCAGCACACTGCTGGTGACCGGCCTAATGGAGACATTGACCGGCGGCACGGGCACCGATGTCGTCACGCTGGGCACGGTGGGCAACACGCTGGTCGCCAACGCACTGGAGACCATCACCGGCGGTGCCGGCCTCGAATTGGTCTTCCTCGGCTCGGCCGGTTCGACGGTCACGGTGTCGGACATCGACATCCTGATCGGCGGCACGGGCACCGACGTCGTCACCTTCGGCTCCGCCGGCAACACGGTTCTGCTGCGCGGCATCGAGACGCTGATCGGCAACGTCGGCACCGACGTCCTGACCCTGGGCAACACGGCCAATGCCGCGACGGTTTCGCTCTTCGAGACGATCATCGGCGGCACCGCCAGCGATGCCATCACGCTGGGCACGACCGGCAATACCCTGCTGGTCTCGGCTATCGAGACGCTGACCGGGAGCGTCGGCACCGACATCGTCACCCTCGGCTCGACCGGCAACACCCTTGCGGTGACGCTGATCGAGACGCTGAGCGGCGGTGCGGGCATCGACGTCGTGACGCTCGCCGGCACGGGCGGCAACATCCTGCTGGTCTCGGCTCTCGATACGATCACCGGCTCCTCGGCCACCGATCTCATCGCCCTCGGTTCGGCCGGCAGCACGCTGCTCGCCAACCTGCTGGAGACGATCAGCGGCGGTACGGGCACCGACGTGATCTTCCTGGGCTCGGCCGGCAGCTCCGTCCTCGTCTCGGGCATCGAGATCCTGGTCGGCGGCACCAACTCCGACGTGGTTACGCTGGGCGCGGCCGGAAACACGGTCATCGTCCGTGGTCTGGAGACCCTGACCGGTGGCACGGGCGCCGATGTCGTCACCATCGGCGACACCGGCACCACCATGCTGGTCTCCGGCGTCGAGACCCTGACCGGTGGTTCGGGCCTCGACCTGATCTCGCTCGGTACGACGGGCAGCACCCTGCTGGTTTCGGGTCTGGAGACCCTGAGCGGTGGCGTGGGCACCGATGTCGTCACGCTGGGGACGGTGGACAACACCCTGGTCGCCAACGCGCTGGAGACCATCACCGGCGGTACGGGTTCCGACCTCGTGTTCCTGGGTTCGGGCGGTTCGACGCTGCTGGCGTCGGCCATCGAAATCCTGATCGGCGGCACGGGCACCGACGTCGTCACGCTGGGCACGGCCGGCAACACGGTGCTGCTGCGCGGCATCGAGACGCTGACCGGTTCGTCGGGCACCGACGTCGTCACGCTGGGCAACATCTTCAATTCGCTTCTGGCCAGCGGGATCGAGACGCTGACCGGCGGTTCGGCTTCCGATATCGTCACGCTTGGCATGGCCGGCAATACCCTGCTGGTCTCGGGTCTGGAGACGCTGATCGGAGGCACCGGCACCGACACGGTGACCATCGGCACCATCGGCAGCACGCTGCTGGTGCTCGGCATCGAGACGGTGATCGGCGGCAGCGGCCTGGAGGTGATCCTCACCGGCACGACCGGTGCGACCCTCACCGTCTCGGGTGCGGATTTCGTGGTCGGCGACACCGGCACCGACATCCTGACCCTGGGTTCGGCCGGCAACACCAGCACCATCCGCGGCATCGAAGCGCTGATCGGCGGCGTCGGCACCGACCTTGTGTTCCTGGGTGACACCGGCACCACGATGATGCTCGCCACCGGCATCGAAATCCTGGTCGGCGGCACGGCCACCGACGTGCTGACCATCGGTGCCGCGGGCGCCACCCTGCTGACCCGTGGTATCGAGACGCTGATCGGCGGCGTAGGCACCGACGTGATCACCCTGGGTGACACGGCGAACACCATCACCGTCGCCGGCATCGACACCCTGACCGGCGGTGCGGGCACCGACATCGTCTTCACCAGCACGGCTGGCGCGACGGTGACGGTCTCGGGCGTGGAGTTCCTGGTCGGCGGCACCGGTTCGGATGTCGTGACCCTGGGTGCGGCGGGCAACACCGTGATCACCCGCGGCATCGACACGCTGTCGGGCGGTGCGGGCACCGACTGGGTGTTCCTGGGCGACACCGGCGTCACCATGGCGCTGGGTTCGGGCATCGAGATCCTGGTCGGCGGCGCCGGTTCCGACGTCGTCACCCTCGGCACCTCGGGCAGCACCTTGCTGACCCGCGCGGTCGAGACGCTGATCGGCACGACTGGCCTCGACGTGATCACCCTGGGTGACACGCCGAACACCATCACCGTTTCGGGCATCGACACCCTGATCGGCGGTGCGGGCACCGACATCGTCTTCACCGGTTCGGCCGGCGTGACGATGACGGTCTCGGGCGTGGAGTTCCTGGTCGGCGGCACCGGTTCGGACCTCGTGACCCTGGGTGCGGCGGGCAACACCGTCATCACCCGCGGCATCGACACCATGATCGGCGGTGCGGACAGCGACTTGGTGATCCTTGGCGACACCGGAGTGACCATGCGGGCCGAGAGCGGGATAGAGATCATCGTCGGCGGTGCGGCCACGGATGTGGTCAGCCTCGGCGACGGCGGCAACATGGTTTTGTTGCGCGGCATCGAGACGCTGGTCGGCGGTGCGGGCAACGATGTGATCACGCTGGGCAACACCGGGGTGACCATGTCGGTCAGCGCCGTCGAGACGTTGATCGGCGGTACCGGGACCGATGTGATCACGGTGACCGGCGGGGCGATCCGCTTCCTGGGCGGCACTGGCGACAGCATCAGCCTGGGCAACGGCACCGATACGGTGGTGTACTCGTCCTTCGCCGATATCTCGGCGCTGGGCGCGAACACCGGCTTCCTCTCGGTGTCGAACTTCCGGTCGGGCATCGACCGGGTGGAACTGACCGGGACGGCCCGGACCACGGCGGACCGCAACGGCGACTCGTCGCTGTCGACGGTGACCGCGGCGACCAATGCGGTGAGCATGGCCAGCGAGTTGGTCAGCCTGTCCTCGGTCGTCAGCGGCAGCCTGACGGACGCCAGTCTTTCCGGCTTCCGCACGGCGCTGGGAACGCTGACGAACTCGTCGGCCGGTGCGAGCACGCTGGTTCTCGCCAACAACGGCACCAGCTCCGGCCTGTACCAGGTGGTCGACGGCGACGGTGACGGCCAAGCGGCTGCCACCGAGCTTCGCCTGCTCGGCATCTACAACGGCACGGTGCTCTCGTTGTCCGACATCAACCTCGGATAACACCTTCGGCCTTCGACCCGGATGCCGCCACCTCCGGGCGGGGAGCGCTATCCCTCCCCCCGGTCGAAGGGCCATTTCGGCCGCTGGATCTTCCGGAACGGCAGGCTGGTGATGTCGGCGGGGACGGCGCCGGGTGCATCGACCATGACGATGCGCGCGGCGATCGGCGCGTAGGCGGCGCGGAAGTGCTGGGACGACTTCACGACGACCAGCTTGCGCCGGGAGGGGTCGCAGCCGAGCTGCGTGAACAGGTCGAGGCCGAAGGCCTGGCATCGGAAGCTGGTCAGCACGACCTCGATCCCCTGGCTGGCGACCAGCACGCAATCGCCGAGTTTGGCGGGAGTTCCGGCGAGCCCGGTCATGACCATATCCCGTCGGCAGGCCCTGACCTCCCAGACCGCATCGACGGGAGCGCCGGACAGCGGTCCGACCTTTCCGCCGACGCGGAGCGGCAGGCGCGCACCCTCTCCGGCGTCCATGGCGATCCGGACCGCACCGGGGTCCCAGAGCGGACCCAGGCATGCGTCGGTGACCGCGCGCTGGAAAAGGCGTTGGAGGATGAAGGTGGCGTCGCCCGGCGCACCGCCGCCGGCATTGTCGCTGCCGTCGCCGAGAACCACCGTTCCAGGAGTGGCGAGGGCGAGGTCGATCGCCTGGTCGATCCCGGGCGGGCTCTCCCCCAGGCGATCGCGCAGGGCGAACACCTCGCCCGCAAGCCGCTTCGCCAGTGCGGCGGCCCGGCTGCCGTCGCGGTCATCGGCGGCGTCGCTGTAGACCAGCAGCTTCGTCCCCATGTCCGGCGTATCCCCCCAGGAGAAGCCGTGCACGATGGAGATGGAGACGATGCCGTCCCGCCCTTCCAGTGTCTTTATGTGGTCGACGAGAGCACGGGCGGGCTCGCGGGTCGTGTGGAGCAGGCCGATCATGCCGGTATCGGCGACCGCCGCACGCAGCGTCAGCCGACGGTCGGCAAGCGCGTCGCAGAGATCGACCAGCTCCAGCGCGCGCTCGGCGATGTCGGTATGAGGATACTCCTTCCAGCAGATCAGGAGGTCGGCGCTGGCAACCATCGCTTCGCTGAGATGGGTGTGCGGATCGAGCGTCGCCCCGATCACCGCCTCGGGGCCGGCAAGGGCACGGGCACGGGCCAGGAGATCGCCTTCGCAATCGTCATACCCGTCGGCCACCATCGCCCCGTGCAGGCCGAACAGCACGATATCGACCGGAAGCGCCGCCCGCAGGTCGGCGAGCAGCGCATCGCGCAGGCTCTCATAGGCGGCACGGGTCACCAGCCCGTTGGGGACGGCGGCGGCGACCAGCCCTTCGATCAGCGTCCAGCCCCGTTGCCTCCCGATCCGGCGCGCCGCCCATAACGGCCCGCTGTGCATCTGCATGGCCTCGGGGTGCCGGCCGGCCGGGAAGAAGGCCCGTTCGTGAAAGCTTGAAACGCCGGTGGGCATCGGACCGAAGGTGTTGGTCTCGGTCGCCAGCGAACCGGAGAAGACTCGTTTGGCGCTCATTCGCCGGCCCTCGCGGTGGTGGAAACGGAAACAGGAAGGGGCGGTTTGGCCGTCCGGCGCAGAGCCAGAAGCAGCAGGCCGCCGAGCGCCAGACCGGCCGCGATGGCGTTCAGCCCGCCCTGGAGCGATCCCGTGGCATCGCGCACCATGCCGATGATGGTCGGGCTGAGGAAACCACCGAGCAGGCCGATGCTGTTGATCAGCGCGATGCCGCCGGCGGCGGCCGTTCCGCGCAGAAGCTCTGCGGGAATGGTCCAGAACACCGTATAGGCGACATAGGTCGCGGCGGCCGCCACCGTCAGGGCGGCAAGCGAGACCGGGAGGTTGCCGAGCGTGCCGCCGGTGACCGCCAGGGCGGCCGCGGCGATCAGGCAGGCGCCGACGCTGTAGCCATAGCGCTCGCCGTTGCGGTCGGATTGCCGTCCGGCCAGCAGCATGGCGGTCACCGCGATCACATAGGGGACGGCGGAGAGGAAACCGATGGCCAGCGTGTCGGCGACGCCGCCCGCGCGCAGCAGGGTCGGCAGCCAGAAGCTCACGGCATAGAGCCCGGCGATCATGCAGAGATAGGACAGGGCGAGCCCGTAAATCCTCGGCGAGCGCAGGGCGTCCAGGAAGCGGTGATGACGGTGGCCGGCCTCGTCCGGCTCCATCTCGGCCGTGATCAGCGCCCGCTCCCCTGCGTTCAGCCAGGGCGCCTTGTCGGGGCCGTCGCTGAGATGGAAGAAGAGAAGGATGCCGACCAGAACGCTGGGGAGTCCTTCGAGGAGGAAAAGCCATTGCCACCCGGCAAGGCCGAGGGCCCCGTCGGCTCCGGTCATGATGGAGGTGGCGAGCGGACCGCCGACGATGCCGGCCACCGGTCCGGCGAGGAGGACGCTCGCCATCACCTGTCCGCGCCGCCGGCGCCCGTACCAGAGGGTGAGGAAATACAGCATGCCGGGCCCGAAGCCCGCTTCGAACACCCCGAGCAGGAAGCGCAGGATATAGAATGCCTGCTCGTCGCGGACGAACACCATGGCCGCCGATGCGAGCCCCCAAAGGACCATGATGCGGCTCAGGGTGCGGCGCGCCCCGATGCGGGCCAGCAGCAGATTGCTGGGCACCTCGAGCAGCACGTAGCCGAGGAAGAATATGCCCGCGCCGAAGCCGTAGGCCGCTTCCGAGAGGCCGAGATCGCTCTGCATCTGCAGCTTCGCGAAGCTGATGTTGACCCGGTCGAGATAAGCCAGACCATAGGACAGGATGAGGATCGGCAGGATGCGCCACGCGACCTTGCGGAAGACCGCGTCCCGTTCCGGCGCGGCAGGGTCCGGACACGGCATTCCGGGCGATCGTATCGTCTGTGCCAAACGGGCCTCCGCTGCCTGATTTTTGTTGAGAAGGCCAAGGATCAGCGGAACGGACGTTGCCTGCAATGACGGAAAGTCCGATAATCCGTTGCGGAAAAGTCAACATTACCAGTCAAGACGGCGGCCCGCCCTATGCCTCTCGGTCCCGGCAGCAAACAACTGTCCTACTTCATGGCGGTTCTCCGCACCGGATCGATCCGCGCGGCCGCGGAGGCCGGCAACGTCGAGCCCTCGGTCGTCAGCCGGCAGATCGCCAGCCTGGAAGCCGAGCTCGGCGTGCCGTTGCTGGAGCGTCGCGGTCGCGGCGTGGTTCCGACGGAGGCTGCCGGCCTCGTCCTGGCCTATTGCCGGGAGCGTCATTCCGGCGACGAAGCGTTGAGGACGCGGCTGGCGGAACTGGAAGGGCTCGGGCGAGGACACCTGCACATCATGGTGGGCGAGGGGCTGGTCGACGCGTTCATGGATGCCGTGCTGATCGCCTTCTGCGAACGGCATCCGGGCGTGGAGGTGACGGTCGAGATCGGCGGAGCGAGCGATGCCGTCCGATCGGTCGCCGAGGAGCGCTGCCATTTCGGGCTGGCCTTTGCGCCGCCGGCCAGCGCGGCGGTGCGCGTCATCCGGCAACGGCCGCAGCCGGTCCACGCCATCCTGGCGCCGGACCATGCCGCCGCGGATTTGCCGGCTCCACTCCCATTGTCGGCGCTCACCCCCTTTGCCTGTGCCCTTGCCGCGCCCGGTACGGGGCTGCGGACGCTGATCCAGACCGCCGGCGATGCGGAAGGGATCGAGTTGCGGCCGGTCTTCATCGCGAACACGGTGGCACCGTTGAAGCGGTTCGCCATGGCCGGACTGGGGGTGACCTTCCTGTCGGTGCATGCGGTCGCCCCCGAACTGGCATCCGGGCGCCTGGTCGCCCGCCCCATGGCGAACAGCATCCTGGCGACGAGCCGGGCGAGCCTGATCATGCGGGAGGGACGCGCCCTGTCGCGTGCCGGCGCCCGCCTGCTTGAAATGATTGACGACACAAGGTTCTTTTGAGGAGCGTCGACGGCCACGCTTCGCGCGTGGGACTTCGGGCGCCGTCGAACGGTCCGGCCCGGTCCTTCGCGGCCGGCATCGCGCCGGTCTCTCGCTCGGTGGCCGCGTTCAGGCTTTTCCGGCGTCGAGCACGGCCTGGGCGAAGGCTTCCGGCGCTTCCTGCGGCAGGTTGTGGCCGATGCCGCCGGTGATCAGCCGATGCTCGTACCGGCCGGTGAACTTCGCGCGGTACATGGCCGGTTCCGGATGCGGCGCGCCGTTGGCATCGCCTTCCATGGTGATCGTCGGTATCCCGATGGTCGGGAAGGCGGCAAGCGCCCGCTCGAGCGCGTCGTACTGGGGCTCCCCCTCCGCCAAGCCGAGGCGCCAGCGGTAATTGTGGATGCTGACGTCGACGTGGTCGGGATTGTCGAATGCCGCCGCCGACCGGTCGAAGGTGGCGTCGTCGAAGGACCAGTTCGGCGAGGCGAGTTGCCAGATGAGCCGGGCGAAGTCGCGCGTGTATTTCGCATAGCCGGCCCGGCCGCGTTCGGTCGTGAAGTAATACTGATACCACCACTGCAGTTCGGCCTTGGGAGGCAACGGTGTCCGGTTGAGCTCCTGGCTGCCGATCAGATAACCGCTCACCGAAACCATCGCCTTGCAGCGGTCCGGCCAGAGTGCCGCCATGATGTTCACCGTCCGGGCGCCCCAATCGCAGCCGGCGAGGATCGCGCTCGGTATCTTCAGCGCGTCCATCAAGGCGAGGATGTCGGTGGCGATGGCTGCCTGCTGGCCGTTGCGCGGCGTTCCGGCGGACAGGAAGCGCGTCGTGCCGTAACCGCGCAGATACGGGACGATGACGTGGTACCCGGCCGCCGCCAGGATGGGCGCCACCTCCACATAGCTGTGGATGTCATAGGGCCAGCCGTGCAGGAGGAGCACCGCCGGCCCGTCGGCGGGACCATCCTCGGCGTAGCCGATGCTGAGCGGTCCGGCATCGATCTGCTTGAGGGATTTGAAGCCGGGAAGCATACGGGGAACGGCGGCCGGCCGGGCCGCGGACGCTTCCGCCGCCGGTGCAGGTGCGGCATTCAGGCCGAAGCCGACCGCCGCCGCGGCGAGGCCTGCCGTGCCGATGAATCGCCGGCGACCATGGTCGACCCGGGCCGTATCGGGGGTGTCGGATTTGCGTGCCACTGATCTCTCCATGACGGGGTCGTTCGTGGCGGCAAAGTCCGACACCGATGTATCCCCGGCATGTCCGGAAAAGGGTGACATTGAAAGCGCGGGTGTCGATCTGCCCTTCGGATACAATGGAATACGAAACCCTCCATTCCAGGATGGGCGGAGCCGGAAATCTGGATCGAGGCAGGCGGGAGCGGGGGCTGCCTTCCGCTTCCAAGCGGAGAACTCGACCTGTGGACGGATGTGTCGGCATTTTATTCTTGATCGATCGTTCCGGAATCCGTTAGGGTCCAGGCATGGCACGTCCCAAGGAATTCGATGAGGAACAGGCGCTGGATGCAGCGATCGGCGTCTTCCGCGAGCATGGCTTCGAAGGCACGTCGGCTGGGATGCTGGTCCGGGCGATGGGAATCGGCCGCCAGAGCCTGTATGACACCTTCGGCGACAAGTGGCAGCTCTACTGTGCCGCGCTGCGGCGCTATGCCGTGACCGAGGCGCAGGCACACACCGCGGCGCTTCGTGGCTCGCCGCGCGCCATCGACGGCTTGAGGGCCATGGTCGACCGTCTGGTTGCCGACGCGCGGAGCGCCTGCCTCGGTGTCGGTTCGGTCTGCGAATTCGGCCGGACGCGCCCGGAGCTGGCGGAGATCCATGATGCCGCCGGACGGATGCACCGTGTCGCCATTGCCGGCCGCATCCGCGAGGCGCAGGCCGATGGCGACGTGGCGACCGACCTCGATCCGGAGCAGGCGGCGGACTTTCTGATCGCCAACTTCGCCGGGATCCGCATCGCCGCCCGCGGCGGAGCCGATCTCAAAACGCTTCAAGGTCTTGGAACCCTGGCCTTGCGTGCCTTGCGGTGAGGCGGCACCCTCTTTTTTTGCCGAATTATGGAATGATCAGTCAAAAATAACGCTGTTCCTTCCTTAAATCCAATCTCCTCCTTCCAACGACAGGTGACTGCATGACTGACGCGGCTTCGACACCGAACAGGGTCGCTCTGGTTTTCGGCGGATCGCGCGGCATCGGTGCCGCGATCGCGATGCGCTTGGCGGAAGACGGCTTCCGGGTCGCCCTGACCTATGTCTCGCGGCCGGACAAGGCGGAAGACGTGGCGGCCGCCATCGGCGCGCGCGGCGGCAAGGCTCTGGCGATCCGGGCGGACAGTGCCGATGCCGTGGAGATCGCCGCCGCCGTGGACCGGACGGTGGATCGCTTCGGGCCGCTGGACGTGGCGGTCGTCAACGCCGGCGTGCTGCGCCTGGGTACGGTGGACGCCGTCAGCATCGAGGATCTGGATCTCATGCTGGCGGTGAACATCCGCGGCGTGTTCTGCGCCATCCAGTCCGCGGCGTCGCGGATGAGGGATGGCGGCCGCATCGTCACGATCGGCAGCAACACGGCCGTCCGTACGGGCACGGCGGGAGGCAGCGTCTATGCCATGACCAAGGCGGCGGTCGCGGCGCTGGTGAAGGGCGTCGCCCTCGACCTTGCCCCGCGCGGGATCACGGTGAACAACATCCAGCCCGGTCCGACCGAGACGGACATGACGGCCGACATGCTGTCACGTTTGGCCGATATGGTGCCGTTGAAGCGCGTCGGTCGTCCCGACGAGATCGCGGCGCTGGCTTCCTACCTGGCCGGGCGGCAGTCCGGCTACATGACGGGAAGCAGCCTGACCATCGACGGCGGCTACATCCTCTGACCATCCGGCGGGGCGAGATCCAGGCGCCGGACGATGCCGATGTTGGTCATGAAGGCCTCGTCATGGCTGACCAGCAGGATCGCGCCGTCATAGGATCGCAGCCCCGCTTCCATGGCCTCGATCGACTCGATGTCCAGATGGTTGGTCGGCTCGTCCAGGATCAGCAGCGCCGGTGGCCGCGTCCCTCCGAGCACACAGGCGAGGCCGGCGCGTAGCGTCTGTCCGCCGCTCAACGTCCCGACCTGTTGCAGGGCGGCATCCGCCCGGAACAGGAAGCGGGCGAGCGCGGCCCGGCAGGCGTTGTCGGTTTCCCCAGGGTTGAGGCGCCTGAAATTGTCGAGGATCGAGGCGGCGGGTTCGAGGATACCGACGCGCTGGTCGAGCAGGGCGAAATCGACGGCGACCGACACCGTTCCCCGGACCGGTGGGATGCCGCCGGCGATCAGCGTCACCAGCGTCGTCTTGCCCGAGCCGTTCGGTCCGACGATGGCGACCCGTTCCGGCCCTTCGATGGTGAAGGAGAGATCGCGGATGACCGGATCGCCGGGGTCGTGGCCGGCGGTGACGCCGTCCAGCCGCAGGACGGTCCGGTTCGGCGGAAGCCCGGTGGACGGCAGCGCCACCGAAAGATCCCGCAGGATCTCAATTCGGGACCGTGCCGACGCCAGCGCCGCCTGTGCCTCCGCCCGCTGGCGATCGGCCAGCTTGGCGCCGGCGCCCCGGCTGGCCTCGGCATTGCTCTTCCGCGTCCCCAGGAGGATGCGGGGCATGTCGCCCTGCGCCGCCTTGCGTGACCCGGCCGCATCCCACCGGTCCTTCTGTTCCGCCGCGCGCTGGGTCTTGCGCCGGACTTCCGCCGCCTGTGTCTCGGCATGGGCCAGATCCTGCTGCGCCGCCTCCAGTTCCGTCGCCTTGCGCTCGCGATAGCGTGTCCAGTTGCCGCCGTAGCGTGTCGCTCCCAGCGAGGTCAGTTCGACGATGGCATCCATCCGGTCGAGCAGTTCGCGGTCGTGGCTGACCACGATCGCCCCGGCCCGCCAGCCGGCGAGGAGGGCGATCACCGCCTCCCGGCCGGGACGGTCGAGGTTGTTGGTCGGCTCATCGAGCAGCAGGAAATCCGGTGCGGCGAAGACCGCCGCGGCGAGGCTGGCGCGCGTCCGCTGCCCGCCCGAAAGCTCCGTCAGCCGCGTGTCGGGACCGGCGTCGAGCCCGACGCGGCCCAGGGCGGCGATGATGCGGTCCGCCAGTGTCCAATCGGCATCCGCCAATTCCTCGGCGTCCGCCGCCCCGGCCTCGGCGCGGCGCAGGAGGGCGAGCGCCCTGGCGACGCCGAACAGATCCGCCACCGTTTCCCGCTCGTCGGGCTGGACCGACTGTTTCAGCAGGCCGAATGTGCCGTTTGCCCGGATGCCGCCGGCGAGCGGCTGAAGCTCCCCGGTGATGATTTTCAGAAGGGTCGACTTGCCAATTCCGTTCCGCCCGACCAAGCCGGTGCGTTCCTGTCCGAAATTCAGGTCGAGATCGTTCAGGACCACATGGCCGTCGGGCGTCGCCCAGCAGATCCGGGACAGGGTGATGGATGTCATGCGACGCCCCCGGTTGGATGCCTGGTATCGGCACGCAGTCGTGCTGATACCAGACGATGATGGAAAACGCAACGCGGCTGTGCTGTTTTGGCGATGACCGGAAGTCGAGATGACCGGGAAGCGATGGGAGCGAGCATGGACGCCGGCCGACGCAAGCCAGGAGGGAGACCGACCAGGGAGCAGGCAGAGGCCATCGATGCGCGCATCCTGGATGGTGCAAGGGCCGTCTTCTGCCGCAAGGGCGTCGCCGGCAGCGGCATGGAGGAGGTTGCCGCCGAACTCGGCATCTCCAAGCACACGCTTTACCGCCGCTATTCCAACAAGGCGGCGCTTCTCGAAGCCGTGGTCGGGCTTGACGTCGGCCGATTCCGCCAAGCCTTGTCGGACGCCGCTGCCGGCGAGGACGGAACGGGAACGCTCGACGCGCTGCGCCGCGCCGCCTTCCGCTATGTCGAGATCGGATCGTCGCGCGGCTATGCCGCCTTCTATCTCTCCGTCAGCGCGGAGGCCGCGATCTCGCCGGATCTCCGGGAGCGGCTGGCTTCCTGGTCCCGCGATGCGTTGGAGCCGCTGGTCGGCTGCGTTGCGGCTGCGCAGAGCGTGGGTGATCTGCGGACCGGCGATCCCATCACGGTCTGCGCGATCCTGGTCGACTTGCTGGAGGGCGTCAACAACCGGATCCGGCTCGGCGACGACACAGCGGCCGTCGCGCCGTCGCTGACGCGTCTGTTCGAGGAACGCTGGGCCGTCTTCATCGCCGCTCTCGGGGGCGGCTAGGCCGGGTTCAGCCGAGCGTCACCTCGGCGCAGAGGCCGCCGGCGTGCCGGTTCCGCAGTGTCAGCGACCCGCCGATCGCCAGCGCCAGTTGGTGGGCGATGGCCAGTCCCAGCCCGGTTCCTCCGGAATCACGGTTGCGGGATTGTTCAAGCCGGTAGAAGGGCTGAAGCACCGCACCGAGCTGATTCTCCGGAATGCCGGGGCCGTTGTCGCGGACCGTGATAGCGATTCGGCCGCTGCCGTCCCGGGTCACCATGAGCTCGGCTTCCCCGGCGAATTTCAGGGCATTGTCGATCAGGTTGGTCAGGATGCGGCGCAATGCATGCGGCCGGGTGGTCAGGATCGCACCGGGCATTCCATGGACGGCCACCGGCATGCCCATGTCCTGATAGTCGAAGGCGATGCTCTCGACGAAGGAGCCGACGTCGATGCGCGCCGGTGTCTCGACATCGCCATGGGCGCTGCGCGCATAGGCAACTCCTTCGCGCACCAGCCGTCCGATCTGGGAAAGATCCCGGAGCAGCCGCTCCTTCTCCGGGCCATCCTCCGCCATCTCCACCCGCAGCGTCATGCGGGTGATCGGCGTCTGCAGGTCGTGGGAGATGGCGGCGAGGATGCGCACGCGCTCCTCCAGGTAATGGGCGATCCTGTCGCGCATGGCGTTGAAGGCGGTCGCGGCATGGGCGACCTCGCTCGGGCCGTCCTCCTCCAACCGCGCCGCCTTGCCGGCGGGATCGAGCGTCTCGGCCGCCTTGGCGAAGCGGGCCAGCGGGCGGATCGCCTGCCGGACGGCCAGCCAGGAGCAGAGGGTCAGCAGCACGAGTTGGGCAGCCAGCAGCAGGGGAAGCCAAGGGGCGAGCGGCATGAGTGCCGGCGTCACGTCGACCGTCACCGGGGAGCCGTCGCGGAGCGTCACATGGGCTTGGAGATGCGGTTGGCTGCCGGGAATGCTCTCGACCACCACCGGGAAGCCGGGTCCGGCACCGGCGTTGATGGCCCGGGCGATCTCCGCGCCGCGTTTGCCCAGTTCCGGCACGCCCGGCAGGCCGGGACCCAGCTCATAGCGGTAGGTGCGCCGCTCCAGCACCGCCAGCCAGCGGCCACGCTCTTCCGGCGGCAGGCGATCGAGCAGGGCGACCGAGGTCGCCACATCCTGCTCCAGCGTGCCCAGCATCATCGCCTTGGCGGCATTGGTGCGTTCCAGGACCAGCGCACCGAAGGACAGTCCGTGCGCCGCGGCAAGCCCGGTCAGGAGAATGACGAACAGCCGCCAGCGCAAGCTGCGCGGCCGATGCAGGAGATGGCCGAACCGGCGGAATGCGCCCGTCACCGCGTCTGTCATGGCCGCGCTCTCGTGATCTCCACCGGCATCGCCAGCACATAGCCTTCGTTGCGGACGGTCTTGATGTGGCTGGGCTCGCGCGCATCGTCGCGCAAGCGCTGCCGGAGCCGGCTGACCAGCAGGTCGACCGAACGTTCGAACAGCTCCGCCTCGCGACCCTGTGTCAGGTTGAGGAGCTGGTCGCGTGACAGGACCCGTTGCGGGTGGTCGAGGAAGACGCGCAGCAGCCGGTATTCCGCACCGCTCAGTGCGACGGCGGTGCCGTCTCCGTCGAGCAGATGGCGGGCGATGGTGTCGAGCCGCCAGTTGCCGAAGCTCAGCAGCTGTCCAGCCTCGCTGATCTGGAGGTTGGGCGGCAGCATGCGCGCCCGGCGCAGGATCGCCTTGATGCGGGCCAGCAGCTCGCGTGCCGCGAAAGGCTTCGCCAGATAGTCGTCGGCCCCCATCTCCAGGCCGAGGATCCGATCCATTTCGTCGTTGCGCGCGGTCAGCATCAGGACCGGCGTCGCGGCATGCCGGCCGGCGCGAAGCTCCCGGCACAGCAC
Source organism: Azospirillum endophyticum (assembly GCF_016595245.1). GTDB lineage: Bacteria > Pseudomonadota > Alphaproteobacteria > Azospirillales > Azospirillaceae > Azospirillum > Azospirillum endophyticum. Next base: position 75,248 of record NZ_JAENHM010000044.1, read on the forward strand.
CAACCCGTCATCACCCGGCATCATGATGTCGAGCACGACGAGATCCACCCGGTCGTGCTCCAGGAACGACCGCATCTGCCGGCCGTCTGCGGCGAGGGTCACGCGCAGTCCGTTCCTCTTCAGATAGCCGGACACCAATTCCCTGATGTCGCGGTCGTCGTCGACGATCAGGACGTGGTCGATGTGATCCATTCGGTCGAACCCCGCTGCTGTTCGGCGGTCTTGTGACGGGTGGAGACCTGCCCGCGTCCGGCGGTTTGTGTCGGCCTGTATCCGCCCCGTCGGCCGATACATGCCGGTACAAAAATCCCCCTACCGCAAGCCGGCGTCCGCATCGTTCCGTCTGGACAGCCCGCCTTCCGTCGATATATTTAGCGAAATAATAATTATGATGCAAACTTCTTAAGGGGATACCTCCATGCTTCGGCGCAGATTTCCGGCTGCCCTGTTCGGTTTGGCCCGGTCGCGGGCCGCCCTGATCGTCGAGGCGGCCGAAGCGGTCTCGCAGTGAACTCCCTCTTGATCTCCCTCGTGATCTCCCACTGATTTGCCGGGCCGGGCGCCAACCCGCACCCGGCCTTGCGAAAGGGTTCGACCATGATCCTCTTTCTCGTCTCCTTCCTGGCGGGTGCCCTGACCATCGTCAGCCCCTGCATCCTGCCGGTCGTGCCCTTCGTCTTCTCCCGGGCGGGGCAGCCGCTGTTCCGCAGCGTCCTGCCGATGCTGCTCGGCATGGTGGCCAGCTTCGCCGGGGTCGCCACGTTGTCCGCCGTGGGCGGAGGCTGGGCGGTGGAAGCGAACGGGGCCGGGCGGGCCGTCGCCATCGCGCTGATGGCCGTGTTCGGATGGACGCTCCTATCGCCCCGCGCCGCGGCGATGCTCAGCCGCCCGCTGGTCGTTGCCGGCAACCGGCTGTCCGGTCGGGCCGGTGTCGCCGGATCGCTTCTGTTGGGCGTCGCCACCGGCCTGCTCTGGATGCCGTGCGCCGGGCCGATCCTCGGGCTGGTCCTGACCGGTGCGGCGCTTCACGGCGCCAGCCTGCAAACCACCCTGCTACTCGTGGCCTATGCGGCGGGTGCCGCGACCTCTTTGACGCTGGCCCTTCTGGCCGGCGGCCGGGTGCTGGCGATGATGAAGCGGTCGCTCGGCATCGGGGAGCGTCTGCGCCAGGGGCTCGGCATCGCCGTCCTCGCCGGCGTCGGCGTCATCGCCCTGGGGCTCGACACCGGGCTGCTGGCCCGCCTGTCCTATGCCGGAACGTCCGGCGTCGAACAGGCGCTGATCGACCGGTTCGCTCCTGCCGCTCCCTCTGCCCCTGCCGGAACGTCGGCTGCGCCGGAGACGTCGGCGACGGGTCTGGTGCTTGCCGATGCCCGGCGGGTCTACCGCAGCAGCCTGCCGGTCGAGGGCGTTCTTCCTTCCCTAGATGGTGCGACGGACTGGCTGAACTCAAAGCCGCTGACCACGGAGGAGCTGCGTGGAAAGGTCGTGTTGATCGATTTCTGGACCTACTCCTGCATCAACTGCATCCGGACGCTGCCGTACCTGCGGGCATGGGCGGAGAAGTACAGGGACCAGGGGCTGGTGGTGGTCGGCGTCCATGCCCCGGAGTTCGCCTTTGAAAAGCGGATCGGGAACGTGCAGAAGGCGCTGGGGGATTTCGCCATCACCTACCCGGTGGCGATCGACAACGACTTCCGCATCTGGCGGGCGTTCGGCAACAGCTATTGGCCGGCCTTCTACGTCGCTGACGCCACCGGCCGGATCCGTCATCACCAGTTCGGCGAGGGTGGGTACGGGCAGACCGAACGGGTCATCCAGGATTTGCTGGCAGAGGCTGCCGCAGGACTGGACGCTGGAGCCCGGGCCGGCGATGGCGGGCTGGTCAGCCCGGCGGGGCAGGGGGCACAGGCGCCCGCCGAACTCGGTGAAGTCCGCTCCGGCGAAACCTATGTCGGCTACCGGCAGGCTGCGAACTTCGCGTCGCCGGAGCGGGACGGCATCGATCGGCCGCAGGACTATACGGTCGGCGCGCTGCGGCTGAACCACTGGGGGCTTTCGGGCAACTGGACGGTCGAGCCCGAGCAGGCGCGGCTGAACTGGGCGGGTGGGGCGATCGTCTACCGCTTCCGGGCCCGCGACCTGCACCTCATCCTCGGTCCGACCCGGGACGGCCGGCCGGTCCGCTTCCAGGTCACGATCGACGGCATGGCGCCCGGGCCGGATCACGGAACGGACACGGACGCCGAGGGCTACGGTACCGTTTCGGAAACCAGGCTCTACCAGCTGGTGCGGCAGGCGGGCGCGGTGCGGGAGCGGACGTTCGAAGTGCGTTTCCTCGATGCCGGAGTCGACGCTTACGCCTTCACCTTCGGCTGAGGAGAGGCCCGCATGGCCCCGAACCTCCGCATCCGATCTCTTTCACTTGGCGGCCTCCCGGAGGTTGTCGCGCAGTCGGGCCACCGCTCTCTGAAGAACGCGGAATTCGTCGGGCGGAAGCCCGGAGGCCTTCACCGTCAACTCGCCGAAGCCCAAGCCCCGCTCGCGGAGCTGGCGGCCGGCCTCGGTCAGGGAAACGCGGACGCTGCGCTCATCCTCGTCGTCGCGCGCCCGCGTCACATAGCCCATGGCTTCCAGCCGCTGCAGCATCGGCGTCATGGTGCTGGGTTCGAGGAACAGCTTTTCGCTCAGGCTCTTGACGGTCTGCCGGTCCTCCTCCCACAGGGCGATGATGGTGATGTACTGGGGGTAGGTGACGCCAAGCTGCTCCAGCACCGGCTTGTAGACCCGCGAATAGGCGAGGTTGGCGGAATAGATCGTGAAGCACATGAAATCCGCCAGCTTGGCGGTTTGCGACCTTGCGGCGGGCATGTCGGGAGCGGAGACGCCGTCGGCGGCGGTCTCGGCAGATGTGCTGGCGGGCTTGCGGCTCATGTCGTCACCGGGGGTTCCATTGTCCTGATCACCATCGCAGCACCCGCCGGGCTCGGCAGGACGCCGATGTGATTACGATCATAATGATTATCACACCTTCACAGTAGGAGACAGGGCCATGCGTGTCTTTCTTGCGCTGGCGGCGGCCGTCGGGTTGGCTGCCGCCCCCTGCGGCTGGGACGACGATCCGCGCGAGGCGCCGTCCATTCCGGCGCTGCTCTCATCGCCGCAACCAATTCCTTCCCCCGCCGCCTTGCTTCCGTCCCGGCCCGCCGCGGCGTGGCCGGCGGTGACCGCTCCCCACCAGTGAGGACCAAGACATGAAGCTGTTCGAAGACCGGATCTCGTCGGCCGTCGCCCATGTACGGATCGTACTGGCCATGAAAGGGATCGAGGTCGAAAGCGTGCCGATCGCCATTCTCGGGGAAGAGGCGCGCAACCGGAGCGCCGATTATCTGGCAATCAATCCGCAGGGGCTCGTCCCGGCGCTCCTGACCGACGACGGCGCGTTGATCACACAGTCGCTGGCGATCATCGAGTACCTCGACGAGCGGTTTCCCGAACCGGCGCTGCTGCCGGCCGATCCGGCCGAACGAGCCCTGGCCCGGTCGATCGCCCTGGTTGTCGCTTCGGATATCCATCCCCTCCTGCCGCCCCGGGTCGCGCAACGGCTGGGCGCTATTCCCGGCACCGATCCCACGACGGTCGCGGCATGGAACCGCCACTGGATCGAGGAAGGATTGTCTGCGGTCGAAGCCCTGCTGTCCCGGCAGCAGCCAGGACCCTTCGCCGTCGGAAGCGCACCGTCGATCGCCGATATCGTTCTCTTCCCGCAACTCGTCGGCGCGGAACGTGTGGGCCTTTCCTTCAATCAATGGCCGCGCATCGCCGCCGTCGTCCCGACACTGCGCAGCATTCCCGCATTCGCAGCCAACGCGCCGCTGCCCCGGTCATAGGCGCGTAGCGCCGCCGACGCCTGGAATGCCCCGGTCGAAGGAGCCGGGGCATTCCCACGTTCGGGCCCTCCGTGTCGGCTACCGTTCCCAGTTGCGGATGATGGCGTCGATCGTACCGTCCTTCTTGAGCGTCTCGTAGGCGGCCCGCAGCCGCTCGGCCTTCTCCGTCCGCGGTTTGGGGACGGAGATGTAGCGGGGGACCATGGCCAGGGGCTTGGAGAGGATCTTGACCGAACCGGTTCGCCCCTCATTGTCGGCAAGATAGCGAAGCACCTGCAGGTCGCCGGCGATGGCATCGACGCGGCCGAGAAGCAGGCGCCGGAACGAGACGACGTTGCTGCTGCTTTCGATCTTCTCGAACAGGCCGGACTTGTCGAACTCCGGCGTGTATTCGAAGCCTTCGACGACGCCGATCCGCAGCCCGCGCAGATCCTCGATGCGCGTGTAGTCGATCTCCGAATCGCTGCGGACCATGAGGACGGTAGCCCCGACCCGGTAGGGGCCGATCAGATGGCCGCGCTCCAGCCGGCGGGGCGAGGTGAAGAACTGAAAGGCGACATCCACCTCGTTCTCGTCATGGGCGCGCACCACTTCGGGCCAGGTCATGGGGCGATGGACCGGATAAACGCCGATCTCCTTCAGCATGGCTTCGACGATCTCGGTGTCCATTCCCGTCCGCTTGCCGCGCAGGGTGAAATTGTAGGGCGGGAAGAAGTCCTCGGAGGCGACCAGCCAATTCTCGGCGCGTGCCGGGGTCGCGGCGGTGAACAATGCGGTGGCGACCAGCATCGCCGCACATCCCAGGACTATGCGCAGCCCTGTCATGATCTGGCTTTTTCCGCCTGGACTCTGGAGATCGTTGCGCCTGGGATTCATTGGATCTGCCGACAAGCCGGAGTTACGAAGGGGGCGCTTCTCGGGAGAAGCGGGAGGCGTGTGCTCCGCGAGTGGTACATCGGCAGCCTCCGGCTGGGAAAGGACTGTTTGTCGGGAACGTGCCGCGCCGTCGCGCATCGACGGCAAAAGCGCTTGACCACGTTAAATAGGAGTCCTATCTTTATCTGCATGGATCACGCTTCCAATCCCGACCCCGTTCCGACACGCCTGCGCGAGGGCTTCGAACGCATCGCGCTGGTGCTGCGCGCCGATCTCTGGTCGGCGGCGGGCATGGCGGGGCTCAACCCCACCCAGGCGCAGGTGCTGGCCCTTCTGTCCGCCCGGCCCGACGGCCTGCGCCCCAAGGAGATCGCCGCGCATCTGGCGGTTTCGGCACCCAGCATGGCCGACACGCTCGCCGCGCTGGAACGCAAGGCTTTGCTGCGGCGCACGCCCGATCCCGCCGATGCGCGGGCACTCATCGCCCGGCTGACGGAGGACGGCTTGGCCGCCGGCCGCAGCCTTGCCTCCGCGGCCTCGCAGGTCGCGGCGGCGCTGTCTCAGCTGTCCGCCGCCGAACAGGCCGGGCTGCTGCGGGCGCAGATCAAGCTCATCCGGGCCTTGCAGTTGGCCGGGGCCATCCCGGTCCAGCGCCTGTGCGTGAGTTGCCGCCATTTCCGGCCGAACGCCCATCCGGGCGAGGCCGCCGCCCATCACTGTGATTTCGTGAACGCCGCCATCGGCGACCGGGACCTCCGGCTCGATTGCGGCGAGCATGAAGAGGCTGATCCTGCCGTCCAGGCTGCCACCTGGACGGATTTCACCCAAGGATAGCCGCCCCTCCAAGCCCAACCGTCAGAGTCCCTGGCCATCAGGGCTCAAGCATCAGGAAGGAAAGCTTCATCATGGTCTTCCACACTCCACGGGGCATCGGCCTCGTGGCGACGGCCCTCTGCTGCCTGTCGACGGCCGCTGCGGCACATGGGATCAAGACCCCTGCCGACCAAGCGGTGACGGCCTCGTTCGACATCGTCGAAACGCGGATCGTCAGCGATCATGGCCACGCCGTCTTCAGCACCCGCGTCCGCGCCGATGCCGGCAAGGCGACGCCTCAGGCCACCGGCAAGTTCGAGGGATCCGAGGTTTACGCCTATGTCTGGCCGACCTCCCTCGACTCCGCCGACGTCGGTTTCGAGAAGGACCAGGGCATCGTCGCCTTGGCGGTCACCTTCCACCCCGATTTCGACGATGCCGCCCGTGGCGAGAAGAACCGCGACCGCTGGCATTCGCACTGGGTCGTCCTCAACGAGGACAAGGCCTGCCCGGGCGGGCTGAAGGTCAAGGACATCCCCGAGGGCACCAAGCCCAGGCTGCCGGAAACCTGGCCCGGCGCCCCGATCCTGATCGACAGCCCGGACTACAGGACGGACCTCAAGGCCGATCTGGTCGAGGTTCATATTCCGCTGGAGAAAATCGGTGCGATCGCCACCGCATCCTTCGACGGCGTGACCGCCGGATTGCGGATCAACGCCAACCTGCACGCGCCGCTGCTGTGCATCACCAACATCCACAAGGTCGCATCCGGCAACTTGTCGCTGCCGGGCAAGGTCGTTCCCGCGAAATAGATCGGGAACGATGGAAGCGGCCCGGCGACTGCCATCGCCGGACCGCCGGTATACCCCCCTCCAAGCATCAGAGAAGGATAAATCATCATGGCACACGTCAATCTCGTCGATCCAGCCTCGTCATCCGCCGCCGTCAAGCCGACGCTCGACCGGATCAAGGGCGCCTTCGGCGTCGTCCCCAACATGTTCAAGGCCGTCGCGAACTCGCCGGCCGCGCTCGCCAGCATGTGGGGCTCGTTCGGCGCTCTCGGCCAGGGCAAGCTCGGCACGAAGCTCGGCGAACAGATCGCCGTGGCGGTCGCCGACCGCAACGACTGCCACTACTGCCTCGCCGCCCATACCCTGCTCGGTCAGAAGGCCGGGGTCAGCGGGGCGGAGATGGCCGAGGCGCAGCGCGGCCGGTCATCCGATCCCAAAACGGCGGCGGCGCTCGCCTTCGCCGTGAAGCTGGTCGAGAACCGCGCAGGCGTCGATGCCGCCGACGTCGCGGCCCTGCGCGAGGTCGGCTTCGACGATGAGGCGATCGTCGAGATCCTCGCCCATGTCGCGCTGAATCTCTACACCAACTACGTGAACGTCGCCCTGGACGTGCCGGTCGACTTCCCCGGAGTAAAGCTCTCGCGCGGCGCCTGACCGCCGGGGGGTGGCCGGAGCCGTCGCGGTCCGGCCGTCCTTACCCGTCCTCCCATGCGCCGTCAGGCGGTCCGGTCCTGGTCGAGTCCCAGTTCCTCGGCCATGGTCCGGCGCATGACGAATTTCTGGATCTTGCCGGTCACCGTCATCGGGAACTCGTCGACGAAGCGGATGTATTTCGGGATCTTGTAATGGGCGATGGCGCCCTTGCAGAAGTCGGTCACCTGCTGCTCTGTCAGCGCCGCCCCCGGCTTCGGCCGGATCCAGGCGCAGAGCTGTTCGCCGAACTGCCGGTCCGGCACGCCGAAGACCTGGACGTCGGCGATGTCGGGGTGGGTGTAGAGGAACTCCTCCACCTCGCGCGGGTAGATGTTCTCGCCGCCGCGGATCACCATGTCCTTCAGCCGGCCGACGATGTTGCAATAGCCCTCGGCATCGATGGTCGCGAGGTCGCCGGTGTGCATCCAGCCGGCCTCGTCGATCGCCCTTTCCGTCTGCTCCGTGTCGTCCCAATAGCCGCGCATCACCGAATAGCCGCGGGTCAGCAGCTCGCCCGGCGTACCCGGCGGAACGATGCGGCCCTCGGCATCGACGATCTTCACCTCCAGATGCGGCTGGATGCGCCCGACGGTGGAGACGCGCCGCTCCAGCGGGTCGTCGGTGGAGCTCTGGAAGCTGACCGGGCTGGTCTCGGTCATGCCGTAGGCGATGGTGATCTCGCGCTGGTTCATCTCGGAGACCACGCGCTTCATCACCTCGATCGGACAGGGCGAGCCGGCCATGATGCCGGTGCGCAGGCTCGACAGGTCGTAGCGGGCGAAATCCGGGTGGTCGAGCAGGGCGATGAACATGGTCGGCACGCCGTGCAGTCCGGTACAGCGCTCCTCCTGCACCGCCGACAGCACGGCGACGGGGTCGAAGCCCTCGCCGGGGATCACCATGCAGGCACGGTGGGTGACGCAGGCGAGGTTGCCCAGCACCATGCCGAAACAATGATAGAAGGGCACCGGGATGCACAGCCGGTCCTGTTCGGTCAGGCGCATCGCCTCGCCGACGAAGAAGCCGTTGTTCAGGATGTTGTGATGGGTCAGCGCGGCGCCCTTCGGGCTGCCGGTGGTGCCGCTGGTGAACTGGATGTTCACCGGATCGTCGAACTGCAGGAGGCCGGCCAGCCGTCCCAGCTCCGCCACGTCGGCCGGACGGGCCAGTGCCGGCAGATCGTCGAAATTCAGCATGCCCGGCGTCTTCTCCGGCCCCATCCGGATCAGGTGACGCAGGGTGGGCAGACGTTGCAGCGCGAGGGGTTTGCCGGCGGCCGCCCGCGTCAGTTCCGGCGCCAGCTTGGCCATCATGCCGAGATAGTCGCTGGACTTGAAGGACGGCGACAGGATCAGCGCGGCGCAGCCGACCTTGTTGATGGCGTATTCCAGCTCGTGCAGGCGGTAGGCCGGGTTGATGTTGACCAGGATCAGGCCGGCCTTGGCGGTGGCGAACTGGGTCACCACCCATTCGGCGTTGTTCTGCGACCAGATGCCGATGCGTTCTCCCGGCTTCAGCCCCAGCCCGACCAGCCCCGCCGCCACCCGATCGACCCTGCGCTTGAACTCCGCATAGGTCCAGCGGGCGCTCTGGTGGCGGACCACCAGCGCCGGCCGGTCGGGAGACAATGCCGCCATGCGGTCGAGATGCGCGCCGATGGTCTCGCCCAGCAGCGGGGTGCGGCTCGCCCCGTGAACGTAGCTCTGGGTCAGCGGCTGGGTGTCGGTATGCAAGGTCGCGCTCCTCCGGAATTCGTTCTTGAGCGCAGCAGTTGAGGTGGCTGCGCATTCCGGTACTGAACCCATACCGACCCGTATTGTCGATACCTCTCCCGGTTAAATCTCCGCGCCGAGATCGAGTTGCCCGCCGCCCGCCGCGGCCCGCGCGAGGCCGGCATAGTGGCGGACGTCGAAGGCGATGAACTCCACCTCCGCGTCGGTGACGTCGCGCAGGTGCCTGGCCGGGCTGCCGGCCCAGAGCTGGCGGGCGGGGATGCGCTTGCGCGGGGTCAGCACGGCGCCGGCGGCCAGCATGGCGCCGCTTTCCACCACCGCTCCGTCCAGCACGATCGCGCCGATTCCGACCAGGCAGCCGTCCGCCAGCGTGCAGCCATGCATCCGCACGCCATGGCCGATCACCACGTCGGCACCGATGATCGTGGGATACTCGTTCAGCATGACGTGGACGATGGTGCCGTCCTGGATGTTGGTGCGCGGCCCGACCGTGATGCTGTGGTCGTCGCCGCGCAACACGCAGCCGTACCAGACGCTGGCTTCCGTCCCGATGGTGACGTCGCCGACCACCACCGCGCCGGGGGCGACGTAGGCGTCGGCGGCGATGCGCGGCCACACCCCCTTGACGGGCCGGATGATGGCGCCGGGGTGGCGGGCGAGCAGGGCCTTCCCGGTTTCGAAGACGGTCTCGGTTGCGCTCTCGGTGGTCATTGCTTCTTGTCCTTAAATCAGGGCCTGCCCGGTCTTTGCGCCGGTCAGGAGGCGAGCCGTTCCGCTTCCCCTTCTTTCGTCGAGGCCGGATCGGCGACCACGCCGGCGGCGAGCAGCCGGTCGATGTCGGCCCGAGTGTAGCCCAGTTCCGCCAGCAGCGTCGCGCTCTGCGCGCCCACCGGCGGCAGGGCCATGCGCGGACCAAGCCGGCGGCCGTCGAGCGTCAGCGGCAGCAGCGGGACGCGGGTTTCCCCGCCGGTTTCGGTGACGATGGGGGCGAGGCCGCCGCTCTGGTTCAGGTGGGGATCGTCGAACAGCTCCTCCGGCCGGTTGATCGGGGCATAGGGCAGGCCGTTGCGTTCGAACAGACAGGATATCTCGGCTTTGCCATAGGTGGCGAGGCGGCGGCGGATTTCCGGCAGCATCCAGTCGCGGGCGTGGCAGCGCTTGGTGTTGCCGTCCAGCCTGGGGTCGGCGGCCAGGTCGTCGAAGCCGAAGGCGGTGCAGAAGGTCCGCCACTGCACGTCGCTGACCACGCCGAGGAAGATCTGCTCGCCGTCCTTCACCTCGAAGGTGTCGTAGATGCTGAAGGCGGCGATGCGCTCGGGGAAGGGGGGCGGGGCCTCGCCGGTCACGGCGAACTGCTGCATGTGCTGGGCCGACAGCAGGACGCAGGTCTCGAACAGCCCGGACTGGATGTCCTGGCCGCGGCCGGTGGCGTCGCGGGTGCGCAGCGCCGCCAGGATGCCGATCACCCCGAACATGCCGCCCATGATGTCGTTGACCGAGCTGCCGGCGCGCAGCGGCCGGCCGGTCGGGCCGGTCATGTAGGCGAGCCCGGCCATCATCTGCACCACCTCGTCCAGCGCCGTGCGCTTCTCATAGGGGCCGGGCAGGAAGCCCTTCAGCGACAGGGTGATGATGCGCGGATTGCGCGCTTGGAGACTGGCGTAGTCGAGGCCGTAGCGCGCCATCAGGCCGGGCCGGAAATTCTCCAGCACCACGTCGGCGGTGTCGACCAGCTTGTGGATTGCGGCCAGCCCGTCGGGGCTGTTCAGGTCGACGGCCAGCGACTGCTTGTTGCGGTTGAAGGTGCGGAAGAAGCCGGCGGCGGCCCCCGGCAGGGCGCGGGTCTTGTCGCCGGTCACCGGCTCCACCTTGACGACGTCGGCGCCGAGGTCGCCCAGGATCATGCCGCAGGTCGGCCCCATCACCATGTGGGAGAATTCGACGACGCGGATGCCGGAAAGCGGAAGATCGGCCGGCGGCGGGGCGGTATTGCTGTCAGGCATGGACGGGGCTCCGGTGGAAATGCTTGGGCAGGCCGGCGGCGGCGATCTTGCCGTGCAGCGTCTGGCCCGGAAGAAGGGTGGCGAGCAGGCGCTGCGCCCCGATCAGGGCGTCCAGGTCGATGCCGGTGTCGAAGCCCATCGACTCCAGCATGAAGGCGAGATCCTCGGTGGCGACGTTGCCGCTGGCGCCTGGGGCGTGCGGGCAGCCGCCGAGCCCGCCGAGCGAGGCGTCGAACTCGCGGATGCCGATGTCCAGCACGGCGAGGCAGTTGGCGAGGCCGAGGCCGCGGGTGTCGTGGAAATGGGCGCTCCGCAGCCGGTCGCCGGCGATGTCCCGCACCCGCTTGTAGAGGCGGCGGACCTGCGCCGGGTCGGCATAGCCGACGGTATCGGCCAGCGCCACGCGGTCGGCCCCGGCCTCCAGGCAGGCCTCTGCGAGGCGGACCACCTCGTCCTCCGGCACCTCGCCCTGGATGGTGCAGCCGAAGGCGGTGGAGATGCCGGCGTCGATGCGGGTCTTGTAACCGCCCTCGTCGCGGCCGCGGCAGACGCGGGCCAGTTCCTCCACCGACTCCTCGCGGGTCTTGCGGATGTTGGCGCGGCTGTGCGCCTCGCTGGCCGACAGCGGCAGGACGATGACGTCGGAACCGGCGGCGAGCGCCGCCATGGCGCCTTTCAGGTTGGGGGCCAGCGTGTGGACGATGACGTCCGGCAGCGCACGGGCACCGGCCACCACCGCGGCCGCGTCCGCCATCTGCGGCAGCAGCTTGGGCGGAACGAAGGAGGCGGCTTCGAAGCGGCGGATTCCGGCGCGGTGTTCGGCCTCCAGCCAGCGCAGCTTGTCGGCGGTCGGCATGACGCGGTCGAGGATCTGGAGACCGTCGCGCAGGCCGACCTCGACGATGGTCACGGGGGCTTTCGTCATGGCAAGGGTCCTCCGTTCGGATGCGCCGGAACGGGGCGCATCCGGTGGAAACGGGATGAGGGAAGTCGGAACCGCCTAAGGGGCGGTCAGATGCCGAAGCCTGCGGCTTGCGGCAGCCAGAGCGACAGCGACGGGAACAGCCAGATGATGAACAAACCGGCCATCATCAGCAGCACATAGGGCAGGGCGCCGCGCGTGACCTCCGCCAGGGAGGAGGTCGTGATGCCCTTGATGACGAACAGGTTCATGCCGACCGGCGGGGTGATCAGCGCCAGTTCCAGGTTGATCATCAGCATCACGCCGTACCAGATCGGGTTGATGCCGAGCGCGGTCATCACCGGCAGGATGATCGGCGTGGTGATCAGGATGATGGCGATGGTCTCCAGGAACATGCCCAGGATGAAGATCGCCGCCATCACCGCCAGGATGAAGCCGCTCTGCGACAGCCCGAGCGTCGTTACCGTTTCCATGATCTGCGCCGGCAGGCGGATGATGGTGATGGCATGACCGAACATGCCGGCGGCGGCGATGATCATGAACAGCATGGCGCTGGTCCGCATCGTCTGCACGCCGCAATCCAGCAGGTCGGCGACGGTGACGTTGCGGTAGACCAGCAGCGCCACCGCCAGCGCATAGACTGCGCCGACCGCCGCGGCCTCGCCGGCGGTGAAGACGCCGAGATAGATGCCGCCCAGGATCAGCGGCGGCATCATCACCGCCCAGATCGATTTGCGGAAGGCGGAAGCGACGGTGCGGAAACCGGGCCAGGGCTGCGACTGCACGCTTTCCTGCCCCCTGGCCTGCAGCCAGCTGTAGCCGGCGAAGATCACCGCCATCAGCAGCCCGGGGATGATGCCGGCCAGGAACAGGGCGCCGATCGAGGCGTCGGTGACGATGGCATAGAGGATCATCGGTCCCGACGGCGGGATCAGGATGCCCAGCGTGCCGCCGGCGGCGATCAGCCCGTAGGTGTCGCGCTGGCGGTAGCCGTAGCGCTTCATCTGCGGGATGGAGATCGAGCCGATGGTCAGCGCCGTGGCCACCGAGGAGCCGGAGATGGTCGAGAAGATGGTGCAGGACAGGATGGTGGCGAAGCTGAGCCCGCCCTTGATATGCCCCACCAGCGTGTTCGACATCTCGTAGAGGTCGTCGACCACCTTGGCCTTGATCATGATGTGCGCCATGAAGGCGAACATCGGAATGGTGGCGAGCAACGGGTTGTTCAGGCTGGCGAACACCGCGTCGGCCATGCTGTCGACGCTGCCTTCGAACAGGGCCAGGACGCCGAGCGAGGTGAGGGAGAGCGCCGCGAAGATCGGCATGCCGCTGAACAGCAGGAGCAGCAGCGCGCCAAGGATCAGGAACGTCATCAATGGCCTCCCGTCCGCTCGTCCGGCTCGTTGCTGGCAAGGGTCCCGACCAGCTTGGCGAAGGCGACGATCCCCAGCAGGGCGGCGCCGACGGGAAGCGTGGCCTGCGGAATCCACAGGGGCAGTTCCAACTGGCCGGAGGAGTAGGCGTCGAAATCGTAGGAGAAGGCGGCGGTGTGCCAGCCGGTGCGGACCAGCAGCACGGCGAAGACCACCACCGCCAGGTTCGCCCAGGCATCCAGCCAGCGCCGGCCCCGCGGTCCGACCAGGCCCATGATCAGGTCGATGCGAATATGGTGCCCGGTGCGCAACGCTTCGGCGGCGCCGGCCATCACCATGGCGACGACCATGAAGCCGCAGGCCTCGTCCACGCCCTCCAGCGGATGGCCCACGACATAGCGGGCGACCACCCCGGCCGTGGTCAGGGCGAGGACGACGACGATCAGCAGGATGCTCAGTGCGCCGCCGATGCGCGACAGGACCGATGCGGTGCCGGTCAGCAGGCGCAGGGCGCCGTGGGAGGATGCCTTGCCGCTTGCGCGGGCGACCGCCTCGGGGGTGGACATGCTGCTCATGGCCGGCCTCCCCTTATTGGAGCTTCTGGACGAGTTCCAGCAGCTTGCGCCCGTCGGCGCCGGTCTCGTCGGCAAACCCCTCGGCGAAGGCGGGAGCCATGGCGGCCTTGAAGGCGGCGTTCTCCTCCGGCGTCGCGACATGGACCTTGACGCCCTTCGACTCAAGTTCCGCCGGGGCGTTTGCGGCCGCTTCCTGCGAGGCTTCCAGCGCCCAGGCGGCGGCATCTTCGCCGGCCTTCTTCAAGGCCGCCTTGTCCTTGTCGGTCAGCTTGTCGTACCAGCCGGGATTGACGTAGCCGTGCAGGTAGGCCGCCAGCACCGGCACCACCGTCATGTGGTCCTGCACCTCGTAGTATTTGCGCGACCAGGCGGCGGCGACGTCGGTGATGGCGGTGTCGATGACGCCGGTCGCCAGCGCCTGGTAGACCTCGCTGCCGGGGATCGCGACCGGGGTGGCGCCCATCGCCTTCAGCCCGCGGTCGAAGGCCGGACCGATGCCGCGCATCTTCAGGCCCTGGAAATCCACCGGCTTCAGCAGCGGCTTGCCCTTCGAGGTAAAGACGCTGGTGTTGGTCTGGAACATCCAGACGACGTTCTTCACGCCCTTCTTCAGCAGGCGTTCCTCAAGGAAGGTGGCCGCTTCGGAGGTCGGCCACTTCTTCCACGCCTCGATCGACGACATGGTGTAGGGGCCGACCGTGACGTTCATCAGCGGCAGGGTCTTGCCCCACTGGAAGTTCAGCGAGAAGGCGCATTCGATGTCGCCCTTGGCGACGGCCAGGATGTTGTCGTTGGCCTTGATCAGGCTGTCGGAGCCGAACACCTGGACGTCGAGATCGCCGTCCGACAGCGTCTTCACCTCCGCCGCCCAACGGTCGATGACCTTGGAGATGTGATGGGCCGGCGGCAGCTGATGGCTGCAGCGCATCCGCGTCGCGGCCTCCGCATCCGTCGGCAGCGTCATCCATGCCGTGGCCGAGGCGACGGCGAGCAGCGACAGCGTCGATCTTGCGTGGCTGGACGTCTTGGTGGGCGTCATGTCCTGCACCTCCCGATGGTGGTTCGTCGCGGCGGTCCAGCCCGTGCGAGCACGGCGTCCGGACCCGCGGCCCGTTCGACTGCGGGCTTTCGGATTGTTTGTCCGGCAAGCAGAACAGCATGGGGGGAGCAGGGTCGTAAAATATAAAGAACCGAAGCGAGCTATCTGGTTTCCAGATAGGTCTCGCGCAACCGCCCGGGCCAACGGCCCGCTGCATGCGCTTCGCGCACCACATCGATCATCAGCCGGCGCGCCTCCACCACGGCACGCGATGCCATCTTCATCCGCGAGGACACCAGATACAGGGTGCGGCCCATCGACGGGTTCACCACCGGCCGCGCGACCAGTTCGCCGCGGTCGATCTCGTTGCCGGCCAAGGCGGCCGACTGGACCGTCACACCCAGCCCGGCGCTGACCGCCCGCTTCAGTGGAATGGCCGATTCAATCTCCAGATAGACCTTGGCGGCGATGGCGTTGCGCACTTCGGCGTCGCTGGCCAACGCCTGCAGCACGCCGATGCGCCCGGGCATGATCAGCGGCAGACGCAGCACCTCGGCCAGATCGATGGGGCCGCCGTCGCCGATCATCGCCCGGGTGCCGAGGCAGACCAGTTCCTCGTCCAGCAACGGGATGGCCTCCAGCCGGTCGTCGTTGGGCGGCACCAGGGTGAGGGCGATGTCGGCCTGACCGGACAGCATCCATTGATGCATGATCTCGCTGTGCGCCTCGATCACGCGCAGCTTGACCTCGGTCAGGGTGGCCGCGACGCGCCGGATGAAGGTCAGGCCGATGGCCTCCATCGCGGTGTAGTTGAAGCCGACCATCACCGGACCCACCACGGCCCGCGACAGCGACAGCACGTCCAGTTCGGCCTGTTCAAGCGCGTGCAGCACGCCTCTCGCATGGGCATAAAGCCGGTCGCCCGCCTCTGTCCGGCTGACACCGCGCGGCTGACGGACCAGAAGCTGGACGCCCAAATCCTCCTCCAGCGTCGCGACATGCTGGCTGAGCGCCGATTGCGCCACGTTCAGGAACTCGCTGGCCCTGGAAAGGCTGCCCAGTTCGCAGACGGCGACGAAATAGCGGAGGCGACGGAAATCCAGCTTCGGTGGCATGCGGTTTTGTCCCACAGCCTCCCTTGCCGGACAAAGCAGAATATTGCCGCCGGTCCTGCGTTCCGATCCCGCTGCGGCACGGCCGGAAGCGGACCGCACATAAACTTGCAAATGATAATGATTATCATTACTCAGGAGGGGTGCCTGCCGATCCGCAAGGGGACGCCGGTCCTATGATGAAGGGGGAGCCATCACGATGACGACCGGCGGGCAGCCCAGGCAACCGGTGAACGGGAGAACCGTGCCGTCGCGTTGCCACACCGCCGCACGGGTGACGGCCGCGGTGTTTGGCGCCTACGGCTTCGCCTGGGGCCTTGCCAGCTTCGGGGCGGAGCTGGGAGCGCTGGCCGGCATGGCCCCGGCGGAGGCGGTCACCACCTCCAGCCTGCTGGCGCTGCTGGTCCTGCCGGTGGTGGCGCTGTGGGCCTTCGCGGTGCCGCGGGTGGTGGTCGGCTGGGCGGTGCTGGGGGGTGGCGGGGTGCTGCTGACCGTGGCGGCACGATTGGCCGGGGTTGCGGCGCCATGACGAAGGAGAGGCGCAAGCTGATAACCTCGGCGTTGCGCGCCGCCATGCTGTGGCCACATACCTGGACCGGGGTGGCGCTCGGCGGGCTGCTGATGCTGATCTTCTTCATGGGATCGCTGGCCGTCTTCGCATCGGAAATCGATCGCTGGATGATGCCGGCGACCAGGATCGGCGCGGTGGAAACGGGACCGGTCTCGCTCGACCGTGCGGCGGTGCCGCTGGTCGAGGCGATTGCCGCCGGGCGGGCGGTGCGCGACTGGTACGTGCAACTCCCGAACGAGCGGCGGCCGGTGATGGCCTTCCGGGTGCGGACGGACAGCGGCAATGCCGCTGGCATGGCGACGGCCGACGGCAGGCTGCTGGCGCCGGTGGGAACGCTGGGCGCCGGGTCGTTCTTCTATCCGCTGCACTACAGCCTGCTTCTGAAAGCGGGCTTCGTCGGCTACTGGATCGTGTGCTTCGTGTCGGTGGCGATGCTGGCCGGGCTGATATCCGGCGTCATCATCCATGCGCGGATCTTCAAGGACTTCTTCACCTTCCGCAGCTGGGGACAAATCCGCCGCTCGCTGCTCGACCTGCACAATCTGGCCGGCGTGCTGATCCTGCCCTTCCATCTGATGATCACCTTCACCGGCATCGTCATCATCCTGCCCATCGTGCTGCCGGCCGGCGTCCATGCGCTCTATGACGGCGACGTGCAGCGCTTCTACGACGACGCGCTCGGCAATTACAGCCGGCCGCGCAGCGGCATCTCCGCACCGCTGGCTCCGCTCGATCCGATGGTGGCGGAGGCCCGTCGGCTGTGGGGCGGGGGAGAGCCGGCGGTGGTGTTCGTCTACAACGCCGGCGACGCCGCGTCGGTCGTCCGCATCAACCGCGACACCGGCGACCGCATCAGCCTGGACATCCAGCCGGTCTTCTTCGACGGCACCAGCGGCGCCCTGCTGAATTACCGGCGGCCGGGACCGATGGTGGCGACGCACCACGTCCTGTCGGGGCTGCATTTCGCCGCCTTCGAGCACTGGCCGCTGCGCTGGCTGTATTTCCTGTCCGGGCTGGCCGGCTGCGTGCTGATCGGCACCGGCATGCTGTACTGGATGGAGAAGCGGCGGGTCGCCCATGGCCGGAAGCCGGGGATCGGCTGGGGCAGCGTCGCCGCCCTCGCCTGCGGCAGCACCACCGGCCTGCTGATCGCCACCCTGTCGATGCTGGCAGCCAACCGGCTGCTGCCGGCCGGCGTTCCGTCGCGGGAACTGGCCGAGGTCGGCGTCTTCTTCCTGGCCTGGATCGGCAGTGCGATCCAGGCCGCCGTCCGCACCCGGAGCGATCCGCCCTGGAGCGCGCACTGCGCCGCCGTCGCCCTGCTGGCGGGAAGCTGCGCGGTGCTGAACTGGATCACGACGGGGGAGCATCCCCTCCGCGCCGTGGCCCTGGCCGACTGGCCGGTGCTGGGCGTCGATGTCGCGCTGGCGTTGACGGCCCTTGCCGCGTGGCACGTATCCCGGCGTCTGGCCTGCCGGCAAACCCCCGACCTTTCAACCCTGATGAAGGTGACCGACCATGGCTGATGCCCTGTCGCTGCCCGGACTGTTCGGGCTCTGTTATCTCGCCTTCGCGGCACTTGCCCTGACGGTGGAGCGGCATTGGCGCGACCTGATCGATCCCAGGCGCGCGCCGCCGCGCCGAACGGTGTTCCGCCTGCGGCTGGCGGCGCTACTGTGCATGGCCGCCGCCCTGTCCGTCGCCGTCAGGCAGGGCGGTACGGCCTTCGGCATCCTGCTGTGGGTGCTGGCGCTGAGCGCAGGAGCACTCGCCGTCGCGGCGACCGTCACCTGGAGGACCCGCAACGGGAAGACCGGCGCCGCCCGCGGCTGAACCCCGGTCCTGGATCCCCCCTTCACATCCGCATCATGCGGAAGATGGCGATGAACATCACGACCACGCCCACTTCGGCAAGGGTGGCGAGCCAAGCCGGGTGGAACACGATGCCCAGCGGCATGATCAGCAGGAGGATGAGGGACGGAAACACGATGTAGGGCGATTCGAGCCGGCGGGACCACCCCTCCACCCCGGTATTTTCTTCTTCAAGCGGCAACGGTTGCGCCAGATGCGTCGACATCGGATCGGACCCCTGTTTTTGGTCGGCATGAGCGGGGCGACGGGACTTGCGGTCGTATACGACCGGGTCCTTGCCCTTGCGATGCCGATCCTAGGCAGTGCGATCCATCGGAAAAAGCGGAATAAACCGATGGTTTACATCGAATTTTCTCAACTGAACTCCGGGCGGTTCCGTCGTTGCGGGTGATCAGTCCAGGCTTGCGCCCATGTCCGCACCGGCCGCCAAAGGGGCGCCGAGGATGGCCTTTAGTCCGGTGAGGGCCGGGTCGATGACAGCGGCGTCGGCGTCCGTCGGATAGGCGGCGTAGATGGGAAGGCTGAGGGGGCGGATCTCCGGCAGAATCTCGCCCTTGCCGGCATCGATCAGGGGTTGGACGAGTTGCCGGGGAAAATGCCCCGTTCCACCGCATTGCTTGACGTAGTCGAGGCCCAGAGTACCGACGCCGATCGAAACGGGAGCCGATTGCACGTCGGGGCGATGGAGACGCAGGTTGCGCCGGAACTCGTCGCCCCAGTCGATATGGACATAGGGCTCCTCCAGGTAATCCTCGACCGCTGGCATCCGGAACAGGACGAGCTCCTCCTCGAGAAGCAGGCGGATGGACAGGCCCGGCAGCGCGCGCGGCGAATAGAGGACGGCGACATCCAGCGTGCCGTCCTGAAGGCCCTGAAGCAGGCCGCTCGGCAGGCCGACGTCGCAGCGCAAGGCGATCTCGTTGGCATTGCGCCGCATCCAGGGGATCCAGCGGTACAGCAGCCGGTTCCACAATCCCGCCTCGCTGCCGATGCGCAGGAGCGCCTTGTGGCCGGCGGGCAAGGTGGCTTCCTGGCGCGCCTGTTCCCACAGGCGCAGGATCGCCACGGCATGGCGCTGGAAGCGCAGCCCGGCTCCGGTCAGGGTGGCGCCGGTCTTGTTGCGCACGAAAAGGCGACAGCCAAGCTGCTGTTCCAACTGCTGGATTCGTGTGCTGACCGTCGACTGCGTCACATGGAGCCGCTCGGCCGCCGCCATGAAGCTGCCCGCCGCCGTGACCTCCAGAAACGTCCGGGCCATTTCCGTATCCATGACACCTCGCTCGCATGCCGGCATCCGCCCACCGGTCGCTCCCAGTCTTCCAGGATCAGACCTAAGGCATCGGCGGCTTGATCGCGACAAGGCGCTGTGAGACGATTCGTCGCATCCTTCGGTGGCAACCACCGTTGTTGATAGCCCTGCTGCACCGTAATGGTATCGGAAAGACCGATGACAACCATCGGTTAAATTCGCTTTCTGGCTCATTCGGCCGTCAGTAGCCTTCACCGTGCCGGTCGGAGGGAAGCCGGCCGACCTCTCCGGATGTCCGGAGGCAACGTTGAGAAATGGGAGTTCCGCTGTGTCCGTCATGCGTCATGTTCTGTTGGCATCCGTCATTCTGATTTCCGGTGGCACCGTCGCCGCACAGGCGGCGGACGGCGATGCCGCAGCCGGAAAGACGGTGTTCAACGTCTGCAAGGCTTGCCACACCATCGAGGCCGGCGGCCCCAACCGCGTCGGTCCCAACCTGCATGGCGTCGTCGGCCGCAAGGCGGGCTCCCATGACGGCTTCAGCTATTCGGCGGCGGTGAAGGACGCGGGCTATGAATGGGACGAGGCGAAGCTCGATGCCTATCTGAAGGACCCGAAGGCGGCGCTGCCCGGCAACAAGATGGCCTTTGCCGGCGTCAAGGACGATGCCAAGCGCGCCGACCTCATCGCCTACCTGAAGAGCGAGTCGAAGTAACGGCGCAGGCGCCGAAGCAGCGTTCCGTTCGCTGCCGCAGCCCTGCCGGTATGGGGCTGCGGCGGTTCGGTCAAAATTCCCGTCGAACGGGTGCGCCTTCTTGAGAGTGGAGGGGAACTTCTTCTGGTAGAGGTGGTTCTGCGTGGATTTTCGCGAGGCACCCCCATGACCCGGAAGCTGTTTTGGGACGATCCCTACCGCACCCGCCTGGATACCCGCATCGCCGCGGTGGATGGCGACGAGGTGGCGCTGGAGGCCACCATTTTCTATGCGCTCTCCGGCGGGCAGGAGAGCGATGCCGGTACGATCGGCCGCTTCGACGTGCTGGAGGCGCGCAAGGACGGTCGAGAGATCCGCTACAGGCTTGCCCCCGGCCATGGGCTTGTACCCGGCGACGCCGTTGCCGTGGCGATCGACTGGCAGCGCCGCTACCGGCTGATGCGCCTGCACTTCGCGGCGGAGATCGTCCTCGAACTGGTCATGCACCGCCTGCCGGGCATCCGCAAGGTCGGAGCCCACATCGCCGCCGACAAGGCGCGCATCGACTTCGCCTGGGACGAGCCGTTGACCCCGCTGCTGCCCGAACTCGCCGAGCGGGCGATGACTATCGTCGTGGCCGACACCGTCATCCTCAGCGGATTCAGCGACGAGGCCGCTGAGCGCCGTTTTTGGGAGATTCCCGGATTGGCCCGGGTCCCTTGCGGCGGCACGCATCTGCGCAGGGCGGGAGAGATCGGCGCGCTGACGCTGAAGCGCCGCAACACCGGCAAGGGCAAGGAGCGGATCGAGATCGCGCTGGTGGACGCTTAACCGCGGGCAAGCCGTTTCCGGACGCGACCCTAAAAAAGGACCTCCTGGCCACTGGCGTCACCCGGTCGTTCGGGGCCGTGCTCCAGCCGCTGGATGATGCCGGTCAGATGCGTTGCGAAGGCGAACACCGCCTCGGGCAGATGGCGGTCGAGCATCGTCTGGATCTGGTAGTAGCGCTGGTCGAGCGTGGGGGAGTCGATGGGGACCGACGCCACCGGATGGCCGACCGAACTGGAATGGACGGTGAAGGGGCTGGCGATGGTGATGCCGCCGCCCTCCGCGGCGAAGGCCCACAGACCGGCGATGTAGTTGGAAACCAGCACCGGCTCGATCACCACGCCCGCCTGCCCGCAGGCGATGTCGAACAACTGCCGCACCGTCGTGTTTTTCTGCGGCAGGGCCATCGGCTCGCGTGCCAGCTGGGCCAGAGACAGAACCGGCCTGTCCGCCAGAGGGTGGTCCTTCGCCATCACCGCCAGGACCGGTGCACGTCCCTCTCCCAGGGCCGTTACTCCCGGTTCCGGAGCAAAGGAGAAGGTCGCGCCGATGTCGACTTCGCCCTCGCGCACCATGCGGGTCACGGCGGCCGGCGCATCGACGTGCAGTTCGATGCGGATGCCGGGATGGCGGTCGCGGAAGCTGTGGATCGCCGCCGGGACCAGGCTCATGCCGAACCCTTCGGTCGCGGCGACCCGGACCCGTCCGCTCGCCAGCCCGCGCAACCCCTTCAACTCGGTCACGATGGCTTCCTCTTCGAGGAACACGCGCTGGGCATGGCGTGCGAGCAGGTCACCGGCATAGCTCGGCACCATGCCGCGCGGCCGGCGTTCGAACAGATCGACGCCGAGATCGGCTTCAAGGTGGGCGATCTGCCGGCTGATGGCGGAGGAGGCGACATGCAGGCGGGCGGAAGCGTCGGCGATCGATCCGGTGCGGACGACCTCCAGGAAGTAGCGAAGCGCCGTGGCGTTCATGGCATTCCCCCTGCCAAAATTTGATAGGCTAGCGGATAATCAGTGAGCGTAATCATGTCGTTGCCATTTAGGCAACGATAGCTTGCGACTATTATAATTGCGGCATGCCAAACTGCACAATACCGTGTCATGGCTAACTTTCGTGCAGATGGACCCTCTTGGACGGAGTTCGGACATGGCGCCCTTTGCGTACGGTAAGTCGATGGTGTTCGCCGCGGTCGCGGCTTTGGCGCTGCCTGCGGTCTCCTTTTCCACCGCGGCACTCGCCAACAAAGCGAACGACACGCTGGTCTATGCGTCCGACAGCGAGCCGGAGAACATCAGCCCCTATCATAACAATCTGCGCGAAGGCGTCATCATCGCCCATCTCGTGTGGGAAACGCTGATCCACCGGAATCCCAAGACCAGCCAGTATGAGCCGGAACTCGCCACTGCCTGGAAATGGGTCGATCCGGTCACGCTGGAACTTAGTTTGCGCCAGGGCGTGACCTTTCAGGACGGCTCGCCCTTCACCGCCGACGATGTCGTCTTCACCTTCAACTACGTACTGACGCCGGAAGCGAAGGTGGTGACCAAGCAGAACGTCGAGTGGATGGCCGGCGCCGACAAGATCGACGACCACACGGTGCGCGTCCGTCTGAAGGGGCCGTTCCCGGCGGCGCTGGAGTATCTGTCCGGCCCGACGCCGATCTATCCCGCCGCCTATTTCAAGAAGGTCGGGCTTGACGGCTTTTCCAAGGCGCCCGTCGGCACCGGTCCCTACCGCATCACGGCGGTGGAGAACGGCAAGGGCGTGAAGATGGAGAAGTACAAGGGCTACTGGAAAGGCAGCCCGCTCGGTGATCCGTCCATCGGCAAGATCGAATTCCGCGTCATCCCGGACGGCGAGACCCGCATGGCCGAGCTGATGACCGGCGGGGTCGACTGGATCTGGCGCGTGCCGAAGGATCAGGCGGACCAGCTGAAAGCGGTGCCGAACGTCACCGTGCTGTCGGCTGAGACGATGCGCGTCGGCTTCCTGCAGTTCGACGCCGCCGGCCGCACCGCCGCCGACACGCCGATGAAGAACGAAAAGGTGCGCCAGGCCATCGCCTATGCCGTCGACCGTCCGGCGATGGTCAAGAATCTGGTCGGCGAGGGCGCGCGGGTGATGAACTCCGCCTGCTTCATCGACCAGATCGGCTGCACCGACGACGGCGTGCCGCGCTACGAGTACAATCCGGACAAAGCGAGGAAGCTGCTGGCCGAGGCCGGCTATCCGAACGGGTTCGACACCGATCTCTACGCCTATCGCGAGCGCGACTATGCCGAAGCGGTCATCGGCTACCTGCGTGCGGTCGGCATCCGCGCCAACCTGCGGTTCCTGAAATACGCCGCGATGCGCGAGGCGGCCCGCGCCGGCAAGGTGCCGTTCCAATACCAGACCTGGGGCTCCTTCTCGGTCAACGACGCCTCCGCCTTCACGGGGGTGTGGTTCAAGGAGAACGAGGACGACATGAGCCGGGATCCCAAGGTCAGGGCTCTCCTGGACAAGGCGGATACCACCACCGACAGCGCGGTGCGCAAGGATCTCTACAAGCAGGCGCTGTCGATGATCGCGGAGAAGGGCTACCTGCTGCCGCTGTTCTCCTATCCCAGCAACTACGCCTTCAGTTCCGACCTGTCCTTCACCGCCCAGGCCGACGAACTCCCGCGCTTCTACACCGCTCATTGGAAGTGAGCCCGCGGCGGGCCGGCGCAGTCATCGACCGGCCCGCAGCGCTTCCCTGCACGCTCCTCATCAGGAGGCCGCCATGCTCGCATTCCTGCTTCGCCGGCTCGCCGTTGCGCTGTCGGTGGTGCTGACCGTATCGGTCATCGCCTTTCTGCTTCTGCACCTGTCCGGCGATCTTGCCACCGACCTCGCCGGCCCCGAGGCGTCGCCCGAGCAGGTGGCGCGGGTGCGCGTCGAATATGGTCTCGACCAGCCGCTCGTCGTCCAGTACGGCCAGTGGCTGGCCGGAGCCGCCCGGTTCGACTTCGGCCGGTCCTTCTATTTCCGAGAATCGGTGGCGTCGCTGCTCGGCGACCGTATCCCGATCACCCTGAAGCTCGGCGCCATTTCGCTCGGCCTCGCCCTTCTCGTCGCCATTCCGCTGGGGGCGCTGGCCGCGGTGAAGCGCGGCAGCTGGTTCGACCGCGCCGCCCTGGCCTTCTGCGCGCTGGGACAGGCGGTGCCGACCTTCTGGCTCGGCCTGACGCTGATCATCATCTTCGCGGTGAACCTGCGCTGGCTGCCGGTCTCGGGCAATGCGACCTGGAGCCATTACGTGCTGCCGTCGGTGGCGCTCGGCTGGTACGCCATCCCGGCGGTGATGCGTCTGACCCGCAACGGCATGCTGGACGTGATGGCGTCCGACTATATCCGGACCGCACGCGCCAAGGGCCTGCGCCCGCACACGGTGATCTTCAAGCATGCGCTGCGCAACGCGGTGGTGCCGGTGGTGGCGCTGGCGGCGGTGCAGTTCGGCTTCATGCTCGGCGGCTCCATCGTGGTCGAGGCGGTCTTCTCGCTTCAGGGGCTGGGCCAGCTCGCCTGGGAAGCCATCGCGCGCAAGGATTTCCCGGTGGTCCAGGCCATCGTGATGCTGCTCGCCACGATCTACATCCTGCTGACCTTCCTTGCCGACCTCCTCAACGCCTGGCTGGACCCAAGGATCCGCGTCGCATGAGCACCACGAGCGCTTCAGGTGCGGCTCCTGCCGCCGCCGGCTTCGACCCGGTTCCGGTCCGCCGGTCACCGCTGGCCCGTTTCACCAAGCGGGCAGCGCGCCACCCCGGCTTCATGGCCGGCGCGGTCCTCCTCGCCGTCATCCTCGTCCTGTCGATCGGCGCGCCGCTGTTCACCGCCCACGACCCCTATGCGCAGGACATCTCCCGACGGCTGATCCCGCCGGTCTGGCACGACAAGGGAAGCTGGGAGCACTGGCTCGGCACCGACAAGCTGGGGCGCGACTATTTCGCCCGGCTGCTCTATGGCGGCCGCATCTCGCTGATGATCGGGGCGGCGACGGTGCTGCTGTCGGGCGTGATCGGCACGGCGCTGGGCGTCGCCGCCGGCTTCTTCGGCGGCCGGGTCGACATGGTCATCGGCTACGTCATCAACGTCCGGCTGGCGCTGCCGGTGGTGTTGGTGGCGCTGGCGGTGGCCGCCCTGGTCGGCACCTCGCTGAACACGGTCATCGTCGTGCTCGGCCTGCTGCTGTGGGACCGCTTCGCCGTGGTGGCGCGGTCGACGACGCAGCAGATCGCCCACGCCGATTTCGTCGCCGCGGCCCGCGCCATCGGCTGCTCGACGCGGCTGATCGTCTTCTCGGAAGTGCTGCCGAACATCCTCAACCCGCTGATCGTGGTCGCCACGCTGGAGATGGCCCACGCCATCCTGCTGGAGGCGGCGCTGTCCTTCCTCGGGCTCGGCGTGCAGCCGCCGCTGCCGTCCTGGGGCCTGATGATCTCGGAGGGCAAGCAGTACATGTTCTTCAGCCCCTGGGTCATCACCATCCCCGGCGTGGCGCTGGTGGCGCTGGTCCTCGGCATCAACCTTCTGGGCGACGGCCTGCGCGACGTCACCGCCCCCGACAACCGGAGCTGACGGCCATGCCCCTGCTCGACGTCGACACCCTCACCATCGAGATCCCCACCGAGGCCGGTCTGCTGCACGCCGTCAACGGGGTGTCCTTCACCCTGGAGCGCGGCGAGACGCTGGCCATCGTCGGCGAGAGCGGGTCTGGCAAGTCGCTGACCTCGCTGGCACTGATGGATCTGCTGCCGTCACGGGCGGTGCGCAAGGCGCGTTCCCTGCGCTTCGACGGCATCGACCTGATGGCCGCCGGCCGCCGCGAGATGGAGAACCTGCGCGGCGACCGCATGGCGATGATCTTCCAGGAGCCGATGACCTCGCTGAACCCCGCCTACACCGTCGGCGACCAGCTGGCCGAGGCGCTGCGCCGCCACCGCCCGGTCGGCCGGGCCGCCGCGCGCGATCGGGCGGTCCATCTGCTGGAGCGGGTCGGCATCACCGCCGCCGCCTCCCGCCTCGGCCAGTATCCCCACCAGCTGTCGGGCGGCCTGCGCCAGCGCGTGATGATCGCCATGGGTCTGATGTGCGAACCCGACCTGATCATCGCCGACGAGCCGACCACCGCGCTGGACGTGACGATCCAGGCGCAGATCCTGCTGCTGCTGCGCGATATCCAGCGCGAGTTCGGCATGGGGCTGATCCTGGTCACCCATGATCTCGGCGTCGTCGCCCGCGTCGCCACCAAGGTGGCGGTGATGTATGCCGGCCGGCTGGTCGAGACCGGCCCGGTCGAGGCGGTGTTCGGTGCCCCCAGCCATCCCTACACCCAGGGGCTGCTGCGCGCCATCCCGGTCCCCGGCCGCACCAAGCCGGGCGAGCCGCTGGGCACCATTCCGGGGCAGGTGCCGAACCTGATCGGTCCGCTGGCCGGCTGCGCCTTCCGCAACCGCTGCGACCGCGCCACCGACGCCTGTGCCGCCGCTATTCCGGACCGGGACCTCGGCCCCGGCCACCGCATGGCCTGCGTGCTCGACCCCGTCGCCGTTCCCGCCTGATCGCCTTCCCCGATTAAACGTCTTCATTGACCGGAGACCGAGATGACCGTTCCGGTGCTCGAACTCGAAAACGTCACCAAGATCTACCCGGTGCCGCAGGGGATGTTCAAACCCAAGGCGATGCTGACCGCCGTCGGCGGGGTGTCGCTGAGCGTCGCCCGTGGCGAGGTGCATGCGCTGGTCGGCGAAAGCGGCTCCGGCAAGTCGACGCTGGCGAAGTTGCTGCTGGGCCTGACCAAGCCGACCTCCGGCGAAATCCGCATCGACGGCGTGCCGATCGCCCGGACCGACCGGCGGGAAGTGGCGCGGCGCATCCAGCCGGTGTTCCAGGATCCCTATTCCTCGCTGAACCCGCGCAAGTCGGTGGCCGACCTGATCGCCCTGCCGCTGGTCGCCCACGGCATCGGCACCTCGGCCAGCCGGCAGCAGAAGGTGGCGGAGATGCTGGACGCCGTCGGGCTGCCGCGCCGGATGATCGACGCCTATCCCGGCCAGATGTCGGGCGGCCAGCGCCAGCGCGTCGCCATCGCCCGCGCGCTGGTCATGCAGCCCGACGTGCTGATCTGCGACGAGCCGACCTCGGCGCTCGACGTCTCGGTGCAGGCGCAGATCCTGAACCTGCTGATGGATTTGAAGCGCGAGTTCAAGCTGACCTACTTCTTCATCAGCCACAACCTCGCGGTGGTCGAGCATCTCGCCGACCGGGTGGCGGTGATGTATCTCGGCCGCATCGTCGAGGAACGCGGGCGCGAGGCGCTGTTCACCGGCGCCGGCCATCCCTATTCCCGCGCGCTGCTCGACTGCGTGCTGACCCCAGATCCGACGCTGGGCATGCCCGAGGCGGTGATCGGAGGCTCCTTCCCCAACCCCATCGCCCCGCCGCCCGGCTGCGCCTTCCACCCGCGCTGTCCACGCGCCACCGAACGGTGCCGCGTCGAGGCGCCGGGTCCCGTGCCGATCGCCGACGGCGCCGCCGCCTGCCATCACGCCGCTTAACGACTCCTCCCCCAATTCCCGAGTTCCGCCATGACTCACCAGCCATCGCGTGACGGCGCCATCGCGCGCGCCGCCCAACATTTCGCGTCCGGTGCCTTCCTGGCCGACCTGACGCGGCGTGTCGCCATCAAGTCCGAAAGCCAGTCGCCCGACCATGGAGCCGAGCTGCACGCCTATCTGGACGGGGAGATGATCCCGTCGCTGGCGAAGCTCGGCTTCGCCGGCACCATCGTGGAGAACCCGGTCGCCGGTCGCGGGCCGTTCCTGATCGCCAAGCGCCACGAGGCCGACCATTTGCCCACCGTGCTGATCTACGGCCACGGCGACGTGGTGCCGGGCCATGAGGGGCGCTGGCGCGACGGCATCGACCCGTGGACGGTGACGATCCAGGGCGATCGCTGGTACGGCCGCGGCACCGCCGACAACAAGGGCCAGCATTCCGTCAACATCGCGGCGCTGGCCCAGGTGATGGCGGAACGCGGCGGCAGCCTGGGCTTCAATGCCAAGTTCGTGATCGAGATGGGCGAGGAGGCCGGCTCGCCCGGCCTGCGCGCGCTGGCCGAGAGCCATGGCGAGGATCTCTCCGCCGACGTGCTGATCGCCTCGGACGGGCCGCGGGTGATCGCCGGGCGGCCGACGGTGTTCCTCGGCTCGCGCGGCGCGCTGAATTTCGAGCTGACGGTCGATCTGCGCAAGGGTGCCCACCATTCGGGCAACTGGGGCGGGCTGCTCGCCAATCCCGGCACCATCCTCGCCAATGCCATCGCCTCGCTGGTCGACGGGCAGGGGCGGATCAGGCTCGATGCGCTGAAGCCGGCCGGCATCCCGCCGGCGGTCAAGGCTGCCATCGCCGACCTGACGGTGGGCGGCGGGCCGAACGATCCCGAGATCGACCGCGACTGGGGCGAGGCCGGCCTGACGCCGGAGGAACGGGTGTTCGGCTGGAACACGCTGGAGGTGCTGGCCTTCGAGACCGGGAATCCGCGTGCGCCGGTCAACGCGGTGCCGGCCAGCGCCAAGGCGACGCTGCAACTCCGCTTCGTCGTCGGCACCGATCCGGCGAAGGTCCTCGACGCCGTGCGCGCCCATCTCGCCGCCAACGGCTTCCAGCGGGTGCAGGCGACCGCCAGCCGGATGGAGGCGTTCTCCGCCACCCGGCTCGATCCCACCGACCCGTGGGTCGGCTGGGCGCTGGACTCGCTGGCACGGACGACGGGCAAGAAGCCGGCGCTGCTGCCCAATCTGGGCGGCTCGATCCCCAACGACGTCTTCGCCGAGGTGTTGGGGCTGCCGACCATCTGGGTGCCCCATTCCTATCCGGCCTGTTCCCAGCATGCGCCCGACGAACATCTGCTGGCGCCGGTCGTCGAAGAAGCCCTGCGGGTGATGGCCGGGCTGTTCTGGGACCTGGGCGAGACCGGTTCCGCCATCCGGGACGCTCGCAAGACCGCCGGCAAGGAGGCCATCCGCGCATGACCCCGCTCGCCCAACGTGCCAGCGACTGGCTGGCAAGCCGCCGCACCGAGATGGAGGAGATGCTCCAGCGCATCGTCGACATCGATTCCGGCAGCCGCGACCAGGCCGGCATCGATGCGGTCGGCGAGATCATGGCGGCGATGCTGGAGGCCGACGGCATCGCCGTGACCCGTTTCCCGAACGAGACCTACGGCAGCGTGCTGAAGGCCGATATTCCCGGGCATAGGGGCGGGGCGCCGGTGCTGCTGATGGGGCACCGCGACACCGTCTATCCCAAGGGCACGGTGGCAGCCCGGCCCTTCCGCCGCGACGGCGACACCGCCTATGGGCCGGGCGTGGCCGACATGCAGGGCGGGCTGGTCGTCGACGTCTTCGTGCTGCGGGCGCTGAAGGCGGCGGGCGGCACCGATTTCCCGCTGATCGGCCTGTTCACCGCCGACGAGGAGATCGGTTCGCCCTCCGGACGCAAGATCATCGAGGAGGTGGCGCGGGGAGCCCGTGCCGCTTTCAACGCCGAGCCGGGGCGGGTGTCGGGCAATGTCGTCACCGCGCGCAAGGGCGGGCTGACGCTGGATATCAAAGTGACCGGACGGGCCGCCCATTCCGGCGTCAACCACGCCGACGGGGCGAGCGCCATCGGGGCGCTGGCGGCGAAGATCACCGCGCTGCATGCGCTGACCGACTATCCCAGCGGCATCACCACCAATGTCGGCGTCATCCGCGGCGGGCGGACGCACAACACCGTCGCCGACCATGCGGAAGCGGCGCTGGACATCCGCTTCCGCTCCGTCGACCAGCTCGACGGCATTCTGGCGCGGGTCGAGGCGATCCTGGCGGCCGAGGATGTGCCGGGCACCAGCGCGTCCTACGAACGGGGGCACCTGTTCATGCCGCTGGAGGAACGGCATGCAGCCGAGCTGTTCGCCCGCTATCAGGCGGCGGCGAAGGAGGTCGGCTTCGAGGTCGGCGGGGAGTTCACCGGCGGGTGTGCGGATTCAGGCTTCACCGGTGCGCTCGGCGTGCCCTCGCTGTGCGGGCTGGGGCCGGTCGGCGGGGCCGCCCATACGGAACGCGAATGGTGCCGGCTCGACACGCTGGTGCCGCGCGCCCAGGCGCTGGCGGTCACGATCGCGGGGTTGGAGGGGTAGGTCTGGGATATACGGTTTCCCCCTCTCCCCCCGGGGAGAGGGTCGGGGTGAGGGGGATGCATAGCGTGGATTCCCGATGGAGGCACGCAGTGCGACCCCCTCACCCTAACCCTCTCCCCGGGGGGAGAGGGGATTCTCAGGGTCGAGAGTAGCTCAACCGTTGCGATACGTATAGCTGTAGCCGTTCAGCGCCGGGGCGCCGCCGAGATGGGCGTAGAGCACCTTCGAGCCTTCGGGGAAATAGCCCTTCTTCACGAGGTCGATCATGCCCTGCATCGACTTGCCCTCATAGACCGGGTCGGTGATCATCGCCTCGGTGCGGGCGGCGAGGCGGATCGCCTCGTTGGTCTCGGCGCTGGGCACGCCGTAGGCCGGATAGGCGTAGTCTTCCAGGATGACGATCTCGTCGTCGCGGACCTTGCGGCCGAGTTCGACCAGTTCGGCGGTGTTGTCGACGATCTCGCGGACCTGGGCGCGGGTCTGTTCCGGGGTGCCGGAGGCGTCGATGCCGATCACGCGGTCGGCGCGGTCGTCGGCGGCGAAGCCGACGATCATGCCGCCCTGGGTCGAGCCGGTCACGACGCAGACGACGATGTAGTCGAACTTGAAGCCGAGGTCGGCCTCCTGCTTGCGGACCTCTTCGGCGAAGCCGACATAGCCGAGACCGCCGTACTTGTGGACGGAGCCGCCGGCCGGAATGCCGTAGGGCTTGCCGCCGGCATCCTTCACCGACTGGATGGCGTCTTCCCAGCTCTTGCGGATGCCGATGTCGAAGCCGTCCGAAACGATGCGGCTGTCGGCGCCCATCAAACGGGTCAGCAGGATGTTGCCGACGCGGTCATAGACGGCGTCCTCGTGCGGAACCCAGCTTTCCTGGACGACCACGCACTTCATGCCGAGCTTGGCGGCGGTCGCCGCGACCATGCGGGTGTGGTTCGACTGCACGCCGCCGATCGACACCAGCGTGTCGGCACCGGCCGCGATGGCGTCGGGAACGATGTATTCCAGCTTGCGCAGCTTGTTGCCGCCCATGGCGAGGCCGGAGTTGCAGTCGTCGCGCTTGGCGTAGATCTCGACCTTGCCGCCGAGCGCCTCGGTCAGGCGCGGGAGGTGTTCGATGGGAGACGGGCCGAAGGTGAGCGGGTAACGTTCGAAGCGTTCGAGGCGCAGCATGGCGGGGCTCCAGTGTCTCAAGTGAAGCGACGGTATCACCACGGAAATGAAAGGTGCTCTCGAACTTCGCTATCGAATTGCCGCAGACTGTCCCTAAAATGCCATTCAGTACAGGATCTTTCCCAAAAATTGGGGCTGGAATGAGAGAAAACGACACCGCCGACGAGCTCAGCACGACGGACCGAAAGATTCTCCAGCATCTTCAACGGGATGGCCGGATGACGAATGCCGATCTGGCGGCGGCGGTGCATCTCAGCCCCGCCACCTGCCACCGGCACACGCAACGCCTGTTCGCGGAAGGCTACATCCGCTCCGTCCGGGCCGAGATCGAGCCGGCCCGGGTGGATCGCGGCACGCTGGTGATGGTCGGCGTGGAGCTTGACCGCTCGACGCCGGAGAGCTTCGCCGAGTTCGAGCGGGCGATCCGCAAGCTGCCCTTCGTCCTCGACTGCCATCTGGTCGCCGGGGATTTCGATTTCTTCCTGAAGATCCGGGTCAGCGACATCGCGGACTTCAACCGTCTGCACGGGCAGGAGCTGATCGCGCTGCCGGGCGTGCGGCAGACGCGCACCTTCTTCGTCATGAAGGAGGTGATCGACAACGCGATGCTGGATTTCTGAAGCTGACGCTCAGCCCACGCAGCCGCGCAGGTCGGCCACCGTCCGACAGCCGAGCAGGGCCATGGTCCGGTCGAGTTCGTCCTGCAAGATCGCCAGCGCATGTTCGGCTCCCGCCTGACCGTCGGCGGCGAGGCCGAACAGGGGGGCGCGGCCGAGCAGCACCGCCGTCGCACCGGCGGCCAGGAGCTTCGCGGCGTCGCTGCCGCGCCGCACGCCGCTGTCGGCCAGCACCGTCAATCGGTCGCCGACCGCATCGACGATCCGCGGCAACACGGCAAGCGGCGACGGGGCGCTGTCCAGGTTGCGCCCGCCATGGTTGGACACCACGATGGCCTCGACCCCGGCTTCCGCAGCCCGCAGCGCGTCGGCCGGCGCCAGCAGGCCCTTGATGATGATCCGACCGCGCCAGCGCCGCCGCAATTCGGCGACGTCGTCCCAGCTGACCCGGTCGCACAGCCGGATCGGATCGTGCGATGTGGAGTCGGTGATCCGGGTCCGGAACTGCGGCGGGTAATGGGCGTAGCCCGGCCAGCCGCCGTTGGTCAGCAGGCGCAGCAGCACGCCGACCAGCCAGGCCGGATGGCGCGCAACGTCCAGCGTGCCGCGCAGCGACGGCGTGACCGGGACGCTGAAGCCATTGTGCAGATTGTACTCGCGCTTGGGCGAGACCGCGGTGTCGACGGTCAGGATCAGCGTGTCGACGCCACAGGCGGCGACGCGGTCCAGCAGGGCATGGGTCAGGCTGCGGTCGCGCCAGACATAGAGCTGGAACCACAGCTCGGCCCCCGCCTCGGCGATGGCCTCGATGCTGGTGATCGACTGGGTCGAGACGGAGAAGGGAATGCCGGCGGCGCGGGCCGCCCGTGCCAGCAGCACCTCCCCGTCGTAGCGGACGAGGCCGGCGGCGGCGGTGGGGGCGATGACGAAGGGCAGGGGGCGCTCGCGGCCGAACAGGCTGATGCCGGTGTGGCGCCCGGCGGTGTCGACCAGGGCCCGAGGCATCAGTTCGCTGCGGTCGAAAGTCTCGCGCAGGCGGCGCAGGGAGGTCTCATCCTCGGTGCCGCGGTCGATGTAGTCGAACAGGCCGCGCGGCAGGAAACGCCGGGCCTGCCGGCGCAATTCGTCAATGTTCAGGCATGTCTGGCTGGCCGCCATGAACTGTCGCCTCCTGCGGGGCGGACTATCGCGGATAGCCGCCGAATTTGTGGACGGAGATGGAGGCCGCCGCGACCTGGACATGGCGGACGAGTTCCTCCTCGACCCGCTCGGGCGTCCAGCGCGTGGCGGGGACGGAGATGCTGATGCCGGCGACCGCGCGGCCATGCTCGTCGGTGATGGCGGCGCCGACGGAGATGTCGCCCATCACCGTCTCGTTGGTCAGCAAGGCATAGCCCTTCTCCCCCGCCTCGCGCACGCGGGCGCGCAGCCGGTCGGGATCGCAGACCGTGAAGGGGGTGAGCGGGCGCAGGTCGGTGCGGGCCAGGATGTCCTCGCGCTCCTCCTCCGACAGGCGGGACAGGATGGCGGTGCCGGACGCGGTGTAATAGGCGGGCAGGCGGCTGCCGACCATGAACTCGATGTTGACCAGGTGCTTGCCGGGGAAACGGGCGACGAAGACGATCTCGGCGCCGTCCAGTTCCTGGAGGTTGGCGGTCTCGCCGACGCTGCGGCTGATGTCCAGAAGGTAGGGGTAGGCCTTCTCGATCAGCTCGTTGGCGCGCAGGTAATTGTAGGAGAACTGCAGCAGTTTCGGGGTCAGCGCGTAGTTGCGCGTGCCCTGGACACGGCGCAGGTAGCCCAGGACCTCCAGCGTGTAGACCAGCCGCTGCGCCGCGCTGCGGTCGAGGTTGGCGGCCTTGGCGATCTCCGACAGCGGCATCTGGCGATGCGGCCCGTCGAAGGCATGGAGAATCTGGAAGGTCTTTTCGGTCGACCCGACGAACAGCGAGGAGTCGCGCGGGTCGGCCTTCTTTGTCCCCGGATCCGAGGCCGTCGCGTCCTGTTCCGTAGCGGAACCCTCCGTCTTCGGCTTCCGTCCTGCTGTGCGCATCATCGGCAATCCCCTGGGCTTCCTCATCCGACCGGATCGTCGTCCGGTGCCGCCGCGCTACGCATAGCATCCGGCGAAGCGAATGCCACGCGCGGCGCGGTTGCCGCCGGTCAGACCGGCTGGGCTGCCGGCACGCCCTCGGCCGGAACCCCCTCGTAGGTGGCGAGCAGGCGCGACAGCTCGCGCCGCAGCGACCGCTTCAGCGGCTCGGCCGGCTCGCGCAGCGGCGCCAGCATCGCCGGGGCCTCGACGCCGATCAGGTCCATCACCGCCTTCATCGGGCCGGGGTTGGTCTCGGCGAAAGCCAGGTTCATCATCGGGATCAGGCTGCGGTGGATCTCCAACGCCTTGTCCAGCTTGCCGGTCGAGGCGAGATCATGGATCAGCCGCCAGGCCCGCGGCAGCAGGTTGGCCGTCACCACGATGCCGCCCTTGGCGCCGGCGGCGACGTGCAGCGGGAACAGCGTATCCTCCCCGCTGAGGACGGTGAAGGAGGAGTCGACCCCCGCCACCGTGCGCAGGAAATGATACATGTCGGTGTTGCAGGCCTTCATGCCGATGATCCGCTCGTGCCGCGACAGCTCGTGCAGGATCTCCGGGTCGACGGCGATGCGGGTGCGGTAGGGGATCTCGTAGATCAGGATCGGCACCGGCGATTCGTCGGCGTAGCGCAGGAAATAGTCGCGGATGCCGGCCTGGGTCGGGTTGGTGTAGTAGGGGGTCAGGACCAGCAGCCCGTCGACACCGGCCGCCGCGAAATCGCGGCCGGCGGCCAGCGCGTCGTAATAGCCGGTGTCGAGCACGCCGGCGATCACCGGGCCGCGCTTCCCGCCGGCACCCGCCGCACCCGCCATCGCCTCGACCGACAGCTCGGCGAAGCGGATGCGCTGGTCCTTCGCCAACGCGCCATACTCCCCGGTGCCGCCGAGCGGGACCAGCCCGTCGATCCCCTGGCGGAACAGCCAGGAGAACAGCGCCTTGGAGGCCGCCACGTCGATGGTGCCGGAGGATGTCACCGGCGTCGGGGTGGCGGGCAGAATGCCGCGAAGCTTCGTGGCGTCAAGCATGTCGAATCCTTGGAAGAAGCAGGGGTGAAAGTGGTTCAGGGAGGGCTTGGCCGGCCCGGTTCAGCTGGCAAGGCTGCGCCGCCGCATCCGGTCCGCGACCCAGATCAGGGCGGCGACGAACAGCAGCAGCCCGGTCGACACCGCCGCGATGACGGGGGAGACCTGCAGCGTCACCTCGTCCCAGAACTGCTTGGGCAGGGTGGCGCTGAGGCCGCCCGAGGAGAAGAGCGAGATGGTCAGCTCGTCGAAGGACGTGGCGAAGGCGAACAGGAAGGACGACAGCATGCCGGCCCCGAGGATCGGGAAGGTGACGTGCCGCAGCGCCGCCAGCGGCCGGGCGCCCAGGCTCTGCGCAGCCATGTCCAGGCGGGTGTCGTAGTTGCGCAGCACCGCCATCATCGTCATCACCACATAGGGCACGGCGACCACCGTATGTCCGATCACCAGCCCGAGGATGGTGCCGACCAGCCCCATCTGGGCGAAGACGTAGAACATGCCGACGGCGATGATCATGCGCGGCACGACGATGGGCGACAGGATGAAGGCCAGCATGGCGCCCTTGCCCCGCATCTGGCCGCGCACCATCAGGAAGGCGGCGGGAACGCCGATCGCCATCGCCAGCAGGCCGGTGCCGAAGGCGACCACGATAGAGCGCCACAGCGCCTGCATCCAGATCGGCGACTGCAGCAGCTGCTCGTACCATTGCAGCGTGAAGCCGGACGGCGGCCAGGCCAGGCCGCCCTTGCCGAAGGACAGCGGGATCATCAGGAAGGCGGGCAGGCTGATCAGCACCAGCAGGAACCAGACGAAGGCGGTCAGCGCCAGCGGGCGCTCGGCCCGGCCGGCGATCGGATGGCGGCGCGGGACGATGCCGATCAGCGCGTCGCTGGCCGAACCCAGCGCCGCCAGCACCCGCCCGCCCAGCCGCCGCATGGCGGTGTCGCGGTTGCGCACGACCGCGCTCTCGCCGGTCAGCGAGGCGAAGCCGAAGACGCGGTCGTACAGCACGAAGACGATCAGCACGACGGTCAGCAGCAGCACCGAGATGGCGCCGGCCAGCCCCCAGTTCAGCGTCTGCTGCACCTGGTCGATGATCAGCTGGGTGATCATCGTCTCCTTGCGGCCGCCCAGCAGGGCCGGCACGATGAAGAAGCCGATGGCCGACACGAAGACCATGATCGCCGACGCGGCGACGCCGGGCAGAGACAGCGGGAAATAGACGGTCCAGAAGGCGGTGCCGGGCCTGGCGCCCAGCGTGCTGGCGGCCCGCGGCAGGGTGCGGTCGATGTTCTCCATCACCGCCAGCATGGTCATCACCGCCAGCGGCAGCATGGCGTGCACCATGCCGACCAGCACCGCGCCGAAGCCGTAGAGCAGGTCCAGGGGCCGGTCGATGATGCCGAGAGACATCAGCGTGCTGTTGATGACGCCGTTGCGGCCGAGGATGACCACCCAGGCGAAGGCGCGCACCAGGAAGCTGGTCCAGAAGGACAGCAGCACCCAGAAGATCAGCCGGCTCTTCGCCGGCCCCTTGGCGACCGAGATCAGGTAGGCGATGGGATAGGCGGCCACCACCGCGACCAGCGTCGTCGCCAGCGAGATCTTCAGCGTGATCCACAGCACGGTGGCGTAGAGGCTGGAGGCGAAGAGCTGGGCGTAGGGCGCCAGCGTGAAGCCCTGCCCGTTGTAGACGCTGAGCGCCAGCAGCTGCCCGACCGGAAAGACCAGGAAGGCGACGAGGAGGAGGACGAGCGGAGCACCCATCAGCACCGGCTTGCGCCAGGCGGGCGGCGGGGAATGGCGTTTGGCGCCTGCGGTGTCGGTCATGGTCAGGGACTGGCCGTTCATGTCAGGCGGTCCCCGCAGCCGGGGCGGCGGTGTCGGCGATGACGACGGCGTCGCGTCCGCTCCAGGACAGCGTCAGCACGTCGTCGATGCGGACCGCATCGGCCTCGTTGCGGGTGGGGAAGGCGGCGACCAGCGGCGGCAGGTTGCGGTCGAGCGGCTCCATGTAGACCTTGGTCAGGCTGCCGGTGACCATCACCTCCGACACGCGGCCCTGGACACCGACGGCCGGCACGCCCATGGCCGATGCGCCGTGGCGGGCGACCGCCAGGTTCTGCGGACGAACCATCACCCGCACCGACGAACCCGGCGGCAGGTCGTGGCCGTTGGCGAGCGCGCGGCCGGAAACGCCGCTGCTGCCCACCCCGACCTCCACCTCGTCGCCGACGCGGGTGCGCAGGTCGGCGGGCAGGATGTTGGACTCACCCAGGAAGTCGGCGACGAACAGCGTGCGCGGCCGGAAATACAGGTCGGCCGGCGTGCCCAACTGCTCGATCCGCCCGGCATTCATCAGGCAGATGCGGTCGGACATCGTCATCGCCTCTTCCTGGTCGTGGGTGACGTAGACGATCGTCGTTCCCATCTCGCGGTGCAGGCGCTTGATCTCCAGCTGCATGTGCTCGCGCAGCTTCTTGTCGAGGGCCCCCAGCGGCTCGTCCATCAGGATGATCGAGGGCTTGTAGACCATGCAGCGGGCGAGCGCCACGCGCTGCTGCTGGCCGCCCGACAGCTCACGCGGGTAGCGGCCGGCGATGTGCGGGAGATGAACCATCTCCAGCGCCTCGCGCGCCCGCCGCTTGGCGTCGGCGGCCGACACCTTCCGCATCTTCAGCGGAAAGGCGATGTTCTCCTCGATCGTCATGTGCGGGAAGAGGGCGTAATTCTGGAACACCACGCCGATGTCCCGTTCATAGGGCGGAGCGTAGGTGACGTCCTGGGACCCGATGCGCACGCTTCCCTCGTCGGGCGGGACGAGGCCGGCCAGCAGGCTGAGCAGCGTCGTCTTGCCGGAGCCGGACGGGCCGAGCAGCGTCAGGAACTCGCCGTCGGCGACGACGAGATCCGTGGGGGCGAGCGCCACGAAGTCACCGTAGCGCTTGGCGAGGCCCTGGACGGAAAGGCTGGAAGAAGACATGCGCGCCTCCTCGCGAGGGGTTGGGCCGAAGGATGGTGTGGATGGCGGGATTGGGTGCCTGCCGCCCCTTTCCCAACCCTTCCGCTCTCGCGCTACTGGATCCACAATCTGAGCTTTGGGTAACATGCTGGAATCAAACAACTTATTTGGACGTCATTCCCGCGGAGGCGGGAATCCAGCCAGCTCGACAGCTTAGCCGCGGAGTTTCCTGGATCCCCGCCTTCGCGGGGATGACGCAGAGTTCTTTTGATTCCAGAGCCTTACCAAGGCTTGGGGTTGTGTGCATCACGTAGCGCGCGAGCCGGGAAGAGCCGGGGAGAGGACAGCGCGACTGCGCCTTAGCTCAGCAGCCAGGCGTTGTAGCGCTCCAGGCCGGTCTGCTGGTTCTTCAGCCAGTATTCGGCATCGATCTTCACGCCGCGCTCGATGTTGGCCGGGAAGGTCGGGCAGTCGGGGGCGATCTTGGCGTCGATGTGGTTGAAGGCTTCCGGCTGGGTGACGCCGGCCGGGAAATACTTCACCAGGGCGGCCTGACGCTTCGGGTCGGAGGCGAACTTGATGAACTGGCGGCAGGCGTCGGCGTTCGGGGTACCGGCCAGGATCGCCCAGCTGTCGAGGCCCCAGATGTTCTGGTCCCACACGATGCCAACCGGGGCGCCGGCGGCCATCGCCGCCTGCGGCCGCGACACCCAGGTCGGGACCATGTCGACCTCGCCCGACAGCAGCATCTGCTCGACCTGCGCGCCGCTGGTCCAGAACACCGAGATGTCCTTCTTGAGGCGGTCGAGCGCCTTGAAGGCGCGGTCGAGGTCGCAGGGATAGACCTTGTCGTTGGTCACGCCGTCGGCCATCAGCGCCTGTTCGATGGTGTCGAACGGGTGCTTGCGCAGGGCGCGGCGGCCGGGGAAGTTGGCGACGTCGTAGAAGTCCTTCCAGGAGGCCGGCGCCTTGCGGCCCTTGAAGGCGTCGGTACGGTAGGCCAGCACGGTGGTGTAGACGTTGGTGCCGACGCCGTATTCCGACATGTACTGCTTGGGGATCGAGGCGACGGCCGGGTCGGCCTCCAGCCCGTGCTTCTCCAGCAGCGGCTTGTCGCCGCCGGTCAGCATCAGGATGGCCGGCTGGCTGATCTTGGCCATGTCCCAGGTGTAGGACTTCGCTTCCACCATCGAGCGGATCTGCGCCGTCGGCTCGGCGTTCGCCTGGACGCCGACCACCTCGATGCCAGTGGCCTCGGTGAAGGGCTTGTAGAAGATCTCGCCGTAGGCCTTGGTGTAGATGCCGCCGTCGTCGCGCACGACGATCCGCTTGTTCTGCGCCCGCGCCGGGCTCCAGATCGCCGGCATGGCGAGCGCGGCCGTGCCGGCGGCGCCGGCTTTCAGCAGGGTGCGGCGGGACCAGCCGGATTGGCGGATGCTCATGTCGGAACTCCTCTTGGTGGGACGGGACGGCGGATGGACGCGAAGGACAGGAAGCTCAGCCCGGCGGCAGCAGGCGGCCGGGATTGAAGATGTTCTGCGGATCGAGCGCCTGCTTGACCGCGCGCATCAGCGCCAGCTCGGCGGGCGGCTTGTAGCGCGCCATTTCTCCCAGCTGGACCCGGCCGACGCCGTGCTCGGCGCTGAAGGTGCCGTTCAGCCGGGCGGCCTCGTCGTTGACGGCGTGGCGGATCCGGGCGGCGAGCGCATCGCGGTCGGCGATCGCGTTCCACGCATCGAAGGTGAAGAAGGGGATAAAATGGACGTTGCCGTCGCCGAGATGGGCGACGACGATCGCCGGCAGGCCGGGCACCAGCGCCCGCACCGCGGCGGTCGCGGCGTCGATGAAGGCGGGAACGGCGGACAGCGGCACCGCGCAGTCGGTGGTCAGCCCGACGCCGGCCTTCTTGTTGGCCTCCGACACGCTGTGCCGGATCTCCCACATAGCGTGGCGCTGGCTGTCGCTGGCGGCGAGCGCCGCGTCGGTCAGCAGGCCGTCGCCGAAGGCGTCCTCCAGGATCGCCTGCAACTCGGCGTCGAGGGCATCGCCGCCGCTGTTGTCAGACAGCTCGATCAGCACATGCCATTCGGCCTCGCCCTCGATCGGGCTGCGGCGTCCCGGCACGTTCCCGATGACGAGATCGAGCTGGAGCCGGTTGATCATCTCGAAGGCCGACAGCCGGGCGCCGCAGCGCTCCTGCACGCGGGTCAGCAGGGTCAGCGCGTCGGCGGGCGAGGCCATTCCGACCCAGGCGACGGCATGGCGCGTCGGCAGCGGATGCAGTTTCAAGGTCGCCGCGGTGATGATGCCGAGCGTCCCTTCCGACCCGATGAACAGGTGCTTCAGGTCGTAACCGGTGTTGTTCTTGCGCAGCCCGTACAGCCCCGACCAGATGGTGCCATCGGCGAGGACCACTTCCAGGCCCAGCACGTTGTCGCGCGTGTTGCCGTAGCGCAGGACCGAGGTGCCGCCGGCATTGGTGGCGATGGTGCCGCCGATCTGGCAGGAGCCCTCGGCCCCCAGGCTGACCGGATAGAGCCGTCCCGCCGCCGCCGCCGCTTCCTGCACGGTGGCGAGGACGCAGCCGGCCTCGACCTCCATCGTGCTGTTGACCGGGTCGATGGCGCGGACCGCGCGCATCCGCGACAGGTTGAGGATGACCGGGGCGGGGCCCTTTTCAGAGGGAACGGCGCCGCCGCACAGGCTGGTGTTGCCGCCCTGCGGCAGCACCGGAACGCCGTGGCGGGCGCAGCAGCGCACCACCGCCGCGACCTGTTCGGCGGTGGCCGGACGGGCGAGGCACAGCGCCGGGCCGCGGTAGCGCCCGCGCCAGTCCTCTGTGACCGCGTCCAGGTCGGATGGGGATGTCAGGACGGCGTCGGCGCCGATCAGGCCCGACAGCTCAGCGATCACGTCCACACGCGATCTCCTTGATCTGTATGGTGTCTGTCAAATCAATCGCTATACGATTGAAGCAACTGAAATATGATAGTCTGTGATCGCCCTGCCAACAATCCAAATTTTGCTTCGTGTTCGAATTTTTCGCCGGGGCAGCTTTGGTGTGCGGCCGTGCCGATTTGTCCGGCGGTGTGGCCCAGCCCACAGCGGATGCCAGGACCTTTGCGGCAGCATGGGGATCTCACCGCCCGCTCCTCTTGCCGAACTGCGTCCCTGCGTGAAGGAACCGTCCGATGCGCCGACTTGCCGTCATGCTCCTATGCCTGATCCTCGCCACGGCGGTTTCGATCGCCGGCCGGCCGGCTTCCGCCTTCGAGGTGCAGTCCGGCGGCATCCCGCTGTCGGCCGTCGCCGTTGCCGTGCTGGCGAACCGCGTCGGCACCGCGCCGCCGGCCCAGGCAGGCACCGGCAGCGCCTTTCCGCCTTGGATGGGCGGCGGCCGCACGGGAGCCGGGGCCATGGGCGTCGGGACCATGGCGACCGGACTGCCGGGGGCGAAGGGCGCCGGGTTGCCGCCGGCCGGCCGGCCGGCCGGCATGGGTGTCCCGGACCGGGCGGCGATGAACGAGCAACTGTTCGGAATCAAGCGCTGACGGAGGGCGCCGCATTCGATTTCCCGCGCGTCCGGACTGGGCATTCCCCGCAATGTTGGGGAAGGCGACTGCGATAGTCGGCCAATTCGGAAGGGGATGCCGCGGAACCGGGTCGTTTTCCAATGGGATGGGATTACCCAAGAATTCGGGGGCACCCTGCTTCCCGGTCGAAGACTAAGATCAAGGTCTTCAGACGAAGGGCAATGAAGAAAACAGGGGGAAATCATGCTGCGGACTGCCGTGATCGCGGTCGGCGCCCTGCTGCTTCTGCCGCTGTTTATGGCTGGGCAGGGAATGGCCGACCGGGCGAAAGCGCCCGAAGACGCGCGTGCCTATATCCTGTGGCCTCCCAACGGGGCGGTCATCAATGGCGGAAAATTCTGGGTCCGCATGGGCCTCCAGAACATGGGGATATCGCCGGCCGGCATAAGCCACGCCGACAGCGGGCACCATCACCTGCTGATCGACACCGACCTGACGAACCCGGACGAGCCGATCCCCAACGACAAGCAGCACCTGCATTTCGGCGGCGGCCAGACCGAAGCGCGGCTGGAACTGCCGCCGGGAACCCACACGCTGCGGATGGTGCTGGGCGACGCCGACCACATTCCGCACAACCCGCCGGTGATGTCGGAGAAGGTGACCATCACCGTCCGCTGACCGGTCCCGACCGGTTCATGTCCGCCAGGGAGGGCATCATGAAGACAGGTCCCATCAAGACAGGCCCGATCAAGACAGCATTGTCCGCGCTCAAATACGGCTCCGGCCCTTGCGCCGTCTTCGGCGCGATGCTGCTGGGGCTGATGTCGACCGTGCCATTGGTCTTCGCGTCGCTCCCGGCCGTCGCGGCGGAAGCGTCCGCCGATCATAAGGGCGACCATGATGCGGCGGCCGCCGCGCAGCGGACACCCGGCCGCAAGGATGCCTGGCTCTATATCGGCTGGCCCAACAACGGGCAGGTGGTCGGTACGCGGTTCAAGGTGTGGTTCGGGCTGCGCAATTTCGGCGTCGCGCCGGCCGGCGTCCGCAAGGACGGCACCGGGCACCATCATCTGCTGATCGACACCGACCTGAAGACTTTCGACGAGCCGATCCCCAGCGACAAGCAGCACCTGCATTTCGGCAAGGGCCAGACCGAAACGATCCTGGAACTGCCGCCCGGCCGTCACACGCTGCAACTGGTCCTGGCCGACGCCGACCATGTGCCGCACGACCCGCCGATCATGTCGAAGAAGATCACCATCACCGTCAGGGCGGACCGCGGCCAGCAACTGTCGGCGCGGTGACGGCCCGGAGCCGCAGATCCGGACCCTGAACCGGGGGCCGGGCGCGCCAACCCATGGGAGACAGCGCCGATGAGCATGGTCCGGGTCCTTCGTTCCCTCGGCGCGTCCGCCGCCCTGACGCTGGCGCTGGGCGGCTGTTTCACCTCCGGCGAGATGGCGCGCGTGGTGCAGCAGCCCAAGACCCCGGCGGTCCGCACCATCAGCAGCTTCAGCGAGGCGCTGCGCTGCATGGACCGGCTGCTGTGGACCCATGGCAAGCACGACATCTACATCACCGCCAACGGCCTGCCCGACGCCACCGGCCGGGTGGCCGGCGGCACCAAGGAGATGCTGATCACCGCGGTCTCGCGGATGTCGGAAAGTTCCAGCGCCTTCCGCTTCGTCGATTTCGAACCGGCGCTGGACGACGTCAACGCGCTGTACTGGATGATCGGGGTGCAGCCGAACTTCCGTGCGCCGTCCTACTACATCCGCGGCGCCATCACCCAGCTCGACGACAATGTGGTCAGCGAGGCGGCGGGGGCGGGGTTGTCCCTGCCCAAGCTGGATCTCAGCGTCTCGGCCGACCAGGTGGTGTCCATGGTCTCGATCGACCTCAATGTCGGGGAATTGGTGACCCGCCAGATCATCCCCGGCATGTCGGCATCCAACACGCTGGCGGTGGTGTCGTCGGGACGCGGGGCGGATGCCGGCGGGGTGATCGGCAAGGCCGGCCTGTCCTTCAACATTTCGCTGAACCGCTCGGAAGGGCTGCACCAGGGCGTGCGCACGCTGGTCGAGCTCAGCACCATCGAGGTGCTGGGCAAGCTGACCCGGGTGCCCTACTGGCAATGCCTGGGCATCGACCAGACCAACCCCGCCTTCATGGCGGAGGCCCGCGGCTGGTTCGACGGCATGGCGCCGTCGGAACGCGTCACCTTCAGCCAGCGCGCGCTGTCGGCGCAGGGCTATTACGACGGGCCAGTCAACGGCCAGCTCGACCAGCGCACAGCCGAAGCCGTCGGCCGCTTCCAGGCCGACAACGACCTGATCGCCACCGGCCGCATCGACTTCGACCTCTACCAACGCCTGCTCGCCAAGCCGCCCGGCGAAGGCGGGGCGCCGCCGGCCCGGCTGCAGAGCGTCAGCAACGCCGGCGGCGAGGGGCTGCCGCGCGCCCAGCCGTCGCCGTCCCGCCTCGACCTGCTGCTGTCGTCGGACCGTGGCCCGGTGCCACGCTACCGTGCCGGCGAAGCGCTGGTGGTGCGGATGCAACCGACGGCGGACGGCT
The DNA here is from genome assembly GCF_016595245.1 of Azospirillum endophyticum. Taxonomy (GTDB): domain Bacteria; phylum Pseudomonadota; class Alphaproteobacteria; order Azospirillales; family Azospirillaceae; genus Azospirillum; species Azospirillum endophyticum. The sequence goes on from NZ_JAENHM010000044.1 coordinate 119,469, forward strand.
TCGTCTACTGCTATTACCGCGATGGCGCCGGCACCGTCTCCCGCATCTTCCCCAACCGGTTCCAACCCGACGCCTTCGTCGAGGCTGGCCGGCAGGTGGAAATCCCGCCCGGCGTGCAGAAGCCCTTCAATCTGCGGATGGACCGGCCGGGCGCCGAGGAGACGGTGGCCTGCGTCCTGTCCCATGACGAGATCGGGGTCCGTATTCCGGAAGCGTTCAAGAGCGAGGATCTGCAACCCATTCCCGGTGCCGCCCTGGACGACGTCATCAACGCCTTCGCGACGGCGAAGGGAAGCGACGCCCGTGCCAAGCGGCTGACGGTCAAGGTGCTGCCCGGCACGCTGGCGCAGGGGGAATGAGACCCGGCCGATCGCCGGAAATCGGGAGCCGACTGTTGGCCGGCTCACAGCGCGGGGAGGGGGACGGCGCTAGAACCAGGGGCAACGCCGCTTTCTCTCCAGCCCAGGGAGCTTTCCCATGACCAAGTCCTCCAAATCCGTCGCGTCCCATGCACTGTCCCACATCCTGGTCGCCACGCTGCCGGTGCTGGCCGTCGCCTGGGCCGGCCCGGCGCCGGCCCAGACGATCGAAGGGTCTGGGTCGTCGAAGGTGATGATGTTCGACCGGCCGCCCAGCGTCGAGGAACTGCGCGGGGTGGTGGCGCCCGACCCGAAAATCCGCACCCGCAGCATCGAGATCATCGGCGGCGCCGCCGGTGCCGCCGCCAAGCGGCCCCGGCCCATCGACGAGATCAATTACGGCACGGCGCCCACGCCGCCGGCAGCGCAGCCCGCTCCCCAGCCGGCTTACCAGCAGGAGGCACAGCCCGTCGCGCAGCCGGTTCCCCAGCCCACCTCTCAAGCCACCCATCAATCCTCATCGAGCCGCCCTGTCCATAAGCAACGCCGGCAGGAGGCACGGATGGAGGCCCCCGCCGCCGAGCCGCAGGCCGCCGCCGAACCGGAAGCGGCACCGCAAGCCTTCGGGTTCCGCATCAACTTCGCCCTCAACTCGGCTGAGATCCCGGCGGAGTCCGCCTCCTACATCGACGCCGTCGGGGCGCTGATGAAGGAGGACCCGACCCTGGGACTGACGGTGGAGGGGCACACCGACGCCAGCGGCAACCTTCCCTACAACATGCTGCTGTCGCAGCGCCGCGCGGTGTCGGTGGGCGAGTATCTGGTGCGCGTCCACCAGATCGATCCCAAGCGCATCACCGTGGACGGCAAGGGTCCGACCGCGCCGCTCGCCGCCAACCCCTACGACGGCCGCAACCGGCGCGTCGAATTCAAGCCGACCCATTGAGCGGCGGCCGCAATGGAGGGGATGCCATGAAACATGCCTTGCTCCTCGCCGCCTGCCTTGGCCTGCTGGCCGCTGCCGGCATTGCCGCCTCCGACCGGGCCGATGCGACGGTGGTCCGCAAGAAGGGACCCGAGAATTCCGGTGCCGCCAGCGGCGGGGCCGCGGGCGGGGTGGACATCGCCCCCGCCGGCAAGCGGGTTCGCGTCCAATGCTGGCAGGACGGCCACAAGATCATCGACGAAGCGGACCTTGCCGTCGTCTCGCTCAGCATCGCCAGCCAGATGAACGGGCTGCGCTTCCGCCGCAACGGCGGGACCGATGGGGCGGTGTCGGTGATGACGCAATCCCGCACCGCCTGCCTGCTCGCCCCCGACGAAGGAAAGGGCCGCAACCGCGACTGATCTCCCGCATCCAGAAGGTGACAATCATGTCCAAGCGATCCTTTTTCCATCAGTCCCTTTCCCATCTCCTGGCCGCCGCCTTGGCCCTGGGCTGCGGCCATGCCGCCGGGGCACGGGCGGAGGCCGTGGTCGTGGCGTCCAGCGCCCCCGGCTATGCCCAGGGACAGCTCGTCGCCGACGGACAGGCCGTCCGGCTTCCCGACGGGGCGAATGCGACGCTGCTGTTCGCCAACGGCCGGCTCCTGCGGTTGCGCGGCCCCTATGACGGGGTGCCCGGCGACATGGCAAATCGTGACATGGCAAGTCGCGGCGTGTCGGCCCGCGCCGGCCCCGGCGACGACCGCTTCATGCAGAGCGACCTGGGGGCGGCGCGCGCCCTGGGGAGCCCGCTGGATTCGGCGCTGGAGCGGGCGCTGGCGATCGACCCGTCGGTTTCCGGCGTTCAATGCGTCAAGGCCGGAAGCCCGCCCTGGCTGCGCCGGCCGGCCGAGCCGGGGATGGACCAGCTGCTTCTGCAGGACAAGGCGGGGGGAGAGCGTGCGGCGGTCGGCTGGACGAACGACGGCCCGGTGCCTTGGCCGCGGACCCTGCCGCTGGCCGACGGGATGGATATCGGCGCGCAACGGCCCGACGGAACGCCGGTCGGCACGCTGCATGTGCGGATGGTAGAGGCGACGGGCGGTGCGGCCCTGGCGGTGCGCATGGCGTCGGCCGGCTGTGCCGGGCAGGTCGGTGCGGCGATGGCGACCTTGCGCGATGCGACGGTCCCGCTCGACCTTTTCCTTGCGACCGATCGCCTTTCCGGTCCAGCCGATCGCCCTTCAGGCGATGGTGCCGCCGGAGCCGCCTACCGGCCGGGCGAGGACATCCGTCTGCTGGTCCAGACCGATCGCGACGCCCATCTCTACTGCTATCTGCGCAATGCGCGCGCCCAGTTGATCCCCATCTTTCCAGCCGGCGCCGCGATGAGTGCCCGCGTGGCCGGCAACGTGCCGTTCAGCCTGTCCGGCGACCGCATGCCGTTGCGTGCCGGCGAAGGGCCGGCCGACCTGGAGGTGCGCTGCATCGCCGCTAGCCGCAACCTGGACGGCGAGATGCCCGGCCGCGCCGCGGCGTTCCGCCCCTTGGGCGAGGATGCCGCCGGCCAGCTCGACCGCGCGGTGTCCCGACTGCGCGAGACGGAGGTGGCATCGGCCCAGCTCATCCTCAAGGTCCGGTGAGCGCCGGATGGACGGTCCGCCGGTCCGACCCGGGGAGGGGCCGCTGGTTCCTCCCATCGCGAAACCGGTGGCGCCCCTGCCGCCGGCGTCCGGCCGCAGGGGCTGGCCGGAAACGCGGCTGACGATCGGCATCGTGCTGGGCAGCATGCTGATGGCGCTCGCCGCCACCAGAATGCTGCCTCCGCTGCGCACCGCCGACGAGAGCCTGGGCGACCGGCTGATCGCCGCGTCGACTCCGGCCCGGCCGCAACATCCGGGTATCGCGCTGGTGCTGTTCGGCGAGGACAGTTTCACCGGCCTTGCCTGCCGGTCGCCGGTGGATCGCGGCATGCTGGCCAACATCATCGACGTGCTGGCGGCGGCCGGGGTCCGCGCCATCGGCATCGACGTGCTGTTCGACCAACCGACCCTGCCGGCCTTGGACGAACGGCTACGCCGTGCCCTGCTGGGTGCCCCGGTTCCGGTGGTGGCGATCACGGCGCTGGACCAGACGCCGCTGACCGAGCGGCAGCGACGCTTCCTCGACGAATTCACCGCAGGGATGCCGCGTGGTCATGCCAATCTGGCCAAGGACCGGCTGGATGCCGCCGTGCGCTGGCATGTTCCCTTCGGTGGCGACGGCACCCCCAGCCTGCCGGTGCGGCTTGCCCTCCTCGGCGGCGTGGCGCAGGTGCCGGCGGAGCCCTTCCGCATCGATTGGCGCGGACGGCCGGACGGCGCCACCGCTCCCTTCCCGGTCTATCCCGCCGAGGCGGTCGCCGTCCTGCCGAAGAGCTGGCTGGCCGGGCGAATAGTGCTGGTGGGCACGGTTCTGGCCGGGATCGACCAGCACCGGACGCCGCTGTCGACCGCCGGAGCCTCGACGCCGGGCGTGGAGATCGAGGCGCATGTGCTGGCCCAACTGCTCGACGGGCGGAGAGATCCGCGCCTGCCCGTCGCAGGGGAGGCCGTGCTGGCACTGCTGATGGCGGTGGCCGGCGTCGCGGTGGCCGCCGCCGCTCCGCCGCTGTGGCTGCTGGCGGCGGCGGGCCTGCTGGTGCCGGCGGCCGCCTGGGCGGGGAGCGCGGCGCTGTTCGCGGCGGGCGGGCCGCTGGTGCCGCTGGTGGCGCCGGCACTGGCCTGGGGGGCCGGCATCGCCGCCATGACCGTGCAGATGTCGCTGCGCGAGCGGGCCGACCGGCGCGTCATGATGCAACTGTTCGCCAACCATGTCTCCCAGCCGGTGGCGGAGGAGATCTGGCGGGAACGCGCGACCTTCATGGCCGGTGGACGGCCGCGGCCGCAGCAGCTGACCGCCACCGTGCTGTTTTCCGACATCGAGGGATTCACCACCATCTGCGAGGCGCTGGAGCCGGAACCGCTGATCCGCTGGCTGGAGGGCTATCTCGATGCCATGGTGCGCATCGTCACCGCCAATGACGGAGTGGTGCTGCGCTTCGTCGGCGATGCCATCCTGGCGGTGTTCGGTGCGCCGGTCGCCCGCACCACGCAGGCGCAGATCGACGCCGACGCCTGCCGTGCCGTCCGCTGCGCCCTGGAGATGGGACGGGACCTGGTGGAGCTCAATCGGCGCTGGCAGGCGGAGGGTCTGCCGCCGGTCGGCATCCGCGTCGGGGTGCATACCGGCCCGCTGGTGGCCGGCAGCCTGGGCGGCTTGCGCCACAGCGAATATTCGCTGCTGGGCGACACCGCCAACACCGCCGCCCGGCTGGAGGCCTATGGCAAGATGGTCGACGCCCGGACGTCCCGCCATTGCCGGGTCATCGTCGGCGACCCGACTTGGCAATCGGTGGGGCAATCGGTGGAGCAATCGGCGCGGCGGGCCGTCCCCCCCCTTTGCACGGCCTTGCCGGTGGGGGAGGTGGCGCTGAAGGGCAAGCTCAGGGCGGTGCGCGTCTGGCTGTTGGTCGATGACGACGGCGACGACATCGACCAATGAAGGATGGCGGCATTCGTGATCGATGGGCGAAGTAATCACTTCGGCTTGCCACCCCCTCTTTTTCCATTCCGAGGCGGAAGGGGCGGTTTGGCATCGATTCAAGCCATGGTATGCTTCCACGATCCACGGCAGGCTGTCGACAATTTCCGATATTATTATCGACAGCCTTCCGTCATGCGCCATGAGCTTCGCCGGAAGCCGCGGAGTCACATCCGTGGCCGAACTGACCGGCGACTTGCGGCGCCTCTTCGCTCGGGTACGGAGGCGGGGATGATGGGACCGGTCAGACCCTGCCGGATGGTTTTCGCGCTGCTGCTGGTCCTGCTTCTGGTCGCGGGAGCGGGAGGATCGGTGCGTGCGGCGGGGCCGCCCGCCGCCGGCCAGCCCGCCGGATCCGGTGCCGGTACCGGCGCGGCGGAAAGCCGCCTGGCGCTGGTGATCGGGGTCAGCAATTACCGCAACGCGCCGGAACTGATCAACCCGCGCAACGACGCGCGCGCCATCGGCGAAGCCCTGCGGGCGCTGAATTTCACGGTGGACGAGCAGTACGACCTGGATGCCCGTGGCTTCGCCACCGCCCTGCGCCAATTCGGCATCAAGGCCTCGCAGGCCGACGTGGCGGTGATCTTCTATGCCGGCCATGGCATCCAGGTGAATGGCGTCAATTATCTGCTGCCCGCCGACGCCCAGCTCGAGCGGGAGCGCGACCTGGTCTACGAGGCGATTCCGCTGAACCTGCCGATGGGGGAACTGGCCGGGGCGCGCAAGCTCGGCATCCTCATCCTCGACGCCTGCCGCAACAATCCCTTCGTCGACCGCCTGACCCGCAGCGGGTCGAACCGCAACCAGGCGCATCCCGGCCTGGGCAGCGTGGACGACGCGCCGAGCGACACGCTGGTGGCGATGGCGACCCGTGCCGACCAGTTGGCCGAGGACGGCACCGGCGACCACAGCCCCTTCAGCGCGGCGCTGCTCCAGCATCTCCAGACGCCGGGGCTGGAGTTGAGCCTGTTCTTCCGCAACGTGCGCGATACGGTGAAGCAGGCGACCAACGGCCGGCAGGAGCCGTTCGTCTACGGATCGCTCGGCGCCACGCCCTTCTATTTCAATCCGCGGCCGCCCAACCGGCCGCCGGTGCTGGGCGAGTTGCGGGCGCTGACCCTGTCCGACCGGGCCGGGCCGGAACCGCTGGCGCCCGGCAAGCCGACGGACCCCGACGACGACCAGATGTATGCCCGCGTCACCGGGCTGCCGCGCGGCGGCACCGTGCGCGTCGGCGAGCGCAGCGTATTGATCGGCGATTACCTGACGGTGGACCAGTTGGCGGCCACCAGCTTCAAGCCCGACGGCAGCTTCCGCGGGGAGGCCGGCGCCTTCGAGTTCCTGGTGGCCGACGGCCGCGGCGGCACGGTCACCGGCACCATCCCGGTCACCATAAGGCCGAGCAACCAGCCGCCGGCGGTGGTGGCGGAGCGCAAGCTGCGCGTCGCCGGCAACCCGATGGGGATCGACGCCCCGGTGGATCCGGACGGCGATCCGCTGACCGTCACCGTCACCGCCGTGCCGGAGCGCGGCAGCGTCCACAATGGGGCCGCGGTGGTGAAGCCGGGCGACCGGCTGACCGTCCAGGCGCTGACCGCCCTGACCTTCGACCCGGAAGCCGCGGCGCCCGGCCCGGCCGGCAGCCTGCGCTACAGCGTCGACGACGGACGCGGCGGCACCGCCACGGCAAGCGTCGGCGTGGACATCGCGCCGCCGGGGACCGCGCCGGTGGCCGAACTGGAGGATGGCGTGTGGAAGCGCATCCAGGCCAGCAAGGAGCCCGGCGACTTCCAGGCCTTCCTGCAATTGTTCGGCGGCAGCGGCCATGCCCCGATGGCCCGCCGCCAGCTGGAGGGGATGAAGCTCGCCGGCAAGCCGGCGGAAGCGCCCCCGAAGGCGGAGGCGAAGCCCGAAGCCAAGCCGGAGACGGTGTTGGGACCCGGCCTGGAACCGGCCGAACCGGGGCGCTACGCCGTCACCGCCGACGGCATCTTGCGGGCGACGCCGGCCAATGGCGGCGCGCGGGTCGGCCGGGTCGCGCGCGGGGCGACGGTGCAGGTTCTCGGCCGCGTGCCGGAGGGCGGGTGGTACCGCATCGCGCTGGAGGACGGCACCCAGGGCTTCATCGCCGCCTCCCTGCTGAAGCGTGAGCCGTTGCCGGCCCCGGCGGCATCCGCAGCGGCTCCCGCACAGGCACCGGTCGCGGCGACCCAGACAGCACCGGCCGCACCCCCGCCCCCGCCCCCGGCCGAGCCGCAGGTGGCGGCGACCGCGCCGCCGGCGCAGGGGCCCGGGCCGACCAATGGGACAACAAACGGCGCGGCGCGCAACCATGGCACCGGCAACAGTTTCCAGGACTGTCCGACCTGCCCGGTGCTGGTGCGGGTGCCGGCGGGCGGCTTCATGATGGGGAACGACAAGGGTGACCCCTCGGAAAGGCCGGTCCATCGCGTCACCATCGCCAAGCCCTTCGCGCTCGGCATGTATGAGGTGACCGTCGGCGAATGGCGCGCCTGCATCCAGGACGGGGGGTGCACCGACATGCCGCGCATGGTCAACGCGACCGACGGGACACCGGTCCACAACCTGCATTGGCAGGACGCCCAGGCCTATGTGGCCTGGCTCAGCCGGAAGACCGGACAACGCTACCGCCTGCCGAGCGAGGCGGAGTGGGAGTTCGCCGCGCGCGCCGGGACGGCGACGCCCTATTGGTGGGGGACGGAGGAGGGAATCCACGCCGATTGCGACGATTGCGGCGGCCCGCACGAGCATCTGACCCCGGCGGCTGCCGGAAGCTACAAGGCCAATCCCTTCGGCTTGCACGACATGAACGGCGGCGTGGCGGAATGGGTGGCCGACTGCTGGAACAAGAACTACCAGGGCGCCCCGGCCGACGGCAGCGCCTGGAGCCAGGGCAACTGCCGCAAGCGCATGCTGCGCGGCGGGTCCTGGCGCGACAAGCTGGAGGCCATCAACGACACGATGCGCAACAGCTATGACGTCGACGTGCGCTATCTCACCAACGGCTTCCGGGTGGCGCGGGAGGTGAACTGACGGATTCTCCGCTCAGCGCTGGACCGTGACCGTCTTCTGGGTCGCCCGGTTCCCCGTGCCGACGGCGGTGTTGGTCGTGGTGTTCACGTTGTTGAACTGCACCCCGCCATGGGCCAGCGCCGAGGGCAGGTGCGGCAGCGGCCCGGCGGTGCTCATCAGCAGGTCCAGCGTCGACGGACCGGCGGGCTTGGCGGCGGGGGCGGGTTTCGGGTCGGGTGCCGGGGCCGGCTCCGGCGCCGGAGCGGCCGTCTCCACCGGTGCTCCGCTTCCCGCGGCGGAGCCGTCGCCAAGCTGCTGCTGGCTGACGTTGCCATCCCCGAAGGCGAAGTTCAGCGCGCTGTTGAAGTTGTTCACGATGAAGGGCGCGTCGATGATGGTGAAGCTGGGATCGACCGGCGGCGGCTGGCGGCTGGCGGCCAGTGGCTGCCCCTTGCTGAAGCCGGCGAGATAGCCGGCGTCGCCGCGGATGCGGGTGATCGCCTGCTGGTTCACGGTGGAGCGGCGGAGCGACGGGTTGGTGACCATTGCGCCGGGAGGAGCGCCGCGGGGTGTCGGGTTCACCGATACCGGCAGGCGCGGCGTCTGAGCGAAAGCCTGGGCCATCGCCGCCCCGGGGATCGGGCCGGGCGGAAAGGCGATGCCGCCGGTGACCTGGGCTGCGGCCGTCCCGGCAGTCAGCAGCAGGGCGGCGGCGGTGGTCAGAAGAGTGGTGCGGGGCAACAGCATCGCGGGCTCCCTCGGGGCTGACGGCCGGTATGGGGAGCATGATGGGATCGCCCGAAGCGGGATGCTGTGGCGCGGCTCACAGGATGCGTGAAATCGGCGTCTCAGCCGCAGGAATCGGCGATCTCGTCCAGTGCGCCGCTGTCGCGGATGACGATGTTGCCGGCATCCATTTCGATCACCCCGGCGCGCTGCCATTCGTTCAGCAGCTTGTTGACGCTCTCCCGCGACACGCCGACCAGACAGCCCAGCTGCTGCTGCGACAGCTTGATGTCCAGCCGCAGTCCCTCCGGCCCCGGCTTGCCGAAGGCGTCGCCCAGCCGTTTGAGGGCGCGGGCGAAGCGGGAGGGCGCTTCGAGGAACAGCGTGTCCTCCAGATGCTCACTCGTCTGGCGCAGCCGCTTGCACAGCACGCTGATGATGCGGAAGGCCAGATCAGGCCTCGCCGTCAGCACCGGCATCAGCTGCGACCGGTCGAGGATCAGCAGGTCGGTCTCCTCCAGCGCCACCGCGTCCGCGGTGCGCGGCTCGCCGTCCAAAAGCGCGATCTCGCCGAACAGGCCGCCCTTGTTGATGATGCTCAGCACCAGTTCCTTGCCGTCCAAGGAGTGGCAGCAGATCTTCACCCGGCCGCGGATGACCGCCATCATGCTGTCGCCGGGATCGCCCTTCTGGAAGATCATCGCGCCGCGCGGGTGGTGGGACAGCCGTGCGGCGGTCGCCAGCCGGTGCCGCTCCTCCCGCTCGAGATGCTTGAGCAGGAAATGGCCGGCGAGGACGAGATCCTTGTCGAAGTTGATCCGTATCGCGGTCATGGCTGTCCCCTGGCTGACATCGCGCGCCGGTCCTGACGAGGGCATGGATACGACCAGGGCATGGTACGCCGGCAACCGGCATGTCCCCCACCGTCAATGGCGGTACGCCGTCGTCGGTGCTTCTGCCCTGTTCGTGTGGGGACCGGACACGAAAAGGGCGGCCGGTGCTGGCCGGTCGCCCCTTGGTCGTGTTGATCGGAAAGAGACTGCCTGCCTTCAGCGGAAGATCGCCTTCGGCGGCAGAGGCTGCGGGTTCAGGGCGCGGTCGCCGCCGTAAACCGGACCCGGCGTGAGTCCCGGCAATGTCGGCGCGCCGCAGGTCAGGCAGGGCGGCGGCTTCGGGATGCCGGGAGCCGGCTGGAGGATCAGCGGGCCGAGCGTGGTAGTCCGCGTATAGGACAAGGTCGGCGGCGCGGCGAAGGCCGGTGCGGTGGCGATCGCGGCGAGGGTCAGCGACAGGGCCAGAAGACGAGAGCTTGGAAGGCGGGACATGGTGGAGCCTCCGGTTCGGTTGCGGCGGGGGATCAGTCGATGTCGGCGTCGTCGTCGTCCTCCAGCTTCAGCGAGCGGGCCTGATGGCCGAAGGGGAAGCCCCGGCGGTCGAGGAGCCCGTGCAGGTCGGGGGCGACTGGGCGGGGCAGCCGATGGATGTCCGCATCGGGAACGACCTCGGACTGTGGGTCGGACGGCGTTGCCGAACAGCGGGTCCGGCCGTCCAGCGTCACGCAGCTCAGCGTTCCCGAGCCCCGCATGCAGACGGTCTTCCCGTTGACCGTCTGGCAGGCGAGGGAATCGGCCCGGACCGGAGCCGTCCCGGCCGCGAACAGCAGGACGGGCGCAACGACGGTCAAGATCGTTGGGAGCTTGGGGAGCTTCGGCATCGGTGGCCTCCCGGGCAAGGGGGTGGCAGGGGAGAGAGCGAAGGGGCGCTCAGCGGCGGAGACCGGTCAGCGACTGGGCGGCGCTGTTGCCGAGGCCGGCGGTGACGTTGGTACCGATCCCGACATTGGTATTGACCATGGGGCCGCGGCCGCTGAAATTCAGCCCGACCTGGACGCCGCTGCCCTGTATGCCCAGCAGCCTCTGCCCGGCAGTGTTGCCGATGCCGGCCGCGACGTTGGTGGCGGTGCCGACATTGGTGTTGACCAGCGGGCCGACGCCGCGGACCGGGGCGCCGCCACCCTGGAGCACGACGCCCTGCTGCTGTGCCGAGTTGCCGATGCCGGCGCCGACGTTGGTGGCATTGGCGACGTTGGTGCTGACCAGCCCGGGTACCGCCATCATCGACGGCATGCCGGGTCCGGGGCCGGTCTTGGGCTGCGCCAGGGCGGGCGTCGCGAGGAGGATGGTGGCAAGGGCGCCGAGGGCGAAATTACGGATCATGGCGGGTTTCCTTCGGTCGGAGTGAGGCTTCGGGCTTCCGCGCCCCGGCAGGCTTTGGCCAGCTTCTGAAAGGCCGTGTTCTTGAGGAGAGCTTAGAGAAGCGCCAGGAAGGCTTCTGTGAGCTGCCCCACAGGTGGGGGCCGAATTCCTGCAAGGTCCCGGCGGAAGGCGCCGGGCAAAAGAAAGCTCCGGCCGGATGCCGGCCGGAGCGAGGTCAGGGGAGGAAGCCGGGAGGAGAGAAGGCGGTCAGCGCTGCTTCACCAGGGCGCTCTGTCCGGCAAAGTTGCCGACGCCGGCCGACAGGTTCTGCATGGAGCTGCGGTTGGAGGGGCCGAACAGCCCGCCCGAACGCTGCAGCACGGTGCCACTCTGCAGGGCGGTGTTGCCGATGCCGGCCGCCGTGTTGCCGACATTGGCGACATTGCCGCCGCCGAACAGGCCGCCGCTCCTCTGCATCACCGTCGCCATCTGGCCGGCATTGTTGCCGATGCCCGCGGCGGTGTTGCCGATGTTGGCGACCGAGCCGCCGCTGAAGGCACCACCACTCCGCTGCTTCACGAAGGCGCTCTGGTCGGCGGTGTTGCCGATGCCGGCGGCGAGGTTGGAGACGGTGGCGACGTTCGGCCCGGCGAAGCCGCCCTTGGACTTCTGCATGACCAGCGCGCTCTGGTTGGCGGTGTTGCCGACCCCGGCCGCGGTGTTGGAGATGTCGGAGATGTTCTGGGCCATCGCCGGGGCGGCGAACAGGGCGAGCGAAGCGAAGCCGGTCAGCAGGGCGGTGCGGATCATGGTCTGTCTCCTGTTTTCGGGGGCCGCGGGGTGCGGCGTGTTGCCGATGGACAGACCCTACCCAAACCCCGGATCCGCGGATGTGAGCCGCTCCACACTCTTGGGTCTTTTGTCGATCACCGCTGTTTCGTGTCGGGATGCGCCTCCTGCCAATGCGGATGGGTGACGTAGGCGGTGAGGGCGCCCTGCTCATGCGAGCGGATGGTGACCGACGAGCCCTTGGGCATGTAGACGATCTCGCCCGGACCGGCGGTGACCGTGCCGGCGGCGGACGAAACCGAGACCCGCCCCTCCAGCACCACCATGACGTCGTCGACGGCGATCGCCTCGTCGATGCTCTGGTCGGGTTCGTAGCGGCCGTAGCCGATGGTGACCGGGCCGCCATGGCGCTGGTCGACCAGGTTTCCGACGAACACGTCGGCTTCCTGCCCGGGCGTGCGTTCGAGCGACACGTCGGTCAGGGCGAATTTGCGGACGGTCATCTGCGTCTCCTTGCAATGGCGTTGCGGAATGGTGCTGTTGACCCCCATCACCTAATATCGGCCGAGCGGGCGCATAAGGCGCCTGCGATGCAACAGCTTGATGGGTGGCATTCAGCAATGCGCAGACGCCTGAAGCCGGGGGAATATGCGGAGGTGCGGGCGTTCGCCGCGGTGGCGGAGGCGTGCAGCTTCCGCCGGGCGGCGGCGGACCTGGGCCTGACGCCATCGACGCTGAGCCATGCGGTCCGTGCCTTCGAGGATCGGATCGGCCAGCGGCTGCTGAACCGCACCACCCGGGCGGTGACGCTGACGGAGGCCGGCACCAAGCTCCTGCAGGATCTGCGGCCGGCGCTGGAATTGCTGGACGATGCCGTCGCGGCGGTCGGCATTCCCGAGGATATGCCGGTCGGGACCGTGCGGCTGGCGGCGCCGCGGCTGGCGATCCAGATGCTGGTCGGACCGGCGATCCGGCGGCTTGCGCGGGATTGCCCGCATGTGACGCTTGACGTCCGCACGGTCGAATGGCCGGGCGATTTGACCGGCGGGTTCGATCTCGGCATCCAGTACGGCAACGACGTGGCGCAGGACATGGTGGCGGTGGCGCTGACCAAGCCGTTCACCGCCGCCGTCGTCGGCTCGCCGGGCTATTTCGCCGACCATCCGCCGCCGCTCCACCCCGCCGATCTGGTGCGCCACCGCTGCATCGGCTGTCTCAGCGGCCCCGCCGGCGCGCTCTATCGCTGGGCTTTCGAACGCGACGGTGAGACGGTGGTGCTCGACGTCGGCGGCACCCTCGTCACCGACGATGCCGACCTCATGCTGGACGGCGCGATCGGCGGCATCGGACTTTGGCACGGCATCGACCAGGTCGTGCAGCCGATGATCGACGACGGGCGGCTGTTGCGGGTTCTGACGGATTGGTCGCCGAGCTTTCCCGGCTTTCATCTTTACTATGCGGCGGGTGCGCCGCTGTCGCCCGCCGTGCGCGCCGTCGCGGACGCCTTGCGGAGCCGCGGCTGACCGCAAGTCATGCCGATGCGAGAGCCACCGCATCGGCACCGGCGGCAAGACGCAGCGGGCAGGACGGATCGGTCGCCGCACGCCAGACGCCATCCGCCACGTCGGATGCATGGGTGACCGGACCCGGCTGCTGCCAGGCAGCGAAAACGCTTTGGGCCAGCGGCGCGTAGGCCTCCGGAATGGCGTTCTCGATGCGGGATCGCGCATTCTGGCCGAAGGCGGTGTCCGGTGCGCGGCCCGGAAGGACCAGATGCGCCCGGACATTGAAGGGCTCCAACTCCAATGCCAGGGATTCGGTGAAGGCGTTCACCGCCGCCTTGCTCGCCGTGTAGACCGAGAGCAGATGCAGAGGCTTCAGGGTCACGCTGGAGGTGACGTTGATGATGACGCCCGACTTGCGTGCCCGGAATTGGGGCAGCATCGCCTGCGTCATCGCCATGGTACCGAAGGTGTTCGTCGCGAAAATTTCGCGCACGCTGTCCATCGTCACCCCTTCCAGCGCGCCGAGCAGTCCGATGCCGGCATTGTTGACCAGCACCTCGACCGCCCCGGCCTCTTCCACCGCCCGCCCGATGCTGTCCGCATCGGTGACGTCGAGGCGGAGGATGCGCAGGCGCTCCGAGCGGGGAAGGATATCCTCGCGCGGGGTTCGCATGGTGGCGATGACCGTCCAGCCGCGATCGAGGAAGAGACGGGCCGTTTCCAGGCCGAAACCGGATGAGCAGCCGGTGATGAGGATCGTCTTCATGGAATGGCTCCTGCCGCTGAATTGCGAAGCGGAAGATAGACCGCCTCGTCCGGATCATCTACGATCTGAAGTCCGGAATTCATTGGCAAGAGTCCGAAATTGATCGATCCCCTGGCTCAGGTGGTCGGCCTGCTGCGGCCGAGCGCCTCCTTTTCGAAGCTTACCCAAGGAGCCGGCCACTGGCGGGTCCGGCGGACGGAAAGCGGGCGTCCGTTCTATTGCGTGGTTCTTGACGGCTCCTGCCGTCTGACCGTTGGCGGCGGCGATCCGATCATCCTCGAAACGCATGACTTCGTGCTGATCCCGGCAGCGTACCAATTCACGATGTCGAGCATCGAACCGATGCCGCCGGGCGCCGCCGATACCGCTCCCGTCGAATTGCGCCCAGGCGAATTCCTGCTCGGCAGCCCCGACCAGCCACCGGAGGTCCGCAGCCTCATCGGCTATTGCGCATTCGGCTCGCCTGATGCGGCCTTGCTGCTGTCGCTTCTGCCGCAACTCGTGCATGTTCGCGGCGAGAGGCGGTTGAGCACCCTGGTTCAACTGGTGAACGAGGAATCGCGGTCATTGCGGCCGGCGCGCGAGGTCATCCTGGCCCATCTGCTGGAGGTTTTGCTGATCGAGGCCCTTCGCTCTACGACGTTGTCGGCTGGATCGCCGGGCCTGTTGCGGGGGCTCGGCGACGATCGGATCGCCGCTGCACTGAGAGGCATCCATGACCGCCCGGCCTTGCCCTGGACGGTCGCGCAACTGGCGAAGGAGGCCGCGCTGTCCCGGTCGACCTTCTTCGAGCGGTTCCGGCAGGCGGTCGGCGTCGCGCCGATGGAATATCTGCTGCAATGGCGCATGGCGCTGGCGAAGGACATGCTGCGCCGGCGGGATGGCGGCATCGCCGCCGTCGCGGAGCGTGTCGGCTACAGCTCCGCCAGCACCTTCAGCGTGGCCTTCACCCGCCATGTCGGCGTCCCGCCGACGGTCTATGCGCGCCGGCAGGACGAGGGGGAGATGGAGCTTTCCGACCAGGTGCCGGCTGCCGGCCCGGATGCCTGAAACCGCTTTTTCCACGGTCGCCGGGGAACCGGCGCCCCGCTTCACCGGTTGGCGGATCGTATCCTGCTTTCCAAGGGAGCCGTCCATGTCCAGCACGAAAGAGCAAGACCGGGGACCGAAGCGGCCGGCCGGCCGCGATCCGGCCGCCCCCCATGACGACGGCGCGGTTCCGCGGACCACGGAGGACAACAGGGAGGCGGCCGACGGCAAGCGCTTCGAGAAGGTCCCCAATCCAGGTCACCCGGTCTGAGGCGCTTGACCCGTCTGCGCAAGGCGGTACCGCCCACCAATCATTCCGCTGCGGTCATCGCCGGCGTGACGGACTGCGCCAGCTTGCCGGAGCGGAAAACGAGCAGGGTGAAGAGCGCGAGCGCACCGAAGACCAGCAGCGAACTGACGGCGGCGACCGGTTCGAACGCGGCGTAGCCGAGATGCAGGGCCGCCACGGCGATCGTCAGGAACGCCGTGCCGACACACCAGACGACGATCTGGGTCATCGCGAGGCGGCTGGCTTCCAATGCCGGATGCAGCCGGTAATAGACCCCGAACAGGAAGAGCGACACCCAGCCCAGAAGATTGAGGTGGGCGTGAGCCGGCATCAGGCTGTGATCCTGCGAGGCTGCCATCCCAATACCCATGCCGAGACCGCAAAGAGCGAACAGGCACGCCGCCCTGAAACTTGTGGATGAGGCTTTCATTACCCGAACCTCCCGTCGCCGTCCCCGTTAAAGTTGGTGCACGAACGATGTCAGAGCACTGAAGACGTGTCCATGGAAAATCTCGGCATGTCCATTTGAGCGGTGACAATGGATATTTGCAAAGGCTCGGATATCGACGGGGATACTTCTCCTCTCCCAAGTCGTGGCGCGTCATAACGAAAAATTCCCTCCCGATCGCGCGTTCCCGTGCTCGGGAGGCGGCGATCATCCCGGAACCAGCGCGGGCTCTGCGGGAACGCGGCCGGGGGTCGCGGGGTTACCTCCGGGCGACATCAATGGACGGACACCCGATGACCCTGCAGCAGTTCATGGCTTTCGCGCTGGTGGGCATCGTGGTGGCGATGCTGGTCTGGAACAGGTGGCGCTTCGACGTGGTTGCGGTACTGGCCCTGCTGGCCGGCGTGGCCCTGGGGCTGGTTCCGGCCAAGGAGGCCTTCTCCGGCTTCGCCGACGACATCGTCATCATCATCGCCTCCGCGCTGATCGTCAGCGCCGGGATCGCCCGGTCGGGGGTGATCGATGCACTGGTACGCCCGGTGGCGGCGAAACTCAGCACGCCGACGCGGCAGATCGCCTTCCTGTGCGGGTCGGTGGCCTTCATGTCGGCGCTGATGAAGAACATCGGCGCGCTTGCCATCTTCCTGCCGATCACCATGCAGCTGGCGCGGCGGCATCGGACCGGGTCGCATCGGGTGCTGATGCCGATGGCCTTCGCTTCCCTGATGGGCGGGCTGATGACGCTGGTCGGCACCTCGCCCAACATCATCGTGTCCCGCGTGCGGACGGAAATCGTCGGCCAGCCCTTCTCCATGTTCGACTATCTGCCGGTCGGGCTGGGAATCACGATCGTCGGGCTGCTGTTCCTGATGGTCGGCTGGCGCCTGCTGCCCCAGGACCGCAGCGGCGCGCGGTCGGCGGAGGAGACCTTCGCGGTCGAGAACTACGCCAGCGAGATGAGGCTGCCGGCCTCCTCGTCCTTCGTGGGGCGCAAGGTCGGCGACGTCGACGCCCTGGCGGAGGGCGAGGCGCAGGTGATCGGGCTGATCCGCGAGCGGTTCCGCCGCTATGTGCCGGACAAGCATTGGACCTTGCTGGCCGACGACGTGCTGGTGCTGGAAGGCGACGCCCCCGCCCTGCAGCGCATCGTCCAGGGCGCCTCGCTGGAGCCGCTGGGCATCCTGGAAGGGGTGGAGGGCGAACTGCTGGCGGTCGAAGCGGTGGTGACGCCGGATTCGCCGCTGTCCGGCAATTCCGACCGCAAGCTGGATCTGCGGCGGCGCTTCGGAGTCAGCCTGCTGGCGGTCAGCCGCGCCGGCGAGCGGATCTCCCGGCGCCTGCACCATGTGATGTTCAAGGAGGGCGACCTGCTGCTGCTCCAGGTGCCGGCGGAGCGCTATCCCGATGCGCTCGCCGATGCCGGATTGATCCCGCTGGCCGAACGCCGCCTGCAGATCGGGCGGCGCCGGCCGGTATGGGTGCCGGTCGGCATCCTCGTCGTCACCATGCTGGTCCTCGCCTTCCATCTGGCGCCGCTGGCCGTCACCTTCCTGGCTGCGGCCACGGCGATGATCGTCACCGGCGTGCTCAGCGTCGAGGATGCCTACCACGCGGTCGAATGGCCGATCATCATCCTGCTCGCCGCCCTGATCCCGGTCAGCGGCACGCTGGAGAGCACCGGGGCGACGCAGGTGATCTCCACCCTGCTGGCCGATGCCGCGCGGGGCCTGCCGGCGGTGGCCTGCGTGACGCTGATCATGGCGGCGGCGATGGCGGTGACGCCCTTCCTCAACAATGCCGCGACGGTCCTGGTGATGGCGCCCATCGGCGCCGGGGTGGCCCAGCAGCTCGGGCTCAGCCCCGATCCGTTCCTGATGGCGGTCGCCGTCGGTGCCGGCAGCGATTTCCTGACGCCCATCGGCCACCAATGCAACACGCTGGTGATGGGACCGGGCGGCTACCGCTTCGCCGATTATCCCCGGCTGGGCGTGCCCCTGTCGCTGATCATCCTGGCGCTGGGAACCTGGCTGATCGTGATGGTCTGGCCGCTGGGCGGCTGAAGGGCAGGCCGAGAAGGCGTCCGGGGAACAACGGCGAAGGGCCTCCGTTCCCGAATTCCAATCGACGAGGATCACGACCGTGCTGGTTTCCGAGATCATGGCGAAAGCGCTGGAGTTCATCTCGCCCGACGCCACCGTCCAGGAGGCCGCGACGCTGATGGGCGAACTGGACGTCGGCGCCCTGCCGGTCGGCTCGCCGGACGATCTCGTCGGCATCCTGACCGACCGCGACGTCCTGTTCCGCGTGGTGGCGGAGGGCGGCGACAACGCACGGGTGCGGGTGCGCGAGGCGATGTCCAGCGCCCTGTTCACCTGCCGCGACACCGACACGTTGGCGACAGCCATGGACATCATGGGCGCCTATCACGTGCGGCGCCTGCCGGTGCTGGACGAGGGCGGGCAGGTGGTCGGCTGGATAACGCTGAGCGACATATCGCGCCGGCTGCTGCTGGAAACCGACACGATCCGCAACGCGCTGAGCGAACTCAGCGCCAGCGGGCAGGATGTCTGACGACTGGAGGCGCCCCTCGCTTCCGCCGCCTACAGGCGCAACCCCATCTGCCGGTTCAGCCGGACCACCAGATCGGCCGGAAGGCCCAGACGCTGGGCGAGATAGCGCAGGTAGGAGCGGTTGATCGGCGCGTTCTTGTCCACCGTCGCCAGCGAGACGGCATAGAAGCGCGCCGCCATCCGTGGGGTGTCGACCCGACGGACCAGTTCCTCCAGGCATTGCGGCTCCTCGATCATCCGCTCCAGCCGGCTCCGTTCCTCCTCCTCCAGGCTGCTGGTGCGGAGCCTGCTGCCGATCCGGTCGCGCTCGGCCGC
This sequence comes from Azospirillum endophyticum, assembly GCF_016595245.1. Classification (GTDB taxonomy): domain Bacteria; phylum Pseudomonadota; class Alphaproteobacteria; order Azospirillales; family Azospirillaceae; genus Azospirillum; species Azospirillum endophyticum. Next base: position 138,041 of record NZ_JAENHM010000044.1, read on the forward strand.
GTCCAGCCCGCCGTCGGCATGGGCGGCGGCGGCCATGGCGAGGACCAGCAGACGGGTCTCCTCGGCGTTGAAAGTCCGGAAATCCGAGGGCGCGCGGTCGAGCAGCTGGTGGCGGTTGCGCAGATGGGCGTCGAGGATCTGCCGCGCCAGCATTTCGTGCAGCACCGGCCGATGGCCCAGGCGTGATTTCGTTGCACCCGGCTCCCCCGCCGGCCCGGCGACGAGGGCAGGGGCGGGTTCGGATGGGGACGCCTGCTGCACCGTGGCGAAGAGGCGTTTCAGCAGGCCGGGCTTGGTCGGCTGACGGGCATGGCTCATCCTGCGGCTACTCCCCGGCGCCCGCGGCCGCTTCCGGGCGCCGTTGCATGGCGGTGTCGATCTGGGTCAGCAGGCGAGAGAAATCGATGGGCTTCGGGTGATAATCGTCGCAGCCGGCCTGCAGCGTCTTTTCGCGGTCGCCGGACATGGCGTGGGCGGTCAGGGCGATGATCGGGATGCCGGCGGTCTCCTCGCCCGCCTTCAACTCGCGGGCGGCGGTCCAGCCGTCGATGACCGGCAGGTTCATGTCGAGCAGGATGACGTCCGGCCGCTCGCCGCGCGCCATGTCCACCCCCTGGCGGCCGTCGAAGGCGAGAACGACGTCGAAGCCGCGCCGTTTCAGCCGGCGCGACAGGAAGTCCCAGATTTCCTCATGGTCCTCGACCAGCAGCAGCTTAGCCATCGGTTCCTCCTGTTCCGTCCATGGGTCCGCTTCCCTTGTCCCGTTCGGGGGGAGCGGGCCGCAGGCGTGCGATCGCTTCCTTCAACTCCTCGATCATGCCGTCCGATCCATCCTCCGCCAGCGGGATGATGTCCCGCACCCGGCCGCGCAGCTCTTCGGTCTCTTTGTGTCCGATCTCCTGGGCGGCGACGACGATGACGGGAATGCGGCTCCAGTCGGGGTTGCGGCTCAACGCCTTGAGGAAGGCGAAACCGTCCAGCCCAGGCATGAAGGGGTCCAGCAGGATCACGGTCGGCACCGTGGCGGCGAGCTGCCGGAACGCCTCCTCCTCGGTTTCGGCATCGCCGACCCGCCAGCCGTCGCGTTCCAGCTCGGCGCCCAGCAGGGCGCGCGTCTCGTCCGCCTCTATCAGCACCAGCGCCGTGCCGGGAGCCTGGCCGCTGAGGCCGCCAAGCACCCGGTGCAGGCGCTGCCAGTCCACCGGCTTGGTGAAATAGTCGGCGGCACCCAGCGACAGGGCCAGCCCCTTTTCCCGGCGCGACGACACGATGATGACGGGGATGTCGGCAAGGTCCGGCTCGGCCTTCAGCACCGACAGCACCGACCAGCCGTCGGTCCGCGGCATCATCACGTCCAGCAGGATGGCGCGCGGGCGGATCTGCCGGGCGATGGACAGGCCGGTCTGCCCGTCGGCGGCCAGCGCCACGCCGAAGCCCTCGCGGTGCAGGAAGCGGGCGAGCAGTTCGCGCATCGCCTGCTCGTCGTCGATGATCAGGATCGTCTCGCGCGCGGCCTGGGCCGGCGTGACCTCCTCCACCCGGACGGGACCATGATCGATGGCGCCGGGCAGGCGGCCATGCCGCAGGTCGGCAGGCAGGCGCAGGGTGAAGCTGGTGCCGGTGCCCGACGCGGTGTCGACGGCGATCTCCCCGCCGAGCATGTCGGCAAAGGCCTTGGTGATCGCCAGCCCCAGCCCGGTGCCGCCGAAGCGGCGGGTGGTGGAGCTGTCGGCCTGCATGAAGCGTTCGAACAGCCGCCGGACCTGCTTCGGAGTCATGCCGATGCCGGTGTCGGTGACGCGGAAGACCACCGTGTCGGCGGGGGGCGTCGCGGACTCGTCCCTGGCCCGTTGTTCCACCGACAGGGTCACGGTGCCGTTCTCGGTGAACTTGGCGGCGTTGCTCAGCAGGTTGAACAGGCACTGGCGCACCTTCACCACGTCGGTGTGCATATGCCCGGCCCCGTCGGCCACCTCCACCGCCAGCCGGTTGCCCTTCTTCGACACCAGAGCCTCGACGGTCGCGGCGACCTCGCGCGTCAGGTCGGCGACGTCGGCGTCCTCGCCATGCACCTCCATCTTGCCGGCCTCGATCTTGGAGATGTCGAGGACGCCGTTGATCAGGTTCAGCAGATGGCGGGCGTTCGCCTCGATCTTCTCCAGGTCGGGCAGCATGCTGTCGACGCCGAGGTCGGCCAGCTCCTCCTCCAGCATCTCGGTGTAGCCGATGACGGCGCTCAAGGGCGTGCGCAGTTCATGGCTCATGTTGGCGATGAACAGGCTCTTGGCCCGGTTGGCCTCCTCGGCGGCGAGGCGGGCGGCCTCCAGCTCCTCCTCCACCCGCTTGCGAACGCTGATGTCCTGCATGGCGCCGATCATGCGCAGCGGCTGGCCGATCGGGCTGCGCAGCACGAATCCGCGGTCGAGGATGCTGGCATAGCTGCCGTCGGCGCGGCGGAAGCGGTATTCGTCGTTCCAGCGCGTGCCGCCGCCGTCGATCACCGCATGGATGCCGGTGACCACATGGTCCTGGTCGTCGGGATGGATGTGGTCCATCCACCAGGAGGCGGAGGTCTCGGCCGCATCCTCGCCATAGCCGAACAGGGTGCGCACCGCCTCGTTCCAATGGATGCGGTCGGAGGACAGGTTCCAATCCCAGATGGCGTCGTTGGTCGCCTGCGCCGCCAAACGGTAGCGCTCCTCCGTCTCGCGCAGAGCCTCCTCGGCCCGGCGCCGCGTAGTGATGTCGGTGTGGACGCCGACCCATTCCTGAACGCCGCCGCCGGCATCCAGCAGAGGAACGGCGCGGACCAGCATGTCGCGATAGACGCCGTCGTAGCGGCGCAGCCGGTGCTCCGCCTTGTAGATCGTCCGCCCGGCCCGGGCCGCGCGCCAGGCTTCCGAGGTGTGGGGACGGTCGTCGGGGTGGATGGCCTCGACCCAGCCGGTGCCCTGCAGTTCCTCGAAGCGCTGGCCGGTGAAGCAGCTCCAGCTTGGCTGCGGGGCCTCGAAACGGCCGGCGCCCGACGTGTTCCAGACGATGGCGGCGGTCGCCTCCACCAGCGAGCGAAAGCGTTCCTCGCTGAGGCGCAGCTTCTCCTCCGCCCGCTTGGCGTCGGTGGTGTCCCAGGTCACGCCGATCAGCGTCAGGCTGCGTTCCGGCGTGCTGTCGGTCACGATGCCGCGCGCCACTGCCCAGCGCACCTCGCCCGACGGCAGCAGGATGCGGAATTCGGCGTCATATTCGCCGCGCTTCCGCCGGGCGGTGTCGATGATTTCCTGGATCCGGGGCCGGTCGTCGGGATGGACGCGGCCGGTCACATTCGATCCCGAAATCGGCTCATCCGCCGTGAAGTCGAAGATCTCGCGCAGCCTTGCGTCGGCCTCGATGCGGTCCTCCCGCAGGTTCCACGACCAGGCGCCGATCCGTGCGGCGCGGAGTGCCAGTTGCAGCCGTTTCTCCGCCTCCGTCACCCGGGATTCGGCCTTGCGCTGCTCGGTGACGTCGGTGTTGGTGCCGAGCCAGCGCAGGATGCGTCCGTCATGGCCGCGCACCGGCACGGCGCGGGACAGGAACCAGCGATAGCGGCCGTCCTTGCCGCGCAAGGGGAAGGTGTCCTCCCATGGCTCGCCCGTCCGGATCGCGCGGAAGAAGCCGTCGGAGGCGCGGTCGACATGGTCGGGGTGGTGGACGCTCCGCCAGTTCCAGCCCTCCGTCTCGCCCGGTTTGGCGCCGGTGAAATCATACCAGCGGCGGTTGTACCAGTAGACGGCGCCGCCGGCATCGGCCATCCAGGTCAATTGCGGGATCAGGTCGGCGAGGCCGCGGAACTGGGCCTCGTTCTCGCGCAGCAGGGCTTCGGTGCGTCGCCGCTCGTCGGCATCGCCGGCGCGGTCGATGGCGCCGCCCAGCAGGTTGGCGACCGCTCTGAGGAACGTGGCGTCGGCAGCGTCGAAGCGGCCCTCGCGGCGGCCGTCGGCCTCCAGCACGCCGAATGGTTCGCCCTCGCCGCGGATGACGACGGCGATGGTGCTCTTCACTCCATGCTCCGCCAGCAGATCGGGGCAGCGGAAGCGGGGGTCACCGCCGATGTCATCGGAGACGACCGGCTCGCCGGTCTTCAGTGAATAGCCGGCGGGGGACGCAAGGTCGACGCCGACCGACCGGTGTCCGACCACGCCTGGCTTCCAGCCGACCCCGGCGCCGACCAGCAGGTGTCCGACGCCTTCGGTGTCCTTCACCCATTCCAGGACCCCGCACAGTTCGGCCTCCAGGCCTTCGGCGCACAGGGTGGCCGCCTCCTGCCGCAGGGCGCCGATGTCGGTGCTCTTCAAGGCGGCCATGCCGAAGCGGGCCAGCAACTCGTGCTGCTTCTCCCTGCGGCCGAGAAGTTGGGCGAGATGGCCGCCGGACAGGGTGTCGCTGTGGGAGGCTTGGGCTGGGGGCATGAACCGCGTGCGGAAAGGGAAGGGCAGCGATAGGAACAGCCGGCGACGGCATTCGTTCGCAACGGCGTGATGGGTACTGCACACGACCCGCGTCGTCGCAGGCGGGCCACAGCCCGATGGGGCAGGGCGGCACGCGTCCGATGCGATAGGACGCGGTACCGGGCCTCTGGAATCTTGTGACGGTGCGGCTCGTTGGCCTTGTGGGGCATCGGGGCCTCGGACTCAGCGGGCCGCTTCTATGCCCGTTCGCCCTCACGACCGCCACCAGCCCGGCCTTTTTGCACCAACGTCGCCTGAAGCGGCTGGCTCCCAAGGAGGTCAACGTGTGACTGCTGCGAATAGACACTCAGTTCCCGTTAGCCAGTCTGATGAAGAATTTCGCCACCGGCAGCGCTATACCCGTCAATGATGACGTGGCTGCTGCCTTGGGTGCAGCGTTCGATCCGGGCGTCGATCCGGTAGACCTGACGCAGCAGATCGACGGTGATGACGTCCTTGCAGGAGCCGCTGCCACGGGACGTTCCGCCGGCAAGCACCAGGACCTTGTCGGCGAAGCGCAGGACCTGGTTGAGGTCGTGCAGGGCGATGAAGACGAGAATCCCTCGCTCCCGCGCGAGGTCGCGGACGAGGGTCAGCACCTGCATCTGCCGGTGCAGGTCCAGCGCGCTCGTCGGCTCGTCCATCAGCAGGATCTCGGGATCGCGGGCGAGCGTCTGTGCCAGCGAGGCGAGCTGTCGCTGGCCGCCGCTGAGTTCACCCAGACTGCGGAAGGCGATGTCGGCGATGCCCAGGGACGCCAGGACCTCGTCGACCGCCGTGAGATCCGTGTCATGCACCACCCATGAGGCGTTCTGCTTGCGGGCCAGCAGGACGGACTCGTAGACGGTCAGCGCCGCACTCGTCGGCGGGTCCTGGGGCATGTAGCAGATGCCCGAGGACCCGCGTTGCGTTCCCGCCACCACGACTTCGCCGGGACCGCCCAAGAGGCCGGCCATGCGCTTGAACAGCGTCGATTTGCCGGCGGCGTTCGGGCCGATGACCGCCACCACCTCGCCGCCGGTAAAGGCCGGGGTCTCGATCCCGGAAATGGTGAGATGGCGCCCGTGGAAGGCACCGACGCCGTCGAGTTGCAGCGTCACCATGCGCGCCTCCTGCTTCCCAGAATCAGCGAGATGAAGAACGGAATGCCGATCAGCGAGGTGACGACCCCGATCGGAAAGATCGTCCCCGGGATCAGGATTTTGCTGACGACCGAACTCAGCGACAGGATGACCGCCCCCGCCAGCATCGAGGCCGGCAGGAAGAAGCGCTGGTCCTCGCCGATCAGCATACGGGCGATGTGGGGGCCGACCAGCCCGATGAAGCCGATGGTGCCGACGAAGGCCACCGGGAACGCGGCCAGCAGGCTGACCAGCACCAGCGTGTGCAGGCGCAGCCGGCGCACGTCCACGCCGAAGCTGGCCGCCTTGTCGTCGCCCAGTCGCAGCGCCGTCAGCGCCCAGGCCCGCCGCAGGAAGAGCGGAAGGGTCGCCGCCAGCACCGCCGTGGTGATCGCCAGCTTGCCCCAGGTGGCCTTGGTCAGGCTTCCCATCGTCCAGAACACCACGGCGGCGACCGCCTGCTCTGTCGCGAAATACTGCACCAGCGCCAGCAGGGCGTTGAAGGTGAAGACCAGCGCGATGCCGAGGAGGACGATGGTCTCCGCCGTCACCCCGCGCCGCAGGCTCAGCGCGTGGATGATCAGGGCCGTGAGCATGGCCATGACGAAGGCGTTCAGCGGCAGCATGTACTCCGCCGCCACCGGCAGCAGCCGCAGGCCGAAGGCGAGCCCCAGCGCCGCGCCGAAGCTGGCGGCCGCCGAGATGCCCAGGGTGAAGGGGCTGGCCAGGGGATTGTTGAGGATCGTCTGCATCTGCGCTCCGGCCAGCGACAGCGCCGCGCCGACGACCACGGCCATCAGCGCCACGGGCAGGCGGATGTCCCAGATCACCACGCGCGCCTGCGGCGGCACGCTGTCCGGGGACAGCAGCGCCTGCACCACCTCCCAGGGGCCGAGACGCACGGACCCCAGCCCGAGGTCGAGCAGCAGACTGCACAGCAGCGCCAGCGCCAGCAGGCCGAGCAGCAGCCGCTTGCGCCTGACCACCGCGCGGTAGCCGTGGCGGGTCGGTGAGTCCGGCAATGGCATTGCTTGGGTCACGGGCTGGTCGCCTTTCCGCCGAGCGACACGAAGTAGCCGGGCTGATGGGGGATGGGCAGGAAGCGTTCGTGCAGTTCCCGGAAGGTCGCTTCCGGGTCGAGGTCGACGAACAGGGTGGGATGGAACCATTTGGCGAGCTGCTGGAGCGCCACGAACTGGTAGGGGCTGTTGTAGAACTGGTGCCAGATGGCGTGGAAGGATCCGGTGGCGTTGGCCCGGATGCCGGTGTAGGCGGGGCGTCCGGTGAAGGCCCTCAGCTTGCGCGCGGCTTCGCTCAGGTCGGCGCCCGGCCCGACGCCGATCCAGCCGCCGCCGGGAACATAGGCTTCCCAATTGGCGCTGGTCACCACCACCTGATCGGGGTTGGCGGCGATCACCCGCTCCGGACTCAATTGCCCGAACGTGCCGGGGATCAGATCCCTGGCGATGTTGCTGCCGCCGGCCATCTCCACCAGCCGGCCGAAATTCTCGTCGCCGAAGGTCAGGCAGCAGTCCGGGGTGTAGCCGCCGATCCGCTCGATGAAGATTTTCGGGCGCGGCGGCCTGCTGGCGGCGATCACGTCGGTGACGCGCCGAATCTGTTCGGCGCGGAAGGCGATGAAGGCCTCGGCGCGCTCCTCCTGCCCGAACAGCCGGCCGAACAGGCGGATCGTCGGCTCGGTGTTCTCCAGCGGCTTATGGCGGAAATCGGCGTAGACGACCGGAATGCCCAGCGCCCCCAGCTTCTCGATGATGCGTGCGTCCTCGGTGGACCGCTGCGCTTCGATGTTGAGGATGAGGGCGTCGGGCTGCAGGGCGATCGCCTTCTCCAGGTCGAAGGTACCGTCGTCGATTCCGCCGAAGGTCGGGATGCGGGCGATCTCCGGAAAGGCCCGCAGATATTGGTTGTAGGTGTCCGGATCGGCCTGGATCAGATCCTTGCGCCAGCCGGCGATGCGGCGGGTCGGATCCTCGCGGTCCAGCAGCGCCACGACGTAGAGCTGCCGCCCCTCGCCGAGGATGACGCGCCGCACCGGCGTGCGGACCTCCACCGTGCGTCCAGCGAGGTCGGTCACCGATGCCGCCTTCGCCGCACCGGATGCCGGGATGCCGAACGCCGACAGGATGCACAGTGCGCAGAGGCCCGCGAGGATCGTCGGTTTGCCGAGGAACGCCATGATGTCACCTGTGTCGGTCGCGTGCCGCCGCCCACAGGGCGACGGCGCTCGCCGCGTAGGCCGCGGCGACGAAGAAATACGTGTGCTCGAATCCGACCGTCTGGCCCAGTCCGACCCCCAGGGCGATGCCGGCCATGGAGGCGCCCTGCGTCGTGCTCTGCGCCACGCCGAGGATCCGGCCCTGCCGCGCCCCGTCCGTCGCGCGGGAGACCAGCGCCATCAGCACTGGTGTCGTGGCCCCCAGCAGGACGCCCCAGGCGAGATAGACGGCGGCGAAGACGGCGACGCTGGCGGTCAGGCCGGCGACTGCCGTCAGGCCGGCGCAGCCCGCCGCCACCCATGTCATCCGGCGAAGCGTCGCCGTCCGCGCCATGCCCTCGAAGTGCCGGGCCCAGGCGGGAGCCGCGATCACGAAGCCCAGCGCCAGCATCGCGTAGCACAGCCCCGTCACCCCGGTGCCGGCACCCAGAACCGACGTCACATACAGCGAGAAGGGCGCTTGCGTGATCATGCGGGCGGCGAGCAGCAGCCCCATGACGCCGAGCAGGGCGAGAACCGGCGCCGGCAGCCGGGATCCCGCCGTGGGCCGGTCTGCCGGCACCGGGGTCTTGGTACCGGAGGTGGGCGGAGGCGTGTCGGGCAACAGCGTCGCCACGGCCACCGCACAGGCGGCGCATATCGTGGCGGCGGCGGCGTTGATCCAGAAGAACGCCGCGTGATCGAGGATCACGCCACCCGCCACCGCCCCGACGACCGAACCGACGTTGGTGGAAACCTGCAGATGAGCGAAGAGACGCGTTCGCGCCGCAGGCGATTCGATGCCGACCCCATAGGCCTGGGCCGGGGCGATGTATCCGGCACAGGCCCCTTGCAGGAAACGCAGCGCCAGGATCGTCCAGACGTCGCCGGCAAGGGCCAGCGCCAGCTGTGTCAGCGCGAGTCCGAGCAAGGCCCGGATCATCATCGGCCGGTGTCCGAAGCGGTCGCCGACCCGTCCCCAGAAGGAACCGGTCAGCGCGACGCCCAGCATCGGCCCGACATAGACGACAGTCCCCGCGACGCCGAACAGCCAGCCCGGCGGGTCGTAGGAGGCGAGATGGACCGGCCAGAAGGGACCGCTCATCTCCATGGCCCCCATGGAGATGAACTGGACCACGAACAGGATCCGGACGGCGCGCCGGACACGGTCCGGCGCCAGGGAAACGCTGGTCATCCGGCTTCAGAAATCGGTCGAGACGGACAGCAGCGCGGTGCGCGGCGCCCCCTGCGACACGCCGCCCCAGCTCGCCACGCCGGACCAGTATTCGGTGTCCAGCACGTTCTGCACCGTCGCCCGGACGGTGACGGGCCGGTCGTGAATGGTGGTGCGGTAGCGTGCACCCAGGTCGAGCCGGGTCCAGGCCGGAATGCGCTGCGTGTTGGCGACGTTGACGTATTGCCCGCTGGTGTGCGCGACGCTGCCGACCACGGTGAGGGCGTCCAGGAACGGCGTGTCCCACTCGGCGCTGAGGTTCGCCAACACCTTCGGCACGCCGACCGGCGCGTTGCCGCGGGTGGCGGCGCTGTTGGTCCTGGTCAGTTCGGCGTCGATGAAGGTCACGCCGGCCAGCAACCGGACCGACGGCACCACCTCGCCGAAGACGGAGAGTTCCAGGCCGCGGTTGCGCTGCTCGCCTCCGGCCGAATAGACATTGCCGGCCAGTTGCCCCGACGGCTTGGTGATCTGGAATACGCTGGCGGCGGCGCCCAACTGGCCGAAGTCGAGCTTCACGCCGGCCTCGTACTGCTTGGCGACATAGGGGGACAGGGCCTCGCCGGCATTGACGGCGGTGGCCGGCGCGACATCGCCCTTGCTCAGCCCCTCGATGTAGTTGGCATAGACGGTGACCCTGTCGCTCGGCTTGAAGACGAGGGCGGCCATGGGCGTGACCGTGCTCTTCTTATAAGACGAGGTGGTGGCGCCGGTCGTGGCGCTGAAGTTTTCCGACTTGATGGTCTGCTGCCGGACGCCCAGGACCAACTGCACGCGGTCGTCCAGGATGCCCAGCGTATCGGACAGCGCGACGCCGGTCAGGTCGGTTTCCGAGATCTTCGGCACCCAGCTTGGCGCAGCGACCGACTGGGCGATCCGGTCGACCGGGCTGTAGATGTTCGACGTCACCGCCCGGCCGGCCGTCAGAGCGCGCGACAGCGTGTCGTGGTAGCGGCTTGCCTGGACGGTCATGCTGTGGCTGACCATGGCGGTGTCGAAGCGCGCGCGCAATCCGGCATCCAGCGTCGAGCGCTCGACGTCGAACTTGTAGTGCTCCGGCGTCTCGCTGGTGTCGCCGCGCGGGTTGAGGATGGTCGGCGTGCCGAAAAGCCGCTCCACCTCGGTCCAGCCGCCGCCGGCATTGGCGAACACCGTCACGCTGTCGGTCAGGTCGTATTCGCCGCGCAGGAGCGCCGCGCGGTCGGTGGCCTCCGACCATGCCCAGGGCTGGGTGATGTTGCGCCGGCCATCGGGCGCCGAGGGAACGGGCACGCCGGCCGCGACCAGGAACGGACGGGACGGCGCGTCGAAGTCCTCCTTCTGCTCCAGCAGGTCGAGGGAGGCGCGGAACCGTTCGCCACGATAGTCGAGGGCCAGCGCGCCGACGCGCGCCTCGCGCGACTGGTTGTCCAGCGGCGTGTCGCCGCCCCGGTAGCTGCCGTTGAAGCGGACGCCGAACTCGCCGTTGGGGCCGAAGCGGCGACCGACGTCCAGCTGTCCGCCGAACTGCGAAGTGCCGACATATTCGGCCGTCAGCCGCGTCAGGTCGGTATCGGCGGCGCGCTTGGGAACGATGTTGATGCCGCCGCCGATGCTGCTGCTGGGCGACATGCCGGACAGCAGCGCGGTGGGGCCCTTGATCACCTCGACCCGCTCCGCGTAGTCGGCGAAGACGCGGTAGTTGGGAGCGACGCCATAGACGCCGTCGAAGCTGATCTCGCCGAGGTTGCCCTCGCCGACGGGAAAGCCGCGGATGAAGAAGGAATCGAGCATACCGCCGGTCTGGCCGCTGGTCCGCACCGACGGATCGCCGGCCACCACGTCGGCGACGGTGGTCGCCTGATCGTCCTCGATCTTCTTCGCGGTGTAGCTGGTGACGCTGAACGGCGTGTCCATGATATCGCGGTTGCCCAGCATGCCGATGCGCCCGCCGCGCGCCACCTGTCCGCCGGCGTAAGCCTGCGGCAACGCGTCCGGATGCGTCGCGCCGGCGGATACCGTCACCTCCGGCAGCGTCATCGCCCCATCGGCCTCGGCTTGCCCCGCCACCGATGCCGGCACCAGGACATAGCCGGCCGGCGTCCTGGCGATGCGGTAGCCGCTGCCTTGCAGCAGTGCCGTGAACCCCTCGTCCACGCCATAGCTGCCCCGGAGGCCGGGAGAGCGCAGCCCCTTCACCTTTTCGGCATCCACGACGATGGCGGTGCCGGACTGCTGCGCGAAGTGGTTCAGCGCGTCGGCCAGCGGGCCGGCCTGAATGTCGTAGCGGGCAACGGGTTGGCCGGCGGACTGGGCGCGGGCCGGCACGACGCCGGCGGTGGTGAACAGCAGGGCTGCGGCAAGAGGGAGGACGGCGGCGCGGGCGTGCTTGAACGACATGTTGGACGGCTTTCCATGGCGGAGGTCTCGCTTCCCTTGACGGACGAGATCCGGAAAGCCGAACCGACCCGGCAGAACTTTTTTCCGCGCTCCGTTTATGGGGGGCCCGGCGCGTCCACCAGCACCACCCAGGGGGTCAGGGTCCGTACCCGGATGGCTGGGAAGCTGGCTGCCAGCAGACTGAGCGCCCGGTCGGTATCGTCCAGCGGCAGGACGGCGGAGACCGTATAGGATTGCAGCGCGGCACGGTCGTAGTGGATGAGGCCCCGACGGTAGCGGCTCAACCGCTCCAGCACGTCCGGCAACGGTTCCCCCTGCACCACCAGCTGGCGGAAACGCCAGGCGCCCTCGACGCTGCGCACGTCGACGGCGGTCACCGGCCCCGGCCCGGCGGCGGTCAGCCGCAGGCGCTGGCCGGCCTGGACGACCAGACGGTCCGGCGACGCCGGGATTTCGACGGAAACCTTGGATTCGACCACCGTCAGCACGGTGGCATCCTCTCCCCTGTCCGTCTCCCGGGATACCGAGAAGCGCGTGCCCAGCGCCCGCATCCGGCCTTGCGGCGTCTCCACCACGAACGGGCGGTTGGCATCGGGCGCCACATCGACGAAAATCTCTCCCCGCAGCAGTTCCACCGTCCGCCGGCTTTCGTCGAAATGCAGATCGACGGCGCTGCCGCTGCCGAGCGTCAACCGGGTATTGTCGGCCAACGTCCGGGTGGCCCATTCCCCGGTCCCCGTGTGCGCATCGGCGGTCAGGGTGGCCATCAGCTCGGTGGGGGGATAGGCCCGAACCGCCAGCCAGCCCGGCAGGCCGAGCGCCAGGACGATCGCAAGCGCCGCCACCAGACGGCGGGAGCGTGTACGCCTGCCGTTGGCAAGCGCTGCGTTCAAGGCGGCGCGGGCTGGCCGGGTGGTGCCCCCGGCGCGCATACGCTGCAGCTGTTCCACCAGATGTTCCATGCCGGCGGCGGCTTCGGCATGGCGATGATCCTCCTTCTGCCAGCGCTCGAAACCGGCACGGGCCTGTTCGCGCTCGACCGCACTGTCCGCCGTCAGCGCAACCACCCACCGCGCCGCCTCTTCGGCAATGGCATCGTCGGCCGTGTTCCGGGTTTTCGCACTCATGTCGGGCGCCTCACAGATGGCTGTCGCGCACCCGGCAGCACTGCAACAGGCACTGCGCCAGATATTTCTGCACCATCCGCGTCGACACGCCGAGGTGACCGGCGATGGAGGCATGGGTCTGGCCGTCCAGATAATGCATCAGGAAGGCCTCCCGCGCCCTGGCCGACACCGCCTGCAAGGCAGCGCCGATCTGCTCGAGCGCCTGTACCGCGGCGAGCACATCCTCCGGCGACGGATGGCCGGCTATCGTCTCGGCAGCGAGCGCCAGCTCGGCCAGATAGGCCTGCTCGATCGTCTGGCGGCGCGCACGATCCAACAGCAGACGCTTCGCCGTGGTGGTGAGGAAGGCACGGGGTTCGCGGATGCCCAGCAACGCGTCGCGTGAGGCCAGGATACGCAGGAATGTGTCCTGCGCCACATCGGCCGCGTTGTGCGTACATCCTAACCTGCGTCGTAACCAGTTGTGCAGCCAGCCATGATGCTCGCTATAGAGCAGTCCAAACTGAGCGGTCCCACAAGCTTCTTCGAGTACAGGTTGTTTAATGGACATATACTGACCCCCCGGCCCCTGGTCCGCCTGAACACAAGCATGAGAATGACAATCACTATCATGTTTGCGGCGTAAAGTGGAAGTCGCCGTTTTATAGAGCTTGGTGCAGAACTCGGCCTGCGGACGGATTTTGCCCAAAGGCGGTGGAGATCAGACGACCTTCCGGGAGTCTGGCATGCCGAGGCTGGTCATGCGATTGATGACAGCGCAGGCGGCCTTGGCTTCGGCTTTTCGTGCGGGCGGAGTGCGGGCGCGCAGGCTGCGTCCGATCAAAACCGTGGACCGAAGTATCGCCACCTCGACCAACGATCTCCTGCCGCATTGGACGGCTCGCTGCCAGCCCAGCCGACCACGCTCCTTGATCGTCTGGATGTGATGGTCGCGCAGGGTGGGGGCGCTCTCGGCGGTGTCGCTTGGCACCGCGGTCGCACGCAGCGGGATGATCACCTCGGTGTCCGGAGCACGCTCGGCGACAGCACGATAGACGGGCTCGCCGTCGTAGGCGCCGTCCGCCAGCACCGAGCCGATCGGGCCCGTGACCTGGTCGAGCAAAGGATCGACCAGCGAGGCGTCTCCCTCCTCGTTGCCTGTCAACGCCGAGGCGAGGATCGCGCCGGTGGCGGGATCGACGGCCAAGTGCAGCTTGCGCCAGCATCGGCGCGCTGTGCCGCCGTGCTTTTCCAGGTGCCACTCGCCCCGGCCGAACATCTTCAGCCCGGTGGAATCGATGACCATGGTGACCGGCCCGTCCGTCCTGGCAAGCGCCGACGAGACGGCCAGATCGGCGCTGCGCCGCATCGTAGGCCGCCCAGTTCTCCACACGGTACCGGGCCTTCGGGATCTTGTGACGGCGCGGCTCGTTGACCTTGTGGAGCGTCGGAGTCTCGGACTCAGCGGGCCGCTTCTATGCCCGTTTGCCCTCACGACCGCCACCAGCCCAGCCTTTTTGCACCAACGTCCGCAACCACCCCTTCGACAGGGCAGGGCCGCACACTGGTCATACCACTTGACGATATGTCGCGCCCTGCTGCTGCGGTGCAGCATGTTAAGGAAATGGACGGGAGACGCGCCGGGATCGGCCCGTCCACGCCTCCCTCCAGGAGTGCCATTTCCGATGCCTCACGATGCCTTGTCCCATCGCTGGTCCGTTGCCCCGGCCCAACGTGCCCTCGACCATGAACCGCTCGATTCCGGCATCCGTGCCGCCTTCGCACAGGTGGTCGCCCGTCTGCAGGTCGAGGCCGGTGCGCTCGCGCGGCGCATGGCCGATGCCGGTACCGTCGAACTGGTGGAGCGGGAAGGCGGTGCGCAGGTCCTGTACCGCGCCCATCATGGCGAGGACTGTGGCGAAGGTTCCCACAGGCTGATCGGCGACTTCGACCTGCATCTGACGCATGACGGACGGGTGGCGATCCATATGCGGATCCGCGGCGATGTGCCGCCGGCCGAGATCCTGGACTTCGACCGCGCGACGGCGGACCATTTCCGGAACAGGCTGCGCGCGTTCGAGAGCGGCTGTCGCCATGCTCCCGCCGCAAACGCTGCCTGAACGGGCCAGGGCCTTCGCCGCCCGCCTGCGGCACGGAGGAAAGCACATGTCCATGGACAAGCAAGTGATCGTCGCGGCTCTGCGCTACGCAGCCGCCCTGCATGACGGCACCTATCGGCCGGATCGGGCGCGCACGCCCTTCGTGTCGCACCTGTCGGAGACGGCGGAACTGGTGGCGCAGGCCGGCGGTTCGCCGGCGGAGGTCGCCGCGGCCTGGCTGCACGACGCGGTCGAGGACGGCCTGACCACGGTCGAGGATCTGGCCCAGCGGTTCGGCCGGGAAGTCGCCGACCTCGTCGCGGCGGTCAGCGATGCGCCGGAGGATGTCGGCAGGGCGATCGCCGAGCGCAAGGCGATCCAGGCCGAGCGCCTCGCCGCCGCGCCGGAGGGGGCCAAGCGCATCAAGCTGGCCGAGCAGATCTCGATCCTCAAGGCGCTGGCGGTCGAACGCCCGCTGTCCTGGAGCGTCGAACGCGCCGAAGACTACGTCGAAGGATCCCGCCTGGTGGCCGCGGCCTGCGCCGCGGCCAGTCCGCTGTTGGCCGAGCGCTACGCCGCCGCCCTGGCCGCGGCGCGGCACTGAAGCCGGGCCGGCGCTTCTCAGACCATCGAGGAACGCCAGAGCCAGACCAGGCCGGCGACCGCGCCGGCCGCCAGCACGACCAGCGCCAGGATGATGGCGAGCGCGGTGCGGCGATCCTTCGCGTCGCGCTGTTCGGCCTCACGCCGCTTCTTCAACAGATATTGCTGTTCCGGGCTGAGGAAGCGGCCGGCGGCGGCATCGGGGGTGGCCGAGAAACGCACCCTGCGGTTCTTGGCCCCGGCGGTCGGCCCGCGGATCGCCGTCGCGATGCCACCCGGCGATGCCCGGCCGGCGGCGATGCTCTCCGCCGCCGATCCGCGGACCGCCGTTGCCTGCCTGCCTTTGCGCTTGCGCGGCATCTTGCGCCGTCTGCCCGCCATGTCGTCCCCTCGCTCTCGTCCCCTTGGTCAAGGAGGGCGAGCATAGACGCCTGGACGGCCGGACGCAGCCCATCACAAGAGGATCTGCGGAAAGTTACATGACCCATGCGGCCGGCGCTCCATTTGTCCCGGGATCAATCGGCGCGCGGACAAACTGTTTGCAGCACTGATTTGAATACTAGTATACTAGTCTTGCGCCTGCTCCACCGCGGGTGGGCGCAACGGCAATCGATTGGGAGGATCACCATGCTCAAGAAGTCTGCATTCAAATCCGGCCATATCCGCTCGCGTCGCGTCCTGCTGGCCTCCGTGGCCGCCGGCTTGGCCATGCCCGCCGTCGTCGCCCCCCTGGCCACCGCGCTTGCCGCCGATGATGACCAGCAGCTCGTGACGAAAGCCGTGAACGCGCTCCGCGACGCCATGCTGGCGGGCGATGGCGCCACCCTGCGGGCGATGACGATGGACCAGCTCACCTACGGCCATTCGAACAGCAGGCTTGAAGACAAGGCTGCCTTCGTCGGCAGCCTGGACGGCAAGAACGCCTTCAAGGCGCTCGACCTCAGCGACCATGCGATCCAGCTGGTCGGCGACGTCGCCATTGCCCGTCATACCTTCGATTCGGTCAACAATCTGCCGGATGGCAAGACCAACACCGCTCACATCAAGGTGCTGCAGGTCTGGAAGAAAATCGACGGCACCTGGAAGCTGCTGGCCCGTCAGGCCTCGCCGCTCCCCGCCGCCTGATCCGGTCTCCTGCCGCCTCTTCCATCATGGCGGGAGGGGCGGCAGGGTGACGGGTGATGGACCAGCGATCAGCGCACGCAATTTCCGACGATCCCGTAGCACAGCGTGGGGTCGCGCCTCTCGTTGTAGCGCACCGCCGCCACTTGGCCGCCGCGCAACTCGACGGTGGCTTCGCAGCTGTAGGTGCGGGACCAGGTCGTCACGTCGGGCTGCCAGAGCATCGGGCCGCGCGGGCCGAGCCAGGGGCTGGGCTCCCAATCGACGTCGCGGTCGACCAGCGTCTGCCGGCGCGTGTAGACCAGATACTCCGCATCGCCGGAGACCGCCGACCGTTCCGGCACGCCGGCACAGGACAGCAGGCTGCCCTTGCTCATGCCGATCATCGCCGCGGGCGCCCGCAACGCCAAGTCCGCCTGCGGGTTGGCGCAGGAACCCGCCAGCACGGCGACGGCGGCCAGAAGCCCGCCGCGCCATATCCAAGTCATCCGGTTACGGCCGATGGTCATGTCTGGTCCTCCGCAACGGCGGTCAGCCGAGAACGGTATCGTACAGCAGCTTCAGGTTCAGCACGACGATCAGGCCGGCCACGATCCAGGACAGCCCGGCGACCCAGCCGGGGACGACGAAGCGGCCCATCTTGCCGCGGTCGGTGACGAAGCGGACGAGCGGGATGACCGCGAAGGGAAGCTGCATCGACAGCACGACCTGGCTGAACACCAGAAGCTGCGCCGTGCCGCTCTCGCCATAGAGCGCCGTCACCACCACCACCGGGATGATGGCCAGCCCGCGGGTCAGCAGCCGGCGCGCCCAATGCGGCAGCCGCAGCCGCAGGAACCCCTCCATCACGATCTGCCCGGCCAATGTCGCCGTCACCGTGGAGTTCAGGCCCGACGCCAGCAGCGCCACCGCGAACAAGGTCGAGGCGATGCCCAATCCCAGCAGCGGCGACAGCAGCTCGAACGCCTCGCCGATCTCCGCCACCTCGGTGTGGCCGCTGCCGTGGAAGACGCTCGCCGCCAGGATCAGGATGGCGGCGTTGACGAACAGGGCCAGCATCAGCGCGACCGTGCTGTCGACGGTGGCCCAGGTGATGGCGTCCCGCCGGCCCTCGTCCGTCCGCGGATAGGCCCGCGTCTGCACGATGGAGGAATGGAGGTACAGGTTGTGCGGCATCACCGTCGCCCCCAGGATGCCGATGGCGACATAGAGCATGCCGGGGTTGGTCACGACCTGCGTCGTCGGCACGAAGCCGTGGAGCACGGCGGCCACCGGCGGGGATGCTGCGATGATCTGCACCAGGAAACAGCCGGCGATGACCGTCAGCAGGGCCACCACGAAGGCTTCCATGTAACGGAAGCCCCGCTGCATCAGCAGCAGCACCAGGAAGGCGTCGAGCGCGGTGATCAGGGCACCGCCGATCAGGGGAATGCCGAACAGCAGGTTCAGCGCGATGGCGGTGCCGATGACCTCGGCAAGATCGCAGGCGATGATCGCCGCCTCGCAGGCGACCCACAGCGTCAGGTTGACCGGGCGCGGGTAGTGGTCGCGGCAGGCCTGCGCCAGATCGCGTCCGGTGACGATGCCCAGCCGGGCGGCCAGCGACTGCAGCAGGATCGCCATCAGGTTCGACAGCATGATGACGGACAGCAGCGTGTAGCCGAACTGCGACCCGCCGGCGAGGTCGGTCGCCCAGTTGCCGGGATCCATATAGCCGACCGACACCATGTAGCCCGGGCCGGCGAAGGCCAGCAGGCGCCGCAGCCACAGGCCACCCTGCGGCACCGCGACGGAGGCATGGACCTCCGGCAGGCTTGGCCGGCTCGTCCCATCCGGGCTGGCGTATCTCCAGGCGCTATGGGGCGGCACGGCGGCTTCGGCTTCCGACATCGACGAGACTCCCGGCCGAACTGAGAACTGGTATCAATCAAGTATGTACCGGGGCAACGAGTATGCAAGGTGCTATACTTTCCCGCCCCGAACATTTTTCCGGTAAGGTCAGGGCCTGACTGTCAGAAGAGCGCGGAGCACGCGATGGCCGATCTCCCTAAATCGACCGGTTGGGGTGTGGATATGTCCGCGCAGGCCGAGCCGACCCAGGCCGACACCGCACTGCCCGACACCACGCTGCCCGATGCCGAACTCCACGCCGAGGGCTTCCGCAAGACGCGGGAGGCGCAGCGGACCGCGCTGGCCGAGGATTACGTCGAACTGATCGCCGACCTGATCGAAAGCGGGCAGGAGGCGCGTCAGGTCGACATCGCCGCGAGGCTGGGGGTGGCGCAGCCGACCGTCGCCCGCATGCTCGACCGGCTGGCGGCCGAGGGGCTGGTCTACCGCAAGCCCTACCGCGCGGTGTTCCTGACCGACGCCGGCCGCCGGATCGCCGGGGAAAGCCGCGAGCGCCACCAGACGGTGGAGGCTTTCCTCCGTTCTCTCGGCGTCAGCGCCGACACCGCGCGCATCGACGCCGAAGGCATCGAGCACCATGTCAGCGCCGAGACGCTGGCCGCCTTCCGCCGTGCGCTGGCGAGCGGCGGTTGAAGTGAGGAAAGCGGTCGACGGGCGCTCAGTCCGCCAGACCGTTGTCGATGGCGATGCGGATCAAGGCGCGGGCGCTGTCGGCGCCCAGCTTGTCCTTGATCTGGGTGGAGGCGTTGGCCACCGTCTTCTGGCTGATGCCCAGCCTTTCCGCGATGGCCGCCGCGGTCATCCCGCGCCCGACAAGACCCAGGATCTCCCGCTCGCGTTGGGTCAGGTCGGCCAGCGGGTCGGATGGCGGCGACAGGGTCATCAGCGCCAATTCGCGGGCGAGCCCGTTGTCCAGATGGATGCGCCCCGCCAGCACCGTGCCGATGGCGGAGGCCAGGCTGTCGGGCGCGTCGTTCTTGGTGACGTAGCCCCTGGCCCCCGCCTTCAGCGCGCGGGCGGCGATGGCCGGATCCTCGTGCATGCTGAAGATCAGGACGGGGACTGCCGGGGTTTCCTCCCGGATGCTGCGCAGCACGGCCATGCCGCCGCCGTCGCCCGGGATGTTGAGATCGAGGACGACGACGTCCGGCCGCTCCGCCCGCCACAGGTCGAGGGCGCTGCCGACATCCTCCGCCTCCACCACGCGGCCGAGCGCCGCTTCGGCAAGCAGGCGCTGGCAGCCGGCGCGGACGATGGGATGGTCGTCGACCAGAAGGATGGTGCGGGTCATGCCATGCGCTCCAATGCGGACGGTGACGGCGGCGAGAGGGTCGGCCGGGGCAGGCGGGCCGACAGGCGGGTGCCGCCGCCGGCCGCCGCGCCGATCGACAGGGTGCCGCCCAGGGTCCGCACCCGCTCGGCCATGCCGGAGATGCCGAAGCCGCCCCGTCCCGGCTCATCGCCGCCGGGCAGGCCGGGCCCGTCGTCGGCGACCGTGACCTCCAGCGTTTCGGGGTCGATGCGCACGCCGACCGCGACGGCTGACGGCTTGGCGTGGCGCAGGGCATTGACCAGCGATTCCTGCACCAGCCGGTAGACGGTCAGCCGCAACACCTCGTCGCAGCCGTCCAGTTCCGCGCTTGCCGACGGCGGTTCGATGGCGAGGGTCAGGACGACGCCGGGCTGGCGCCGCATCCAGCCGCCAGCCAGTTCTGCCAAGGCTTCGCTCAGCGGCAACTGGTCCAGCAGGGCGGGACGCAGCCGGGCCAGGATGCGGCGGCTCATATTGTGGACCTCGGCCGCGGCGTCCAGGATCTTGGCGGCGCGCTCTGCGGCTTCCCTTGCTGCCTCCCCCTTTGCCGCCTCGGCTCCGCCATCCCGCAGGCGCAGGATGCGGCCGGCATCCACCTTGATCGCGAAGAGGGCGGCGCCGAGTTCGTCGTGGATCTCGCGGGCGATCTCCCGCCTGTCGGCATCCTGCGCCGCGACGATCCGCTGGCCGGTCCGCCGGTTCTCCGCTTCCGCCGCCGCCAGCCCCTCGGCCAGCGCGGCGATGCCGGTTCCCAGCCGGACGAGTTCGGGGACGCCGCGGCCGTCGAAGGCGAAGGCGTACCGGCCGGCGCGCAGCCGTTCCACCCCGGCCTCAAGGCGCGACAGCGGGCTCAGGGCACGCCCGACCGCCAGATGGGCCGCCCCCATCAGCAGCAGCCCGACCGCGAGCATCGCGGCGGCGAGATCGCTCATGTCCTCCCAGACCTCGGCGATCTCGTCCCATGGCTCGGCGACGATGCGCAGACCGCTCCCCGCCAGCCGCCGTTCTTGCGGTTCCCCGCCGATCAACGCGGCGAACCAGTCGGGTGCACGCCGTTTCGCCGCCCCGGACTCCGGCTCCGGCGGGCCGTCGGCCCCGACGAAGCGCAGATGGCGCAATCCCAACCCGTTCAGCAGTCCGATGCCGCCCGGCACATCCCCGCGTTCCGCCGCGGCAAGGCCGAGCGCACCGCCCAGTTCCAGGGCCGAGTCCATTTCCGCACGGACGGCGTCGCGGGCGTTGGCGACCATCACCGCCCCGCCGGCGGTCGCCATCAGCAGCAGGAAAAGCCCGATCAGGGCCAGGATGCGCATCCTCAGCGACACCGTCGCCCACTCCATAATAAGACCATAGGCGGAATGTTAGTCGATCCACCGGATCGGGCGCCATCCGCCCTTCGGACAATCGAATGGCGGTGCGGACGCAGAGTCCGGCGTCCGGCGCAAGTGCGCGGGAAAAAATCCCGGATCCTACGGGATGTCGTCATGGCGGCGCATCAAGAAG
The DNA here is from genome assembly GCF_016595245.1 of Azospirillum endophyticum. Lineage (GTDB taxonomy): Bacteria > Pseudomonadota > Alphaproteobacteria > Azospirillales > Azospirillaceae > Azospirillum > Azospirillum endophyticum. The sequence goes on from NZ_JAENHM010000044.1 coordinate 159,133, forward strand.
TTCTTCCCCGGATTGTCGAATGGAACGAAAAATCCGCCGGAGAGACTATTGGCATCGGCAAGACATGGTGCTGTGCGCCGGGCGGGATGCACAGGCCGGCTTTCAAAGGTCCTGCCGCTCAGAAAGCAACGGCCTTCTGGCACGACATCGTCACGCCCGGTCTTTCCCGCTCCCGGAAGCGGCATCGCCTCCCGCCGTCGGCGGGAACGGGATGGGCCGGCGTGACGGTATCGCCGGCATCGGGTCAATCAACGGGGGAAACGCATGACACTTTCGTCCTACAGCAAGACGGCAGCCTCCACCGGCCGCAAGCCGCGGCGCCGGTCTCGCGGGATTCCGCTGCCGGGGATCGCCACCGGAATCGGCGCCGTGATCGCGGGACTGTTCCTGGCCGCGGCGCCGGCCGCTCCGTCGCTGGCTTCCGACATCACCTGGGATGCCATCGCCAACGATGCGAAGAATCCCGGCGACGTGCTGATGTACGGCATGGGGGTGGAGGGCAAGCGTTTCAGCACCCTGAAACAGATCGATACGGAGAGCGTGTCGCGTCTGGTCCCGGCCTGGTCCTTCTCCTTCGGCGACGAGAAGCAGCGCGGGCAGGAGACCCAGGCGCTGGTCCATGACGGGGTGATCTACGTCACCGGTTCCTACTCGCGGATGTTCGCGCTGGACGCCAAGACCGGCAAGCGGCTGTGGAGCTATTCCCACCGGCTGCCCGACGACATCCGGCCCTGCTGCGACGTGGTCAACCGCGGCGCGGCGATCTACGGCGACAAGCTGTTCTTCGGCACGCTCGACGCCTCGATCGTCGCGCTGAACAAGGATACCGGCAAGGTCGTCTGGAAGAAGAAGTTCGCCGATCACAAGGTCGGTTACACCATGACCGGCGCGCCCACCGTGGTGAAGGACCAGAAGACCGGCAAGGTCCTGCTGATCCACGGCTCGTCGGGCGACGAGTTCGGCGTGGTCGGGCGGCTGTTCGCCCGCGATCCCGACACCGGCGAAGAGATCTGGATGCGCCCGCTGGTCGAAGGCCACATGGGCCGGCTGAACGGCAAGGACAGCACGCCCACCGGCAGCGACAAGGCCCCGTCCTGGCCGCGCGACAAGGACGGCACTCTGGTGGAGGCCTGGAACCATGGCGGCGGCGCGCCCTGGCAGAGCGCCACCTTCGATGTCGAGACCAACACCATCGTCATCGGCACGGGCAACCCGGCGCCGTGGAACGGCTGGGCGCGCTGGCCCGGCGACAGCCTCTACACCTCGGGCCAGGCCTATGTCGATCCGACCACCGGCGAGCTGAAGGGCTTCTACCAGCACACGCCGAACGACACCTGGGACTTCTCCGGCAATAACGAGCTGGTGCTGTTCGACTATACGGACCCGTCGGGGAAGACGGTGAAGGCGACGGCGCATGCCGACCGCAACGGCTTCTTCTACGTCACCGACCGCATCAAGCTGGCGACGGCCGGCGGCGAGGCGAACAAGCCGAACAGCGTGCTGGCGGCCTATCCCTTCGTCGACGGCATCACCTGGGCCAAGGGCATCGACCTGAAGTCCGGCCGGCCGATCGAGAACGAGGGCCAGCGTCCGCCGCTGCCGGCCGAAGGCGAGAAGCGCGGCAAGCCGGTGGAGGTCTCGCCGCCCTTCCTGGGCGGCAAGAACTGGAACCCGATGTCCTACAGCGAGGACACCAAGCTGTTCTACATCGCCGCCAACCACTGGAAGGAGGATTACTGGACCGAGCATGTCGGCTACAACCCCGGCTCGGCCTATCTCGGGATGGGGTTCCGCATCCACAAGATGTTCGACGACCATGTCGGCAGCCTGCGGGCGCTGGATCCGAAGACCGGCAAGATCGTCTGGGAGCACAAGGAAGAACTGCCGCTGTGGGCCGGCACGCTGGCGACCGCCGGCAACCTGGTCTTCACCGGCACCGGCGACGGCTTCGTCAAGGCCTTCGACGCCCGGACCGGCCAGGAGCTGTGGCACTTCCAGACCGGGTCGGGGATCGTCTCCTCCCCCATCACCTGGGAGCAGGACGGGGTGCAGTATGTCGGCATCACCACCGGCTATGGCGGCGCCGTGCCGCTGTGGGGCGGCGACCTGGCCGACCTGACCACCCGCGTGACCCAGGGCGGCTCCTTCTGGGTGTTCAAGCTGGCCGACGTGAAGCTGTCCAGCACCAAGTGACCGGTTCCGGGAAACCGGAGCACGGAGCGCCGGGGCGGCCGCCGCCCCGGCCCTTTCCCTCTCGGAGGCATCACCATGACGTCGCGCAGCAAGGCCGTGCCTAATAAATTGTGCCAGTTTCTGACACTGAACATCTTGGCCCTCTGCCTCGCGTCGCCCGTTCCGTCCGCCTTGGCGGCCGAGATGGAGACGGCCGCGATCCCGGCCGCCGCCGAAGACCAGGCCGGGCAGCCGGTCGGCGGCGGTGAGGAGGAGCGGGCGAGCGTCGTCGACGGATGCACGCTCGGTCCCCGCGTCGTCTGCCCCAAGCTGGATTTGCGGCACCGCAACCTGCGCGGCCTGTCGCTGGCGGGGGCTGATCTGCACGGGGCCAACCTGATGCGGGCCGATTTGCGCAAAGCCGATCTGCGTGGCGCAGACCTGACGGGCGCCATCCTGGACGGCGCCGACCTGCGGAACGCTTTCCTCCAGGGCGCGCGCCTGTCGGGTGCCCGGCTGCGCGGTGCCAATCTGGAGTTCGCCCGCGCCACCGGCGCCGATTTCACCGGAAGCGACCTGACCGCCGCCAATCTGGAGGCGATCCGCGCCGACAAGATCAACCTCGCCGGCGCGAACCTGGAGGGGGCCAACCTCCAGGAGGCGAAGATGGGCCTGTCCAACCTGTCGAACGCCAACATGGACGGGGCCAAGCTGCGCTTCGCCATCTTCCAGGATGCGCTGATGACGGGATGCCGGGCCTGCCCCACCGGCTGGTGAGCGGCCGTGTGGAAGGCCGTGTGGTGAAATCAGCAGTGCCGGCTGCGCTTCGGCGTCGCCGCGTCGCAACCGCAGCATCCCCCGCCACAGCCTGCCGCCTGCGATGGCACCGGCCGTCCGGCCAGCCGGCGCAGGCGGTTGCGCAGGCCGGTCGGCAGCAGGATGGTCCAAGCCACCCAGGCGAAGGCGGCGGCGACGATCAGGCCGACGAACAGGCTTTCCATCATGGCTCACCCTCCCAGCAGGGCGCTGGAGACCCGGAAGGTGACGAAGGCGGCGCCGTAGGCGAGCGCCGTCATGTAGGCGATCATCACCAGCATCCAGAACCAGCTGTTGGTCTCCCGCTTCACCACCGACAGGGTGGAGACGCATTGCGGGGCGAACACGAACCAGGCAAGCAGGGACAGCGCGGTCGGCAGGCTCCAATCCGCCGCCAGCACGCCGGCCAGCGAGCCGGACAATGCGTCTCCCGTCTCGCTCAGCGCATAGACGGTGCCGAGCGCCGCCACCGCCACCTCGCGCGCCGCCATGCCCGGCACCAGGGCGATGGCGATCTGCCAAGTGAAGCCGATGGGGGCGAGCAGCGGTGCCAGCGCATGGCCCAGCATCCCGGCGAAGCTGTAATCGATGGCCGGACCCGTCGCCCCGTCCGGCGCCGCCGGGAAGCTGCCGAGGAACCACAGCAGGATCATGATGGCGAAGATCACCGTGCCGGCGCGGGCCAGGAAGATGCGCGCCCGTTCCAGCAGGCCGAGCAGGATGTCGCGCGGGCTGGGCAGCCGGTAGGCCGGCAGTTCCATCAGCAGCGGATCGCGGGCGCCCTTGAAGATCGTGCGTTTCAGCACGAAGGCGACCGCCAGCGCCGACAGGATGCCGGCGGCATAGAGCGTGAACATCACCAGCCCTTGCAGCCCGATCAGACCGCCGGCCACGGTCCGCTCCGGCACGAAGGCGGCGATGATCAGCGTATAGACCGGTAGCCGGGCCGAGCAGGTCATCAGCGGGGCGATCATGATCGTCGCCAGCCGGTCGGCGCGGTTCTCGATGGTGCGGGACGCCATGATGCCGGGCACGGCGCAGGCGAAGCTGGACAGCAGCGGGATGAAGGCCCTGCCATGCAGCCCGACCCCACCCATCAGCCGGTCGAGCAGAAAGGCGGCGCGGGCCATGTAGCCGGTCGATTCCAGGATCAGGATGAAGAAGAACAGCACCAGGATCTGCGGCAGGAAGATCACCACGCTGCCGACCCCGGCGATGATGCCGTCGGTCAGCAGGCTTTTCAGCAGGCCGTCCGGCAGGGCGGCCCCGGCGGCAGCCTGCACCCAGCCCAGCCCCTTGTCGATCATGTCCATCGGCACCGCGGCCCAGGCGAACACCGCCTGGAACATCAGGAACAGCACCAGGAACAAAAAAGGCAGGCCGATGGCCGGGTGCAGCAAAGCGGCGTCGATGCGCTGCGTGGCGAGCGACGGCCGCCCGGCATCGCGGAGCGCCGCGGCCAGGATGCTCTCGACCTCCTGGTGATAGGCGCGCAATTCCCGTGCCGACGGTTCGCTCCAGCCGCAGGGGGAGGAGTGGGAACGAGCCGTGCTTGCGGTCATCACCGTCATGCTGCGGTCGATCTGGTCGAGCAAGCCGGCCACGCCGTTGCGCCGGATCGCCACCGTCGGCACCACGGGCACGCCCAGCGCCGCCGACAGGGCAGCCGCGTCGACGCGGCAGCCGCGCGCCTCCGCGACGTCCATCATGTTGAGCGCGAGGATGATCGGCCGGCCGAGCTTCTTCAACTCGAGCACCAGCCGCAGATGCAGGCGCAGGTTGGTGGCATCGGCAACGCAGACCATGGCGTCGGGCGGTGCCTCATGCTGGAAGCGGCCGAGCACGACGTCGCGCGTCACCTCCTCGTCGGGGGAGCGGGCGCGCAGGCTGTAGGTTCCTGGCAGGTCGACGATCTGGACGCGGATGCCGGCGGGGCTGAGGAACTCGCCCATCTTGCGCTCGACCGTCACGCCGGGATAGTTCGCCACCTTCTGGCGGGCGCCGGTCAGGGCGTTGAACAGGGCGGTCTTGCCGCAGTTGGGGTTGCCGACCAGCGCGAGGCGCGGTGGGGCGGCCGGAAAGACGGGGGTGGATAGAACGGTATCGGACATCGCGGAAGCCTTTCCGCAGGAAAAGGAGGCGACGCTCAGGCGAGCGTCACCAGGACGGCGTGCGCCTCAGCCCGGCGCAGCGCCAGGGTGTGGTCGTCGATGCGCACGGCAAGTGGATCGGCGCCGGGGAATCCCTCATGCAGGATCTCCACGCGGGCGCCTTCGATCAGGCCCATCTCGATCATGCGGCGTTCCAGTTCGCCGGGCGGCAGCGGTGTGGCGACGGCGGTCTCGTCGAGACCGGTCACCACCGCGCGCTGACCCTTGCGCAATGCGCCGAGACGGCAGCCATCGCTTTCCACTTTCGGAGGGTCGGCGGAACCTCCCGGCATGGGGCCGGGAGTCTGACGGGTGGCAAGACAGGGACGCGCATCAAGAGCGGAGCCGGGTAGCGGCGGGATCATTGGGAAACACCTGTCGGCGGCACGCCGGGCAACGGCGGGCGGATCAGCGGCAATGGCCGCGAAAGGCCATAGTCATGCGAATCATTTTCATTTGCGATGTGGCGAAGCGCCGCGGACCCTTCTTGCCAAGCGTGAGTGGTGTTTGGCGGGGGCATCCCGGTCGCGATGGCTGATGAAATTTTTAAATTTTTTCCCTCTAACCCCGGCAACGTCCGGAGCTTCGCTTCCGCTCCGTTCGCACGTCATATGAAGATCTGACAGCTACCCCAATTCGAAATTGCATAGCTTGACCTTTGCTGCAATGCAACCAAGGTGTGTATTCGCCGGACAGCGATCGCGCTTTGTTTGGTGGTAGGTGTTCGCTCCCCCATAAAACGTGGCGCCGCCCGTAGAAAAATGCATGAAACCAGGTCTCCGGAGAATACTTCGGCGCATTTTACCAAGTATTTTCAGTATCAGTTCCGTCAACAAACCGCATACCCACGTATGCTACATAACAGCCTGAACTTTTATTTTCGATGCAATTTCGGTTTACCAATTCTTTGGAGTTAGGATTTAGCCTCCGGAGCACTTCTTCGCAGCGGTTGTGTGTCTGGAGCTAATAATGCAATCGAATTCGGTCGCACGTCCGCGCGTGTCTCTGCCCATTTTGGCGATATCGAGCATTCTTCTGTATTCGCTTTTGATTTGCGGAAAATTTTATGAAGCTATGGCGGCGGATTTGTCATTCTCTGCCGCACAGGTTGTGATGAGTGGCGTGCGCGATCATCTGGCGGCCGTCGCCGGTCTGATCTCGGCGGCGTTTGCGGCGATCGCGCTGCTGTTTCCGTCCGTCCTGCGGAGGGCGGGCACCACACCCTTGCGAGCGCTGATGACGGTAGCGTCGGCGATGCTGGCCTGCGGGGCCGGAACCCTGCCGCGGCTCGCGGGGCTGCTTCCGGACGAAGCGGTGCAGGGCTTCCTCACTGACGGGGCGGTGCTGCTGGTCGTCTGTCTTCTCCTGACGTTCGAAGGGCTGCTCCTGCTCGCAGCCCGGCCAAGCCGGGGGGAAGCGCGACCGGCATCTGAAGCGGCATCCGCGGTTGCCTGCATGCGCGCCGCCCTGTTCCTGTTCATGCTGGCGGAGGAACTGTCGCGATCCTTCCTGCCGCTCTACACGCGCGACCTCTACACACCCGTTGCAGGCCTGTCGGAGACCCTGATGATGGGGCTGCCGATCGGGCTGTTCATGTTCCTGGTCGCCGTCTTCACGCCCTTCGCCGGTGCCTGGGCCGACCGGTTCGGCAGCCGCCGCACGCTGCTGCTCGGCACCCTGCCGGCGGTGGCCGGCTTCGCCGGGACGGCGATGGCCGGGTCGCTGGTGGAACTGCTGCTGTGGCGCAGTGCCTGCGCGCTCGGCTATGCGGTGATGTTCATCGGCGCGCAGGGCTTCGTCGCCCGCCACACCCCGGCGGACCGGCGCGCGCGCGGCATGGCGCAATTCGTCGCCGCGGTGATCGTCGCCGGCCTGTGCGGCGCTCCGCTGGGCGGCATCCTGGCCGACCAGTTCGGTTACCGCGCCACCTTCGCGGTCTCGGCGCTGCTGGCGCTGGCCGCGGTGGCGGCGGTGACGCTTCTTCCGGCCGACCGGGTGGAGCGGGTGCAACGGCATCCCTTCCGCATCGCCGACGCGCGCGCACTGCTTGCCAATCCCCGCTTCCTGGCCCTGCTGATGTTCTCGTCGGTGCCGACGAAGCTGATGCTGACCGGATACCTCTTCTATCTCGTCCCGGTCTCCCTCCATGCGGCCGGCGAGACGCCGGCCGGAATCGGCCGGCTGATGATGACCTATGGGCTGATCATCGTCCTGCTCGGCCCCTGGGTGTCGAGGGTGGCCGACCGGACCGGGCGACACGCCCTGTTCGCCGGGTTGGGCGGGCTGGTCGGCGGGGCCGGCACCCTGGCGATCCTGCAGGAACAGGGCGTCGCCGGGACCCTGATCGGCATCGCGGCGCTCGGCGTCGCCCATGCCTTCAACAACGCCACCCAACTGGCCCTGGTGCCGGAAGTCTGTCGCGCCGACTGTGCCCGCATGGGCGAGTCCAGCGTCTTCGCGGTCTACCGCCTGCTGGAACGCGGCGGTTCGGTGATCGGCCCGTTGCTGGCCGCGGCCCTCGCCGACCGGTTCGGGATCCAGGCTGCGCTGGTGGCGCTGGGCGTACTCGGCATGCTGTGCGGCACGGCCTTCTGCGCCGTCTTCCTGCTGGCCCCGTCCGCTTCGCCGACGGCAGGGGAAGCCGCCCGATGATCGACCCGGCAGCCACGCATCGCCCGTCCCCCTTCGATCTCCCGAACGCCCGACTTGCACCCATCGCCCTCGAGACAATCGCCCCACACCCATCGATCACGGAGGCTTCGACGCCCATGCCTGACCAGATGCTCGTGGAACCCATTCGCACCATGCCCGCCCCCTCCTTCGCCGGGGAGGCTCTTCCCGCCTACGGACGCCAAGACCGCGCCATGGAGGCGCTGCGCGCCACCCTGGACGCATTCGGCATCGGGTCGGCCGAGGAGATGACCTGGAAGAATTATGAAACGATCATGCGGGTGATCGAACCGCTGGTCGGTGCCGGTCATCGGCTGCGTCACTTCGACTACACCCACAGCGCGGCCTTGCAGCCCGGCACCGTGGAGCGGCTGCGCAGCGACTACACGATCCGTCTCGCCTACACGGAATGGGGCAGCCCGCAGAAGCCGGCCCTGCTGTGCCTGGGCGGCATCGCCAACTCGGCCCGGCGCTTCGACTATCTCGCCCGCGCCCTGTCGCACGATTATCATGTGCTGTGCCTGGACTGGGCCGGGCGCGGCCGCAGCGGCTGGCTGGCCGACCAGTCGGACTACAGCTTCGAGGGCAACGTCGCCCAGGTCCTGGCGCTGATCCGGCACAAGCGGCTGGGTCCGGTCACGCTGCTGGGCTCCTCGCTCGGCGGCAGCGTGGCGATGCGGGTGGCGGCGGAAGCGCCGGAACTGGTCGACCGCCTGATCCTGAACGACATCGGTCCCTACATCCCGACCGAACGCCGCCGCCGCCGGGCCGAATCCGTCGCCCGCCACTATGTCTTCCGCCATCCGGCCCAGCTGTTCCACCGCACCGGTGCCGCCCAGAAGAACGACGGGCCGGTCGACGACACCGTTCTGCTGCACAACAGCTTCCACCAGACCCGCTGGTCCGAGGAGAATGGCGGCCGGGTCTACCGCCACGACATCCGCGCTCTGCAATGCTACCGCGACGGTGCCGCGCTGGACCACGACCAGTGGGACGACTGGGAGCGCGTCGACTGCCCGGTGCTGCTGGTGCACGGCATGATGAGCGATGCGCTGCAGGAGGCGACCATCGCCCGGATGATCGGCAAGCCGGGGACGACCGTCCTGCATGTGCCCGATGTCGGCCATACCCCGACGCTGAGCGACCCGCTGCACATCGACGCCCTGGCCCGCTGGATGGCGGCCCGCCATGCCCTGCCGGTGGAAAGCACCATCGGCTGGAGCACGGGCGCCGCCCGCCTCCTGTTCCGCTGAGAGGACCGGTGATGACCGACGGCTTCCACTTCGTGCGCCATGGCGAAACCGAGGACAACCGGCGCGGTCTGCGCTGCGGCGGTGACCGCGACGTGCCGCTGACCGGGCAGGGGGTTGAACAGGCCCGGCAGGCGGCGGAGCGCTTCCGCCGCTCCGGCCGGGCCTGCGGCCTGGTGATCGCCGGCCCGCTGGAGCGCACTGCCGTGACCGGCGCCCTGTTCGCCGAGGCGCTCGGCGTTCCGCTTCTCCGGCGCGACTGGCTGCGCGAGCGGATCCTGGGGGACTGGAACGGCTTGCCGATCGACCTGACCCGTCCCTGGTTCGCCGCCGGGGAGACGCCGCCGGGCGGGGAGGGGGAGGGGGCCTTCGCCGCCCGCGTCCTGGACGGCGTCGACGAACTCGCCAACGGGCCCGCCGGCCTGCTGGCGCGCCGGCCGCTGCTGGTCGGCAGCAAGGGGATCGCCCGCATCCTGCTGCACCGCCTCGCCGGGCGGCCGGGCGTGGAGCTGGGGAACTGCGAGGTCGTCGCCTTCACCAGCCTGCCCGCCCCGCCGGGCGGACCGGGATGGTGGCGCTGCGACCCGTTGGAAAGCCCGCCGGAGGTTCCGGTGAAGGCGATGGCCGGGGACTGCTGCCCGGCCTGACCGGGGAAACCGGTCGGAAGACCAATTCAAGAATGATGCGTGGATGCCGCGCGATGCCGCGTGGATCAGGAGTGAGGAGAGGGGCGATGAAGCTCAAGATTGGTACGCGGCTCATGCTGCTGGTGTTCGGTGTGGCGCTGCTCAGCACGCTGGCCGGCGCCACCGTCCACCTGACGGGAACGCGCACGAACCTGATCGAGCAGCGCAAGGCCAAGGTCAAGGAGATGGTCGACGCCGCCGCCTCCGTCGTCGCGTTGTATGGCGAGCAGGAAAAGGCGGGGAAGATGCCGCGCGCCGAAGCGCAGGAGCGCGCCCGCGACGCCGTACGCGCCATGCGCTACGGCAACGGCGAGTATTTCTTCGTCTACGACTATGCCGGCGTCAGCCTGGTGCATGGCCTGCGTCCGCAGGTCGAGGGCAAGAACCTGCTGAACCTGAAGGACCCCGACGGCGTCCCCTTCAACGTGCAGATGACCGACGCGGCCAAGGCGGGCGGCGGTTTCGTCGCCTTCCGCCACAAGCGCAGCGACGATGCCGAACCGACCCCGAAGATCGCCTATGCCACCGGCTACCAGCCCTGGCAGTGGATGATCGGAACCGGTGTCTACACCGACGACGTCGATGCGGAATTCCGGGCTCGCATCTGGCGCGAGCTCGAGGTGTCGCTGCTGCTGCTGGCGATCAGCGTCGGCATCGGCATCTGGGTGTCGCGCGGGATGTCGCGTCCGCTGCTGGCGATCCGCGACGTGCTGGGCCGCATCGGCGGCGGCGACCTGACCGTCGCCGTGCCCCATGCCGACCGCCCCGACGAGATCGGCGACATGGCCCGCGCCGTGGCCGGCCTCGCCACCACCCTGCAGGATGCCCGCGACGAGTCCCAGCGCGCCGATCTGGAGCGTGCCGCCCGCGACCTCCAGCGCGAACGCCTGTCCGTCCGCGCCGCCGAGTTCGCCCGCGCGATGGACGAGGTCGTGGCGACGCTCAGCACCACCACGGTGGCCCTGAACGAGCGCACCGCCGCCCTCACCAACGACGCGGCCAGCACCACCGACGAGGCGCATGCCGCCGCCGGGGCGGCGCAGGGTGCCTCCGACAGCGTCGAGTCCGCCGCCCAGGCCAGCGAGGAACTGCGCGGTTCCATCGCCGCGATCAGCCGCCAGGTGGAAAGCGCCGCCCAGACCGCGTCCCGCGCGGTGACGGAGACCGCCAACACCACCGGCATCGTCACCGGCCTCGCGTCGGCCGCCGAACAGATCGGCGCGGTGGTGGAACTGATCAACTCGATCGCCGGCCAGACCAACCTCTTGGCCCTGAATGCCACCATCGAGGCGGCGCGCGCCGGCGAAGCCGGCAAGGGCTTCGCCGTCGTGGCGAGCGAGGTCAAGAGCCTCGCCACCCAGACGGCGAAGGCCACCGAGGACATCCAGTCGCAGGTGGGCGCCATCCGTGCGGCGACGGCGAACGCCATCGGCGCCATCGAGAGCATCGCCAGCCTGATCACCAACCTCAGCGGACTGAACGGCGAAGTGGCGTCGGCGGTGCAGCAGCAGGAGGCGGCGACCCACCAGATCTTCGCCAACGCCCGCACCGCCGCCGACAACTCCCGCCGCGTCACCAGCAGCGTCGGCTCGCTGTCGTCGACCATGTCCACCACCAGCGAACGGATGCGTCTGGTCTCCGCCAGCGTGGAGAACGTCTCGCAGCAATCCGACCGCCTGAAGGACGAAGTCCAGCGCTTCGTGTCGGAAGTCAACGCCGCCTGATCGGCATCTGACGGGGGCATCGACGACGAGGGGGCGGATCCCGGCGGGTAAAGCGCCGGGATCCGCCCTCTCGTCGTTTCCACCAATGATTTTGCCCTTGCTCCGCCCGGCTGCCTGCAACCAATTAGGGGCCATGCAACGGGAAGGCAGATCATGACGGAGAAGCAGATGGACCCCTTTGCCGCGGCGGCTTCCTTCAATGCCGGCGTTCATGGCACCAGCATCCGTCCGGTCCGGGCGGACCGGCTGGCCGAGGCCGTGCGCCGACTGCTTCGTGCAGCCGGCAGCGCGGCCGAGGAGGCGGCCGTCGTCGCCGACCATCTGGTGGAGGCGAACCTGCGCGGGCACGACAGCCACGGTGTCGGCATGCTGGCGATGTATATGCCGGCGATCGCCGCCGGGCTGTTGCGGCCCAACCGGCATGCGACCGTGATCGGTCAATCCGGCCCCTTCCTGGCGGTGGGCGGCGGCAGCGGCTATGGGCAGGTCATCGCGCGGGAGGCGATGGACCTCGCCATCGAACAGGCGCGGCGGGATGGGCTGGCGGTGCTGTCCCTGCGCGACAGCCACCATATCGGCCGTGTCGGCTCCTATGGCGAGCAGTGCAGCGACGCCGGCCTGGTCGCGCTGGCCTTCGTCAATGTGGTGACCCGCCCGGCGGTGGCGCCGCATGACGGCACCCGGCCACGACTGGGCACCAACCCGATCTGCATCGCGGTTCCCGCAACGAACTCCACCCCGGCCCTGATCCTGGATTTCGCCACCAGCGCCGTCGCCGTCGGCAAATGCCGGGTCGCCATGGGCAAGGGACAGGAGATGGCGCCCGGCCTGCTGCTCGACCCGCAGGGCGGTCCCACGCAGGATCCCGGCGTGATGTTCCAGGACCCGTCGGGCGCCCTGCTGCCGCTGGGCGGGCATAAGGGGTTCGGTCTGGCGCTGATGTGCGACGTGCTGGCCGGGGCGCTAGCGTCGGCGATGCCGGGAACGCCCACCCACCAGGATTCCGGCCGGGTGATGAACAACATGTTCGCCATCGTTTTCGATCCGGTGCGCGGCGGCAACGCCGGCTGGGCGGCCGATCTCGACGAGCTGGTGGCCTATGTCCGCGATACCCCGACGGCAACGGGGGCCGACGCCATCCAGTTGCCGGGCGAGCCGGAAAGCCGCACCCGACGCCAGCGTTTGGCCGACGGCATCCCGCTTGACGGCGCCACCTTGGCGATGCTGGACAGCCTGGGACGGGAGCGCGGTTTGGACCTCGCCGAATTGCTGGGCTGACGAGCCGCCGTCAGCCCAGCTGCGTCAACGTCGCTTCGTCGGGATGGCCATCGCAACAGCGGTCGAGCGCGTTGCGGTAAAGCTCCTCCCCCTCCGCCGCGGCCTGGGCGAACAGGGTCATCGAGGAGCGGAACTTCACGTCGTCGGGCGAGCCGAAGATCTCGTGAAGTGTCCGCTCTTTCACCGCCAGGACGGTGTCCGTTGCTTGCACCAGCCGGGGTCCGAGCAGCGGATGGGCCAGATAAGCCCGCGCCTCGTCGAGGGAGGCGATTCCGTAGAACTGCGCGGTGGGGGAGCGGCCGAGGTCACGCAGCTGCGGGAAGACGAACCACATCCAGTGACTGCGCTTGCGGCCGTTGCGCAATTCCGCCAGCACGGTCGCGAAGACCGGGTCCTGCGCCTTGACGAAACGCTGGAGGTCGAAGGGATCGCCGTCCGGCATGGCACCGCTCCTCATTCCGGGGTCCATATCGACAGATCGGCCCTGCGTCCGTGATTGGCAACACCCCTGTGCCGACGGGTGGGGTCGTCCGTCGGCACGATGGCGGCGGCGGATCAGCCGCCGTTGCCGAGCGCGATGGCGATCTTGCCGAAATGGCTGCCGCGCGACAGGGTCGCATAGGCGTCGGCAGCATCCTCGAACTCGTGGACCCGGTCCACGACCGGACGGATCCGGCCGGCATCAATGGCGCGGACCGCCTCGCGCAGGTCGGCGACCGATCCGGTGTTGCTGCCGACCACCTTCAGCATCTTCATGATGATCGGGAACAGCGAAGCCTGCAGGTCGGCGCCGCTGAGGAAGCCGACGACGAAGACCGTTCCCTCCGCCGCCGTGGCGTTGAGCGAACGGGCGAAGGTCCCGGCACCCCCCGTCTCCACCACCAGATCGACGCCGGCTCCGTCGGTCAGCTCCAGCACCCGTGCGTCCCAGTCGGGGGTGGTCGTGTAGTTGATGGTCTTGTCGGCACCGAGCGCCTTCGCCCGCTCCAGCTTCGCGTCCGAGGACGAGGTGATGATGACCCGGGCACCCGACGCCTTGGCGAATTGCAGGGCGAACAGGCTGACGCCGCCGGTGCCGAGCAGCAGTACGGTGCTGCCCGGACGCAGCGCGCCGGTCCGTACTGCCCGCCAAGCGGTGGTGGCGGCGATCGGCAGGGTGGCCGCTTCGGTGAAGGACAGATGATGCGGCACCGGCACGAGGCTGGCGACGGGCACCACCGCATAATCGGCGAGCGAGCCGGGCATGGTGATGCCGCGCATCCGCCGCCCAGCCACCGGCGGCAGGGCACCGGCGGACCAATCCGGCAGGAAATGCGGGATGACACGATCTCCTTCCACCACTCCGGTCACGCCGGGGCCGATCTCCACCAACTCGCCGGCACCGTCGGTGACCGGGATGAGCGGCAGCGACGGTGCCGGGAAGGCGCCGGTCGCCACCGCCAGATCGACATAGTTCAGGCTGGCGGCGCGCAGGCGGACCAGCACCTCGCCCGCTCCTGGGGCAGGTCGCGACAGTTCGACCATGCGCAGGGCGTCGAGACGGGGGGCTTCAAGCTGATAGGCGCGCATCGGAAAGGATCCTCGCTTGCGGTGACGTGTGACGCGAGGCTAGCTCTTTGCGCTGCCACCTTTAATCCGGCGCCTGTGCATGATATTGCTGCAGACTATGCATGAATTGAGCGATCAGGGCCTGGAGGAGGTCGCCGCTTTTTTGGCGGTTCTGGACAGCGGCGGCTTCGCACCGGCGGCACGGGTCATCGGGCGCGATGCCTCGGTGCTGTCGCGCCGGGTGTCGGCGCTGGAGCGACGGCTGGGCGTCCGGCTGCTGGAGCGGACGACGCGGCGGGTGACGCCGACGGAGGCCGGGCGCCGCTTCGCCGACCGGGCGCGCATGGCCCTGACCCTGTTGGCCGATGCCGAGCGGGAGGCTGCCGACGCCGGGGCCGCTCCGCAAGGCACGCTGCGGTTGGCGCTGCCGGAGGCCTTCGGGCGGCTGTGGGTGGCGCCGCTCCTGCTCGATTTTCTCACCGCGTTCCCGCGCGTACGGATCGAGGCCTTCTACAGCGACCGTTTCGTCGATCTGGTGGGGGAGGGCTTTGACCTCGCCATCCGCATCGGCCGGCTGCCCGACAGTTCGCTGGTGGCGCGCAGGCTGGTGGTGGACCGGCGGCTGATCTGCGCGGCGCCTTCCTACCTCGCGTCGCGCGGAACCCCAAAGGAGCCGGCCGATCTGGCCGGCCATGACGCGCTGTTGTTCGCGCTCTTCGCCTCGCCGTCGGAGTGGCGTTTCGCCCGCGGGCGCGAGCGGGCTCGCGTGCGGGTTTCCGGGCCGCTGCTGACCGACAATGCCGAAAGCCTTCTCCATGCCGCCGTGGCCGGGAAAGGGGTGATGATGTGTTCGGAATGGCTGGCCGGGCGGGAACTGGCCGACGGGCGTCTTGTGCCCGTGCTGCCGGACTGGAGCGTGGAGGTCGGCGCCAGGGGAGATGCCGTTGGCGATTTAGGCGGCGATGCCGACGGGGAGACCGCGATCCATCTGATCCGGCCCTCCGGCCGATTCATCGCCGGCAAGACCAGGGCCTTCGCCGACTGGATCACGGAGAGGTTGTCGCCGCCGCCCTGGAGCCGGCTGCCCTGATCGCCTCCCCGTTCAGCCCCCGTCGATCTCCACCCGCAGGCGGACGAGGTCGCGGTTCCAGGTGATCTTGCATTTATCCAGGTTCAGCCGGGTCATGTAGACGTAGGCCGTCTTGCCGACATCGTCGAAATTGCGGCTCGGGCTGCCCGGATCGAGCAGGGCGGGATAGTCGAAGGCCGCCGCATCGCCGCAGCCATAGCGGAACAGCAGCGGCGCCGTCCACAGAAGCTCCGGCTTCGACCAGGTGAGCAAGTCGGGCGAGGTGGTGGTCCAGATCCCGGTGCGGCCGTCGCGGGTCATCGCCAGCGTGGCGATGAACAGGCCGCTGGTCCGTTGGCGGACGATGCTGCGCACCGTGCCCTGCAGCACGCCGGGAGCCACCGGCGCGCAGAGATGCATCTCCGGCGCGTCCCCGGATTGTCCATCCCGGACGAAGCGGACGGAGAAGGCTTTGCCGTCCCAGCCGCGCCAGGACTGGGGATCGGCAAGGTTGTCGGTCCGCATCAGGCAGGCACCGCGCTGCTGCGCCCCGAAGCGCTCGGCCCACAGGAAGGCGTACCAGTGATCGCCGTTGCGGACGATGTTGCTGGGCGCGAAATAGCCGGTGCGCTGCCCGACGTCGCCGCCATAGGGATAGGGCAGCGTCGCTACGGTGTGGTTGGGTGGCGCCGAGCTCAGCCGGAAGCTCACCCCGCCATCGGTCGAGACCGCGGCGGTGATGCTGTTGCGCCAGCAGCGCATGTATTCGCCGGACGGGCAGAGCGCCCGGCGCTTCTGGGCGTGGAATTCATTGCTGACCAGCGCAAAGACCGTTTTGCCGTCCATGGTGTAGAAGGACGAAATCCAGCTGCGGTCGTCATGCAGGCGCGGGTCGTCCTGGCCATGGCCCTGGAAGATCACCGCGCAGTTCGGTCGTAGGGCGTCGAGCGAAGGGCCGGTCAACGCCCGCGCGGTGGAGTGCGAGGCGATCAGATGCACGATGCCGCTTGCGTCGCGGAAGGCGCGCGCCGGGGTGTCCGGCGCGTCGCTTTCCGAACAGGCGTCACGCTGCCAGGAGGTGACCGTCTCCGGTTCTCCTGTCGTTCTGATCGTCAGCGTTTGCGCCGGAGCCGGAGTCGATGGGGCGATCAGGGTCAGGCCCAGGACTAGGGCGATCGCGGCATTCCGCATGGCGTCCGTCACTTGCCGTTGGCGATGGACTTCAGGAAGGGTGCCGGCTGCAGCCGGTTGGCGACCAGGAAGTCCAGGTAGCGGGCGGCGGATTCGGCGCGATGGCGGTCATAGGCGTCGGGGTCGAAGGCGATCAGCGACTTCAACCGATTACGGGTCAGCGGCGCCGTCAGGTCGGCGGCGTCGGCATAGGGCACGCCGGTGTTCTCGCACAGCTCGCGGGTGCGGGAATCGATGGTCACCGTCAGCCCCATCCGCTCCGCCTGGATCGCCAGCGCGACGCCGTGATAGCGGCAGCCGATGGTCAGATCCTGCTGGCGCAGATTGTCCATCCAGGCCGGCACGTCATAGTAGGATCGCATGTAATTCCGGCACCAGGCCTTGAACTCCTCGACGGAGTAATGCGGCACGGTGTGGCGATGGATTTCCTTGAGGGCATGCGGGTCGATGCTGTCGAACAGCCCGCGCGACGCCCGGATCATCTCGCCCATCGACTGGACGATGTACTGGCCGGGGGCGATCGGATCCATCATCAGGGCGATCAATTGGTGCTCGATCTCCCGCGTCTTGACCCAGGCCTGATGGCCGCCGGCGACGGTGATCGAACGCGGCAGGTCGAGGGCCGACCAGTTCGCATGGATCTTCTTCCCTAGCCCCGGCGCCTGGTTGAGGAAATGCGATGGGCAGCCGCCGGGCAGCGAGCCGGTGATGCCCAGCTTGTCGAGCTGCGCCGTGGTGTAGGCGCCGCGGGTGTAGATGTTGGGCGACATGGCGGAGGACGGGTTCGACGCCGCGATCACCTGCGCCCAACGCAGCGTGCCGGGGCTGAGCTCGATGTCGTGGTCATAGCTGTTCGCCTGGGCGCCGAGACCGATGGCGACGATGGGCAAACCGGACTTTTCCAGATTCTCCGCCATCTGGCCGTAATCGGTATGGCGGCCGAGCTGGTTGGCGCAGGGAATGACGATGATGTCGGCGTTGTTCCGCAGCGTCTCCGCCGAGGAGCCCCAGCTGAAATGCTTCACCGGATTGGTGATGTGGCTGCAGATCGAATGCACGAAGGCGAGGTTGCCGTTGTTGTGCCCGATGCCGTTGTACAGCTCGTCGAATGCGGCGTTCGAATAAAGGCCGAGATTCGGCGTCTTCCACAGAACCGCGACGCGCAGAGGCTGGGTCGACGCATGTCCGGTGGTCTGTCCGGAAGAATGTGGCCGGACGACGGGAGTGTCGATGACAATGTCTTCAAGCATGTCGGCTCTAGCCTCGGGTCGGTGATGCTGGAAACGAACCGACGTTAAGCGCAGAAGAGGTAGGACTGCAAGTGACATCCGGAAAATAACACAAGGATCTCTTGCTCGGAATATACGAAGATTTTCTAAGCGATTCCGGTTTTCCTTACATTATAGAAGATATGTCGTGAGTTGATTGATCTCCATTTCTATTTTCACCGAAATTCGAAGGAAGTTCAAAAACTCTCTGGCGGGGGCTTGAAAGCGGCGTTGTGCCGTCGTATCTCAGGCACCGTTCCCGGAACTCCAGGCGGGGACATAGCTTCAGTCAGGGTGCCAGGAAAATCCGCCTGGGCGCCCCTTTAATGCGTTGCGGAAATTCCTATATAGTGTCTGTTGCGCCGCACGATGGCGCCGTTCCGACAGGATGGCTTTCGTCCCTATGACCGCTCTTTTACACCCGGTTCGGCCGCGCTGACCGCTTGGCCCTGCCGTTCCTCTCCGGCGCCGCGGCGTGCTGGCTGCCACGCCCCCTTCCCCGGTCGTCGCGCTGCCCGCGGGGCCGGAGAGGACCCCTTCGATCCTGCACCGAGACCCGGTGCACGCCGTCCGGCAGCGTCGAATGCCGGCAACGCAACAAACCAATAACCGACCTTCAACAAGGACCGACCCGAACCACGCCAGGGCCTTCGCCCACGGCGCCGCTCCCGTCGGCTGGGAGAGATAGAGACACCATGCAGCGCAACGCTGAAACCCGCACCGCCCAATCCGCCGCCACTCAACCTCGCACCGTCGAATCTCGCGTTGCCGAACCCCGTTCCGCCGAACCGATGCAGCTCTATCTGCAGGACGCCCGCAAGTATCAGTATCTCACTCCCGAGCAGGAGCATGAGCTGGCCGTCCGCTGGCACGACCATCAGGATCCGGCGGCACTCGACAAGCTGGTCGGCAGCCACCTGCGCCTTGTCGTCAAGATGGCGCGTGGCTATCTCGGCTACGGCCTGCCGCTGGCCGATCTGGTGGCGGAGGGCAATGTCGGCGTGATGCAGGCGGCACAGAAGTTCGATCCCGGCAAGGGCTTCCGCTTCGCCACCTATGCGTCCTGGTGGGTGCGTGCCGCGATCCAGGAATATGTCCTGCACAACTGGTCGCTGGTGAAGATCGGCACCACCGCCGGGCAGAAGAAGCTGTTCTTCAGCCTGCGCCGCCTGAAGGCGCGGATGCAGGAACTGGAGAGCGGCGACCTGTCGCCGGAAGCGGTGGAGAGCATCGCGACCGAACTCAGCGTGTCGAAGGCGGAGGTGGTCGAGATGAACCGCCGCCTGGGCAACGACCGCTCGCTGAATGTCGGCCTGTCGGAAGACGGCGATGCCGAGTGGCAGGATCTGCTGGCCGACGACCGGCCGGACCAGGAGACGACGCTGGCCGAGTCCGAGGAGCGCCGTCGGCGCCAGCAGTTCCTGAATCTGGGGCTGGGCGTGCTCGACGACCGTGAGCGCCGGATCCTGGTTGCCCGCCGCCTGCGTGACGAGCCGCTGACGCTGGAGGAGCTGAGCCAGACCTTCCACGTCTCGCGCGAGCGCGTGCGGCAGTTGGAGGTGCGTGCCTTCGAGAAGCTCCAGAAGGCGGTGATCGCCACCGCGCGGACGGAACAGGTGACGGTGGAGAAGAACCGCCTGCTGGCCACCGCCTGACCGGGCGGACTGACGCACGGTTTTCGGCCGTCTGATTTGGAAAGGGCGCGGCTTTCGAAGGCCGCGCCCTTACTCGTCGTGCCGCTCTCGCGCTCCCTCTTCGAATGGTATCGTCCGAATGGGGCATCCGGTGCGCTACCGTCAGGGTCCAGTCCCCATATCCTCTGCACGGATAGGTAGGGGGAGCGACGAAATCGGAACCCGCCTTTCGGCGGCAGGGTTGTTCGGGGCAGCTCCATCATTCGAGAGGAACGTCCCATGGCCCGCGCCGCCAACACGCAATTCGCCGTCGTCACCGGAGCCTCCAGCGGCATCGGATTCGAGCTTGCGAAGCAATGCGCCGGCAATGGCTTCGACCTCGTCATCGCCGCCGACGATCCGGCGATCGAACAGGCGGCGGTGGACCTGCGCAAGCTGGGTGCTGCGGTCGAGACGGTCCAGGCCGATCTCGCCACGCTGGACGGGGTGGACCGGCTTCATTCCGCCCTGAAGGGCCGGGCGGTCGATGCGTTGCTCGCCAATGCCGGACACGGGCTGGGACACGCTTTCCTCGACCAGGATTTCACCGAAGCCCGCCACGTCATCGACACCAACATCACCGGCACGCTCTACCTGATCCAGAAGATCGGCCGCGACATGCGCGGCCGTGGCCAGGGACGCATCCTGATCACCGGCTCGATCGCCGGCTTCATACCCGGCAGCTTCCAGGCGGTCTACAACGGGACCAAGGCCTTCATCGATTCCTTTTCCTTCGCGCTGCGCGACGAGTTGAAGGACAGCGGCGTCTCCGTCACCTGCCTGATGCCCGGCCCGACCGACACCGAATTCTTCGAGCGTGCCGGCATGATGGACACCGAGGTCGGCCAGGGGAAGAAGGATGACCCGGCCATGGTCGCCAAAGTCGGTTTCGATGCGATGATGAGCGGCGAGGGCGACGTGGTTGCCGGCTGGAAAAACAAGCTCCAGACGGCGATCGCCACCGTCACCCCCTCCGGCCTGCTGGCCGGCCAGCACCGCAAGATGGCGGAACCGGGGTCCGGCAAGCACTGACCGGGTTCGTCGGACGCTTGGGATCAGGTGTCCAGGCAGCCGCCCTGCGGTGCAACGGTGATGCGGATCAGTTCCGAGCCGCCTCCGCCGAAGACGTTGCCGCCGGTGTAGGTCAGGCAGCCTTCGTTGCGGTAGATGACTTGCAGCCGCTGGGCGTCGTTGCCGAAATAGAAGGGGATCCAGCGCTTGCCGGTCTCGTGCCGGATCATGTTGTCGGGGCCGCCGATCAGGGTGGAGACCTCCTCCATCGTCATGCCGATCTGCAGCTTGGAGAAGCGGCTGCCGGGAGCGGGGGTGCCGATCACCTCGCCTTCGTACCGGCCGTCGCGTGACTTCACCATCTTTGCACCTGGTGTCGACGGCGCAGCCGAGGCGGTGGTGCCGGTGGCCGAGCCCTGCTGCTGGCCGGCGCAGCCGATCAGCAGCGCCACGACGGACAGTGCCGCCCAAGTCGTTTTCCCCACCATGTCTTTCCTCACCGGTTCCGTTCTGGTCATTGCCTCGCGAGAGCGACTATGAGTGCGATAACCCCAGGACGGCATCGGCAAAGGCGGATGAACAATGCCTAAGAGGGGTAGTAACAACAGGCAGTCCGCCGGTTGCCCCGCTTTCAATTCGCGGTTTCCGCCTGCTGCCGCCCGGTATAGTTCTTGAAAAGGTCGTAATCGGTGTCGCAGCGCACCTGAGCCAGCCCGGCTGCGGCCATCGCGTCTGTGATGACCTCCGGTTCCACGCAGCGGTCGATCGTCTCCCAATAATAGCGCATCAGCGTCCGGCCGCTCTCGCCGCCGCCGCTGAGCCGCGAGACGGCCGGCACCACCATGCCGAGATAGGCGTTCATCAGATGGCGGGTGACCGGGCGCCGTGGCCGGCCGATCTCCATCACCAGCACGGTTCCACCCGGTCGCAGCACGCGGCGGAACTCGCGGAAGGTGGCGGTCAGGTCGCCGACATGGCGCAGCGCATAGCCGATGGTGACGAAATCGACGCTGCCGTCGGCCAGCGGCAGGGCGTCGGCCACCCCCTGGATCAGCGGGATGGACAGGCTGCGCCGAGCCTCGGCCAGCATCGCTTCGCTGAGATCCAGGCCGATGACGGCGTCGGCGTCGCCGCAGAGCGCCACCGCCTCCCGGGCGACCAGACCGGTGCCGATGGCGACGTCGAGCACCCGCATCCCCGGCCGCAACCCGGCCCGGCGCAGGCATTGCGCCCGATACCAGGAGCCGGAGCCCATCGCGAAGATCGCGTTGATGCGGTCGTAATGATGGGCGGTCCGGTTGAACAGCCCGCGGACGAAATGCTGCCGCTGGGCCTTGTCCCCGTAATAGGCGTCCAGAACGGGGTGAGGTTCGACGGCGGTGCCGACGCGGGGGGAGGGTTCGGTCGGCACGGCTTTGGTCTCCTTGGTGGAAGGGAGCGGGCTCAGTCGAGAATGTCGCTCACAGCGCTGACCCGGCTGTCCGAGCGGTAGAGCGAGAAGGTGAAGCCGGCTCCGACCGACAGGTTGAGGGTGCGTTTGTAGAGCGGACTGTCGTCGTTGGTGGCGCCGGAGAACAGCTCCCCCCGAACGGCGCCGAAGGCGGAAATCCGCTCCGTCACCGGCATGACCAGCGAGCTGTGCAGCCGCAGTCCCAGATAGCCGGCCCGCGCGTCGTAGGCCGGACGGTCCGGGCGCGCATATTGCGGGTCCACTTGATAGAAATAGTCCATCAGATGGCTGGACGCGAAGATCGGCCCCAGGCTGAGGCGGAATTGGTCGTCTCCGGAAATCATGCCGGCCCTGCTGTAGGCGACGTCGGGCGCGAAGACGAGGCCGCGGTATTTGATGCGGCTGAAATCGATTGAGAAGACGCTGCGCACCGGCAGGGTCAGATCGACCCGGTCGCGCCGGTCGACGTCACGGAGCAGGTTGATCTTCAGCGCCGGCCCGACCTCCCCCAGCAGGTCGATGTCGGGCATCCCCTGCCGCGCCCGGTTGTGGTCGGCAGAGGAGCCCAGCGCACCTTCCAGGCTGACCTCGAAAGTCACGCGGCCGGACCGGTACAGACGGCCCTGGATGCCGTTGCGGTCGGCACGGAACACGTCGCCGCGATAGATGACATAGGGCAGGGCGGCGGCCTGGACATGATTCTGGTCGGCGGCGGGATAGTCGGGGATATAGCCGGCGCCGCCGCCGATGCCGATCTCGAACAGCGGCTTTCCCGAGTCCTGCGCATTGCCCTGGACCGGTAGGCAGAGGATCGCCGACATGGCGGAGGCGGCAACGGCAAGCGTCGTTGACAACACACGCACCATGCATCCCCGGTTGAGTTGATCGATTTCAGACCGTCGGCATCTTGTGGGCGGAGACCTCGGCAGGCAAGAGGGTTCGCATGTCACCAAATGGGTAACCACTCAAGAAGATTGCGATCCTTGAAGTGCATCGCTGGGAATCCCCCAGCACTGTGCAGCGTAGACTGAAATCAACCTGAAACATCGGTACGGCATTATAGTCGAACAGTGGATGCTGATATCCCTGCCGGATGGATATGTCTTTTGGCTAGGCTCAAGATAAAGGGCAATGTCGGGCTTTTGTCCCTGGATCGCACATAAGTGGGTTTGATAAAATATTTGCAAGAGTTGTACGGTGTATTGCCAGAATTGATGTCAGGAACGAGTATCAACCTCGAACATCCCGAAGCAGGGAAAACTGGGAGAGTGGCGGGCCCCATGCTGTCGAACGGTTCCGATTACGATTGCGATGTTCTGGTGGTGGGCGGCGGCCCTGCCGGGTCTACCGCGGCGGCTCTGCTGGCCGGCAAGGGCCATCGGGTGGTGCTGCTGGAAAAGGACCATCATCCCCGCTTCCACATCGGCGAGTCCCTGCTTCCCTGCAACCTGCCGCTGCTGGAGCGGCTGGGCGTGCTGGAGGAGGTCGAGCGGATCGGCATGTTGAAATATGGGGCGGAATTCGTATCGCCCTATCACGGCAAGGCCGTCACCTTCGACTTCGCCAATGCCTGGGACAAGACCAAGCCCTACGCCTTCCAGGTCCGGCGGTCGGAATTCGACCACATCCTGATCCGCAACGCCGCCGCCAAGGGGGCGACGGTCTTCGAAGGCTGCAAGGTTACGGATGTCGACATCCGTGGCACCGAAGGCAGCATCGTCACCGCCCGGCAGGAGGACGGCACGAGCCGCAGCCTGCGCACGCGCTTCCTGGTCGACGCGTCCGGCCGGGACACGCTGCTGGCCTCGCGCTTCGGCATCAAGCGGCGCAACACCAAGCACAACAGTGCGGCGATGTTCGGCCATTTCACCGGTGCCAAGCGGCTGCCGGGCAAGGCGGAAGGCAACATCACCGTCTTCTGGTTCGACCATGGCTGGTTCTGGTTCATCCCGCTGGCCGATGGAACCACCAGCGTCGGGGCGGTCTGCTGGCCCTATTACTTCAAGACGCGCAAGACCGACCAGACGCGCTTCTTCCTCGACACCGTTGCCCTCTGCCCGGCTCTCGCGGAACGGCTGGAGGGGGCGGAACTCACCGGCCCGGTGACGGGAACCGGCAACTTCTCCTATCAGGCCGACCGCATGTCCGGACCGGGATACGTCATGCTGGGCGACGCCTTCGCCTTCATCGATCCGGTCTTTTCCACCGGCGTCTATCTGGCGATGACCAGCGCCTTCGAGGGGGCCGAGGCGGTCGATTCCTGCCTGCGCGAGCCGGCGCGGCAGGAGCAGGCGCTGAGGCGTTTCGAACAATCCGTCCGCCAGGGCATCGGCACCTTCTCCTGGTACATCTACCGGGTGACGACGCCGGCGCTGCGCAACCTGTTCATGGGGCCGCGCAACGTCTTCCGGGTGGAGGAGGCGCTGCTGTCGCTGTTGGCCGGCGACGTCTTCCGCCCGTCGCCGATCAAGACGCGGCTGAAGATATTCAAGGCGATCTACTATATGAACGCCCTGCTGGACATGAAAAGGAACTACATGGCATGGCGGAAACGGCGGCAGAACGTGCGCACCCCCCTGGGCGACGCGGTCTAACCCTTGGCGGCGCGGTCCGACGGGCCTGGGAATACCCCCTGTTCTACTGCCTGCTGTTCCTGTTCGGCCTGATGTCGCTGGCCTGGAGCCTGACTGCGGCCTTGATCGGCCCGTTCCTGCCGCGCCGGATCGCCGGGCCGCTCGGCCGGCAGGCGATCGGGACGGGTTTCCGCCTGTATCTCGGCACGCTGCGCGCCTGCGGGGTGCTGAAGACCGACCTGTCGGCGCTGGATGCGCTGAAGGAGGATGACGGGCTGCTGATCTGCCCGAACCATCCGTCGATCATGGACGCCGTGCTGCTGATCTCGCGCTTGCCGGACGTGGTGTGCATCGCCAAGGCCAAGGTCTACGACAACCTCTTCCTCGGCGGCGGCGCTCGCATGGCCGGCTACATCCGCAACGATGCGCCGAACTCCCTGGTCAAGATGGCGGCGCAGCAGGTGCGTGCCGGGCGTCAGCTGCTGATCTTCCCCGAAGGCACGCGGACCGAACAGGCGCCGGTCAACGCGCTGAAGGGCGGCTTCGCGCTGATCGCCAAGACCGCCGGTGCACCGGTGCAGACCGTCTTCATCGACGCCAACAGCAATTTCCTCGGCAAGGGTTGGCCGCTGTTCCGCAAACCGGAATTTCCCCTGGTTTACACCGTCCGCCTCGGCCGACGCTTCGATCCGCCGACGGATGTGCGCCTGCTCGTCGAGGATTTGGATCGCCATTACAGGACAGAGCTGTGATCACCGACGCCTCTTCCAGCCATCTCGTCCTGATTCCCAGCTACAATACCGGGCCGAAACTGGCCGAGACGGTGCTGGCCGCGCGCGAGCATTGGGCACCGGTCTGGGTCGTCATCGACGGCAGCACCGACGGCACGACGGAGACGGTGCGCGCGATGGCCGCGGACGATCCGCATCTGCGGGTGCTGGAGCTGCCCGTCAACCGCGGCAAGGGAGCCGCCGTGCTGCATGGGCTGGAGGAGGCCGAGCGCTGTGGCTTCACCCATGCGCTGACCATGGATGCCGATGGCCAGCACCCGGCCGACCGCATTCCCCAGTTCCAGGGCGTGTCGCTGGCCCATCCCGACGCGGTGGTGCTGGGCAAGCCGGTTTTCGATGCCGCCGCGCCGCGCCTGCGGGTGGGCGGACGCAAGATTTCCAACTGGTGGGCCAATCTGGAGACGCTGTGGGGCGGGATCGGCGATTCGCTGTTCGGCTTCCGCGTCTATCCCATCGCGCCGCTGCGGGCGGTGATGCGGCGCAACCCGTGGATGCGGCGGTTCGATTTCGATCCGGAGGCAGCCGTGCGGCTGTGCTGGCGCGGTGTGCCGACCATCAACGTCGCCGCCCCGGTCCGCTATTTCAAGCCGGAGGAAGGCGGCGTTTCCCATTTCAATTACTACCGCGACAACGCCCTGCTGACCTGGATGCATACCCGGCTGATGCTGGGCTTCATCGGCCGCCTGCCGATGCTGGCAGTGCGCCGGGTCCGTTCCCGGTCCTTCAGATCATCCCGCCGTTGATCGAGACGATCTGGCCGGAGATGTAGGCGGCGCGGTCGGATGCCAGGAAGGCGACGAGGTCGGCCACCTCCTCCGGCCGGCCGGCGCGCTTCATCGGCACCAGCCGCTTGACCATGTCGGCATCGAAGGCGATGTCGGCCATCGGCGAAGCGATGATGCCCGGCGCCACCGCATTGACGGTGATGCCGCGCGGCGCCAGTTCCAGCGCCAGCGACTTGGTCGCGCCATGCAGCCCGGCCTTGGCGGCGGCATAGTTGGTCTGGCCGCGGTTGCCGGCGACGGCGGCCACCGACGACACCGTCACGATGCGGCCCCAGCGCGTACCGATCATCGGCATCAGCAGCGGCTGGGTCACGTTGAAGAAGCCGTTCAGCGACACGTCGATGACGCGGCTCCATTGCTGCCGACGCATCGCCGGCATCACCGCGTCGTCATGGATGCCGGCATTGTTGACCAGGATCTGGATCGGGCCGGCTTCCAGCACCCGGTCCAGCGCTGTCGTGGTTGCCTCGGCATCGGTGACGTCGAAGGCGACCGCTTCCGCCGATCCGCCGGTCACGGTGATCTCCGCTGCCAATGCCCGCGCCCGGTCGGGCGAACCGTTGGCGTGGACCAGCACATGATGGCCCTCGGCAGCCAGCGCCTTGCAGATCGCGGAGCCCAGCGTGCCGCTGCCGCCGGTGACGAGCGCGCGCTTCATGCCACCCCCCGATCCGTGCCGCCGGCATCGATCACCACCGCCGCCCGGCCGCTCAGCAACTCGCGGCCCCCTGCGGTGACGGAGAAGCCGTAGATCATGCGGCTGCCCTCGCCGGTCAGATTCTCGGCTTCGATGATCAAATCCTCCGCGATGTCGTCGAGCCGCGCGACGTGACAGGCGAGGTCGCGCAGACTGGCGAGATAGCCGGCCGGCGGGCGTTCGCCGCCGCTTGTCAGTCCGCCATGCACCGCCATCGCCTGGGATGCGTATTCGACACCGCACAGCGCGGCCAACCGGCCGGCGTGGCGCAGCGGGTTGTCCGGGGCACGATGGCTGCGGGCGATGCAGCGGATGCGGCTGCGGTCCCAGGCCAGCACGCCGTCCAGCAGGCACATCGTCCCGGCATGCGGGATCAGCCCGGCGAGTTCGTCGCGCGTCATCGGGCGCGTCATCGGCATGGCTGGCCCACCCGGACCACCACCCGTCCGCCCGGCGGCAGGTCGAGCACCACGGTTTCCGGATGGCCCCCGTTGCCGACACGCGCAAGCGCTGCCAGCAGCGGCAGCGCGCGCGCGGTCGGGTTGCCGGTCCGCAAGGACTCCAGCCCGCTGTCGGCCATGCGGCTCACCGGCTCATCCCCCCGCGTCAGGTCGATGTCCAGGCAGGCAAGGCAACGGTCGGTCGGCTGGGGTGTCAGCACCAAAGCGGTGCCGAAGGTGCCGGTGATCGGACGGGCCTCGTTCAGCGGCTCCGGATAGGGCAGGTCGTAGGCGATCAGCCCGACGGTCCAGCCGTCGGCCGCCACCTCCGCCGCCGCCTCCAGCAGTCCCGCCTGGAAGCTCTCGTCATGGGCGGACAGGCTGGTCGACGGCTCGCGGCAGCGGGTGGCGATGCTCCAGTAGCCGGCCGGCGCGTTGTGGACGGAGTTGTGGAAGCGCGTCGGCGAGATGTCGCGCTGCTCCGTCGCCAGCGTCTCCAGGATTTGGTGCAAGGTGTCGGGGTCGCCGCTGGACGAGGCGAAGACGGTGGCGACGGTGGCCGGATCGCGACCCGCCTGCTCCAGCGCCTCCGCTCCCACCGTCATGGCGAGCTTGACGGTCGGCACGCTGCGGCGCCGCTCCGCGGGGGGCAGCAGCGGGCTGGCGGCCAACACCGCCGGCGAGGCCGCATAAGGGCTGCCGCCTGTCAGCACGGCCCGGGACTCCGCCCAGCCGGCAAGGCCGGGGCCGAGCAGGCCGATGCCCTCGACATGGACCCGCATCACGCCGCCCACCCGAAGATCAAACTGCTGTTGCTGCCGCCGAAGCCGAAGGAATTGGTCATCACGCGGTCCAGCCGTCCCTTTTCGTTGGCCTGGAGGTAGCGGCTGCGCAAGGCGGGGTCGAGAGTGCGGGTCTGCGGGCTGCCGGGGATCAGGCCGGTGCGCAGCGCCATGACGCTGATGATCGCCTCGACGATGCCGGCGGCCCCCAGCGTGTGGCCGGTATAGCCCTTGGTCGAGCTGACCGGAATGCGGGTGCCGAGCAGTCCGGTGATGGCCTGATCCTCCGCCGCGTCGCCATAGGTGGTGGCGGTGCCGTGCAGGTTGACATAATCGATGTCGCCCGGCCGCAGCCCGGCGCTGGACAGCGCCCGTTCCATCGCCAGCCGGGCGCCCAGCCCCTCCGGATGCGGGGTCGACATGTGGTGGGCGTCGTTGCTTTCGCCGGCACCCAGAAGATGGACGGCCCCGGACGACGGCCCCGCTTCCGCCCGCTCCAGCAGGGCGAAGCCGGCACCCTCGCCGAGCGAGACGCCGCTGCGCTGGACATCGAAGGGACGGCAGGGGGCGGGGGACACCAGCTCCAGGGAATGGAAACCGTAGAGGGTCGTCAGGCACAGGCTGTCCGCGCCACCGACCACTGCGGCGTCGCAGAGCCCGGCGGCGATCATGCGGGCGGCGTTGGCGAAGACCTTCGATGTCGTGGCGCAGGCCGAGGAGACGACGAAGGCCGGTCCCTCCAGTCCCAGGCGACGGCGGACGAAATCGGCGAGCGATCCGGTGCTGTGGGTGGTGGCGAAGTTGAAGGTTGGCGGCAGGCCTCCGCTTTGCGGATCGCGCGCTCGGAAGGCCAGTTCGGCCGACAGGATGCCGGAGGTGCTGGTGCCGAGGAACACGCCGATCCGGTGCGCGCCATAGCGCTCGCGCGCCGCCGCGACGGAGTCGGCGAAGCCGTCCTGGCGCAGAGCCATCTCGGCCAGCCGGTTGTTGCGGCAGTCATAGCCGGCGAGATCGTCCGGCAGCCGGACGTCCTCCACCCCCCGCACTTCGCCGATATGCGTGTCCAGAGCGACCGTCTCGAACCTGCAAGGTTTCAGGCCGCCCCGGCCGCTGCGCAGAGCATCCAGGGTTGCATCCTGGCCGGCGCCAAGACTGCTGACGATGCTCATATGGCTTAGGGAAAGTGGCTGCACGATGAGTTCTTATGATCTCTGGGCCGGATCGGCGGCGGATTGCGGATTCATTGCCGGCCGGATGCTAGCATCGGAGAATTCATCCCAGGAAGGGCAAATTCGGCCTCCGCCGTTGCTTCGGCGGGCTATGAACAAGGTGTTGGCGAAAGGTGTGCCCTGGCTCATCGGCAGAGCCGCGGTATCGAAGCCGAGTTCGGCCAGCAGCGTCGACCACTCCGCCGCCGGGCGGTAGGTCAGGGGCTGGCGCCATCGGCCGCGTCCGGCGCAGGCGATCTGTTCGGCCCAGCGGGTGACCCGGAAGGGCAGGCCGCCGTCGGCGTCGGCCTCCCGCAGCAGCAGCAGCCCGCCCGGCGCCAGCGCGTCGGCGCAGCGGGCGAGCACCGCCGCCTGCTCCGCCCGGCCGAGATAAAGCAGCACGTCGAGGATGACGATGGCGTCGCAGGCCGGCAGGTCGGCGTCGCGGATGTCGCCGCGGACGACCGCGTCGGCGCCCAGCGCCAGCTGAGCGGTGCGCACCCGTCCGGGCGACAGCTCGATTCCGTGGGTGGCGAGCGCCGTGGGCGGGGCGGGCCAGTCCGCCGGCCAGTCGCCGGCCGCATGCCGTTCCGCAGCCGCGCGCAGCAGGGCCGTCAGTACTCCCTGGCCGCAGCCGAGGTCGAGCAGCCGGCCGCGGGCGGGCAGCAGCGCCCGGCTCAACAGATGGCGGAAAACGGGATCGCCGGCCAGCTTGCCCTTGGCGAAATGCCAAGCGTAGCGGCCGCAGCGACGGTACGGACGGGCGGCGGCGCTGACCAGATCGCGGAACACGGCGTCAGTCATCGGCCACCACCTCCAGAGAAACGGCCGACAACTTGCGGGCGGACAGGGTGTCAAGCAGCCGCGGCAGCACCGTCAGCACCACCGGCCGGCCGGTGCCGTCGCGGGCGGCGGAGCCGTCATGGAGCATCAGCAGGTCGCCGGCGGCGAGATTCCGCATCAGGCGCCGTTCCACTTTGGCGGGGTCGCGTCGCACGGCGTCGAAGCCGCGCCGGGTCCAGGTCGCCAGATGCAGGCCGAAACCCGCCAGCACGGGCTCCAGCAGGGGATTGCGCAAACCGGCCGGCGGCTTGAAGAAGCGGGGCGGCCGGCCGGCGAGGTCGGTCAGGATGCGCTGTGCCTCCCCCACCTCGCGGCGGATGGCGCCGATGCCCATAGCGGCGAAGCGGTGGGAATGGTGCCAGCTGTGATTCTCCACCGTGTGGCCGCGCCGGACGATGGTCTCGACCAGGGCGGGGTGGCGGGCGGCACGGGCGGCGATGCAGAAGAAGCTGGCCTTGGCGCCCGCCCGGTCCAGCTGGTCGAGGATGGTGGGCGTCACTTCCGGATCGGGGCCGTCGTCGAAGCAGAGGCCGACCTGGCCCAGCCGGGCGTTGGCGTCGGGCAGGCGGCGCAGGTTGGGACCGAGCAGGCCGCTGCGCGGCCAAAGCCCGACGGCGCCCAGCAGGGCGTGGTTGCCGACGACGGCGCCCAGTGCCCAGGGCCATGCGGCGGGCAGAAACGCCACGCCGGCCAGGGCCGCGGCATGCAGCGCGGCAGAGGCGTTCAGCAGAGGCGACGGGGACCAGCTCCGGCGCTCAGCCATGGGCTGAGGCTTCCGGTTCGACGGGGGTCCGGCGGCTCAGCACGGCGGCGAAAGCGAGGCTGAGGAAGGCGCCGACCGCCACCGTCATGCCGATACCGTGCAGGACGGGAATGCCGGAGAAGGCCAGCGTGCCGAAGCCGATGACGGTGCAGAGATTGGCGATGGCGACCGAGGCGACGGTCCGTTCGCGCAAGGGCAGGGACGGCTCCGGCCGCTGGAACAGCAGCGAATAGTTGGAGCCGACGCCGACCACTAGGAGCAGACCGACCAGATGGAAGATCGACAGCGTTTGGCCCAGCGCGGTCAGCAGCGCCATGGTGACGACGACCGCCGCCGCCAGCGGCATCACCGCGACCGCCAGCGACCGCCAGGAGCGCAGGGCGACTGCCAGCAACAGCGTGATGGCGAGGGCGCCGAGGACCGCCAGCGTCAAGGCCTCCTGCCGGTAGGTCCGGTAGAGGCTGTCGGACTCCTCCTTCAGGTTCAGCAGGATGGCGTCCCGTGCCGCGGGCTCGCCGGCCAGACGGGTGCCCAGCGCCCGCGGGTCGGCGACGCCGCGCAGCGGCAGCATCGCGGTCCAGCCGGTGCCGTGGCGGACCAGCAGGGAGTCGAATTTCAGCTTCAGGCTGGTGCCGTCCAGGCTGACCGGTGTCAGCAGCGGCTGAGTCCTCGCCGTTTCGGCGTCGGTCAGGAAAGGCGCGAAGACATCGGGGCGGAAAGGCAGGCCTTGCAGGGCTCGGTCCAGGGCTTCGCGCAGTTGGTCGGGCGGCGGCAGGGCGGCTTGGCGCATGCGTTGGGCTGCTTGGCTTGGCAGGGTCAGGGCGGGCGAATCATAGCCGGCGATCAGGCGCTCCCGGGCCAGCGCGTCGAGGGTCGGCACCAGCCGTTCGGCGGCGGCCAGCGCCTCCTCCACCGTGGCGCCACCGATGACCAGCAGATGGCCGGCGTCGGGGGCGCCGAGGTCGCGGCGCAGCGCCTCGTCCAGCCTTTGGTCGGCCTCCGCCACCGGGCTGAGGCTCGACAGCTCGGCCGACCAGACGGCGGGGCCTTGGTGGACCAGCCACGCCAAGGACAGCAGAGTCGCGATGGCCAGCGGCAGGCGCAGCGCCGGGGCGGAACGGGTCAGCGCGGTCAGCAGCGGCGCCAGCCGGGCCGGGCGTTCGGTCGAATAGCCATCCGGCAGCAGGGACAGCAGCACCCAGCGGGTGACGGCCAGCGCCACCACCAGCCCGGTGATCGAGAAGAGGCCGAGCTGCGCCAACCCGCTGAAACTGGAAAACATCATCGACCCGAACCCGGCGACGGAGGTCGCGACGCCCAGAAGCAGGGTCGGCCAGATGCGCCGAAGGGTATGCCGGGCCGGGCTGCCGGGCTGGGTCTGGGTGAAGAGGTAGATGGCGTAATCGACGCTTTCGCCCAGCAGAGTGACGCCGAAGCCCAGCGTGATGCCGTGCACCGTGCCGAAGCCCAGCCCGACCGCCGCGATGCCGGCCAGCGTGCCGGTCGCCGCCGGCAGCAGCGACAGCGCCAGCACCCGCAGGGAGCGGTAGACCAGCAGCAGCACGCCGGCCACCAGCACCGTGGCGATGATCGAGGACCGGGTCGCATCCGCCTCGATGCGGTCGCGGGTCTGGACCGAGAAGACGCCCGGCCCGGTCATCACCAGAGCGGCGGGTCCGGACGCCCCCTTCACCTCGGCGAAGGCGCCGCGGATCAGGTCCAGCGTCTTCTGCTGGGCGTCGAGGTCGAATCCGGCGGCGGCGGTCTGCACCAGCAGCAATGCCCGCGCCCCGTCGGCCGACACCCAGACGCCGTCGCGGCTGGCCGGGCCGCTGGAGTCGCCCAGCATCCGGTCGGTCAGGCTCAGGATCTCGGCGGTGGGGTCCGCCGGCAGGGCCTGTTTCAGCGCCATGCCGGCCGGCGATTGCAGCAGCCGCAAATCGTTTTCCAGCGCCCGCCGCAGCCCGTCGGCGGTGAAGCGCTCGGCGGTGACGGCGGGGCTCAGCAGATAGCGGTTGGTCCAGAGATAGGCACCGTCGGGGCCGCGCCCGGTCCGCTCGCCGTTCTCCACCGCGGCGACCAGCGGATTGCCGCGCAGCCGGGCGGCGAGGGAACGGCTGATGCCGGTCAGCCGGTCCAGCGCGTCCCCCTCGATCGCGACGAGGATCAGACGGGAGACGACGCCGTCGCGCAGCTGGTCGACCAGCAATTGCTGGGTGGCGGAAGGGGACCGGGGCAGGAAGGCCGACAGGTCGGCGGTGATCGGCGTCCGCGCGACCAGAAGGCCGCAGGCGATCAGCCCGGCCAGCCACAGCGCGATGCCCCATCCGGCCCTTCGCACCGCAGCGGTCATGCCGGGTCCGGCTGGATGGTCATGACGGAGCGGTCGCCATCGGCCTGGAGCACCTCGATGCGGCGGATCGTCGCCTCGCGGCCGGCGATGACGATGCGCTGCACGATCCTGCGCGCCTCCTCCGCCCGCGGGGTCAACTGCATCCGCCAATCCTGCAGGGAGCCTTCCAAAGCCACCTCGTAGAAGCGCATGACGGTGGGTACGTCGCCGCGCAGGGTCGCCCGGATGCTTTCGACATAGGTCTGGATTTCCGGCATGGACGACACCGACAGCGTGCGCGACGCGCCGTCGGCCCGGGTCAGGGTCAGGCGGTCGCCGTCGAGCCGCAGGCTTTCCGCTTCGGGCCGCAGCGTGCGCTTTTCCAGCAGGTCGGGACGGCGGTAGGTCAACGTGCCGCTGCTCTCCAGCGGGGTCGTCAGCAGGCCGACCTCGCGCGTTTCGGTGAAACGGGCATCGGAGCTGGTGATCTTGGCGAAGCGGGCGAACAAATCCTCCAAACCCCAGGACTCCGCCGCCAGGGAATGTGCCGCGGTGCCGGCCAGCAGGAAAGCGGCCAAGCCGATAAGGATCGGGCGGCGGGGGGGGCTATTTCCAGAAATCATAGAAATTGAACCAGTTGTAGGGAGAGGCTTTGGCGTAATGCTCCAGCCGGTCGGCGAAACGCCCGGCCGCCCAGCGCACCAGTCCCGATCGCTCCTGCACCGGCACATCGGAGAAATCGGCGATGCGTTCGAAATGGACGTCATAGCGGCGGCCGCTCTGGTACAGCCCGACCATCAGCACCACCGGCCGCTTCAGCATCGCCGCCAGTTGGAAGGGACCGAGCGCGAAGCCGGCCGGCTGGCCGAGGAAGGGCAGGCGGACCTCCTCCTCGCCATCCAGGGTGCGGTCGGCCAGCATGCCGACGAAATGGCCCTGGTCCAGCCTTTCGCGCACGCGCAGCATCGAATCGGGGCGCCCCAGCGCGATCACCTCCATCGACAGCAGGGGGTTGATGGCGTTGAGGACCGAGTTGATCTTGCGCGCATTCTCCTCGTACATCACCAGGCTGACGCGGAGGTCGCGCTGGCGATGGCCCAGCATGCGGATCGCTTCGAAGCTGCCCATATGGGCGCCGAGCAGCAGGCACCCCTCCCCCCGCTGCATCAGGTCGATGACGATGTCCTCGCCATGGACGCGGATGTCGAAATCGTCGGTCTGGTCGTTCAGGAAGAAGACGCGGTCGAGCAGGCAGGCGGCAAAAACGTGATAGTGGCGGAACAGGTCGCCAAAGCAGGGTGCCCTGCCCAGCGCCTTGGACAGGAAGTGCGCCGACGCTTTCCGCGGCTTGCGCGAGAACAGGACGAAATAGAGGCAGATCGGGTAGAGCAGCAGCCGTGCCGCCCGCCGGCCCAACCGTAGGGCGACCCAGACGATGAACTTGATCGCCGCGGTGGTGCTGCGTTCCGGCCGGTTCATCCACTCCTTGCGCCGCCGCCGTCGCGGAGGCGGCGCGCCGACCGGCGCGGACGCGGCGTCGGCCGCCGGCTTGGCACGCAGGGGAAGCTTCATGAGGTCACGCTGCCGGTCATCACGGGCTTGCCCGCCACGCTGCCGGTGAAGGCGATGCCGCCGGCCGGGGCGGCCTGCCATTCGACCCGCATTCTCTCGCCCGGCCGCACCGGGTGCAGGAACTTCGCCGCGCGCAGGCGGCAGGACCCAAGGATCAGTCCTTCCGCCGCCGCGATGGCCGTGAGCGCGGTATCGAGCAGGACGGCGCCCGGAATGACCGGGTTGCCGGGGAAATGCCCGGCGGCGGTGGGGTGGTCGGCGGGGAAGTGGATCTCGGTCTGATGAGGCACGGCGTCGCCACCTACTCGCGTCGGGGATCGTCGAGCATCCGCAGCAGCGCCTCGCGCGGCAGCTTGCCGGTCGGGTTGCGCGGCAGGGCATCGACGAACTGCAAGGGGCGTGGCAGGAAGATCGGGTCGATCCGCTCGCGCAGGTGGGCCAGCAGAGTCTCGGCGGTCAGGCCGGGCGCCACCACCAGGGCGGCGAGGCGGGTGGTCCCGCTCTCCCCCTCCCGCGGCATGAAGAAGACGCCGTCCTTCACCCCCTCCACCGAGTTCAGATGGTGGTTGAGGAAGGCGAGCGAGCTGCGCTTGCCGGCGATGTTGACCTGATCGGCGGAGCGACCGTGCAGGACGAAGCGGGTATCGCTCTTCAGCTCGATCACGTCGGCCAGCAGGGTCTCGCCGTCGAGGAAGTCGCCCGACGCCCAGGTTCCCTGCTCGTCCTGGCGCAGGCGGATACCGTCGATGCAGAGCCACTCCGCCGTCGCGCTGGTGCGGCGGACGGCGAGCTGGCCGGTCTCCGAACAGCCGTAGATTTCGTGCAGCGGGGCGCCCAGCTTCGCCTCGGCGTCGATGGCGAGCTGTGGGGCCAGCGGGGCGGTGGCGCAGAGGATGAAGTCGAGCGGCGGCAGGGCGGTGCCGTCGGCCAGCAGCGCCTGGAGATGGACCGGCGTGGTCACCAGGATACGGCGGCCCGGGAGATCGTCGAGGCTGGCGGCGATGTCGGCCGGGAACAGCGGACGGCCGCCATGCAGGACCAGGCCATGCTGGAGCGCCAGCAGGATGACCGACTCAAGCCCGTACATGTGCTGGTGCGGCACGGTGCCGACCAGTCCGGCTGGGCCGAGCCGGGCGATCCCGAGCGCGGTACCGGCGCCATGGACGCTGCGGACCAGGGTGCCCCAGCTTTTCACCTGCGGCATCGGCCGGCCGGTGGAGCCGGAGGTGAAGGCGATCGCCGCCACCTGATCTGCCGGGAAGGCGAGGTCGGCGTCCTCCGGCGGAGCGGTCAGGGAGTCGAGGCCGTCCCGGGGCAGCGCGTCGACGCAGGCCATGCCGGGATAGCGTACCCCGGCGTCGGTCAGGCAGATCAGGCCGGGGTAGCCTTCCTCCAGCTGGCGCAGCGTGTCCGGAGTGTCGTTGGGGGGATGCAGGCTGATCTGCCGGCGCAGCAGGGCGGCACCCAGCCCGACGGCGAAGCCCAGCCGGTCGCCGCACAGGTTCAGCAGATAGGCGCCATCGGGCAGGCGCCGCGCCAGATCATGGACGGCGGCGAGGTAAGCCCGCACCGTCACCGGACGGCCGTCATGCCAGGCGAACAGGGCGTCGGGGCTGCCGTGGCGCAGCAGCGGCAGGCGGCTGGTGGACAGGATGGTCATGGGGTTGGCCGCTCCGAGAAGACGCGGACGACGTCGGCGATGGAGCCGTGGGAGTGGTTGCGGAACTTCCGCAGGCGGTAGGCGTATTCCGCCAGGAACATCGCGGCGACCAGGGGCAGGTCGAGCACGTTGATGAAGAAGGACCGGAACGCGGGCGGGGCGGAGACGAACAGCAGGGCCGACATCGCCAGCTGGCCGGCGAAGAACAGGCACCAGGCGATGGTGACGCGGCGGGTGTAGACCAGCATCTCGTCGGTCAGGCTGCCGCGGATGCGCCGCGCGACCCAGGTGATCAGCGGCTCCCGCCCGGCCAGCAGGGTGCGGGCGAACAGGGTCAGCAGGCCGACATAGATCGCGGCATGGCTGATCGCCGAAGCCGCCAGCAGCCCGTCGCGGGCCGAGCGCCAGGACAGCCCGAACAGGGCGATGGCGCCGGCCAGCGCGACCCAGCGGAACCGCGGTGCGGCACGGCCGATCACCAGCCCGGTGACCCCCGCCTGCACCAGCGCCAGGATCAGCGCGGTGTCGGCGTCGAGGTCGGCGACGATGGCGCCATGGACCAGCAGGGGATAGAGCGCGAAGAGCGACAGGCCGGCGCCCACCGCGGCCCCTCCCCTGGCCCAGGCAGCGACACCCGGCATCAAGCGGCTTTGAGCTGTTGAATGTGGTCGTTCAGCGTGCGCAGCGAGGTGAAGATCTTCGTGTTGTTCTCGTCGTCCGCCCGCAGCTTCACCCCATAAGTCTTGGAGACGGCGAGCGCCACCTCCAGGATGTCGATCGAATCGAGGCCCAGACCCTCGCCATACAGGGGGGCGTCCGGGTCGATGCTCTCCGGGTCGGCTTCCAGGGTGAGGGTGTTCACGATCAGCGTCGCCAGATCGAGTTCGGTCGGCGACAGGGCCTTCAAGTCACTCATCATGCCTCACTAAAGCAACGCCTGCCGCCCCTGCGATCTTCTATCCCTTTGGATATAACCATTGGGAATGAAAGCCGTATTGGAACGATAGGATTCGCAATTTCAGGCGTCACGATAGCTATGCACCCAGGGCGATGCCATCATTATTTTGGAGTGATCGTTTCGTCCAGTTGAAGCTTGAGTTTGTTTCTAGGACTGCCGGCCGGGGTGGAGTGTGCCCCTGGAATGAGACATTTGAAACACCATGAAACAGTTTTCGGGGTGCTGTTCAGTGTTTCACTCCGGAGCGAGAGGGCGTTCATTGCTGCGGCGACGAAGGAGATGTCGATCCGGGAAACTCTAATCCCGGATCGAACGTCACACCACCGGAAGCTTCAAAACACGTTCCGGCTCAACCAGCCAGCAGCCGTTCGACCTCGGCGCGGTCGGGCAGGGAGGGGATGGCGCCGGGTGCGGTGGTGGTCAGGGCGCCGGCGGCGTTGGCGAAGCGGCAGATCCGGTGCAGCCGGTCGGGCGTGAAGGCGGTGTCGACATCTTCCAGGATGCCGGCCAGAAGCGCCGCGACGAAGGCGTCGCCGGCACCGGTGGTGTCGACGGTGGCGACGGCCATTCCCGGCACCGAGCCCGACGCGTCGGCGGTCAGGAAGGTGCAGCCGTTGCGGCCATGGGTGACCACCAACAGCCGCAAGCCTTCATGCCACAGCGTGCGGCCGGCGGCTTCCGGGTCGGCGCCGCCGGTCAGGAACTCCAGCTCCTCGTCGCTCAGCTTGACGATGGAGGCGGCGGCGATGCCCCGGCGGATCAGACGCTCCGCCGATTCGCGGTCGGGCCACAGGGCGAGGCGCAGGTTGGCATCGAAGGACACCAGCCGGCCGTTGCGGCGCGCCGTCTCCACCGCCAGCAGGCTCGCCTCGCGCGCGGCCGCGTCGATCAGGCCGATGGAGCCGGAATGCAGCAGGCGCGCCGCCGCCACCGCATCGAGGTCGAGGTCGGCGGCGGAGAAGCCGGCCATCGGCTCGCCATAGAACAGGAACTCCCGCTCCCCCTCCTCGTCGAGGGAGACGAAGGCGACGGGGGTCTTGGCATCGGGCACGCGGCGCAGGCGGGACACGTCGACGCCGGCATCGGTCAGCGCGCGCGCCAGGAAGCGGCCGAAACCGTCCGCCGCGGTCCGGCCCATGAAGGCGCTGCGCGTTCCCAGCCGGGCCAGGCCGACCGCGACATTGGCCGGCGCGCCGCCCGGCGCCGGGTCGAAGGCGCCGATCATGCCGGGCCGGGCCGGGCCGGCGGGCATGAAGTCGATCAGCACCTCGCCCAGGCACAAGGCGTCGGGTGCGGGACGGGAGGCGTCGGGCAGGCCGTCGCCCTGCGGCAAAGCGGTCATGGCGGGCATGTCCTTCAGTTGGTTCCGCCGGTATAGCGGGTCAGAACGGCGCGGGTGCCGTCCGCCCACAGGGCGCGCAGGGCGGCGGAGAAGGCGTCGCGGAAGGGCTGCGCCCGGCCGACCTCGCCATAGACGTCGTCCATGTCGAGCCAAGCGGTCGGTTCGTCGCGGGCGGCCTTGGCGACCTGGGTCAAGCGGTCCCAGTTGGGATCGTTCGGCTCGATCGGCAGGCCGCCTTCGTCCGTCCCGTAGCAGTAGCGGCACCACAGCGCCGATTCCAGCGCCAGCCCCTCGATCCCGGCACCGGCCTTCAGCCGGTCGGCGATGGACGGGACGATGAATTTCGGCTGGCGATTCGAGCCGTCGAGGCAGAGTCGGCGGATGGTGTCCTTGATCTTGGGGTTGGCGAAGCGCCGCTCGATGATGCCGAAATAGCCGGCGAGGTCGGTGCCCGGCACCGGCGGCACGGTGGGGATGATCTCTTCCCGCTCGATCTTCTGCAGGAAGGCACGGATCAGCGGGGTTTCCATCGCCTCATGGGCGAAGGTGATGCCGAGCAGCCCGGCCGGATAGGCGATCACCGCATGGCCGCCGTTCAGGATGCGGATCTTCATCGTCTCGAAGGGCGTCACGTCGGGGACGAACTGCACGCCCACCGCCTCCAGCGCCGGCCGGCCGGCGGAGAAGCGGTCCTCCAGCACCCATTGGGTGAAGTCCTCGCAGAAGACCGGCCAGTTGTCGGCGATGCCGAAGTCACGGTCGAGCGTCTCGCGTTCCTGCACGCCGGTGGCCGGGGTGATGCGGTCGACCATGCCGTTGGGGAAGGCGACGGAGGTTTCGATCCAAGCGGCGAGGTCGGCGTCGATGGCCTTGGCGATGCCCAGCACGGCGTTGCGGGTGACGACGCCGTTGTGGGGGATGTTGTCGCAGGACATGACGGTGAAGGGCACCGTCCCATCGGCGCGGCGGCGGGCGAGGCCGGCGACGATCAGGCCGAAGATTGTGGTCGGCCGCGCGGGCAGGGCGATGTCGGCGCGGATCGCCGGATGGCTGGCGTCGAATTTGCCGGCGGCGTCGATGTAGTAGCCGCCCTCCGTCACCGTCAGCGAGACGATGCGGATGGCGGGATCGGCCAGCTTGGCGATGAGGACGTCGGTGTCGCCGACCGGCAGCATGCCGACCATGGCGCCGGTGACGCGGGCGAGGCTCTGCGCGCCGGATTGCTCGACCACGGTGGTCAGCCAGTCCTGGCCCTCCAGCGCGTCGCGCATGCGCTGGTCCGACGGCATCACGCCGGCACCGAGAATCGCCCAGTCATGGTCGCGGCCCTGGGCGAACAGGCTGTCGAGATAGACCGCCTGATGGGCGCGGTGGAAGTTGCCGACGCCGAAATGCAGGATCCCGGCGGACAGGGCGGACCGGTCGTAGGCCGGCACCGATGCCCGCGCGGCGATGTCCGGAAGGGTGGCGGCGGAAAGGGCGATGGTCATGGCGATGTCCTGCGGGGGATCGGGGGATCGGGGATCCTCCCTCTCCCCCCCGGGGAGAGGGTCGGGGTGAGGGGGATGCATGGCGTGGATGGGGGGAGAGCGCGGGGCGTCCGATTCTTGAAGGTCCTCGTTGTGTGTCCCCCTCACCCTAACCCTCTCCCCGGGGGGGAGAGGGGATCCCTCTGGGGGAGAGGTGAACCGGGGGCGGGAGAGGGAAGTTCTTCAACTCATCCAGTTGCCGCCGTCGACGTTGTAGGTCTGGGCGACGATGTAGTCGGACTCGCCGCTGGCCAGGAAGATCGCCATGCCGGTCAGATCCTCCGCCCGGCCCATGCGGCCGAAGGGGACCGCTTCGCCGACCATGCGCTTCTTCTCGCCGGGCTGGAGCCCTTCATGCTTGGCGAACAGGGCATCGACGCCGTCCCAATGCTCGCCGTCGACCACGCCGGGGGCGATGGCGTTGA
Source organism: Azospirillum endophyticum (assembly GCF_016595245.1). Lineage (GTDB taxonomy): Bacteria > Pseudomonadota > Alphaproteobacteria > Azospirillales > Azospirillaceae > Azospirillum > Azospirillum endophyticum. The sequence goes on from NZ_JAENHM010000044.1 coordinate 199,789, forward strand.
CGTTGATGCCGTGTTTGATCAGGTCGAGGCCGGCCGACTGGGTCAGGCTGATCACCGCCGCCTTGGTGGCGCAATAGACGCCGACCAGCGCTTCGCCGCGCCGTCCGGCCTGGGAGGCCATGTTGACGATCTTGCCGCCGCGGCCCTGCGCGATCATCCGCTTCGCCACCGCCTGCAGCGTGAACAGGGTGCCGGCGACGTTGATCGAGAACAGCCGGTCATAGCTCTCCCGCGTGATCTCGACGATGGGGGCGAGATCGAACAGGGCGGCGTTGTTGATCAGGATGTCGACGCCGCCGGCCCGCTCCACCACCGCGGCGACCGCCGCGTCGATGGAGGACTGGCTGGTCACGTCGAGCGCCACGGCATAGGCGCCGGGACCGATCTCCGCCGCCGCCGTCTCCGCCGCCGCGAGGTTGATGTCGGCGATGGCGACGGTGGCGCCCTCCGCGACATAGGCGGCGGCGAAGGCGCGGCCGATGCCGCGGGCGGCGCCGGTGACGATGGCTGATTTGCCGTCGAGACGTTTCATGGGGCTGGTCATCGGACTGAACCCTTTCATGCCACTTTCATGCCCGCCGCCGTCGAGGGCAGGGCGTTGCCCTCGGCGTCGAAGCGGTGGATCTTTTCGGTCTGCGGCGTCAGCCAGACGCGGTCGCCGTGATGGACCGGGAACTCGCCGCCGGCCCGCGCCACCATGGTTCCGATGCCGTCCACCTGCACATAGACGAAGGTGTCGGAGCCCAGATGTTCGGACACGGTGACGGTGCCGGCCCAGCGGCCGGACTCCGTGGACAGAACGAGATGTTCGGGGCGGATGCCGATGCAGTCGGCGCCGTCGCCGCGGGCGAATTCCCCTTCGATGAAGTTCATGCGGGGGGAGCCGATGAAGCCGGCGACGAAGCGGTTGCGCGGACGCCCGTACAGCTCGATGGGCGAGCCCACCTGCTCGATCCGGCCGGCGTTCAGCACCACGATCTTGTCGGCCATGGTCATCGCCTCCACCTGGTCGTGGGTCACGTAGATCATGGTGGTGCCGAGGCTGGCGTGCAGCTCGGAGATCTCCAACCGCATGTTGACGCGGAGTGCTGCGTCCAGGTTCGACAGCGGCTCGTCGAACAGGAAGGCGGTCGGCTCGCGGACGATGGCGCGGCCGATGGCGACGCGCTGGCGCTGGCCGCCGGAGAGCTGGCCGGGGCGGCGGTCGAGATAGTTGGTGAGGTTCAGCACCTTGGCCGCCGCCTCGACCTTGCGGTCGATGGCGGCCTTGTCCAGCCGGGCCATCTTCAGCGGGAAGGCGATGTTGTTGCGCACGGTCATGTGCGGATAGAGCGCGTAGGACTGGAACACCATCGCCAGCCCGCGCTGGGCGGGCGGCAGGGCGGTCGCGTCCTTGCCGTCGATGCGGATGGTGCCGGACGACACATCCTCCAGCCCGGCGATCAGCCGCAGCAGCGTGGACTTGCCGCAGCCGGACGGGCCGACGAACACCACGAACTCGCCATTGCCGATGGAGAGATCCAGCGGCGGGATGACGGCGATGTCGCCGAAGCTCTTGGTGACGCGGTCGAGCGTGATCTGACCCATAGCGGGTTCCCCCTACTTCACGGCGCCGAAGGTCAGGCCGCGCACCAGCTGCTTCTGGCTGAACCAGCCGAGAACCAGGATCGGCGCGACCGCCATGGTCGAGGCGGCCGACAGTTTCGCGTAGAACAGCCCCTCCGGGCTGGAGTAGCTGGCAATGAAGGCGGTCAGCGGTGCCGATTGCGAGGCGGACAGGTTCAGCGTCCAGAAGGCCTCGTTCCACGCCAGGATGATGTTCAACAGCAGGGTGGAGGCGATGCCGGGCACCGCCATCGGCAGGAGGACGAACAGGATCTCGTCGCGCAGCCCGGCGCCGTCCATCCGCGACGCTTCCAGGATCTCGCCGGGGATTTCGCGGAAATAGGTGAACAGCATCCAGACGATGATCGGCAGGTTGATCAGCGTCAGCACGATGACCAGACCGATGCGGCTGTCGAGCAGCCCGAAATCGCGGAACAGCAGGTAGATCGGGATCAGCACGCCGACCGGCGGCAGCATCTTGGTCGACAGCATCCACATCAGCACGTCGCGGGTGCGCTTGCCGGGGACGAAGGCCATCGACCAGGCGGCGGGAACGGCGACCAACAGGCCGAGGAGCGTCGAGCCGACCGAGATGACGACCGAGTTCCAGAAATGGAGGAAATAGTCGGAACGCTGCTGGACCTCGGTGTAGTTCTCCAGCGTCCAGTGGAAGGCGAGGAAGGTCGGCGGGGTCGCCACCGCCTCGGCCTCGGTCTTGAAGCTGGTCAGCGCTGTCCACAGGATGGGAAAGAAAATCACGATCCCGATGGTCCAGGCGACCAGGGTCACGACCAGTTTTTTGCGGTTGGTTGCGGCGCGCGCCATGGTCAAATGTCCAGGTTGCGGCCGATCATCCTCATCAGGAAGACGGCGACGATGTTGGCGAGGACGACGGCGACGATGCCGCCCGCGGAGCCGCCGCCGACATCGAACTGCAGCAGCGACTGGGCATAGACGAGGTAGGTGATGTTGGTGGTGGCGGTGCCGGGGCCGCCGTTGGTCGTCACCAGAATCTCGGCGAAGACCGACAGCAGGAAGATGGTCTGGATCAGCGTCACCACCGTCATCGCGCGCGCCAGATGGGGCAGGATGATGTGGATGAAGCGGTCGACCGCGCCGGCGCCGTCCATCTCCGCCGCCTCCAGCCGTTCGCTGTCGAGCGACTGCAGGGCGGTCAGCAGGATCAGCGTGGCGAAGGGCAGCCACTGCCAGGTCACGATCAGGATGATCGAGGACAGCGGCGCCTCGGCCAGGAAGTCGAAGGGCTGGAGGCCCAGCCCCTTGGCGATGGCGGCGAACAGGCCGTTCACCGGGTTCATCAGCATGTTCTTCCACACCAGCGCCGAGACGGTGGGCATGACGAAGAAGGGGGCGATGACCAGCAGGCGGACGATCCCCTGTCCCCAGAAGGGCTGGTCGAGCAGCAGGGCCAGCCCGATGCCGCCGGCGATGGTCAGCACCAGCACCCCGCCGACGAGCGCCAGCGTGTTGCCGAGCGCGGCGAAGAAGGCCGGATCGGTCAGGAAATACTGGTAGTTCAGCGTGCCGATGAACTCCTCCGTCCCCGGCATCAGCAGGTTGTAGCGCAGGAAGGAGAAGTAGAGCGTCATCACGAGCGGGATCAGCATCCAGCACAGCAGCAGGATGACGGCCGGAGACATCGTCAGGCGCGCGGCGGCACGCGAGTGGGCGGTGGCCATGGCTCGACCCTTGGGTAACGGCGTTGTGAGATGCGCGGTTAGGCGTCAGGGTAATCGCATTTGAAGTGAGACCGGGGACAGTCCGCTTCCGAAGCCTTTCTCCCCTTGAGGGAGAAGGGTTGGGATGAGGGGGCGACGGCCGTCAGGCCGGGGAGGAAGCCTAAATTTGCAACCCCTCACCCCACCCCGCGGGTCGGCAAAACGCCGTTGGCGTTTGGCCGATCCCACCCCGCAAGGGGAGAGGGACCCTGTCTGCGAACGAAGCCCAGATGCGATCGGTCTGATCAGGCGTGACCGCTTACTTGATGTAGCCGGCCTTCGTCATCTCGCGGGTGGCGATCGTCTGGGCGGTCTGCAGCGCCTGGTCGGCGGTCGTCTGCCCGGCGAGCGCGGCGGAGAAGGTCTGTCCGACCGCCGTGCCGATGCCCTGGAACTCGGGAATGGCGACGAACTGCACGCCGGTATAGGGGACCGGCTGCACCGTCGGGTGCTGCGGGTCGGCGGCCTGGATCGACTTCAGCGTCAGGTCGGCGAAGGGGGCCGTCTTGCGGTATTCGGCGTTGGCGTAGAGCGAGCTGCGGGTGCCCGGCGGCACGTTGGCCCAGCCCTCTTCCTTGGCGACGAGGTCGAGATAGTCCTTGGAGGTCGCCCAGGAGATGAAGGCCTGCGCCGCATCGCCCTTCTTGCTGCTGGCGGGGATCGCGAGGTTCCAGGCCCACAGCCAGTTCGAGCGCTTGCCGAGTCCGGTGTCGGGGGCCAGCGCGTAGCCGACCTTGTCGGCGACCTTGCTCTGCGCCGGGTTGGAGACGAAGGAGGCGGCGACGGTGGCGTCGATCCACATCGCGCATTTGCCGGACTGGAACAGCGCCAGGTTCTCGTTGAAGCCGTTGGAGGAGGCGCCCGGCGGGCCGGCGTCCTTCATCAGGCCGAGATATGTGGTCAGCGTCTGCTTCCAGGGATCGGTGTTGAACTGCGGCTTCCAGTTCATGTCGAACCAGCTGGCGCCGAAGGAGTTCGCCATGGCGCTGAGGAAGGCCATGTTCTCGCCCCAGCCGGCCTTGCCGCGCAGGCAGATGCCGTAGACCTCGGCCTTCTTGTCGGTCAGCTTGCGCGCGGCGTCGGAGACGAAGGCCCAGGTCGGCGCCTCCGGCATGGTCAGGCCGGCCTTCTCGAACAGGTCCTTGCGGTACATGACCATCGAGCTTTCGCCGTAGAAGGGCGCGGCATAGAGCGTGCCGTCGGTGGTCAGGCCGCTGCGGATCGAGGGCAGCAGATCCTCGACGTCGTAGTTGGCGCCGAGCTTGTTCAGCGGCATCAGCCACTTCTGCTTGGTCCAGATCGGAACCTCATAGGTGCCGATGGTCAGGATGTCGTACTGGCCGCCCTTGGCGGCGATGTCGGTGGTGACGCGCTGGCGCAGCACGTTCTCTTCCAGCGTCACCCAGTTCAGCGTGATGTCGGGGTGCGCCTTGGTGAAATGCTCCGACAGCTTCTGCATGCGGATCATGTCGCCGTTGTTCACCGTGGCGATGGACAGAGTCTCCGCCTGGGCGGAGCTGCCGAGAAACGCGGCGACCGCCGCGCCGATCAAGGAAAGTGCACGCTTCATTCCTGTTTTCCTCCCCAATGTCCGTCCGGCCGCGCCCCGGTTGCGGCACGCCGGTTCGGCGGAGGCTTGCCGCCCCGCCGGCCTTTGCGACTGGTCGCCCGACATCCGCATGCGTCCACGGCATTCGGTTTGTAGGGCACACCAACACTATGGCGCGGCGGGCCGGGAGGCGCAATAGATAAATCACATTGATTTTAATATTCGGTGCGGCGCAGCGTTGATGGCGCCCACGACGTCGGCGAAACCGCTGGTCCGGCGAACTGGCATTCTCGAACGGGCAGGGGGAAGAAGGCAGGGTTTAAGCCGTTTTCGCGGTATCGCTTGCCCCGTTCGGGCGCGGCTTGCTACGGTTGCGAAGCGTCGAAGATGACCGGCCCTTTGGCCAGGATGGTGACCGAGTCGCACTAATTAAATCACTTTGGTTTTGTTATATTGGTTGTTATACGGATTGTTGCGGGAATTCGAGGCGGGGAGGCGGCGGGAGGATGCGGGGCGGCGATACCACCGGGCTGCGCGCCTACAACGAGCGGCTGGTCATGCATGCGCTGCTGCAGACCGGCATGCTGTCCAAGGCGGAGATCGCGCGGGAGACTGGGCTCAGCGGGCAGGCGGCGTCGGTGATCGTCAACCGGCTGCTGGAAGACGGGCTGCTGGTCAAGCTGGACAAGGTGCGCGGGCAGGTCGGACAACCCTCCACTCCGATCGCGCCGAATCCGGACGGGGCCTATGCGCTGGGGGTGAAGATCGGTCGGCGCAGCGTCGAGGCGATCCTGATCAACCTGCTGGGGGAGGAGCTGGGGGCGAGCCGGGTGCGCTACGACGCGCCGCTGCCGGAGCCGACGATCGCCACCGCCATCACCCAGGCCGGGGGCCTGCTGGCGCATCTGTCGCCGGCGGCGCGGTCGCGGGTGGTCGGGCTGGGCGTCGCCATGCCGGACGAAATCCATGCCTGGTCGGCCGAACTGGGGCTGGCGCCGGGCGCGCTGGACGGCTGGCGCGACGCCGACATCGCCGGCGCCTTCGCGCGCGCGACCGGGTTGCCGGTGACGCTCTACAACGACGCGGCGGCGGCCTGTGCGGCGGAGATGATCGCCGGCCATGCCATCACCAGCCGAAGCGCGCTCTACATCTATCTCGGCACTTTCATCGGCGGCGGGGTGGTGATCGACGGCCGCCTCTATCGCGGCGAGCAGGGCAATGCCGGCGCCATCGGATCCATGCCGACCATGCCGGCCGGGCCGGGAGCTCCACCCGGGCAGCTGATCCACAGCGCCTCCGTCTTCCTGCTGGAGCGCGCGCTGGAGGCCGCCGGGATCGACCCGTCGGCGGCGCTGTCGGCCGCCCTGGCCGACGGCAGCGGCGAGAAGGCGGACGCCATCTTCGACGCCTGGGCCGACACGGCGAGCGCCGAGCTATCGCGCGCCGTCGTCTCCGCGCTGAGCGTCATCGATTTCCAGGAGGTGGTGGTCGACGGCTTCCTGCCGCCGTCCTGGCGCGACCGCTTTACCCAAAGGCTGTCGGAAGCGGTGGAACGCTTCAACCGGTCGGGCCTGAAGACGGCGCCGGTGATGGCGGGGTCGATCGGCCCGATGGCCCGCGTGCTGGGGGCGGCAATGCTGCCGCTGAAGGCGCGCTTCTCGCCCGATACCGACCTGTTGATCCGGTCGGGCATGGCGCGGGATCTGGTCTGATACCAGCGGTCTCCCTCGATGACCGCCGGCATGACGGCTCAGATCACGATCCCCGCCAGAGCGGGACTCTGGTCGAGGGCGTCGGCTAGGGTTTCCAGCATGCGGCGGCAGTCGGGGCGGCCGACCGGGGCGCCCAGGCAGATGCGCAGGGCCTCCGGTGCCGTTCCGCCGGTCAGGAAGACGTCGCTGACGGCGGCGGCGATGCCGTGGCCGCGCAGATGGGCGGCGAATTCCCCGCGCGTCCAGCCCGGCGGCAGGCTGAGCCACAGATGGAAGCCTTCCGCATGCGCGGCCATCGATGCATGGGGAAGGACCTCGCGCGCCATGCGCTGGCGGACCGACGCCTCGGCGCGGATGGCGGCGAGCAGCGCGTCGGCGGTGCCGTCGGCGATCCATTGGGTGGCGACGGCGGCGGGAATCGGCGGCGTGCCGAGGATGGTCGCCCGCTGGGCGGCGGCCAGGCGGGCCGCCTGCCGCGCGTCCGGGGCGGCGACATAGGCGATGCGCAGGCCCGGTGCCACGCATTTCGCGAGGCCCACGACATGGAAGGTCACGTCGGGCGCCACCGCGGCGATCGGCGGCGGGGCGTCCTGCGGCAGCACGCCGTAGATGTCATCCTCGACGATCGGGAGATTGTGGCTGCGGGCGATGGCGGCGATGGCGGCGCGCCGCTCCGCCGGCAGGGTCGCCGTCGTCGGGTTGTGCAGGGTGGGGGTGCAGTAGAGCAGCTTCGGGGCATGGGCCGCGACGGCGGCACGCAGGGCGTCGGGATCGAGGCCGTCGCCGTCCATCGCCACCCCGACCACCCGCAGGCCGAGCTGCCGCGCGATCGCCTTGAAGCCGGGATAGGTCAGCTCCTCCGTGCAGACGGTGTCGCCGGGGCGGGTGTGCATGCACAGCAAGGCGAGCAGGGCGCTCTGCGTGCCGGGACAGACGACGATCCGCCCTGCGGCGTCGCCTGCACGGAGGTCGGGCAGCCGCCTGCCCAGCCAGCGCGCGCCGGCCGCGAGGTCCTCCTCCCCGGTCTGGAGACCGGCGCCGGCCTCCTGGTAGCGCAGCAGGGCCTGGGGATCGAGCCGCTCCATCGCCTGGGCCAGCCCTCGGCTCACGCGGTCCAGCAGCTCCGGTGAATCGGGCAGCGGCGGCTGGTTCATGGTCATGTCGATGATCGCGGCCGGAGCGGCGGCCACGCGCCGGGGCGAGGCGTTCTGCGCCGGGACGTCATTCGCCGCAACGGACTGCGCACGGACGAAGGTGCCCTGACCGACACGGGCGTCGAGCAAGCCGCGGCGGCGGGCTTCGCTGTAGGAGCGGCTGACCGTGGTCAGGTCCACCCCCAGCCGGTCGGCCAGGACACGTTGCGGCGGTAGCCTTTGACCCGCCGACAGCCGGCCGCTGGCGATGTCGTCGGCAAGGGCGTCGGCGATGGCGAGATAGACCGGCTTGGCCCGCCCGGTCAGATCGGGTTGCCAGATGCCAGTGTCCGACTGTCCGGCGTTTTCCAGGTTATCGGATTGCATGGATGGTCTGGCCGTTCCCTTACCCGCATGCTGCGGCACCGTCGGTATCATATGCGCTTTCCCTTGTCGGTGCCGCAAGGTTCCGATAATCCCCAACCTGGGGCGAAGGCGATCCACGCCGCGTGATCGATCACGGGGCGAGGAAGACGCTGTCATGCCGGGCCGGCTGGCCGGCTCCGCCTTCGGGCGTCAGCGTGACGGTCAGCGGCGTGGACGGGGCCGACAGGGCCGCCTGCGGCACGCGGACCTGGATGCGGTAGGTCTCCACCGCGTTGGCACGGGCCGACAGCGACAGCTCGCCGGTTTCCGTGCCGTCGCTCGACAGGCTGAGGCTGGCCTGCGGCAGGCCGGACAGGGTGAGGCGATAGTGACGCTCCACCAGCGACATGTTGGAGATCTTGATGGTGTAGGCGTTCTGGATGCGGCCGTCGTTGAGCGTCACGAACAGCGGCGCCCGGTCGCGCAGCACGGAGACGTCGTTGCTGGACTTCATCGCCAGCGCGATGGCCATCACCCCGACGACGACGACCAGCATCAGGCCGTAGACGATGGTGCGCGGCCGGATCAGGCGGTAGCGGGGCGGCGGCGTGCCGGTCGCCTTCGCCGCCTGGGCGGTCAGGGTGTCGAAGCGGATCAGGTCGCCCGGCCGGCCGATCCGCACCATCACGTCGTTGCAGGCGTCGACGCACAGGCCGCAGCCGATGCATTCCATTTGGATGCCGTCGCGGATGTCGATGCCGGTCGGGCAGACCTGGACGCATTGGCCGCAGTCGATGCAGTCGCCGAAGCCCTTGTGGGTCCGGGTGTCCCAGCCTTCGCTCTTGCGCAGCGGCGCGCGCCCTTCGCCGCGCCAGTCCTGGTAGGTGACGACCACGCTGTCCTCGTCCAGCATGGCGGCCTGGATGCGCGGCCAGGGGCAGACGTAGAAGCACATCTGTTCGCGCATGAAGCCGGCCATCGCATAGGTGCAGCCGGCGATGAACAGGACGGACCCGGCGGCAAGCGCCGAAGCGTCGAAACGCAGCAGATCGAGGGCCAGGGTCGGCGCGTCGGTCAGATAGGCGATGCCGAAGAAGCCGGTGACGGCGGAGATCGCCAGCCACGCCGCATGCTTGACCGTCTTCTTCGCCAGCCATGCCGCGGTCCACGGGTGCTTGTCCAGCCGGATGCGGTCGCCGCGATCGCCCTCCACCCGCCGCTCCACCCAGACGAACAGGTCGGTCCATACGGTCTGCGGACAGGTGAAGCCGCACCAGACCCGCCCGCCGAGTGCCGTCGCCAGGAACAGGCCGATGGCGGCGATGATCATCACGCCGGTGACGTAATAGACATGCTGGGGCCACAGCTGCAGCGCGAAGATGTAGAAGCGCTGGCCGTCCAGGTCGAACAGCACCGCCTGGTCCGGTTGCCCCGGCCCGCGGTCCCAGCGCAGCCAGGGCAGGATGGCGAACAGCGCCAGCAGGACCACGCCCAGCACCGACTTCAGGCGCCGGTATCGCCCCCGCACCGCCTTGGGATGGATCTTGCGGTGGGACGCATAGGCCGGCGGCGGATCCGGGTTGGCAGCCGCATGGTCGGGGCGTCGGGTGATGGTCGGGGCGTCGCTGGGCGCATCGCTGGGCATGGCTCACCTGGCACGAAGAAGCCGTCCGGCCGCTCGCTCGCCGCCCGGCAGGCGTATGGAGCGACGGCGATCCGGCGATGCCGCTTGTATGGATAAGTAACGCCCGTGCATCAAGTGTATTGTATGGAAATATGTCCGGAATCCGCCCGGTGCGGCGGTTTGCCGCATTCAATGTACGGATTTCTAAAGAAGAAATTCCCTACAATATCGGAAATGGCGCCGGGCCGGCTCATTGCACGTATCCCGTTGCCCCGCTCCTATTGTCGCGCGCGAATCCTGGCGCACATTGTCGTCGAGCGGAGAAAAGCATGCGACGGGCGTCATGAGCGAAAACCCTGTGGGAGCCATATCGAAGAAGGACACCCGCAATCCCTGCATCGGCCTCTGCCGGTTCGGCGGAAACGGCGCCTGCCTGGGCTGCCACCGCAGCAAAGCGGAGGTCAAGGGATGGAAGCGGCTGGGCGATGCGGCGAAGGCGGCGATAAACCGAAGGATCGCGCAGGGACTCCAAGCCGAATCGGCCGAAGCGAAGGCGCCGCGCAAACGCCTGCGCAAGCTGGACAGGAAGATCGGCAAGCTGGAATCGAAACTCGCCACCTTGCGGGCCGAGCGCGAGCGCGAGCGCTTGGCGGGAGCCGGCTCCGAACCCGGCCGGCAGCCGCCCGAAAGCTCTAGGTAGCATTCGGCCGTTCCGCCTAGCGTGAAGCCGGAGCCTGGGCTGCTATAAAGCTCGTTCGTCCGGACACTGAACAGAGCAAGCCAGCCCCAATGCCATGGCCAGACACCCGTCGGGAAAGCCGGTGCCGCAGGCCTGAGAATGACGTCGGTTCGGTCCGCAGGCTGGCGGCCGCCCTGTCGTTGTCGCTGATGCTGCTCCCGAACGGGGCACCGGCCCAGACGGTCGAGGATCTGTCGACCCTGTCGATCGAGGAGCTGGGATCGGTCAAGGTCACCTCGATCTCCAGACGGCCGGAGCCGCTGAGCGATGCGGCCGCGTCGGTCTATGTCATCACGGCGGAGGACATCCGGCGGTCCGGCGCCACCAGCCTGCCCGAGGCGCTGCGGCTGGCGCCGAACCTGGAGGTGGCGCGGCTGAACACCGCCGCCTACACCGTCACCGCCCGCGGCTTCAACTCGCCGGAATCCGCCAACAAGCTGCAGGTGATGGTCGACGGCCGCAGCGTCTATTCGCCGGTCGCCTCCACCGTCTTCTGGGAGGCGGTGAATGTCCCGCTTTCGGAAATCGAGCGGATCGAGGTGGTCAGCGGTCCGGGCGGCACGCTGTGGGGAGCCAACGCGGTCAACGGCGTCGTCAACGTCATCACCAAGTCCGCCGGCGACGGCCTGGGCCCCGAGTCCAGGGGTGGCTTCGCCGAACTCGGCACTGGCTCCGGCGAGCGCAACGGCACGCTGCGCTATGGGGCGAGGATGGGGGAGATGGCCCTGCGCGGTTACCTGACCGGCTTCGACCGGCGCAGCAGCCACGCGGTGACGCCGGGCGACGCCTCCACCGACGGCTTCGACGGGGCACAGGCCGGATTCCGGCTGGATGGAACGGCCGGCGGCGGGGTGGCATCCTATACCCTGCAGGGCGACCTCTACCGCAACCATACGGAATGGCTCGACACCACCCTGCATGGTGGGAATCTGCTGGGGCGCTGGACCCACAGGCTGGGCGACGGGTCGTCGGTGCAGGTGCAGGCCTATTACGACCAGCAGAACCGCGACTACCAGGTCGCGACCGACCGGCTGCAGACCGTCGACGTCCAGGCCCAGCACAATGTGGCGCTCGGCACGCGGCACCAGCTGGTCTGGGGCGCGCAGTACCGGGCGTGGCAGTCGACCTTCCGTTCGCGGGTCGCCTTCGGCTTCCCGGAGGATGAGGCGACCATCTCGCTGGGCAGCCTGTTTGCCCAGGACGAGATGACGCTGGCGCCGCGCCTGAAGCTGACGGTCGGCATGAAGGCGGAATACAACAGCTATTCCGGCTTCGACATCCTGCCCAACCTGCGGCTCGCCTGGCGGCTGTCGGACGCGCATCTGCTGTGGACGGCGGTCAGCCGGTCGGTCCGCACGCCGTCGCGCGTCGATCGCGAGCTGTCGGGGGCGGGCATCCTGGCGCCTTCTCCCGATTTTCGGTCGGAACGGCTGACCGCCTACGAAGTCGGCTATCGCGGCCAGCCGGCCGCGAACAGCCAGGTGGCGCTGTCGGCCTTCTACAACGTCTATGACGACCTGCGCACCACCAGCCTGACGAATGGCGGCCTGCCGGTCATGCTGCGCAACGATATGGAAGGAAGCACCTATGGCCTCGAAGGCTGGGGCAGCTACGGACTGACCAGCTGGTGGACCCTGCATGCCGGGGCCAACTGGATGCACAAGAATTTGCGGCTGAAGCCGGGGGCGACCGACCTGTCCGGTTTCCAGGCCGCCGGGCAGGATCCGGCCTATCAGGTGCAACTGCGGTCGCGGATGAACCTGACGCCGGAGGTGGAGTTCGACGCCACGCTGCGTCGGGTCGGCCGGGTCGCGGTGTCGGGCGTTCCGGCCTATACCGAGGCCGATCTGCATCTGGGCTGGCACGTCACCCCGTCCCTGGAGCTGTCGCTGTTCGGCCAGAACTTGCTGCATGCCCGGCATCTCGAGGCCTATGATCCGTCCAACAACGCGCCGCGCGCCATCGGGCGGAGCGTCTATACCCGCCTGCGGGTGGGGTTCTGAGCATGGGGAACCGGCGTTTCCCCAATCGCTGCGTTTTCGCCCTGGCCCTGCTGCTGGCCGGTGGGCCGCCGTCCCTCGCCACGGCGGCGGAGCCGCTGGAGGCGGCGGTGAAGGCGACCTTCCTTTACAAGTTCATCGCCTTCGTCTCCTGGCCGCAATCCGCCTTCGCCACGGCCGAAGTCCCTTTCCGGATCTGCGTGGCCGGGCCGGATCCCTTCGGCGACCTGCTGGACCGCGCCGTCGCCGGGCAGAGCGCCGGCGGCCGCCCCATCGAACTGTGGCGCCGCCCGAGGTTCGACCGCGGATCGGGCTGCCATCTGCTCTACGGCAGCGGAAGCCAGGACGGGCTGCGCGGCGAGCCGGTTCTGACGATCAGCGATGCCGATGCGCCGGGCGGCCCGATGGCCGGAGCCGTCGTCACCTTCGTGCTGCAGGACGACCGGGTCCGCTTCGTCATCGATGCGGCAGCGGCCCAGGACAACCGTCTGAGCGTCAGTTCAAAGCTGATGAGCCTGGCGGTCCGGCAATGAGACAGCCGACGATCGGAAAGCCGGCAACGAGAAAGCGGGAGGGCGGGGCGTGACCGATCTGGCCGGACTCTGGCGGCACACGCCGCGTCTGACGGTGCTGGCGATGGCCGTTCTGCTGATCGCCGGCGGCCTGATGGCGGTCGCCAGCGAGACCGCCTTTCGCGAGGAGAAGGTCGGCGACGTGGAGGTGCAGACCCGCATCCTGGCCGCCACCGTCACCGCGGCGCTGAGCTTCAACGACAGGACCACCGCCGGCGAGTATCTGACGGCCTTGTCGGCCAGCCCGGAATTCGAGGCCGCCGGCGTCTATGACGGCGGCGGCGACCTGTTCGCCGCCTATACCGCGCCCGGAATGAAGCCGGTGCTGCCGATGGCCGAACCGCCGGGCCATCATTTCGACGACGACACCCTGACGGTCAGCGTGCCGGTGATGCAGGACGGACACCGCATCGGCAGCGTGTCTCTGCGCACGGAGCTGGAGTCCTTCGCCCGCCGGGCCGAACGCTATGTCGGCATGGCGCTGCTGCTGGCGATGACCCTGCTGATCGTGCTGGTGCTGGGAGCGGCGCAGGCGGCACTGGCGCGGGCGAACCGAGATCTGGCCGAACGGGCACGCGACCTCTCCAGCGCCAACCAGGCGCTGAACGCCGAGATCGCCGAACGCGAGAAGGTCGAGGCCGCCCTGCGCCAGAGCCAGAAGATGGAGGCGATGGGCCAGTTGACCGGCGGCATCGCCCATGACTTCAACAACCTGCTCCAGGCGCTGTCGAGCTGCCTGCAGCTGGTCGGCCGCCGGGCGAAGCAGCCGTCGATCCAGCCGCTGCTGGAAACCGGCCAGCAGGCGATCGACCGCGGCGCCAAGCTGGTGCAGCAGTTGATGGCCTTCGCCCGCCACCAGACCCTGCGGCCGGAGGCGATGGACGTCCGCGACCGGTTGCTGGGCATGGCCGACCTGCTGACCCGCGCCATCCGCGCCGACATCACGCTGGAGACCGACGTCGAACCGGGGCTGTGGCCGGTGGAGGTCGACCCGACCCAGTTCGAGCTGGCGATCCTGAACCTGACCGTCAACGCGCGCGACGCCATGCCGGACGGCGGCCGGCTGCGCGTCGCCGCCCGCAACCGGCCGGGTGAGGGCGGCGGGACGGATCTGGTCCAGGTGACGGTGAGCGATACCGGCACCGGCATGGAGGAGGAGGTGATGGCCCGCGTCTTCGAGCCTTTCTTCACCACCAAGGAGGTCGGCAAGGGCTCCGGGCTCGGGCTGGCGCAGGTCTACGGCTTCACCCGGCAATCGTCGGGCCGGGTGGAGATCGACAGCGCGCCCGGCCGCGGCACCGCGGTCTCGCTGTTCCTGCCGCGGACGGCCAAGCCGGTGGCGGCACCGGCCTTGGAGCGGGCGCAGGGCACCGCGCGGGCGTCGGGCCGGCGCCTGCTGCTGGTGGAGGACGACCCGATCGTCGGCAGCATGGTGGCGGCGGCGCTCGACGAGATCGGCTATGCCGTGCTGCGCGCCGCCAACGCCGAGGAGGCGCTGGGGCTGCTGTCCGACAGCGACCTGCACATCGACATTCTGTTCAGCGACGTGGTGATGCCGGGGGCGATGAACGGCATCGACCTCGCCCACACCGCCCGGCGCCTGCGGCCCGGCCTGCCGGTGGTGCTGACCACCGGCTACAGCGAGGACATCGCCCGGATCGAGGGGGTGCGGGTGCTGCCCAAGCCCTACCGCGTCGGCGCGCTGGCCGAACTGCTGGATACGGCGCTGGCCGCGGGCGGCGCACCGGTCCAGCCTGGAGCCTGACGGTTCGATCGGGTCGGTCAGACCCGGGTGAGGAAGCCGCCGATCGCCTCGACCAGCTCGTCCTCGCGCTCGCGGTGGGGGACATGGCCGGTGTCGGCAAGCATCCGGACCGTTCCACGCCCGGCGGCGATGCGGGCGGGATGGTCCGACGAGCCATATTCGTCGCAGTCGCCATGCAGGGCCAGGACCGGGCAGCGAATCGTCTCCAGCGCGGCATCGAGGCTCCAGTCGGCGAATTCCGGGGACAGCCAGGATTCGGTCCAGGCATCGAGCACCCAGCGCGCCCTGTCGCCATGGTATCTCGTCAGCCGGGCGAATTGGTCCGGGTCCTGGAAGTCCCGCTTCGCCACCCGGATGCCGTCCAGCGTCCGCTCCTCCACGAAGGCCTGGGCGGCGATGGTCACCAGCGCCCGGCAGCGTGTCGGGAAATACGCCGCCGTCTCCACCGCCATGCCACCGCCGACGCTGTGGCCGCAGGCGACGAAGGCGCCGATGCCGAGCCGGTCCAGCAGGGTGGGAAGGACGGTGCGCGCCTCCGCCGCGACGAAACCGGGGACGAGGCGTCCGGGATGCGGGTCGGAACGGCCGAAGCCCAGCCGGTCATAGGCGACGACCCGTCTTGCGGTCCGTGCCGCGAGACGGGCCGGGAAGCTGCGCCACAGGTCGACGCAGCCCAGCGAATCGTGGAACAGCAGGATCGGCGGCAGGGCGCCGTCACTGTCAGGCGTCCAATCCTTCACATACAGGCGGCCGGCGCCGGCGGGGAGGGAGAGGGGGATGAGGCGGTCCTGGTCGCTGACGGCGGTGATCATGTCGTCCGGTTGCCGGTGAAGTCGAAGCCGGATGGCAGGATAGCATGAACGCATCCTCTCGGACCCGCGCCTCCTCCGCGCGACATTGCGGCACGGCTTCGATGATGCACCGAATCCGCCGTTCGAGGCCGTATCGGACCCTCCGCCAAAATCATCCCGGCAAAATTGTCCGGTCGGCACGATCACGCCATCTGCTGGGTCAGGAACAAGAGGCGGGCCTTCTTGGTGTCCTGAAGGGTCTGATACAGGGGATCCTGCCGCATCGCGTCGTGATCCACCGTCGGCGTCAGCGACGGCAAGGAGTCGTAGCGCGCCTGCGTGATCGCTGTTTTCGCCATCGCCACCGAACCGCCGAGCAGGCGGGCGATGGTCTCGGCGCGGCTCTTCGCCAGATCCGGACCGGAGCCGCCATGTTGCCATTCGTTGGAGATAACCCCGTCCAGCTTGGCGGCAAGGCTGTTGGACGTCTCCACCATGCCGTTGTTCTGCAACCGCGCGACCTCCCTGCCGTTGACCATGACCCGCGCATAATCCTGGAAAGCCGGGCTGCCGGCCGTGTCCGGCATCTTCAAGTGGCTGTTCCGCAGCATGGTCTCGGTCGATTTCACGAAGTCCTGAAACATCTCCTCCGGTGCCTCGGAGAGCTTGATCGCTTTGACCTTCGACATGTCGATCGGCCGCAAATCGGCGAGCGCGTAGCGCGTGGACAGATTTTGATCGGACATCCTGCTCCCCCAATGAATGCCGACGGCTCCCGCCGTGGCGGCTTTTCATTGCAGGAATTGCGCCATAAAATTGCGTCTCGTGGGGGAAAGCGCGCTGGCGCCGCCGAAGGTGAGACCCGGCGGCAAGGACGGCGGCGCCAGAGCGATGGCCGTCCCCGGCAGCGGCTGAAGCCCGGCGGCGTCAACGCACCGAAACGTCGTAGCCGAAATGCTTCTGGCTCAGCGTCGCGATGGTGCCGTCCTTGTTGGCCTCGGTGATGGCCTTGTCCAGCCGGCCCTTCAGGTCGGCATCCGCCTTGCGCAGACCGACGCCCATGCCCTCGCCCAGCACGCCGCGCGT
Organism: Azospirillum endophyticum; assembly: GCF_016595245.1. Classification (GTDB taxonomy): domain Bacteria; phylum Pseudomonadota; class Alphaproteobacteria; order Azospirillales; family Azospirillaceae; genus Azospirillum; species Azospirillum endophyticum. The sequence continues at coordinate 216,470 of NZ_JAENHM010000044.1, forward strand.
CATCGCCGGGCCGAACAGGGCCATGCCGCCGTTGCCCGCAGCGCGCATGAGCGCCTCGATCGGCGACCGGTCGCCGAAGATCGCGTCGACACGGCCGGCAGCCAGATCGATGGCGGCATTGTCGATCTTGTCGTAGCTGCGCACCGTCACGTCCGGCAGGTACTTCTCCAGGAAATCGACCTGGATGGTCGAGGTCTGGACGCCCACCGTCCTGCCCTTCAGCAAATCCGCCAGCTTGGCGACGGCCGGCTTGGCCGCCGCCTCGTCGGCGAGGTCGACATGGTCGGCACCGATGCCGGCGCCGGCCAGTTTGGAGGATTTCAGGGCGGCGAAGGTCGATTGCTCGGTACCGTAGGGGCCGGCGAAGGCGATGACCTTCCTGCGTTCGTCGGTGATGGTCATGCCGGCCATGATGGCGTCGATCTTGCCCTGTTGCAGCGACGGGATCATGCCGTCCCAGTCCATCGCCACCAGCTCGCAGTCGGCGTCGATGCGCTTGCACAGGTCCCAGGCGAGGTCGATTTCGAAGCCGACCAGCTTGCCCGACGAATCCATGCCGTTCCACGGCGCGAAGGCGCCTTCCGAGGCGATGCGGATCTTCTTCGCGTCCTTCGCCATCGCCGGAACGGCGCTGCCGGCCGCCAGGGCGCCCAGCACCAGGGCCAAAAGGATCTTCTTCATTGGTTGGTGTCCCGTGTTCGTTCGTCCGCTCGGGTCCGGCTCTTGCGATTCGTGCCGGTCGCGGAGCGCCGGACTTTGGCACAGGCGTCCATTGTCCGTCATCGTCGCGAAGGCGGGGAGCCCTGCGCTTTCGTGGCGCACCCCCCTTCTATCGCGGGACGGCCTACAGCCGGGCGCGGGTGCTGCGCGGGGTGTTCAGCAGCAGGTTGGTCTCGCTGGTGGTGATGCCGGGGATCAGCCGGATGCGGCGCAGAACCCCGTCGAATTCCGGCAGGCTGCCGGCCGACAGCTCGACGATCAGGTCCCAGCGACCGTTGGTGCTGTGGATCTCCAGGATCTCGGGGAAGCCGCTGAGCGTTCGCACGACCCGGTCGGCGGCCTGTCCCTCCACCTCGATCAGCATGATGCCGCGCACCGGCGCCTCCACCGTGTCGGCGCGCAAAATCACCGTGTAGCCGGTGATGATGCCCGAGCTTTCCAGCCGCTCCATCCGCGAGCGCACCGTCGCCCGCGACACGCCCAGTTCGATGGCGAGGTCGGAGATGCTGCGGCGGCCGTCATGGCGCAGCAGGGTGATCAGCTTCCCGTCGAGCTGGTCGAGCATCATCGTCGCGGCCCTCCGCCATTTCGGCAAGCTTGGCTGCTCAGTTTGGTAGGCCGATTGAAGACATTTGTCAAATTGCCCTGTCCGTTCCGCCGGGTGCCTGTGGTTTGCTGGTGAGAGGAACAGGCAAGAGACCGAACGATGTCCCAGCAGAAAACCAGGACGAAGCAGTGCCGGCTGGTCGGTGCGCCGGTGCAGGACGGGGCGGGGCGGCTCGGCTGCGAGATGGGGCCCAGCGCCTACCGCACCGCCGGCATCGCGCGGGCGCTGGCGGACCTCGGCCACAGCGTGTCCGACCTCGGCAATGTGGCGCCGGTGCCGCAGCATCCGATGGCCCATGGCAACGCCGCGCTGAAATTCCTGTCCGAAGTGGCGGGCTGGACCGCCGCGCTGTCCAAGGCGGCCTATGAGGCGAGCGCCGGGGAGGACGCCATGCCGATCTTCCTGGGCGGCGACCACAGCCTTGCCGCCGGCACCCTGACCGGTCTGGCGCAGCGCGCCGCCGAGATGCGGCGGCCGCTGTTCGTGCTGTGGCTGGATGCGCATCCGGATTTCCACACGCTGGAGACGACGGAAAGCGGCAACCTGCATGGCGTGCCGATGGCCTACGCCACCGGCCGCGCCGGCTTCGACGGCTATTTCCCGCCGCCGCCGGCACGGCTCGATCCGCACAATGTCTGCATGATGGGGATCCGCAGCGTCGATCCGGCCGAACGGCGGGCGCTTGAGAATTCCGGCATCACCGTGCACGACATGCGCAAGATCGACGAGCATGGCATCGTCGCCCTGCTGCGCCCGTTCCTGGAACGGGTGGTCGAGGCGGATGGCTTGCTGCATGTCAGCCTGGACGTCGATTTCCTCGATCCCGGCATCGCCCCCGGCGTCGGCACCACGGTCCCCGGCGGCGCCACCTTCCGCGAGGCGCATCTGGTCATGGAGATGCTGCACGACACCGGCCTGGTCAGCAGCGTCGACCTGGTGGAGCTGAACCCCTTCCTGGACGAGCGCGGCCGGACCGCGACCCTGATGGTGGAACTGCTGGCGAGCCTGATGGGGCGCCGCGTTCTCGACCACCCGACCCGCAGCTTCTGACCGACCGGAGCGTTTGACCATGATCCCGAACCTGAACCTCGTTCCCTTCGTCAGCGTCGACCACATGATGAAGCTGGTGCTGCACATCGGCGTGGAGCGCTTCCTGACCGAGCTGTCGGCCTATGTGGAGGAGGATTTCCGCCGCTGGGAAAGCTTCGACAAGACGCCGCGGGTGGCCTCCCACAGCGCGGAGGGCGTGATCGAGCTGATGCCGACCAGCGACGGCCGCACCTATGGCTTCAAGTATGTCAACGGCCATCCGAAGAACACGCGGGAGGGGCGGCAGACCGTCACCGCCTTCGGCGTGCTGGCCGATGTCGGCAACGGCTATCCGGTGCTGATGACGGAGATGACCATCCTGACGGCGCTGCGCACCGCCGCCACCTCGGCCGTCGCGGCGAAGCATCTGGCGCCGAAGGATGCCTCTTGCATGGCGATCATCGGCAACGGGGCCCAGGCGGAATTCCAGGCGCTCGCCTTCAAGGCGCTGCTGGGCATCGACACGCTGCGGCTCTACGACATCGATCCGGCGGCGACGCAGAAATGCGTGCGCAACCTGCAGGGCCAGGGCTTCGAGATCACCGCCTGCACCTCGACCGAAGAGGCGGTGGAGGGCGCGCAGATCATCACCACCGTCACGGCCGACAAGCAGTATGCCACCATCCTGACCGACAACATGGTCGGGGCCGGCGTGCACATCAACGCGGTCGGCGGCGACTGCCCCGGTAAGACGGAACTGCACCGCGACATCCTGCTGCGCTCGGACATCTTCGTCGAATATCCGCCGCAGACGCGGATCGAGGGCGAGATCCAGCAGCTCGCCCCCGACCATCCGGTGACGGAGCTGTGGACGGTGATGACCGGGCAGGCGGTCGGCCGGCGCGATGCGCGGCAGATCACGCTGTTCGATTCGGTCGGCTTCGCGACGGAGGACTTCTCCGCCCTGCGCTATGTCCGCGACAAGGTGGCGGGGACCGGCTTCTTCGAAAATCTGGACATGCTGGCCGACCCGGACGAGCCGCGCGACCTGTTCGGCATGATCCTGCGCGCAGCGAAAGTCCTCCCTCTCCCCCCCGGGGAGAGGGTCGGGGTGAGGGGGATGCGCAGCGTGGATTCTATGGGGAGCGGGGAGTGTGCGATGCTTGTAGATCCATGCGGTGCGCCCCCCTCACCCTAACCCTCTCCCCGGGGGGGAGAGGGGATCTTTCCGAAAGAGAGAGGCGCTTTATCCCACGCCCTCACCCTCGGCCAGCGCCTGCTCGGCGCTCAGTTCCTCCAGGTCCAGTTCGGCTTCCAGGCGGTGGAGCACCGTGTCGTGGATGCGGCCGCCGCGGTGCAGCCCCAGGATCTCGGTGCGGGCGGCGCGGTTGGCGGCCAGGACGGCGGCGAAATGCTCGCGCCGGTCCTCGCTCAGCATGCCTTCGCTCTCGTGGAAGCGCTCGGCCATGGTGGCGCGGTGGCCGTATTGTTCGAGCAGGCGGGGATGGCGCTGCTGGCCGTCGGCACTGCCGGACCGCTTGCGCACCGCCTCCAGCGCGGCGCGGGCCATGCGGATGCGCGCCTCGGATTCCGACAGGGTCGGCTGCCGTTCCAGCGTGAAGCCGCCGAGCCGCATCATGCGGATCAGCGGGGCCAGCGTCGTCGCCTGCACCAGGATCGACACCAGGATTACCGCCCAGGTCGTCGCCAGAATGATGTCGCGCCCGGGGAACTCCGCCGGAACCGACAGGGCGACGGCGAGGCTGACCACGCCGCGGATCGCCGCCCAGCCCATGATCGTCGGCACCGCCGCCGAGGGGTAAGGGTCGCGCCGCCGCAGGGCGGGAAACAGGAAGCGGGGCAGGTAGGTCGAGGGGAAGAGCCAGGCGAAGCGCGACAGCACCATCGCCAAGGTGACGGCGACGATCATCGGCAACAGGTCGGTCAGGCCGCCGCCGGCCGCTTCCAGCCGGCCCAGCACGCCGCGCAGCGACAGGCCGATGATGATGAAGACCATCGACTCCATCAGGAAGACTGCGACCGCCCACACCGCGTTGGCATGGGTGCGGAGCTGGGCGCTGAACAGATCGTGCTGGCGCCGGCCCATCACCAGCCCGCAGCCGACGGTGGCGAGCACGCCCGACACCTCCAGCGCCTCGCCGCCCAGATAGCTGCCCCAGGCGGCGAGGAAGCCGCCGACGATGCTGAGCGGCACGTCGCGCAGGCGGCCCAGAGCCAAGGCCGCGATGTGGCCGAACACCACCCCGGCCACTACCCCGCCGATGGCGAGCCACAGGAATTCCAGCGAGGCATGGCCGGCATTGAAAGTCCCGGTCATTCCGGCGGCGATGGCGATGCGAAACAGCACCAGCCCGGTGGCGTCGTTCACCAGGCTCTCGCCTTCCAGCAGGGTGACGATGCGGGGCGGCAGCGGCAGGCCCTTCAGCGCCGCCTTCGCCGCCACCGCGTCGGGCGGCGACAGGATGGCGCCGAGCGTGAAGCAGGCCGCCCAGGGCAGCGACGGCATCACCAGATGGGCGGCCACCCCGACCGCCAGCGTGGTGAAGGCGACGGCGCCCACCGCAAGCTGGAGGATGATGCGCAGATTGGCGCGGAAGTCGCTCCACACCGTGAAATAGGCGCTGGCGAACAGCAGCGGCGGCAGGAACAGCAGCAGGGTCAGGTCGGGATCGGGCGTGATCTCCGGCAGGCCGGGGATCAAAGCGAGCGCGATGCCGCCCAGCACCAGCACCGCCGAGGGCGGCATTCGCAGGCGTTTCGCCGCCAGCTCCAGAACGATGATCGCCGCCATCAGGCCAAGGACGAGTTCGAACTGACCGGAAGGCGACATGCTGTTGGCCCGCTGTTCTGTTTGAAAGATGGAAGGGAAGGGGGTCAGGCGGCCGTCGGCGTCGCCACGTCCGGGTGCAGCGCGCTGGCGGCGGTGCCGACCAGCCCCAGCGCGCCGGCCAGCAGCAGCGGCGCCGCCAGCCCGCTGTTCTTGACCAGGATGGCACCGATGGCGGCGCCGACGAAGATCGCGACGACGCTGCCGATGCGGCGCACCCAATTGGTATCGGCCCCGCCGGCCAATCGGGAATCCGCCGCCAATCCGGTCAGCGTCAGGGTCAGAACCGTGGTGGTCAGGTCCGGCACCTTCAGCTGGCGGATCGTCGCGTTGCGGAAGCCCATGGCCAGCGCGGTCAGCAGGATGATGCCGTAGAAGCTCGTCGGCGAGACCTCCCCGTCCTGGCGCAGCCAAGCCAGACCGGCGGCGGCCCACAGCAGTCCGGCCTCGATCAGGGCGGCACTCAGCAGCCAGCGCCGCAGCGGCCGTCCGGCATGGGCCTTCCCGGTGCGCCCGGCGACCAGCGCTCCGATCAGGAAGGCGCAGATCGCCGTCAGATAGGGGGCGACGTCGAAGCCCTGCGTGCCCGCGGCGGCGAAACCGAGGAACACGATGTTGCCGGTCATGTTGGCGGTGAACACCTTGTCCAGCCCCAGCACGCTGGTGGCGTCGACCAGCCCGGTCGTCACCGACAGCAGCATCAGCAGCCAGGGCAACGGCGCCGGGACGGCGGAGGCGGGCGGGGCCATGACGTTCCCTTCGCTTACGCGTTGGAGCCGAGGCGGCGCCGCATCCGCGATATGATCGCGGCGAGTGCGAAGCCGCCGACCAGCCCGATATGCTCGAAGAAGGCGTTGGTCGCCATGAAGCGCTCCGGCCCGGCCATCGTCCAGAAATCATTGGCGATCAGGGCGGCCAGCACGGTGAAGACGCCGAGCGCGCCGGCGCCGAGCCATAGCGCCCGGTCCAGCAGGATCAGCAGCGGGCCGCCCAGTTCGACCAGGATGGTCAGCGCCGCCCAGAGGGCCGGCGGGGCGAGGCCGAAATGCGCCTGTTCGGCGACGGCGCCGGGCCAGTCGGTGAGCTTCACCACCCCGCCCAGCAGATAGGCGCCGACCAGCGCCAGCCGGGCCAGCAGCCACGTGCCATCCCAGTCGAGGATGCGGTCGAGGATGTTTTCTGCCGGACGTTCGAGGTTGCGGAAGGTCATGACGGGGGGTGTTCCGGTTTTGGGAAAGTGAGGGGACTCGATGGTCGCCCTCTCTCCCCCGGGGAGAGGGAGGGGACCCGCGCCGCAGGCGTGGGGAGGGTGAGGGGGATGCACATGTTGGATTCTCGATAGGGGGCCGCCGCGCGCCCCCCTCACCCTAACCCTCTCCCCGGGGGGGAGAGGGGATTTTTCCCAATGTGAGAGGCGGTTACACCGCCCAGCAGCCGCAGCCCAGCGCACCCCAGAAGGACTGCACGTCGGCGGCCGGGACGTCGGCGGCATAGGCGGCGGCATGGTCGTGGCCATGGACGCCGCAGCCGGTGGCGCAGCCGCAGGCCGAGGCCAGCGCCTGACGCTGGTTGTTCGCAGCGGCGTCGGCCGACTTGTAGTAGCCGCCGAAGGTCCGCACCGGCGACCAGTCCGGCATCGGCTTGGGCAGCTGCGGCGCCAGCGGGCCGTAATCGCCCTCGCCATGCACCACCGCGCCGCCGAGCATGGTCAGGACGGAGGTCAGGTGGACGATGCGGTCCTCCGGCACCGAGAAGAAGTCGTCGGACAGCACGGCGAGGTCGGCGAGCTGGCCGGCCTTGATCTGGCCCTTCTTGCCCTGCTCGTTGGAGAACCAGGTGTTGGCCTCCGTCCACAGCCGCAGCGCCGTCTCGCGGTCCAGCAAATTGGCCCGCGGATAGAGGCTGAGGCCGCCCACCGTCCGGCCGGTCACCAGCCAGGACAGCGAGACCCACGGGTTGTAGCTGGCGACGCGGGTCGCATCGGTGCCGCCGCCGACCGGCAGGCCGGCCGCCATCATCTTGGCGATCGGCGGGGTCTGTTCCGCCGCCTTGGCGCCGTAGCGCTCGACGAAATATTCACCCTGGTAGGCCATCCGGTGCTGCACGGCGATGCCGCCGCCGAGCGCCGCGATGCGGTCGATGTTGCGGTCGCTGATCGTCTCGGCATGGTCGAAGAACCAGTGCAGCCCGTCGAAGGGGACGTCGCGGTTGACCTTCTCGAAGACGTCGAGCGCCCGGCTGATGGTCTGGTCATAGGTGGCGTGCAGGCGCCAGGGCCAGCGATTCTCGGCCAGCAGGCGGACCACCGGCTCCAGGTCGCCTTCCATGCTGGGCGGCATGTCGGGACGGGCGACGCGGAAATCCTCGAAATCGGCGGCGGAATAGACCAGCATCTCGCCGGCGCCGTTGTGGCGGTAGCTGTCGTCGCCGTCGCCGGGCTTCACCTTCGACGCCCAGCCGGCGAAGTCGGCCAGCTCCTCCTTCGGCTTCTGGGTGAACAGGTTGTAGCTGATGCGCAGGGTCAGCTCGCCGTCGGCATGCAGCTTCTCGACGATGGCGTAGTCGTCGGGATAGTTCTGGTAGCCGCCGCCGGCGTCGATCACCCCGGTCACGCCCAGCCGGTTCATCTCGCGCATGAAGTGGCGGGTGGAGTTCAGCTGGTACTCGGGCGGCAGCTTCGGCCCCTTGGCCAGCGTCGAATAGAGGATCGTCGCGTTGGGCTGGGCCAGCAGCAGGCCGGTCGGGTTGCCGGCGGCATCGTGCACGATCTCGCCGCCCGGCGGGTTCGGCGTATCCTTGGTGTAGCCGACGGCGCGCAGGGCCGCGGCGTTCAGCAGGGCGCGGTCGTAGAGGTGCAGGATGAAGACCGGCGTGTCGGGGGCGGCGGCGTTCAGCTCCTCGATGGTCGGCAGGCGCTTTTCGGCGAATTGGTGCTCGGTGAAGCCGCCGACGACGCGGACCCATTGCGGCGCCGGGGTGATGGCCGCCTGCTGCTTCAGCATCGCCATGGCGTCGGCGAGGCTCGGCACGCCGTCCCAGCGCAGCTCCATGTTGTAGTTCAGGCCGCCGCGGATGATGTGCATGTGGCTGTCGATCAGCCCGGGGATCACCCGGCGGCCCTTGGCGTCGATCACCGTGGCCTGGGGGGCGGCGGCCCGCACCTCGGCCTCGGTGCCGACGGCGAGGAAGCGGCCGTCGCGGATCGCGATGGCGCCGGCCTGCGGGTTGGCGCGGTCGAGCGTGGTGACCTTGGCGTTGACGAGGATCAGATCGCCTGAGGCGGCAGTGTTCGGCATGGCGGCATTCCCGGGTCTGGACGCGAGGGTGGACAGCAGCGGCGATGCTAGCAGGGATGCGGCGGCACTTCCCGCCATCGCTTTCCGGCGGTCGATCATGGGAGGCGTGGGCTTGGGAGGCGTGGGAGGCGTCACGCCTTGTCTCCCTCGGCGGTCTTGGCGGCAGTCTTGCCGGCAGTCTCGGCAGCGGCCTTGACGGCCGGCGGCGCCTCCGCTCCCACATGCGGCCCCAGCACATGGCGGGCGCAGTCGGTCTGGATGAAGGCGACGACCGGTTCACCGGCGATCAGCCGCTTGACGACCGGCACCACCTGTTCGCCGACCAGCATGCCGAGCAGTCCGATCAGGGCAATGGTCGGCGGTGCGGGCGAGCGGACGCCGATCAGCGCATAGATGACGCCGACCAGGATGCCGGCGCCGGCCGAAAGGAGATAGGGCATCATGGGTCCGGACTCCCGGTCTGTAAATTGGGACCGGTGCCCAGGCGGAGCCGGGCACCGGGGCATGTCGGATCAGCCGTGCTTGATGCCGCCGACCACCTTGTGCGGGAACTCGCCGCGCTGCGGGGCCTTGTGCAGCATGGTGTAAGCGTAATCGACGCCCATGCCGTAGGCGCCGAAATGCTCGCGCACGATGTTCATCACGCCGTCATAGGTCTCGCGCTTGGCCCAGTCGCGCTGGATTTCCAGCAGGACGTTGACCGCGGTGATCGAATGGGCGCCGGCCTGCTCCATGCGGCGGACCGCGGCGTCGTGGGCCTCCTGCGAGGTGCCACCCGAGCAGTCGGTGACGATGTAGACCTCGAAGCCTTCCTCGATGGCGCACAGCGTCGGGTACAGCAGGCAGGCTTCCGTCCACAATGCCGCGATGACCAGCTTCTTCTTGCCGGTCGCCTTGACGGCGGCCACCAGCTCCTCGGAGTCCCAGCTGTTCATCGAGGTGCGCTCGATCGGGTCCTGCTTCAGGACATCCATCAGCTCCGGCCAGATGTAGCCCGAGAAGCTCTCGGTCTCCACCGCGGTCACAATGGTCGAGGCGCCGAACAGACGGGCGGTCTTGGCCAGGGCGATGGTGTTGTTCTTCAGCTGCTGGCGGTCGATGTTGACGACGCCGAAAGACATCTGCGGCTGATGGTCGACGAAGATGAAGACGGTGTCGTCGGCGTTGATCAGCGACTTGGCCGGAAAGGTCATGATTTTTCCTGTTTGGTGCGGGTTTCAAAGAGGTCGTCGCCTGCCGTCGGTGCGTCGTCGGCGCCGTCTGACAGGGACTTTGTCACAGTGGAGGTGATTGGAACAATCATGTGTAATTGAACATGACTGTTGCCTTAATCATGACAGTAGAGATGAGGGTCAGCCGGCGGCTTCGCCGGTCACCAGATGGGCTTCGAGCATCCACAGCTGCTTGTCGCACTCGCGCGAGACCTGGGTGAACAGGTCGGCGGTGTCGGCATCGCCCACCCCGGTGGCGGTCTCGATATCGGCGCGGGCGCGGGCGCCGAACTGGGCCAGCGCACCGGCCAGCGCCTTCAAGTGCGCCACGCCGTCCACCGCCTGAAGCGGATACTCGTACAGCGCGCTGCGGGCGGCGGTGGTCTGCACCCGGCCGTCGGCGACATGGCCCAGGGCGGTGATGCGCTCGGCGATCAGGTCGACGAAGCCTTCGACCTCGTCATGGATGCGGTCGAACAGTTCATGGAGCTGCAGGAAGTGCGGCCCCTTGACGTTCCAGTGCGCCTGCTTGGTCTGGGCTTCGAGGTCGAGCGCGTCGGACAGGCGGGCCTGGAGCAGCGCCGCCGCTTCTTTGCGCACCGATTCATGCAGGTCGAGACGGGACAGGTAGGTCATCGGCTCAGCTCCGGATGAAGGCCAGCAGTTCCTCGTTCACGATGTCCTTGTGCGTGGTGCACATGCCGTGCGGCGCACCGGCGACCACCTTTAGCGTGCCCTTCGGCAGAAGCGCGACGGCAGCCTTGGCCGAGGTGGCGATCGGGACGATCTGGTCGTCGTCGCCATGCATGACCAGCGTCGGGACGATCATCTTCTTCAGGTCTTCGCGCTGGTCGGTCTCGGAGAAGGCCTTGACGCACTCGTACTCGGCCAGCAGGCTGCCCATCATGCCCTGCATCCAGAAGCTGTCGATGACGCCCTGCGAAACCTTGGCCCCCGGCCGGTTGTAGCCGTAGAAGGGCGTCGTCAGATCCCGGAAGAACTGCGAGCGGTCGGCCTTCACGCCGGCACGGATGCCGTCGAACACCTCCATCGGCACGCCGTCCGGGTTCCAGTCGGTCTTCACCATGATCGGCGGGATGGCGCCGATCAGCGCCGCCTTGGCGACGCGCGACACGCCGTGGCGGCCGATGTAGCGGGCCACTTCGCCGCCGCCGGTGGAATGGCCGACATGGACGGCGTTCTTCAGCCCCAGCGCTTCGGTCACCGCGGCCAGATCATCGGCGTAATGGTCGAGGTCGTTGCCGAAGCCCGGCTGCGACGACCGGCCGTGGCCGCGGCGGTCATGGGCGATGGTGCGGTAGCCGTGCTGGGCCAGGAACATCATCTGGTCTTCGAAGGCGTCGCCGGTCAGCGGCCAGCCATGGCTGAAGACCACCGGCTGGCCGGTCTGCGGACCCCATTGCTTGACGTAGATCTGGACGCCGTCCTTGGTGGTGACGTAGCTGCCCTGGAGCATGGGTTTGAATCCTTTGGTCTGGTCTTGGCGGACGGCCGTCTTTTCGGCCGCAGCGGCGGCGGGGCCGGCGACCGCTGTCAGCACGCTGCTCCCCGCAACGGCGAGGGCGGCGCTGCCGGAGAGGACCGTGCGGCGGGACGGCTGGAAATCCTGGGTGGTCATGCGAAGTCCATTCGGGGCCGGGCCGGCAGGGCGGCGTCGGCTGTCTTGATGAACGGATATTAGGGAATGGGCGAAGAGGGGGATTGCCTCTTCGGAACCGCTTTTGCCGGTTCTGCGCATTATCCCCTCTCCCCCCCGGGGAGAGGGTCAGGGTGAGGGGGGCGCATTGCGAGGATCAGGGGGATGAGCGGCGCCTCGCACACCTTGCAAAGCCAAGAGATGCATCCCCCTCACCCCGACCCTCTCCCCGGGGGGGAGAGGGGGATTCTGGTGGGTTACGGGTCGGTGAAGGTCGGGGAACTATCCCGCCAAAGACACCCACGCGGCATCGCGGCGGCTGGACTCCACCGCGCCATGGATGAAGCGCACGCCGCGTACGCCATCCTCCACCGTGGGCAGGGGCACGTCGGCCGGAGCCGGGCGGCCGTCCAGGCGGGCGGCGATGCGGTCGGCGGCGTCGCGGTAGATCTGGGCGAAGCCTTCCAGATAGCCTTCCGGATGGCCGGCGGGAGTGCGCGAAATCGCGCTCGCCGCCGGCAGGCTCCCGGCACCGGCACGCAACAGGGTGCGGGTCGGCTCGCCCAACGGAGTGAAGCGCAGTTCGTTGGGCTGCTCCTGCTGCCATTCCAGGCCGCCGGCCTCGCCGAAGACGCGCAGGCGCAGGCCGTTGGTGGTGCCGGGAGAGACTTGGCTCGCCCACAGCATGCCGCGGGCGCCGCCGTCGAACCGCATCATGATGTGAGCGTTGTCGTCCAGGCGCCGGCCGGGCACGAAGGCGCTCAGGTCGGCGGCGAGCGCCGTGCAGGTGAGGCCGGTGACGAACTCCGCCAGATGGAAGGCGTGGGTGCCGATGTCGCCGATGCAGCCGGCGATGCCGCTCTGCGCCGGGTCGGTGCGCCAGGACGCCTGCTTATTGCCGTTGGCCTCCAGGTCGGTCGCCAGCCAGTCCTGGGCATATTCAGCCTGTACCACCCTGATCCGGCCGAGCATGCCCGACGCCACCATGGCGCGGGCCTGCCGGATCATCGGATAGCCGCTGTAATTGTGGGTCAGCACGAAGACGAGGTCGCGGTCGCGCACCAGGGCTGCCAGCTCCTCCGCCTCCTCCACCGTATGGACCAGCGGCTTGTCGCAGATGACGTGGATGCCGGCCTCCAGGAAGGCCTTGGCGGCGGGATGATGCAGATGGTTGGGCGTGACGATGGCGACCGCGTCGATGCCGTCGGGGCGTGCCGCTTCCGCCGCCGCCATCTGATGGAAATCGTCGTAGCGGCGGTCGGGCGCCAGGTATAGCTCCGCTCCGCTGGACCGCGCCCGTTCCGGGTCGGAGGACAGGGCGCCGGCGACCAGTTCGTAACGGTCGTCGATGCGGGCGGCGATGCGGTGGACCGCGCCGATGAAGGCACCCTGGCCGCCGCCGACCATGCCCAGCCTCAAGCGTCTCGACGACACGGGTGCTCGATCCACGCTCATGATGCCCCTTTCCCCAGACCGAGAATCCGGCGGTTGGCCGCCTCGTCGGTTCCGGCATCGGCGAAATCGTCGAAGGCGCGGTCGGTGACGCGGATGATGTGGTCCTGGATGAAGCGGGCGCCCTCGGCGGCCCCCTGTTCCGGATGCTTGATGCAGCATTCCCATTCCAGCACCGCCCAGCCGTCGAAGCCGTATTGGGTCAGCTTGGAGAAGATGCCGCGGAAATCGACCTGCCCGTCGCCCAGCGAGCGGAAGCGCCCGGCCCGGTCCTTCCACGGCGCATAGCCGGAATAGACGCCCTGCCAGGGGGTCGGGTTGAACTCGGCATCCTTGACGTGAAACATGCGGATGCGGTCGCGGAGCACGTCGATGTATCCGAGATAGTCCAGTTGCTGGAGCACGAAATGGCTGGGGTCGAACAGGATGTTGCAGCGCTCATGCCCGCCGACCCGGTCGAGGAACATCTGGAAGGTCGTGCCGTCGAACAAGTCCTCGCCGGGGTGGATCTCGTAGCAGAGGTCGCAGCCGGCCTCGTCGAAGGCGTCGAGGATCGGACGCCAGCGCTTCGCCAGCTCGTCGAAGGCGGTTTCGATCAGGCCGGGCGGGCGCTGCGGCCAGGGGTAGAGATAGGGCCAGGCCAGCGCGCCGGAAAAGGTGGCGTGGGCGGTCAGGCCGAGATTGGCCGACGCCTTGGCGGCGAGGTGCAGCTGTTCCACCGCCCAGGCCTGCCGGGCGTCGGGGCGACCGTGGACCTCCGCCGGGGCGAAGCCGTCATAGAGGGCGTCGTAGGCGGGATGGACGGCGACGAGCTGGCCTTGCAGATGGGTCGACAGCTCGGTCAGTTCGACGCCGGCATCGGCCAGCGTACCCTTGACCTCGTCGCAATAGGTTCGGCTGGTCGCGGCTTTTTGCAGGTCGAACAGGCGGCGGTCCCAGCTCGGGATCTGCACGCCCTTGAAGCCCAGGCCGGCAGCCCAGCGGGCGATGCCGTCCAGCGAGTTGAACGGGGCGGCGTCGCCCGCGAACTGGGCGAGGAAGATCGCGGGGCCTTTGATGGTCTTCATGGGTCTGGCTCCCTGATGCGGGGAGGAGTCGGCTGGCGGTTGCCGCCACCTAACCTCCCCCGCTGGGCGGGGGAGGGACTGCCGCCGAACGCCGACAAAGCTCCAATTCCCTCCCCCGCCCAGCGGGGGAGGGTTAGGGTGGGGGCTAACGTTGCAAGGATCAGTACGGCGAATCCGGGAAGTAGAACTCCTTGGCGTTCTCCTTGGTGATCAGCGACGACGGGATGATGTAGGTCGCCGGCAGCTTGTCGCCCTTCAGGCGCGCCTCGGCGGTCATCTTGATGGCGTCGTAGATGAACTTCGGCGAATAGGACACGTCGGCATGGATCAGCGGGTTGGAGCCGTCGAGGATGGTCTTCACCATCGTCTTGGACCCGGCACCGCCGAACACCTCCTTGATGTCGGTGCGCTTGGCCTGCTCGATCGCCTTCAGCACGCCGAAGGCCATGTCGTCGTCGGCGGCCCAGACGACGTCGATGTCCTTGAAGCGGGTCAGGAAATCCTGCGTTACCTTGAAGGCGTCGTCACGGTTCCAGTTGGCGTATTTGCCGTCGAGGATCTTGATGTCGGGATGCTGCTTCAGCACGCCGGTGAAGGCCTCCCAGCGCTCGTTGTCGAGCGTGGTCGGGATGCCGCGCAACGCCACGATGTTGGCCTTGCCGTTGTACTTCTTCGCGATGTATTCGGCCGGAATGCGGCCGAAGGCGGTGTTGTCGCCGGCGATGTAGGCGTCCTGGGCGCTCGGATCGGTCAGGCCGCGGTCGACGACGGTGACGTAGACGTTCTTCTTCTTGGCCTGCAGCACCGGCTGGGTCAGGGCGGCGGATTCGAAGGGGAAGATCACCAGCGAGTCGATCTTGGTCACCGTCACCAGATCCTGAAGCTGGTTCGCCTGTTCCGGCGCGCCGCTGGCGGTCTTGACGGTGATCTTCAGGTTGGGATGGGCCTTTTCCAGCTCCGCCTTCGCCTGGTTGGCCCACCAGACGATGCCGCCGGTGAAGCCGTGGGTGGCGGCAGGGATGCTGACGCCCAGCTTCACCGTGTCCGCCGCGAAGGCGACGCCGCCCAGGGCGCCGGCAAGCGCGACCGTCGCGGTCATGGCAAGGCCGGCACCCAGGACGAGACGACGGGAATAACGCGCAACTTCCGACATGACGTTTCTCCTCCTCATGTTGTTTTTACGGGCGCCGGCGCTGCAGGAAGGCGACGGCGATGATGACGCAGCCCTGCACCGCCGCGTTCAGGTAGACGCTGATGATGCTGGTCAGGTTCAGGATGTTGCTGATCACCGACAGCAGAACGGCACCGATCACCGTCCCGGCGATTCGCCCCTCGCCCCCCTTGAAGGAGGTGCCGCCGACGATCACCGCGGCGATGGCCTCCAGCTCCCACAACAGTCCGGTGGTGGGGGAGGCGGAGCCCAGCCGCGGCACGTACAGCACCGTGGCGATGCCGACGCAGACGCCGAGCAGGCCGTAGGTCAGCAGCTTCACCCGGTCGACATCCACCGCGGCGAAGCGCGCCACCTGCTCGTTGGAGCCGATGGCCTGGACATAGCGGCCGAAGGCGGTGCGGTTCAGCAGCACGGCGCCCGCCACCGACACGGCCAGGAAGACCCAGACCGGCACCGGGATGCCGAGCAGGCTGCCGTAATAGACCGGGCCGTAGGCGTCCGACAGGTCGTTGTCCAGCGTGATGGCACCGCCGTCGGCCAGCCAGGTCAGCACGGCGCGGAAGATGCCGAGCGTGCCCAGCGTGACGATGAAGGGCTCGATCCGCCCGCGCGTGATCAGATAGCCGTGCGCCAGCCCGAAGCCGCCGCCCAGCAGCAGCGCGAACAGCATGCCGAGCGCCACCACGGCGACCGGCGAGCCGACCGAGCCGGCCAGCGCGTTCATCAACAGGATCATGCCCCCGGCGATCAGCGCCGCCATCGACCCCACCGACAGGTCGATCCCGCCGGAGATGATGACGAAGCACATGCCGATGGAAATGATCCCGATGAAGGCCGTGCGGGTCAGCACGTTCATCATGTTGTCCCAGGTGGCGAAATCCGGGTTCAGCGCCGTGCCGACGACCAGCAGCAGGACCAGCCCGACGACCGGACCGAAGCGATGCGGGTCGAAGCGCCGGCTCGCCTTGCGCGGCGCCGCGCGGTCGCCCCGGGCCTCAGTGGTGGGTGTGGGTGCTGACTTCGGTCCCGATGGCATGGGCAATCAACTCCTCTTCGCTGAGCCGGTCGGCGGGCACGGTCGCGCTCACCCGGCGCCCGCGCATCACGATCACCCGGTGGCAGAGCCCGATCAGTTCGATCAGTTCCGATGAAATCACGATCACGCCGCGTCCTTCGGCGGCCAGCCGCGCGATCAGGAAATAGATGTCCCGCTTGGCGCCGACATCGACGCCGCGTGTCGGCTCGTCCAGGACGAAGACGCGGGGGTCCGGCTCCAGGAACTTGGCGATGGCCAGCTTCTGCTGGTTGCCGCCGGACAGCGACGATGCCGTGCCCTGCGGATTGCCGCGGATGCCGAAGCTGGCGACGGCCTGTTCCAGCGCCCGCTCCTCCGATGCCGGCGACAGCAGCGGGTGGGCGTGGTGGCGCAGCGTCATCAGGGTCAGGTTCTCGCGCAGGCCCATGCCGACATGCAGGCCCTTGCCCTTGCGGTCCTCGCTGAGATAGGTCAGCCCGTTGCGCATCGCCTCGCGCGGGTTGCGCAAGACGACCGGGCGCCCTTCGATCTCGACGGTTCCGCCGCTGCGCGGGCGCAGGCCCAGGATGCCCTCGAACAGTTCGGTGCGGCCGGCGCCGACCAAGCCGGCGAAGCCCAGGATCTCGCCGGGATGGAGGTCGAAGCTCACATCCTCCGCCCAGCCGGGAACGGTCAGGCCGCGCACCGCCATCAGCGGCTTGCCGATGGCGGGACTCTGCTTGTCGGGGAACATGTCGGTCAGTTCGCGCCCGACCATCAGCTCCGCCATGCGCTGGCGCGGCGTCTCGGCGGTGGGGGCGCGGGCGACGAAGCGGCCGTCGCGCATCACGATCACCTCGTCGGTGATCCGCTCGACCTCGTCCAGCTTGTGGGAAATGTAGACGATGGTGACGCCGTCCCGCCGCAGCCGGTCGATCAGGCCGAACAGGCGGTCGCATTCGGACGGGGTCAGGCTGGCCGTCGGCTCGTCCATGATCAGCAGGCGGGCGTTGCGCAGCTGCGCCTTGGCGATCTCCACCAGCTGCTTCTCGGCGACGATCAGGTCGCGCACCTTGCCGTCGGGATCGCCCTCGAAGCCGACCTGGCGCAGTGCCTGGACCGCCCGTTCGCGCATCGCGCGGTCGTCGAGCAGCCAGCCGCGCCGGATCTCGTGGCCGAGGAACATGTTCTGGGTGACGGTGAGATCGTCGGCGAGGCTGAGTTCCTGGTGGATCAGAACGATGCCGCGCTTCTCGGCGTCACGGGAGTTGCGGAAGGTCACCGGCTCGCCGTCGATGCTCAGCGTGCCGGAGGTCGGCGCGTGATAGCCGGCGAGAATCTTCATCAGCGTCGATTTGCCGGCGCCGTTCTCACCCAGCAGCCCATGCACCCGGCCCGGATTCAGGTCGAAGCCGACGCCGTGCAGCACCCGCACGGGTCCGAATTCCTTGGTGATGCCATCGAAGGCGACATGCAGGCTCATGGCTCCGCACCCCCTGACGGTTTTCCCACCGGCCGCAAGCCTGCGGCGGGATGGATACCGTCCATGACGTTTCTCCCACTGCGAAGCGTGTCGCCCCTGAAGACGCCGCTTCGTTCGTTGGGCGGATGGTAAGCCCATCGCTTTGGACAGACAATGATCGACTTCGAACATAAATTGGCAAAAGTGGGCAGGGTATGGTAGGGGTGAGGTTGGTGCTGGCTTTGAATGCCCCCACCCCGACCCTCCCCCGCTGGGCGGGGGAGGGAGGCAGGAGCTTTGTCGGCGCTCAGCAGCAGTCCCTCCCCCGCCCAGCGGGGGAGGTTAGGTGGGGGTCTAACTCCCGCAAAGTTCGGAAAGGCACTCGTCGATGGTTGACTGGCAACGTCTGTCGGACGGCGAGCGCGCCCTGCTGGAGCGGCTGTTCTGGGCCGGCGGGCTGTCGCGCGGCGAACTGGCGGCGTCGGTCGACTTCTCCAAGAGCAAGGCCAACCTCGCGATCTCCAGCCTGATCGGCCGCGAGCTGATCGAGGAGGGCGGGGTGCAGCCATCCTCGGGCGGCCGGCGGCCGGAGGTGCTGCGGTTGAGCCATCGAATGGGGGTCCTGGCGGGGATCGACATCGGCGCCACCAGCATCGACGTGGCGCTGCTCGCCCCCGACATGACGGTGCTCGACCACCGCTCCGAACCGGTCGACGTCCGCGACGGGCCGGCGGCGGCGTTCGAACGGGTGCGCGACCTGCTGCGCGAGGCGCGGGACCGGCTGGGCATCGGGCCGGCGCGGGTGCTGGCGATCGGCGTCGGCGTGCCGGGGCCGGTCGCCTTCGACAGCGGCATGCTGGTCAACCCGCCGCTGCTGCCGGGTTGGGAGACCTTCTCGATCCGTGAATTCCTGGCGGAGGAGTATGCCGCCCCGGTCTTCGTCGACAACGACGTGAACATCATGGCGCTGGGCACCCACTGGCGCCTACGCGGGCAGTTCCAGAACTTCCTGGTCATCAAGATCGGCACCGGCATCGGCTGCGGCATCATCTGCCACGGCATGGTCTATCGCGGGCGGGACGGCTCGGCGGGCGACGTCGGCCATATCTGCGTCGATCCGCAGGGGCCGGTCTGCCATTGCGGCAATGCCGGCTGCGTCGAGGCGATGGCCGCCGGCCCGGCCATCGCCCGCATGGCCGAAGAAGCGGCGCGGAATGGGGAAAGCCCGCGGCTGATGGATCTGCTGGACCGCAACGGGTGTCTGACCACCGTCGATCTCGGCAATGCCAGCCGGGCGGGCGACGCCGCGGCCAACGCCATCGTCCAGCAGGCCGGCGGCCATATCGGCCGGATGCTGGCGGCGGTGGTCAATTTCTTCAACCCGTCGCACATCTTCATCGGCGGCGGCGTGGCGCGGATCGGGCCGCTGCTGCTGGCCTCGATCCGGCAGAGCGTCTATCAGCGCTCGCTCGCCCTCTCCACCCGGCATCTCGACATCCGGGATGTGCCGGAGGTGGCGAGCGCCGGGGTCATCGGGGCGGCGGTGATGGCGGTGCAGGAAACCATGCTGGCCGGGGCGGGGCAGCGGCGCCCCTGACCCGCTGCCGCACGCGGATTACGCGGCCCGGACGGCGGTGATGAAGGAGGTGACCTCGCCGCGCAGGGTTTCCGCCTCGCGCGCGAGGCTGCAGGCGGCGTCGAGGACCTCGGTGGCGGCGGAGCCGGTCTCCAGCACCGCATGGTTGACGCCGACGATGGTGGAGGAGACGGCGGTGGTGCCGCGCGCCGCTTCCGTCACGTTGCCGGCGATGTCGCGGGTGGCGGCGCCCTGCTCCTCGATGGCGGCGGCGATGGTGGTGGTGATCTCGCTGATGCGGCCGATGGTCTGGCCGATGCCGTGGATGGCGTCCTGGGCGCCGCCGGTCGCCTGCTGGATCTCCTTCACCTTGGCCTGGATCTCGTCGGTGGCGCGGGCGGTCTGGCTGGCCAGCGCCTTGACCTCGCCGGCGACGACGGCGAAGCCCTTGCCGGCCTCGCCGGCGCGGGCCGCCTCGATGGTGGCATTCAGCGCCAGCAGGTTGGTTTGCGCCGCGATGCTGTTGATCATCTCCACCACATGGCCGATCTGGTCGGCCGCCTCCACCAGCGTGCGCATGGTGGCGTTGGTGCGTTCGGCCTGGGTCACCGCCTCGCCCGAGATGCGGGTGGAGGCGGCGATCTGGCGGCCGATTTCCAGGATGGAGGCCGACAGCTCCTCCGTCGCCGAAGCCACCGTCTGCACGTTGGCCGACGCCTGCTCGGACGCCGCGGCGACGGCGGTGGCCTGCTCGCTGGCGAAGGTCGCCGTGGTGGACATGGTGCCGGCGGTGCCCTGCATCTCGGTGGCGGCCGACGCGACCGTCTCCACGATGTGCATGGCCTTGGCGTCGAAATCGCGCATCAACCCTTCCAGCCGGCTGGCCCGCGCCTCCTTGGCCGCCTGGTCGCGGGCCTGCTCCGCCGCCAGACGGTCGGCGGTCAGCATGCTGTCGCGGAAGATCGTGACGGTCGCCGCCATGCCGCCGATCTCGTCGGCGCGACCCAGGCCGGGGATCGTCACCACCATGTCGCGGTCGGCCAGCCGGCGCATCGCCTCGGTCATCGAGCGGATCGGGTCGCTGACCCGGCGCTTGGCGACGATCAGTCCGGCGACGGTCAGCAGGATGGCGGCCAGCACCAGCAGGCCGGCGATGGTGGCGTCGCGCGTCGCCCGCGCCGCCTGTGCCTCGGAACTGACGACCATCCGATCCACCGCGGCCAGCGCGGCATCGACGATGTAGCCCTGGCTGGCGGTGTCCTGCCGGCGCAGGGTGCCGATCTCGACCGGCGAAGGCCGGCCCTCGGCCAGGGCGGCGAGCACCGCCTTGCGCTGGTCGACCAGCGAGCCTTCGAAATTCACTTTGGCTTTCTCGACCGCTTCGCGGATGGAGTCCGGCGTGTCGGGGCGGGATGCCGATTCCCTGACCAGCGCCCAGGCCTGCCCGGTGCGGCCGATGGCCTCGGCCACCGCCTGCGCATCGGCCGGGGTCCAGTCCTGCCCGGTGGCGACCGCGGTCTGGATGCGCAGCGCCATGCCACCGGCATTCAGCCGGGCGTTCCAGGCGGCGCGCTTGATGCCCAGCAGATGGTCGACCATCGGGTCGGCCAGCTTCAGCGAGCCGTCCAGCAGGTCGGTGGCGGCGGTCAGCGCGTCGAGATAGGCCACCGGCGCCGTCGCCCAGGCCTCCGCCACCGACGGATCGCGCGAGGCCTTGCGCTGGCGGACCGCGCCATCGGCCTTGCGGCGCAGATCGGCGAGCGCGTCATGGGTGGTGCGCAGCCTGTCCACCGTCGCCGGCAGCCCGGGCAGGTCGAGCCCTGACAGCTTGGCGGCGACGGCGGCATGGCCGGCCTCCGCCGCCGCGCGGTTGGCGGCGATGTCGCGGAGTTCGGCGTCGCCGGCCGGTTCCTCCGCCCCCAATGCCGGACCGACCAGACCACGCTCCAGCCGGATCGCCAGCAACGTGCGCAGCAAGTCGCGACTGGTCTCGCTGAGCGTGGCGACGCGGTGGGCATCGCGCATGCGGCCCACCACGTCGACCAGCGTGTGGCTGCTGGTGGCGATCAGCAGAAAGCCCAGCGCGGCGACGACGAGTCCGAGGGTGGCGCGGATCGACAGCCGCGAGAGGAGCGTGATCATGGTCGATTCCTCTTTGTGCGAAGGGTTCAAGCCCAAATGCGCGGCGCGGCGCCTTGAGACCGCCACAAGCCCCTTGCGGGACGAGACGGCGGCGGCATCCCTTCAATTTTGATATATTAATATGTTAATACGGGCGACATTGAGAAAGCAGGCATTTTCAAAGCGTGGATCAAAATGCCGCAGCAGGCAGGCCAAAGACTGCCGGCAAATTTAGAGAGAATTTTAAAAGAAACGGCGCCGCAGGAAATCCCGTGTTCTTGTCCAGCAGCGGTCCATTGCGGTCCCACCGGAAAACGGGGTCCTGACAAGACGAAGGCCGGTCCGCCCGACGAGGGGTGAACCGGCCATTTCTTCGACCAGCCGGCGTCAGATCGCCGGCCAGGTCTCCGCCACCAGACGGCGGACCTCGTCGGCGCTGTCGGTGGCGAGAGCCGCTTCGGCGACGCGGCGGCAATCTTCCAGGCGCAGGGTGCGGATGAAGGCCTTCAGGTCGGCGATCACCGCCGGGGTGGCCGACAGTTCGGTCACGCCAAGCCCGATCAGCAGCGGCGCCGCCATCGGGTCGGAGGCGGAACCGCCGCACACCGCCACCACCCGCTCATGGGTCTTCGCCCCCATCACCGCGAGGCGGATCAGCCGCAGCACGCCCGGATGCAGCGCGTCGAGCTGGGCCGCCACATGCGGGTTGCCACGGTCCATCGCCAGCACATACTGGGTCAGGTCGTTGGTGCCGATGGACAGGAAATCCGCCACGGCGCCGATGCGGTCGGCGATCAATGCGGCCGACGGCACCTCGATCATCGCCCCCAGCTCGATCGGTTCGGCGCGCCCGAGCCTTGCCCGCTCCTCGTCCACCATCGCCCGCACCGCCTGGAGTTCGGAGGGCGAAGCGATCATCGGCACCATGATGCGGCAGACGCCGGCCGGCTTCACCCGCAGGATGGCGCGGATCTGCGCGCGCAGAAGCTCCGGCTCGCGCAGGCCGACGCGGACTCCGCGCAGGCCGAGCACCGGGTTCTCCTCCTTCGGCAGCGGCAGGTAGGACAGCGGCTTGTCGCCGCCGACGTCCAGCGTGCGGATCACCAGCGGCCGGCCTTCCAGCGCGTCGGCGATCTGCTGGTACTGCTGGTATTGCTCATCCTCGGTCGGGGCGGACTGGCGTTCCAGGAAGAGGAACTCGGTGCGCAGCAGCCCGCAGCCCTCCGCCCCCTCCAGCACGGCACCCGGCGCGTCGCTGACCCGGCCCAGATTGGCGAACACCTCGATCCGGGTGCCGTCGGCCATCCGACAGTCCTCGCGGGAGCTGCGGCGGTTCTCCTCGCGACGCGCGGCGCGGGCGGTGACCGCCGTCCGAGTGGCCGCCAGAGTGTCTTCCGGCGGGAAGACCAGCAATTCGCCGCGGTTGCCGTCGATCACCACCGGTGCGCCCTCCGGCACCCGCTCCCCCTGCCGGCCCAGCGCCACCACGGTGGGCACGCCGATGGCGGCGGCCAGAATGACGGCGTGGGAGGTCGGGCCGCCATGCACCATGCCGATGCCGGCCAGCCGCCCGGCCGGAACCCCGGCGAGGTCGGAGGGCAGGATCTCGTCGGCCAGCACGATGCTGCCGGCCGGCAGATCGGCCAGCCCGACCTCCGGCGCCTTGCCCGACAGGGCGGCCAGCACCTGCTGTTCCAGGTCGCGCAGGTCGGCGGCGCGCTCGGCCATGCGCGGGTCGGCGAGGCCGGCCAGCGCATCGGCCTGGAGGCGCGCCGTGCGCTGCCAGGACCATTCAGCGCTCTTGCCGGCGCGGATATCGGCGAGCGCGCCGTCCAGCAATTCCGGGTCGTCGAGCAGCTCGCGGTGGGCCTGGAAGATGGCGGCATGGTCCGGCATGCGCTGCGCCGATTGTGTCAGGCCGGCGATGACGCGGTCGAGCGCCTGACGCAGCCGCGGTTCCTCGACTTGCCCGCCGGCGCCCTGTTCCACCACCCGCAAGCTGCTGCGGAAACGGCGGACGACGGTGCCGACCGCCTGTCCCGGAACGGCGATGGTGCCCTTCAGCAGAACCTCTTCGCCGCGGGCGAAGGGCGGACCGACATCCTCCTCCGCGGACGGCTTGGCCGGCGCCGTGGTGGTGGGCGCAGCAACCGGCGTGGCCTGGGTAGCGGCGCCGGCGACGACCGGATCGCCGAGCCCGCCCTCGATCAGCACGGCGATGCTCTCCGCCATGTCCTGGGCACCGGGGCCGGTTGCGCGCACCGTCAGCCGGTCCCCGAGTACGGTGCCGAGTCCCATCAGCGCGACGACGCTCTTTGCGTTCGCGCGGCGGTCGCGGCAGTGGATGGTGACGGTTCCGGGATAGGCCTTGGTCGCGGCCACGAGGGCGGCAGCCGGCCGGGCATGCAGCCCGCTGGCGATGGGTAGCACGGCGGTCCGCTCGCCGGTTTCTCCCTCGCCCAGGTCTTCCGAGTCGGGGCCAGCGACGGGGAGCGACGCATCGCCGCCGCCGCCATGGACGGTCATCGCCGCGTCGCCGGCGGCGATCTCGCGGTTCACCGACTGGCCGTCGACGGTGAAGCCGTCATTCACCACCACCATCATGCTGACCAGGCTCTGCGCCCGGCTTCCCACCAGATCCATGTCGAAGCTGATCAGGCGGTCGCCGGTCTTCACCGCCTGCCCGTCGCGGACATGGGCGGTGAAGCCCTCGCCGTTCAAGCCGACGGTGTCGACGCCCAGATGCAGCAGAACCTCCGCCCCGCTGGCGGTGCGGACGGTGCAGGCATGGCGCGCGCGGTGGACCGACAGCACGGTGCCGTCGCAGGGGCTGCGCAGCTCGTTCACCGTCGGGTCGATGGCCATGCCGGTTCCGACCAGCCCCTGGGCGAAGGCGGGGTCGGGCACTTCAGTCAGCGGCATGGCCCATCCGGCCAGCGGAGCCGCAAGCGTGATCGCGGTCATGATTGTCTGGTCCTCATTCTTAACGCTTCGGCCCTGAGGGGCGCTCTCGCGTCGGACGCCGGCGATCCTCGCACGGATGCCGGATCGTTTGTATGCGCGCAGACGCCGCATAGCCCAAGCGCAGTTCCCGCTATAGATTAGCGAAAGTTCCTGTCCGGGGAAGGCGGGAGCCTGCGGCCAATCCGCGCTTCCGGAAGCGCATCGGGGATAAGCCGCAAGCCCGCGAGCCGCCCCATTCCGCCTATGTCGTGAAACCTGCCCGCGGTCCGGGCTGTATTTCCGTCGAGGGCCGACGACGGTGCTGCCGCCGGACAAATTCGGAGAGCCGCCATGGCATTGAACCCTTTCGCGTTTTTACAGAAAATCGGCAAGTCGCTGATGTTGCCGGTGGCGGTCCTGCCCGTCGCCGGCCTGCTGCTGGGCATCGGCGCGGCGAATTTCGAATGGATACCGCCGCTGCTGTCGATGCTGATGAAGAATTCCGGCGATGTGATCTTCGGGAATCTTCCACTGATCTTCGCCATCGGCGTGGCGCTCGGCTACACCGAGAATGACGGCGTGTCGGCCATCGCGGCGACCATCGGCTACATGGTGGTGCTGGCGACGCTGGGCGTGATGACCGGGGTCTGGGGCATGGAGCCCAAGACCATCATGGGCATCAAGTCGATGGAAACCGGCGTGTTCGGCGGCATCCTGGCCGGCGGGCTGGCGGCGGCGATGTTCAACCGCTTCTACAAGATCACGCTGCCGGCCTATTTGGGATTCTTCGCCGGCAAGCGCTTCGTGCCGATCGTCACCGCGCTGGCCGCCATCGTGCTGGGCGTCGTGCTGTCGGTGATCTGGCCACCGGTGCAGGAGGGCATCAACAGCTTCTCGCGCTGGGCGGCGGTGAACGATCCTCGGCTGGCTGCGACCATCTACGGCTTCGTCGAACGGCTGCTGATCCCCTTCGGCCTGCACCATATCTGGAACGTGCCGTTCTTCTTCGAGATCGGGTCCTTCCAGAACGCCGCCGGCCAGATCGTCCATGGCGACATCAACCGCTATTTCGCCGGCGATCCCACCGCCGGCATCCTGTCGGGCGCCTTCCTGTTCAAGATGTTCGGCCTGCCGGCCGCGGCCATCGCCATGTGGCACACCGCCAAGCCGGAGAACCGGGTGCGGGTCGGCGGCATCATGATCTCCGCCGCGCTGACCTCCTTCCTGACCGGCATTACCGAGCCGATCGAGTTCAGCTTCCTGTTCCTGGCGCCGGTGCTGTACCTGATCCATGCGGTGCTGGCGGCGACCTCGCAGTTCATCATGAACTCGCTGGGCGCCCATATGGGCTTCACCTTCTCCCAGGGCGGCATCGACTTCGTGCTGTTCAACGCGCTGAGCCCCTATTCGCAGAAATGGTGGCTGGTGCTGATCCTGGGGCCGGTCTACGCGGCGATCTATTACGTCGTGTTCCGCTACACCATCCTGGCGCTGAACCTGAAGACGCCCGGCCGCGAGGATGCGACGGAAGAGGGTGCCACCAGCGCCGCCACCGGCAGCGAGCGGGCGCGCGACCTCGTGCTGGCCTTCGGCGGGCGGGGCAACATCAGCAACCTCGACGCCTGCATCACCCGTCTGCGCGTGGTGGTGAAGGACCCGGCCCGGGTCGACGACGGCAAGCTGCGCGGCATGGGGGCATCGGGCGTGCTGCGGGTGCGCGACAGCGTGCAGGCGGTGTTCGGCACCCTGTCGGAGAACCTGAAGACGGAGATGCAGGAGTATCTGCGCTCCGCCGGCGCGGAAGCCGACGGTCCTGCCGCCGGGTCGGCACCCGTCGCGGCGAAGCCGGTTTCCGTTGCCGCCGCAACGCCGGTTCCGACCGACCGCGCCGCCCGCCTTGCCGAGGCGTTGGGGGGGGCCGGCAACATCAAGGAACTGGCGGCCTTCGCCACCACCCGCCTGCGGGTCGAACTGACCGACGCCGGCAAGGCGAATGCCGAGGCGCTGAAGCGGGCCGGCGTGCGTGCCGTGATGGGGCTGGGCGCCAACGGCCTCGACCTGATCGTCGGCAACGACGCCGACGCACTGGCCGGGGCCATGACCGGCCTTCTGCCGGGCGGGCGGCGCGCCGCCGAATAGCCCAACACCGGTTTGGTATTCGACTGGTTCCATCATGCGGCGCGACCTTTCCGGGTCGCGTCGCTTTTCGTTTGGCCGTCGCGGCCAATGTCGTGATGAGATTTCACCAAAGGATGCTGGCCTCCGTCGCCAGAAGGTCTTACATTGGTATCTATACCAGCCAATCGCGAGCGTCGCCATGACCGATCCGGCCATTCCAGACTCCAAAGCCTCTCCCGCTACTCCCCTGATGGCAACGGAGGCAGCGGAGGCCCCCGCCGCGGTGGCGCGGCAGATCGAGCGCTGCGGCGCCGGATTTGCCGAACTGGGCGAGCGGCTGCGCCGCGATCCGCCGCGCTTCGTCGTCACCTGCGCCCGCGGCAGTTCCGACCACGCCTCGGCCTATGGCAAGTACCTGATCGAGACGCGGATCGGCCGGGCGGTGGCCTCCATCGGCCCGTCGATCGCGTCCGTCTATGGCGGGGGCCTAAGCCTGGAGGGCGCGTTGTTCGTCGCCGTCTCGCAGTCGGGGCGCAGCCCGGACCTGCTGCGCCTGGTCGAGGCGGCAAAGGCCGGCGGCGCGCTGGTGGTCGGATTCGTCAATGCCGAGGACTCGCCGCTGGCGGCGATGTGCGACCATTTCCTGCCGCTGTCGGCCGGGCCGGAGCGCAGCGTCGCCGCGACCAAGTCCTGCATCGCCTCGCTCGCCGCCTATCTGCAGCTGGTGGCGCATTGGCAGGACGACCCGGTGCTGAAGGCGACGCTGGCCGCCCTGCCCGACACGCTGGAGGCGGCGAAGGGGCTGGACTGGAAGCCGGCGTTGATGCCGCTCGCCACGGCACGGTCTCTTTACGTGTTGGGGCGCGGGGTCGGCTTCGGCGCGGCGCTGGAGATGGCGCTGAAGTTCAAGGAGACCTGCCGCCTGCATGCCGAGGCCTTCAGCGCGGCGGAGGTCATCCACGGCCCGCTGGCACTGGTCGGCCCCGGTTTCCCGGTGCTGGCCCTGACCCAGGCCGACGCGGCGGAACCGCACACCCGCGCAGTGTTGGAGCGCATCGCCGGGCTGGGCGCCGCGATCGCCACCACCGAAGCCGGGCTTGCGGGAACCACGCTGCTGCCCAGCCTGCCGGGGATCGCGCCGGAGGCGGCGCCGCTGGCGGCGTTGCAGAGCTTCTATGGCGCGGTCTATGAACTGGCGCTGGCCCGCGGCATCGACCCGGACAGCCCGCCCAACCTTGCCAAAGTGACGAAGACCGTCTGATGCGACAGCTCCTGACCGGCGCCCGGATTTTCACGGGCGAGACCATCCTCGACGGCCGCAGCCTGCTGGTCGGCGATGGCCGCATCCTCGACATCGTCGCCCCCGGCCGCACTCCGCCGGAGGTCGTCCGGACGGTGGCGCTGGAGGCGGGCGACCTGCTGGCCCCCGGCTTCCTCGACATCCAGGTCAATGGCGGCGGCGGCGTGCTGTTCAACGAAAAGCCGACACCTGAGGGGGCGCTCGCCATCGCCGCGGCGCACCGGCGGTTCGGCACCACCGGGCTGCTGCCGACCATCATCACCGACACCCCCGACCGCCATCGTGCCGCCGCAGGGGCCGCGGTGAAGGCGGCGGCGCAGCCGGGCAGCGGCGTGCTCGGCATCCATTTCGAAGGTCCCTTCATCAGCCCGCAGCGGGTGGGCGCCCACGACCCGCGCTTCGTCCGCGCGCCGGACGAGGATGATCTCGCCTTCATCGGCGGTCTGCCGGCGCGGATGCCGGGCGGGCGGGTGCTGCTGACGCTGGCGCCGGAATGCGTGGAGGATGCGGCGCTGTCGCGGCTGATGGCGGCCGGGGTGATCCTGTCGGTCGGCCACACCATGGCGAGCGCCGAGCGGGTGGTCGAGGCCTTCGATCTCGGCGTGCGCGGGGTGACCCACCTCTACAACGCCATGCCCGGGATCGCCAACCGCCAGCCCGGACCGGCGGGTGCGGCGCTGGGCGATGGGCGGCCCTGGTGCGGGTTGATCGCCGACGGGCACCATGTCCATCCGCTGATGATGCGCGCGGCGCTGGCCGCCCGGCCGCGGGGCCGGATGATGCTGGTGACCGACGCCATGCCGCCGACCGGCACCGACGCGGATCGCTTCGAGCTGAACGGCCGGACGATCTACCGGCGCGACGGGCGGCTGGTGCTGGCCGACGGCACACTGGCCGGGGCCGATCTGGACATGGTGACGGCGGTCCGCAACGCCGGGACGCTGATCGGTCTGCCGCTGGAGGAGTCGCTGCGGATGGCGTCGCTCTATCCGGCGGAGTTTTTGGGGATGGCCGATGAGCGGGGACGGATCGCGCCGGGCTGGCGGGCGGATCTGGTGCTGTTGCGGCCGGATTTGACGGTGAAGGGGACCTGGGTGGAAGGGGAGTGGCGGGGCGCGTGAGGCAGCGGAACCGGCATCTTCCCAATCCATGATTATGGCATTTGACGTCATATGCCATCTCATGCCATGATCGACCGTCTTATTGACGGGGATACTCTGCTCCGTGGCAAAAGCTGAACTGCTCTTCAAAGAGCGCCGGGAGTTGGCCGGAGGCTCCGTCATGGAAGTGAAGATTTGGAGGGTTCCGACCCCTGTTCCGCCATCCGAACACTCGCTCAAATATTCGCTCGTTTATATCGTCAATGGCGAGCGGATGATCGGTTATGACAATGAACGGGGCAAGGGCGACCATCGGCATTATGGGCTGCGCGAGGAGTCTTATCGCTTCACCTCGCCAGAGCAGTTGATCACGGACTTTCTGGCCGACGTCAAAGCAGCGGGAGGCGATGTATGAGCGACCTACAGATCCATGTCGGCGATACGTCCGAGGACTTCGCCGGCCGCTTTGCGGATGCGTGGCGCCGGGCCGAACGCGGAGAGGCAGTTAATGAGCGGCACCTGTCCTTCGACAGCTTCGAGACGCTGGCCCGCGCGCTGACGCCAAGGCGGCTGGACTTGCTTCGGCATCTGCACCGGGCGCCTGCCGTCAGCATCAACGCGCTTGCCAAGGCGGTAGGCCGCGATTACCGCCGCGTTCATGAGGATGTCGAGGCGCTGGTCGCCGCCGGCCTTGTCGATCGTGAGGAAGGCGGCACCGGGCTGACCGCGCCATACGACGTGATCTCCACCCGGATCGCCCTGTAGGACCGCTCGGGTCCACTTATCGCTCTACCGCCACGATCTCCAATCCGTCCTCGTCCACCCGCACCCGCAGTGCCGTCAGGTCGGGCAGGCATAAATTGCCGTCGAGTTCATGCACGGGAAGCGTCGTGGTCAGCGCGATCACCCAGGAACCGGCGGCATGGCCCGCTTCCAGCCCCGCCGGAGCGTCCTCGAACACCACGGTTTCGCGCGGATCGAAGCCCAGCTTCTCGGCGGCGGTGCGGTAGCCTTCGGGGTGGGGCTTGCCGTGGGTGACCATGTCGGCGCCGATCAGCAGATCGGGCAAGGGCAGGCCGGCCTGGGCGATGCGCTTTCTCGCCATGTCATGCGGGGCGGAGGTGACCACCGCCCAACGGTGGCGCGGCAGCGATTGCAGAAGCTCCAGCGCGCCGGGGACGGCGCGCACCCCTTCGGTGTCGCTGGTGTAGCATTCTTCGACCAGACGCACCTCCTCGTCAATGTCGGCACCGGCGGGGGCGAAGCGGCGGACGGTCTCGATGCTG
This sequence comes from Azospirillum endophyticum, assembly GCF_016595245.1. Lineage (GTDB taxonomy): Bacteria > Pseudomonadota > Alphaproteobacteria > Azospirillales > Azospirillaceae > Azospirillum > Azospirillum endophyticum. The sequence goes on from NZ_JAENHM010000044.1 coordinate 246,452, forward strand.
CGGACGCCGTGGCAGACGGCCAGGATGGCTTCGGGATCCAGGTCGTGCCGCGCGGCCCAGCTGCGCCAGGAGCGCTCCACCGGACCCTTGGTGTCGATCAGGGTGCCGTCCATGTCGAACAGGATGGCGCGGACACGGAACGGGGTATCAAGGGCAGGCTTCATCGCGCGCTCTCGTCAGGATTTTTTCGTGGGAAGGAACGGTCCGGAAAGGATCAGACCAGGGACAGCTCCACGACGAAGTCATAGGCGTCGCCGCGGTAGTGGGAACGGACGAACTCCAGCGGGGTCCCGTTCTCCAGGAAGGTGCGGCGCTCAATGTAGAGGGCGGGCGCGCCGTCCGGAACCCCCAGAAGCGTCGCCTGGTCCGACGGCAGGCGAATGGCAGACAAGCGTTGCAGTGCTCTGAAGGGCGGATGGCCGCGCCCGCGCAGCGTCTCGTACAGCGATCCCTGCACAAGGTCCGGGTCGGGCAGGACGCTGGTCGGGAGCGCGCTGAGTTCGATGGCCAACGGGGTGCCGTCGGCCAGACGCAGCCGGTGCAACCGAACCACCTCCGCCCCCGGCCGCAGGCCGAGCGCCATCGCCTCCTCCGGCGTCGCCGTGGCGACGGACCGGCTCAGCCAGCGTGAATCCGGCTTCAGCCCCCGCCCGCCGATGTCCTCGGTGAAGCTGGTCAGGGCCGACAGCCGCTGTTCCACATGCGGGCTGCGGTTGATGAAGGTACCGGCCCCCTGGCGCTGGTGCAGCAGCCCCTCCGCGATCAGTTCGCGCAGGGCCTTGCGCACGGTGACGCGCGACACGCCGAAGGTTTCCGCCAGTTCCCGCTCGCCGGGCAGGGCGTCCTGGTCGGTCAGCCGGCCTTCGACGATCAACGTCCGCAGATGCCGCGCCAACTGCAGATAGAGCGGCAGGGGCAGGGCGTCCGACAGGGCGGTCGGGTCGAACGGGGCCGCGGAGGCGGCGGTGGACATCGGCAACCACTCCAGTGCTCCAGGGGCGGCATGATACCACTGAAAGGCCTCTGGGCAACAGCGGCCAAGCGGCGGGTAAAGCGAGCGAACGACTACAACCAGTTTCAGATTGCGGAATGTTCGGATTTTGGTATTCTGCGCATACAGTCCAATCTAATACCACCAACACAGACACACCGAGTTCCGGGCCGATGCCCGGATCGGGAGCGGAGCCGGAACTATGTCGGGCGGCACGGAAGATGCGGCGAACCGGTACAGCCGGCTGGACGTGTGGCCGGCCGCCGAACTGATGACGGCCCTGTGGGAGGGACAGACGCGGGCGCTCGCCGCCTGCGCACCGGCGCTGCCGTCCGTTGCCGCCGCCGTGGAGGCCGCAGCGGCTCGACTGTCCGGCGGGCGCGGACGGCTGGTCTATGCCGGCGCCGGATCCTCGGCCATGGTGGCGGCGCTCGACGGGCTCGATCTCGGGCCGACCTTCGACTGGCCGGCCGGGCGGCTGGTGCTGCTGATCGCCGGCGGACTCGACCTGTCGCGCGGACTGGCCGGGGCGGCGGAGGATGACGAGGAGGCCGGCCGTGCCGATGCCGGGCGGGCGGGGATTTCCGGGACCGATGTCGTCGTCGGGCTGTCGGCCAGCGGCGCCAGCGCCTACACCGTCGGCGTCCTGCGCGCGGCGCGGGAGGCGGGGGCGCTGACCATGGGCATCGCCAGCAGCGCCGGCTCCCCCCTGCTTGACGCGGTGGAGCATCCGGTGCTGACCGTGACGGGGGCGGAGGTGATCGCCGGCTCCACCCGGCTCGGCGCCGGAACCGCGCAGAAGGTGGTGCTGAACCTGTTCTCGACCGGCGTCATGACGGCGCTCGGCAATGTCTACGACAACCTGATGATCAATGTCCGGCCGGAGAACGCCAAGCTCCGCCGCCGCTGCACCGCCATGGTCGCCCGCATCGCCGACGTCGACGAGACGGCGGCCGGCACCGCGTTGGAACGGCATGGCGACGTGCGCCGTGCCGTGCTGGGGCTGGCCGGGCTGGAGGCGGACGACATCGACCGGCTGCTGGTGGAGACCGGCGGCAATCTGCGTCGGGCGATGGAACGGGCGAAGTCCCTCGTGACGTACCCCGCAACGCCCGGCGCAGCGAAGAAGACCTGAAGCGAAAAAGACCTGTCGGGCAGCGGCGCTTGGGGAGGCGCCCCGCCGCCCGACGACCGACCACCATGTCGGCCCGGCACCCCGTGAGGCCGGAGCCTGTTTCATTGGGAGACGTCCGAATGTCTGCTGAACGTTTGCCGGGCGACCGTTTTTCGGGCGTCCAGAGGCTGGGGCGGGCGCTGATGCTGCCGATCGCCGTGCTGCCCATCGCCGGGCTGCTGCTGCGCATCGGCCAGCCCGACCTGCTGAACATCGCCTTCATCGCCGCGGCGGGCGACGCCGTCTTCTCCAACCTGGGCGTCCTGTTCGCCGTCGGCATCGCCATCGGCTTCGCCCGTGAGAACCACGGGGCGGCCGGTCTGGCCGGCGCCGTGGGCTATTTCGTGGCGGTGAAGGGCGCCGTGGTGCTGAGCGGCGTCGCGCCCGAACTGGTGGCGAAGATGTCGAGCCGCATCAGCATCCCGGTCGGTATCCTGATCGGCATCATCGCCGGCCAGCTCTACAACAGATACAAGGACATCAAGCTGCCGGACTATCTCGCCTTCTTCGGCGGGCGGCGCTTCGTGCCCATCGTCACCGGCCTGGCGGCGCTGGGGATCGCGCTGGTCTTCGGCTATGGCTGGCCGGTCGTCGATTCCGGCCTGACCGCGCTGACCACCGGTGTGCTCGGCCTGGGCGAGTTCGGCCTGTTCCTCTACGGCGTGCTGAACCGCATCCTGATCATCACCGGCCTGCACCACATCATCAACAACATCGCCTGGTTCCTGCTGGGCGACTACCAGGGCGTCACCGGCGACCTGAACCGCTTCTTCAAGGGCGATCCGACGGCCGGCGCCTTCATGGCCGGCTTCTTCCCGGTGATGATGTTCGGCCTGCCCGCCGCCTGCCTCGCCATGTACCACACCGCCAAGCCGGAGAACCGCGCGGCGGTCGGCGGCGTGCTGCTGTCGATGGCGCTGACCGCCTTCCTGACCGGGGTGACCGAGCCGGTGGAATTCGCCTTCATCTTCCTGGCACCGGTGCTGTTCGCCGTCCATGCCGTGCTGACCGGCCTGTCGATGGTGCTGATGGACGTGCTGAACGTGAAGCTGGGATTCGGCTTCTCGGCCGGGCTGTTCGACTATGTGCTGAACTACGGCAAGGCGACCAACCCGATCCTGCTGCTGCCGATCGGTGCCGCTTATTTCGCCATCTATTACGGGCTGTTCCGCTTCGTCATCCAGCGCTTCGACCTGAAGACGCTGGGCCGCGACGACATCGCCATTCCCGCCGGGCAAGCGCCGGCCGGCGCCGGTGTCCGGGTCCCCGCCCCCGGGCTTGCGCCGGTCAGCGACCGGGCCGGCGCCTATGTCGCCGCGCTCGGCGGCGCCGGCAACCTGCGGTCGGTCGAGGCCTGCACCACCCGCCTGCGCCTGAACGTCGCCGACGCCAGCCGGGTGAACGAGGTGGAGCTGAAACGGATCGGCGCCCGCGGCGTGGTGAAGCCGTCGGCCAATTCGGTCCAGGTGATCGTCGGTCCGATCGCCGACCAGCTGGCCGGCGAGATCCAGGATTCGCTGAACGCGTCGGCGGGTGTGCGGGTCTGATCGCAGGCACCCTGGCCTCGACATAGGAAAGCCCCGGCTCCTCGCGGAACCGGGGCTTTCCGCATTTCGGGATCTCCGTGCCGTCAGGCCGTTTCCGGTTCGTCGGCGAAGATCGCCTTCAGATCGATGCGGGCGTCGGTCTTCGCCTCCAGATCCAGTTGGCGCTCGACCTCGTCCAGATGATCGATCATCAGCGCGGTCGCCTCGCCCGGCCGGTTGTTGATCAGCGCGGCGATCAGGCGGCGGTGATCGCCGGCGGAGCAGGTGTGCGACGACCGCCGTTCGAACGCCGCGATGGCGAGGCTGGAGCGGTCGATCAGGTCGGTCAGGATGCCGGACAGCGTCGCGTTGCCGGCGAATTCGGCCAGCAGCAGATGGAAATGGCCGGACAGCCGGATCATCGCCTTGCGGTCGCCATCCCGCTCCGCCGCATCCTCCAACGCTCCATGGTCGCGCAGCCTCGCCAGCAGGTCGGCGGGCAGGGGGCGGGGCAGGCGTTCGAGCCGCTCCATGATCGCGCGTTCGATGATGTGCCGCGCCTCGAACACCTCGCGCGCCTCTTTCGGCGTCGGCTTCGCGACGAAGGCGCCGCGGTTGGGGATCAGCGTCACCACCCGCCGCTGCGCCAGCAGAAGCAGCACCTTGCGCACCCGCTCGCGGCTGACGCCGAAGGCTTCGGCCAGGCTTTCCTCCGTCAGCTTGGTGCCGGGCGGCAGGCGGCGGTCGGCGATGGCCTCCCCGATGCTGCGGACGATGCGGGCTTCGGCGCCGCTGCGGGTGCCGGTGCGGGTGCCGGTGCGGGCGCGGGGTTCGCGGCGGGGCGTCTTGGCGGAAGAGGCGGTCGTCATGGACGGAGGGGGTGCTTTTGTCGGTGTGCGGGAGATGCACCGAAGATTGTGCACAAAGCGGGCCAGCAGGGAAGCCGCAATCGGTTGGGCGGCGCGATGATGATCGCCGCAGCCGGGACTGCCCAAATCGGCATCATCACGCCGAATGTCTGCACAATTGCCGATCCAATGCGCTGAAGCTGTCCGCAAATCCGGCCGCTTTGCGCCATCCAGCCGCTGGCACGCAACATGCAGAAAGCTAACCGGTCACAAACGAGCGCATGGATTGTTCACAATTCTGGAGGCCCTTCGATGACGGCAGGTTCGACGGTCGAGCTGGTGAAGCTGCGCAAGGCCTATGGCGCGACCGTCGCGGTGGACGGCATCGACCTCAGGATCGCCGCCGGTTCCTATTGCTGCCTGCTGGGGCCGAGCGGCTGCGGCAAGACCTCCACCCTGCGGATGATCGCCGGGCACGAGGACATCACCGACGGCGACCTGCTGATCGGCGACGCGGTGGTGAACGACGATCCGCCGGCCAAGCGCGGCACGGCGATGATGTTCCAGAGCTACGCCCTGTTCCCGCATCTGGACTGCACCGACAACGTCGCCTTCAGCCTGAAGATGAAGGGGGTGCCGAAGGAAGAGCGGCGGCGGCGGGCCGGTGAGATGCTCGACCTCGTCGACATGGGCAAATATGCCGGCCGCCTGCCGTCGCAGCTGTCGGGCGGCCAGCAGCAGCGCGTGGCGCTGGCCCGCGCGCTGATCACCCGGCCGGGCGTGCTGCTGCTGGACGAACCGCTGTCGGCGCTCGACCCCTTCCTGCGCGTGCGCATGCGGGAGGAGCTGAAGCGCCTGCACCGCGACATCGGCATCACCTTCATCCACGTCACCCACAGCCAGACCGAGGCGATGGCGCTGGCCGATCTCGCCGTGGTGATGAACCAGGGCCGCATCGAGCAAGCCGGGCCGCCGCGCGAGCTGTTCAACCAGCCGCGCACCGCCTTCGTCGCCCGCTTCATCGGCGGGCACAACGTGATCGAAGGCGGCGCGATCGGGGGCACGGACGCCGGCCGTTGCGCCGTGCGCACCGACCGCATCCAATTGGGCGGGGCCGATCTGCCAACCGATATCCAGGTCGAGGGGACGGTGCGGTCGCTGGAGTATCACGGCGCGTCCGTTCATCTCAGCCTCGACGTCGCCGGCGCCGACGAGTTTGCCGTCGTGCTGGACGAGGCCCGCTATTTCGACGCGCCGGTCGGCGTGGGCGACCGCGTGCGCGCCGGCTGGGGCCGGCGGGACGTCCACCCGCTGCTGGCCTGACCATTTCCCCCAAAAGCGCTCATCAAAAACAAACAGACGAACAGACTGGAGGCTCAGCGATGACCGACACCCGTGCTCCTTCGAAGTCCGCGACGCCGTCGGCCGGCGTCAGCCGCCGCACCCTGCTGAAGGGCACCGCCGCCGTGGCCGGCGCCGCCGTCGGCTCCGGCGCCATCACCGGCTTCCCGACCATCTGGGCGCAGAACATCAAGAACGTCACGCTGCGCCAGTTCGGCACCGGCGTGTCGAACCTGAACGCCGTCGCCGATAAGGTGAAGGAGGATCTGGGCTTCACCCTGCAGATGACGGCGCTCGATTCCGATGCGGTGACGCAGCGCGCGGTGACCCAGCCGAAATCCTACGACATCGCCGACATCGAATACTGGATCGGCAAGAAGGTGTTCCCGGCCGGCGTCATGCAGCCGATGGAGGTCAAGAAGATCAAGAACTTCGACAAGATCGTCCCGATCTTCATCACCGGCAAGCTGACGCCGGACAGCGCCATCGCCCAGGGCACCGCCCCCCATACCGTCGGCTTCGTCGAAAGCAAGGACAGCACCAAGTTCGCCAAGGCGCCGACCGACTGGATGACGCTGATCCCGACCATCTACAACGCCGACACGCTGGGTATCCGCCCCGATCTGGTCGGCCGGCCGATCTCCAGCTGGAAGGACCTGCTCGACCCCGCCTTCAAGGGCAAGGCGTCGCTGCTGAACATCCCGTCGATCGGCATCATGGATGCCGCCATGGTCTGCGAGGCGATGGGCGAGGTCAAGTACGGCGACAAGGGCAACATGACCAAGGAGGAGATCGACAAGACCCTCAAGATCATGACCGACGCCAAGAAGGCCGGCCAGTTCCGCGCCTTCTGGAAGACCTTCGACGAGAGCGTCAACCTGATGTCGTCGGGCGAGGTCATCATCCAGTCGATGTGGTCGCCGGCCGTCGCCGCCGTGCGCGCCAAGGGCATCCAGTGCGTTTACCAGCCGCTGAAGGAGGGCTATCGCGCCTGGGGCGGCGGTCTCGGCATCGCCAAGCATCTGAGCGGTCTGGAGCTGGAGGCGGCCTACGAATACATCAACTGGTACCTGTCGGGCTGGGTCGGCGCCTATCTGAATCGCCAGGGCTATTATTCGGCGGTGCTCGACACCGCCAAGCAGCACATGTCGCCGGAGGAATGGGCCTTCTGGATGGAAGGCCAGCCGGCCAAGGCCGACATCCTCAGCCCCGAGGGCAAGGTGATGGAGAAGGCCGGCGCCGTGCGCGACGGCGGGTCGTTCCAGGACCGCATGGGCCGCGTCGCCTGCTGGAACGCGGTGATGGACGAGGACCGCTACATGGTCCGCAAGTGGAACGAGTTCATCGCGGCGTAGTCGTAGTTCCCTCTCCCGTCCCGGGAGAGGGAAGGGGCCCATGCGGAGCATGGGAAGGGTGAGGGGTGATCCAAGGAACCATACGGCTTTGGATTCTTGTGCTTCCCCTCACCCTCCCCGCCTTCGGCGGGTCCCCTCCCTCTCCCGGGGCGGGAGAGGGCGATAGTGGCCCAATCATCCAACCCGCAGGACCCCGCCCATGACCCTGACCGCCGAAACGTCCCGACCGTCCGCCACGGCCGCCGCCGGCAGGGCACGGCGCGTCCGTTTGGCTCCGCGCCTCGCCCCCTATCTCCAGGCGGCGCCGCTGACCGTCACGCTGCTGCTGTTCCTGCTGGTGCCGATCCTGACCATCGTCGTCGTCAGCTTCTGGGACTACGACAGCGTCCGCTTCTACCCGGACTTCGTGCTGACCAACTACACGGAACTGCTGACCTCTCCGGTCACCTGGAAGACCTACCTGAACACGCTGAAATACGCGGCGCTGAGCTGGGCGATAACCCTCGGGATCGGCTTCACGGTCGCCTATTTCCTGGCCTTCCATGTGCGGTCCACCACTTGGCAGATGCTGCTGTTCCTGGTCTGCACCATCCCGTTCTGGACCTCCAACATCATCCGCATGATCTCGTGGATCCCGTTCCTGGGGCGCAACGGGCTGCTGAATTCCGGGCTGATCTCCGCCGGGATCATCGACCGGCCGCTGGAGTTCCTGCTGTTCTCCGACTTCTCGGTCGTGCTGGCCTTCGTCCACCTCTATGCGCTGTTCATGGTGGTGCCGATCTTCAATTCGATGATGCGCATCGACCGCGCTCTGATCGAGGCGGCGCGCGACGGCGGTGCCAGCGCGGTGCAGACGCTGTGGAACGTCATCCTGCCGCTGAGCAAGCCCGGCATCGCCATCGGCTCCATCTTCGTCGTCACGCTGGTGATGGGAGACTTCATCACCGTGCGGCTGATGAGCGGCGGGCAGAGCGCCTCCATCGGGCTGATGATCGCCAACGAGATCTCGCTGCTGCAATACCCGGCCGCTGCCGCCAACGCGGTGGTCCTGCTGGCCGTCGTCCTGATCATGGTGGTGGCGATGCTGCGCGTCGTCGACATCCGCAAGGAGCTGTGAGTGATGAACACCTCCCGCCGCGGCCTGTCCTTCTACCTGCTGGGCGCCTTCTTCGCGCTGTTCGTGCTGTTCCTCTACGGCCCGACCGCGACCATCCTGGTGCTGTCCTTCCAGGGGCCGGAAGGCGGCCTGACTTTCCCGATGAACGGGGTGTCGCTGCACTGGTTCCGCAACCTGTTCGAACAGCAGGCGGTGGGCGATTTCGGCGGTTCGTTCCGGCGGTCCATCGCGCTGGGGCTGATGGTGATGGTGCTGACCGTGCTGTTTTCGGTGCTGGCCGGCTTCGCCTTCCGCCGCCGCTTCCGCGGCAGCGGCGCCCTGTTCTACCTGGCCATCGCCAGCCTGATCGTGCCGTCGATCCTGGTCAGCCTGGGCATCGGCCTGTTCTTCAACATCCTGGGGCTGGAGCCGGCCTGGTATAGCTCGGCATTGGGCGCGCATCTGACCTGGACGCTGCCCTTCGGCCTGCTGATCGTCTTCGCCATCTTCAACCGCTTCAACCCGGCCTATGAGGAGGCGGCGCGCGACCTTGGCGCCACGCCCTGGCAGACGGTGCGCCATGTCGTGCTGCCGATCCTGCTGCCCAGCCTGATCGGCGTCGGGCTGTTCGGCTTCACCCTGTCCTACGACGAGTTCGCCCGCACGCTGATGACCGCCGGCAGCTTCAACACGCTGCCGCTGGAGATCTACGGCATGACCACCAACGTCACCACGCCGGTGCTGTATGCGCTGGGGTCGCTGACGACGGTCTTCTCCTTCACCGTGATCGGCCTGTTCCTGCTCGGCCTGATCGCGCTGCGCCGCCATCGCCTGCGCCGAAGCAGCCGATAAGGATTTCCGAGACATGCGTATCCTGGTCGTCAATCCCAACAGCACCGCGTCCATGACCGCACGGATCGGTGCCGCCGCCAGCAAGGTCGCCGCCCCCGGCACCGAGATCCTCGCCGTCAACCCGCCCGGCGGTCCCGCCAGCATCGAAGGCTATTACGACGAGGCGTTGGCCGTCCCCGGCTTGCTGGCGGAGATCGGGCGGCACCAGCAAGAGAGCGACATCGCCGGCACGGTGATCGCCTGCTTCGACGATGTCGGGCTCGACGCCGCCCGCAGCCTCGCCGATGCACCCGTCATCGGCATCTGCGAGGCGGCGATGCAGACGGCCGGGCTGCTGGGCGGCCGGTTCAGCGTGGTGACGACGCTGGCCCGTTCCGTCCCGGCGCTGGAACGGCTGGCCCAGCGCTACGGCATGGCCGGCCGCTGCACCATCCGGGCGGCGGGCGTGCCGGTTCTGGCGCTGGAGGACCCGGCGTCGGGTGCGGTCGAGCGGGTGCGGGCCGAGATCCGCCGGGCCATGGAGCAGGACGGCGCCGAGACCATCGTGCTCGGCTGCGCCGGCATGGCCGACCTCGCCCGGTCCTTGAGCGGCGAGATGGGGCTGCCGGTGGTGGACGGCGTCACCGCCGCCGTGAAGCTGGTGGAGGGGCTGGCGGCCCTGGGCCTGCGCACCAGCAAGGCCGGCGGCTATGCGCCGCCGCTGCCGAAGGCGCGGTGACGGGCTTCCGCCGTCTCGCCCCCCGCCATCACATCCGCCGCGGCTCCGGGAACTCCAGCGTCGGCATGCCCGGCAAGGCCGCTTGTCCGGGCATCACCACCCCTCCGGCCGTCCCGCCCAGGATGCGGCGGGCCGCCTCGGCGCATTGGCTGCGCAGCTCCGGCACGGCGGTCATTTCCCAGAAGGGGGCCTTGGCGACCGGGCCGAAGGCCAGCAGGCGCGGGGAGGGGGTGCCGTCGGCGGCGATCACCGCACCGCTTTCCGTCACGTCCAGCCCCAGCCGCAATGCGTCCGGCCGGGCGAGCCCGCGGTCCAGCAGCGACCGCACCAGCGGATGACGGATGCGGGTATAGTCGCAGTTGGTGCCGGTGGCGTTGATCAGCGCGCCCACGCTCAGCAGCCGCTCCGCCGTGCCGCCGCGCTCGGCGATGCGCAGGTCCAGCCCGCCGGCGTTGAGCGCCGCGTCCTTCAAGCGGCCTTGCAGGATGCTCAACTGGCCTTCGGCACGGGCGGCGGCGATGCGGTCGGCCACCTGCGGCGCCATGCGGTGACGGTGCACCTCCCAGAAGGGGCGGGCGTGGCGCAGGAAGCGGCGGCGCTCCTCCATCGGCAGATGGGCCCAGATGCGGTGATGGTGCGGTCGCAGCGCGTCGAAGGCCGACCGCCAGTCGTAGCCGTCCGCGACCGCCCGCCGCGCGTCGGCCTTCAGGGCGATCAGCACGTCCAGCACCGTGCTGGGCAGCACGTCCGGATGCAGGAAGGAGGTGTAGGGCCGCGTCTCCTCATGGCGCAGCGGCAGCAGGCCGCGGCGCGACACCGCGGTGATCGGCCCGCGATGCCCCTGGTCGAGCAGCGACAGCACCGTGTCGACCATGGTCAGTCCGGTGCCGAGGATGGCGACGGCGGCGTCCCGGTCGATCCCGCCGATGGCGGCGGCATCCCAGGGGTCGCCGACGAAGCGGTCGGAGGCGAAAGCCTCGTCGGCGGTCGCGGACCCCAGACAAGGCGGAGAGGGCGGGAAATTGCCGATACAGAGGGCGGCGGCATCGGCGCTGACCACCCGGCCGTCGCCGAGCCGGACATGAACCGACGGCCGGCCGCCGGCGGGGCTTTCGGTGCGGACGTCCAGCGCTTCGCCGCGGACCAGGTTCAGCTGTGCATGGGCGGGGGCCTCGGCCTGCGCTTCGGCCAGCACGTCTTGGATATAGGCGCCGTACAGCCCGCGGGAGACGAAGGCGTGGCCGCTGGGCGGCATCGGCTGGTCCGGCGTCGGTCCCTCGGCCCGGCTCCACAGCCAGCGCAGGAAGTGGCGCGGGTCGTCGGGATAGGCGCTCATGTTATAGGCGCGGACGTTCAGGACATGCGTGCCGTTGGGGGTGGAATAGGCGACGCCGGTCCCCGGCCGGTGCCCGTATTCGATCAGGTGGACCACCAGCGGCGCCTGGGCGCCGCGCAGCAGGTGGGCCGCCAGCAGGCTGCCGGTGAAGCCGGCGCCGACGATGGCGATCTGGCCGGGCTGGGTGAAGGCGCTTGGCGGAGTGCCGCCGGGCGGGTGGAAGTGAGGCGTTGCAGGCATCGGAGTCCGTCCTTCCGTGAGTCATTCCGGAAAAGGCCGGCCGTTGGCGTCTGTTCCCCTGGGTTCGGCCCGTCAGGCCCCGATCGGCAAGGGGATTCGCGTCGGCCGTGTGTCTGCTCGGTCCGCTTCGTTCTCCCCTGCATATCACAGGGTCCGGACACGCGCCATCGGCCGAAGGGCAAATACCCTTACCAAAGTAGGATTCATTTTCTTTTCACACTAGAGAATTTTCTTCATTGACTCATAACCCATCAAAAATATAGAGAATAAGGGCGAGCCCGCTTCTGGAGCCGCCGCGGCAATTTGACCAGCAGCTTGCGCCGCGTCACCAAACGCTAAAGCGCCACGATCCCGGTCGTGGATTCGTCGAAGGAGTGACCGGACATGTCCTTGGTCGCATTCCCAGTTTTCCTCCCGTCTCCCCGCGTTCCGACCGCATCGGTGCCCTGTTGTCGCTGCTGCGCGTGAGGCTTCAGGCCTGAAGTCCTGCGCCTGACGCTTTGTGGCGGAGGATCGCGTCTGAATCCGGGCAACTGAATCCCTGTGCCTGACGCCGGGCGCGCGCCTCCGATCCTCTCTATCCGGTCACCCGATGCGCGACCGCCATCCGCGGCCGCGCCATCCCCCGCCATGACGGCGTGCGCGATGCTGCCCGCCGCACCGGGAGACCTGCACCGATTTCAAAGGTGATCAGCCCATGAAACCATTCGCAAAACGGATCTCCCGCACGGTCATGGCCGCAGCCGCCGTGCTGACGGTCGTCACGGCCGCCGGAAGCGCCTTCGCCGAACCGGTCACCATCCGCTTCGGCTTCGCCCAGGTCGGGGTGGGCAACCGCCAGTTCGGCAGCGGCAACACCGCGGCACTCCTGCATTCCAGGGATATCCTGGCGGAAGAGTTCAGGAACGCCCCCGACGTCACGCTCGACTGGTCCTTCTTCAAGGGCGCCGGCCCCGCGGTGAACGAGGCGATCGCCAATGGCCAGCTCGACTTCGCTTTGCAGGGCGACCTGCCGTCGCTGGTCGGCCGTTCCAACGGGCTGAAGACCAGGATCCTGGCGGCCAGCGGCCTGCGCTCGAACCTCTATCTGGCGGTGGCGCCGAAATCGGGCATCCGGTCGATCGCCGATTTGAAGGGCCGCAAGGTGGCGCAGTTCCGCGGCACCAACCTGCAACTGGCGACCGACAAGCTGCTGGCCGCCCACGGCCTAACCGAACGCGACATCAAGTTCATCAACATGGACTTCGCCACCGCCACGGCGGCACTCGCCACCGGTGACATCGACGCGGCGTTCGGGCAGGCCGATTATCTGGCGCTCGACGCCCAGGGCGTCGCCAAGGTGGTCTACAGCACCCGCGGCGACGATCCGGCCTTCACCCGCCATTCGCACCTGCTGGTGACAGAGGCGTTCGAACAGGCCCATCCCGACGTCACCTATCGCGTGGTGAAGGCACTGGTGAAGGCCGCGGCCTGGGCGTCGGACGAGGCCAACCGCGAGGCGGTCTTCGCGGAATGGGCCAAGTCGGGCATCCCGGCCGAAACCTTCCGCGCCGATTTCGACGGGCAGGCGCTGGGTTACCGCAACAGCCCGCTGATCGACGACTTCCTCATCGCCGCCTACCGCGATCAGGCGGAGCGGGCCAAGGGGTACCGGCTGGTGCGCGGCGACGTGCGGATCGACGGCTGGTTCGAGCCCGCCTATGTCGACCGCGCCGTCGCCGAACTGGGGCTGGCCGGCACCTGGAAACGCTATGACGCCAAAGGGCATCAGCAGACGGCGGCGCAGTGACACCCCGCCGATCGGAGGAGTTCGCCGCATGACGAACCTCGAACTGAGCCGTGTCGCCCCTGAATCTGCCCTGCACGAATCCGCTCTGATCGCCGGCAACGGGCGGCTGGATCTGCCGGTGGAGATCGACCCGAAGCCGCTTGGCGCCTTGCTGCGCCCCGCATTGTACGCCCTGGAAGCGCTTGCCTTCCCGCTGGCCCTGCTCGGGCTGTGGACGCTGTCGTCGCGGCTGGGCTGGCTGCCGGCCCAGATCCTGCCGGCGCCGGACCAAGTGGCCGCCACCCTGGCCGAGCTCGCCGGCAATGGGGACCTGTGGTTCCACACCAGCATCAGCCTGCTGCGCGTGGTGCAGGGCTTCGCGCTCGGCGGCACCTTGGGCCTTCTGCTCGGCATCGCCATGGGGCTGTCGCCCCGGGTCCGCCGCAGCGTCGAGCCGCTCTTCACCGCACTGGCCCAGGTGCCGCCGCTCGGCTGGATTCCCGTGCTGATGCTGCTGGTCGGCATCGACGAGGGGTTGAAGCTGCTGATCATCGCCAAGGCGGCGCTGATCCCGGTGGCGCTGAACACCCACAAGGGCATCCGCAACGTTCCCGACAGTCTGCGCGAGGTCGGGGCAGTCCTGGCCTTCGACCGCTGGGCGACGTTGACGCGGATCGTCCTGCCGGCGGCGGTACCGTCGATCTTCACCGGCGTGCGCTACGGCCTGACCAGCGCCTGGCTGGCGTTGGTGGCGGTGGAGCTGCTCGCCTCGTCGGAGGGGCTGGGATACCTGATGGTGTGGGGCCGCCAGCTGTTCCAGCTGGACATGGTGATCGCCGCCATGCTGGTGGTCGGGCTGGTCGGCTTCGCGCTGGACTGGACGCTCTCGCGGGTGGAACGCCGCCTGCAACGATGGGAGCTGGCCGGATCATGAGCACGCCCGACCTCGCCATCGCTCCGTCCTCCCGCCGCCTCCCGGCCCACCTCAACGGTCTGGTCCCGGTGCTGGTCCTGCTAGCGGGGTGGGAGATCGCCAGCCGCAGCGGCCTCGTCGACCCGAAGCTTCTCCCCTCCCTGCTGGCCGTCGCCGGGCGTGCCGGGCGTGAGCTGGTCGAGGGACGGCTCGCGGTCGACGTCGCGGCCAGCCTCGCCCGCGACATCGCCGGCTTCGCCATCGGCAGCCTTGCCGGGATCGTCGCCGGACTGGCGCTCGGCCTGTCGCGGCCGGCCGACCGGCTGATCGGCCCCAGCTTCAACGCCGTCAAGCAGATCGCGATCTTCGCCTGGATCCCGCTGATCTCGGTGTGGTTCGGGGTGGGGGAGGCGGCAAAGGTCGCCTTCATCGCGCTCGCCGCCTTCACGCCCGTCGCCGTCAACACATGGGAGGGCGCCCGCGCCGCACCGCCCAAGCTGATGGAGGTGGCCCGGGTGCTGGAGTTCGGCCGCTGGCGCAGCCTGCGGCTGGTGATCCTGCCGGCGGCGCTGCCCGCCATCTTCGCCGGGCTGCATCTGGGGCTGATCAACGCCTGGCTCGCCACGGTGGGGGCCGAATACTTCATGACCGTCGGCCCCGGCATCGGCGGGCTGATGACCGAGGGGCGCGAGCATTTCCACATGGACCTCGTCCTGCTCGGCGTCCTGCTGCTGGGGCTGATCGGCCTCGCCCTCAACACCCTCGCCACCCGGCTGGAGGCCCGTGCCCTGCGCTGGCGCCACCGCTGAGTTGGAAAGCTGAGCTTGAAAGGAGCGTTTCCATCATGGCCGACATCATCCATCACGCCGCGGCGCGCGGAGCGCTGGAGATCCGCGGGCTGACCAAGCGCTACCGCGTGTCGGGCACCCCCTTCACCGCCCTGCAGGACATCGGCCTGTCGGTGGCGCCGGGCGAGTTCGTCTCCATCGTCGGCGCGTCCGGCTGCGGCAAGTCGACCCTGCTGCGGCTGATCGTCGGGCTGGAACGCCAGTTCGACGGCGAGATCCTGCTGGACGGCCGCCCGGTCGCTCGTCCCGGCCTGGACCGCGCCATCGTCTTCCAGGAGCACCGCCTGTTCCCCTGGCTGACGGCGGAAGAGAATGTGGCGCTCGGCCTGCTGAAATCAGCCCACCCCACGGCGGACAAGCGCAGGCTGGTGCGGGAGCATCTGGAGCTGGTCGGGCTGGGCGCCTTCGCCAAGGCCTATCCGTCGCAGCTGTCCGGCGGCATGTCGCAGCGGGTCGCCATCGCCCGCGCCCTGGTCGCCCGTCCGCGGATCCTGCTGCTGGACGAACCCTTCGGCGCGCTGGACGCCCTGACCCGCAGCCATCTGCAGGCTGAGCTTCTGCGCATCGTCCGGGCCGAAGGCATCACCGCCATCCTCGTCACCCACGACGTCGAGGAGGCGCTGTATCTGGGCGACCGCGTGGTGGTGATGCACCCGCGCCCCGGCCGGATCGCCAGCGTCATCCCCGCCGGCCGCCTGCCCCTGACGGAAGACGGTGGCCCTCCCGGCCCGGGCCTCGGGCATGACCGTGCCGACCCCGCCTTCGTCCGCCTGCGCGAAGCCGTGCTGGCCGAACTCGGCGCCGGCCATGCCCCGCCGCCCGTCCGGCACGCCGCCTGACCCCCGCCGGCTCCCATTTCCCCGTCCCAATCCCACACCCGACGATAAGGACCTTCCCAACATGACGACCCTGACCGCCGATATCGATGCCCGTTCCGATTCCACTCTGGCCGGCTTCGGCCTCGACATCCGCCCGATCGGCGGACGCATCGGGGCGGAGGTGCAAGGCTTCCGCCTGTCGGGCGACCTGCAGCCCGCCACCATCCGCGCCATCCGGCAGGCACTGACCGCACACAAGGTCCTGTTCTTCCGCGGCCAGACCCATCTCGACGAGGCGGAACAGGAGGCCTTCGGCCGGCTGTTCGGCGATCTGGTCTCCCACCCGACGGTGCCGTCGCTGGCGGGAACGGAGCATGTGCTGGACGTCGACGGCAGCCGCGGCGAGCGTGCCAGCTCCTGGCATGCCGACGTCACCTTCCTGCCGGATTACCCGTCGATCTCGATCCTGCGCAGCGTCGTGGCGCCCGAGCGCGGCGGCGACACCTTGTGGGCCGACAACGTGTCCGCCTACGACGAGTTGCCGGAGCCGCTGCGCGAACTGGCGGAGAAGCTGTGGGTGGTGCATTCCAACGTCTACGACTATGTCGGCGACCGTCAGAACCGGTCGGAACAGGCGCTGCACCGCTACCAGACCGTCTTCACCTCCACCCGCTACGAGACGGAGCATCCGCTGGTCCATGTCCATGCCGAAAGCGGGGTGAAGGCGCTGATCCTCGGCCATTTCAGCCAGAAGATCGTCGGGCTGACCAGCACCGACTCCCGCCTGCTGCTCGACCTGTTCCAGAGCCATGCCACCCGCCCGGAGAATGTCGTGCGCTGGCGCTGGAGCCCGGGCGACGTGGCGATCTGGGACAACCGCACCACCCAGCACCGCGCCGTCGACGATTACGGCGACCAGCCCCGCGTCGTCCGCCGGGTGACCGTCGCCGGCGCGGCGCCGGTGGCGGTCGACGGGCGCCGCAGTTTCTCCCGCTCGGTCGTCCGCGCCAGCGCCGCGGCCTGACGCCGCCCAGGGGGACGGGGCGGAGTTCACCCGCCCCGCCCCCTTGGACCGCATCATCACGGTCGCCAATCCGGCGCCGATGTGGCACATGCGATGGGGCGTTTCCGCCGATGCGCGCCTCGTCCCATGACCCGTCAGGAGCCTGCCATGTCCGTGCCGCCCGCCGCCCACGCCTCCGCTTCCGACCAGCTGGAGGCGGCGCTCGTCCGGATCGCCGATCCGCAGCGGCAGGGCGCCCTGGTCTTCACCGAACTCTATGCCGACGAGGCACGCGCCGCGGCGGCGGCCAGCGACCGCCGGCTGGCCGCGGGCCGGGCGTTGGGGCCGCTCGACGGGCGGATCGTCTCGGTCAAGTCGCTGTTCGACGTGGCGGGCGACACCACCATGGCCGGATCCGCCATCCTGCGCGGCCGCTCCCCCGCCGGGCGCGACGCTCGCGCGGTGGCCCGGCTGCGGGCGGCGGGCGCCGTCATCGTCGGCCGGACCCACATGACCGAATTCGCCTTTTCCGCCGTCGGCATCAATCCCCATTGCGGCAATCCCGGGAACCCGCGGGACCGTTCGCGGGTGCCGGGCGGCTCCTCGTCGGGGGCGGCGATCTCGGTGGTCGACGGCATGGCGGAGATCGCGCTGGGCAGCGACACCGGCGGATCGCTGCGCATCCCGGCGGCCCTGTCGGGGGCGGTCGGCTTCAAGCCCTCCACCGGTCGCCTGCCGGCCGAGGGTGCCTTTCCGTTGTCCCCGACGCTCGACGTCATCGGTCCCATCGCCTCGACCGTCGCCGACGCGGCCTTGCTGGACGCCGTCCTGTCCGACGGCGACCCGGCGCCCGCTTCTTTTCCGGTCGCGGGACAATCCTTCCTGGTGCCGCGCGGCCGGTTGTTCGACGGCGTCGAGCCTGCCGTCGCCACCGCCTTCGAGGCGGCGCTGGACCGGCTGCGCGCCGCCGGGGCGCACATCGTCGACGGTTCCATCGACGCGGAACTCGATGCCCTGGCCGAGCTGGACCGCATCGGCGTCTTCACCGCCATCGAGCTGGCGGCGACCCTGGCCGATCTCGGCATCACGGCACTCGACGGCATCGATCCCAAGACCCGCGCGCGGATCGAGGCCGGTGGCAAGGCTCCGGCCGCCGATTACGTCCGCATGCAGCGCCGACGCGCCGACCTGATCCGCCGGATGGACGACCGGCTGACCCGCCATCCGGTCCTGCTGCTGCCGACGGTGCCGTTGACCGCCCCCGCCATCGCCGAGGTGCTGGAGGACGCAAGCTTCCACCGCGTCAACATGGCGCTGCTGCGCAACACCCGCGTCGCCAACCTGTTCGACCTGCCGGCCATCTCCCTGCCGGTGCCGGCAGAAGGATTGCCCGTCGGCCTGACGGCGATGGGCCGGCGCGGCGGCGACCGCAGCCTGCTGGGCATCGCCGCCGGGCTGGAGGCCGCGTTGAAGGGATGATCGCCATTGGGGGGCCGGTGTGACCATCGTGGGGCCGCGAATTTTCCGCGCAGGAGTCCCGGCCCCGCACGTATCATCACCGGGGACATCCACCATCACCGAAGACCATGAACGAGATTTCATAAATAACCGCTTCATGACTCCCAAATGACCGCTGATAATCACAAGCGGAGTCAAATAATGGGGAGGGAGCAGATTCAGGTTCGATTTGCGCGAAATCCGCCTCTATCGTCTCGGCGCGGTCCGGCGAGGACTGCAGACGAGAGCTGGAGGCCATCCGGATGCGCCGAGGACACTGGCGTGTCATCCCCGGATGGCCATCGGCTGAAATGCTTGGAGACTTCCTATGGCTACCAACTTCGCCACTGATTCGCTTAAGTCCGTGATGTCCAAGGCCGTCACCGCCCCGACCACCTCCGTCACGACCACCGATAGCGCAGTTGCCGAGGTCCGGACCCACCAGCCTCTGCATCAGGAAACCCAGGACGTTACCACCGGAACCGCCCGGCATGGCGCTTCGACGCTGTCCGACGGCGCCGTCGCCGAGTTGAAGGCCGCCTATGTCGCGGTCGAACACGCCATCGCCGAAGCAAAAGGGGATACGGCCGGCAGCACGACGTCGGAAAAGCTGGCGACGGACACCGCGACCACCAACACGGAGGCCGCGCATACGGACTCCGACAAGACCGCCGATTCCACCACGCATCAGCCGCCGGCCGGTCCGTTGGTGAAGATTCTGGCCGACGCCACCGGCGAAACCACCGCCACCGTCCAGGGGGTCCTGCAGCAGGTCCGCGCCGTGCTGCACCAGGAACATTCGACCGATGCCTCCGGCGATCATGGGACGACCGATACGGCCGCAAGCGGCACCGCCTCCACGCCGGCGGCAGACGCCAAGCCCGGCGACACGCAGCACTGGCACGACCGCCTGATCGCACAGCATGACGGCTCCGGCAGCGCAAGCCCGACGGATGCCGCCGGCGGTCAGGGTGCGGCCGAGGCCGGCAGCGCCCTCTGGCAGCATTTCCTGAACCACTACGCCGCTGCCGACAGCGCCGTCACCACCGCCCCCGGCGTGGTCGCGGCGGTCGACGGGTTCGTCGACACCGTCCAGTCGCTGCATCTCGACAATGGTCCTGGGCAGATGCACGGCCATGGCACCGACGGCGCGCATCTCGACACCGCCGCCTGACCGGTCCTGCGCCCTCCTACCAAAGGGGGGCGCAAACCCCGATCACAATATCCTTTGCTCTCCTACGGCGCCGTTCTACTGTTCCATGCGCATGAAAGACTGGCGTGGATACCCGATCGATGGATCTGACACCCGGAATGCTGGGCGGACTGACACCCGAACAGGAGCATTTGTTCGAATCCCAGCTTGAACAGGATGATGGGGCGGAAATGCGACGCGTGCTCCGTGCCGGTGTCCCGGTCTATTATACCCGTGACGACACGCCATCGGGTTTCGTCATCAAGGAATATCCGGACGGACGAAAGGAGCTCGTCGATTTCTCGACAGGCGATGAGCTTTTGGTTTCAGCGCTCGTGGAATGATCCAGCCGCAACTTTGGGTGCTTGCAGGTCCGAACGGCGCCGGCAAGTCTACGATTGCCCGCCGATACATCATCGGCAGGATTCCCTTTGTAAATGCGGACGACATTGCACGCGATCTTGATCCGGTCGATGTGAATAGCATGACGGCCCATATGAGAGCCGGCCGTATTGCATTGGAGCTTCGCGAAGGATACCTGCTCCGGAATGAAACCTTTGCCATGGAAACGACGCTGACCGGCAGGAGCGAACTGGCGTTGATGCGTCGAGCACGGAAAGCCGGCTACAAGGTCAACGTTATTTTCGTGGGCATCGGCAATGTTGCGATTTCCGCCGCGCGCGTGCGGACACGCGTTCTCCTGGGAGGTCATGACGTGCCGAAGGAGGCCATTCTCCGTCGCTATGGTCGTAGCATGGCGGCGTTGGCGGATGCCCTGACCATCGCCCACCGCTCCTGGGTCTTCGACAACTCCGGTGGGCGGCGGCGCCTGCTGCTGAAACGGGAGATGGATCGGGTGAGTAAACTCGCTTCGGGTCTTCCCAATTGGGCTGTCGATACCATTCCTCCAGCGTTCAGAACGACCCCGGAAGAAAGCCACACTCCCTGAACACAGCCCCTTCACGACAGCCCATATTTCCTGATCTTGTCGTGCAGCGTCGTCTTGGCGATCTGCAATTCTTCCGCGGCGCGGGCGAGGCTGTGGCCAGTGCGGCGCAGGGTGTCGGCGATCAGCGCCCGCTCGAAGGCCTCCACGGCGTCGGCCAGCGGCCGTCCCGCGGCCGGCTGGGCACTGGCGAAGGGGGGAAAGCCCTGCTCGATGCCCAGCACGCAGCGGTCGGCGACATTGTGCAGCTCGCGCACGTTGCCCGGCCAGCCATAGGCCATCAGGCGGCGCATGCGCTCGGCATCCGGCGGCGGGACCGGGCGGCCATGGCGGGCGGCGGCCTGGAGCGTGAACTGTTCGAACAGCAGCGGGATATCCTCGCGCCGGTCGCGCAGGGGCGGCAGGGGCAGGTTGGCGACGTTCAGCCGGTAATAGAGGTCGGCGCGGAACTGCCCGCGGTCGGCCAGTTCGCGCAAGTCCACCTTGGTCGCCGCGATCACCCGGCAATCGACGGGAACCGGCGTGTTGGAGCCCAGCCGTTCCAGCGTGCGTTCCTGAAGCACGCGCAGGAACTTGATCTGCACCGGCATCGGCATGCTCTCGATCTCGTCGAGGAACAGGGTGCCGCCACTGGCATGCTCCACCTTGCCGACGCGCCGCTTGCCGGCGCCGGTGAAGGAACCGGCCTCGTGGCCGAAGATCTCGCTGTCGATCAGGCTGTCCGGCAGGCCGCCGCAGTTGATGGCGACGAAGTTGCCGGCGCGGCGCGGGCTGGCCTCGTGCAGGCAGCGTGCCGCCAGTTCCTTGCCGGAGCCGGTCTCGCCATGGATCAGCACATCGGCGGCGGAGCTGGCGAGGTCGCCGATCAGCCGGCGCACCCGCGCCATCTGCGGTGATCCGCCGACCAGCCGCGCCTCGATGCTGTCGCGGTTCTGCAGCCGCGCGCGCAGGTCGCGCACCTCCAGCGTCAGCCGCCGCTTTTCCAGGGCACGGCGCACCACTTCGACCAGATAGTCGGGGGAGAAGGGCTTCTCGATGAAGTCGTGGGCGCCCAGCTTCATCGCCTGCACCGCCATCGCCACGTCGCCATGGCCGGTCATCAGCACCACCGGCAGGTCGGGGTCGGTGGCGAGCAGCCCGGCCAGCAGCGCCATGCCGTCCATGCCCGGCAGGCGGATGTCGGTGACGACCACGCCGGGGAACCCCTCCGCCACCAGCCGCCGCGCCTTCTCGGCGCTGTCCACCGCCTCGGTCGGGATGTCCTCCAGTTCCAGCGCCTGCTGGCAGCCGAGGCTGACGTTGGGGTCATCCTCGACGATGAGGACCTTCAGGGGCGGAAGCGTCAGGGCGGAGACGGCAGGGTCGGGCATATGAAGTCTCCGGCCTGGACGGCGGTCGGGTCGATGGGCAGGGTGGCGGCGGGCAGGTCGATGGTGAAGACCGCTCCGCCATCCGCACCGTTCGCCCCAGTCAGGGCGCCGCCGAAGTCACGCACGATCCCGGCCGAGATGGCAAGCCCCAAGCCGAGACCGCCGCTGCCCTCCTTCGCCGTTTCCTTGGTGGTGAAGAAGGGTTCGAACAGGCGGGGAAGCACGTCGGCAGGCAGGCCGGGGCCATTGTCGGCCACCTGGATGCGGACCCGGCCATCCCCGGAACCGGTGGCGGCGGTGAGCGTCAACCTGCCGCCCCCCTGGCTGCCCTCGCGTCCGGCCAGGGCGTCCAGCCCGTTGGCGACCAGATTGACCACCACCTGCTCCAGCCGGTTGGGGTCGCAGAGCGCCGCGATGTCCTCCGGCACATCGACCTGCACGGCGACGCCGGAGCGACGCAGCCGCTGGTCGAGCAGGAACAGCGCATTGTCGATCGGCCGACGCACCGCCACCGGGCGGGGGGCGCCGGAGGATTTGCGGGCGAAGGATTTCAGCTGGCTGGTCAGGGCGCCCATGGCGTCCACCAGATGGGCGATGCGCTCCAGATTGCCCTGCGCGGCGTCGAGATTGCCGCGCTGGAGGAACTTGACCGTATTGCCGGACAGGGTGCGCAGGGCCGCCAGCGGCTGGTTCAGTTCATGCGCCAGCCCGGCGGAAAGTTGGCCGATCACCGCCAGCTTGCCGGCATGGACCAGCTCGTCCTGGGCGGCGCGCAGGTTGCGGGTGCGCTCCTCCACCTTGCGTTCCAGCTCGCGCAGGTGTCGGCGGCGCTGCATCCACATCAGCAGCAGGATGCCGAGGAAGGCGCTGCCGACCGCGGCCAGCGCGGCCTGGGCCCAGGCCATGCCGGTCACCTGATCGGCCGGCGACAGCACGGTCATCGCCCAGCCGGTGCCGTGCAGCGGCGCGGTCTGGGCCAGGAAACCGCCGGACACCGGGAAGACCGTCTCCTCCAGCTGCCCTTCGGCCGGGCGGGAGAGCCGCACCAGTTCGGCGTCGGCGGCGATCCGGTCCTGCGGCATCAGGCCGAGCGGTGCCAGCGGGCGGGCGTTGTATTGCAGGGTCTGGTCGAAATGCCGGCGCGTCGGCTCGTCCATCGGCCGCAGGGTGGTGAATTTCCAGGAAGGGACGGAAGCCAGGATGACCACGCCGTTCTCGTCGGCGACCAGGACCGGCGCCTCCACCGTCGACCAGGATTGCTCCAGCTGCTCCAGGCTGACCTTCACCACCGCGACACCGACGATGGCGCCATCCTCCGCCAGCGGCGAGGACAGGTAGTAGCCGGCCTCTCCCCGCGTGGTGCCGACGCCGAAGAAGCGGCCCTGGCGGCCTGCGGCGGCCTCGATGAAATAGGGGCGGTAGGACAGATCCTCGCCGATGAAACTGTCGGGGCGGTTCCAGTTGCTGGCGGCCAGCACCCGGCCCTGGCGGTTCAGCACATAGATCGACAGGGTGCCGGCCCGCTCGTTCAGCCGTTCCAGGTAGCGGTTCAGCCCCCAGGCCAGCGGCGCCCGCCCAGCGACGAGGTCGAGGACGTCGCGCTCCAGCCCCAGCGTCGCCGGGAAATAGGCGTATTTGTCGATCTCGCGCTCCAGGCTCTCGGCGTAGAGGTCGAGCCGATGGCGCCCGGTCTCCCGCAGGTCGGCGAGTCCCATCCCCTCGCTGACGCGGAAGCCGATGATGCCGGCGAGCAGGGCCAACCCGGCGAGCGCCGGCAGCAGAAGGCCGATGGTGCGGAGACGTCTGGCAACGGGCATGAAAAAGGCGGGCAGGGAAAGGGAGCGCCGCATCATAGCAGAAGCCCCCGTCCCATTGCCCGCCCGTCTTCCGGACCGGTCCGCCGGAATGCCCGCCCGTTACTCGGCGGCGGCCGGAGCGGGGAGGGCGCCGGCCTCTTCCTGCTCGTCTTCTTCCACGCCGATGGCGTTCTCCCACTTGGCGACCACCGTGGTGGCGATGCCGTTGCCCAGCACGTTGGTGGCGGTGCGGCCCATGTCGAGGAAGTGGTCGATGCCCATGATCAGCAGCACGCCGGCCTCCGGCAGGTGGAACATCGGCAGCACGGCGGCCACGACGACCAGCGAGGAACGCGGAACGCCGGCGATGCCCTTGCTCGACACCATCAGAACCAGCAGCATGACGATCTGCTGTTCCAGCGTCAGCGGGATGCCGTAGGCCTGGGCGATGAACAGCGACGCGAAGGCCGTGTAGATCATCGAGCCGTCGAGGTTGAAGGAATAGCCGAGCGGCAGCACGAAGCCGATCACCCGCTCGCGCACGCCGAGCGCCTTCAGCTCCTCCATCACGCGGGGATAGGCGGATTCGCTGGAGGCGGTGGAGAAGCCCAGCAGCATCGGCTGGCGCATCGCCTTGACCACGCGGAACACGTCGCCCTTCAGCACGACGAAGCCGGCGAAGACCAGCACCCCCCACAGCACCGCCAGCGCCACGTAGAAGCTGCCCATGAACTTGCCGTAGACCAGCAGCACGCCCAGCCCCTGGGTGGTCACCACGTTGGCGACGGCGGCGAAGACGCCGATGGGGGCGAAGCGCATGACATAGTCGGTGACCTTCAGCATCACCGGCACGACCTCTTCGATCGAGCGGGCGAGCAGGCCGGCCTTGGTGTCGCGCAGCTGGCCGATGGCCAGCCCGATGAAGACCGAGAAGATCAGGATCTGCAGGATCTCGTTGTTTGCCATCGCCTCGAAGAAGTTGCGCGGGAAGACGTGGGTCAGGAAATCCTTCAGGTTCAGGGCGGAGGTCTTCAGCCCGGCGCTGGCCGCCACGTCGGGCAGCGGCACGCCGACATTGGCGCCGGGATGCAGCAGGTTGGCGAAGATCAGCCCGATGAACAGCGACGCGAAGGACGCCATCAGGAACCAGCCGACCGCCTTGCCGCCGATACGGCCGACGGTGCGGGCGTCGCCCATGCCGGCCATGCCGGCGACCAGGGTGGCGAAGATCAGCGGCGCGATGATCATCTTGATCAGGCGCAGGAAGATGTCCGTCACCATCGCGAAATAGCCGGCGATCTCCTTGGCCGCGGCCGCGTCGAACAGGGTGTTGCAGACATAGCCGGTGACGATGCCCAGCAGCATGGCGACGATGATCAGCGTCGTCTGTTTGTTCATGGTCCTGATACCTCACCTTGTCCCGCCCGCCTCACGCGCCGGCCGGGTTGCGGTCGATGGGAACCGGCCCCCTGGCTCTTTTGGAGCCGGAAACGGGGCCGGGCGACAGAAGGGGTCAGCCGGCGGTCGCCAGCAGCCGCGGCCGGGTCAGCACGTCCGGCCGCAGCACTTCGGCCAGGGCAGCGGCGGTCATCAGGCCGCGCGCCTCCACCAGCTCGGCCACGCCCCTGCCGGTGCGGTGGGCCTCGGCGGCCACCTCGCTGGCGTTGGCGTAGCCGATGTAGGGGTTCAGCGCGGTGACGATGCCGATCGAGTTGCGCACGCCGGCTTCCAGATGCTCGCGGTTGGCGGTGATGCCGTCGACGCAGCGGTCGGCCAGCACCAGGCAGCCCTGGCGCAGGTGGGTGATGCTCTTGAACAGGCTGTGGGCGATGATCGGTTCGAAGGCGTTCAGCTGGAGCTGTCCGGCCTCGGCGGCGAAGGTGACGGTCATGTCGTTGCCGATCACCTCGAAGGCGATCTGGTTGACCACCTCGGGGATCACCGGGTTGACCTTGCCCGGCATGATCGACGAGCCGGCTTGACGCGCCGGCAGGTTGATCTCGCCGAAGCCGGCGCGCGGACCGCTGGACAGCAGCCGCAGGTCGTTGCAGGTCTTGGACAGCTTCACCGCCACCCGCTTCAGCACGCCCGACAGCTGGACGAAGCTGCCGCAATCCTGCGTCGCCTCGACCAGGTTGGGGGCGGTGACCACCGGCACGCCGCTGATCTCGGCCAGATGGCGGCAGACCAGCGGGGCGTAGTCGGGATGGGCGTTGATGCCGGTGCCGATGGCGGTGGCGCCCAGGTTGATCTCGCGGATCAGCAGAGCGGCCTCCTTCAGCCGCTCCTGGTCCTCGCCCAGCATGACGGCGTAGGTGGAGAATTCCTGGCCCAGCGTCATCGGCACCGCGTCCTGCAGCTGGGTGCGGCCCATCTTCAGGATGTCGGCGAACTCGTCGGCCTTGCGCTGGAAGGCGGCGCGCAGATGGCCCATCGCCTCCACCAGCCGGAAGATGCCTGTATAGGTCGCCAGCTTCAGCGCCGTCGGATAGACGTCGTTGGTCGACTGGCTCATGTTGACGTGCTCGTTGGGGTGCAGGCGGGCGTAGTCGCCGCGGCCGTGTCCCAGGATCTCCAGCGCCCGGTTGGCGATCACCTCGTTGACGTTCATGTTGGTCGAGGTGCCGGCGCCGCCCTGGATCACGTCGACGACGAACTGGTCGAGGAGCCTGCCGGCGCGGATCTCGCGGCAGGCGGCGGCGATGGCATCCGCCCGCCCGGCGTCCAGCAGGCCCAGTTCATGGTTGGCACGGGATGCTGCCATCTTGATCTCGACCAGGGCATGGACCAGATCGGGGTAGTGGGAAATCGGCGTGCCGGTGATCGGGAAATTCTCGACAGCGCGCAGGGTGTGGACGCCGTAATAGGCGTCGGCCGGGACCTCGCGGTTGCCCAGCAGGTCGTGTTCGGTGCGCGTTGTGGCTGACATCGGACGTTTCGCTCCCTTGGTTGTGACCGTCCCGTCTGCGCGGGACGCAACCGACAAAGAGCAACCGCCATGCCAGCGCGCGGCTGGCAGGACGTCGCAGTCCAAACACTTGATCTTTCTGGATATGATTGCTGGTGAGAGCCGCGGTCGTTCGGATTTCCGAATGCGCGCCCTCTGGGGCGTTCGGAAATCCGAACGACCGCGGAGACCGTCCGACGGCGGCTCAATCGCCGAGGCGGCCGGTCCAATCCTCCACCTTGCCGCTCTCCACCCGGCGGCGGGCCAGGGTGCGCCAGCCGGGCGCCAGCGGTTCCAGCCCCGCGATCCCCGCCAGCGTCGGGAGGTCGCCGGTGTCGTGGTAGAAGGCGCGGAGGATGCGCGACAGCGGCCAGTCGGGCAGGGGACGGTCGATCAGGGTGATGTCGTCGCCGACGGCGGCGATGCCCGGCTCCAGCACCCGGTAATACCAGCCGGTCCTGCCGGTGGACTGCACCCGCCGCGCCATGTCCGTCACGCCGAAGCGGTGGTTCAGCTTCCAGCAGGGCTGGCGCCCCTGGCTGACCTGCAGGATCGCGGTGCCGACCCGGAAGATGTCGCCGACGCAGACCTCCTCCTCGGTCAGGCCCGTGGTCGACAGATTCTCGCCGAAGGCGCCGGCGGATTCCAGCAACGGAGCAGGGGAGGGCAACTCGTCGCGCCATGCCGCGTAATGGTCGAAGGGGTAGTGATGGACTGCCTTGTCCGGTCCGCCATGATTGCGGCGGTCGCCCTGCTCGTCGCCCGCCATTCCCAGAGTGCCGATGGCGACCGCATCACCCACCGGCCGCTTGTCGATGGCGCTGACGCCGTCGGGGCGTCCGAACGGAACCGCCCTGCCGGTCAGCACCGCGTTCAGCATCGTCGACATCGTCATCGGCCACTCTCCGTTTCCATGATTTCGCTGCCTCTCCTGCCGCCGCTTGAACCGCTGCCCAGGCCCTGCTCAGCGTATTCCCCTCGCGTCGGCGCTTCGCATGATCCCCCTTATCGCCGCCCCTTCGTCGCCCGCCAAGGCACCGCTGCGACAGGACAGCAATGCGGGACTCATCGCCGCATCTTGCGGTGCACGGCAAGCCATTGCCAAATTGCCATTCGGTCGCAAACTGCATGACGGCAACGTCAAATCGCCAATGACTTTGGTGACTTAACAACTGCTTTGATTAGATCAGATAATAAACTACCAGAATACATCATCTCAATAGCACTTGCCGATCGACATATAACCCAACAGCATTCCCGAATATTCATATTTTCAAGCAAAGTTCATGATATATTTTTACTTTATAGAAACCCCGCCGCATCACCAGACTCTCTTTTATTTAATGAGGCTCCTGACGAAAACCTCCGCCAGCACGGTTGCAGCACGGAATTGTAGCTTCCGGTCGTCCATACCATCACACCCCCCCAGCCGGCCATGCGACGACGATTGGATGGCACATTTGCTGCAAATAGGACTGGGAGATTTCTGCACAGTCATTGAGGGGATGACATGACCAACCTCGCAGCTTCCGCCCATACGGGCGGGTTATTTTCAAACATAAAAATTGGTCGAAAGATCGCCATCGGTTTCGGCGCCGTGCTTCTTATCCTGTGTGGACTTGCAGGGCGGAGCTATTTAACCTTCACCGAAGTTTCGGATCAATTTGGAAACTATGCACACCGTGTTTCGGTCATGGATGCCGCTTCCAACATCGAGATCGAAGTGCTGGCGATGCGCGGTGCCGTGCGCGAGTTCGCATTGAGCGGCAGCGCCAGCCGCGAAGAAACGGCACGCCGCACGATCGCAAAACTGCGCGGCAGTTTGGAAAAAGCCGATGGGCTCGTCCGTGATCCCGACCTGAAATCCAGGCTCGGCCGCGCGAAGGAACACGTCGGCCTCTATGTCGACGGCTTTCAGCGCGTCGCACCGATGCAGCATGAGTTGATGAACCTGGTGGCGGACACCCTGGATCCGCTGGGGCTGCAAGCCCGCACCGATCTGGAGCGGATCCGCGGCGAGGCGGCGGAAGCCGGCGACGCCGCTTCGGTCGCCCATGCCTGGGAAAGCATGGAGCTGCTGATGCTCGGCCGGCTGTCCGCCAACAAGATGCTGGCGCGGCACGACGACGATTCAGCCAGGAAGGCCGATGAAGCCTTCACCGCGCTCGGAGAGGTTCTTTCCAGACTGGCGATGACCGCCGGAGATCGGCCCTATGCGGCCAAGATCGGTGACTTCCAGGCCACGCTGTCGCGGTATCGCACCGGCTTCGCCCGGGCGATGGATCTCAGCCATACCATCACCGCCCTGATCAACGGCGAGATGACGCAGGCCGGCACCATCGTCACGGAAGAGACCGAAGCGATCAGCCGGGGCGCCCTGGCGCAAACGGATCGGATCCGCCAGTCGACCCAGGCGGACATCGACGGCGCCGAGGCGACGATCCTGCTGCTGTCGGTCGGCGGCCTGCTGGCGGGATTGACATGCGCCGGCCTGATCAGCCGCGCGATCGCCCGACCGGTCATCGCCATGACCGGCACGATGCGGGACCTCGCTGCCGGCAGGCTGGACGTCGCCATTCCCGGCGCCGGCCGGAAGGACGAGATCGGCGCCATGGCCGCCGCGGTGACGGTATTCAAGGAGAATGCGATGACGGCGCGGCGCCTGGAGGCGGAACAGCGGGAAGAACAACAGCGCAAGCAGGTCCGGGTCGCCACGGTGGACCGGCTGGTGACGGAGTTCGACGACACCGTCGCCGTCATCCTGCGCACCGTGGCCGCAGCCTCGACCGAACTGGACAGCACCGCCCGGTCGATGACCGCCACCGCGGAACACACCAGCCGCCAGTCGACCACGTCGGCCGGTGCGGCGGAGCAGACCTCCGCCAATGTGCAGACGGTCGCCACCGCCGCCGAGGAGATGGCGGCCTCGCTGCAGGAAATCGCACGGCAGGTCACGCGGTCCTCCGCCATTGCCGGCGAAGCGGTCGCGCAGGCCGAGAGCACCGACGCCACGGTGCGTCAGCTGGCGGAGGCCGCCCAGAAGATCAGCGACGTGGTGGCGCTGATCTCCAGCATCGCCGCGCAGACCAATCTGCTGGCCCTGAACGCCACGATAGAGGCCGCCCGCGCCGGCGAGCATGGCAAGGGCTTCGCCGTCGTCGCCTCCGAGGTGAAGCATCTGGCCGGTCAGACCGCCCGGGCCATCGACGAGATCGCCGGCCAGATCGCCGCGATCCAGGCTGCGACCGGCGGGGTGGTCGAGGTGATCCGCGTAAATTCCGGCATGATCCGGCAGATGAACGAGATCACCACGGTCATCGCTTCCGCAGTGGAGGAGCAGAATGCCGCGACCGGCGAGATCACGCGCAACGTGACCGAAGCCGCAGCCGGGACCCAGGAGGTTTCCCGCAACATCCAGCAGGTGATGGAGGCAACCGGCCAGACCGGCGCCGCTGCTGCCCAGGTCCTTGGTGCGGCGCAAGAATTGTCGCAACAGTCGGAATCACTTCGCTCGAACGTCGAGAGCTTCCTGGCGAATATCCGCGCGGCTTGACGAATCTTTGCCGAGCCGGGCTCCCACGCGGGGCTGGCGGGCGGGATGACGCTGCCGGATACTGCGTGCTCCCGAAACCGCCGACATCTTCACGGAGCTTGCCGCCGCCATGCCCGCCTTTGCCGCCAACCTGACGATGATGTTCACGGAGTGGCCGTTCCTCGACCGCTTCGACGCCGCCGCCGATGCCGGCTTCCGGGTGGTCGAATATCTCTTCCCCTACGACCACGCGCCGGACGCGGTGGCGGGGCGGCTGGAGCGCAACGGCCTGACCCAGGCGCTGTTCAACATGCCGCCCGGCGACTGGGCAGCCGGCGAGCGCGGCCTGGCCGCCCTGCCGGACCGGTTCGACGAGTTCCGCGCCACGGTGACCAGGGCGCTGGACTATGCCGAGGCGACGGGCTGCCGCCGGCTGCATATGATGGCCGGGCTGGCCGACCCCGCCGACCCGGCGGCGCTCGACGCCTACCGGCGCGCTGTTCGCCACGCCGGGGAAGCCCTGGCCGGGCGCGGACTAGACCTGCTTCTGGAGCCGATCAACGGCCGCGACATGCCGGGCTATTTCCTGAGGGATTTCGGCATCGCCGAGCGGCTGATCGCCGAGGCCGGGCTGCCCAATGTCCGGCTCCAGTTCGACCTCTATCACCGGCAGATCCTCCATGGCGACGTGACCATGGCGCTGCGCCGGCTGCTGCCGCTGACCGCCCATGTGCAGATCGCCTCCGTACCCTCGCGCAACGAACCGGACGGGGAGGAGCTGAACTGGCCCTTCCTGTTCGGCGAACTCGACCGGCTGGGCTATGGCGGCTTCGTCGGCTGCGAATACCGGCCGCGCGCCGCCACGCTGGACGGGCTGGGCTGGTTCGCCCCGTTCCGCGCGGCCGGATGAGAGGCCGGTGTGATCATCCGGCGGTGAGCACGATCTTGCCCTGGATATGGCCCTTGGCAGCGCGCTCGTGGGCCTGGCGGGCCTCCGCCAGCGGAAAGCGGCTGTCGATGACGATGCGGATGGTGCCGTCGTCGAGGAGCCGGCCGATCTCCGTCAGCTGCGCGCCGTCCGAGCGGACCTGCGTCGCCGAGACGGTGATGCCCAGTTCCTTCGCCTCGGCAGCGGCGTCGAAGCCCAGCGGAAAGATCGGGAACAGCGCGCCGCCGCGCTTCAGCGTCGGCAGGAAACGGGCGCTGGCCGGGCCGCCGACCGCATCGACGACGAGATCGGCCCCGCGCACGACGTCCTCGGGTTTGCTCTTCGTGTAGTCGATGACCTCGTCGGCGCCGAGGTCGCGCAGAAGCGCTTCGTGCCGGCCGGACGCGACGGCGACGACATGCGCGCCCTTCCATTTCGCAAGCTGCAGGGCCAGATGCCCGACGCCGCCCGCGGCGCCGTTGACCAGCACAATCCTGCCGGCGAGCGGCACCGGCCGATGCCGGTCCGGTTGGAGCGGGTTCGGTTCGTCATGGCCGAGATCGACCAGGAACTGCCAAGCGGTGAGCAGCGACATCGGAGCCGCTGCGGCCTGCACATGGTCGATTCCGGCCGGCTTGCGCCCGATGTCCGTGACCGGCGCGCTCACATACTGGGCATAGGCTTGGCCCTCCCCGGCGAGTCCCGCAGGGAAGCGGACCATCGCATAGACCTCGTCGCCGACGGCGACCGCATCGACATCGTCGGCGACCGCCTCGACGATGCCGGACACGTCCGTCCCCAGGATGACGGGAAAGGATACCTGTGGCCGCCAGTCCGGCGGAAGCATCCGGTAGCCGTCGCGCAGATACCAGTCGGGAGGGTTGAGGCCGACCGCCTGGACGCGGATCAGGGCCTCGCCGGGTTTCGGTTCGGGTTTCGGCGCATCCTCGTAGACCAGAACCTCCGGCCCGCCGAAGCCATGCAGCCGGACCGCCTTCATCATCTCGCCCATCATCCTCTCCTCGTGAGCACATCGGTATCGGAGGAGCATATGAGTCGCGGGATAGGGTTGATAATCGGCCTTGATGACGCTTCAATAGTGCCATGAAGGAACGAATCGTCCTCGACCGCCTGACCGGGCTGATCGCCTTCGCGCGTGCCGGCTCGCTGGGCAGCTTCGCCGCCGCCGCCCAATCCCTGTCGATCTCGCCGTCCGCCGTCAGCAAGAGCGTGCAGCGGCTCGAACAGCGGCTGGGCGTTTCGCTGTTCACCCGCACGACCCGATCCTTGACCCTGACAGCCGAGGGCCGCGAGCTGCATGACCGGGCGCTGCGGCTGCTGCGCGATGCGGAGGAGATCGAGCAGGCGGCGATGGCTGCCCGCTCGGAACCGTCCGGCATCCTGCGCGTCGCGGCCCCCCTGCCAATGGGCGTCCATGTGATCGCGCCGGCCTTGCCGGCCTTCCGCCGGCTCCATCCCAAGGTGACGGTCGATCTGCGCCTGAACGACCGGATGGTCGACCTCGTCGAGGAGGGGATCGACGTCGCCGTGCGCATCGGCGAACTGGCGGATTCACGGCTGCTGTCACGCCGGCTGGCGCCGCACCGGCTCTGCTGCTTCGCCTCGCCGGCCTATCTGGCCGAGCGCGGCACGCCGGCCCATCCGGACGCGCTGGAGGGACACGACACCGTCAGCCTCCGCTACCAGAGCACGGGCCAGACCCTGCGCTGGCCCTTCCGGATCGGCGACCGGATCGTGGAGATCGTGCCGCCATCCGGCGTCGTCGTCGACGTGAGCGACGCGCTGGTAGCGGCCCTGGCGAGCGGCGGCGGCATCGGCATCGCCGCGACCTTCCTCACCGCCCCTTATGTGGCGCGCGGCGAACTGGTCCCCATCCTGTCGGACTTCGCCGTCGAGCGGCACAACATCACGGCGCTCTGGCCGGAAAGCCGACGGACCAACCCGGCGGTGCGCGCTTTCCTGGCGCTGTTGCAGGAGGTGTTTCAGGAGCGGATGGCGGCGGCGACCGGCTTCCCGGCCTGAGGCTTGCCGGCATGATGCCGTCGCCGGGCGTTGGCCAGGATGTCGGCGCCCAGGGCGACCGCCAGGGCGACGGTGCCGCACAGGAAGACGACGGCATAG
This sequence comes from Azospirillum endophyticum, assembly GCF_016595245.1. Classification (GTDB taxonomy): domain Bacteria; phylum Pseudomonadota; class Alphaproteobacteria; order Azospirillales; family Azospirillaceae; genus Azospirillum; species Azospirillum endophyticum. The sequence continues at coordinate 279,629 of NZ_JAENHM010000044.1, forward strand.
CTCTGGCCGCTATGGGTGAAGAGATAGGAGTATCCGTAGCCGCCCAGCGCCTGGAACAGGGCGAAGGCGGTGGTGGCCCGGCTCCAGGCCGCGCGCTGTTCGGTCTGGCTGTGCGGCAGCAGTTCGTGGATGCGGCCCAGCACCAGGGGAACCACGCCCGGCGTCAGGGCGCCGATGACCACTGTCGCGGCCCCGACCACCAGCGGGTTGCCGCTGACCGCCAGCGCGCCGACGGCGACCGCCTGGAGCAGCAGGCCGATCCGGTAGGCCACGGCATAGCCGACCCGGTCGGCCAGCGATCCGGCGGCGACCGGCCCGGCCACCGACGCCACGCCGTAAAGGACCCAATAGAGCGCGCCGATGTCCGCGCCATGCTGCAGGCCACGGGCGACGTAGTCGACCAGCAGCAGCATCACCGGCACCAGACCCAGGGCGTTCAGCGCATACTCGGCGTAGAGCGCGCGCAGGACGCCCCCTTCATGCTTCGGGGCATGCTCGACCGCCGGGGCGGCGATGCCCTGCGGCGGCGCCGAGGCCGGCCAGCCGAACCAGGACAGCGCGGTCAGCAGCAGCGACAGACCGCCCAGCCCCAGCCATGTCTCATGCAGTCCCAGCCGCATCAGCGCCGGCACGGCGGTGCCCGACGCGGCGATGCCCAGCCCGATGCCGAGGAAGATCATCCCGCTGACGAAGCCGCGCCGCGACGCCGGAATGTGGGGCAGGATGCTGGTCGCAACCAGCACCATGATGGCGCCCCCGGCGAGGCCCGAGACGAAACGCCAGCCGAAGAACCAGGACAGCGACAGCGGATAGGCGCAGGCGATGAAGGCGAGGGACGCCGCCAGCATCAGCAGCCGCAGCAGCGCCCGGTTGGGCAGCAGCCCGGCCAGCGGCCGGCCGAGCAGGGCGCCCGCCAGATAGCCGGCGAAATTGGCCGCCCCCAGCGTCACGGCGTCACCGGCGGAGAACCAATGCGCCTCGATCAGCGACGGAACCAGCGGCGAATAGGCGAAGCGTGCCAGGCCGATGGCGACGAGACTGCCCGACATGCCGGCAATCGTCGCCATCCAGGCGGCCCTGTCGAGACGGTCTTTCGGACGGCTCGTCACCTTGGTTGCGGAAGTCGTGCTCATGGTCATGCGTCCCTGTTGACGGCGCCGCATCTGCGGCCCGCCCGGTTGCCGGGAAGACTGGGAGTGGGGGGTCGGAGGGAGGCGGCGGTCAGGAATCCGGCATCGGCGGCAAGCCCAGGCTGGCCAGGGCGGCGCGGGCCGCCCCTTCCAGCAGGCTGCGCTCGGGACGGACGCGGGCCAGCACGCGAATGCCAAGCAGACTGGAGAAGAGCAGGCGGGCCGCGTCGTCGGCGTCGATACCGTCGGGGATCTCGCCGCTCCGCCGCCCCTTGACGATGCAGCGGCGGAAGAAGTCCTCGATGGTCGTCAGTTCCGCGTTCAGATAGTCGCGCATGTCCGGGTCGGCCGGCGTGACTTCCAGCGCGGAATTGACCAGCAGGCAACCGCGTCGGCAGCCGTCGCCCAGCGAACGCTCGATGCTTTCCCGCAGGAAGCCGGCGATGGCAGCGGCCGGGGAGGGGGCCGCCTCGTGCCGGGCGATGCGGGCGCGCAGCGAACCGTCGAGGTAATGCTCCAGCGAGCGGCGGTACAGCGCCCGCTTGTCGCCGAAGGCGTTGTGGATGCTGGCGAGCGTCATCTGCATGCTTTCCGCCAGCTCGCGGGTGGAGGTCGCTTCATAGCCTTGGCTCCAGAAGCGGTCCACCGCCGCGTCCAGCACCGCCGTCTCGTCGAACTTCCGCGGCCGAGCCATCGCTTCCGCCTCCCGTCCCTATTTTAGATCATATGATCTAAAATCAAGCCGGACAGGTCTGCGGTCAAGAGGTTTCGGCAGTGCACAAACGCCGCCCTGCCTTGCACCACAGCAACGGTATCTGGCCGGCCGTCGACACGCGCGGACGTATTGACAGAATATGCGCTTTCTGTCAGAACGTCATCATGCCAAGGCCGATGACAGATGACGATACCGCCAAGCGACGTGCGACGGTTCTCGCCGCCGCGCGCTGGTGCTTCCTGAATTTCGGCTTTATGAAAACGACTTTCGATGACATCGCCAAACGTGCCAACCTCTCGCGGACATTGCTCTATCGAGCTTTCCGCGACAAAGAGGCGATTTTTCAGGCCGTCTTTGCAGATTGGCTCGTCTCGCGACACCCTACCGCAAAGCAGATAGCGGAGGGACCTGGCAGCCCCTGCGAACGCTTAATGGGCGTGTGCCGTCTCATGGCTCTTGACCCCTGGGTTGAGACGGTTGGCACGCCCATGGGCGGCGAGTTTCTGGATGTCTGTGCGCGGATCGATCCTGAGAACGAGGCGCTCTACCGCAAGCTCGTCCATGAGTGCATTGCCGCCATCCTCGAAGATGACATGAGCGCCGAGGTTTTCCTGCTCGCGTTGGACGGGCTGTTTGCGGACCAGCCTTCACCGAAGGTGCTTGAGCAGCGGATACAACTCCTCGTCTCGCGCTTCACTCTTTTTTCATTCAAGGAAACCGTGCACGAATGACAATGTCGCCTCACCCCGAAGAGTTGGCGATCGTCACAGGCGCATCCTCAGGCATCGGTGCCGCCACGGCCCGCGAACTGGCCCGGCTGGGATTTCATGTCCTCGCAGGCGTTCGGCGCAACCAAGACGCCGATGCAATGCGGGAACCGGGTATCGAGCCGGTGATGCTCGATATCACCGATCCGAACCACATCCAAACGCTGGCGGATCGGGTTTACGGCGACCCGCGTGGCCGGGCGGTGCGAGCGCTGGTCAACAACGCCGGTATCCCGGTCAACGTCCCGGTCGAGGTCTATCCGCTCGATGCCTGGCGGCGTCTGTTCGAGGTCAACCTCTTCGGTCACGTCGCCATGACCCAAGCCCTCCTGCCCGCCCTGGTCCGCAGCAAAGGGCGCGTGGTCAACATCAGCTCCGTGGGCGGCAAGGTCGCCATGGCCACCTACGGTCCCTACGCAGGCACAAAGTTCGCGCTCGAAGCGGTCAGCGACGCCTTGCGGCGCGAGATCGCCCCGTCCGGCGTCCGGGTGATCGTGGTCGAGCCGGGCGGCGTGCGCACGGACATGCTCGGGCGGGCAAGCACCATAGCGCGCGAGCTGGCCGCAACCATGACACCCGAACAAGGTCGACGCTACGACGGGTTGATGCACGCCGTCGCCGCGCAGACCGCTTCCGCTATCGAATGGAGCCAAACCGCGGAGGCCGTGGCCGAAGTCATCGCCAAGGCCGTGATGGCACGTAGCCCGCGTACGCGCTACACCGTCGGCCGGGATGCCGCGTTGGTCACCTTTCTGGCCCGCGTCCTGCCGGACTGGCTCCTCGATCGCATTGTCGCGACCGCATTGCGCCCTCACTTCCCGAAAGCAGGCGCATGAATTCTCAAGACATGCGCTTGCTCCTCCTCGGCGCAACCAGCCTTATCGGGACGTCCGTGCCGGACCTTGCCGTTGTCGACCCTATGCAGGTTTTCCGAACTCCGCCCACACATGGGTAGGCTCGAAAAACCTGCAAAACCATAGAGTCCGCAGGTTTCTCCAGGCGTCCCCCAAATTGCTTGCACCACAGGTGGATTTCACCGCCCTTCCATCTGCTTCCTGGTGGCGGGTCGAAGCGGCCATCTGCGCGCTCGGCCCGTCGCTGATGGCACCCCCTTCGCGCGAGGCGTCTCGGCGGGTCGATCAGGGCTATGTGCCGGCGGCGCAGCCTGAGCAAACAGGCTCATAACTCTCGATTCTGAACGTGAGCATTGAAGACGGCACCGGTGGGGAGCCCCGGCTGCTGGCGGCGGCCGATCATATCCTCGTTCGGGAGGCTTCCACGGTTGCGCGGCAGTCCGGGACGAGTGTTGCTCACTCCATCATCGCGCCCAGCCGGCGCCCGTAGGCGGCGACAGCCGCGCCGACAGGGTGGCGCTCTTCATTGTAGGCTTGCAGGGCGGCTTCGATGCCCTGGTGAGCCGACAGCTGCCGGGCGAGCGCCATCGCGTCCCCCGCCGCCTTGGCAACCCCCATCGCCGTATGGGGACGGACCACGAAGGCGGCATCCCCCAGCAGGGCCACCCGGCCGCGCGTCATGGCCGGAACTTCGTAATCGAAGATGGCCTGCAGGAAGGGCCGCGGCTCTGCCGCGACGGCAGCCGCGAAGGGGGGCGGCAACCGGTCCGCCGCATCCTGCCGCAGCCTTGCGGCCAGTTCCTCCGGTACCTGTCCCGGTGCCAGCGAATGGGGGTGCAGCCGTCCCTCGGCGTCGGTCAGCAGCGCCGGCAGCTCGTCCGCCTCCACCCGCCTGTACCAGACCCAGTTGTAGCGGCGCGCCCCGACCGCGGTCTCCGCCGCCGGACCGGTGACCAGATAACCCAGCGTGTGCGATTGCGGCATGTCGTAGAAGGCGAAGCGGTCGAGCAGGATGGCGGACTCCGCCGGCAGTTCGCGTTCTGGCACCAGCCCGCGCCAGGCGACATAGCCGGCATAGTCGTTGGCAGAGTGCTTCCCCACCACCGCGCAGCGGACGATGGAGCCCAGCCCGTCGGCGCCGATGACCAGATCGGCCTCCTCCCGGCTGCCGTCGTCGAATTGCAGGCTGGTGGATGCGGGGCCCTGCTCGACCGCCAGGACGGCGCGTCCCAGGGCGTAGGCGTCGTCCGGCACCTTGCTCCGCATCGTGGCGTACAGATGGTCCCAGGAGATCTGCATCTGCGGCGTCGCCTGCCGCTGCCGGATTTCGCCGGCGCGGTCGAGGAAGATGCGCTCGCGGGCGACGACGCCGACCTGGGCCACATGCTCGCAGCCCACCGCGCGCAGCAGGGCGAACAGGTCGCGCTGCCCGACCAGCCCGGCGCCCCGGCCGGCCAGCCCGCCGCGGGAGCGTTCGTACAGGCGGACGTCCTGCCCGTCCTGCCGCAGCAGGGCGGCGGCGAACAGGCCGCCGACGGAACCGCCGACGATCCTCACACGCAAAGGCTTCATGACCCTTTCCCCCTTATACCGGCCCGATCGCGGCCTTGAGCCGGTCCGGGCTGAGCGGCATGTCGCGCAGGCGCACGCCGGTGGCGTCGGCGATGGCATTCGCCAGGGCGGCGGCCGTCGGTCCCTGCCCGGCCTCGGCGGTGCCGAGGAAGGGCGCGCCAGGGCGGTCCATCACCACCACCTCGACCGATCCCGGCACATCGTCGAAGCGCAGGATCGGATAGCTGCTCCAATCGAAGCTGGCACGGCGGTCGGCGACGAAGCGCACCGCTTCCCGGCTGGTCCAGCTGAGCGACTGCACCAGGGCGCCCTCGATCTGGTTGCGCACGCCGTCGGGGTTGGCGGGCTGGCCGCAATCCACTGCGGCGACCGCCCGGCGGACCAGCGTGCGGCCGGTCTCGCGGTCGACCTCCACCTCCATCGCCACCGCGCAGTAGGCGCCCAGATTCTTGTAGCGGGCGAAGGCCATGCCGCAGCCGCGCCGGCCGTCGCCCCTGGGGCGTTTCGCCCAGCCGAAACGGTCGGCGGCCGCCTGCATGACCTCGCGCGCCCGCTCATCCCGCATATGGTCGAGGCGGATCGCCAGCGGATCGATCCCCGCCGCGGTGGCCAGTTCGTCCAGCATGCTCTCGATGGAGAAGACGTTCAGATGCGCGCCCAGCGAGCGCAGGGCGGAGACGCGTGCCGGCATGTCCTTGAGGAAATGATAGACGACATGGGTGTTGGCGAAGTTGTAGAGGGGGTTGGAGTTGCGGCTGCCGTCGCCCTCCGGCATCGGGATCGGCTTGCCTTCGGGGACGGGGAAGGGCGGGTCGGCCTCGTTGCCGGCCAGCACGCCGCCGGCCCCGACCGGGCGGTTGTTGTGCGGGTTGCTCCAGACCGCATGGGTCCACGACACGATGCGGTTGTCGGCGCCCAGTGCCGCCTCCAGCTCGGTCATCATGCCGGGGCCGAGCGGCTCCCAGCCGAACTCCTGCTCGCGCATCCATTGCAGGCGGATCGGCCGGCCGGGCACGGCCTTGGCGATCACCGCCGCGTCGGCCGCCACGTCGTCGGCGCCGTTCTGGCCGTAGCAGCCAGCGCCCTCGGCATGGATGGCGTGGACCTTCTCCGGTGGCAGGCCGAGCAGTTCCACGACCACGCGGCGGACATCGAAAGTGCCCTGGCTGTGGGTCCAGACCGTCATCGTCCCGTCCAGATACTGGGCGATGGCGCAGGACGGACCGATGGAGCCGTGGCTGATCCAGGGGCGGGTGTAGCGCGCCTTGACGGTGCAGACCGCCGGTCCCGCCGGCTCGCTGGTGTCCATGATCGCGATGTCGCGCGCCGGCAGCGCTTTCAGCGTCGTGGCCACGGCATCGCCGGCGCCGTCCGCCGGCAGGGGCGGCTGTGGGGCACGTTCGTAAGCCGCGCGCTGCAGATGGCGCATCGCCTGGATCGCCGACCATTGCCGCTCCGCCACCACCGCCAGGAAGCCGCCCTGCCGGACGATCTTCACCACGCCCGGCATGCGGGCGACGGTGTCGAGGTCGGGCGATTTCAGGCTTGTACCGACGCTGGGGCCGCGGACGACGCGGGCGTGCAGCATGCCGGGCAGGCGCATGTCGTGCAGATAGGCGGCACCACCGGTCAGCTTCGCCGGGATGTCGACCCGCGGCAGCTCCCGCCCCAGCGTGCGGTAGTCGGACGGCCTGCGGAGCGGCGCGTCGGGCACCGCCTGCACATGCAGAGACAGCCGCGCCGCGACATCGCCGTAGGAAAGCGTCCGGCCATCCGGCGCGCGCAGCCTGCCGTCGCCGCCGGTGGTCACCTGTTCGGCGGGCACGCCCCAGTCGCGCGCCGCTTCGGCGGCCAGCAGCATGCGGACATTGGCGGCGGCGTTCTGGATCGCCGTGCCGCTGTCCTGCATGGAGTGGCTGCCGGCGGTCAACCCCTCGTCCGGCGTGCGTTCGGTGTCGGCGGTGACCAGGGTGACGACGGCGGGCGGGATGTCCAGTTCCTCCGCGGCGACCTGGATCAGCGCGGTGCGGATGCCCTGGCCCAGTTCCACCTTGCCGGTGAAGACGGTGACCCGGCCATCGGCGTCGATGCGGATCCAGGCATCGAGCCAGGGCGTCGATTTCAGGCTGCCCTTCAGGTCGGGCGCCACCACGGTGGGGCCGGCACCGCCCTCGCCTCCACCGGCAAGCTGGGCGAAGGCTTTAGGCGCAAGCGCGAAGGAGACCACCAGGGCGCCACCGGTCAGGAAGCTGCGGCGGGAGAGCATCGACGGGACCGGGTTCATGGCCGCACCTCCTGCGCCGACTGGGTGCCCTTGCGCAGGGCGACGGCGCGGCGGACGGCGCGCAGGATGCGCATGTGGGTGCCGCAACGGCAGAGGTTGGTCTGCATATGGGCGCGGATCTGCGCGTCGTCGGGGTCGGGGTTCCGGTCCAGCAGCGCCTGGGCCCGCATGATCATCCCGGCGATGCAGTAGCCGCACTGGGCGGCCTGTTCCTTTTCGAAGGCCTGCTGCAACAGGCCGGGCGCCCCGGCGCTGCCCAACCCCTCCACCGTGCGGATGCGGCGGCCGGCGACGGCGCCGACCGGCGTCAGGCAGGAGAAGGCGGGCTTGCCGTCGATCTGCACGGTGCAGGCGCCGCACTGGCCGAGCCCGCAGCCATATTTCGCCCCGTTCAGCTCCAGATCGTCGCGCAGCACATAGAGCAATGGCGTGGAAGGGTCGACGTCCAGCGCATGGTCGGCGCCGTTGACGGTGATGGTGACGCTCATGGCTGGGAGTCCTCCTTGCGCACGGTGGCGGCAGCGGTTTCCAGCGAGGTCCAGGCCGGGAGGTCGCTGAAGCGGGACCGCAGATAGGCGGCGAGATCGGCGACCTGGGCGTCGGTCAGGCTGGCGGCGAAGGGCGGCATCGCCGGACCGGCCGGACCGGTGGGCGCATGGATACCTTGCAGGATGGCGCGGATCGTATTGTCCGGCTGGTCGAGCCGCAGGGCGGTCACCGTCGACAGGCCGGGGCGGCCCTGGGTCATCATCGGCGCGCCGCCGTCGTGGCAGCCGGCGCAGGCCCCGGCGAACAGGGCGGCACCGCCCGGATTCGTCTTGGCGGCCTCCGCCGGACGGTCGGCCATGGCAGGCGCTTTCGCCGCCCGATCCGCCGACAGCGAGGCGATATAGCTGGCGATAGCGCGGACATCGGCTTCCGGAGCGCGCGACAAGCCATGCACCACCGGTCCCATCGGCCCGGCGGCGGCGCCATGATGTCCGTCCACCCCGGTGCGCAGGTAGGTGAAGAGGCTTTCTTTCGTCCAGGTCACAGCCGCCGGGCTGGAGCCGTTCAGCGCCGGCGCCACCCAGCCCTCGGCCAAGCCGCCGGAATAGGCACTGGCGCCCGTCTCCTCGGCCCCAGCAAGGTTGCGCGGACTGTGGCAACTGCTGCAATGGCCAAGTCCCTCGGCCAGATAGGCGCCGCGGTTCCATTCCGAATCGCGGTCCGGCCTCGGGGTGAACTCCTCCTGATGCAGGAACAGCAGCTTCCAGCCGGCCAGCAGCGGACGGAAGCCCAGCGGGAAGATCAGGTCGTTCTCCCTGGCCGGCGCGGTGGCTGCCGGGCGGGTCATCAGGAAGGCGTAGATGGCGTCCAGGTCGCCGTCATGCACTTGGCGGTAATGGTCGTAGGGCAATGCCGGATACAGATGGCTGCCGTCGCGCGACACCCCGTCGCGCATGGCCCGCTTGAAGGCCTCCTTCGACCAGCCGCCGATTCCGGTCTCCGGGTCGGGCGTGATGTTGGTGGAATAGAGCGTCCCGAACGGCGTCGCCAACGCCCGGCCGCCGGCATAGGGAACACCCCCGTCGGCGGTGTGGCAGACGATGCAGTCGCCGATGGTGGCCAGTGCCGCGCCGCGGGTCAGCATCTCCGCCGGGAAGGCGTCGGGCTTGGGCGGGGGACTGGCGGGCAGGCCGCTGCGGTGGGCAAAGCCCAGGATCGCGCCGACGCCGACAAGGCAGGCCAGGGCGCCGCCGGCCGCCCATCTGCCCACCGTCCGGCCGGTCCATCGGGTTCGTTTCATGCTGCACCTCCTCTGGTCCGTCGGAAGGCCCCGCGGGGCGGGCGGATAAGTCCAGGGAGGGTGCCGGAAATCCCGGCCTCACTATTGAAGATTGAAAGCGGGATTTTTTGAACAAAACCCGCTTTCGCTGCCTTGAGGGCGCCTCAGCGCGTCGCCGGAGCCAGGACCGTGGTGTAGTTTGCCGGCAGCCAGCTGTAGCCGCCGTCGTCGCGCCGGATATGGCCGATGCCGGGGAAGGAGATGTGCGCGGCGGCGATCCACTCGCCGTTCTTCGCCGCTTCCGCGAACAGCCGTTCGCGCTGCCGTTCCGCCGACGCCGCGTCGCTGTCGTATTTCACCGTGGCGTCCGGCTTGGGGAACTGGATGGCGGCGACATGGACGATGTCGCCCCAGGCCAGCAGGGTCTCCCCCTCGCTGCGGATGCGGTAGATGGTGTGCCCCGGCGTGTGGCCGGGGCCGGGGATGGCGCCGATTTCCGGCAGCAGCTGCGCCTCGCCGTCGAAGGGCTTCAGCCGGCCCGCCGCGACATAGGCGCGGAGCGAAGCGATGGCCCCGTCGAACATCGGTCCCAGATAGTCGGGCACCTTGGCCCTGTTCTTCGGGTCGAGCCAGAAATCGCTGTCGCGCCGGTCGACGCGGATGACCGCGTTGGGGAAGGCCATGGCGCCGCCGGCGTCGACGCCGCCGACATGGTCGCGGTGCAGGTGCGTCAGCAGGATTTCGTCCACCTGTTCCGGCGCATAGCCGGACGCCCGCAGATTGCCCATCAGATGGCCGCCGTCCTTGCCGTACAGGACCCCGGCCCCGCTATCGATCAGCACCAGCCGGTCGCCGGTGTTGACCAGGAACGCATTGATCGACCCCTCGACCGGGGCATGGAGGTCGGAGCGCTCCAGCAGCGCGTCGGCGCCAGCCGTGCCGATGCCCTGCATCACTTCGTGGACGGGAAAGGGATGGGTGCCGTCCAGCAGGGCGGTGATCTCGATCCTGCCCAGCATCATCCGGTAGAAGCCCGGCGCCTGGGTGCGCTGCTGCGGCGCGGCCGCCTCGGCCGGCCCGGCCGGGATCGCCAAGCCACCGAGCGCCGGAACCAGGGCCAGCGCCAGCAGGGCCGGGTAGAAATGCCGCTTCATCGCGTCGCCTCATCGGATTCTTGCAGGATACCGTCGAGGCATACGTCATCGGCGATGGTGGTTCTTGAAGGAAGACGGCGGTTCTTGACGGTTCCCAGCATCACAGGCCAGGCAACACACGGAAACCCGTCCGCCTCAGTCCAGCGGCTTCAGTTCGCCCAGCAGGGTCGGCAGCAGTTCGGCGACGGTCGGATGGATGTGGACGGCGCGTTGCAGGGTGGGGTAGGGCGCCTTGGCGTACATCATGTCCAGCACGCCGTGGATCGCCTCGTCGCCGCCGGGACCGAGGATGGCGGCGCCCAGGATCTCCTTGCTGTCGGCATCGACGACGATCCGCATGAAGCCCTGGGCCTCGCCCTTCTCCACCGCGCGGCCGACGCGGGTCATCGCCCGCTGGCCGACCAGTGCCCGCCGGCCGGAGCGGCGGACCGCCTCGTCGGTCATGCCGACGCGGGCGAGCGGCGGGTCGGTGTAGAGCGCATAGGCCTGGATGCGGTCGTCGACGCTGCGCGGGTCGTCGTCCAGCAGGTTCGCGGCGACGATCTCGAAATCATTGTAGGACGTGTGGGTGAAGGCGCCGCGCCCGTTGCAGTCGCCCATCGCCCAGATGCCCGCCACGCTGGTACGCAGCCTGTCGTCCACCGTGATGTAGCCGCGGGCGTCCATCGCCACCCCGGCCTTGTCGAGGCCGAGGTCGCCGGTGTTCGGCACCCGCCCGACCGCCAGCAGCACATGGCTTCCCACCACCGACGGGCTGCCGGAGGCACAATTTACCCCAACCTCCACCCCGTCGGCATGGCGGGCGAAGCGGATGCAGTCGGCCGACAGGCGGACGGTCACCCCCTCCCGCTCCAGCAGCTCCCGGATGGCGTCGGAGACGTCGGGGTCCTCGCGGCCGATCAGCCGCTCCCCCTTCTCCACCACCGTCACCTCGGCGCCGAAGCGGCGGTACATCTGGGCGAATTCCAGGCCGATGTAGCTGCCGCCGACCACCACCAGATGCCGCGGCACATGGTCGAGGTCGAGAATCGTGCCGCTGGTCAGGATGTCGACGTCACGCACGCCCGGCATGTCCGGCACCGCGGCACGGGCGCCGACGTTGAGGAAGATGCGCTCCGCCGTCAGCAGCTCGTCGCCGACGCGCAGGCTGTCGGGCGATTCGAAACGGGCATGGCCCTGGAGCACCCGGCAATTGGGCATGCCGCGCAGCCAGCGCTCGACATTGTGGCGCGAGCGGCCGGAAACCTCGTCCTTGCGCGCCTTGACCCGCGCCATGTCGATGCGCACCGGGCCGTCCAGCACCACGCCGTACTCGGCGGCGCGCCGGGCCATTTGGGCGACGCGGGCGCTGGCGATCAGCGTCTTGGTCGGGGTGCAGCCGGTGTTGACGCAGGTGCCGCCGAACAACTTGCGCTCGACGACCGCCACGCTCATGCCGGCGGCGGTGAGGCGCTCGGCGAGCGGCGGCCCGGCTTGGCCGGCTCCGATGATGATGGCGTCGACCATGGCGGGCTCCTGCGGCCGGATTCGTTCGGCGTGCGAAAAGGCGTGGGGCAGAATGGTAACGCCGGCACTGCGGCTTGCTCAAGCAAACCTCGGTATGATTGCCGACGGCCGGTCCAGATCTGTCAAGTCATCGGCAGATTCTTCAAGAAGCGGGCCGCTCACTCAGGCAAGCTGTCGACACCGGAACGGTACAACGCGGGGTTGGAGGCGGTTGCATGGGCGCAGGGTGGAGCGGTTCGCAGGCGTGGCGGCGGCCGAACGACCGTCGGATCGGCATCCTCGCGGTTCCGCTGTCCCTCACCGTGTTCATCGTCGACACCTTCACCGACATCGAAAGCGCCATCGCCGTCCTGTATGTCCTGGTGCTTCTCCTGGGCGCCACCGCCTTGTCGCGGCGGGGCCTCCTGCGGGCGGTGTCCGGCTGCGCGCTGCTGGCGGTGCTGTCCTTCTTCCTGTCGCACTGGCACGACATGGACCTGTCGTCGGTGCTGCGTTGCGGCGTGTCGCTGGCGGCCATCCTGATCACCGGCGCGTTGCTGGTGCGGGACCATGACGCGCGGGCCTTGCTGGTACAGGCCAACGGCGCGCTGGCGCGCAGCGAAAAGCGCCACCGCTGCATGTTCGAGCAGGCGCGCTTTTCCCTGTGGGAGCAGGACTTCACCACGGTGAAGGCGGAGCTCGACGCCCTGCGGGCGGGCGGGGTGACGGAGCTCGCCGCCCATCTCCAGGCCGATCCCGGATGGGTGCGGCGGATGGGCGCGCTGATCCTCACCACCAGCGTCAACGACGCCACCGTGGAATTGCTCGGTGCCGCCGACCGGACGGCGGTGCTGGGGCCGCTCGGACGCTTCCTTCCCGCCGAGGATCCGGCGATGGCGGACGTCCTTCTGGCGCTCTGGAACGGACGCAACCGCTTCGAGGGGCGGGCGCAGCTGATCGCCGCCGACGGGCGCCGGCTGACGGTGCTGCTGGGGATCAGCTTTCCCGACGATGGGGTCGGATTCGATCAGGTGGTGGTCGGCATCGTCGACATCACCCAGCGCGAACGCACGCAGGAGGCGCTGCTGGCGGCGCAGGCCGAACTGGCCCGCGCCGCGCGCGCCGCCACGCTGGGGGCCTTGTCCGCCTCGATCGCCCACGAGCTGAACCAGCCGCTGGGGGCCATCGCGCTGAACGCGCAATCCTGCCTGCGGTGGCTGCGCCGTGATCCGCCCGACATCGACACCGCCGCCAAGGCGGTCGACCGGATCGTCCGCGACGGCAAGCGGGCCGCCGACATCGTGCAGCGGACTCGCGGGATGTTGGTCAAGGACAGCCGTTGCGACGAGACCATCGACCTGCGCCAGCTGGTGGACGAGGTGGCACTGCTGCTGGACCGCGAACTGTCGGCCGCCGCCGCCGTCCTGGTCACCGATTTCGCGCCCGACGTCCCGCCGGTGCGGGGCAGCCGGGTCGGCTTGCAGCAGGTGCTGATCAACCTCGTCACCAACGGCCTGCATGCCATGGCGGAGGCGGGCTGCGGCCGGCGGGACCTGACCATCACGGTGGAAGGGCTCGCGGATCGGACACAGGTGAGGGCGGCGGTCCGCGACCGCGGCCGGGGCATCGACGAGGACAGCCGTGCCCGCCTGTTCGACCCCTTCTTCACCACCCGGCCGGACGGGATGGGGATGGGGCTGTCCATCTGCCGATCCACCATCGAATCCTGCGGCGGCACGCTGACCGCGCACAACCATGCCGAGGGTGGGGCGGTGTTCGAGTTCACCATCCCGTCGACGCTGTCCCCGCTCCCGGCGGCGCTTCCGCCGGCCACCGCAACGTCAGCCGCAGCACCCGCTCCGGCACGAGAGGACTGACCGCCATGCCGCAGACACCCGGCGGACCATCCGCCCTCAAGCCCGCTCCGTCGACCGTCAAGGACGATCCGCTGGTTCTCGTCGTCGACGACGATGCCGGGATGCGGGAGGCGGTGGTCGACCTGCTGCGGTCCGTCGGCATCGAAAGCCGCGCCTTCGGCAGCACGGCCGAGCTGCTGGCGGCGGCGGTTCCCGACCAGCCGGGCTGCCTGATCCTCGACGTGCGGCTTCCCGGACTGGGCGGGCTGGAGTTCCAGACGAGGCTGGAGAGCCTGGGCATCGCGCTGCCGATCGTCTTCATGACCGGGTTCGCCGACGTGCCGATGTCGGTCCGGGCGATGAAGGCCGGGGCGGCGGACTTTCTCATCAAGCCCTTCCGCGACCAGGACATGCTGGATGCGGTCGACGCCGCGATCGCCCGCGACCGCACCCGGCGGCGCGGCCGGGCCGCCTCGATGACGGTCGAGACGCTGGCCGCGACCCTGACCCCGCGGGAGCGCGAGGTGATGGCCGAGGTGGTCAAGGGCCGGCTGAACAAGCAGATCGCCGGCGATCTCGGCATCAGCGAAGTGACGGTGAAGCTCCACCGCGGCAAGGTGATGCGGAAGATGCAGGTGCGCTCGGTCGCCGACCTCGTGCGCAAGGCGGAGGTGCTGGACCCCGAGAAGTGACGGCCGCCGTTTCCCGGCCCGCGTCGGATCGTCGCTCCCTTCATGGACCGCCTCCGCATAGACCTAGGTGTGGTATCTCCCCATTGCCCCGTTCGGATAGGATGTGCTCGGCACCAGGGACCGGCGCCCCCATTTGGTCGAGGCATCACGACGTGTCCAAAGCACCCCTGATAGCGGTGGTCGACGATGACGAGGCGATCCGCGAGGCGTTGGACGATCTGCTGATGTCCATCGGCTTCCGGTGTCTGTCCTTCGTTTCGGCCGAGGATTTCCTGGCCCGTGCCGACCGGCCGGGCATCGCCTGCATCATCCTGGACGTGCGCATGCCGGGCCTGTCCGGTCTGGAACTGCAGGAACGGTTAAACGCCGATGGCGGCCGCCGTCCGCCCATCGTCTTCATGACCTCCTATGCCGACGACACCACGCGGATGCGGGCGATGGGCGGCGGCGCCTGCGACGTGCTGGGTAAGCCGGTCGACGCCCACATCCTGATCGCCTCCCTGAACAGCGCCATCGCGGCGGCCTGAGGATCGGCGAAACTCCAGTGCGCCGGGAAACCCATCCGGCGGAAGCCCGGCCCATTCGGAGTCGGGCATCTTCGGCACTCCCTCTTCCCATTGCCCGCGCTCCATCGAACGCGCGGTAGCCCCGACAATCCGCCATACCCCGACCCGATTCTTGCACAGGCCGGCATGGCCTGTGCCGAATGGCAATTGGGGCAATCGGCGATTTGACGGCAGCGTCCAGCCTCCCCGATGGTTGAAAGCAGGCGCAGTACCGGACGGAGAGCGGTGCAATGGCGGTGGCATCCCATGGGGCCGAGGCCGGGGACAGGGTCGGGATCGGGGCGCCATGAGCTTCCTGACGCGCCTTCTGCTGCTGGTGTCGCTGGCCCTTGTCCCGATCTGCGCGCTTGAGGTTTGGAACCAGATCGACTTGCGCCGCCAGCGTTCGGAGGAAATCCACGAGCATGCGCGGCAACTGCTTGGCTTGCTGGGCGGCGAGCAGCAGCGCCTCGTCGAAGGCGTGCGCCAGATGCTGGAACTGCTGGTGGAAACGTCGGTGGCACAATCCCTCGACGCGCCGGCCTGTCAGGCGCTGCTGACGCGCATAAGCGGGAGAATTCCGGATTATCTGACGATCAACCTCACGGGAGTGGACGGGGTCATTCTCTGCTCCACCAACCCGGTCCTGCCAGGGCGGACGATCGCCGACCGGATGCATGTGCGCGCCGCC
The DNA here is from genome assembly GCF_016595245.1 of Azospirillum endophyticum. GTDB lineage: Bacteria > Pseudomonadota > Alphaproteobacteria > Azospirillales > Azospirillaceae > Azospirillum > Azospirillum endophyticum. Next base: position 295,142 of record NZ_JAENHM010000044.1, read on the forward strand.
CTGGAAAGCGATGGCTTTACCGTCGGCGAGTTCATCCGGCTGCGGCACGACGGCAAGCCGGCGATGCCGTTCGGCCTGCCGATCCGTCGCAGCGGTGCCGGCGGCCCGCCGATCGGCGTGGTCACCGCCCTGATCGACCTCGGCTGGCTCGAACGGTATCTGTCCGAACATCCGCTTCCCGACAACGCGGCACTTCTGGTGACCGATGACAGCGGCATCGTGCTGGCGCATGCGCCGGCACGGCCCGGGACGGTCGGCACCGCGCTTCCGCAACGCTTCCGTCCGCTGCTGGACGCCGACGCCGTGGGCACCGCACAACTGGTGGGAGTCGACGGTGTCGAGCGTGTGTTCGCCTATGTTCCGTTGTCCGTCGGGGTCCGGCATATCTTCGTGGCCGTCGGCATCGACCATGATGCGGCGATGAAAGGCATCGACGACGCTCTCCGGCGCTCGCTGGTCTGGATCGCCGCCACGCTGCTGCTCGGACTGCTTGCAGCGTACCTGATCGCCAAACGGCACCTCTACAGACCGGTGACGGCGCTGATCACCGCGACCGAGCGCTGGCGCGCCGGTGACCGTTCCGCCCGCGTGGGCGCGGTGGACGGCCCGGAGATGACCCGTCTGGGACAGGCGTTCGATGCGCTGGTCGAAGACCTCGAACGACAGATACGGGTCAACGAGGCTGCCTCCGCCGCGCTGCGGGCCAGCGAGGAATGGTCCCGCACGCTGGTGGAGAACGCGCCGCACATGATGTGGGTGAATCGCCCCGACGGGACCCTGGAGTTCGTCAACGCCGCATTCCGCGCCTATACCGGCCGCATGACGGTCGAGGCGAACCGGATGGACGACCTTCATCCAGACGATGTCGGGCGGATCCAGGCGGTCCGCGCATCCGCCATCGCCGCCGGAACAGCGCACGCATACGAGCTTCGCCTGCGCCGGGTCGACGGCGCCTACAGATGGCACCTCAGCCGCACCCATCCGATCCGCCAGGACGGCCGGATCGTCGCCTGGTTCGGCGGCGCCGTCGATATTCACGACATCCACCACGCCCGCGACGCGGCCGAGGAGGCCGGCCGCTCCAAAAGCCGCTTCCTCGCCGCCGCCAGCCACGATCTGCGCCAGCCCATGCAGTCGATCCTGCTGTTCGCCGAAGTGCTCCGTCCGCACGTGAACGAAGGCCCCGGCCTCGACGCGCTCGGCCGTCTCCAGCATGGGCTGGAAATCCTGAAAGGGCTGCTGGACGGCTTGCTCGACATCTCCCGCCTCGATGCGGGCATCGTGGCACCGCAGTTCGAGGAGTTCCGCGCATCGGAGCTGCTGAGGAGTCTGGACGACGCCTATGCCCCGCTCGCGCAGGAAAAGGGCCTCCTATGGCGGGTCTCGCCCTGCCAGGCGGTGATCCGCAGCGATCGTGTCCTGCTTGGCCGCATGCTGCGCAATCTGGTGGAGAATGCCATCCGCTACACCGATCGGGGTGAAATCCTGGTCGAAGCCGCCGTGCAGGCCGACCATCTGGTGATCGGGGTTCGCGACACCGGAAGCGGTATCCCGGCCGACCAGATCGACCGGGTCTTCGAGGAGCTGTATCAGGTCGACAATCCCGAGCGGGACCGCAACCAGGGCCTTGGGCTGGGGCTGGCGATCGTCCGCCGTCTGTCGACCCTGCTGGATCATCCCGTCGCGGTGCGTTCGCAGGCGGATCAGGGCTCGCTGTTCAGCGTGACCGTACCGCTGGCGACGGGGTCCGGCGTGCCGGAGGAGCCTCCGCCCGCGGAGATGGCGCCGGCACCGCCGGATCGGACGGAGCGGCGGCTCGCCGTGGTGGTGGACGACGACCCGATCGTGCTGGCGGGGATGGAGAGCATCCTCCGGGCGTGGAAGTTCGACGTCCTCGCCGCCGACTCCACGGACCGCGCGGTGGAGAGCCTGGAACGGGATGGGCGCCGGCCGGACATCCTGGTCGTGGACTATCGTCTGCGCGACAAGCGCATCGGAACCGAGGCGATCCTCCGCATCCGGGAGATGCATGGTTCCGACATTCCCGGCCTGCTGGTAACCGGCGAGATCGGCACCGAACCGCAGAACGATGCCCTCGCGCATGGCTTCGACCTGCTGCACAAGCCGGTCACTCCCCGCATTCTCGCCGCGGCACTCAGCCGGCACCTGACGGAAGCCGATGGAAAGGCGCACCCGCCGGCCAAACACTGAGACGTGGCATCCGGTCCCTCTCGCCTTCGGAGCGGGGGTAACGGCCGATACCGATCGTGATGCCACGCCATGCCAATTTTCAAGGCGCACACCGGCTTCCACGGAACATTTTCCTTACGCCGCGTTTGTCAACAGACACGGAAGTTAAGGAGCCTTTGGTGCCAGAGCCCATCCCGATCGAAAAAGTGCAGACCGGAATTCCGGAATTCGATTTGATCTTGCGGGGCGGGCTGCCGCGTGGACGAATACATCTGCTGGAAGGGGCGCCCGGGACGGGGAAGACGACCATCGCCCTGCAGCTTCTGATCCAGGCGCGCGCGGAGGGCCGAAGGGGGCTCTACATCACCCTGTCGGAAAACGCGAAGGAGCTGGAGTCGACCGCCGCCAGCCATGGCTGGTCGCTGGACGGCGTCGCGGTGTTCGACATCGTTCCGGTCGAAGCCCAACTGGATCGCCAACAGAGCGTGCTCTACCCGTCGGAGGTGGAGCTGGGCGAGACCGTGCGCCTGATCATCGACCGCATCGAGGAGGAAAATCCCGAGGTCCTGGTGATCGACACGGTGTCGGAACTGCGCCTGCTCACCCAGGATCAGCTCGGCTACCGTCGGCAGATTCTCGCCCTCAAGCAGTTCCTGCAGGACCGCCGGTGCACCACCCTGATCCTCGACGACCTGACCCACCAGTACAGCTCGACGGAGATGCACAGCCTGGCGCACAGCGTGATCGTGCTGGAACAGAGCGAGCGGTCCTACGGTGCCGCGCGGCGCCGCCTGCGCATCGCCAAGATGCGGGGAGCCGACTATCAGAGCGGCTGGCACGACTTCGCCATCACCAGGGAAAATGTCCTGGTCTTCCCCAGCCTGATCGCCGAGGAACACCAGAGCGACTTCGAACCGACCCTGATGGAGAGCGGCCTGCCGGCCTTGGACGAGCTGATGGGCGGCGGATTGACGCAAGGGACCACGACGATGCTCGTCGGCCCGTCGGGCGTCGGCAAGTCGTCGATCGCCCTGCAATATGTCACGGCCGCGGTCAGGCGCGGCGATCATGCCGCCTATTTCTCCTTCGACGAGAATTTCAAGACCCTGGAACTGCGCAGCGTCGCGTTGGGCATCGACATCGCGGAGTCGGTGCGCCGGAACCGCCTGGGCTGGCGGCGGGCGAACCCGTCCCGCCTGTCGCCGGGACAGTTCGTCTGGCAGGTGCGCCGCGAGGTCGAGGATCACGGCGCCCGCATCGTGGTGATCGACAGCCTGAACTCCTATCTCAGCACCATGCCGGAGGAGAAGGCGCTCGTCCTGCAGATGCATGAACTGCTCACCTACCTGAGCAACAAGGGCGTGGTGACCATCCTGATCCTGGCCCAGCAGGGGATCATCGGGGACGTGCAGAATCCCGTCGATCTCTCCTTCATGAGCGACACGGTGGTCCTTCTGCGCTTCTTCGAGGTCGAAGGCGAGGTGCGCAAGGCGATCTCGGTGGTCAAGAAGCGCACGGGCGTCCACGAGCTGTCCATCCGCGAGTTCCGGCTGTTCCCGGACGGCATGCAGGTCGGTCCGCAGCTGATGGATTTCCGCGGGGTCCTGACCGGGGTGCCGGAATATGGAGGTTCGGCGGAGCCCTTGCTCACCAGCCAGGCCGAGACCGGGTGATCGATGCCGATGCGCGAGTTCATCCTTGTCCTGGCCCCCGAAGGGCGGGATGCCGAGGTGATCGGCTCGGTGCTCGGCGAGATCGGTCTGGCGACGCAGCCATGCAGCGACATGGCGGCGCTTTGCCGAAGCCTCGGCGATGCCGCTACCGCACTGATCCTCTCCGAAAGCGCCTTGACCGATGCCGAGCCCCTCAGCAGCTGGCTGGATGCGCAGCCGCCCTGGTCCGACTTGCCCATCGTGATCCTGACCTCGCGCCGCACCCGCCAGGCCGGTCGGGGCCGGCTGGCCTTCTTCCAGACGCTCGGCAACGTCACGCTCCTCGATCGTCCCCTGCATCGCGAGGCCTTGCAGAGCGCCGTCCAGGCCGCCTTGCGCAGCCGTGAACGCCAGTACCGGACCCGCAGCCATCTGGACGAGATCACCCGGGCCACCGACCGCCTCGAAGAACGGGTGGCGGAGCGGACCCAGGCCCTGCAGATGGAAATGGCGGACCGCCGGCGGGCGGAAGCGGCCCTGCTCCAAGCCCAGAAGATGGAAGCGCTCGGACAGCTCACCGGCGGCGTCGCGCATGACTTCAACAATCTGCTCCAGGGCATCGTCAGCTGTCTCGCGGTCCTGGGTCCGACGGTGCCGGACGGCACCCCGCGCCATCTCTTCGAGGCGGCCAACCGGTCCGTCGAGCGGGGAGCACGCCTGACGCAATCCCTGCTGTCCTTCGCGCGGCGCCAGACGCTGATGCCGGAGCCGACCGACATCGGCGACCTGCTTTCCGGCATGAGCTCCCTTCTGGAGCGCACGCTGGGCGGCCAGATCGGCGTGACGATCGCGGCGGAGCCCGGGCTTCCGGCTGCGCTGATCGACCGGGCACAGCTCGAATCCGCCATCCTGAACCTCGTCATCAACGCCCGCGACGCGATGCCGACGGGCGGGCGGCTGTCGTTGTCCACCTTCGTCGCGGAGGTCGGCGGGGACGGCGAGGCAGGCGATCCGGCCGACAAGGCCGCGGAACCGGCGGCAGGCACCTACGTGGCGATCCGCGTCGAGGACACCGGCACCGGCATCGATCCGTCGGTGCTGCCTCATGTCTTCGAGCCGTTCTTCACCACGAAGCCGATCGACAAGGGCTCCGGGCTGGGCCTGTCGATGGTCCAGGGCATGGCGACGCAGTCGGGCGGCGGAATCCGCATCGACAGCAGGCCCGGTGCCGGAACCGCGATCACCCTCTACCTGCCCGGCGTTCCGGCCGTCGCCGCCACGCCGGACCATCCCGGCCCCGCGGCCGAGACCGGAGACGTGGACAGGGATGCGGACAGGAACGGGCATACCATCCTGCTGGTGGAGGACGACGCGATCGTGCGGATGGGAACGATGGCGGTGCTGGAGAGCCTCGGGCACCGGGTCATCGAAGCGGACGGCGGGGAAGAGGCCCTGGGCGTTCTCCGCGACGGAACCGTCATCGACGCCCTGGTCACCGACTTCGCCATGCCCGGCATGAACGGGGCCGCCGTGGTGCGGAATGCGCGGCGATTGCGTCCGGGGATCCCGGCGCTGATCGTGACGGGCTATGCCGACACCCCGGATTTCGGCGAGGCGGTGCAACTGCTGCGCAAGCCGTTCAGTCCCCGCCAGATCGCCGATTGCCTGGCGGCCATGCTGCCGAAGTGACCGGTGCCCAGGGTAATCGCATTTGGCAAATTTGATCCTATACAAGAAAACTTGTCATTCCTGCGAAGGAGCCTGTGAAGAAATCGGACTTATATGAGAAAGTCCTGATTCGGTAGGCGCGCACGTCTCCCACTCGTCATCCCCGCGGAGGCGGGGAACCAGGATTTCCAACACAAGTATTTGTAAAGGCTGGATTCCCGCCTTCGCGGGAATGACGGCCGAGGTAAGCACACGATGCGATGCGAGGCGACGCGCTTCAAACTTGAGGCCTCTCTCAGCGAGTACCCGATTTCTTCACAGCCTCCTCCGCGGGGATGACGGAGGTCCTTATCATAGGATTTTTACTTTCAAACGCGATTGCCCTGGACAAGCGCCGGGTCCGCTCCGTCCGGACTCAGCGTCACTTCGGAGCGTAGACCTTCAGCGCCTCCGGCATCAGGCGGTCCAGCTGGCCGATGCGGTCGTCGATGCCGGGGTGGGTCGACAGGAAGACCGGCGGTTCCGTGCCGGACTGGCGCATGTTGCCCCAGAGCGCGACGGCCTCGCGCGGGTCGTAGCCGGCGCGTGCCATCATCATCAATCCGACGCGGTCCGCCTCCAGCTCCTGGTTGCGCGAATAGGGCAGGATGAGGCCGTACTGCGCACCGGTGCCGAGGGCGGCGGCGATCTGCTCGCTTCCCGGGACGCCGCCGGCGCCCAGCGCCGCGCCGACGATGCCGGCCCCCGCCTCCGACGCCATCTGGGTGCTGACGCGCTCGGCGGCATGGGCTTCCTGATTGTGGGCGATCTCATGCCCGATCACCGCGGCCAGCTGCGCATCGTTCTTCGCATAGCGGAACAGGCCCTCATAGACCCCGATCTTCCGGCCGGGCAGAGCGAAGGCGTTGGCCTCGTCGCCTTCGAAGACGCGGACCTCCCACTGTCCCGCGTCGAGACCGGCGGCCTGCAGCAGGCGCGCGGACACCTCTTCCGCGCGGCGCTGATAGGTCGCGTTGCCGGTGGGCCGTGTCGTCGACACCAGGCGCTGCCAGTCCTGCTGGCCCAAATCGGCGAGCTGTTCCTGCGAGACGAGGTTGAGGCCCAACCCCGTCGCTCCACCGCCGCCGCATCCGGCCAATGCCAGACATCCGGCCATCATCGCCACGATGCGCAGCGGACGGATCGTTTCGTTCGACATGAATGATCGCTCCGTATGCTTTCCCTCCAGCTCAACCTTGGCACGGCGTGGTGGTTCCGGGTGAAATGACGGCGTGACATTGCATGTTCGCCCCGGACGCCTCCTCCGGGAAGAAACGGGGCGTCCGGGAGCGGCGACCTCGCCGTCAGTCGTAGCGCATGGCCTCGAGGTCGGCGATGAGGCCGGGTCCCTGCGGATGCCAGCCGAGCTTCGCCTGCGTCAGGGCGCTGGACGCCGCCATGTCGATGCCCGCGAACATCGCCATCCAGCCGAAATGCCCCGCCGCTTCGTCCGGCGGGATCGAGACCGCCGGGATCTTCAGGCCGCGCGCCAGCGTCTCCACCACCGCGCGCGTCTCGATGCCCTCCTCACCGACCGCATGGTAGCGCGCGCCGGGTTCCGCAGCCTCGATCGCCAGCCGATAGAGACGGGCGACGTCGCTCAGATGACCGGCCGACCAGCGATTGCCGCCCTCGCCGACATAGGCCGCCACGCCCTTCTCCCGGAAGATCGCGATCAGCGGGGTGATCAGCCCCTGCCTTTCCGTATTGTGGACCTGGGGCAGCCGCATCACCGCGACGTTGACGCCGGCCTCCAGCAGCGCGTTGCCGGCGCGTTCGGACGCGATGCGCGGATTGGGGTGGCTGTCGTCGAAGACGTCTTCACGGGCGAGCCGGCCATGGCCCGCCCCGCCGATGCCGGTTCCCGACGTGATCAGCAGCGGCCGGTCCGAGCCCTTCAGCACCTCGCCGAGCGCGCCGATGACTTGGCGGTCCTTCTCGCAATTCTCGACGAAGCGCGAGAAATCGTGATCGAAGGCGGTGTGGATCACCGCCTCGGCTTTTTCGGCACCGCTTCGGATGCTCGGCAAATCCTCCAGCGTGGCGAGATGCGCCTCGGCGCCGGCCGCCTCCAGCGCGCGGGCACCGTCTTCGGACCGGGTCATGCCAACGACGCGATGGCCGGCCTGCAGAAGTTCACCAAGCACGGCACGGCCGATGAAACCGGTGGCACCGGTGAGAAAGACACGCATGGGACATCACCTCGTCAATTCCGTGGCCTCCAGTTTGATGCTCCGTGCTATCCTGTTAAAGTAGTGACGTTTTCCTAGTATAATCATTACCAGGGTACAGTGATTGCCGGGATCGCCCATGCAGACCGATACCAGCCCGAAGCAGCCCGACAAGGCCAACACGCTCGCCGCCTTCCTGCGCGACCGCCGCACGCGGCTCGATCCGGCGGCCTTCGGCTTCTCGGGCCGCCGCCGCACGCCCGGACTGCGCCGGGAAGAGGTGGCGCAACGCGCCAACATCAGCCCGACCTGGTACACCTGGCTGGAACAGGGGCGCGGCGGCGCGCCGTCGGCCGACGTGCTGGACCGCATCGCGGCCGGCCTCATGCTCACCGACCTCGAGCGCGAGCATCTGTTCATCCTGGCGCTCGGGCGTCCGCCGGAAATGCGCTACAAGCCGGCGCAGGGCGTCAGCCCGCGCCTGCAACGGCTGCTGGACGCGTTCGACGCCTGTCCGGCCTTCATCAAGACCGCGACCTGGGACGTGCTGGCCTGGAATCGCGCCGCCGCGCTGGTGCTGACCGATTACGGCACGCTGCCTCCCGATCAGCGCAACATCCTGCGGCTGGTGTTCGGCAATCCGGCGATCCGCGCCAAGCAGAAGGACTGGCAGGGCATGGCGCGGCATCTGGTCGGCGCCTTCCGCGTCGATGCCGCCCGCGCCGGCGCCGTGAAGGAGATCGCCGATCTCGTCGAGGAGCTGTGCCGGGCGAGTGCGGATTTCGCCGCCTTCTGGAACGAGAACGACGTCTATGCGCCGAGCGAGGGGGTCAAGCACCTCCAGCATCCGCAACTCGGCGTCTTCGAGATGGAATATTCCGCCTTCGCCGTCGACGGCCGCCCGGACCTTGGTCTGTTGGTCTACAATCCGTTGGACGAGCGGATCAAGGAACGCATCCGTACCCTGACCAACCGCAGCGCTGCGACGGATCCGACGGATACGGGATAAAAGGAAGGAACGGCACCGGTGAACCTCTTCTCCCTTCTCGATCAGGCGGCGGGCCGCTTCCCCGAACGCGGCGCCGTGTTCCGCGGCACCGACGCGGTCCACAGCTTTGCCGGGCTGCGCTCGCGGGCCCTGCGCATCGCCGCCGGGCTCCGCGCCTCGGGCCGGCCGGGCGACCGGATCGCCATCGCCAGCGGGAATGTGCCGGAATATGTCGAGCTGTTCTTCGCCGTCTGGGCCGCCGGCATGGTCGCGACGCCGGTGAACGCCAAGCTGCATCCGCGCGAGCTGGTGCAGATCCTGGAGGATTCCGCTGCCTCCACCGTCTTCGTCTCGCCCAAGCTGGCCGGCGGGCTGGAGGAGACGCTGGTCGGCTCGCCGGCGGCATCCTGCCGCCGCATCGTCATCGGCGGGGACGGGTATGCGGCGCTGGCGGCCGGGGAGGAATGGGACGGCCCGGTCGATCCCGATCCGCAGGCGCTGGCCTGGCTGTTCTACACCAGCGGCACCACCGGGCGGTCCAAGGGGGCGATGCTGTCCCACCGCAACCTGCTGGCCATGACCATCGCCCATCTCGCCGACGTCGAGGCGGTCGACGAGGACTGCAGCCTGCTGCACGCGGCACCGATGTCCCACGGCTCGGGCCTTTACATGGCCGCCTATGTCGGCCGGGGCGCCCGGCAGGTGGTTCCGGCGTCGTCCGCCTTCGAGCCGGCGGAATTCCTCGACCTCTGCGACCATCACCCCGGCTGCGGCGCCTTCCTGGCTCCGACCATGGTGCAGCGGCTGCGGCTGGAGGCCGAGCGCACCGGCCGCCGGCCGGCCAACCTGCGCTCCGTCGTCTATGGCGGCGGCCCGATGTATGTCGAGGAGCTGCGCCGGTCGCTCGCCGCCTTCGGGCCGGTCTTCGTCCAGATCTACGGCCAGGGCGAGGCGCCGATGACCATCACCGGCCTGCGCCGCCGCGACCATGCCGTCGACGACGACGCAGTTCTGGGATCGGTCGGCTTCGCCCGCAGCGGCGTCGAGGTGGCGGTGGTGGATGCCGACGGCCGGCCGCTTCCCCCCGGCGAGGTGGGGGAGATCGTCTGCCGCGGCGACGTGGTGATGGCAGGCTACTGGAACAACGCCAAGGCGACGGCCGAGGCCCTGCGCGGCGGCTGGCTGTTCACCGGCGACATGGGCTCCTTCGATGCCCGCGGCTACCTGACGCTGCGCGACCGGTCGAAGGACGTGATCATCAGCGGCGGCACCAACGTCTACCCGCGTGAGGTGGAGGAGGTCCTGCTGCGCCACCCGGACGTCGCCGAGGTCTGCGTCACCGGCCAGCCCGACCCGGAATGGGGCGAGATCGTCGTCGCCTTCATCGTCGCCGAAGCCGGCCGCGACATTTCCCCCGCCGGCCTCGACGACCATTGCAACGCCAGCATCGCCCGCTTCAAGCGGCCCAAGCGCTACCTGTTCGTCGAGGGGCTGCCGAAGAACAACTACGGCAAGGTGGTGAAGCGCGAGCTGCGGGCGCAGCTGGCCGGCGGGACGCAGGGGTAGGGCAGGGGAGAGCAGCCTCAGCGCCCGGCCGCTTGGCGGCGCAGGGCCTTCAGCTCGTCGAAGCGTGCCGTGACGTCGCGCATGACCGCCGCCATTCCCAGCATCGCGCCATCGGCGTCCTTCAACGGAACGATGGTGAACTCGACCGAGATGCGGGTGCCGTCCTTGCGCGTCGCCGGAACCGACAGCAGGTCGCCGCTGCCATAGCGGCTCACCCCCGTCTTCATCACCTCGTCATAGCCCTCCCAATGGCGCTGGCGTTGCCGCTCGGGGATGATGATGTCGAGCGATTGGCCGAGCGCGTCTTCGGCGGTGAAGCCGAACATCCGCTCCGCCCCGGCGTTCCAGAAGCGGATGGCGCCTTGGCGGTCGGAATAGACGATGGCCTCGGCCGGGCTGTTCAACAGCGCCAACCCCAGCCGTTCCAGGTCGTTCTCGGTCATGGGTCCTCCCGATGGTCGTTTCGCGGTGAAATATCCGATTTCAAATATCCAGAACCAGTCTCGCACTCCGCGCACGCGACACGCACAGCATCATCGTCTTGCCGGCGGCGCGCTCGGCGTCGGACAGGACGCTGTCGCGATGGTCCGGTTCGCCCTCCAGCACCGCCGTCTCGCAGGTGCCGCAGATGCCCTGCTCGCATGACGAGACGACCGCAATGCCGGCGGCGTCGAGCGCCTCCAGCACGCTGGTGCCCGCCGCGACCGTGACCGTCACCCCGGACCGGGCGCAGACCACCTCGAAGCTGCCGTCGGGCGCATCCGCGCGGACCGCGTCCGCGCGCGGCGCGAACCACTCGAAGCGCACGTCCCGCCCCGGCGAGGCGGCTTCGGCGACGGCCTCCATCAGCCGCTGCGGGCCGCAGCAATAGATCGGGACATCGGCGGGCGTGGCGGCAAGCAGGTCGTCCACCGCCAGCCGCCGGCCCTCGTCGGCGGCATGAAGCTCGACCCGGCCCCGGGATCCCGGCAGGTCGGCCAGGGCACGGAGATCGTCGAGGAACGGCGCCGCCGACGCGCTGCGCATGCAATAGTGGAGAACCCACTCGGCTTCCCGGCGCGCCGCGGCGCGGATCATCGGCAACAGCGGCGTGATGCCGATGCCCCCGGCGATGAACAGATAGCGCTGGGCATCATCGAAGCGGAAGTTGTTGCGGGCCATGCCGATGGTGACGGTGGTGCCGGGTTCCAGGTTGCCATGGATGAAGCCCGATCCCCGCCCGCCCGGCACCTTCAGGACGGCGATCCTGTAGGCTTGGCTGTCCAGCGGATCGCCGCACAGCGAGTAGGACCGCACCGCACCGTCCGGCAGATGGACGTCGATGTGCGCGCCCGGCTCCGCCGCCGGCAATGCCTGGCCGTCGGGGTCGCGCAGCTCCACCAGCATGACCTGCGGCGCTATCCGGTCAAGACGATGGACCCGCAACGTCCGTGTCGCCGGGGGTGGGGGCGGGGATGAGCGCTGCATCGTCTCCGGCTTGGTGTCGGTCATCGTCTTTCCTGCCTGAGGTTTTTGCGTCTTATGGTCGGAACCGGCACGAAATGTGGCATACCAGATCCAATGCGATCACCCTAAGACCTCAACCTAACTTGAGGTCAAGCGGAAAAAACCTGCTGGAACTGCCCAAGCGGAATAGGAGCCGCGCCTGGCCGGCGTCAGGGTGGCAGGAGCAAGGCAGCCGCTTCCTCCAGATCCGCCACTTCGGCATAGGGCAGCCAGTCCGGATTGCCGGCCTCGTTCCGCCGGTTCACCCAGATGCCGCGGAACCCCAATTCATGGCGGGCCTTCATGTCCCAGTACATGCCCATCGCCACATGCACGGTCTCGTCCGGCGTCACCTCCATCTTGCCGTAGGCGTATTCGAAGAGGTGCCGCGACGGCTTATAGGCCTGCGCCTGCTCGGCGGTGATGACATGATCGAAGGGCACGCCGATACGCGCCACGGTCGGCGCGATGAGGTCGTCATCGGAGTTCGTGAAGATCGCCAGCCTGTAGCGCTCGCGCAGCCGTCGCAGGACATCGGGCACCTCCGGATGCGGTCCCATCGCCCTGGGCGACGACGCGATGCGCTCGATCTCTTCCGGGGCCGGCGTCAGGCCATGCTCGGCGAATGCAGCGGCGAAGCCGATGCGCAGGATGTCCTTGTAGAGGCGGTGCGGCTTCTCCGCCGTCAGGCGCCGCCCTTGCGCGGAGAAGCCGTCGAGGATGGCGGATGCGCTCACGCCGTCCGCGCCGTGCTTGGCCAGCGTCGCGCCGACCTCGCGCAGCAGCACCTCGTACCACTGCACCAGCGTGCCGTAGCAGTCGAAGGTGATGATTTTCGGCACGGGATCGAGCGTGAAGGTCGGGTTGTCGGGTATTGGCATGGGAAGAGCCTTGCTGCCGGTGGACGGTGGAAGGCTTGGCCGGGCGATGCCGGGCCGGACGACAGCGGTATGAATCCTGCCGGACCGCTTGGCCAGCCTTCGATATCGTCAAACAGCGTCCCGGCGCCATCGGCACCGGAAGACGGCAGCGGCAAGCCCGATCCTTGCGCGCGGCCGGTGGATCATCCGGCACTTGCCATGCGTTGTTGGCGAAACGGTGCGCAGTCGGCACCCCCAGCGGGAGGAACGGGCATGTCACGGAAGACGATCAAGGTCCTGGTTGCGGCAGTCGGATTGGCGGCAACGCCGGCGATTCCGGCGCTGGCCGCATCCGGCGACATCCAGGCGGTGGTCGGGGAGAAGGTCAACCTGCGCGCCGGCCCCTCGGACGACGCGGCGGTTCGCTCCACCATCGCCCGCGGCGAGGAGGTGGTCGAGTTGAGACGGGAAGGGAGTTGGCTGGGCGTCCGGGTGCTGCGCACCGGGGAGGAGGGCTGGCTCTTCTCCGATCTCGTCAAGCGGCAGACCGCCAGCACGCTGGGCGGCGGCGATACCGCCCCGGCGCAGGCCGGCTTCAGCCGGCTTTCCCCCGGCTTCGACGGGCTGGTCGCCAGCATCAGCGACACGCTCGGCTACCGCTTCGCCGACAAGGTGGAGCAGGGCGCCAACGGCAGTTTGCGCGTCGTACCGACCCAGGAATGGCTGTACAACACCGGCCGCGACGCCAAGATGTTCGCGGCGCTGTCGCTGTACCAGATGTGGAAGAACTACAACAACGGCAAGCCGGTGACGGTCACGCTGGGCGCCCAGGGACCGGCCGCCATCACCATCGCCGACGCCGCGAAGGGACCCGAAATCACCGGCCCAACCTTGGGGTCCGCACGCTGACGGCAGCCCGGGAGCGGCCGTCGCGCCAATCGGCGCGGACGCCTGCGGTCACCGTCGATGACCGCAGGCATTACAGGAACCGCCAAGCGAAGCCGCTCCCGTCGCGGGTCACGCGCCCGGCCGAGCTTTCGGCAAAATGGGCGGTGAACAGCGTCGTGCCGGTGTCGGCCACGGCGTCCAGCACCTTCACCCGCGACCGCCGCGCCTCGTCCGGCCTTTCGCAGAACATCGAATTCCAGTCGGGATGGTAGACCTGGATGGGATGGTGCATCAGGTCGCCGGTGAAGAGCGCCTTCCCGGCATCGCCGCAATCGAGCGCGATGCACATATGTCCGGCGCTGTGCCCCGGGGTGGGGTGGAAGCGGAAGCCACCCGCGACCTCGCCGCCGTCCGCTCCCACGAACTCGGCGAGGCCGGCGTCCAGCACCGGCTCGACGCTGTCGCGGAACAGGGCGGCGCGGTCACTGTCCGGTGCCGCCGCCGTCATGGCTTCCAGTTCCACCCGCGGCATCACGTAGCGGGCCCTGGGAAAGGTCGGAATCCAACGCCCCTCGGCCAGCCGGGTGTTCCAGCCGACATGGTCGGTGTGCAGGTGGGTCAGCAGAACCGTGTCGATGCTCTCCGGCTCCGCCCCGGCCGCCAGCAGGCGTTCCAGAAAGGGATCGCGCCGCCGGTGGAACAGCGGCTTACCCGGCCGCTCCTTGTCCGCGCCGGCCCCGGTGTCCACCAGGATGCGCCGGCCGCCGGTCTCGACCAGCCAGGCATGGACGCTGATTACCACACGATCCTGCGCCGCATTCAGGCTGCCGGGCACCAGCCCGGCGGCGTGCCGGCGGTCCGTCCCGAGGTCCCAGTCGGGCAACAGGCGCTCCGGAGCGAAGGCATCGCTGGCGAATTCCTCGATGCGGGTGATGCGGACGTCACCCAGATGGCGGGGTTGCGAATGGCTGAGCATGATGGTCCCACGACTCCTGCTTGCACGGACAGGGTGCTTCGACGGGCATCCCCTGTCCAATGCCGATGCGGGGAACGCATGATGCCCGGCAGGCATCGCAGCCGCCGCTTCCCAAACCGGGCGATGCATGTCATGGCTGGAAGCGGGCCGGCCGCGAGCGCCTTTCGAAGGTCACCGATCCATGGAACTGCGCCATCTCCGCTACTTCATCGCCGTCGCCGAGCATGAGAGCGTTCGGCTGGCGGCCAAGCGGGTCAACATCACCCAGCCGGCCATATCCCGCCAGATCCAGTATCTGGAGGAGGAGCTGGGGGTTTCGCTGTTCGACCGCGGCCCGCGCGGCCTGCGGCTGACCGCCGCCGGAACCCTGTATCTGGCGGAGGCGCGCAAGGTGCTGGCCCTGCTGGACGCGGCCGGCCGCTCGGCCCGTCTGGTCGCCGCCGGACAGGAGGGGCAACTCCGCATCGGCTTCGTCGAGAATGCCGGCTGGGACGGGCTGGTGCCGGAGTTGTTCAGCCGCTTCCAGCGCGAGGCGCCCGGTGTCCGGGTCGAGCTGGCGCCGCTCAACACCCCGGCACAGTTGGAGGAGCTGGCCGACGGGCGGCTCGACGGCGGCTTCGTCTACCTGTTCGGACCGGCGCCGGCGGGCCTGCACGTCCGTCCTTTGCTGGAGCACGACGTGGTGCTGGCGGTCCCCTGCGCCTGGAACCTGCCGGCCGACGCCCCCGTCCATGCCCGCGATCTCGCCGGCCGGCCTTTCGTCACCTTCCCGCGCCACACCTACCCGGCCTATTACGACCGCCTCATCGGCGCCTGCCAGCAAGCCGGGTTGACGCTGAACGTGGTGCAGGAGGTTTCCACCGAGGCGGCGATCCTGTCGCTGGTCTCCGCGGGCATCGGCGCCGCCATCGTGAACTCCGCCAACCGCGGGCGGCCGCCGGCCCTGGCCCGGTTCATCGAACTCGCCGACCTGTCGATCCCCCTGCCGCTGGCCTTCGCCTGCCTCGACGCCACGCACAATCCGGCGCTCGACCGCTTCCTGCGCGTGATCGATTCCGCAAGCTGACGCAGCGCCATGCGGTTGCCATCCATCGGGGGGAACGGCGAAGCTCCGCGCTGGGTGATGCCTTTCAGGCATCGATAGGGCGATAAAACGGTATTCGCCAGCATTCCGGCAATCCGCCACACTTTCAATCAGGCGCCGCTCCCGACGACCATCTCCACCGATCGTCGCGGGGCCGCAAATTTCCGAATTCCCCGACAGGCGAGATCCGCATGACCACCGCGACCTCCCATATCACGACGTCCCGCATTACGACCGACGTCGATTTCGAACGCGACGGCTTTCAAACCGGTACGCTGCGCGTTCCCCATTCCCACGACCGCTCCGCCTACGGGCACATCGCCATTCCGCTGGCGGTGCTGAAGGCCGGAAGCGGTCCGACCCTGCTGCTGACCGGCGGCAACCACGGCGACGAGTATGAGGGGCCGGTCGCCCTGATGAAGCTGATCAACCGCATGCCGGCGCTGCGGATCGCCGGGAGGCTGATCGTCGTTCCGGGGCTGAATTTCCCGGCCTACATGAACGGCAGCCGCACGTCGCCCATCGACAAGGGCAACCTGAACCGGATGTTTCCGGGGGCCCGCGACGGCACGCCGACCCAGATGATCGCCCATTACGTCGAGACGGTGCTGCTGCCGCTGGCCGACGTGGCGCTCGACCTTCATGCGGGCGGGGCGTCGATGAACCATCTGCCGACGCTGCTCGCCTCGCCGCCGCCGGACCGCGACCGGCACGCCCTCTACTGGCGGCTGGTCGACGGCTTCGGCGCCCCGCATGTGATGGTCGCCGACCTGCTCGGCGAGGACCGGACCTTCGCCGCCGCCGCCGAACGCCGGGGCAAGCTGTTCCTGTGCGGCGAGTTCGGCGGCTTCGGCACCTGCAACCCCGACGGGCTCGCCATCGTCGAGGATGGGGTGGAGCGTCTGATCGCGACGCTCGGCCTGCTGCCCGGCCACCCGGTGCCCGATCCGCGCCCCGGCCGGCTGATGCGGGTGGAGGGCGCGCGGCATTACCTCTTCGCGCCCGCGCCCGGCCTGTTCGAACCGGCCTTCCGCCTAGGGGACGAGGTGGCCGACGGCCAGATCGCCGGCCGTCTGTACGACCCGCATGCGCCGTGGCGCGAACCGGTGGACCTGCGGTTCCGCGGCTCGGGCGTGGTCGTCTGCGTCCGCAGCTTCGCCCATGTCCAGCCCGGCGACTGTCTCGTCCATCTGGCGTCCGACACCGTCCGGACCTGATCCCGCTCCTCCCCGACCGTCGTTCCGTCCGCCCTTCCGACCGGAGGCCCGCCATGCCGACCGCCCACCGCCCTTTCCCGCTCAAGCGCGCGATCCTGGGTGCCTGCGCCGCCCTTCCGCTGCTCACCGCCGGCACGTTCGCCGCTGCCGCATTCGCCGCCGACGCGCCTCCGGTCACGCTGCGCATGGTGCCGCAGGCGGATTTGAAGATTCTCGACCCGATGTTCACCACCAACTATGTGACGCGCAACTTCGGCTATCTCGTCTACGACACGCTGTTCGGACAGGATTCGCACGGCGTGGCCAAGCCGCAGATGGTGGAGCGCTACAGCCGGTCGGAGGACGGCCTGACCTGGCATTTCACCCTGCGGCCGGGCCTGGCCTTCCATGACGGCAGCCCGGTGCGCGCCGCCGACTGCGTCGCCTCGCTGCGCCGCTGGGCGGCACGCGACAATTACGGCCGCGCCATGACCGCCGCCGGGGCCGAATGGCGGGTCGACGACGCCGAGGATGGCGGCCGGAACTTCACCCTGACGCTGAAGAAACCCTTCGGACTGGTGCTGGAGGCGTTGTCGAAGGTCTCCGGCATGATCCCGGTCATCATGCCGGAGAAGCTGGCCGAACAGTCGCCGTCGCAGCCGGTCACCGAGGTGGACGGCTCCGGCCCCTACATGTTCAAACGCGACGAATGGGTGCCGGGCAGCAAGGTCGTCTTCGTGCGCAACCCGCATTATGCCGGCCGCACGGACGACCCCGACTTCCTCTCTGGCAACCGGACCGGCCGGATCGACCGCATCGAATGGATCTATCTGCCGGACGCCAACAGCGCGACCGCCGCCTTGACGACGGGCGAGGTCGACATGCTGGAACTGGTCCCGCCCGATTACATCGGCCCGCTGCGCGCCGACGGCGATGTCCGGGTGGTCGAAGGCGGCGCCTATCAGGCCAACCTGATCGTCAACCAGCTCCATCCGCCCTTCGACAACCCGAAGATCCGGCAGGCGGTGCTGCACGCCGTCAACCAGGAGGCGGTCGTCGCCGCCATGGGCTATCCGCCGGACCTGCGGCTGGCGCATTGCGCCAGCTTCTTCATCTGCGGCGGCGCCAACGACACGGCGGCCGGGTCGGAGCCATACCGCAAGCCGGACCCGGCCCTGGCGAAGCGCCTGCTGGACGAGGCCGGCTACAAGGGCGAGCCGGTGGTGGTCCTGCTGCCGACCGACTATGCGTCGCTGAACGCGGCGGCCCTGGTGGCGATCCAGACGCTGAAATCGATCGGCATGACGGTGACCGTGCAATCGATGGACTGGGCCACCCTGGTCGCCCGCCGGGCGAAGAAGGATCCCCCGGCGTCCGGCGGCTGGAGCGTCTATGTGACCCAGGCCGCCACCTTCGACGCCAATTCGCCGATCAACAACTTCATGCTGGGGGCCGCCTGCGGCAACGGGATGCCGGGATGGCCCTGCGACGAGGCGTTGGACGGGCTGCGCGCCGACTGGATCCGCGCCGGCACGCCGGAGGAGCGGCGAGCCCGGCTGGACGGCTTCCAGGAGCGCGCCTATCAGGTCGTGCCCTATGTGCCGCTCGGCCAGTTCTCCGCCGCCTTCGCCATCCGCAAGGACGTGAAGCACGCCGACCGCCTGTGGGGCGACGTCCCGCAGCTCTGGATGCTCGACAAGGCGGCCGGCGCGCCGTAATCCCGGCCCTCCAGCCGCTCCCCCAGCCGATTGCGGAGCCCCCGCCATGCGCCATCTTCTCAACCGCGTCGCCGCGACGCTGCCGGTCATGGCGGTGGTCGCGGTCCTGGTCTTCCTGCTGATCCATCTGTCGCCCGGCGACCCGGCGGCGCTGATCGCCGGCGACACCGCCAGCGCCGACGACATCGCGCGGCTGCACGCCGCCCTCGGTCTCGACCGGCCGCTGTGGAGCCAGTTCCTGCTGTGGGCCGGCCGGCTGGCCCAGGGGGATCTCGGCACCTCGATCTTCACCCATGTGCCGGTCAGCCGGCTTCTCGCCCAGCGGGTGGAGCCGACGCTGTCCATCGCGCTGCTGACCATGACCCTGGCGGTGGCGGCATCGATCCCCCTCGGTGTGCTGGCCGCCCACATGGCGGGGCGCTGGGTCGACCGGCTGGTGATGCTCTTCGCCGTGCTGGCCTTCTCGGTCCCGGTGTTCCTGGTCGGCTACCTGCTGATCTACGGCTTCGCCATCACGCTGGGCTGGCTGCCGGTCCAGGGCTACGTCCCGCTGTCCAAGGGCGTGGGACCCTGGCTGAGCCACCTGATCCTGCCCTGCGTGAACCTGTCGCTGGTCTACACCGCCCTGCTGACCCGGATGACCCGCGCCACCGTGCTGGACGTGCTGCACGAGGACCATATCCGCACCGCGCGCGCCAAGGGGCTGGGCGTCGTGGCGGTCCTCGGCCACGCGCTGCGCTGCGCCGCCATCCCCATCGTCACCACGATCGGCGTCGGCATCGCCTTCCTGATCGGCGGCGTGGTGGTGACCGAGACGGTGTTCGCCATCCCCGGCATCGGCCGGCTGGTGATCGATTCGGTGCAGCGCCACGACTACCCGGTGATCCAGAGCGTCCTGCTGCTGTCGGCCGGCCTGTATGTGCTGGTCAACCTGCTGATCGACCTCAGCTACCGCCTGTTCGATCCGCGCATCCGCGCCTGAGCCCCGGCGACCTCCAGGAGAATCGCATGACCATGACCTCTCCGGCTCCGGCGTCGGCCGCCCCCGCCGCCACAGAGCGCCACGCCCGGCGGAGCGCCCGGCGGCGGCGCTGGATGCGCAAGCATCCGCCCCTGATCCTGGGCGCCGTCCTGCTCGTCCTGGTGGCGGGGCTGTCGCTGGCCGCCCCATGGATCGCCACCCACGATCCGCAGGCGCTCGACCCGCTGGCCCGCCTGGCTCCGCCGTCGGCGGCCCATCCCTTCGGCACCGACGCGCTCGGCCGCGACCTGTTCAGCCGCGTCATGTGGGGCGGCCGGGCCTCGCTGGTGGTCGGCCTGACGGTGGCGGTGCTGGCGACCTCGGCCGGCGTCCTGCTGGGGCTGGCCGCCGGCTTCGTCCGCCGGGCCGACGGGCTGGTGATGCGGCTGATGGACGGGCTGATGGCGATCCCCGACATCCTGCTCGCCATCGCCCTGATGGCGGTGACGCGCGCCAGCCTGACCACGGTGATCGTCGCCATCACCGTGCCGCAGGTGCCGCGGGTCGTGCGGCTGGTCCGCTCGCTGGCGCTGTCGCTCCGCGAGCAGCAATATGTCGAGGCGGCACGCGCGCTCGGCACCCGCCTTCCGGTGATCCTGTGGCGCCATGTGCTGCCCAACATGGTAACGCCGCTGGTGGTCCAGGCCACCTTCATCGCCGCCACCGCCATGCTGACCGAGGCGCTGCTGTCCTTCCTCGGGGTCGGCCTGCCGCCGCAGATCCCGAGCTGGGGCACCATGATGGCGGACGGCCGCAACTTCGTCGCCGTCGCCTTCCATGCGGTGCTGTTCCCCGGCCTGTTCCTCGCCGCCACCGTGCTGTCCGTCAATCTGGTCGGCGACGGCCTGCGCGACGCGCTCGACCCCCGCCTTTCCCGCCAGCTTTAGGAGCCGGCCATGACCGTTCCATCCCCGCAGGCCGACCAAGCCGGCCGGCCGCCCCTGCTGGACATCCGCGACCTGCGCACCCATTTCGACACGCCGGACGGCACGGTACGATCGGTCGACGGCGTGTCCTACCGGCTGGAGGCCAGGGAGACGCTGGGCATCGTCGGCGAGTCCGGCTGCGGCAAGAGCGTCACCGCCCTGTCGGTGCTGCGCCTGCTGCCGACGCCGCCGGCCCGCTTCGCCGGCGGCGAGATCCGCTTCCAGGGCACCGACCTGCTCGGCCTGTCCGAACGCGAGATGCGCCGGATCCGCGGCAACCGCATTTCGATGATCTTCCAGGAGCCGATGACCTCGCTGAACCCGGTGCTGACCGTCGGGCGCCAGATCGCCGAGGCGGTGACGCTGCACCAGAAAATCGGCCGGCGACAGGCGTGGCAGCGCGCCGTGGAGATGCTGCGGCTCGTGCAGATCGCCGATCCGGAACGGCGGGCCGGCGAGTACCCGCACCAGATGTCGGGCGGCATGCGCCAGCGGGTGATGATCGCCCTGGCCCTGGCCTGCCATCCCGACCTGCTGATCGCCGACGAGCCGACGACCGCGCTCGACGTCACCATCCAGGCCCAGATCCTGGAGCTGCTGCGCGACCTTCAGGCGAAGCTGGGGATGGGGATCGTCATGATCACCCATGATCTGGGCGTGGTGGCCGAATGCTGCGACCGGGTGGTGGTGATGTATGCCGGCCGCAAGGTGGAGGAGGCGTCCGTCGCCGACCTGTTCGAGCGCCCCCTGCATCCCTACACCCGGGCGCTGATGGCCTCCATGCCGTCACTCCAGGGACGGGGAGGGCGGCTGGCCGAGATCCCCGGCATGGTTCCGGCGCCGCAGGAACTCGGCACCGGCTGCGCCTTCGCCCCGCGCTGCCCGCTCGCCACGGAACGTTGCCGGCGCGAGACGCCGGACTTCACCGGCGCGGCCACCGGTCACGGCGTCGCCTGCTTCGAGGCCGCGCCGGCCCGTCACCAGCCCGTCGTCCTTCACCGCCACGCCGGAGCCCGCCCATGATCCCGCCCATGATCGCGCCCACGAGCCCGCAAGCAGAACCGCAGCCGAATCCGCGACGCACGGCCACGCCGTCCGCACCGCCGCTTCTGGAGGTGTCGGATCTGACCAAGCATTTTCTCGTCGGCGGCAAGGCCGGGCGGGGCAGGGCGGGCGGCGTCAAGGCGGTGGACGGGGTGTCCTTCGCCCTGGACCGCGGCGAGACGCTGTCCCTGGTCGGGGAGTCCGGCTGCGGCAAGACCACGACCGGCAAATCGGTGTTGCGGCTGATCGAACCCACCGCCGGTTCGGTCCGGCTGGAGGGGGAGGAGTTGCTGGGGCTGGCTCCGTCGCGGATGCGGTCGCACCGCCGCGACATGCAGATCATTTTCCAGGATCCCTACGCCTCCTTGAACCCGCGCCTGTCGGCGGCCGAGATCGTCGCCGAGCCGATGCGCAACTTCGCCGATCCGGCTTGGCGCGGACCGGGGGCGCTCCGCGACCGGCTCGCCTGGCTGTTCGCCAAGGTCGGCCTGCGGCCGGAGGCGATGGCCAAGCTTCCCGGCGAATTCTCCGGCGGCCAGCGTCAGCGGCTGGGGATCGCGCGGGCGCTGGCGCTGAAGCCCAAGCTGATCGTCTGCGACGAGCCGGTCTCGGCGCTCGACGTCTCGGTACAGGCGCAGGTGGTCAACCTGCTGATGGATCTGCAGGCGGAGTTCGGCCTCTCCTATCTGTTCGTCGCCCACGACTTGGCCGTGGTCCGCCACATCAGCCACCGCGTGGCGGTGATGTATCTGGGGCGCATCGTCGAGATCGCGGAGTGCGAGAGGCTGTTCACCGACCCGCAGCACCCCTATACGAGGATGCTGCTGTCGGCGGCACCGATCCCGGCACCGGGGGCCAGGACCACGCGCGTGCTGCCCATCGGCGATCCGCCGAGCGCGCTGAACCCGCCTGCCGGCTGCCGTTTCCATCCCCGCTGCCCAATGGCCCGCCCGATCTGCCGGGAGACGGCGCCGCCGCTCATTCCCCACGGATCGGCGACGGGTGGGGCGCACCGGGTGGCCTGTCACCTGGTATCGTGAGACGCGCCGGCACCGGCACGCCTTCCTGCCGGGGAGCCTTCCTGCCGGGGAGAATGCCCGAAGACGCGCTTGTAGGCATGGCCGAAAGCGCTTTCCGAGGCATAGCCGAGCGCCGCCGCCAGATCCCCGACGGGGATTCCGCCATGGCGCAGGGCGGCCCGGGCACGTTCCATCCGGAGCCGCCTGAGATAGTCGAGCGGGGCGACCCCGGCCAGCCGGCGGAAGCGGGAGGCGAAAGCCGATCGGGACATGCCGGCGGCCGAGGCAAGCGCGGCGACGGTCCAGGAGCGGGCGATCTCGCCATGCATCAGGGTCAGGGCGCGGCCGATCCGCGGATCGGTCAGCGCGCCGACCCACCCGGCGCTCTCCTCGCCATGGTCGGCCACATAGGCGCGCAAGGCCTGGACCATGACGATGGCGGCGAGCCCGCGCGCCACCATCGCGCCGCCGATCTGCGGCTGCCTCATCTCCCGGTCCAGCAGTTCGAGCATACTGCGCAGAACCGCCGCCGCCGGACGGTCGGCCGGGATCGGCATCACCGGAGGCAAAGCCTCGACAAGCAGCCAGGCGCTGGTCTCCTCGAAGACCAGCCCGCCGCCGAGCATGACCGTGCCGCCATCGCCCAGGCGGACCGTGTCCTGTCCGTGATCCGGGAAAAGCGCCATGCCGTCGGCCGCCGGCAGGTCAGGATCGCTCGCCACGCTGTAGGGAGTGTCGCTGAGCAGGAAAAGATCGCCGGCTTGCAGAGGATGCGCGGGACGGTCGGGCAGCAGCAGCCAGCATTGCCCCTGCAGCACCGCCACCAACTTCAGGCGTGAGCGTCCGGGAAATGCCAGCGCCCAGGCCCCGCCGGCCTCCAGCCGGGTACAGCGCATGCTGCGGACCTGGAGCAGGGACAGGACGTCCGAGAACGGATCGGCTGCGGAATTGAGCGGAGAATTGGACGGTTGCGACGAAATCATGGAGCGTCAAGCATAGACCATCCAGGCCTGCCGCGCAAAACTGAAGGCCTCAACCACAGGACTGCGAGGCGAAACAATGGGAATCGACGGAAAGATCGTCGCCATCACCGGGGCCAGCAGCGGCATCGGGCACGCGACCGCACTGCTGCTGGCGGAGCGGGGGGCACGGCTCGTGCTCGGCGCCCGTCGGCTGGACCGGCTGGACGCGTTGGTGGACACCATCGAGGCGAGGGGCGGCGAGGCCGTCAGAATCGCCACCGACGTCAGCAGGCGAGGGGACCTGGAGGCGCTGGTGTCGCTGGCGGGAGAGCGGTATGGGCGGCTGGACGTTCTGGTCAGCAACGCCGGGATCGGTCCCATCGCCCCCTTCGACAACATCGCGGTCGATGACTGGGAGGCGATGATCGACGTCAACGTGAAGGGCGTCCTCTACGGCATCGCCGCGGCGCTGCCGGTGTTCCGGCGGCAGGAAGCCGGACATTTCGTCAACGTGATCTCGACCGCCGGCCTGAAGATCGTGCCGACCCAGGGGGTGTATGCCGCGACCAAGAACGCGGTGCGGACGATCACCGAGGGCCTGCGGCAGGAGGCCGGACCGAAGCTTCGCGTCACCGCGGTTTCGCCGGGAATGGTCAGGACGGACTTCGCCGGGTCCATCCGCGATGCGGCAACCAGGCAGACGATCGTCGAGAGAGTGGCGGAGACGGCGATCCCGCCGGAGGCCGTCGCCCGGGCCATCGCCTTCGCGATCGAGCAACCCGCCGATGTCGAACTGGGCGAGATCGTCATCCGTCCGACCGCGCAGGCATGACCGGAGAGATTCCGACACATAAGCTGTATTATGGAAAATATGCACTGAATTTCTCAAGCCTTCGAAAAGGTTTTGAACAAATGGGCCGGCAAGATCGTCACAGCCGCTTTTCTACCTCCATCAGCACGAACAGTCCGGCGCTGGTGGCGATCATCGCCGTCCAGGCGGTGCCCCCGACGGGGGCGGTGCCGAACAGGGCCTGCAAGGGCGGCGCATAGGTGAAGCCCAGCTGCAGCGCCGTCATCAGCACGACGGACAGCCAGACCGGCCGGCTGCCGGCCAAGCCCGACAGCAGCATGGTCCAGCTTCCGCCTTGTCCGCCCAGGCCGCGGGCGCTGAGCAGGAAGAAGATCTCTCCGACCACCAGGGCATTGACGGCGATCGTCCGCGCTTCCTCGATCCCGTCACCCTGCAGCCGGTGGAAATGGAAGAAGCCGAAGCTGGACGCCACCAGCAGCGCCAGCACCACCAGCATCCGCCGCACCAGCCGGCCGCCGATGATCGGTTCGTCGCGCGGGCGCGGCGGACGGGCCATCACACCGGGTTCCGGCGCCTCGAAGGCCAGCGCCAGCCCGAGCGTCACCGCCGTCACCATGTTGACCCACAGGATCTGCACCGGGGTAATCGGCAGGATGGTGCCGGACAGCACGGCCAGCAGGATCACCACCGCCTGGGCGCCGTTGGTCGGCAGCATGAACAGGATCGTCTTGCGCAGATTGTCGTAGACGGTGCGCCCCTCCTCCACCGCATGGACGATCGAGGCGAAATTGTCGTCGGCCAGGACCATCGCCGCCACCTCCTTGGCCGCCTCGGTGCCGTTGCGGCCCATGGCGACGCCGATGTCGGCGCGCTTCAGCGCCGGGGCATCGTTGACGCCGTCGCCGGTCATGGCGACGGTGTCGCCCGCCGCCTGCAGCGCCGCGACGAGGCGCAGCTTGTGCTCCGGCGTGGTGCGGGCGAAGACGCTGTTGGCCCGGGCGGCTGCGGCGAATCCGGCTTCGTCGAGCCGGTCCAGCTCTGGACCGCTGGTGACGCCGTCCGGCAGCCCGAACAGCCGTGCGATGGCGGCGGCGGTGGCGGCATGATCGCCGGTGATCATCTTCACCGTGATCCCGGCCTGCCGGCAGTCCGCGACCGCGCGCAGCGCCTCCTCCCGCGGCGGGTCGATCAGGCCGCAGAGGCCCAGCAGTTCGAGCCCCTCCTCCCCCAGATCCCCGGCGATCAATTCGGAGACGTCGACCGGCGTGCGGCGCATCGCCAGTGCCAGGACCCGCTGCCCCTGCCCTGCCAGCCCGGCGGTCAGGGCGGTCCAACGCTCCTTGTCCAGCGGCGCGGTGCCGCCCCCACGACGCTCCCGCTCGCAGAGCGCCAGCACCCGTTCCGGCGCGCCCTTCACCAGCAGGATGCCGTGGCCGGCATGGTCGTGGTGAAGGGTCGCCATGTACTGGCGTTCGGATTCGAAGGGAAGCGCGTCGCGGCGCGGGCATCGTCCCGCTTCGGCAGCCGGGTCCAATCCCACCTTCATCGCCAGTGCCAGCAACGCGCCGTCGGTCGGGTCGCCGGCCAGCTGCCACTCCCCGCCCGGATCGCGGTGCAGCGCTGCATCGTTGCACAGCAGGGCGGCAAGCGCCAAATCGCACAGGAGTGGCTCCCGGGCGGGATCGATCGACCGGGAGCCGCAGCGGATCTCGCCCTCCGGCGCATAGCCGCTGCCGCCGACCCGATAGGCGGCGTCGGCGGTGACGATATCGGTCACCAGCAATTCGTTGCGCGTCAGGGTGCCGGTCTTGTCGGTGCAGATGGTGCGGACGGAGCCAAGCATCTCCACGGCCGGAAGATGGCGGATGATGGCGTTGCGGCGGGCCATGCGGGTCACGCCCACCGCCATGGTGATGGTCATCACCGCCGGCAGCCCCTCCGGGATCGCCGCCACTGCCAACCCGACCGCGCTCAGCACCATGTCCTGCCACGGTTCGCCATGGACCAGCCGGCCGAAGGCGACGGTGACCGCCGCCAGCAGAAGGATGCCGCCGGTCAGCCAGCGCCCGAACCGCGCCATCGCCACCAGCAGCGGCGTCGCCACCGGCACCACGGAGGCCAGCAGATGGCCGATGCGTCCGACCTCCGTCGCATCGCCGGTCGCCACCACGATACCGCCGCCCTGCCCCTGGACGACCATGGTCCCGGCATAGGCCATGCCGCCGCGGTCGCCGAGCGCCGCATCGGCAGCAACGGCGGCGGCGGATTTCGCGGCGGGAACGGATTCCCCGGTCAGCGCCGCCTCCTGCACCAGCAGCCCCTTCGTCCGGTCGAGCCGGAGGTCGGCCGGAACCCGGTCGCCCGAAACCAGGAAGACGCGGTCGCCCGGCACCAGCGCCTCCGCCGTCACGGTCACGGCATGGCCGTCGCGCAGCACCATTGCCTGGGGCGACAGCAGGTTGCGGATCGCTTCCATCGCCTGTTCGGCCTTGTCCTCTTGGATGTAGCCGATCAGCGCGTTGACCAGCACGACGCCGAAGATCACGCCAGCATCCGTCCAGTGCCGCAGCAGCAGCGCGACGGTTCCGGAAGCGAGAAGCACATAGATCAACAGGTTATTGAACTGCGCCAGGAACCGCATCCAGGCCGGCTTTCGCTTCGGCGGGGTCAGCCGGTTGGGACCGAAGCGCGCCAGCCGCGCCGACGCTTCCGCGCTGTCCAGCCCCTCGGCCGGACTGTCGAGCCGTTCGGCCGCGACGGCGGCGTCCAGCGCGTGCCACGGGACGTCAGCCGGTAAAAGGGCGGCCGGCGAGGAGACGCTTGGGCCCGTGTCTGCCAGCGGTGCCATGTGATCTGCTCCCCCGGATAATCCCGCCGATGGGTCGGCGGCCGTCGGCACCCCATCAGAATACATGATTGTCTAATATATTGCCGGCTCGAATGTCGTGCGAGCAACCGTACCGGGCACCGCCACCCAAGCGCGGCCGCTCGCTCTCGTCCGTCGCACTGGCGCGGATGGCTGGCATTCGATCACCACGCCGCGGCCCGGCGCCGCATTCATCCGCCGGAATGGACCTCCCGTTCGACGCGCGTCAGCAGATCGACGAAGAACGCCGTTTCCTCCGCCGTCAAGCCCAGCTTCGCATGGCGCGGCAGGAATTCGGCGACGGCACGACCGCTCTCGCGACCCAGCAGCATGCCGTCGCGGATGACCAGGGTCTCACGCGCCAGATCGGCTGCACTTTCGTGGCAGCGTCCGCACCGCTCCTTGAAGCGCGGCGACGTGGTCGCCTGGGCGAGCAGCATCTCGTACATCGGCTGCACCAGGTCCTGCGGCAGATAATGATGCCCCATGAAGACGAGAAGATCGTCCTTGTGATGGCCGCCCTCCAACCGGCCATCCCTCACGGTCAGGTATCGCCGGGCAAAATCCCCGGCATGCCGGTGGCAATCGCCACAGGTCTGTTCCCAGAATCGGTGCAGGTCGGTTGACCCGCCGGGTCCGGCCAGGAGGAGAGCGGGCGCGATGAGTGCCAGTGCCAGAACCGTTCTCATGCTGCATCTCCTTGAGAAGCAACGCATCAGCGGCAACAAGCAGCCAGCCGGCGCAGGTGTGCCGCGGCTGCATGGCATCGACCAGCATGCCATGTTTCCCCGTCGGACGATATTCACCCCTCCGCCGAAAGGAGCCGGCGAATGGTGCGCGAACCCTGCCCGGATGGGCGGGTGCGGGCATCGGCGGAACCTCCGACGGTGCGCGCTGTTTATTAGTAATTACTTATGTCATGCGTTAACGTGGCCGCCAAGCCGTCGCCGCATCGATCGCGGAAATCCGCGGACCGGCCCGGCCCAACAGGAGGAACGCACCATGAAAGCTCAGCGAGTCCGCAGCATCGTCGCCCCATTGGCCCTGACAGTGATGCTGATCGCCGGAAGCGCGACGGCCCAGCAGTCCCCGCCGGCTTCACAAGGCCCGACCACCGCCCCGGCCGGCGGTCCCGATATGGACGCAAGCCAGGGCATGAAGCCGGGGCAAGGAATGCACCATGCCGGAACACGGGCTCGGAACATGGCCAAGGATCCGGCTTCCCGCGCCTATATGCAAAGCATGCGGACGATGAACCAGGACATGCGCGGCAAGCCGATGACCGGCGACGCCGACCGTGATTTCGCGCAGATGATGGCCCCTCATCACCAGGGAGCCATCGACATGGCCCGTGTCGAGCTTCAATACGGCAAGGATCCCGATTTGAAGGCCATGGCTCAGAAGCTGATCGACGACCAGTCGAAGGAGATCCGGCAGCTTCAGGATTGGTTGAAGCAGCATCCGGCCAAGCCCACGGACGGCAGATAACCGCCGGCGATCATGATGCCGTAGCCCGCCCGTGATCCTTCGGGCTATGCTGGCGATTATGCGGAAGTGGCTGATTGTTTCCTGTGTCGCGCTGACCTGCGCGTCGACCGCGCGGGCGGAGCCGGACACGGTGCGCGTCGGCGTGCTCGCCTATCGCGGGTCGGAGCGGGCCGCCCGCGACTGGGAGCCGACGCTGGCCTATCTGGAGCGCGCGATCCCCGGCCACCGCTTCGTCATGCAACCGCTCGACCTTGCCGGCATGGTGCTGGCCGTCGCCGACCGGCAGGTCGATTTCGTCATCACCAACCCCGGCAGCTACGTCACGCTGGAGGCGCGCTTCGCGGTGACGCGGATCGCCACGCTGGAGTCGGGCTCGCCCGACGTTCCGATCGCCGCGGTCGGATCGACCATCATCCGCCGCGCCGACCGGACGGACATCCGCGGGCTGGCCGACCTGAAGGGCAAGCGGCTGGCGGTGGTCTCGACCGACGCCTTCGGCGGCTTCCAGATCGCGTGGCGCGAGATGGAGGAGGCCGGCATCCGTCCCTTCACCGATCTGGCGGAGCTGACGACGACGGGCTTTCCGATGGAAAGCGTGGTGGCGGCGGTGCGCAGCGGCGGCGCCGACGCCGGGGTGCTGCGCGCCTGCCTGCTGGAGGAAATGACGGCACAGGGCCGCGTCGCGCCGGACGAATTCGCCGTGGTCGGGGAAAAGCTGCCGACCGACCTGCCCTGCCGGGTCTCGTCTAGGCTCTATCCCGACTGGCCCTTCGCCCGGCTGGCGCACACGCCGCGCGACCTGGCCCGCCGGGTCGCCGCGGCGCTATTGACCATGCCGGCGGCGGACGGGCAGATGGCCGACGGGCCGAGCTGGACCGCCTCGCTCGACTACACCTCGGTGCATGAGCTGTTCCGCAAGCTGCACATCGGCCCCTATCCGAAGACTCCGCCGACCCTGGAGGAGGTTCTGCGCCGGAACTGGCACTGGCTGGTGGTCGCGGCGGCGGCGGTGCTGTGGTGGATCGTCCACGCCGCCCGCGTCGAGGTTCTCGTCCGCCGCCGCACCGGCGAACTCGAACGTGAGATCGCCGAGCGCGAACGCGCCGAAGCCATCGCCGTCCGCCTGCGCGAGGAGCGCGACCAGCTCTCCCGCCTCGGCATCGTCGGCGAGATGGCCAGCAACATCGCCCATGAACTGAACCAGCCGCTGGCGGCGATCGGCAATTTCGCCGGCGGCATGACCCGCCTCCTGGACACGCCGTCGCCCGACCTCGCGATGCTGCGATCCGGTGCCCGATCGGTGGCGGAACAGGCCGAGCGGGCCGCCGCGATCATCCAGCGCACCCGCGGCTTCGTCAGCCGCCGCGGCGCCCAGCGCTCCACGCTGTCGGTCAACGCCGTGGTGGCGGAGACACTGTCGCTGTTCGGCGCACCGCCGGAGTCCGGGCTGTCCATCACGGCGGAGCCGGGCGACGGGCTTCCCCCGGTCAAGGCCGACAAGGTGGAGCTTCAGCAAGTGCTGCTGAACCTGCTGCAGAATGCCGTGGATGCGACGCGGAGCGGAGGGAACGGCGACATCGTGGTGCGAACCGGGCTGTCCGCCGGCATGGTGATGATCGAGGTGCGCGATCCCGGTCCCGGCGCCCCGGAGGAGTCGAGGCGGCGGATGTTCGAGCCCTTCTTCACCACGAAGCCAGGGGGCCTCGGCCTCGGCCTGTCGATCTGCCGCACCATCGTCGAGCGCCATGGCGGCCGCATCTGGGCGGTGCCGGGGGCGCCGCACGGGCTGGCCGTCCGCTTCATCCTGCCGCCCGTGGCAGGGGATAGCCCTGGGAACGGCAGTGGGGACAATCCCGGGAGCGCCGTCCCGTCATCGCCCGTTCAGGAGATCGACACATGACCGAGTCACCATTGGTTCTGGTGGTGGACGACGACGAGGCGATGCGCAGTTCGGTCCAGTATCTGCTGGCGTCCATGGGCATCGCCTGCGAAAGCTACGCGTCGGCCGAAGCCTTCCTCGCCTCGCCGCACCTGCGCCCGCCGCTGCGGCCCGGCTGCCTCCTGCTCGACGTCCGCATGCCCGGCATGAGCGGGATCGAGCTGCTGCGCCACCTGAAGGAGCGCGGGTGCAAACGTCCGGTCATCATGGTCAGCGGCCATGGCGACGTGCCGCTGGCCGTCGCCGCGCTGAAGGGCGGGGCCGAGGACTTCATCGAAAAGCCCTGGAAGGACCAGGCTCTGCTCGACGCGGTCAACGCCGCCATCCGCAAGAGCCGCGAGGTGCTGGCGCGCAGCGCCGGGCGCGAGGCGGTGGAGGCCCGGTTGGCTCAGCTGAGCCGCCGGGAACGCGAGGTGCTGGCCCTGGTTCTCGACGGCCGGCAGAACAAGGAGATCGCGACGGCGCTGTCGATCTCGGTCAAGACCGTCGAGGGTCATCGCCAGATGGTGATGGAGAAGATGGGGACCCGATCCGTCGCCGAACTGGCGCGGCTGGCGCTCATTCCCGAATGACCGGGTCTGACGGGGCCGCGGCAGGCCGTCTCACGCGGTGCCGACCAGTTCCTCGCTCTTCGTCCAGAGCCGCTGCGCCCTGTCCCCATCCAGGGCATAGGATCGCACGCCGTCGGCGAACGGATTGGGGGTGTCGTTGACGGTCGCGATCGCGACATCCTCGAGATACTTGCCGCCGATCACGTCCTTGTCGGCGACGACCGCCGCCCACACCGTCGTTGCGGCGGCCTGCCCGATGTCCTTCAGTTCCGCCGGCGGAAGCCCCGCCTCGGCACGAGCGTCGGCCACCGTCGCGAACAGGCCCTGCAGGTCTCCCTCGGAAAAATGGCGGGGGAGGTTGGTGAGGCTGTTCCCGGGCATCACCGACGCGGCACGGATCCCGCGCCGCCGATGCCGACGATCGAATTCGACGGCGAACAAGGCGTTGGCGGTCTTCGACCGGCCATAAGCCAGGAAGGGTTCATACGCCTGCCGCTCGAAATTGGGGTCCTCGAGGTCGACATCGGCCACGCGATGGGCCTGGGACGACAGCACCACCAAGCGTCCACCGTCGACAAGCAGCGGCTCGATTCGGGTGAGGAGAGCAAAATGACCGAGGTGATTGGTCCCGAACTGAGTTTCGAAGCCGTCGACCGTTCTTCCTTCAGGCGTCGCCATTATCCCGGCGTTGGCAATGATGGCATCGAAACGGCGGCCGTCCGCCAGCAGCTTCTCCGCAGCGGAGCGCACGCTTTGCAATGACGCGAGATCGAGTTCGATCAATTCGAGGCTGCCGCCGCCCTGCGAGGCGGCATCGCGGACCTGTGCCGTGGCGGCCTCCGCCTTGGCCGGGTCCTTGACCGTACCGACGATGCCGGCGCCGCGTGCCGCCAGGGCACGGGCGGTTTCCCGGCCGATGCCCGATGCCGTCCCCGTCACCAGAAAGCGCTTTCCCTTGAGATCGACACCGGCGAGAACCTCGTCGGCGGTCGACTTGGCGCCAAAGCTGTTGGTCATTTCCTGTCCTAACCTGTTGGGATGGTGATCGCCGATCACTGCGTTGCGTGTGACGGCCTTGCGTGGTCAGATGCCGAGGCCGCCCGCCACGTCGATGACGCCGCCGGTCATGTACCCGGCATCCGGCCCCGCCAGGAAGCAGACGACTGCCGCCACTTCCCCGACCGTCGCGATCCGGCGGATGGGGTGGAGATCCAGGAAGGCATCCGGAGCATTCGTGTTGCCGAAGACTTCCGCCATCATGTCGGTCGGCATGGCGCCGGGCTGGACGACGTTGACGGTGATGCCGCGTGGGCCGAGGTCGCGCGCGGCTCCCTTCGCATAGCCGTTGATGGCCGCTTTCGTTCCCACATAGTCGGCAACCCCCGGTACCAGGGAACGGGTGCCGTTGAGGGAGCCGATGAAAACGATCCGCCCACCGTCGGAAAGTACCGCCGCCGCCGCGCGGGTGGTCGCCACCGCACCCATGACGTTGATCTGCCACTGACGGTCGAGTGGCGCCGTGTCGAGATCGGGATCCCCGAGCAACTGGCCCTTGGCGACGATCGCAGCGTTGTTGACGAGGATGTCGAGCTTGCCCAACTGCGCGACAACCCTCTCGACAAGAGGCTTGGCGGCTGCCGTGTCCGCCTGATCGCTCTGGATCGCGAGGGCGCGCACGCCCTTCGCCTTCAGTTTCCCGACGACCGCCTCGGCCTTGCCGGCGGAGGCGACATAGCTGATTGCGACGTCCGCTCCACGGTCGGCAAGCGCCTCGGCAATCGCCGCGCCAAGCCCGCGGGAGCCGCCGGTGACGAGCGCGACCTTCCCCTTCAAATCATCCGACATGCCCATATCCCCTCTCGAGTGGTCCGGCGCGCCACGGCGGACCTGCCGCCGCCGACGAGACGATAATCAGTAACGATCGTTACGATAACGATCGTTACAAAATCTGGACGCGGGCCGTCAAGCATATTATAATGATCGTTATCAAAATTGCGGGGATGACCGGATGGGCCGCCATCGCGAGATCGACGTGGAAAAGGTTCTCGACGCCGCCCTGTCCGTCTTCTGGCGGAAGGGGTACGAGGGCACGAGCTACGCGGATCTGGTCGAAGCGGCCGGCGTGGAGCGGCCTGCCTTCTATTCCGCCTTCGGCAACAAGGAGGCACTCTTCCGCAAGGTGCTGGCGCGCTACGACGAGCTGTATCTGGACTATATCCCGGAGGCGCTTCAGCTCCCGACGGCGCGCGAGGTCGCTGCCCATATCCTGCGCAAGGCCGTCGAGCACAACACGCGCTACCCCGACCGGATGGGGTGTCTGGGCATCAACGGGGCGGTCGCGGCCTCGGATGAGGCGGAGCCCATACGGCAAATGCTGGCCGAGTTCCGGGCCGCCGGTCGGGAGCGGCTTCGCGAGCGCTTCGAACGGGCAAAGGCGGAAGGCGACCTTCCGAGGACGGCCAAACCCGATGCGCTGGCGGCCTTCGTGATGACGATCACCCAAGGCATCGCGGTCCAGGCCAAAGCCGGGATGAGCCGCGAGTTGCTGGAGGAGGTGGCGGAGCAGGCGCTGGACTCATGGCCCGCCGGTCGCCGGTCGCGTTCCGGAAAATCCCCGACACAAGCCTCGGGTTGACCGGCAATCGGGCTGGCAGACCGCCTCCCCCAAATCCGGGGACCATGCCGGAGCTGCGCGCCGTCCGAAACCAAGGGTTTTCCCTTGGTCCCAACCGGAATCGTCCCGGTAGCGGCAATTGTTCGCTGCACGTACCATAAGCGCGACAAGGACACCGGCAGCGAACCGGAAGGAATTCAGACGGACATGAGCAATTTGCGGCCAACGGGAGAGGCGACTCCCCGAACCGATCCGCTTGTCCCCGGCGCGGACATCTCCAGCGCGGATATCCGGGCCGGCCGGTTGCGGCGGGCGCCCGAGAATTTCCTGACCGCCGACGACATCCGGCAGGTCGGCAAGGGACGGCGCGATTTCCTGCGCAGCAGCTTCCTGGCGGCGGCAGCCGCCACCGGCGCGGCGGCGCTGGGTGGCCGTGCCGCCATTGCCGCGACCACCGTCGCCGGCGACGGCGACCCCAACATCCTGACCCCCACCCCCTGGGGCAGCAGCCTGGGGCTGCCGGTGGCGGCCAATCCCTACGGCCAGCCGTCGAAGCACGAGCGCGCCCTGGTGCGCCGGCAAAGCCCCGGCCTGACCCAGGTGCCGGCCGCCAGCGTGTCCTTCGCCCCCCTGCAGGGGCTGTTCGGCATCATCACGCCCTCCGGCCTGCATTTCGAGCGGCACCACCAAGGCTGGCAGGACATCGACCCGACCCGGCACCGGCTGATGGTCAACGGCGCCCGGCCCGACTTCGTGAAGACGCCGAAGGTCTACACGATGGACGACATCATGCGCCTGCCGCCGGTGTCGCGGATGCATTTCATCGAATGCGGCGCCAACACCGGCATGGAATGGGGCAACGTCGCGGTTCCCACCGTGCAGTACACCCATGGCATGCTGTCGTGCAGCGAATTCACCGGAGTGCCGCTGCGCACCCTGCTGGAGGATTGCGGCGCCGACCTGAAGGCCGCCAAATTCGTCCTCGCCGAGGGCGGCGACGGCTCGTCGATGACCCGCACCATCCCGATCGAGCTGGTGCTGTCCGGCGAGGTGATGGTGGCCTACGGCCAGAACGGCGAGATGCTGCGGCCGGAGAACGGCTATCCGCTGCGCCTCGTGGTGCCGGGGGTGCAGGGCGTCTCCTGGGCGAAATGGCTGCGCCGGATCGAGGTCGGCGACCGCCCCTACGCCACCAAGGACGAGGCGGTCCACTACATCGACCTGATGCCCGACGGCCAGCACCGGCAATACACCTCGATCCAGGAATGCAAGTCGGTCATCACCAGCCCGTCGGGCGGCCAGACCCTGCTGGACAAGGGATATTTCACCATCAGCGGCCTCGCCTGGTCGGGCCGCGGGGCGGTCAAGCGGGTCGACGTCTCGACCGACGGCGGCATGAACTGGAGCCAGGCGACCCTGCAGACGCCCGTCCTGTCGAAATGCCTGACCCGCTTCACCCTGGCCTGGAACTGGGACGGCCGCCCGGCACTGCTGCAATCGCGCGCCACCGACGAGACCGGCTTCGTCCAGCCCGCCTACGGCCAGCTTCGCGCGGTGCGCGGCACACGGTCGATCTACCACAACAACGCGATCCAGACCTGGCAGGTCGCCGAAAGCGGGGACGTGAACAATGTCCAGATCCTGTAAAGCGGCGCTGCTCGCTTCGGCCGTCGGTGCCCTTCTCGCCTGGACGGCGCCGGCGCTGGCGGACGGCTTCGCCAATGTCGGCCGCCCGGCGACCCCGGCCGAGATCAAGGCCTGGGACATCGACGTCGGTCCCGACTTCGCCGGGCTGCCCAAGGGCTCCGGCACCGTGTCGCGCGGCATGGAGATCTGGGAGGAGAAATGCGCCAGCTGCCACGGCACCTTCGGTGAGAGCAACAGCGTCTTCAACCCGCTGGTCGGCGGCACCACCGCCGAGGATATCAAGACCGGCCATGTCGCCGCCCTGAAGCGGACCGACTTCCCGGCGCGGACGACCTTCATGAAGGTCGCCACCGTCTCCACCCTCTACGACTACATCCGCCGCGCCATGCCGTGGAACGCGCCGAAGTCGCTGAGCGACGACGACGTCTATGCCGTGCTGGCCTATCTGCTGAACCTCGCGGAGATCGTGCCGGACGACTACACCCTGACCGACGCGACCATCCGCGACGTGCAGAAGCGGATGCCGAACCGCGACGGCATGACCACCGCCCACGCGCTCTGGCCCGGCCCTGACTTCCCCGGCATGGCGGCCAAGCCCGACACCGCCAACGCCGCCTGCATGACGAACTGCAAGCCGAAGGCCGAACTGGCCTCGCAGTTGCCGGAGCACGCCCGCGGCGCCCACGGCAACATCGCCGAGCAGAACCGCCTCATCGGCCCGGTCCGCGGCCAGCGCACCGGCCCGGACACGGCCGCCGCGGAGGCACCCTCCCCCGCCCTGGCGCTGGCCGAACAGTCCGGCTGCCTGTCCTGCCATGCGGTCGACACCCGCGTCGTCGGCCCGAGCTACAGCGAGATCGCCGCCCGCTACCGCGGCAAGAACAGCAACGAAACGGCCGACGCGCTGGTGTCGAAGGTCAAGGCAGGCGGCGACGGCGCCTGGGGCGCCGTGCCGATGCCGCCGCAGGACGATCTGAGCATCGACGACGCCAAGACCCTGGTCGCCTGGATCCTGTCCGGCGCGCCGCAGAAGTAACGAGACCGAGGAGGAGCATCTCACATGACACAGGCAGTGATGGAACGGCGTCAGGTGCTGACGTTCCTGGGGGCGCTGGCGGCGGCCGGATTCGTGGTGCCGCAGGCGGCCTTCGCCAACTGGGACAAGCCCGCCTTCGACGCCAAGACGATGGACGACGCGCTGAAGGCGCTCGGTGCCGGCGCGCCGGCCAACAGCGGCGACGTGCAGATCGTCGCCTCCGACATCGCGGAGAACGGGGCGGTGGTTCCGGTCCAGGCGATCAGCCGGCTGCCCAACACCGAACGCATCGCCATCCTGGTGGAAAAGAACCCCAACATGCTGGCGGCCGCCTTCGACATGGCGCCGGACACCATTCCGGAAGTCACCGCCCGCATCAAGATGGGACAGACCTCCAACGTCATGGTGCTGGTCAAGGCCGACGGCAAATTCTACGCCGCCGCCAAGGAAATCAAGGTGACGCTCGGCGGCTGCGGCGGCTGAGCGGACGGGAAAGGAGCACGATCATGGGCAATCCGATGAAGATCCGCGCCTCCGCCAAGGACGGCGTCACCGAGATCAAGATCCTGATGAGCCACGAGATGGAGACCGGCCAGCGCAAGGACGCCAACGGCACGGTCATCCCCGCCTGGTTCATCAACGAGATCACCGCCAAGCTCGACGGCAAGACGGTGATGCAGGCGCAATGGGGGCCGTCGATTTCCAAGAACCCCTACCTCGCCTTCAAGGTCAAGGGCGGCAAGGCCGGCGACAAGGTCTCCGTCACCTGGGTCGACAACCGGGGCGACACCCGCACCGACGAGGCCGCCGTGACTTGAGAAGTCGGCACCTGACGCGGCGCCGCTCAAGCCGGCAGGGGCGGGCCGGCGGGGGCGGACAAGAACGAGAGGATGGGAGGGGGGAGACATGGTGGATCGTGTAAGC
The DNA here is from genome assembly GCF_016595245.1 of Azospirillum endophyticum. Taxonomy (GTDB): domain Bacteria; phylum Pseudomonadota; class Alphaproteobacteria; order Azospirillales; family Azospirillaceae; genus Azospirillum; species Azospirillum endophyticum. The sequence goes on from NZ_JAENHM010000044.1 coordinate 332,471, forward strand.
GTCGGGGTTGCGGCGTTCCTTGCGGTGTCGGCAGTGGCCGCGACGGCGGCCTACGCCCAGAAGGATGCGGCGCAGGAGGGCATCGAGGCATATCGCGAAGCCTTGCAGGACGGCAACCCGGCCGAACTGTACGAGGCGACCGGCGAGGAGCTGTGGAAGACGCCGGCCGGCCCGAAGAAGGCCTCGCTGGAGCAATGCGACCTCGGCCTCGGCCCCGGCGTCGTCAAGGGCGCCTATGCCCGGCTGCCGCGCCATTTCCAGGACACCGACCGCGTCCAGGATCTGGAGTCGCGCCTGCTGACCTGCATGGAGACTTTGCAGGGCAAGGATCCGAAACCCTATGTCGAGTCCGCCTTCACCGCCCCGCCGAAGGAGGAGATGATCGCGCTCGCCGCCTATGTCTCCGGCCAGTCCAAGGGCGACGCCATCGCCGTCGCGCCCAAGCATCCCAAGGAACAGGCGATGTACGATTTGGGCAAGCGGATGTTCTACTATCAGAGCGGTCCCTACGACTTCTCCTGCGCCACCTGCCACGGCCAGGAAGGCACGCGCATCCGTCTCCAGGACCTGCCCTACATCCCGGGAACCAAGGGCGCGGCGGCCGGCTGGGGCAGCTGGCCGGCCTACCGGGTCAGCGCCGGCCAGATGTGGTCGATGCAGTGGCGCCTGAACGACTGCTTCCGCCAGCAGCGCTTCCCCGAGCCGGTCTACACCTCCGACGCGACCATCGCGCTGTCGATGTACATGGCGGCCAACGCCAGCGGGGAAACCATGAAGACGCCCGGGATCAAGCGTTGAGGGAGACCGCCATGAAAAACGCCATGACCCACCTTGCCGCCATTGCCGCCCTGCTGCTGGCCGGCCCGGCGCTCGCCCAGGGCAAGGCCGCGCCGTCCTGGGGACCGGGGGCCGACGATGCCGCCTTCACCCGCATGCTGGCCGCCAGCTTCAAGGACAAGGGCATCGCCAAGGTCGACCGCCTGACCCAGGACGAGACGCAGGCCTTCTGCTCCGACCCCGAGGCCGCCGCCAGCCCGGCCGCGGCGGAAAAGCGCCAGCGGATCGAGGCCGCCAACATGGCGACGGTCAAATGGCCGTCGGACGGCAAATGGCTGGGCGACTGGAAGGAAGGCGAGAAGATCGCCCAGAGCGGCCGCGGCAACACGTGGACCGACAAGCCGGGCGAGCCCAACGGCGGCAACTGCTACAACTGCCACCAGATCAGCCCGGCGGAGATCTCCTACGGCACCATCGGCCCCAGCCTGCTGCAATACGGCGCGCTGCGCGGCGGCGACGAGGAGACGATGAAGGCGGCCTGGGCCAAGATCTACAACGCCAAATCGCTCAACGCCTGCTCCAACATGCCGCGCGCCGGCCATATGGGCATCCTGGCCGAGGCGCAGATCAAGCACCTGATGGCCCTGCTGTTCGACCCGGCCTCGCCGGTCAATGCCAAAACGGGGCCTGCGAAATGAACCGCCGCGAGTTCCTCACCGTCCTGGCCGCCGCCAACGCCGCCGGCCTGCTGCTGCCCGGCGCCGGCCTCGCCCGCGCCGAGGCGGCGGCGGAAGCGGTCTACGACGCGCCGGCCTTCGGCAACGTCTCGCTTCTGCACATCACCGACTGCCATGCCCAGCTTAAGCCGATCCATTTCCGCGAGCCGAGCGTCAATCTCGGCATCGGCGGCATGGCCGGCCGGGTGCCGCATCTGGTGGGCAGCCGGCTGCTGGAGCATTTCAACCTCAAGGCCGGCAGCCGCGAGGCCTACGCCTACTCCTGTCTCGACTTCGAAAATCTCGCCGGGCTGTACGGCAAGGTCGGCGGCTTCGCCCATCTGGCGACGCTGGTCAAGCGGGTGCGGGCCAACCGGCCGGGCGCCCTGCTGCTCGACGGCGGCGACACCTGGCAGGGGTCGGGCACCGCGCTGTGGACTCAGGGACAGGACATGGTGGAGGCCGCCAAGCTGCTGGGCGTCGACATCATGACCCTGCATTGGGAATGCACCTACGGCCAGGACCGCGTGAAGGAGATCGCCGAAAAGGACTTCGCCGGCAAGATCGAGATCGTCGCCCAGAACATCAAGACCGCCGATTTCGGCGACGACGTCTTCAAGCCCTACACCCTGCGCGACGTCAACGGCGTCAAGGTCGCGGTGATCGGACAGGCCTTCCCCTACACGCCGATCGCCAACCCGCGCTACATGGTGGCCGACTGGACCTTCGGCATCCGCGAGGAGGAGATGCAGGCGACGGTCGATGCCGCCCGTGCCGCCGGCGCCGCGGTGGTCGTCGTGCTGTCGCACAACGGCATGGACGTCGACCTGAAGATGGCGTCGCGCGTCCGCGGCATCGACGCCATCCTCGGCGGCCACACCCATGACGGCATGCCGGCGCCCAGCATCGTCGCCAACCCCGGCGGCAAGACGCTGGTCACCAACGCCGGCTCCAACGGCAAGTTCCTGGGCGTGCTCGACCTTCAGGTGACGGGCGGGCGGGTCGCCGACTTCCGCTACCGGCTGATGCCGGTCTTCGCCACCCTGCTGCCCGCCGACCCGGAGATGGACGCGCTGATCACCCGCGTCCGTGCCCCCTACGAGGCCAGGCTGGGCGAGACGCTGGCGGTGACGGAAGGAACGCTCTACCGGCGCGGCAACTTCAACGGCAGCTTCGACCAGCTGATCCTCGACGCGCTGATGGCGGAGAAGGATGCCGAGATCGCCTTCTCCCCCGGCTTCCGCTGGGGCACCACGCTGCTGCCCGGCCAGCCGATCACCATGGAGAACCTGCTGGACCAGACCGCCATCACCTATCCCTACGTCACGCTGAACCGGATGACCGGCGAGCAGATCAAGACGGTGCTGGAGGATGTCTGCGACAACCTGTTCAACCCCGACCCCTATTACCAGCAGGGCGGCGACATGGTGCGCGTCGGCGGCCTGTCCTACGCCTGCGACCCCGCCGCCCCGGCCGGCCGGCGCATCCAGGACATGACGCTGAACGGCCAGCCGCTGGAGGCGTCGAAGAGCTACAAGGTCGCCGGCTGGGCGCCGGTCGCGGAGGAGGCGAAGGCGGCCGGCGGCGAGCCGGTCTGGGACCTCGTCGCCCGCCATCTGCGCGCCCGCAAGACGGTGGCGCCGCCGCAGCTCAACCTGCCGACCCTGAAGGGGGTGGACGGCAACCCCGGCCTTGCCGCCTGACGGCTTGGCCCAGCTCCGAACCGGAAAGGCTCAGACCATGAGCGTTCGTCGTTTCCTGGCCCCCCTGCTGATGCTGTTCATCCTGGCCGGCGCCGCCCCGGCGCTGGCCCAGGACAAGGTCGTCTACCACATCGACAACGCCGCCGAGCAGGGCACCAAGGCGCTGCGCAACATCCGCAACCATCTGGACGTGGCACCGAAGACCGAGATCCGCGTGGTCACCCACGCCGAGGGCATCGACCTGCTGATGGAAGGCGCCAAGGACCAGAAGAACAACATCGACTATGCCCCGCTGATCTCCGACCTGAAGGGGCGCGGCGTCCACTTCGAGGTGTGCGAGATCACCATCAAGCGGCGCAACCTGAACAAGGACCAGTTCGTGATGGACGCGGAGTTCACGCCCTCCGGCGTCGTCCGCATCACCGAGCTGCAGGCGCGCGACCACTACGCCTACATCAAGCCCTGAGAGGGCCGCCGCCATGGATCCCGCCATGGGTCTCACCCTCGACGCCCTGATGGAAAGCCTGGGCGAGGACCGCTTCATGGCGCTGGGCGGGCTGGCGGTCGGCCTGCTGTTCGGGGTCGTGGCGCAGCGGTCGCGCTTCTGCCTGCGCGCTTCGACGCTGGAGGTGGCGCATGGCCGGCTGGGCGACCGGCTGGCGGTGTGGCTAATCGCCTTCTCCACCGCGCTGATCGCGACCCAGGGGCTGATCCTGCTCGGGCTGTTCGACACCGGCAGCGTCCGCCAGCTCAACAATCCCGGCAGCCTGTCGGGGGCGGTGATCGGCGGGCTGATGTTCGGCTGCGGCATGACACTGACCCGGGCCTGCGCCAGCCGCATGCTGGTGCTGTCGGCGACCGGCAATCTGCGGGCGCTGCTGTCCGGGCTGGTGTTCGCGGTGGTCGCCCAGGCGGCGATGCGCGGCGTCCTGGCGCCGCTGCGCGAGACGGTCAACGGCTGGTGGGTGATCAGCGGCCAGCAGCGCGACCTGCTGGCGCTGGCCGGCATCGGCCATGGCGGGGCGCTGCTGTTCGGGATGGGCTGGCTCGCGGCCGGGGTGGCGATCGCCCGGCGCAACCGCTTGTCGGGCTGGTCCTGGCTGGGGGCGGCCGGGGTCGGCGCGACGGTCGCCGCCGCCTGGTGGTTCACCTGGCGGGCCGCAGCATCCGCCTTCGACCCGGTGACCGTCCATTCCCTGAGCTTCACCGCGCCCTCGGCCGATTTCCTGATGCTGGTGCTGTCGCCGCCGGGCACCCGCTGGGGCTTCGACACCGGGCTGATCCCCGGCGTGGCGCTGGGCGCCTTCCTCGCCGGTCTGGCCGGGCGCGACCTCAGGCTGGAGGGCTTCAACGACGGTTCCACCATGCGGCGCTACATCGTCGGCGGCTGCCTGATGGGATTCGGCAGCGTGCTGGCCGGCGGCTGCGCGGTCGGGGCCGGGGTGTCCGGCGCCTCGATCTTCACGGCGACGGCATGGCTGGTGCTGTGGTCGATGTGGATCGGCGCCGTGCTGACCGACTTCGCCATCGATCGCCCGGCGCGGACGGGCAATGGCGGCATCGCCACCGTCCCGCCGGTCGCGGCGCGATGAGTCAAAGCAATATCCAAACAACGCCCAGAGGGAGGCCCGCATGCTTCGCCTGCCCCGCCGCCTGCTGACCGGCACGGCCGCCACCCTGGCCGCCCTCCCCGGCCTTGCCGCGGTCCGCGCCTTCGCCGCCGGGGTGGAGGCCTTCGTCAAGGGGCCGCCAGTGCCCGACCAGCCGCTGGTCCGGGTCAGCCCGCATGTCTGGATCATCCAGTCCCCCGACGGCTTCCCGACGCCGCAGAACCAGGGGATGATGGCGAACGTCACCTTCGTCATCGGCCGCGACGGCGTGATCGTCGTCGACAGCGGCGCCTCGCTCCAGATCGGCGAGATGGCGATCCGCATGCTGCGGACACTGACGCCCAAGCCGGTCGTCGGCATCGTCAACACCCATTATCACGGCGACCATTGGCTGGGAAACCATGCCTTCGCCGAGGCGTTCGGCGCGGACCTGCCCCGCTACGCCCTGCCCGGCACGCGCGCGGCGATCCTGGGCGTGCAGGGCAGCTTCTGGCAAAGCTCCATGGTCAAATGGACGGCACAGGCCTCGGCCGGGACGCGGATCGTCGCCCCCAACCGCGACGCCGCCCATGGCGACGAGCTGTCGCTGGGCGACGTCCGCCTGCGCCTGCACCATTACGGCACCGCCCACACCCCGTCCGATCTGGCGGTTTCGGTGGTGGAGGACGGCGTCATGTGCGTCGGCGACATCATGATGGACCGCCGCATCGCCAACATGGACGACGGCTCCTATCTCGGCACCTTCGAGACCATGGACCGGCTCCGCGCCGACAGCGACACCCGCATCTGGCTGCCGGCCCACGGCGTGCCCGGCCCCGGCGTGCCGGACTGGCAACGCGCCCTGTTCGAGGGCATCTTCGAACCCTGCGTCGCCGCCGTGAAGGCCGGCCGGTCGGTCGAGGAGGCGAAGGCCGCGGTGCTGGCCGACCCGCGCGTCGCCTCCCGCGCCGCGGAGACCAAAGGCTGGGACAGCAACATCGGCAAATACGTCAGCCTCGCCTATCTGGAGGCGGAACAGGCCGACTTCTGACGCTCCGTCAATCCCGTCCGCCGTCCGCGACGAGTTACCGATAGGCCGTACACAGTAGGATGCGGTGCCCATCCTGCCCTCGATACCCTGACCGTTCCAGGGGCGCCCCGGTCAGGCGGCGCCCCTTTCCATTGTCCGGCGTCCGGGCCGGCGTCGGTCAGGCGACCGCGGCCTTCGGGATGGTCGTCGGATCGAAACGCAGAACCTCGGCGAGGGCGACGTCGATCAGGCGGTGCTGTTCGCCGGTCGAGACCGGCATCGGCCGCCGCGGCAGACCGGCGGCGCAGCCCTGAACGCCCAGCGCGTATTTCACGTTCGCAGGCAGATTGTCGGCGGAAATCGTGTTCCAGAAGCGCAGCAAGGCACGATGAATCTCATGCGCGGTCTTGTGGTCGCCGCGCTGCACCGCATCCCAGAGAGCGACGCAGACGCCGGGGACCGCAGCCGGGTTGGCGGCTATCGTGCCATGCGCGCCGATCGCGAAGGAAGGATAGAGAAGCGCATCGACAGCCGTCAGCACGATCTTGCCGGCCGGCACGGTGATCATCAGGTCGGCCATCAGCTTCAGGTCGCCGGCACTCTGCTTGACGCCGATCACGCCCGGATTGTCTGTCATGATGCGGACGAGCAGTGACGGGCTCAGGTAGTTCCAGGGAATGACGTTGTAGATGATCACCGGCACTTCGACCGCGTCGGTCAGACGGGCGAAATGGTCGACGGTCGCGTCCTCGCTCGGTTTGAAGACATAATGGACGGGCGTGACCTGAAGCGCGGCGATCGGATATTCGGCAACGGCCTTCGATCGCTCGATCGCATCGCCCGTCGAATTGGCGATGACGCCGGCGACCACCGGCACGCGACCGGCGACCTCCTCCGTGGTGATCTCGATCAGGCGGGCAAGCTCCGCCGTCTTCAAGGTATGGCCTTCGCCGGTCGAACCGCCGACGCAAACCCCGTGAACGCCTTTGGAAACCGTGAAGCGGACGACGTCGCGGAAGGCATTCTCGTCGATCCGTCCCTCTGCGGTGAACGGCGTCACGAGAGGCGGAATGATTCCCGTCAGTGAGGGCACCATAGAAAATCTCCTTTTATCCCGTATTGCGGGTTAAAGGCTAATTTTGAATTGGGCAGGCGTCAAGCCCGAGAATTTTGATTCTCAGCAAGACAACGAATAACTTGCTGCAAAGCAGCGTATTTTTTGCATGGCAAAACGATTTTAGCCGCGCAGTTTCGGCAATGCAGCGACGAATCTCCGTTGACATGCAGCGGATACGAGTGTCGTCATTGTCCCGTAATGAGAGATAACACATCACAGCCTTTTCCGTTGTGATGACCGGGAGGAAGGACATGTCACAGAAGGCTTTCGACGGTCGGATCGACCTTGCCGAACCACCGGCACATGCGGTGGTCGAGGATGCGGACTGCGGGCTCGTCAAGCGCGTCGCATTCGCCAGCGCGATCGGGAACGCGATCGAGTATTACGACTTCACGCTCTACGCGACCGCCACGGCGCTGGTGTTCAACAAAATCTTCTTCCCGAGCTCCGATCCGCTCGTCGGGTCGCTCGCGGCTTTCGCGACCTTCTTCGTCGGCTATTGCGCAAGGCCGATCGGCGGCATGCTGTTCGGGCATTTCGGGGACCGGGTCGGCCGTAAGGCCATGTTGCTCATCACGATCATGATGATGGGTCTCGGCACGGTCCTGATCGGATTGATGCCGTCCTACGATCAGATCGGGGTGTTCGCACCGATCGGGCTTCTCGTCCTGCGGATCGTTCAGGGCATCGGTCTCGGTGGCGAATATGGTGGCGGCATGGTGATGACCGTGGAACACGCCGCACCGGAGAAGCGCGGCTATTACAGCGCTCTCGTGCACATCGGGGTGCCCGCCGGCTTCCTGATCCCGATCGTGCTGCTGTCGATCATGTCGGCGGCGATGACGGAAGAGGTCTTTCTCTCCTGGGGTTGGCGCCTGCCGTTCCTCTTCTCGATCGTCCTGGTCGGCGTCGGCGTCTTCATCCGGCGGCGGATTTCCGAGACGCCCGCCTTTGCCAAGATGCTGAAGGAGGAGAAGCCGGCACGCCTGCCCCTCGTCGAAGCGGTCACCGGCCATTGGCGCGACATCCTGCTGGGCATCGGCGCCAAGATCGCCGAGAGCGGGCTTTTCAACGTCTATGCCGTCGTCGCGATCACCTATTGCATGACGACGCTCGGCCTGCCGAAGCAGACCATCCTGAACGGCGTTCTCCTCGGATGCGCGCTCGAATGCGTCACGCTGCCCTTTTTCGGCGCCCTGTCAGACCGCATCGGCCGCAAGGCGGTCTACGTCATCGGCATGGGCTTCCAGGCCGTGCTCGCCCTCGTCTTCTTCCCGATGCTCGACACCGGCAACACCGGGATGATCTGGCTTGCCATCGCACTTGGTCTGGCGATCGGCCACGGCTCGGTCTACGGGGCGCAGGGAGCCTTCTTCAGCGAGCTCTTCCCGGCGCGCATCCGCTACTCCGGCCTGTCGCTCGTCCAGCAGTTGGGGCCGATCCTCGGCGGCGGCCTTTCCCCGCTCGTCGCCACGGCAATCCTCGCGGGTTACGGCACGACGACCCTCGTGACGGCCTACATGGTGGGAATGGCGCTCCTCTCGGGGCTTTCCGCGCTCGCGCTGAAGCCCCGACACGCCTGAGAGACGGCGGGGGAAGGAGCGACGGCTCCTCCCCCGCTCAATTTCCCGGCTGACGTCCCGCCCCAAGGCACGCTAGAACGTCGAGGGAATCCATCGTGACGACCCCGACGAGCCCCCATGGCATCCGATTACGGCGTGAAGTCCTTCCAGAAGATCATGACGATTCTCGAGTGCTTCTCGACCGTCGATCGTAGCCTGTCGGTTTCGGAGATTGCCGAGCGATCGGGGTTGCCGCGCTCGACGGCGCACCGGTTGGTGCTGTCGCTCCGCCAGATCGGTCTTCTCGACCAGGACGGCAACCGCCTCGAATATCGACTGGGCCTCAAGCTGTTCGAACTCGGCACCGCCGTTCTCATCAACATGGACATCCATCGCGAGGCCCGCACCTTCGTGGAGCTGCTTGGGCAGGCCACCGGCGAATCCGTGCATCTCTGCGTTTTCGACGGCTGGCGCATGTCTTTCGTGGAGCGGGTGCTGGGCGGCCGGTCCGGGCCGAACAATTCGACCATCGTGATGGAATCCTCGCCCTGCCACTGCACCGGGGTGGGCAAGGCCGCGCTCGCCTTCCAGGAAGAACAGGTGATCGACCGGATTTGCGGTCTCGGCCTGCCGGCCTACACGCGCAACACCATCACGGATCCGACCGCGCTCAGAGCCGAGCTCATCCGCATCCGGGAGCGGGGCTATGCGATCGACAACGGCGAGATGGAAGCCGGCGTGCGCTGCGTCGCCGCTCCGATCCGCAACAGTTCAGGCCGCGTGTTCGCGGCGATCAGCGTGAGCGGGCCGGACCGGCGGATCACCGAGACCCGCGCACTCGAACTCGCCCCCAAGGTGATCGAGCACGCCGAACTCGTCTCGGCGCGGCTCGGCTGGCAACCGCCGAAGCGTGCCCGCGGGCGGGGACGCCCCCCGGCGGCCGCGGTTACGACCAACTCGTAGCCACGACCAGCCGAGGCATGCATCGGCGGATGCCATCAGCGAATTCGGGCGTCGGATCGGATCTCGATCCGATCCCGCCGATCAGAGCACGACGGTCAGCACGACGTTCGCAGGCCTCACGCAGCAGATCGACGCTCCGCGACGCCGGCTCCAGCGTCAGCCCGGCACGGTAAGGGGCGGGGAGCTCGATCCAAACGGCGGGCGTTCGGTGCGGCGGTTCGCCGGATCGATTCCACCCTGCGGCAGGCCAAAATGGTCGATCACCACGGTCGCGCCAACGGCGGCGATGGCGGGGACGACCTCCGCGAGGTCGTCGAAGCGGCGCTGGATTTCGACCTGCCAGCGGCGGGCGGCGAGGCGACGGAAGAAATCCTGCCTGTGCGCCGTCGTGTAATCCTCCAATTCGCGACCACGCGCAGCCGCTGCGGATGTGGGCGCAGCGCGACCTCGATGAAACTGTTGTCGGTACCGAGGAAGCTGGGCTGGAGCAGCACGCCATGGCTGAATCCCGCCCGATCCTGCAGCGAGAGTCAGTCCAAGAGTTCCGCCGCATGGGCCGGGCTGTAGCGTCGGCCCGCCGCCATCGGTAGGTCGGGGCGGAAGATCTGGGCATGCGTGTCGATGCCCCTGATCTGGGGGTGTGCGGTCATCCGTCGATCCATGCAGACAAAGAGGGATCGGCCCCTGCGCGGCGGCGTTCTGCAACGCCGTCGCACGGGGGCCGATCGAAGCGCCGGCATCGGTCGGACGATGCCATGGCTCGCGTTGTCTCGCGGTCAGACCTGGGCCATCCCGCCGTCGGCGAACAGCTCGACGCCGTTGATGAAGCTGCTGTCGTCGGACGCCAGGAAGACGGCGGCCTTGGCGATCTCGTCGGCGTCGCCGACCCGGCCCAGCGGCACCTGGGCGGCCAGGTAATCCACCAGCCCCTGCTGCTGTGCCGCGTCGGGACCGGCCAGTTCGACCAGGCCCGGCGTGCGGATCGGACCGGGGCTGAGCGTGTTGATGCGGATGCCGCGGTCCTTCAGGTCCAGGATCCAGCTGCGGGCGAAGTTGCGCACCGCCGCCTTGCTGGCGCTGTAGACGCTGAAGGCCGCCGTGCCCATGCTGCCGGCGGTGGAGCCGGCCAGGATCACCGACGCACCCTTGCCCAGCAGCGGCAGCGCCTTCTGCACGGTGAACAGCACGCCTTTCACATTGCGGTTGAAGGTATCGTCATACTGCTCCTCGGTGATGGAGCCCAGCGGCAGCATGCCGCCGCCGCCGGCATTGGCGTAGAGCACGTCGAGCCGGCCCGCTTCGCTTTGGATTTGGGCATAGAGCCGGTCGAGATCGGTGAGGTTGGAGGAGTCGGCCTGCACTCCCGTCGCCGTGCCGCCGGCGCTGCGGATCGCCGCGACCGCGGCCTCCAGTTCGGACTGGCGGCGGCCGGTGAGATAGACGGTGGCGCCTTCGGCGGCGAAGCGCCTGGCCGCGGCGAGGCCGATGCCGCTGGTGGCGCCGGTGACGAGGGCGATCTTGCCATCGAGTTTGCGTGACATCCGAAGTCTCCTTGGAATTGCGTTGTTCGCTGGAGACAAAGCTATCGACGACGCGTACCCATCGAAATAGAAATGACTGAAAATCATCGTTGCAGGATTGTCGATGTCGAAGCTGCCGGATTTCGAGGGGCTGGCGATGTTCGCCAAGGTGGTGGAAGAACGATCCTTCGCCGGTGCGGCCCGCACCATGGGCGTGTCGGTCGCCACCGTGTCGCGGGCCGTGGGCCGGCTCGAAGAGCGGCTGGGCGCGAGGCTGTTCAACCGCACCTCCCGCCGGCTGGCCCTGACCGATTTCGGCCATTCCCTGGCCGAGCGGGCGACCCGCCTCTATGACGAAGCGGAGGCGGCGGAGAATGCCGTGCGCGAGATGTCCAGCCGGCCGCGCGGCCTGATCCGCCTGGCGGTGCCGATGTCGTTCGGCCTGCGCTGGGTGGCGCCCTTGCTGCCGGATTTCTTCCGCCTCTATCCGGAGATTTCCATCGACCTGCATCTCAGCGACGCCGCCGTCGATCTGGTCGGCGACGGCTTCGATGCCGCCCTGCGTATCGCCGTTCTGCCCGACAGCTCGCTGGTGGCGCGGCGGCTGTGCGGGGTAGCGCCGGTGGTGCTTGCCGCGCCGAGCTATCTTGCCCGCCATGGCGAACCCCGGCATCCCCGCGAACTGAACGGCCATCATTGCCTGGGCTATGCCTATCGCCGCCGGCAGGACATCTGGCGCTTCACCAACAGCGCCGGCGAGGAGGAGAGCGTCACGCCCACCGGCCCGCTGCGCGTCACCAACGCCGACGCATTGGTGCCGATGCTGCTGGAGGGGCTGGCCATCGCCGAACTGCCGGAATTCATGGCGGCGGACCTCCTGGCCGATGGACGGCTCACCGCCATCCTGACCGACTGGTCGCTGCCGAAGGGAGGCCTCTATTTCGTCACGCCGTCGGCCCGCTCCCGCCCGGCGAAAATCGGCGTGCTGGCCGACTTCCTGATCGATCGCCTGTCGGAACCGGCTTGGCGGCGCGGGACCGGTCTGTAGACGAGCCTATCGAGGCTATCGCGCCTCCGGAGCCATTGGAGCAGCAGAGGGGAATACGAACGACAGCGTTTGGCATCGCCGGTCAGCTGCGGCAGCCCGAGCACCGCCGCATGAGGTCGAGAAGCACATTGGTTTTGACCATCGCCATCGGGCGATCAGTCCGCGCCCCGAGTCAGCGCCATGATCTGATCCGTGGTCAGACCCGCCGTGGCCCGGCCCCGCAGCCGCTCGAACCGGCTCCTTACCGGTGCCGTTCGGTCCGCCCGTCTCAGGACAACGCGCCCGTCCTCCGCAATCTCGAATTCCACCGCGCTACCGGGCTTGAGGCCCAAAAGGTCGCGAATCGGCTTGGGAATGGTGACTTGCCCGTTGCTGGTGAGCATTGTGGCCATGATCACTCCAATACCATCGAAAGCCCAAGGATCGCCCAGCAGGGTGCGGAGCGTTCCGCAACGGACGTCTTGAAAAACCGAACGGGCGCTCGCCTTATGTAGCGGCCGGTCCCCGGGCCGGGACATCGATCAACGGCACGCAAGACGGAGCAAAGCGGAATGGGCAGCGTACAGGAGTTCCAGGCACGGTTCGACCTGTCGATGGAAGCGCTGTGCGCCCGCATCCTGGAGCGCCATGCCGCGACCATCCGGGTGAAGAAGCCGGCCGTCGCCGTCGCCAACCTCGCGCGCATCGTCGAGACCACCCTGACGCTGGCGAACCGCAAGGGTTTCCATTCCATGAGCCTGCGCGACCTGGCCGAACAGTCGGGGCTGAGCATGGGGGCGCTCTACGCCTATTTCGACGGCAAGGACACGCTGTTGCTGATGATCCTGAACCAGGTGGTCGGCGCGGTGGAGGAGGTGCTGGGCCGCCCGCCGGACGCCTTGGCGACCGATCCGGCGGCCCGGCTGCGCTGGCTGCTGGAGACCCACCTGTTCTTGACCGAGACCATGCATCCCTGGTTCGTCTTCGCCTACATGGAGGCGAAGGCCTTCTCCAAGGAGGGGCGCGACCTTGCGATCGGCAGCGAGATGATGACCGAAAGCATGATCGCCGACGCGCTGGCCGAAGGGGTCGCCCGTGGCCGATTCAGGGTGCCGGACGTGGCGATGACCGCCGCGCTGATCAAGCCGATGCTGCAGGACTGGTACGTCAAGCGGGCCAAGCACCGCCGCCGCGGCATCACGCCCGAACATTATGCCGCCTCCCTGATCGACTTCGTCGAGATGGCGGCGGGGCTACGGACATAGAAAAGCCTCCGGCATCATGCGATGTCGCATGATGCCGGAGGCTTGTGGCAGGAGAAGGGGTCAGCGGTCGGAGCGGGTGAAGAGACGCAGGATCAGGGCGGCGGTCGAGGCGGCGGTGGCGACGGCGATCACGCCATTCCAGCCCCAGATCGCCAGCGCCTGGCTGCCCAACGTGGCGCCGGCAGCCATGCCAATGAACATGCCGACCATCAGCACCGCGTTCAGGCGGCTGCGGGCGGCCGGGTCGATGCCGTAGACGATGGTCTGGTGGGAGATCAGCGAGGCCTGGACGCCCAGGTCGAAACCGACGGCGCTCGCCACCAGCAGCCACAGGCGGCCTCCTTCGGGCAGCAGAGGCGACAGGGCCATGGCGGCGAAGGACAGGGCGGCCAGCCCGGCGCCCAGCCGGGTCATCAGGGCCGGGCCGCGGCTGTCGGCGATGCGGCCCGCCACCGGCGCCACCAGCGCACCCGCCGCTCCGGCCAGCCCGAAGGCACCGGCCGCGGCGGCACCCAGATGGAACGGCGCACCGTGCAGCATCACCGCCAGGGTCGACCAGAAGGCGCTGAAGCCCACCGACAGCAGGCCCTGGGCGATCGCCGCCCGGCGCAGCCCCGGATGGCGGGCCCACAGCGTGACCAGCGAACCCAGCAGTTCACCGTACCCAAGATCGGTCGTCGGCTTGAAGCGCGGCAACCCGCGCCACAGCGCCACGCCCAGCAGCGCGATGCTGCCGGCCGCCGCCACGAACACGGCGCGCCAGCCGTAATGCTCGGCGATGACGCCGCTGACCACCCGCGACAGCAGGATGCCCAGCAGCAACCCGGTCATCACCGTGCCGACCACCCGGCCGCGATGTTCCGCCGGAGCCAGGGTGGCTGCGGCGGGAACGATGTCCTGCGCCAGCGTCGCCGACAGGCCCAGGACCAGGCTCGCCGCCAGCAACCCGCCGATGGAAGGCGCGAAGCCCGCCGTCAGCAGCGCCGCAGCCAGGATGGCGGTCTTCGCCAGGATGATGCGGCGGCGGTCGATGCGGTCGCCCAGCGGCGCCAGCAGCAGGATGCCGAAGGCGTAGCCGAGTTGCGTCAGCGTCGGCACCCAGCCGACCGTCTGGTCGGCGGCCCCGATGTCGGCGCCGAGAACGCCGAGCATGGGCTGGCTGTAATAGAGGGACGCCACCGCCAGACCGGCGCCCGCCGCCATCAGGAAGACCAGGGGCCGGCTTATCCCGGCGTCGCGCGCCGGTGCCAGGATGACCGGGCTTGCATGCGCGGATTGAATGGTCGACATCGTTTGAACCCCTCAAGGACGTCCTGTCAGGACCGTCATGACCGTGATTGAGGGTGAGTATGGCGGCGGCGCGCTGGCGACGGTAGCCGGAGCAGGTGTAGATTTGCTATACGTTGAACGTATGAGCCATGATCTTTCGGCGATCGGCAGCGATCGCATCGCCCTGCTGGAGACCTTCGTCCGCATCGTCGAATCCGGCAGCCTGTCGGCGGCGGCGGCGCAGCTGGGCAGCACCCAGCCGACGGTCAGCCGCCGCCTGCAGCAGCTGGAACGCCTGCTGGGCGTCCGGTTGCTGCAGCGCTCCACCCACCGGATGAACCTGACGGAGGACGGGACGCGCTGTTTCGAGCGGGCCAAGGATCTGCTCGCCGACTGGCAAATCCTGGAAAGCGACGTTCGCGGCGCCGACGACCAGCCGGCCGGCCATCTGCGGGTGGTGGCGCCGCATGCCTTCGGACAGCAGCAGCTGGTCGGGCCGGTGGCGGAGTATCTGCGCCGCTATCCGCGGATGACGGTGGAATGGCTCCTGCACGACCGCATGCCCGACTTCATCGGCGAGGGCATCGACTGCGCCATCCGCGTCGGCGAGATCCTCGACCCGTCCGTCGTCGCCCTGCGGCTGGCCGAGGTGCCGCGCATCGTCGTCGCCTCCCCCACCCTGCTCGGCGGCCGTCCGCTGCCGCAACGACCGGACGAGTTGGCGGACCTGCCGTGGCTGGCGCTGCACACCTTCTATCGGGACGAGGTGACGCTGACCCATGCCGGAACCGGCGAGACGGCGCGCTTCAGCATCCGGCCGCGCCTGTCGACCGACGGGCTGCAGGCGATCCGCAACGCCGCGATCCTCGGGCTGGGTGTCGCCATCGGCTCGCAATGGGCGCTGGTGGAGGATCTGGCGGCACGCCGGCTCGTGCAGCTGGTGCCGGAATGGCAGGCGGCCACGCTGCCGGTCAGCCTGGTCTATCCGCCGGTCCGCCACCAGCCGGCCCGCCTGCGCCGCTTCATCGACGTGATGCGCGTCGCGGTGCCCCTCGCGTTCAGGACGTTTCAGACACCTTGAACGCGGAACCCCGCGGCAATTGCTGCCGCGGGGCTTCCTAGACAATCGATCCTTGCCGCGCGAGACGGCGTCAGCTCTTGCCGCGCAAGGCGTCCTTGGCTCCGCCGACGGCATTCTCGACCTTGCCCTTCGCCTTGTCGGCGGCACCTTCGGCCTTCATCTTCTCGTCGCCGGTGACGTTGCCGACGCCCTGCTTGATGGCGCCCTTGGCCTTGTCCATGGCGCCCTTGGCCCGATCCTCGTCCATGACGTCCTCCTGAATCCGTGGGTTCGACCGGCCGGAGCCGGCCGTCATGGACAACAACGGCCGGGCGGGCCATTCGTCACGGATGCGTTCCTCACAAACTTGCAGGCTGGGAAACTGCCGCCGACATCGGATCCGTCGCCTCGCCGGCGAGTTCCCTGGCCGGCGCCGTCGCCAGTGCCGTCTGAAGATAGTCGAGGAACGCACGCTCGGCCCGGTTCAGCTTGGCCTGCTCGTTCCAGATCAGATGGACGTTGACCGGAGCGATGCCCTCATAGGGCGGCAGCTCCCACAGCAGGCCGTCGGCGACGTCGCGGGCGGCGATGTGTTCCGGCAGCGGGCCGATGCCGAGGCCGCAGACGATCATCCGCCGCACCTCCTCCAGGTTGGCGGACGACGCGACGACGCGGCCGGCGAAGCTTTCCCGCGCGCGGAACAGGGTCAGCGGCGACAGGGCGCCGTCGATCTGGTCGGAGGTGAAGGACACGAAACTCTCGTGGCGCAGTTCGGCGATGTCGATGTCGCGCCGGCCGAACAGGCGGAAGTCGGGACCGCAGTAGAGGCGATAGGTCTGGCGCAGGAAGATCCGGCTGGACAGGCCGGGGATCGGTTCGCGCAGGAGGCAGATCGCCATGGCGCCGACCCGCTGCTGCAACGCGATGTGCGCGTCGGCCGAGGCCATGACGTCGATGCGGAAGGTCACCAGCGGGTACATCCGGTGAAACTCCCGCAGCGAGCGGTCGAGCAGCGGGGTCTGGATGCGGCTGGTCATCAGGATGTGGACATGGCCGCTGACCTCGTCCTTGGCGTCGCGCACCAGGGCGCCCAGCCGCGACACGGTGGCATGGATCGACACCGCCTCGTCGTAGACCTGCTCGCCGGCGGCGGTGACGGCGAATCGTCCGGGACCGCGGTCGACCAGCGTACGGCCGAGCTGCTCCTCCAGCCGCTTCAACGCGAGGCTGACCGCCGGCTGCGTCAAAAACAGGCGGACCGCGGCCTTGGTGATGCTGCCCTCCTGCACGATCACCATGAAGGTGCGCAGCAGGTTCCAGTCCATCTGCTGGCCCAGTCGGGCCAAAGCCTGCCGTTCCGCCTCGGTTTCGTTCACCGCCTCGCCCTCTCCATCGCTGCCCGCTTCCGGTGCATCCGTCCTGCCGCCCAAATTCTACGCACATGAATGCGTTGTGAGCAACTGCGGCATAAATCAGATTCATGGGCGAAATGAAAAATGCTTATTTGCCTGATCGATTGGACGGTTGCCTAATCGGCATATGGCGGCCTTCAAGCATCGCCAAGCCGGACCTTACAGAACGCGCCGTTATGGCGGCCATATCCATTGGGGATAGGCCGTGACGCAACTGCTTCGTCTTTTTTCACCCGCCCCTGCACTCACGACGCAGTGGCGAAGAGGACTCGGGCAGAGGATTTGGGCAGAGGATTTGGAATGACACGGGATACGGCCGACAGTCTCGACCATGCGTTGCCGGATAGCGGCCTGCGCGCCGCGATCCTGGATGCCGCCGACGCGGCGCAGGGCGATTGCGTCGCTCACCTCTCCGACCTCGTCCGCCAGCCCTCGCTGCTGGGGGAGGAATCCTCAGCGCAGGCGCTGATGGCCGACCGCTTCGCCCGCCTGGGGCTGGAGGTCGACCGCTTCGACATCGACGAACAGGCGATCTCCCGCCTGCCGGGCTTCTCGCCGCCGGTTCTCCCCGGCGCCTATGCCGGCCGCGAGAACGTCGTCGGCGTGCATCGGCCGCGCGAGGCGAAGGGCCGCTCGCTGATCCTGAACGGCCACATCGACGTGGTGCCGGCCGGCCCGGCGGAGCTGTGGACCACCCCGCCCTTCGAACCGCGGATCGCCGACGGGCGGCTCTACGGCCGCGGCGCCGGCGACATGAAGGCCGGCATCGCCGCCTACACCGCCGCCTTTTCAGCATTGCGCAGCCTGGGCTACCAGCCGGCCGCGCCGGTCTATCTGCAATCGGTGATCGAGGAGGAATGCACCGGCAACGGCGCGCTCGCCTGCCTGCATCGCGGCTACCGTGCCGACGCGGCGGTGATCCCGGAGCCGTTCAACCATTCCATCTCCATCGCCCAGGTCGGCGTGATGTGGCTGCGGCTGGTGCTGACCGGCACGCCGGCCCATGTGCTGGACACCTCGGCCGGGACGAACGCGATCGAGGCGGCCTATGCCCTGGCTGCCCACCTGAAGGCGCTGGAGGTGCGGTGGAACGAGCCGTCCTGCCGCCATCCCGCCTTCTGCGGCCATGCCCATCCCGTCAACGTCAATCTCGGCCGGATCGAGGGCGGCGAGTGGCCGTCGTCGGTCCCGACGCGCTGCGCGCTCGACCTCCGGCTCGGCTTCTTCCCCGGGCAGGAGCCGGAGGCGGTCCGCGCCGAGGTGACCCGGGCGGTGGAGCAGGCGCGCTCCACCGACCCGGCCCTGTCCGGCGTGGGGATCGAGCTTCAGTGGAACGGCTTCCAGGCCGCCGGCTGCGAGATCGACCCGGCGCACCCGCTGGTGACCCTGCTGGCCGACAGCCACCGCGCCGTGCGCGGCGGCGATCCGGAGCTGGTGGCGCTGACCTGCACCACCGACGCCCGCTTCTTCCAGTTCTATGGCGACACGCCCGCCACCTGCTACGGCCCGGAGGCGACGCGCATCCATGGCATCGACGAATCGGTGTCGCTGGACAGCGTCCGCGACGTGACCCGCGTGCTGGCGCTGTTCATCGCCGGCTGGTGCGGCCTGGAACCCATCTGACCCCCTCCCTGACGAGACCCGCCCGATGATCGCCGTTCCCCTGAAAGCAAACGCCGCCCACGCTCCGCACGCCACCCGCGACTGTTCCGACGTGGAGTGGAAGGCCCGCACCGATCTGGCTGCCGCCTACAAGCTGTTCGACCGGCTCGGCATGACCGACCTGATCTACACCCACATGTCGGCGCGGATTCCCGACACGCCCGACCATTTCCTGATCAACCCCTATGGCCTGATGTTCCACGAGGTGACGCCCGACAACCTCGTGAAGGTCGACATCGACGGCAATCTGGTGGACCGCCGCGACGGCGACGAGATCAACCCGGCCGGCTTCACCATCCACAGCGCGGTGCACCACGCCCGCCCGGACGTCGGCGCCGTCATCCACCTGCACACCGACGCCGGCATGGCGGTCAGCGCCCAGGCCGACGGGCTGCTGCCGATCACCCAGCATTCGCTGCGCTGGTACAACCGCATCGCCTATCACAGCTACGAAGGCATCGCACTCGATCTGGCCGAGCGCGAGCGGCTGGTCGCCGACCTCGGCAACCATCACAGCATGATCCTGCGCAACCACGGCCTGCTGACCGTCGGCCAGGACGTCGCCGAGGCCGCCGTGCTGATGTACTACCTGGAGCAGGCCTGCAAGCAGCAGATCATGGCGATGGCCGGCGGCCGTCCGCTGATCTACCCGTCGCCCGAGGTGTGCGAGCACACCGCCCAGCAGTATGAGCGCGCCTATCCGCGCGCCGGCGTCCTGGAATGGGACTCGCTGCTGCGCTGGCTGGACGGCACCACCGGCCCGACCGGGCCGCGGTAAGTGTGGGTAGGTTAGACCCCCACCTAACCTCCCCCGCTGGGCGGGGGAGGGACTGCCGCCGCTCTCCCGCCTAAGCACTTGCCCCCTCCCCCGCCCAGCGGGGGAGGGTTGGGGTGGGGGGCCTCGCCAACCGACACCCTCCCAACAAAAAACACCGACACGACAGGGTCGCCGACACCATCGACACCACTGGAGACGAGGACACCCGCATGACACGACGCCTTTCCGGTATCCCCGCCAGCTTCCGCCGCAGCCTCCACCGCGCCGCCGCCGCCGGCCTGCTGGCAGCATCCCTCGCCATTCCCGGCACCGCCGCCCTGGTCGCCGCCCCAGCCATGGCCCAGGAGACGCCGGTCCGCGGCGGTGTCCTCAACTCCATCGTCCAGCCGGAGCCGCCGACCCTGATGCTGGGCCTGAACCAGCAGGGCCCGACCCAGACCGTTGCCGGCAAGATCTACCAGGGCCTGCTGACCTACGACCGCAAGCTGAACCCGATGCCGTCGCTCGCCGAGAGCTGGACAGTGTCGCCGGACGGCCTGACCTATACCTTCAAGCTGTACCAGAACGTGAAGTGGCACGACGGCAAGCCGTTCAGCGCCAACGACGTGGTCTTCTCGACCTCCAAGTTCCTGATGGAGGTCCACCCGCGCGCGCGAGCCGTGTTCAGCCGCTGCGAGTCGATCAAGGCGCTGGACGACCACACCGTCGAATTCAAGCTGAAGGAGCCGTTCCCGGCCTTCATCCAGGCCTTCGAGGTGTCGTCGGCCCCGATCGTCCCGGCCCATATCTATGAAGGCAGCGATTTCCGCGCTAACCCGGCCAACAATACGCCGATCGGCACCGGCCCGTTCAAGCTGAAGGAATGGGTCAAGGGCAGCTACATCCAGCTCGTCCGCAACGAGGATTATTACAAGAAGGACCTGCCCTATCTCGACGGCATCACCTTCCGCGTGATCCCGGACGCCGCCAGCCGCTCGCTGGCGCTGGAAAGCGGGCAGGTGCAGCAAACCCAGTACAGCGACCTGGAACCCTTCGAGGTTCCGCGCATGAAGACGCTGCCCAACGTCACCCTGACCACCGAGGGCTACGAGTTCGTCGCGCCGATGGCCTGGCTGGAGATCAACCACCGGGTCAAGCCGCTGGACGACAAGCGTTTCCGCAAGGCGATCGCCTACGCGATCGACCGCAAGTTCATCCGCGACAAGATCTGGTTCGGCCTCGGCCGGGTGCCGACCGGCCCGATCAACTCGGTGGTCAAGTTCTACGACCCCAAGGTCACGACCTATGAGCCGAGCCCGGACAAGGCCAAGGCCCTGCTGGACGAGATGGGCCTGAAGCCCGACGCCAAGGGCGTGCGCGCCACCGTCAAGCTGATGCCGATGCCCTATGGCGAGACCTGGACCCGTCTGGGCGAGTATCTGAAGCAGGCGCTCGGCAAGGTCGGCGTCGCCGTGGTGCTGGAGAGCACCGACGCCGCCGGCTGGGCGCAGCGCGTCGCCAACTGGGATTACGAGATCACCACCAACTTCCTCTACCAGTACGGCGACCCGGCACTGGGCGTGGCCCGCACCTACATCTCGTCGAACATCCGCAAGGGCGTTCTGTTCACCAACACCATGGGCTATTCCAACCCGAAGGTGGACGAGCTGTTCGACCAGGCCTCGCGCGAGAACGACCCGGCCAAGCGCCAGGAGCAATACAGCGAGGTCCAGCGCATCCTGTCCGACGACCTGCCGGTGGTGTGGCTGCTGGAGATGGAATTCCCGACCTTCCTCGACAAGCGCGTGAAGAACGCCAACACGACCGCCATCGGTGTCAACGACACCTATGAAAGCGTCTGGCTGGCGAAGTAGTCGTCCGACTCCTTGAAGTATCCCCTCTCCCCCCGGGGAGAGGGTTAGGGTGAGGGGGACGCGCGGCGGCCCTTCTCCGAGAATCCACGCTATGCATCCCCCTCACCCCGACCCTCTCCCCGGGGGGGAGAGGGGGAATCTGCGCTTACGTGTGAGCGGGAGAGAGGCCAGAGCGCGGCAATTGAAATAGGACCACGCCCATGCTGGGATTCGCCCAACTCTTCGCGAGCCGCCTCGTCAAGGCCGCCGCGATCCTGATCGCCATCGTGGTGATGAACTTCTTCCTCGTCCATGCCGCCCCCGGCGACCCGGCCATGGTGATGGCGGGCGAGGCGGGGGCCGCCGACGAAAAGTTCGTGACGCAGCTGCGCGAGCAGTTCGGGCTCGACCGGCCGCTCTACGAACAGCTCGGCACCTATGTCGGCAAGGTCGTGCGGGGTGATCTCGGCTTCTCCTACCGCCAGCAGCGGCCGGTCTGGGACATCCTGGCGGAACGGCTGCCGGCCACCCTGGTGCTGACGCTGACCGCCTTCCTGCTGGCGCTCGCCGCCGGGGTGGCGCTCGGCACGCTGGCCGCCGTCGCCGTCGGCACCTGGGCCGACAGCGCCATCACCGTCGTGGCACTCCTGGCCTACGCGACGCCGATCTACTGGATCGGGCTGATGCTGAGCCTGCTGTTCTCCATCCAGCTCGGCTGGCTGCCGGCCTTCGGCTACGAGACCATCGGCGCCGGCTATACTGGGCTGGCTCATGTGGCGGATGTCGCCGTCCACCTGATCCTGCCGGTCATCACGCTGGCGCTGTTCTACATGGCGGGCTATGCGCGCCTGACCCGCGCCTCGATGCTGGAGGTGCGCGGCCTCGACTTCGTCAAGACGGCCAAGGCCAAGGGGCTGACGCAGAGCCGCATCGTCACCCGCCATGTCCTGCGCAACGCCATCCTGCCGGTCATCACCGTGGCCGGCATCCAGGCCGGCCAGCTGGTCGGCGGCTCCATCCTGATCGAGACGGTGTTCGCCTGGCCCGGCATCGGCCGGCTGGCCTTCGAGGCGGTGCTGCAGCGCGACTATCAGGTGCTGCTGGGCATCTTCCTGGTCACGTCGATCATGGTGATCCTCTTCAACATCCTGACCGACATCCTCTACGGCCTCGTCGATCCGCGAATCCAGGTGTCGCAATGATGAACTCCGATTTCTGGCGGGCCTTCGTCCGCAACAAGGGCGCGGTCCTGGGGCTGGTCATCCTGATCGCCATCGTCGTGCTGGCCGTCTTCGCCTCGGTCTTCTTCCCCGGCGACCCGTGGGAAATGGCGACGGCGCCTTTCCAGCCGCCGCTGTCCGAAGACGCCCTGCTGGGATCCGACATGCTGGGCCGCGACATCGCGTCGGGCATCGCCCATGGGGCGCGGGTGTCGCTGCTGATCGGCCTGACCTCCACCGCCGCGGCGCTGGCCATCGGCGTCACGCTGGGGGCGCTGGCCGGCTTCCATGGCGGCAAGGTGGACGACGCGATCATGCGCTTTACCGAGCTGTTCCAGACCATCCCCAACTTCGTGCTGGCCGTGGTGCTGGTCGCCATCTTCACCCCCAGCCTGACCACCATCGTCGCCGCCATCGCCATCGTCAGCTGGCCGCCGCTGGCACGGTTGTCCCGCGCCGAGTTCCTCAGCCTGCGCTCGCGCGAGTTCGTCCAGGCCGCCATCACCACCGGCCAGAGCAACGGCACCATCATCCTGCGCCAGATCCTGCCCAACAGCCTGTCGCCGATCATCGTGTCGGCCTCGCTGATGGTCGCGACCGCCATCCTGCTGGAAAGCTCGCTGAGCTTCCTCGGCTTGGGCGATCCCAACGCGATGAGCTGGGGCTACATGATCGGCGCCGCCCGCACGGTGATCCGGCAGGCCTGGTGGATGAGCGTTTTCCCCGGCCTCGCCATCGTGCTGACCGTGCTGGCGCTGAACCTGGTCGGCGAGGGGCTGAACGACGCCCTGAACCCGAAGCTCGCCCGGTCGCGGGGGTGATGCGATGAGCCAGTTCGACCTGATGCGCACCCCGCCGG
Source organism: Azospirillum endophyticum (assembly GCF_016595245.1). Lineage (GTDB taxonomy): Bacteria > Pseudomonadota > Alphaproteobacteria > Azospirillales > Azospirillaceae > Azospirillum > Azospirillum endophyticum. The sequence continues at coordinate 355,832 of NZ_JAENHM010000044.1, forward strand.
AGACCGCCGCCATGATCACGCCGCTTCTCGATGTGCGCGGCCTCAGCATCGCGCTGCCGCCGGGCGCCGACCGCCCGCTGGCGGTGGACAACCTGACCTTCACCCTGAACCCCGACGAGATCCTCTGCGTGGTCGGCGAGTCCGGCTCCGGCAAATCGATGACCGCGCATGCCATGATGGGCCTGCTGCCCGCCCCCCATGTCCGGGTCGCCGGCGGCAGCCTGCTGTTCAAGGGCAAGGACGTGCTGGCCATGCCGGAGGCGGAGCAGCGCAGCCTTCGCGGCGGCCGCATCGCCATGGTGTTCCAGGAGCCGATGACGGCGCTGAACCCATTGATGCGGGTCGGCCGCCAGATCGGCGAGTCCTTGCGCGAACACACCGCCCTGCCCGCCCCCGCCCGCCGCGCCCGCGTGGTCGAGCTGCTGGACCAGGTCGGGCTGCCCAACCCGGCCGAACTGGCCGAGGCCTATCCCTTCCGCCTGTCGGGCGGCCAGCGCCAGCGCGTGATGATCGCCATGGCGCTGGCCTGCCAGCCCGACATCCTGATCGCCGACGAGCCGACCACGGCGCTGGACGTCACCACCCAGAAGCAGATCCTCGACCTGATCCGCTCGATCCAGGCCGAGCGTCACATGGGCATGATGTTCATCACCCATGATTTCGGCGTGGTGGCGGAGATCGCCCACCGGGTGGCGGTGATGCGCCACGGCAAGCTGGTGGAATACGGTGCGGCGTCGGATGTGCTGAACCGGCCGCAGCATGCCTACACCCGCCAGCTGATCGCCTCGGTCCCGCACTACATCGAGCACCGCGACGACCATGCCAAGGCCGGCGCGCCGCTGCTGGTCGCCGACAAGGTGCGCAAGGTCTTCCATGTCGGCGGCGGCCTGTTCAAGAAGTCGAAGGAAGTCGTTGCCGGCGACGACCTGTCTCTGACCATCCATCCCGGCGAGACCGTCGGGCTGGTCGGCGAATCCGGATCGGGCAAATCGACGCTCGGCCGTTCCATCGTCGGGCTGATCAAGCCGGATTCGGGCCGCATCCTGTTCGAGGGCACCGACCTGCTGGCGCTCGACCGCAAGGGCTTCCGGCCCTACCGCCGGGCAGTGCAGATGGTATTCCAGGACCCCTACGCCTCGCTGAACCCGCGCCACCGCGTCGGCGACATCGTCGCGCAAGGGCCGGTGGCCTTCGGCGAGGACCGGACCAGGGCCCTGACCCGTGCCCGCGAGCTGCTGGCGCTGGTCGGACTCGACGGCTCGGCGGCCGACCGCTTCCCGCACGAGTTCTCCGGCGGCCAGCGCCAGCGCATCGGCATCGCCCGCGCGCTCGCCATGGAGCCGAAGCTGCTGGTGGCGGACGAGCCGGTCTCGGCGCTCGACGTCTCGGTGCAGGGACAGGTGCTGGAACTGCTGGACGACATCCGACGGCGGCTGAATCTCGCCATGCTGTTCATCACCCACGACCTGCGGGTGGCGGCCCAGGTCTGCGACACCATCGCCGTGATGCGCCGCGGCAGGATCGTCGAGATGGGCACCGCGCGGGAGGTCTTCACCCACCCGCGCGACGCCTACACCCGCAGCCTGCTCGACGCCATTCCGGGGAAGTCCTGGCACATCCCGGACGACCTGCAAAAAGTCAAAACGGGCTCCGGCCTGGCGGGAGCGCACTGAATGAAGGTCGCCATCATCGGCGCCGGCGCCGTCGGCGGCCTGCTGGCCGCCCGGCTGGGCGCCACCGAGGCCGAGGTGACGCTGGTCGCCCGGCCGAACGCGGCATCCGCCATCCGCCGCAACGGCCTGACCATGGTGACGCCGCTGAACCGCGTCGCCCGGCTCAGCCCCCGCGTCACCGACGACAGCCTGTCGCTGGGACCGCAGGATCTGGTGTTCCTCTGCGTCAAGGCCCATGCGCTGCGCGGCACCATCGACACGCTGGCCCCGTTGCTGGGACCGGAGACCGCCCTGGTGCCGATGGTCAACGGCATTCCGTGGTGGTACCCGCACCGCCAGCCGGAGCCGCTGGCCGACCGGCCGCTCGCCAGCGTCGACCCCGACGGGCTGCTCTGGCGCTCCATCGATCCCGACCGGGTGGTGGGGGCGACCAGCTTCGTCGCGGTGGAAGGCGACGGTCCCTGCCGTATCCGCCATGTCAGCGACCAGCGTTTCGTCTTCGGTGACGCCGCCAATAGGGACAATCCTGCGGTCGACCGCGTCGTGACGCTGTTCGGGCAGGCGGGATTCCAGCCGGCGAAGACCGCCGACATCCGGCAGGCGATCTGGGTGAAGCTGTGGGGCAACCTCGCCTTCAATCCCCTGAGCGTGCTGACCGGATCGACGCTCGGCCGCCTGTGCAACGACCCCGGCACGCGCGAGACCGGCCGCGCCATGATGCTGGAGGCCAAGGCGGTGGCGGAGAGGCTGGGGATGGTCTTCACCACCAGCGTCGACGAACGCATCGCCATGGCCGCCGGCGTCGGCGACTTCAAGACCTCGATGCTCCAGGACTATGAGGCCGGCAGGCGGCTGGAACTGGACGCCATCCTGGGATCGGTGATCGAACTGGCCGAACGGACCGGCGTGGACGTGCCGATGCTGCGCGCCGTCCTGGCGATGGTCGACCTGCGGGCACGGGAGCGGCGGGAGGCGGCGGCTTAGCCCTCGCTCACTTACCCCCACCCTAACCCTCCCCCGCTCTCAGCGGACCTACGGTCCGCCTGCCGCGTCAGCACAAAGCGAAGCTTTGTGCGAGAGCTGGGCGGGGGAGGGGATCAAGCGCTTGTTCGGAAAAGCGGCGGCAGTCCCTCCTCCGCCCAGCGGGGGAGGTTAGGTGGGGGCATTCGAAGCCGACACCTCCCTGATCGAAACATAACAAGCCTCACCTGGAGCCCCCATGTCCCTCCCCTCCAATCTGCCCATCGACGGCCAGCGCCTGTGGGACAGCCTTGCCGAGATGGCGAAGATCGGCGCCACCGCGAAGGGCGGCAGTTGCCGCCTCGCCCTGTCGGACGAGGACAAGGCCGGCCGCGACCTGTTCGTCTCCTGGTGCGAGGCCGCCGGCTGCACCGTGACAATCGACCGCATCGGCAACATCTTCGCCCGCCGCAAAGGCCGTGACGACAGCCTGCCCCCGGTGGTGATGGGCAGCCATCTCGACACCCAGCCGACCGGCGGACGCTTCGACGGCGTGTTCGGCGTGCTGGCGGCGCTGGAGGTGGTGCGCTCGCTGAACGACCGCGGGGTGGAGACCCTGCACCCGGTCGAGGTCGCGGTGTGGACCAACGAGGAAGGCTCCCGCTTCTCGCCGCCGATGATGGGGTCGGGCGTCGTCACTGGCGTCTTCACCCTGGAGGAGATCCTCGACAAGGTGGCGCAGGACGGCGCGCGGCTCGGCGACGAGCTGGTCCGCACCGGCTATGCCGGCGAGGCGCCGGTCGATCACCCGATGCACGCCTATCTGGAGGCCCATATCGAACAGGGTCCGGTGCTGGAGGTCGAGGGCAAGGAGATCGGCGTCGTCACCGGCGCCCAGGGCCAGCGCTGGTACGAGGTGACGGTGACGGGTGTCGAGGCCCATGCCGGCCCGACGCCGATGCGCCTGCGCCGCGACGCGCTGGTCGCCGCCTCGGCGATGGTGCAGGCGGTGCAGCGGGTCGGGCTGGAGACGGCGGGCGATCCCTGCGCCACGGTGGGCATTCTCGATGTCCACCCGCATTCGCGCAACGTCATCCCCGGCCGGGTCTTCTTCACCGTCGACCTGCGCCATCCGAACGCCGACACGCTGGCCGACATGGACCGTCGATTCCGCGCCGCCGTCGCCGCGATTGCCGAGCAGAACGGGGTGGGCGCCGAGATCGCCGATTTCTGGCACTTCCCGCCGACGCCCTTCGCCAAGCCGCTGGTCGACCGGGTGCGCGAGGCGGCGGGCGGCTTCGGCTTCAGCCACCGCGACATCGTGTCGGGCGCCGGCCATGACGCGGTCTATGTGGCGGGCAAGGTGCCGACGGCGATGATCTTCATCCCCTGCGAGGACGGCATCAGCCACAACGAAGTCGAGAACATCGCCCCCGCCGATGGTGCCCGCGGTGCCGCCGTGCTGTTCGAAACGCTGGTCGCCACGGCTGGAAAGCCCTGAGCGCATAGCAAGCCCTCTCCCGCCCCGGGAGAGGGAGGGGACCCATGCGGCAGCATGGGGAGGGTGAGGGGCGACCCAAGAATCCCGTAGCGCATGGTTTCTTGGGCTACCCCTCACCCTTCCCACCGCTTCGCGGCGGGCCCCTTCCCTCTCCCGGGGCAGGAGAGGGAGACCTCCAACGGAGTCTCCCCCATGAAGTTCGTCCATCACCCCGACGTCGCCCTGCACCGTCCCGCCACCTATTTCAACAAGGGCCTGCTGCGCGCCCTGCCGGAGAAGCCGGAGCGGGTCGGCGCGCTGGCCTCGCTGATCGAGAAGCGGGGCGAAACGCTGATCCTGCCCGACGATTACGGCTCCGCCCCGCGCGCCGCCGTCCACACCCCCGCCTATCTCGCCTTCCTGGAAACGGCGCACGCCCGCTGGGTGGCGGCCGGCGACATGGGCGACGTGGTGCTGCCCAACGTCCACCGCATGCAGGCGGCTCCCAACTACCCCACGAGCATCGTCGGGCAGGCCGGCTGGCACATGTTCGACACCGCCTGCCCGATCGGCGAGGGCACCTGGGCCGCCACCTGCGCCGCGACCAACGCCGCCATCCACGCGGCGAAGCTGGTCGCCAGCGGTGCCGACACCGCCGCCTACGCGCTGTGCCGGCCGCCGGGGCACCATGCCACCCGCGACATGGCCGGCGGCTTCTGCTACCTGAACCATGTCGCCGTCGCCGCGGAATCGGTGCTGCCGCTGCTGCGCGCCCAAGGCCGCCCGGCGCGGGTGGCGATCATCGACGTCGACGTCCACCATGGCAACGGCACGCAGGACATCTTCTACGAGCGCGACGACGTGTTCTTCGTCTCGGTCCACGGCGACCCGGCCGAGTTCTATCCGCACATGGCCGGCTATGCGCAGGAGCGCGGCATCGGCCGCGGCGAAGGCTACACCCTGAACCTCCCCCTGCCGATCGGCAGCGACGAGGCGACGGTGCTGGCGACCATCGGCAAGGGCCTGGACGAGATCCGGCGCTTCGCGCCGGAGATGCTGTTCGTCTCGCTGGGCTTCGACACCTTCATCAACGACCCGCTGGCCGCCTTCGGCGTCACCACGCCGGGCTTCGCCCGCATGGGCGCCCTGATCGCCGCCGCCGGGCTGCCGACGGTGCTGGTGCAGGAAGGCGGCTACGCCATCGATGACCTGTCGGCCAACCTGTCGAGCTTCCTGGACGGGTTTGAAGGCAAGACAGCCGCATGACCGCCACCGCCGCCAGCGGCACCGGCCGCGATCCGGCGAAATACCTGCTGATCGCCGCCATCAGCCTGTTCTGGGGCCTGAACTGGCCGGCGGTGAAGACGATCCTGACGCAGATGCCGATCTTCAGCCTGCGCGCCATCGGCTTCAGCGCCGGGGCGGTGCTGCTGCTGGGTGCGGCGCGGCTGGCCGGGCACCGGCTGCGGGTGGAACGGGGGGAATGGCCGGCGTTGGTAACGGCCGGGCTGTGCAACGTGCTGGTCTTCAACCTGTGCACGGCGCTGGGCCAGAGTCTGATGGCGACCTCGCAGGCGGCCATCGTCGCCTTCACCATGCCGGTGTGGGCGACGCTGCTGGCGATCCCGCTGCTGGGCGAACGGCCGGGACCGCGCCAGATCGCCGGGCTAGCCTGCGGGCTGGCCGGCCTGCTGGTGTTGCTGGGGCCGGAGGCGCTGACGGCGCCGCCGTCGCAACTGGCCGGGCCGGCGGTGATGCTGGTGGCGGCGGTGGCCTGGGCGCTCGGCACCATCGTGATGAAGCGGCGGGTGTGGCGCACCCATCCGATGGTCATCACCGGCTGGCAGTACGTGCTCTGCGCCCTGCCGATGATCGGGCTGGCGGCGACGGAGGCACGGCCGGCCCTGGCCGAGATTCACGCCACGGTCTGGACCGGCTTCGCCTGGCACATCGTCTGTTCGATCTGCGCGGCGCAGGCGCTGTGGTACGTCACCGTCCGCCGCCTGACCGTAGGGGAGGCGGCGGTCAGCACCCTGCTGATCCCCGTCGTCGGGGTGGGCGGCGCGGTGCTGCTGCTGGGCGACCCGGTGACGCCGCGGCTTGCGGCGGCGCTGGTGCTGATCCTGGCCGCCGTCGCCTGCGTGCTGGGTCCGAAACCGGGCGGGGGACGATGACCCTTTCCAACCTGCGAAAATCCCCCTCTCCCCCCCGGGGGAGAGGGTCGGGGTGAGGGGGATGCATTGCTTGGCTATCCCGAGAATCCTCGCCGCGCGACCCCCTCACCCTAACCCTCTCCCCGGGGGGGAGAGGGGACTCCTCCTGCGACCTACAGCCCAATCACCCCAGTTGCCGCTCTACCCAGGCGGCGGCACCCGACAGGCTGCGGAAATCGGACACGGAGCGGACGGCCAGTTCCGGATGCCGCTCGGCGGCCATCCGCGCCAGAGCATTGCCGGGGCCGGTTTCCAGCAGAACGGTGCAGCCCATCTCGACCAGCCCGTCCAGGCAAGCGACCCAGGCGACCGTCTCCGTCATCTGCCGGGTCAGCGCCGCGATGGCCCGCTCGCGCGTGTAGACCGGGGTGCCGTCGATGCCGGCCAGCACCGGCAGCGGCGGCGCCTGCAGGCCGCTTGCGACCAAGACCGGGGCGAACTCCTCGGCGGCGGGCGCCATCAGGCGGGTGTGCGAGGCGACGGTGACCGGCAACGGCGTGACCGTGGCGCCAAGCGCCAGGACCACCCGCTCTAGCGCATCCAGCGTCGCCCGGTGCCCACCGACCACGAACCGGTCGGCACCGTTCTCGATGGCGATGTCCGCACCGCAGTCGCGGCAAACCCCCTCCAGCTGCAAGCGGTCGAGCCCGCGCACGGCCAGCAGCCCGCCCGGTTCGGGGTCGGCGCGGTCCATCGCTTCCGCACGGCGGATCGCCAGCCGAACCAGGTCCTCCGCATCGAGCGCACCGGCGACATGATAGGCCGACAACTCCCCCAGGCTGTAGCCGGCGACCGCCCGCAGCAGCGGCAGATGGGGGCGCAAGGCCGCCCAGGTCGCCGCCTGGACCGCGCAAAGCAGCGGCTGGGCGACGGCATTGTCATGCATCCCGGCCTCCGGCCCGGCGACGAGGGCGCGCAAATCTCGACCCATGGCCGTGGCGGCCCGGTCTAGCACCGCCTGCGCCGCCGGTTCCCGCCGCAGCGGATCCAGCATGCCCGGCCCCTGCCCGCCCTGGCCGGAACAGAGGATCCCCAGGCTCATGCCCAGCCCTCCCGCAGGGCATGGACGAAATGCGCCGCCGCCAGCATGTCGGCGCTGCCGCCGGGCGACAGGCGGCGGGCGACGCAGGCGCGGTGCAGGGCCAGGGCCTCGGCCCGCCAGCCGGCCTGGAACACCCCGCCGCGGTCGAGGAAGCGGCGCGCCTCGCCCTGGACGAAGGTCAGCCCGGCCGAACCGCCACGGTGCAGCAGGTTGGTGTCCTCCAACTCCGCCATCAATGTGAACAGGGTCTGCACCAGCGCCCGCTCCGGATCGGCGCCGTCCGCTAGCGCGCGGTCCAGCGCCGGCAATGCAAGCGTGAACAGCGTGGGGAAGCCGTCGGCCGCCTCCTGCCGGGCGCCGCGGGCGCCATAGCGCTGGACGGCCCGCGCGCCGTGGCTGACCGGGGCCTGCGGCGCGGCGGCCAGGATGTCGGCGCCCCACAGATCGCCGACGGTCCCGCCCAGCGCCGTTCCCCGAAGTGTCCGGCCCCGCCGCATCCGCCAACCCGCCGCCGCCGCGAGGAAGCCGATGCCGAACACCGCGCCGCGATGCGTGTTGATCCCGCCGGTGGCCGCCAGCATCCGACGCTCCCCGGCGATGCCGAGATCGCGCAGGACGGCGAAATCCGCCCCCTCGGCACCGGCGGCGGCGATGGCGCGGAAATAGCCACGCAGGGCGAACAAGCTGCGCAGAAAGGTCCCCATGTCCATGTCGTCATGGCTGCCGCTGTCGAACGGGCTGACCAGCCCCGGCTTGGGGTGCAGCGCCAGCTCGGCATAGAGCGCACGAACCGCCGTCCGTCCGGCCAGCGCCGCAACCGGGTTGGCGAAATCGGCCGGAACCTGGGTGACTGCGGCATTGCTGCGAATCATACGGCGTCCTCCCGGTCGAACAGCGCCAGCACGGCGGACAGGTCGCGCAGGCTGACCTCCGCCGGTCCCTTCACCAGCAGCCGGCGGGGCCGGCCAGCCAGCTCCCGCCACGCGACCGCCGCACCGTCCGGCAGCAGGATTTCCCCGTCCAGGCGCGGAGTCGCATCGCCGACCGCCACCAGCAGATCCAGCAGGCCATCCAACTGCCGGCGGTCGCGCGGGGCGAACAGCAGGTCGATGTCGGACTCAGGCCGGACATAGCGCAGGCCGGTGCGGTGCTGCCAGGCCAGCGAACCATAGACCGCGGCGGCCGTCCCCAACTCCTGCGCCCGCAGCGCCAGATTCGTCAGCATGGGCCGCCACCCCTCCGGCGCCGACGCTGCCGCCTCTGCAAGCGGCAGCGGGTCCAGCCGCTCGGCCACCGCATCGGCCGTCACATGCAGGCCAATCCGCCGCTTGTCCGGCGTGGCGAGGCCCAGCCGAAGCTCCCCCGTCCCGTCTTCCGGCCGGCCGCGCGCGATCACCAGCGGCCGGCTGGCCCGGCACCAGTCCTCGGCCTCCGCCAACTTCGCCGGAGCCAGGGGAGAGCGCAGGCGGCTCGCCCAGCCCTCCCCCAGCCGGACCCAGCCATGGCGCGGCCAGGGAACGGTGTCAGACGGCATCGTGCCGCACCCGGTCGGCCACCTTGCGGGCAAGCTGCCGTCCGCCGCGCTCCTCGCCCAGCGCCCGGCGCGGATCGCCGTCGGTCGGCACCGCCAGCGCCTCGGCAAGGCAGGCGGCGAGGTCGCCCTCCCACAAGGCGGTGATGGCGCCCATCCGGCGATAATTCTCGACACCGGGGGCGAAGACCGGGGAGGACGCGCTCAGCTCCGTCAGCCGTTCCAGCGGGATCTTGGTGACGCGGGACATCGCCGGCAGGTTCATCACCCGGATCTCGGCGTCCGGCAGGGCATAGCAGCGGTCGGCCAGCAGGCTGGTGGCGAGGAAGCCGCCGCTGACCGCCTGCCCATGGACCAGCCCGAGCACCCGGTGCCCGTTGCGCCGGGCGAGGTCGATGCATTTGGCCAGATGCGCCATGTAGCCGTTGATGCCCAGCAGCTCGTCGCGATGGCTCAGCCGCTGGCCCTGGGTGTCGACCAGCAGCAGGATCGGCCGGCCGGGATGGCGGCGCACCACCTCCAGCACCGCGCCGGCCATGCGGAAGGCCAGCTCGATGCCGATCGGCGTGTTGTCGATGGTGCCGATCACCGCCACCTCGGTGCCGAAGACCCGGCCGGCGCCGTCGAAATAGACACCGTCTGCGGCGATCTCGTGCCCGTCGGGAAACAGCCGGTTCAGAAGACTCGTCAAATCCATGGCTCAGGCCCTCCGGTCGCAGACGGTGGCGAGGAAGTCGGCGGTGTCGAGGATCGGCAGCCTTTCCGGCTCCTCCACCCCCAGCCGCTCCCAGATGTCGAGCGCGTCGCGGCAGTCGCCGAAGCGCTCCAGCCGGCTGGCCAGCGCGGCATGCTCAGCCTCAAGCGCCGACAGCGACACATCCGGCTTGTGGTCCAGCAGGGCCAAGGCGGCGGCGCGAAAGGCGGAAACGTCGTCCTCGACCAGGGTCGCCGCCTCGCCCAGCAGATAGCGGTGCTTGCCGCCGACGGTGCGCCAGACCAGAGCGCGGTCGCGGCTGTCGAACTCCTCGACCCCCATGGTGGTTTCGATCACCTCGGGACCGGAAAGGCCAAGCCGCCCCTCCTCGCTCATCACCACCGCGTCGCACAGGCGCGACACGATGCCCATGCCGCCGAAACAGCCGAAGGTGCCGCCGTCCAGCACGATCACCGGGATCCCGGATGCCCGCACCGCCAGCACCGCGCGCATCACCTCCGACACCGCGATCAGCCCGGCATTCGCCTCGTGCAGCCGCACGCCGCCGGACTCGACCAGCAGCAGGACGCCGTCGGGACGCGTGTCCAGCGCACGCTCCAGCAGCCCGGTCAGCTTGGCGCCATGCACCTCGCCGACCGCGCCGCCCATGAAGCCGCCTTCCTGGGCGGCGACCAGCACCCGCCGGCCGGCCAGCCGTCCCTCGCCGACGACGATGCCGTCGTCGAAGGCCGCCGGGGTGTCGAGCTGCCGCAGATGCGGGCTGACCACCCGCTCGGTCGGCGGCAGGATCTCGGTGAGGCTGCCGGGGTCGAGCAGCCCGGCGAGCCGGCCGCGGGCACTGTCCTCGTAGTAACTGGTCATGGCTGCGCTCCTCCGGCGAAGGCGTCCAAAGCCTGGTCCAGCCGCAAGCCGACCACGGCCGGGGTGGCGCCGACATCGTTGATGGAGATGCGGACGTCGGCCAGCGGATGGCGGGCGAAGACGTCGTCGAGCACCGCCTGCCAGGTCGCGCCGAAGCCGACCGCAGCGGTCTGGACCTCGACCCGGCAGAGGCCGCCGAGCGGCGCCGGCTCCACCAGAACCTCCAGATTGCCGGAGCCGACGACGCCCACCAGGACGGACGGCGGCGGGGAGGCCACGGGACGGCCGCCGCGATATTCGTAAGTCAGGATTTCCATGGGGTTCGGCTCACCAGTTGCGGAAGCGCTTGGGCGGGTCGTACAGGCCGCCCGATGCACGCACGAGGTCCTTGACCGACCGCGCGGCCAGCAGGTCGCGGGTCGCCATCCGCTTGTCGATGCCCAGATCCTCCGCCCGGCGGATGATGCCGCGGTCGCGGAGATTCTCCACCATCCGGCGGTCGCGCCCACGCCCCACGGGCGTGTAGCCGGCAACGCCGCGGATCGCCTGTTCCCGCTCCTCGTCGGTCCGGCAGAGCAGCAGGTTGGCGATGCCCTCCTCGGTCAGGATGTGGGTCACGTCGTCGCCGTAGATCATCACCGGCGGCAGTTCCATGCCGGCGCTCTCCGCCAGGTCCCAGGCGTCGAGCCGGTCGACGAAGGCCGGCTGCATGTGCTCGCGGAAGGTCTCCACCATCTGGACGACCAGCTTCTGGCCGCGCGGCATCCGCCCGCCGTCGCCGCGCGCTTCCCGCCCGGCCTTCAGCCACGCCGGGCTGGCATGGCGGCGTCCGCGGGCGTCGGCCCCCATGTTGGGCGCGCCGCCGAAGCCGGCGATGCGCCCCAGCGTGGCGGTGGAGCTGTTGCCGGCGAGGTCGATCTGCAGGGTCGAGCCGATGAACAGGTCGCAGGCGTAATGGCCGGCGGCCTGGGACAGCGCCCGGTTGGACCGCATGTTGCCGTCGGAACCGGTGAAGAACACGTCCGGCCGGGCGCGGATATAGGCCTCCATCCCCAGCTCCGAGCCGAAGGAATGGACGCTCTCGACGAAGCCGGCCTCGATGGCGGGGATCAGCGCCGGGTGCGGGTTCAGCGCCCAGTGCCGGCAGATCTTCCCCTTCAGCCCCAGCGACTCCGCATAGGTCGGCAGCAGCAGTTCGATGGCCGCGGTGTCGAAGCCGATGCCGTGGTTCAGCCGCTGGATGCCGTATTCGGCATAGATGCCCTTGATGGCCATCATCGCCATCAGCACCTGGATTTCCGAGATCTGCGCGGGATCGCGGGTGAACAGCGGTTCGATGTAATGCGGCGTCGGGCTCTGGATGACGAAATCGACCCAGCCGCCGGGGATGTCGACGCGCGGCACGCTGTCGACCAGCTCGTTCACCTGGGCGATGACGATGCCGCGCTTGAAGGCGGTCGCCTCGACGATGACCGGCGTGTCCTCGGTGTTGGGACCGGTGTAGAGGTTGCCGGCGGCGTCGGCCGCCTGGGCGGCGACGAGGCTGATCCGCGGCGTCAGGTCGACGAAATAGCGGCCGAACAGCTCCAGATAGGTGTGGATGGCACCGACCGCGATCCGCCCGTCCGCCACCATGCGCGCCAGCCGCGCCCCCTGCGGGCCGGAGAAGGAGAAGTCGAGCTTCGATGCGATGCCGCGCTCGAAGACGTCGAGATGCTCCGGCAGCGCCAGCACCGACTGCACCATGTGCAGGCCGTTCACCCGCGCCGGATCGACCGAGGCCAGGGTGCGGGCCAGGAAATCGGCCTGCTTCTGGTTGTTGCCCTCCAGGCAGACGCGGTCGCCCGGTTCCAGCACCGCTTCCAGCAGGGCGCGGGCATTCGCGGCGGCGACGCGCTTTCCGTCGACAAGACTGGCGGCGCGGGCCAGCCGGGCATCGCGGTTGCGCCCCTGCAGGTTCCAGTCGCGCATGGTGTCAGCTTCCTTCTTCACTGGTTTCGTATCAGCCGGCGATCGCCTTGATCGCCAGGAAGAGGACGGACGGTCCCATCAGGCAGCCCAGGCCGGTGTGGAAGGTGGCGACCAGGGCGCCGTAGGGCACCAGCCGGCGGTCGGTCGCCGCCAGCCCGGCGCTGACGCCGCTGACCGTGCCGGCCAGCCCGCCGAAGACCATCGCGGCCTGCGGATTGTCCAGCCGCATGAAGCCGGCCAGGACGGGGGTGAAGACCATGACCAGGATCGCCTTGACCACGCCGGTGGCGATGCTCAGCGCGATGACGTCGGAACTGGCGCCGATGGCGGCTCCGGTCACCGGGCCGACGATGTAGGTGATGGCGCCAGCGCCGATGGTGGTCAGCGCCACCGGGTCGGTGTAGCCGAAGGCCATGGCGACGGCGACGCCGACGATGAAGGGCAGGAGGGTGCCGAGGAACAGCGCGATGAAGCCGAGCCAGCCGGCCTTGCGCGCCTCGTCGATCTGCACCTCGCTGGCGGTGGCGACGATGCAGAAGTCTCGCATCATCGCGCCGCCCATCAGGGCCATCCCGCCGAACAGGGTCAGGTCGGCCATCCCCTTGGTCTTGCCGGTGACCAGCCCGCCCCAATAGGCGAGCGCCAGCCCGGCCAGCACGGCGATCGCCGAGCCGTGAACCCGGCCGCCGGTCAGGTGGCGGGCCAGCAGGTTCGAGACCCAGACGATGATGCCGACGACGGCGAAGGCGGCGACCAGCTGGTTGTCCGCGATCTCATGGACGAACTTGTCGAGCATGGCGGCCCCCTTAATCGAGTTCGGCGGCGGGGGCGCCGGCCTGCCAGGCGGCGGCGGCTCCGGTCCGATGGATGGCGCGGTTGATCAGCGAGATGACGCAGGCGCAGAGCGCGACCGAGCCGAAGGCGGCCAGCAGGGCGACGGGACCGCTCTTGACGGCGACGATGACGTTCTGGGTGGCGGCCATCGCCACCACCACCGGGATGTACATCATCGCCCAGAAGGTGACGCCCTTCTCGGTTTCCGGCCGCATCAGCCCGCGCTTGCGCATGTGGTACTGCGCCGCCATCAGCAGCATCATGGCGATGCCGACGCCACCGACATTGGCCTTGACCCCGATCAGGGCGCCCAGGACATCGCCGAGCAGCACGCCCAGCAGATAGCAGCCCGCCAGAAGGGCGGTGCCGAAGATCACCATGGCGTGCCCTCCCGTCCGGTGGAGGCCACGGCGAATGGAATTGGTTTTTCGTTTCGACCCGTCATGTGCGCTTCCCCATTTCCGTCGTTTCATGCGGCCCGGCGGTCCGTCGGCGGACCTGAGTTCGAGCATGACCGGGCACGAAGCCACGACGGCGGCCGACATTGGCTGCCCCGCCGGAAGCGCATCCAGTCCGTGTATGCGCTTCGTCCCGGCAGTGGGCTTTTGGTATTTTTTGATCAGCCGCCGTTACTGTTGTGCATACATACCACTGGAATCCCGGTCGGAAAACATAATTTTGACCGAACCTCCCTTTTTTGTATACTTATCTGTGATGAGGCCGGCTTGTGCGCATACACGGCCAGGCAGTTCCGGAGGGTTGTGTACGCAATGGATGCTCTTCAGTCGACGGAAGCGCCTGACCGGGATGTGTCGGACGACGGCAAGAGTCTGCTCTCCGACGTCATCCGGGTGGCCCTGGCCGACGAGATCGCCACCGGGCGGCTGAAGCCCGGCACGCCGCTCGACGAACAGCAGATCGGCCAGCGGTTCGGCGCGTCCCGCACCCCGGTGCGCGAAGCCCTGCGCCAGCTCGCCACCACCGGCATGGTGGAGGTCCGGCCGCGCCGCGGCGTGGTCGTCGCCACCGTGACGGCCGAGCGCATCATGGACATGTTCGAAACGACGGCGGAGATGGAGGCGATGTGCGTCCGCCTCGCGACATACCGTATCACGCCGATCGAGCGCAGCCGGCTGCAGACCATGCATGAAGCGTCGGCGGAGATGGTGCGGGGCGGCGATCTCGACGCCTACGACGATTTCAACCGCCGCTTCCACGAGGCGATCTACCAGGCGACCCACAACCAGTTCATGGCGGAACAGGCGGTCGGCATCCGTGCCCGCCTCGCCGCCTTCCGCCGCACCCAGCTCCGCCACGGCGACCGGTTGGCGACCTCCCATGCCGAACACGGCGCCATCCTCGGCGCCATGGCGCGCGGCGACGGGGAGGAGGCCGCCCGCAGCATGCGCGCCCACATGCTGAACGCCAGCTGCGCGCTGACCCGCTACATCCAGGACCTGGATCTGCCCTGACCTGCCGCTCCTCTCCGGCAGGTCATGATGTAGCAACACTACAGACGCGCAACCGACGCAAACACGCCGCCTGTTTTCCATGAAAAGCCCTTATTTTCCAGCATCGACCGACCGTCCTCCCGCAGTGCCCCCTGCGACGGAATTGCTCAGGCGGCGCCCTTGCCAGCGTCCTCCCGACAGGAGTATGTAGTAAAGCTACATGGTGGGAGCGAAACCCGCCGACGGGCCCGCACCGATGCGCGGCAGCGAGGACATCGACCGATGAACATGGACAGCAAGGATGTGGGCGGCTGGAGCCAGCCCACCCCGCAAACCCTCGACGCGCTGATGCCCGACGCCATCGCGCTCGCCGCCGAGAATCTCGGCGTCAAGAAGGCGCATTACGACACCCCCACCCTGTTCGCCCTGGCGGTCCTCGCCGGCGCCTTCATCGCGCTGGGCGGCCTGTTCGCCACCGTCGCGATGTCGGGCGCCGAAGGCATGCTGCCCTACGGTCTGACCCGGCTGCTGGGCGGGCTGGTCTTCTCCATGGGGCTGATCCTGGTGATCGTCGGCGGTGCACAACTGTTCACCGGCGACGCGCTGATGGTGATGGCCTGGGCCAGCGGCCGGCTGCATGCCCGCGAGATGATGCGGGTGTGGACCACGGTGTGGATCGGCAACTTCGTCGGCGCCGCCGGCACGGCGCTGCTGGTCTTCCTGTCCGGGCAATATACCTTCGGCCATGGCGCGGTCGGCGCCTCGGCGCTGTATTTCGCGGTGGCCAAGAGCTCGCTGCCGACCAGCCAAGCCTTTTTCCTCGGCATCCTCTGCAACGTGCTGGTCTGCCTCGCCGTCTGGCTGGCGCTCGGCGCGCGCAGCGTCGGCGACAAGATCCTGGCGATCACCTTCCCGGTCGCCGCCTTCGTCGCCGCCGGCTTCGAGCACTGCGTCGCCAACATGTATTTCGTCCCGCTCGGCCTGCTGATCGAATGGGGCGCACCGGACAGCTTCTGGCACGACCTCGGCCGCGCCGCCCCCGCCATCCCGGTCGGCCAATATCTGGTCAACCTCGTCGCCGTCACGCTCGGCAACTGGATCGGCGGAGCGGTGATGGTCGGTGCCGTCTACTGGTTCATCTACCGGCGCCCCAAGCTGCACTGAGCACGCCCTCAAAAACTCTCCCGACACCTCTGCGATCTGTCATCCCCTCAAGAAACGGGACATCCCTTCCCATGAGCGCCATCACCGAAATCCGCGCCCGCGAAATCCTCGACAGCCGCGGCAACCCCACCGTCGAGGTCGACGTTGCCCTCGATACCGGCGCCTTCGGCCGCGCCGCGGTGCCGTCGGGTGCCTCGACCGGCGCCCATGAGGCGGTCGAGCTGCGCGACGGCGACAAGTCCCGCTTCGGCGGCAAGGGCGTGCTGAAGGCCGTGCAGTCGGTCAACGGCGAACTGGCCAAGGCGCTGACCGGCATGGATGCCGCCGACCAGCGCGTGCTCGACATGACGATGATCGAGATCGACGGCACCGAGAACAAGGGCCGTCTCGGCGCCAACGCCATCCTGGGCGTGTCGCTGGCGGTCGCCCGCGCCGCCGCCGAGGATGCCGGCCTGCCGCTCTACCGCTATGTCGGCGGCGCCTTCGCCTCGCTGCTGCCGGTGCCGATGATGAACATCATCAACGGCGGCGCCCATGCCGACAACCCGATCGACATCCAGGAATTCATGATCATGCCGGTGGGCGCCGAGACCGGCGCCGACGCCATCCGCATGGGCTCCGAGATCTTCCAGTCGCTCAAGAAGAAGCTCAAGGACGCCGGCCACAACACCAATGTGGGCGACGAGGGCGGCTTCGCCCCCAACATCGGCTCGACCGACGAGGCGCTCGGCTTCGTCATGAAGGCGATCGAGGCCGCCGGCTACAAGCCGGGCGACGACGTCATGCTGGCGCTCGACGCCGCCTCGACCGAGTTCTTCAAGAACGGCAGGTACGAGCTGGCCGGCGAAGGCAAGTCGCTGTCGCCGGAACAGATGGTCGCCTATTGGGCCGACCTGGCCGCCCGCTACCCGATCATCTCGATCGAGGACGGCATGGCCGAGGACGACTGGGAGGGCTGGAAGGCGCTGACCGACGCCATCGGCTCCAAGGTGCAGCTGGTCGGCGACGACCTGTTCGTCACCAACCCCAAGCGTCTGGCCCAGGGCATCCGCCAAGGTGTCGCCAACTCGATCCTGGTGAAGGTGAACCAGATCGGCACGCTGTCGGAGACGCTGGAGGCGGTCGACATGGCGCACAAGGCCGGCTACACCGCCGTGCTGTCGCACCGTTCGGGCGAGACCGAGGACAGCACCATCGCCGACCTGGCGGTCGCCACCAACTGCGGCCAGATCAAGACCGGCTCGCTCAGCCGCTCGGACCGTCTGGCCAAGTACAACCAGCTGATCCGCATCGAGGAGCAGCTCGGCGCAGCATCCCGCTTCGCCGGCCGCGGCATCCTCAAGGCCTGAGGTTTTTCGAGTTCCTGAAGTCCCCTGCCCGGCGATCCTTCCGCCCGCCCTCTCCCGCCCCCGGAGAGGCGACACCGGCGGCGGGATCGCACCTGACGGGACTTCAAGGACGGGCGGCGGGCGTCATGATCGCTGAGGCGTCCCGCCGTTGTGCCCCCTCCCTCCGTCTCTCCCCGGGGGGAGGGGGAAGCCCCGCCGAACCATCCCGCAGACGTCGGCCACCAACCACCTGCGGCATAGTGTCAAGCGCCGGGCTTTTCGACGGTTCCATGTTGCGATGCACAGTTAATATATTAATATATCTAAGGTCCCCGGTGCGGCACGGAACGCTGACGCAGAACGGGCGACGACCCCGGATGAAACACTGGACGGTCCCCTCTCCGTCCCTTCCCGGCGCCGCCCCATCGGACCCTAGAAAACGGGCCGCTCGCTCGACCCGGTCAACCGGAGTGTTCAAAAATGCGTGCCAGTGGTGAAGCCTCCGGCAACGGCGCCAGCGCCGTCGTCGAGAATGTGACCTTCGACGAAATCCAGATCGGCCAGTCGGCCAGCCTGTCGCGCCAGCTCACCTTGATGGATGTGGAGCTGTTCGCCACCGTGTCGGGCAACATCAACCCGGCCCATCTCGACGCGAAGTTCGCCGCCGACAGCCGGTTCCAGAAGGTGATCGGTCCGGGCATGTGGTCGGGGTCGCTGATCTCCGGCGTGCTGGGCACCTATCTGCCGGGCGCCGGTTCGCTCTATGCCGGCCAGAGCCTGCAGTTCCGCCGCCCGGTGGGCCTGGGCGACATCGTCACCGCCACCGTCACCGTGATCGAGAAGCGTCCGGCCAAGAACGTCGTCGTCTTCGACTGCGTCTGCACCAACCAGGATGGCGAGGTCGTCGTGCTCGGCACCGCCGAGGTGATCGCCCCGACCCAGAAGGTCATCCGTCCGGCGCATGAGCTGCCGCAGATCCAGATGATCCGCCACGACAAGCACGACGCCCTGCTCGCCAAATGCGACGAGCTGCCGCCGGTCGTCACCGCCGTCGCCTATCCCTGCGACGCCAGCTCGCTCCAGGGCGCCGTCGAGGCTGCCGAGGCCGGGCTGATCGAGCCGATCCTGGTCGGACCCGAAGCCCTCATCCGCAAGGTCGCCGCAGCGGGCGGCCTCGACATCGCCCGCTACCGCATCGTCGACGCCGCCCACAGCCGCGCCGCGGCCGCCGCCGCCGTGGCACTGGCCCGCACCGGCGAGGCCGAGGCGGTGATGAAGGGCAGCCTGCACACCGACGAGCTGATGGGCGAGGTGGTCAAGAAGGAGACCGGCCTGCGCACCGCCAGCCGCATCAGCCACGTCTTCCTGATGAATGTGCCGACCTACTCCAAGACGCTGCTGATCACCGATGCGGCGATCAACATCTACCCGACGCTGGAGGACAAGGTCAGCATCGTGCAGAACGCCATCGACCTCGCCAAGGTGCTGGGCGTCGCCACCCCGCGCGTTGCCATCCTGTCGGCGGTCGAGACGATCAACCCGAAGATCAACACCACGCTGGAAGCGGCGGCGCTGTGCAAGATGGCCGACCGCGGCCAGATCACCGGCGGCATCCTCGACGGTCCGCTGGCCTTCGACAACGCCATCTCCGCCGAGGCCGCCCGCACCAAGGGCATCGTCTCCCCGGTCGCCGGCCAGCCCGACATCCTGCTCGCCCCCGACCTGGAAGCCGGCAACATGCTGGTCAAGCAGCTGTCCTTCCTGGCCAACGCCGACCTCGCCGGCATCGTGCTCGGCGCCAAGGTGCCGGTCATCCTCACCAGCCGCGCCGACAATGTGCGGGCACGGCTCGCCTCCTGCGCCGTCGCCTCGCTGGTCGCCGCCGCCAAACGCCAGCCGAAGCTCGCGCTGGCCGCCGAATAGGATTTTTCGTCATGGTCGCACTCTCGAACTCCAGCGAGGACGCCTGCCTCGTCATCAACGCGGGATCCTCCAGCCTGAAATTCTGCGTCTTCCAGGGGGGAAGCGTCGCCGAGCTGGCGCCGGTCGTCACCGGCCAGATCTCCGGCATCGGCACCGCCCCCCGTTTCGAGGCGAAGGACGCCGCCCGCCACAAGATCGCCGACCACGGCTGGGCCGACGGCGAGAATCCCGGGCGTCCGGAGCTTCTGCACCATCTGCTCGACTGGATCGGCGACACGCTGAAGGGCGCCACGCTGGTGGCCGCCGGCCACCGCGTCGTCCATGGCGGCAGCCGTTTCTCGGCACCCGTCCGCGTCACCCCGGCGGTGCTCGACCAGCTGGAGGAGTTGATCCCGCTGGCTCCCCTGCACGAGCCGCACAACATCGCCGCCATGCGGGCGCTGGCCCAGGTCTATCCGTCGCTGCCGCAGGTCGCCTGCTTCGACACCGCCTTCCACCAGACCCAGCCCTGGCAGTCGCAGACCTTCGCCATCCCGCGCGAGCTGACGGCGGAAGGCATCCGCCGCTACGGCTTCCACGGGCTGAGCTACGAGTATGTCGCCCATCGCCTGCCCCAGGTGGCGCCGGAACTGGCCGACGCCCATGTGGTGGTCTGCCATCTCGGCAGCGGCGCCAGCCTGTGCGCCATGCGCGGCGGGCACAGCGTCGACACTACTATGGGCTTCACCGCGCTCGACGGCGTGCCGATGGGCACCCGGCCGGGCACCATCGATCCCGGCGTGCTGATCTACCTGATGCGCGAGAAGGGCTACGGCGCCGACGAGCTGGAAAAGCTGCTCTACCACAAGTCGGGCATGCTGGGCGTCTCGGGCCTCTCCAACGACATGCGCGACCTGGAGAGTTCCGACCTGCCGGCGGCGGCCGAGGCGGTGGAGCTGTTCTGCCACCATGTCGCCAAGCAGGTGGCGGCGCTGGCCGGCTCGATGGGCGGGCTGGACGCGGTGGTCTTCACCGCCGGCGTCGGCGAGAACTCCACGCTGGTGCGGGCGCGGGTGGCGGAGAAGCTGTCCTGGCTCGGCGTTTCCATCGACCCGGCGGCCAACCGGGCCAAGGCGACCCGCATCTCCGCCCAGGAGAGCCGCGTGCCGGTCTTCATCATCCCGACCGACGAGGAACGGATGATCGCCCGCCACACGCTGGGCGTGATCGCCGCAGGGCAGTTGGACAGGGCGGCGTAAGCGCTGCGGACGTTGGCAAAATGCCCTCTCCCGCCCCGGGAGAGGGAGGGGACCCGCCGAAGGCGGGGAGGGTGAGGGATAGGGCGAGAATCCCAAACCGCATGGTTCCTTGGATCACCCCTCACCCCTCCCATGCTCCGCATGGGCCCCTTCCCTCTCCCGGGACGGGAGAGGGAAATCTTCCCGGGCAGGAAAGCGTCATCATGGAACAGGTCCCCACAAATCCCACCGCCGCCCCTCCGGAAAACGTCCGGCTCGGCATCCTGTCGATGCTGCTGGCGATGGTCCTGATGACCATCATGAACGCGCTGGCCAAGATCCTGGCGGAGACCTATCCGCTGGGCGAGGTCACCTTCTTCCGCAACCTGTTCGCCCTGCTGCCGGCGGTCGCCATGGTCGCCGCGGCGGGCGGGCGGAGCTGCCTGCACACCGACCATTGGCAGGGGCATCTGTGGCGGGCCGTCGTCGGCCTGGTCTCGATGGCGCTGCTGTTCTGGGCCTACCACCTGATGCCGCTGGCGAACGCGGTGGCGATCTCCTATTCGGCACCGCTGTTCCTCACCGCCCTGTCGGTGCCGCTGCTGGGGGAGCGGGTCGGCCCGTTCCGCTGGGCGGCGGTGGCGGTCGGCTTCGCCGGCGTGCTGATCATGGTGCAGCCCGGCGCCGGCATGCTCGACCGCGGGGCGCTGGTCGCGTTGACCGCCGCCGTCTGCTACGCGCTGGCGATGATTGCCATGCGCCAGCTCGGCCGCACCGAAAGACCGGTGACCACGGTGTTCTACTTCACCGTGATCTCCACCCTGCTCAGCGCGCTGGCCCTGCCCTTCGCCTGGACCACGCCGGACAGCCATGCACTAGCCCTGATGGCGGCGATGGGGATCGCCGGCGGCGGGGCGCAGTATTTCAGCACGCGGGCCTATTCGCTGGCCCGGGCGGTGGTGGTCGGACCCTTCAGCTACGCCAGCCTGATCTATGCGACGATCCTCGGCTGGGTGGTCTGGGGCGACGTGCCGGCCCCGCATGTGATCGTCGGCGCCACGGTGGTGATCGGTAGCGGATTGCTGATCCTCTACCGCGAGACCCGCCGGGCCGCCACCCCGCCGACGGAGCGGTCCCCCCAGGGCGCCGGACCGATCCGGACCGCCTGAGCGGCAAGACACCAACGACAAGACTGGTTCGAAGAAAAGGACAGGCATCATGCTTACGACCGATGTCCGAGGCAATCAGGGTTCACGGCCGGCCTCCCGACCGGCCGGCCGGCTGCATCTGATCACGGGTGGTCGTGACGCGGCCGCCCCATCCCGGCCGACGCTGTTCACCCCGGCCCGCAAGGCCGGAAGACCCGACCACGCGGCCTGCGCCATCGTCGGCGGCAGCGCCCTGGCCACCAAGCTGGACCTGCTGGGCCGCCTGGTGACGCGGGTCGACGTGCTGGCGCTGGGCGGCGGCGTTGCCAACACCGTCCTGGCGGCGACCGGCACCGACATGGGCGCCTCGCTGTGCGATTACGGGCTGATCGACGAAGCCCGCAAGCTGCTGGACCGGGCGAAGGCCTGCGGCTGCGAGCTGCTGCTGCCGGTCGACGTGGTGGTGGCGAGCGATGCGCGGAGCGGGACGGAGGACCGGATCGTCCCCTGCGCCGCCATCGGGCCGGAGGACATGGTGCTCGACATCGGTCCGGCGACGATCGCGCGGCTGACCGCCTGCGTCGAGGCCGCCCGCATCGTGGTGTGGACGGGGCCGCTCGGCGTCTACGAGATCGCCCCCTTCGACGGCGGCACCGACGCGCTGGCCTGGTTCATCGCCCGGCGCACCCGCGACAACGGCCTGCGGTCGGTGGCGGCCGGCGACGACACCATCGCGGCGCTGACCGCCGCGGGGGTGGAGAACCGCTTCAGCGAATTGACCAGCCGCGACGCCCTGCCGGACCGGCTCGATGCCGCCACCCCGCGCGCCGTCCCCGCCTGACCGCGGGCTTGCGCGCCGACATTGCAATTCCCGCGGGCCGAAACCCGCCTTATGAAAGACTGGAGCACATCATGGCTGTACGGGTAGCGATCAATGGGTTCGGCCGCATCGGCCGTCTGGTTCTGCGCGCCATCTACGAGAGCGGCCGCAAGGACGTGGAGATCGTGGCGATCAACGACCTCGCCGATCTGAAGGCCAACGCGCACCTGCTGAAATACGACAGCGTCCACGGCCGCTTCCCCGGCACCATCGAAACGGGTGACGGCGTTCTCATCGTCAACGGCCACGCCATCAAGGTCGTGCAGGAGCGTGACCCGGCCAAGCTGCCGTGGAAGGATCTGGGCGTCCAGATCGCCATGGAATGCTCGGGCATCTTCACCAAGCGCGCCGATGCCGCCAAGCATCTGGAAGCCGGCGCCGAGAAGGTGCTGATCTCCGCCCCGGCCACCGACGAGGACATCACCGTCGTCTACGGGGTGAACCACGACAAGCTGACGGCCGAGCACAGGATCGTCTCAAACGCGTCGTGCACCACCAACTGCCTGGCCCCGGTCGCCTTCGTGCTGAACAACCTCGTCGGCATCGAAAAGGGCTTCATGACGACGATCCACTCCTACACGGGCGACCAGCGCATCGTCGACACCAACCACAAGGACCTGCATCGCGCCCGCGCCGCGGCCCTGAACATGATCCCGACCTCGACCGGTGCGGCCAAGGCGGTCGGCAAGGTCCTGCCGGAGCTGAAGGGCAAGCTGGACGGCACCGCCATGCGCGTGCCGACCCCGAACGTCTCGGTCGTCGACTTCAAGTTCACGTCCAAGCGCGCCACCTCGGTCGAAGAAATCGTCAAGGCGATCTCCGAGGCCGCCAACGGGCCGCTGACGGGCATCCTGGCCGCCTATGACGAGGAGCTGGTGTCGTCGGACTTCAACCACGACCCGCACAGCTCGACCTTCGCCTGCAGGGAGACCAAGGTCGTCGACGGCAATTTCGTCCGCGTCATGGCGTGGTACGATAACGAGTGGGGCTTCTCCAACCGGATGGCCGACACCGCCGTCGCGATGGCGAGCGCCAAGTAAGGCAAGCACCGCCAACCCAGACCAGCCCGACCCAGACCAAAAGGAGCCGGACGATGAGCAAGACGATCATGTGGGCCGAAACCGACGCCAGGGGTTTCGAGTCCGAGTGCCTGTTCAACGAGGACAGTCGCCAGTACGAAGTGATGGTCTGCGCCTCGGGTCGCCGGCTCTGCCGGTCGGAGTCCTTCCCGGCCCAGTCCGACCCGATGCAGGGGATGACCGCCGACGACCGCCGGCGCGCCTTGCAATGCGCCGAACGGTTGGTGATCGAGATCGAGCACGATCTGGGCGACCACTGAGCGGACACCCGATGACTTCATGACGCGGTCAGGGCCGGCATCCTTGCGGTGCCGGCCCTGACCGTCTTTCTCGGCCGCTCAATCATGCGCGGCGAAATCCGCCGTCCGCTCCACCAGATCGTCCAGATTGCGGCGGAACTGCTCCAATGCGAAACCGGTGCCGAACATCCGCCACAGCCAGTCGGTCGGCATGTGGCGCGTCTGCCTTTCGCTCCGCATGCGGTCGATGCCGCTGCGGTAGGCCGCGAGCGCATCGGCAAGTGCGGGAGACCGGTCGGGCGGCAGGCCGGAGGCCAGGGCGGAGGCCAGACCGCGCAGGATGGCCGCCCCCGCTGCGGCGACCGGGGTCCAGTCGGGGCAGGCGTCGCGGTCGCCAACGTCCTGCCGCGGCTCGCCCACCGTCCGGCGCAGCATCACCACGTCGTGCCGCAACCGCATCAGCGTGCGCAGAAGCGGATCTGGATCGGGCATGTCGGCCAGCCGGCTGCGGCGCTCCCGCGCCGCTTCCCCCACCAGCGTCTCCAGCCGGGTCAGGGTCTGCCGGGTGCGCACCACCAGCCGGCTCATGGCGGCTTGGGACGCTTCGTCGGCGACGGCCAGCGTGTCGAGCTGGTCGGCCATCAGTCGGGCCGCGTCCGCCGCCGTATCCAGCACCGAGCGCGAGGCACGGGCCGGCACCACCAGAAGCGAGATCAGGATGCCGACGACGCAGCCGAGGCCGACCTCCAGCATCCGGTCGGTGGCGAAGCTGAGCGGGCCGAGGCTGGTCCCCGCGGTGCCCAGCAGCACGATGATCGCCGTGATCGGGGCGATGCGGAAGCCGGCCGACAGCGCGGCGAGGTAGGACAGCGGCGCCACCGCCACCAGCAGCGCCGCGGCACGCGCCAGCCCGTCCGTGTGGGGGATCAGCATGGCGATCACCCCGCCATAGGCGACGCCGACCAGCGAACCGGCGAAGCGGTCCAGCGCCGCCTTCAGCGATCCGCCGACATTGCTCTGGGTGACGATGAGCGCGGTGATGACCGCCCAGAAGCCCTGGGGCAGGTCCAGCACGTCGGCCAGCGCGAAGGTCGCCAGGGAGGAGACGGTCATCCGCAGCGCATGCACCAGTTTGGACCGGTTCCGCGCCATCCACGACCCCAGCACGCTCCGCCACCCGCTCATCCCGTCAATCCCGGTCCATCTCCGACTGATGCTTGGTGTCCGGCATGAAGACGTAGATCACCAGCGACAGAGCAATACAGCAGGTGACGTACCAGTAGAACCAGCTTTCATGCCCGGCCTCCTTGAACCACAGGGCGAAATACTCCGCCGTGCCCCCGAAGATCGACACCGTCAGCGCATAGGGCAGCCCCACCCCGAGCGCGCGGATGGAGGCCGGGAACAGCTCCGCCTTCACCACCGCATTGATGGAGGTGTAGCCGCTGACGATCACCAGCGCCGCGCAGATCAGCCCGAAGGCGGCCCAGCCGCTCTTGGTCTCGCTCAGCGCGGTCAGGATCGGCACGGTCAGCAGCATCAGCAGCGGACGCCGCCCGATCCGGTCCGACAGCGCGCCGACCAGCGGCTGCAGCAGCATGAACAGGACCAGCGATCCGGCGGAAATCAGCGTGGCGTCGTCCTTCGTCAGCCCCACCGTGTTGACGAGGAATTTCTGCATGTAGGTGGAGTAGGTGTAGAAGGCGACGGTGCCGCCGAGCGTCAGCCCGACGACGATGGCGACCGCGCGCGGGTGCCGCGCCAGCTGCCGCAGCAGGCTGCCGCGCGGCTGGGCGCCGCGGTGGCGGGTGAAGGACTGCGTCTCCTCGATCCGCCGGCGCAGGTACAGGGCGGTGACCGCGCACAGCGCGCCGATGACGAAGGGAATGCGCCAGCCCCAATCGTGAAGCTGCTGTTCGGTGAGGAACACCCGCTGCAGCAGGACCAGCACCAGCAGCGCCAGCAGCTGCCCCATGATCAGCGTCACATACTGGAAGCTGGAATAGAAGCCGCGGCTTTCCCTGGCCGCCATCTCGCTGAGATAGGTGGCGCTGGTGCCGTATTCGCCGCCGACGCTGAGCCCCTGCAGCAGCCGGGCGGCGACCAGCATGATCGGCGACATCAGCCCGATGGTCTGGTAGGTCGGCGTCACCGCGATCATCAGCGAGCCCAGACACATCAGGGTGACCGACAGGGTCAGGGCCGACTTGCGGCCATGACGGTCGGCATACCATCCCATCAGCCAGCCGCCGATCGGCCGCATCAGGAAGCCCACCGCGAAGATCGCCGCCGTGCTGAGCAGTTGCGCGGTCAGATCCTCGCCGGGAAAGAAGGCGTGGGCGAAATAGAGCGAGAAGGCCGAATAGACGTACCAGTCGTACCATTCGACCAGATTGCCGATCGAGCCGCCGAAGATCGATCGCAGCCGGCTGGCCGTCGACAGCTCCCGATCCGGCAACCCACCCGTATTGCCTGCCCCGATCCCGGTGCCGCGCTCCATCGCCATCGTCGCGTTCCCATCATTTCGATTGCCAGCGGCTGCGGCGGGCAGCCGACCGCCGCAGCACCTCTGATGGGAAACAACAGCACGGGAGGACGGTCGGGTCCGCAGGCGTGGCCTCTTGCCTCGGTTCGCCTGGACCGGCGTCCTTCCCGTCGACGCCCCGCAACCCTGTTGACCCGGCGTCGACTATCTGGAAAGAAGGAGGTATACGAATTACTTGCGGGTTACCGTCTTGGCCGCGCAGACCGTTCCGTTCCGGCGTTTCTCCACCAGCTTTCTACCGGAGCGGGAACGTTTCGCCGCATGGCGCGATGCCATGACCTCGGTCTACGAGATCGCCCCACTCGAAGAGGATGCGTGCCGGCGCTTCGCCGGGACGGCGACCAGCGCCCATCTCGGGCCGATCATCGTCGGCACCATGGATGTCGATGCGCTGGCCTATCACCGCTCGCCGGCGAAAATCCGATCCGATCACATGGACCATTTCATCATCCGCCTGGACCGCTCCGGCGCCGACGGAAAGGTGGGCGATGAAATCCTGATCAAGGACATGGGCCAGCCGCTCGGCTTGCCGCCGATGCGGCTGGACGGCGCCTGCATCATCATTCCCCGCGACGTCATGACCGGCATGCTGCCGCGGGCCGACGCGCTGCACGGCACGCGCCTCGGCGGTATCATGGGACGGCTGCTGGCCGACCACATGCGGACCCTGGCCCAAGCGGTGCCGTCGGCGACGGTGGAGGAAGCGCCGCAGGTCGTGCGCATCATCCGCGACATGGTCACCGCCTGCCTGGCCCCCAGCCGGGACGCGCTGGTCCAGGCCCAGCCGCAGGTCGCCGCCACCCTGATCATGCAGGCGCGGCGCCACATCGACGCCAACCTGACGAACCCGGATCTGTCCCCCGACCGGCTGTGCCGGGCGCTCGGCCTGTCCCGTTCGGCCCTCTACACGCTGTTCGAGCCCCATCATGGGGTGAACCGCTACATCCAGGAGCGCCGCCTGCTGCGCATCCGCGAGCATCTCTGCGATCCCGCGGAGCGGCGGCGCATCGGCGAAATCGCCTTCGCCTACGGTTTTTCCAGCGAGGCCCATTTCAGCCGTGCCTTCCGCCGGGCCTTCGGCTGCTCGCCGTCCGAGATGCGGGCCGGAGCCTCTGCCGGTCCGATGAACGGCCCGGTCCGATTGGACGCCGCCGACGGCATCGCCGGGGGGTTTCCGGACTGGCTGCGCCGGCTTCGCGCCTGATTTCCGCCCTCGAAGTCAGTGGCTTCCCGCAAGACCCGTGGACGCACGGTCAAGGAAAATTGGACGCCCAGTCATGGCTCGTCCCCCATTGCCACGCTAGCGTAACCCCGGTCCGGCGCACCGATCCGGACCGCCGCACCGACGGCGATGGAGCTCAACGACTTGCCCTGGGGTGACGCGGTGTCATACGACTTCAACCGGCTCTTGAACGCCAATCTCAGCCTGAACGAGCGCCCGATGGTGCTGATGTGGGCGGCCGTCAGCGGTGGCGCGGCGGAAGCGGTGTTTCTGACCTGCCTGGAACAGTTCAAGCAGTCGCCGTCGAAGGCGAAGGTGAAGGTCATCCATGAATGGCTGCTGGACCAGGATTCGACGAAGGGCGACGGCCACTGGGGACCGATGAACCTGGAAGCGGACGGCGTCAGCAACACGACCAAGGCATCGGCCACCACCATCGCCGCCGCCTCCACCTACTACATCGGACGCAAGAGCTGGTGGGGGAAGAAAAGCTCCACGCTCAACGCGGCACTGGGCAACAACCCGGCGCCCAACATGTTCGACGTTCTGGTCGAGCCGGCGGCAACCGCGCTGGGGACCGTGCAGCCATGGTTCGGCAGTTGGTCGCTGTCGAAGGTCGACAGGAAGGACAGCATTGTCGTCAATCGACTGAAGGGCATGGAGTACATGAACAATGCCTTCATGTCGGCCGGCTTCAACACGGCTGCCATGGGAGTTCGCCTACCCTTCAAATTCCGCTGAGGAAACTGCAGAGCCGGTATCGGCCGCCGGTCAAGTCCAGCGGCCAATTCCACAGCGGCCTATGCGGTTACGCCGCGCTTCGCGGCCGTCAGTTCACCTGCGCCAGCGTCTTGCGCATTTTCGCCACGTCGTCGGCGCTGACCGGCGGAGCCGCGTTGCTCCAGCTGTTGCGGATGTAGGTGACGACCGCCGCCACATCGGCATCGGTCAGCCGCCATCCCAGCGGCGGCATCGCCGGGCCGGTCGGACGGTCGTCGGTCGCCACCGCGCGGGATCCGTCCAGCACGAGCCGGATCAGCGTCGCCGGATCGTCGGCCTGCACCACCCCGCTGCCGGCCAGCGTCGGGAACAGGAAGGTCTGGCCCTTGCCGTCGCCGCCATGGCAGGCCATGCAGGTATCGGTGTAGACCGCCCCGCCCGTCCTCATCCGCGCGTCGTCCGCCGCCACGGTCGCCGTCTGGGCCTGCGTCCCCGGCGGCTTCCGGTCCAGCAGATAGGCGGCGATCGCCTTCAAATCGGCGTCCGTCATCCTGGAGCTGGAGTTCTGGATCTCCTCCGCCATCGGGCCGGAGGCCAGTGACTGGTGGTTCGCCCCGGTCTTCAGATAGGCGACGAGTTGATCCGCCGTCCAGCCGCCGATGCCCTGCCGCTTGTCGGCGGTGATCGACGGCGCGTACCAGGCCTGGAGGTTGGCACCCTGGAGCGCCCGGCCGGTGTCGTCGGCGCCCAGCATGGTCTTGGGTGTGTGGCAGGTGCCGCAATGACCCAGCGCCTGTACCAGATAGGCGCCGCGGTTCCACTCCGCCGACTTCTGCGGATCGGGCTTGAAGGGCTCCGGTTCGAAGTTCAGCAGGTTCCAGCCCGCCATCAGCAGCCGGATGTTGAAGGGGAAGGGCAGCTGGTTGGCCTCGACGGCGTTGCTCACCGGCTCCAGAGTCCGCAGATAGGCCCACAATGCGCGGATGTCGTCGTCGGTCATCCGGGTGTAGGCGGGATACGGCATGGCGGGGTAGAGCCGCTTGCCGCCGCGGCCGATGCCTTCGCGCAGCGTGCGCCGCAGGTCCTCCTCCGTCCAGTTGCCGATGCCGGTCCCGCGGTCCGGCGTGATGTTGGGGGCGACCAGCGTGCCGAAGGGCGTCTGCAGGGCCGATCCGCCGGCATAGGGCTTGCCGCTTGGCAGGCTGTGGCAGGCGACGCAGTCTGCGGTGGTGGCGACATAGCGGCCACGCTCGATCAGGGCGAAATCCTGGTCGTCGGCCCGGGCCGGAGCGGAGAGGATGGACGGCACCGCCGCGAACAGCAGGGCCGCCGCAGCGGCGACGGCGAGACGGGTCCTGGTCATGCCTGCACCAAGGGGCCGGGGGATTTCAGGTAGCGGCTGCGGATCGCGTCCGCCGCGCGGTAGGCCAGCGCCCCGACGGTTCCGGTCGGGTTGTAGCCGGAGTTCTGCGGGAAGACGTTCGCCCCCACCGTGAAGACGTTCGGCACGTCCCAGCTCTGCAGGTACGGGTTGACCACGCTGGTGGAGGGATCCGCCCCCATCGCCGTGCCGCCGACCACATGGGTGGATTGGTAGGGCACCACCGACCACGGACCGGTGCGCGGATTCTCGTCGATCGCCTGCGCCCCCATCGCTCGAACGATCTCCGCCACCTTCTTCGTGACGTAGGCCGACATCTTCACGTCGTTCTCGGGGAAGTCGAAGGTGATGCGCATCAGCGGCCGGCCGAGCCGGTCGGTGTAGGTGGGGTCGAGGTCGAGGAAATTGCCGCGGTTGGCATAGCTGCTGGCCTCGCAGCCGACGCTGAGGTTGCTGAGATAGCTGTCCCGCATCGCCTTCTTCCAGCCCGAGCCCCAGGTCGGGCTGCCCGGCGGGGTCGGCCGCTTGGAGATCGGCTCCGCCCCGATCGGCGCGCAGCGCGTGCTGCCGCCGCCGAGGAAGCCCAGCGGCCCATGGTCGAAATTGTCGTTGTTCAGCTCGTCGATCGCCATGCCGGTGGCGCCGCCGCCGATGAAGTTGTTGAAGTTGTACTTGGCGGGATCGAAGAAGCCGACGACCTGGTTGGCCATCTGGTAACAGAAGTTCCGCCCCACCACGCCCGTGCCGCTGCGGACGTCGTAGGGCTTGCCGATGCCGGACAGCAGCATCAGCCGCACATTGTCCAGCATGAAGGCGCAGAGGATCACCAGATCGGCCGGCTGTTCGAACTCGTCGCCCGACGTGTCGACATAGGTGACGCCGGTCGCCTTCTTCCCCGTTGAATCCAGGTTGACCTTCAGCACCTCGCACAGCGTGCGCAGCTCGAAGTTGGGCTTACGCATCAGGACCGGCAGCACGGTGGTCTGGGCGCTGGCCTTGGAATAGTTGGCGCAGCCGTAATTGGTGCAGAAGCCGCAGAAGGTGCACTGCCCCATCGTCACGCCCAGCGGGTTGGTATAGGTGCGCGACAGCAGCGAGGACGGGATCGGGAAAGGCTTGTAGCCCATCTTCGCCGCCGTCTCGGCGAACAAAGTGGGGCCGAAGGTCTGCATCATCGGCGGGTTGGGATATTCGCGCTTGCGGGCGCCCTCGAACGGATTGCCTCCCTCCTGCATCCGGCCGTCCAGGTTCCCGGCCTTGCCCGACACGCCGGCCAGATACTCGAACCGGTCGTAATAGGGCTCCATCTCCTCATAGGTCAGGCCCCAGTCCTGGATCGTCATGTCCTCCGGTATGCTCTGGGCGCCATAACGCTCGGTATAATGAGACTTCAGCCGGAAGTCGGCCGGCGAGAAGCGCCAGGTGATGCCGGCCCAATGCACGCCGGCCCCGCCGACGCCGTTGCCGGGATGGAAGGATCCGTATTGCCGCATCGGCAGCGCCGTCTGGTCGGCGTTGTTGCGGGCGGTCACCGCGGTCTGCGCCGGGCGCAGCATCAGCTCCTGCCGCGCGTTGTAGCGCAGCTCGTCGGGGGCATAGCCGATGTTGAAGTCGGTGGCGGTGTCGCGCCAGGGGCCGCGCTCCAGCGCCACCACGTCCAGCCCTTCGTCGCACAGCTCGTTGGCGATGATCGACCCGGTCCAGCCGAGACCGATGACCACCACATCCTTGCGGGGAAGTTTTCGCGCCATTCCTCAGCCCTTCCTGGCCCAGTCGCCGCGGCCGCCGATCGACACCGGCGGTGCCGTATATTTCTGATTGTGCTTCAGCACATGGTCCCGATAGTCGTAGCGGGTGCCGGGGAAGCCGATCATCTTCCAGCTGACCATGTCGCGGTTGCCGCCATAAATCGGGTCGGCGAAGAAGCCCTCCATGGTGTTCTGCAGGATCAGGCTGAAGAAGCTGCCGGCGCCGACCGGGCCGTCGAACGTCACCTCGTCCTTCTCCATCGCCGCCAGAAGCTGGTCCTTCTGCTCCGGCGACAGGTCGGTGAAGCTCTTGCCGCCCATGGTCCGGCGGCAATGGTCGTCCAGCGCCTTCAGCCCCTGGCGGTACTTGACCACCGGGGTCAGGTCGCTCTGGTCGCCCTGGGTCGGCAGGCCGGGCTGGAACGGCCCCTTCATGTAGAGCCGGTCCGAGGTGCCGTAATGGCCGGACAGCTGCCGGTCGATGAAGACGGCGCAGCCGGCATCCTTGCCGCTTACGCTGAGGTCGTCGGCGGGGATCAACCGCTCGGCGATGGCCTCCACCATCTCCCCCTCGCGCGGGGTGAAGAAGGTCCAGGGGCCGGGAAGCACCTGCCGCGGCGGCTCGATCGAACCCGAATCCCAGGGCAGTCCGGTTCCGAACAGGATTTTCGCACTGGCGCCGGAGGCGGACAGCGCCACCAGCCCCATCGCCGTGGTGGCGAGGAAGCGGCGGCGGCTGGTGTGGAACACGCTTGGCTGGCCCGTCTTCGGGGCGTCGCTTGGGGTCATGTCAATCATCCTGGAGTCGTCGCGACCGCTCCCGCCGCGTCGCGCGACAGGGCAGCGGTGGAACGAAAGATTCCAATGATTGAAAGACATACACCCGGCCTCAAGACCACGCGCAGCCATCATTGGGCGATGATCGCGCACAAACGGTCAGTGAGGATGACGCAAATGCAGCCCCCCGCCGGTGGTAGCCGTTTGCGGTACCCGGCCTTGGACGGCGCCTCGTATCGAGCGTCCGATCACTCCTCTTCCGCGTCTTCCTCCTCTTCCGGCACCTCGTCGAGGACGATCCTGTCATCGACGGCGTAGAGCATGCAGTCGTCCTTGCCGGACTGCCCGCAGCGCTCCAGCGCCGCCTCCTTCGCCTCCTCCTCGCTGTCGCGGTCCCAGACCGTGGCCCAGCGGCCGGCCAGGGTCACGGCCAGCGCCTTATGCCCGGTGTTGCGCTGGTAGTTCACCATGCCGACCTTGCGGGTGTGGTCGCTGACGAAGGGGACGCGCGCCGGATCGAAGCGGCCGGTCCCGACGAGCTCCACCGGCATCGGCGTGAAGCCCTTCGCCCCCATCACCACCGCATCGTCCACGGCGTAGAGGGTGCAGGGTTCCTCCGCGCGGTACTGGCAATATTGCAGGGCGCCGCGTTTGACGTCGTCCTCGTTCCGGCTGTTCGATTTGTTGGAGAAATAGGCGTAGTTCCCCTTGGTGGAGATCGCCAGCGCCTTGGGCGACGGCAGGCCCGGATACAGCGCCAGGGCATCGCGCGCCTTGGCGCTGAGATAGGGGATCGCCGCCACATCCACCGCTTTGGCCGGCGGGGCGGCCGGGGCCGGAACCGGCGGGGCGGCCAGCGCCGCGACCGACACCGGCGCCCGCTCCGAAGCGGCCGGAGCGACGGTGCCGGTCGCGCCAGGATTGGTTGCGCCAGTATCGGTCGCGCCACCCGCCACCCCGCCCAGCTCGGCGACGCGCGCCTCGGCGATGGGGGCGAAGATGCCTTGCGGGAACTGCTTCAGATAGGCCTCGAACAGGCCGCGGTTGGAACTGCCCTTGATGCTATCCCAGAACAGCGCCTCCTTGTCGGCGGGCGCGGCCGATGCCTTGTTCCCGGTGTCGGCGGCAGGTGCCGTCACCACGGTGGTCGGCCCCAGGAAATAGAAGCGCCCCTCGATGGGGGAGGCCGACACCCAGGGCTGCTGGACGCCGCCGGTGTTGCGCTTCACCGCGATGCCGACATCGTTGAAGACGTCGAACACCGTCTCCCCCGGCTTCAGCAGGGCCTTCGACAGCGCTTCGGTGTAGGGGCTGTTCGAACCGGCGCCATCGGCCGCCACCGCGCCCGGCTGGGTCGCATAGGCGATGATGGTTCCGGCCGGCGCCTGCATCTGCGCCAGTCCCGGCGACACCGCGCGCAGGCCGCGGCCGCCGAAGGGATTGTTGCGGCAGGCATCCAGGATGACGATGTTCAGCCGGCTTTCCGCCTGCGCCATCTCGTCCAGCACCATGGCGACGTCGATCAGCTCGTAGCGGACGTCCGCTTCCTTCTCCAGGTTGGCGGAGACCGGCAGCAGGAAATTGGTGCCGCGCGCCTGCATGCCATGCCCGGCATAGAAGAACAGCCCGACATCCGCCCCGGCCAGCTTGGTGCCGAAGCTGCGGATCGCCCGCTCGGTTCCGGCCCGATCCAAGTCGAGTTGCGGCGCCCCGCCGATCAGTTCGAATCCGGCCGCGCGCAGGGACTCCGCCATCGCCTTGGCGTCATTGGTCGGGTTGGGCAGCCGAGGCGCGAACTGATAGGTGCTGTTGCCCAACACCAGCGCCACCCGCCGCTCCGCCACCGCCTCGCCCGGGCCTGCCACCCAGACGAAAAGGGACAGGATCAGCGACGAGGCCACCGCAACGGTGCGTCCCAGGGTGCTCACGGAGATTTTCCTTCGAAGCGGAAGCGTTCCGGCCACTCTGCCCAGGCAACGGCACGGGTTTCAAGGACGGCGACCATCCTCCTGCGCCGGCCGCGCATCCGTCTTGCCAGCCGTCCCGGCATCGGCGGCGCGAACCGCGTCGATGAAGGCCCGCAGGGCCGGCGCCATCTGCCGCTGGCGCGGATAGCACAGGAACCGGCCGGGAAAGGCGGCGGACCAGCCCTCCAGCAACGGAACCAGCTCTCCCGCCGCGACAGGCCCGGCCACCGCATCCTCGACGCAGAAGCCGATGCCGAGTCCCCGCAGGGTCGCGCGCAACGCCATGTCCTTGTCGTTGAAGATCAACGGCCCGTCGACCGCGACCTCGAACCAGGAGCCGTTCTCGAAGAACTCCCAGGCATAGGGCATCACATGGCCCGGCCAGCGCCAGCGGACACAGCGGTGGTCGACCAGGTCGCGCGGATGCTCCGGCCGGCCATGGCGGTCCAGATAGTCGGGCGACGCCACGGCGATCTGCCGCAGGTCCGGACCGAGACGGACGGCAACCATGTCGCGGTCGATCACTTCGCCGATCCGGATGGCCGCATCGAAGCCGCCCGCCACCAGATCCACCACCGCATCGTCCAGCGTGATGTCCAGCACCACATCGGGAAAATCCTGCGCGAAGGCCGCCAGCATCGGTTCGATGTAGAGTTCCGCCGCCGCGCGGAAGCTGTGGATGCGCACGGTGCCGGACGGACGGTCGCGATACCGGCGCACCTGCCCGATCGCGTCGCCGAGTTCCGAGACGGCCGGCTGCACGCGGCGGAACAGATTCTCGCCGGCGTCGGTCAGCGCGACGCTGCGCGTGGTCCGGTTGAGCAGCCGCACCCCGACCCGCTCCTCGAAGCCGCGCACCAGCTGGCTGAGCGCCGAGGGGGAAACGCCCAGCCGCTCCGCCGCGCGGCTGAAGCTCAGCGTCTCGCCGACGGCGAGGAACGCGCGAAGCTGATTGTAGTCGCTGCCGGAGAGCAAGGGATCCATGCGGATCAGAAGAGCATTCTTCATCCAGGCTTACAAGTCTCATCAGAAATCCGGGCATTCTGTGAGCAACCCACCGGATGTATCTCTGGCCGCGAAAGGAGACTTCCCATGACCACATGGTTCATCACCGGCATCTCGCGCGGCCTCGGGCTGGCACTCGCCAAGGCGGCGCTGGCGGAGGGGGACACCGTCATCGGCACCGTCCGCGGCGGCAGGCCGGACCTCCCCGCCGGGCGCGGCACCCTGCATGTCCTCACCGTCGACCTCGCCGACGGCGACGCGGCCGAGGCTGCCGTCGGCCAAGCCTTCGCCCTCGCCGACCGTCTCGACGTGATCGTCAACAATGCCGGCTACGGTCTGCTGGGGGCGGTCGAACAGGCGACCGATGCCGAAGTCGCCCGGCTGTTCGCGGTCGACGTGTTCGCCCCCTTCCGCATCATCCGCGCCGCTCTGCCCCGCCTGCGCGCCCAGGGGGCCGGGCACATCGTCAACATCACCTCCATCGCCGGACGGGCGCCCGGCGCCGGCGCCGGCCTCTATGCGGCGGCCAAGCATGCGCTGGAAGGTCTGTCCTCCAGCCTCGCCCAGGAGGTGGCCCCCCTCGGCATCAAGGTGACGGCGGTGGCGCCCGGTGCCTTCCGCACCGACTTCCTGTCCCCCCATTCGATCCGCAAGAGCGCTGCCGAGGATGTCGCCTACGCCGACAGCGTCGGGCGGGTGTCGTCCGCCTTCGACGGCATGGCCGGCCGCCAGCTCGGCGATCCGGATCGCGGGGCGCAGGCCATCCTGGCCGCCGTCCGCTCCGACGCCCCGCCGCTCCACCTGCTGCTGGGGTCCGACGCCCTCGGCCGCGCCCGCGCCAAGCTCGGCGCCGTGATCGCGGAAATCGACGCCTGGGAGGCGGTGACCCGCGGCACCGACTTCGCCGACCGGGCCTGAGCCGCGGGGAAACCGACGGATGGGCAACCTGCAGGTGGGTGGCTACAGGTAGGCGATCAGCCGTCCCGATGCCAGCACGCCCACCCACAGCAGGAGGGAGACCGCTCCGGCGACGCGTGCGGCCGGCGGCGGCCTCCCGCCGCCGCCCCAATCGAGAATCCGCCGGCCGGCCCCCCGGTGGAACAGGGCGACGTTGCCCAATGCCAGCACCATCAGGCCGATCTTGACAAGGAAGGCGGGATTGCGGGCCAGCGCCGTCGCCTCGCTGATGAACAGCAGCAGGCCGGTCGGCACCACCAGGACGAAGCCGACGGCCGCCACCGGCAGCAGCAGCCGCGACAGCGCCTCGGCCGGCAGGCGGGCGTGCAGTCCCATCAGCCGCAGGTCGAAGGCGGCGATCGACCCGATCAGCAGCGCCAGCCCCAGGATGTGCAGCACCTCGACCAGCGGATAGAGCCACAGCGACTGGCGCAGCGTATCCCCCAGGCCGGAGGTCTCCAGCGCCACCAGCCAGCCAGGGCCTGTCGGGCCCAGACTATGGTCCATCAGCGCAGCTCGACGGTCTGGCCGCCGACGGCAATGCGCTCCGCCCGCAGCTCCGCCGGGTCGGACTTGCTGGCATAGCCGACGACGGTGACCGTCTCGCCGGGCTTGATCGTGCCGTCCGGCAGGCCGCGCGCGGTCATGCGGCCCGGCGGCGCCAGCACCACATGCCACAGCCTGCCGTCCGATTGAAGGTTCAGCATCGCGTGGGGGTTGCTGAAGGCGAACTGCTCGACCGTGCCGGTCAGGGTCAGCGTCTTGCCGGCGTCGTAGCCGCCCCAGCCATGATGGGCGAGCGCCGGCAGGGCGACCGCCGCCGTAACCGCGAAGCTGGCGGCAACAAGGATACGGGATCGGGTGTCGGGCAGGCGGTTGCGGGCCATGATGACGCTCTCCCTTATCGTCGGGCATCCCCGCCACACATGGGGCGGGCCGCCGCTCCGGCAAGCGGAGACTGGACGGCGATGCAGTTGCGAACGGCCGTTCACATTTGTTGTGCAAACTGTTCATGGCCCTGAGCAAGGGCATTCAATGGCATTGCGTAGGTTGCGCACTCCCAAGGGCTGGCAAGGGCCGGCCAAGAAAATCGTAATGGGAGAGGAACGCCATGCTGAAGACCACCGCCCGCACCGTCATCGCCGCTGGGCTCGCCGCGCTGCTGCTGACCGGAACCGCGGCCGTTGCCGCCGACGCGCTGCCGAACGTGACCATCCTGGCGACCGGCGGCACCATCGCCGGCACCGGCGCCACCAGCACCACCACCGTCGGCTACACCGCGGCCAAGGTCGGCGTCGAGAAGCTGATCGAAGCGGTGCCGGAACTGAAGAAGGTCGCCAACGTCAAGGGCGAACAGGTCTTCCAGATCGCCAGCGAGAACATGACCAACGACCATTGGCTGAAGCTGGCCAAGCGGGTCAACGAGTTGCTGGCGCAGAAGGACGTCGACGGCATCGTCATCACCCATGGCACCGACACCATCGAGGAAACCGCCTATTTCCTGAACCTGACGGTCAAGAGCACCAAGCCGGTGGTGATCGTCGGCGCCATGCGTCCCTCCACCGCCATCAGCGCCGACGGCCCGGTCAACCTCTACAACGCGGTGACGCTGGCCGGCTCCAAGGACGCCGTCGGCAAGGGCGTGCTGGTCTCGCTGAACGACCAGATCAACGCCGGCCGCGACGTGACCAAGACCAACACCTCGACCGCCGACACTTTCCGCACGCCGGAACTGGGCTTCCTCGGCTACATGCAGGACAACAAGGCGCATTTCTACCGGCAGGTCGTGCGCAAGCACACTGCCGAGGCCGAGTTCGACATCTCCACCCTCGACAGCCTGCCGCAGGTCGACATCGTCTATGGCTACGCCAACAACAACCGCACGGCGCTCGACGCTTTGGTGAAGGCGGGCGCCAAGGGCATCATCCATGCCGGTGTCGGCGACGGCAGCCTGTCCAACGCGATGAAGCCCGGCCTGACCGACGCCCGCAAGCAGGGGGTGGTGATCGTCCGCTCGTCCCGCGTCGGCAACGGCATCGTCGCCCGCAACGGCGAGGCCAACGACGACGAGCTGGATTTCGTCGCCAGCGACACCCTCAACCCGCAGAAGGCGCGCATCCTGCTGATGCTGGCCCTCACCAGGACGACCGACAGCAAGGCCATCCAGACCATGTTCTACACCTACTGACCGGACTGCCGGACCGGCTACGGCAGTCACGGATCTCACGGGTCATTGAGGCAATGGCATCAGGTGACTTATTCGACCGTCATTCCCGCGAAGGAGCCTGTGAAGAAATCGAACGCACATAAGAGAACCCTGATTCCGTAGGCGCGCACGTCTCCCACTCGTCATCCCCGCGGAGGCGGGGAACCAGGATTTCCAACACAAGTGCTTGTGAAGACTGGATGCCCGTCTTCGCGGGAATGACGGCCGAGGAAAGCGCACGATGCGATCCAACGCGACATGGTTCGAACTTGGGGCTTCTCTCAGCGAGTCACCGATTTCTTCACAAACTCCTTCGCGGGGATGACGCAGAGTTTCTTTGATTCCAGAGGTTTAATGGTGCTCTGAGTTGTGTGAATCCGCCAGGCCGGACCGGAGGGAGCGCCGGGGCATCTCCGGCGCCGGCGCCCCTTCCCATTGGCACCGGTCCCGCACATCATCCGTCCTGATGGCGCTTCTCCGCTGGCGGGATCGCTGCGAAGCGGGCGTTCCTGAAGTCGTGAAGCAGGCGGGCGGCGTCGCCCCCCGGTCGCGCATGGCCTCCGAGGGCGCTTTCCGGCAACCGGTAGAGGCAGCCGTCGCGGGCGAAGACGAGGTCGCCGCCGTCCCAGTCGGCCCAGTCGCTTCCGGGGAGATCGACCAGCACCTGTCCTTCACGATCAAGGACGCGATGGCTGAGGTCGTACCAGGCGCTTTCCCTCCGTCCGATGGCATGCAGCAATTCTTGCAGCCGCCGTCCGCCCTCTCCCTCCTTCTCGACGATCCGCGGGGCTTCGAATGCGTAGAACGCGCCGGCCCGCCGTCCGCCCTTCCGCCCCTGGCCTTCGGCGACCATGCGCCAGCCATCGCGGCTGCGGATCGCCCAGTTGACCGGATTGTCCTCGCCACTGCCCGATCGCTCGCCGAGCGGCTTCACCCGCATGTCCGCGGCCAACCGGAACCCTTCGGCCAGTTCGAAGCCCTTTGAATCGGGGGCGGCCCGATGGTTGAGAAGGAGCGTCTCCTCGTCCTCGAACATGCCGCCGCCGCCCCAGCCGTCGCCCTTCGGCCACAGCGCCAGCGCCGTGAGGAAGGGGGGCTCGGACAAGGCCGTCCAGCTTCCGTAGGGCGGGCGATAGGTCGCCGCGAAGTAGACCAGCAGCCTGCCCGAGGGGGAGAGATCGCAGCGCCGTTCATAGATGCGGCCCTTGAACCACTGGCCATGCTCGACTGTGTCGTCGTGCAAATCCCAGCGGATCAACTGAACCTGTCGCGACGGCCCGCGCCGGAAGATCACGCCCGTGCGCGCCGTCCGGGCAAGGATCGCATAGAGCCGTGTCGCCGACGATCTGCCTGCCGCTTCGGAGACGCCCATAGCCTCGCTGCCCTCGATGGCCGACACGGTATTCTTCACGTCATCGTTCAATCGGTCGCCTCGCAGATGGCCGAATGCATTTAGATCGGATCACGGCCCACGTCGAATCCGGCTTTCGGTGATCCGGCCTGATGACCGGCCGAGCGCCGCCACACGGAAGACCCTTGAGGTAGCCTCCGCGCGCCATGTGGGTAACGGCGAACACCCCTCCTCTCCTTTTCGCCCATTGGAAAATACGCGAACAGCCGGTTAAGCCAAGATCGAGTTCGCCAGTGAACCCGTCTCCGGATCGATCCTGCTACCGTCCATGCGTGACCCAACCGATAGCGGCCCATTGCCGTATTTCCCAGCGCGGCCAGGAGACGGGTGCCTGTCCCCTCTGCGACCGGCCGTGGGCGAAGCCCGTTGGACTTCGGCCCGACGCCGCCGGTCGATCGTCACAAATCCAAGGAGATTTTCGATGAAGGCTGTTTGCACGCTGTCGACGGGGACGGTTCGCGCCGCGCTCCTGGCTTTCACCGCCGTTTCGACGCTCGCGCTCCAGCCCGCCGCCACCCGGGCGCAGACGCCCGATCCGGACAGCTTCCATCAGATGATGAGCAACCAGCCTTCGGCCAGTTGCTCATGATGAAGGCCGACACGCTGTTCGACATCGAGGACTACGAAGCCTTCCTGCCGGTCTACGAACACTGCCTCTCCCAGATCGACCCGCCCGGCATCCGCGGCAACTGCGAGCTGGCGAAGGGGCTGGCCAAAAAGCGGAAAGGATTCTTTTCCAGACTGTTCCCCTGAGGGGCCGGCGAATCCTCTCCCGTCAAAGCCATTTTGGAGGGCCCCGGGTTGAGACATCCTCGCGCCGGACCGGGTGCCGGCTGCGGAGCATGGTGACGCCCTTCCTTTCCTCAGGCATGCTCGGCGCCAACGAGACGCCGACGAGACTGCCCGCCGATCCGACAGGAAGGGTCGGCCGCACCACCCAAGGAAGCACCGATGCCCGTCCTGCGCCGCCGCGTCCTGATGGCCCTTTCCGCCGCGGCGCTGCTTGCCATCCCGGTCGCCAAGCCGGCAGCGGCGCTGGAGACGGCCGGCCTCGTCGTCTTGATGCGCCATGCGGAGGCGCCCGGCACCGGCGACCCGCCGGGCTTCAAGCTGGACGACTGCTCCACCCAGCGCCTTCTCAGCGACGACGGCCGTGCCCAGGCAGGGCGGATCGGCGAACGGATGCGGCAACTCGGCATCGGAGAGGCCCGCGTGCTGTCCAGCCAATGGTGCCGCTGCCTGGACACCGCCCGGCTGCTGGATCTCGGCCCGGTCAAGGAGATGCCGGCCCTCAACTCATTCATCGGCAGCCCGGAAGAGGAGAAGGACAGGGTCACCGAACTGCGCCAGTTCCTGGCCGACCTGCCGCCGGACGGCAAGCCGGTCGTGCTGGTCACCCATCAGGTCACCGTCACCGCCCTGACCGGCATCTTCCCCACCTCGGGCGAGGCCATCCTGCTGCGGGCCAACGGTACCCCCGCGCCCGAGCTGCTCGACCGTCTGCCGGCCCGCTGACCGCGCGCAGCGGGACTGTCCAATCCGGCTAGCAGCCCGGCCTTTCCGGCATCCCGTCGACGGGCGGAGCGGGCACGCAGGGCTTTCCCGCGCCCTCCGCCGCCCTGCCATCCGCCGCTCCCGGAACGGCGCGGCCCGCGGATCCGGCCAAGTCGTAACCGGTCCAGGCCAGATGGCCCGGCGACATCAGCAGAGGCGCCCAGATCAGCGCGGACAGGATGTTGAAGGTCTGGAACTTCCGGTGGGGCATCGCCATCATGCCGGCCGTCGTCGGCACGACGGCGCGCAACGGGCCGATGAAGCGGGCCAGAAACACGCCTTTGCCGCCATGCCGAAGGAAGAAGGCTTCGCCACGGCGGCGCAGGTCGGGCTGCCTGCTGAGCGGCCAGAGCCGGAACATGCGCTCGCCGTAGCGCCGGCCCAGCCAGTAGGACGCGGCGTCTCCCAGAATGGCGCCGCCGGCGATCGCCAGATAGACCGACCAGAAATCGAGAACCCCCGCCGCCACGAGCGCACCGGTCGCGGTCAGCATGACCACGCCGGGAATGAGAAGCCCGACGAGGGTCAGCCCTTCCGCGAACGCCATCAGGAAGATGATGACTTCCGCCCACTCCGCATGCGCCTCGATGAAGCCGGCGAGCGCGGTCCCGTACTCTGCGAAATCCGGGAATCCCGTCAGCACGATGTCTGCGCCCGCGTCCTCTCAGGCCCTGATGGGCGTCGGCGGCCGATGCGCCATCGTTGCCGGTCGATCATGGGGCTCAATCCTTTCGGTCGATGGCTCCAGGCGCACCACAGTTGGGCCCGTCCCCCCGGCCGTACAAGACGGCGCCCTTCGGATTGCCTTCCGGATCGTGGTGCGGCGGCTTTCGTCGCAGGGATCCTCACCCTTTCAGTTTCGCGAAAACCGGAATGGCGACCTTATGGACCAGCGGGATCAGCAGGGCACCGATGAAAAGGCCTGCCACCCCGGCTATGCCCGCCGACACCAGCCACTCCACCAGCGCCGCGCCCACCGGAAATGCCTGGCCGACGGTGGTGGCGGCGGCGTGGATCGCATGCCCGATCTCCTGCAACCCATAGCCTTCCAGCCCATGGATGATGATGCCTCCGCCGACCCAGAGCATCGCAGCGGTGCCGACGAGGGCGAGCAGCCTGAGGAACAGCGGCATCCCGTAGACCAGCCCGCGGCCAAGCCCCTGCGTCAGCGGACGCAGCCCCCGGTCCGCACCGCCCGGCGCGCCGGGAGCGGGACGGCGCAACCCCAGGAGGCTGGAAACAGGGCGGTCGTTCCGCGCCAGGGAAATGCCGACATCGTCGGCCTTCACGATCAGGGCCACCGCACCATACACGACGATGGTGATGCCGGTCCCGACGACGGCCAGGATCACGGCCTGCATCCAGAAGGAGGAGACCTCCGCGGCGACGGTCGACAGCGTGATCGCCATGATCTCTGCGGACAGGATCAGGTCGGTCTTGATCGCGCTGCTCACCTTGGCGTCTTCGAACTGCCGGCCGGCCGCAGGGTCGCCGGCGGTCTCGCCGGCCTGGCCGGCATGGGCCGCATGCGGCCATATGGCCTCATGGACCTTCTCCGCCCCTTCGTAACAAAGGAACGCGCCGCCCATCATCAGCAGCGGCGTGATGGCCCAGGGCGCCACGAGACTCAGAATCAGGGCGGCCGGCAGCAGCAGGATCAGTTTGTTCTTCAGGGAACCGAGAGCGATCTTGCCGATGATCGGCAGCTCCCGATCCGCCGTGAATCCGACGACGTAGCGCGGAGTGACCGCGGCGTCGT
Source organism: Azospirillum endophyticum (assembly GCF_016595245.1). Classification (GTDB taxonomy): domain Bacteria; phylum Pseudomonadota; class Alphaproteobacteria; order Azospirillales; family Azospirillaceae; genus Azospirillum; species Azospirillum endophyticum. Next base: position 398,793 of record NZ_JAENHM010000044.1, read on the forward strand.
CGACCACCACACCGGCGGCTTTGGCCCCCGCCTTCGCGGCCTGCCCCGCGGCATCATCCAGGGACGCGGCCGCGACCTTCGCCAAGCCGACCACGTCGTCCAGCAGTGCGATCAATCCCGTGCTCAAGAAAGTGGCTCCCTACAGTCCTGGTGCACACCACCATACATCAGGCCGCTCCATTCCGATCAATCCCAGAAACCGGCCTCGGTGCAGGTTCTGTCCGGATCGGGGCCTAGCGCCGGAGCGCCACGGCCACCGCCCGGCTGACCGCGGCCGGAATGACCGACCCATGGGTCTCGCCCACGAAGGACACGAAACCCACCGCCGGCCCCCGCGGCGCCAGGGCCGTCAGCCGCTCCGCCAGTTCGCGCGCATTCCCCTCCATCCGCGCCTTGCGCCGACGCTCCTCGCGCGCCGGATCGGGCGGCTCGCCGGGCGGGGCCTGCAACTCGTTCCCACCCACCGTCACCAGCAGGCTGCGGCCGGCAGCGGCCGGCGGGAGAGCCGCGGTGAAGCGGCGCTCCCCGTCGAGGATGGCGCGGTCCTGCCACCAGATCGACGGGCTGGCGGCGACATAGCGCTGGAACGCCGCGCAGCGGGTGAACAGCGCATGCAGGACGAACAGCCCGCCATAGGAATGGCCGAACAGGGTCTGCCGGCCGCGGTCGACCCGGAACCGCCGCTCCACCTCCGGCTTCAAGTTATTCTCGATGAAGTCGAGGAAAGCGTCGGCGCCGCCGGTCCCGGACGGCGCTCCGGCGGCCGGCGGCGTGTAGTCCCGCGCCCGCCGCATCTGGTCGAACGGCTTGTCGCCCGGATAGCCGATGGCGACCACCAGGGCCGGCGGGATCCCCGCCGCCGCGCCATGGCCGCCGACCACCCGCATCGCCTCGGTCGCCGTGCCGAAGACGCTGTTGCCGTCCAGCAGATACAGCACCGGCCAGCCCTCCGGCGGCGGCGGAGTCTCCGGCCAGGATGCGAAGAGGCGATGGGGCCGGGCCGGGTCGCCGCCGGCCGTCATGTCCCACTGCACCGTGCGGGGCAGCGTCACCGCCACCGGCTCCCCGGCCGCCGAGGACCCGCAAGTCATCAGGTCGGCTGCCACCGCCGCGGCCGCCGCGCCCAACAGGCCGCGCCGTGTCATCCTCCCATCGCTTGTCGCCAACTCGCTCACCATTTGTAGCGCACCCCCGCCAGCACCAGCCGCCGGTCGCCGAAGAAGCAGGCGGTGGCGGTGGCGCAGCTGGACACATAGTCCTTGTCGAACAGGTTGGTGACGTTCAGCGTCAGCTCCGCCCCCGTCAATTGGGTCTTCAGGGCGCCGAGGTCGTAGCGGATCGCCGCGTCGGCCAGCGTGTAGGACGGCACCTCGAAGCTGTTCACGTCGTTCCCGGCGGTCGGCCCGACGTAGCGGACGCCGCCGCCCAGTTCCAGCCCGGCGAGGGGGCCGCTCTGGAAGCGGTAATTGACCCAGCCGCTCGCCATATGGTGCGGCACCTGCGGCACGCGGTTGCCGGCGACGCCGGCCGTATTGGATTTCGTCACCTCGGCGTCGATGTAGCTGTAGGCGCCGATCAGATCCAGGCTGCTGGTCAGGCTCGCCCGCCCCTCCAGCTCGATGCCGCGGGAGCGGATCTCGCCGGTCTGGACGCTGTAGAGGGTGTTCAGCGGATCGGCGGTCAGCACGTCGCGCTGGCGGATCGAATAGCCGGCCAGCTGGATGAAGCTGTTCAGTCCCGGCGGCTGGTACTTGACGCCGGCCTCATACTGCTCGCCCTTGGTCGGAGAGAAGGCCCCCCCGCCGCGCGCCGGCGAATAGCTGCCGGAATTCGGCAGGAAGCTGGTGGAATAGTTGACGTAGGGCGTGATGCCGGTGTCGAACAGGTAGAGCAGCCCGGCCCGCCAGGTGAAGGCATCGTCGGACTGGCTGGTCCGGCTGTTGCCGGCGGACAGGACCGTCGTTTCGCTGTCGGCGCGGTCATGGCGCACGCCGACGGTCAGGCGCCAGTTCTCATAGGCCACCTGATCCTGCGCGTAGAAGCCGAGCTGCGTCTGGATCTGCCGCGTGGTCTGCACGCTGCGCGCGGTGGGGAAATTGTAGCCGTAGACCGGATTGAAGATGTCCAGGGTCGGCACGGTCACGCCGGTGAACTGGCCCAGGGCGCGACGGGCGAAGCCGCGCGACCAGTCGGTGCCGAACAGCAGCGTGTGGTCCACCGGCCCGGTCGCCACCGTGGCCTGCGCCTGGTTGTCGACCGCCACCGTGTTGGCCATGTCGTCGACGTCGCTGATCGACCGGTTGGCCGTGCGCTGGTTGGCCTGGAGCGACGAGAGGGAGATGGCGCTGAAGGACGAGTCGACGTGGTTGTAGCGGGCGTTCTGCCGCAGGGTCCAGACGTCGCTCAGCCGGTGTTCGAACTGGTAGCCGATCGACGCCGAATTGCGCGTGTAGTTGTCATAGGCCGGGTCGCCGGCATAGAAGCCGGAGCCGAGCCTGCCGTTGCGGTTCGGCAGCACCGTGCCGACCGCCGGCGCGAAATTGTAGAATCCGCCCTCCGGGTCGCGCTGGTAGCTGGCCAGCACGGTCAGGCTGGTGTCGGAGGTCGGCTTCCAGGTGATGGCCGGCGCGATGGCGATGCGGTCGTCGTCCACATCGTCGAACTGCGTGCCCGATTTGCGGCCGATGCCGGTCAGGCGGTACAGGAACCGGCCGTCCTCCGTCAGCTTGCCGCCGGCATCGAACATGGTCTGCAGACGGTCGTTGCTGCCGGCCTCCACGCGCAGCTCGTGGGTGTCGGTCTCGGTCGGGCGGCGGCTGACCAGATTGACGATGCCGCCCGAGCCCGCCTGCCCATAGAGGACGGAGGCCGGACCGCGCAGGATCTCGATGCGCTCCAGCAGCCAGGGATCGACCGTCGGGATGGCGTAGGAGATGCTGCGCTGCTGCCGAAGCCCGTCCAGGAAGTTGACGTAGGCCGCACCGGCACCCTGCCCGCCGAAGCCGCGCACGAACACGCTGTCGTAACGGGCGCTCGGCCGCACCTCGGCCAGGACGCCGGGGGTGTAGCGCAGGGTCTGCGACACCGTCTGCGATCCCTGATCGTCCATCTGGTCGCGCGTCACCACGCTGACCGACTGCGGCGATTCGATCAGCGGCGTGTCGGTCTTGGTGCCGGTGGTGGTCACCCCCGCGACATAGCCCTCGACCGGCTGCCAGCTCCGCCAGGCGGTGGCCTGGACATTGACCTCCGGCAACTGGATGGCGCTGCCGGCATCGCCGGATACCGCCGGGGCCGGCATCAGCGTCACGGTGCCGGCATCGGTGTAGCGCCAAGTCAGGCCGGTGCCCTGCAGCAGCTTCGGCAGCGCCTGGTCGACCGACAGCCGCCCGCTGACTCCGGGAGAGCGCAGGTTCGCCGTCATGTCCGAACCGTAGAGAAGCTGAATGCCGGCCCGGCTGGCGAAATCGGTCAGGGCCGAGGACAGCGGCTGCGCCGGAATGTCGTATTGGCGGGCATCCCCCGCCGCCGTACCAGTCGCCGCACCAGTCGCCGTTTGGGCATGCGCGGTCCCACCCGCCGTCGCCACGCAGGCCATGGTCGCCAGCAGAAGGGCACGCAGGGATTTGCGAGAGGGTTCAAAGGCGGAATTAAGGGCGGAATGATGCGGAATCCTGGCCTGTGCCGCGCCCCCCGCGGCACGGATGTCGGTCGCCATCGTCGTCTCTTCGGTCTGCAATCGATCCCGCGGCCCGTTGCCAAGGCCAAGCCGGGATCCTCCTGACTGGTGAGACCGGCGGCGGTGCCAAACCCCTGACGTCGATTTCCAATTTTTCTGCGAATTATTCTCAAAAAAGGAGCCGCCCGGCTTTCCACCCCGCCGGGAGGCCGGTCAGGATGGCCGCTTGGTCAGGACGGCGAGATAGCCGGCGATGCGGTGAACACTGACGGGAAGCACCTGTTCGATGGCGGACAGCGCGCGGTCGGGGTCACGGATGTCGAAGACCCCGGTGACCCGGCGCTGCGCCAGTTCGGCGTCCAGCAGGATGATCGGCCCCGACCGATAGCGGTTCAGTTCGCCCACCACCTCCCGCAGGCTGCGGCCGTCGAAGACCACGCGGCCGTCGCGCCATGCCGTCGCGCGGGCGACATCCACCCCGTTCTCGCGCGTCGGACAGGTGCCCGGTTCGTAACGGGCGGCCTCGCCGGCGGTCAGGCGGACGCCGTCCTCCGACGCGGCGAGGCCGGCGGGACAATGGACCTCGACGATCCCCTCCTCCACCACCACGCGGGTGGCCTCGTCCATCCGGCGCACGGCGAAACGGGTGCCGACCACCCGGGTGACGGCCCCCATCGCCGTCACCTCGAACGGCCGGCTGCGGTCGGCGGTCACGCTGAAGAAGGCCTCGCCACGCCGCAGGGTCACGCGTCGGCCGGAGCCGCTGAAATCGACCGAAATGGCGCTGTCGGTGTTGAGCTGGACCTGCGACCCGTCGGCGAGAGTGACGACGCGCCGTTCCCCCGACGCCGTGCTGTAGTCGCTGCCCAGACGGTCGAGCATGGCCGGACCGAACACCGCCGCGGCCGCAAGGCCGGCGGCGAGCAGCGCCAGCGGGGCCAGGCGGCGGCCACCGGCCGAACCGGCGCCGCCAGCCGGCCGCGGCGGCGGCGGCCCGGCGGCGGTAGCGGAGGCGGCAAGGCCGGCGGC
>NZ_JAENHM010000045.1 GCF_016595245.1 Azospirillum endophyticum
GCGCCGGCGAGGCGGCCAGCGCGGCGGGTCCCGGCCCGGCGAGCAGGACCGCGAGCAGCAGGACGGCGAGGCCGCCGGACAGGAACAAACGCCAAGCGCGTGCGAAAGGGGAAGCGGCGGGCGCTGCGGACCGGATCATCGGCAAATCACTCGGGTGGTCTCTGACAGGGCGGCGATAAGGGGTCGGCGGAGGAAGGCCGGCACCCTGGCGTGGAACTGTGGCTCCAATAAGCCAGGGCTCCAACGTGCCGGGCTCCGGGAAGTTAGTTCTCCCGCTTCCGCTTGCCAACCCGGCTGTCTGTTCCTTTTTTAAGCGGGACCCATGCCGGCCGAGCCGGAAGCGCTGCGTAAGGATGAGCCATGAGCGACACACCTCCCAAGCCGGACGGGCTGACCGGACTGGAACCGGACCCGCAGGTCGGACAGGACGGCGCCGTCCGCGACAAGCTGGTCGCCACCAAGGAGCAATGGGCGCGCGACGGCCGTGCGCTGACCGGCCATGCCGCCGACCCGGCGCGCGACCGGCTGCCGCCCGGCCAGCGACTGGTGACCGACTGGCCGGTGCTCGACCTCGGCATCACGCCGAAGGTGACGACCGCCAACTGGACGCTCGCCGTCGACGGGCTGGTGGAGAACCGGCTGTCCTGGAACTGGGCGGATTTCCAGGCCCAGCCGCAGGAGAGCTTCGTCTCCGACATCCATTGCGTCACCACCTGGTCGCGCTACGACAACCGGTGGGAGGGCGTCAGCGCCCGCCGCCTGCTGGAGCTGGCCCGACCGAAACCGGAGGCGCGTTTCGTCGTCTTCCATTCCTTCGACGGCTACACCACCAACGTCGCCCTGTCCGACTTCGACGACGACGGCGTGCTGCTCGCCACCAATTGGGAAGGCCAGCCGATCAGCCGCGAGCATGGCGGTCCGGTGCGCATCATCCTGCCCAAGCTGTATCTCTGGAAGAGCGCCAAGTGGGTGAAGCGGATCGAGCTGCTGGCCGGCGACCGCAAGGGCTATTGGGAGGTCCGCGGCTACAACAACCACGCCGACCCGTGGCTGGAGGAGCGCTATTCGGACTGACGGGAGCGAAGCCGCCAAGTCACTCGCCTGAACGCGAGGTACTGGAGACGCAGGCAACAATCGACACGGATTTCACGGATTTCGACACGGATTTCACGGAACCGCCCGCTTCAGCACGATCCGTCCCGGTCGCCATTCCTATGGATTGGCGTCCCGGATACGGCCTGATCCGTGCAATCCGTGTCGAAATCCGTGTAATCCGTGTTCTATGTTGCTTCCAACGGCGCGACGCCCGCCTTCAGGCGAGCGCCCCAGCGACGCCGCACTTTCACCAAAAGCCACTTTCCCCTTGCCGGCGAAACCGTTAAGGTGCGGCGCAAGTGGCCCCGTAGCTCATCAGGATAGAGCGCGAGTTTCCTAAACTTGAGGCAGCAGGTTCGAGTCCTGCCGGGGTCACCACCACCGTAAATTCCTGGTTCAGTGCGCGACGATGGCGCAGATCGCCGCCTTCGTCGCCTTGGCCAGATCGGCGGGCGCCAGCACGATCTGCAGGCCGCGCCGGCCGCCATTCACCACCATTTCCGGCAGCGCTTCGGCGCTCGCGTCGATGAAGGTCGGCAGCGCCTTCTTCTGGCCGAGCGGGCTGATGCCGCCGACCAGGAAACCGGTGGTCTTTTCCGCCAGCGCCGGGTCGGCGAGATCGGCCTTCTTCGCCCTGGCGGCCGCGGCGATGGCCTTCAAATCCAGCTTGGCCGCGACCGGGATGACGGCGCAGGCCAGCGCCTTGGGCTCCAGCTGGACGATCAGGGTCTTGTAGACGATGGCGGGATCGAGCCCGAGCGATTCGGCGGCATGCAGGCCGATGGCGTCGGCCGACGGATCGTAGTCGTATTCCATCAGCCGGAAGGCGATGCCCGCCGCCTTCGCCGCATTGACCGCCGGGGTCACCTTCGCCGCCATGCTCCACACCGCTCACTGGGAAATAGCGGCGGGAGCTTGGCAGGCAGCGCTTTGGGTGTAAAGACCTGTAGACCTCACTCCATCCCGCGCGAGGACGGGTTGCCGATCATCGTCAGGAATTCGCGGCGGGTCGACGGATCGGTGCGGAAGGCGCCCAGCATGCGGCTGGTCACCATGGTCACGCCGGTCTTGTGGATGCCGCGGGTCGTCATGCACTGGTGCTGCGCCTCGACCACCACGGCCACGCCCTCCGGCTGGAGGACCTCGTCGATGGTGTTGGCGATCTGCGCCGTCATCTTCTCCTGGATCTGCAGGCGCTTGCCATAGGCCTCGACCAGGCGGGCCAGCTTGGAGATGCCGACGACGCGGCGGCGCGGCAGGTAGGCGACATGCGCCTTGCCGATGATCGGCACCATGTGGTGCTCGCAGTAGGATTCCACCCGGATGTCGCGCAGCACGACCATCTCGTCGTAGCCGTCGGTCTCCTCGAAGGTGCGCGACAGGATCTCGACCGGGTCGATGCCGTAGCCGGCGAAGAATTCGTCATAGGAACGGACGACGCGGTCCGGCGTGCCGACGAGCCCTTCGCGCTCCGGGTCGTCGCCGGCCCAGCGGATCAGGGTGCGCACGGCTTCCTCCGCCTCGGCCCGGGACGGGCGGAGGACGGCGTCTGGCCGCGGCAGGCCGGGGCCGCGCAGCACGTTGTCGACGACCGGGGGCTTGGCGTGCGGGGGCTTGGTAGCCGTCACGGGAACATCCTTTCGATAACTGGGACGCCCTGCGCAAATCCGGCGGTCGCGAACCGGCGGCCATCACGCGATACGTCCATCCTGTCCAGCGTCATTACGGAGCCGAAGCCTCGGCGGATCAACGCAAACGGATCGGTCAGACGGCCCTCGCGATCGCAAGGCCCCCGTTTGCAGGAGCGGAACGGCGGCGCCCGCCCCGGTTTTCGTCGCTTGGCATCCTTATGGAAGCCCCTAGATAGGTCCGGTCCCATGGCCTTCAAGCGACGGACAAACTACGGTCAGCCATGCGGCTTGTCAAAGCCGCATGTTGAATCCTGGATTATCCACACAAATTTTATTGTGTTATTTGCCTGGCGGCGGTGCGCCGGATCAGTTCAGTTGCATCGGCTGGTGCGGGCTGTCGAGCGAGAAGGCCGGGATCGTCACGTCGAAGGCCTGCCCGTCTTCTCCCTCCATGCCGTAGGTACCGGCCATGATGCCGGACGGCGTGCCGAGCGGGGTGCCGCTGGTGTATTCGAAATGGTCGCCGGGCTCCAGCACCGGCTGCTCGCCGACGACGCCGGGTCCCCGCACCTCCTGCACGCGGCCCATGGCGTCGGTGATGCGCCAGTGGCGGGTGCGCAACTGCACCGTCTCGTTGCCCTCGTTCTCGATGCGGACGTGATAAGCCCAGACGAAGCGCCCTTCGGCCGGGGCCGATTGGTCCTCCAGGAACACGGGCTGGACGGTGACGCGAATGTCGTGGGTGACGGCGGTATACATGGCAGACGATCCGATATACGGCGCCGGCCAGGACGGGCCGGCGGCTGGGGAGTCCGGTTGGCCGGGCAGCGGTTCGGCGCAGGATAAAGTCGCCCTTTCCCACTGTCCAGAACCCGGCCTGACAATCCTGCGCCCTCCCCATCCCGGACCCGCACTGTGATGGATACAGTCATGCATCGTCGCCGGGTCTCCACGGTCTTGCGGGAGGGGGGTGACGATGATATATGCGCAAGTCCCAGCAACGGCCGAAGAGCCTTGTCCATGTCTCGTCCGCACGCCCTTCGCATCCGACGACGGAGCCTCGCACCGCGCATCGCGGTTGCGGCCGTCCTTGGGTCGCGTGCGGACGCCGAAGGCACAACGGGGACCTGACATCCCCGGCCTTCCGGCGGCGGCGCGATCCGCCCTTCAGAAGCCTTCTGAGAAGACCTTCTTCCCGCCGGGAGCCCCACGCATGATCATCACCGTCGAAGAGCCCAAGCACGCCGCTGCCATCGAAGCCCTGCTGGACGCCTCCTTCGGTCCCGACCGTTTCAACAAGACCGCCTACCGGCTGCGCGACGGCGTCGACTCCATCCCGGCGCTGAACCTCGTCGCCGTCGATCATGACGAGCATGGGCGCGAGGTGGTGGTGGGCACCATCCGCTACTGGCCGATCCAGGTCGGCGGGACCACCCAGTCGATCCTGCTCGGCCCCATCGCGGTCGCCGCCCACCTCCAGGGCAGCGGGCTGGGCAGCAAGCTGATCCGGATGAGCCTGAACAAGGCGGTGGCGCTGGGCCACCAGTCGGTGATCCTGGTCGGCGACGCCCCCTATTACGAGCGGTTCGGCTTCTCCCGCGCCCTGACGCTGGGCATGGAGATGCCGGGTCCGGTCGACATGAACCGGCTGCTCGGGCTGGAGTTGGTCGAGGGCGCGCTGGCCGGGGTCGGCGGCATGATTGGCAAGCCGGCGACGGCCGATGCGCTGGAAACCGAGACCGGCGCCACGCCGGTTTTGGGGCCGGTTTTGGGGCCGGTTTTGGGGCCGGTGCTGGCAGGAGACACCCCCGGCCCTTTCAGCGCCCTGTTCGGCCGGACGGCGGCGGAGCGACTGTGGACTGACCGGGTGCGCCGGACCGACTGGTTCTGGCGCGACGGCCTTCAGGCCGGGGCGGCATGAAACTTCCGGATTGCGGAAACGGCCGGTCTGCGAATAGGGGTGGGGCGAAGCGGGATTGACTCGATTCGCCCCACACGCGATACCATCTCATCAGGAGCGACGCCGGACCGACGGCGTGCCGCGCGCCACGCAGCATCGTGAGCGCGCTATTCGTTTTTGTTGCAAGCGGAAGGGTGCGGGTTGACCAAGAAGCTGTTCATCAAGACCTGGGGCTGCCAGATGAACGTGTACGACTCCGCCCGGATGGCGGACGTCCTGGCACCGCTGGGCTACCAACCGGTCGATGAGCCGGACGGCGCCGACATGGTGATCCTGAACACCTGCCACATCCGCGAGAAGGCCGCCGAGAAGGTCTTCTCCGAGCTGGGCCGGCTGCGCCAGATGAAGGACCGCAAGGCGGAGGCCGAGGACGGCCGGATGATCCTGGCGGTCGCCGGCTGCGTCGCCCAGGCCGAGGGCGAGGAGATCGTCGCCCGCGCCCCCTTCGTCGACATGGTCTTCGGCCCGCAGACCTATCACACCCTGCCGGAGATGGTGGCGAAGGCCAGCCGCGCCGCCGGCAGCGTGCTGAACACCGATTTCCCGGCCGAATCCAAGTTCGACCTCCTGCCGGAGGAAGCCGGCGCCCAAGGCGTCGCAGCCTTCCTGGCGGTGCAGGAGGGCTGCGACAAGTTCTGCACCTTCTGCGTGGTGCCCTACACCCGCGGCGCCGAGTTCTCCCGCCCCGCCGGCCAGGTCCTGGCCGAGGCGAAGCGGCTGGTCGCCGGCGGCACGCGCGAGATCACCCTGCTGGGCCAGAACGTCAACGCCTGGCACGGCGATGGGCCGGACGGCACCACTTGGGGCCTCGGCCGGCTGATCCGCGAACTGGCGGAGATCGACGGGCTGGCGCGCATCCGCTACACCACCTCGCACCCGCGCGACATGGCCGACGACCTGATCCGCGCCCATGCCGAGGTGCCGCAGCTGATGCCCTACCTGCATCTGCCGGTGCAGGCCGGGTCGGACCGCATCCTGGCGGCGATGAACCGCAAGCACAGCGCCGACGATTACCGCCGACTGGTCGACCGGCTGCGCACGGCCAAGCCCGACCTGGCGATGTCCGGCGACTTCATCGTCGGCTTCCCCGGCGAGAGCGACGCCGATTTCGCCCAGACGCTGAAGCTGGTCACCGACATCGGCTATGCCCAGGCCTATTCCTTCAAATACAGTTCGCGCCCCGGCACCCCGGCCTCGGCCGAGGGCGCCCAGCTGCCCGAAGAGGTGAAGGAGGCGCGGCTGGAGGCGCTGCGCCAGCTGCTGGACGCCCAGCAGATCGCCTTCAACCACGGCTTCGTCGGCCGCAGCGTGCCCGTCCTGTTCGACCGGGTCGGCCGCCGCGACGGCCAGTTGCTGGGCCGCAGCCCATGGATGCAGTCGGTCCATGCCGAGGCCGACGCCCGGCTGCTCGGCCGCATCGTCGAGGTGCGGGTCGACGCCGCGCGGGCCAACAGCCTCGCCGGCACGGTCGTCACCACCGAGACCACGACCAGCCGGATCATGGCCGGCGGACACATCGCCCCCTCTCCCTTCCAGCCTGCCGCAACCTTGGAGGCAAGCGCTTGAACGGTCTGCCCGAACGGCGCATCGACGTTCAATTCGATGACAACCGTCTTCTGCCGATGCTGTACGGGGAGCATGACCGCCACCTCGCCCGCATCGAATCCCTTCTGGGAGTGTCGCTGATCTCGCGCGGCAACACCCTGACCATTTCCGGCCCGTCCGATGCCGCCGAGACGGCGCGGACGGCGCTGAACGGCCTGTATGGCCGGCTGACCCGCGGCCAGACGATCGACGGCGGCGAGGTCGACGGCGCCGTCCGCATGGCGACCGCCGACGCCGGCTTCTCCGGCGTCACCAGCGGCGAGGAGCCACGCCCCGCCGCCCCGCAGGCGACCATCACCCGCGCCGAGATCGCGCTGCGCACCCGCCGGCGCGGCCCGATCACCCCGCGCACCCCCACCCAGGCCGCCTATCTCCAGGCCCTGGCGGAGAGCGAGTTGGTCTTCGGGCTCGGACCGGCCGGCACCGGCAAGACCTATCTGGCGGTGGCCCAGGCGGTGGCACTGCTGACCACCGGCCAAGTCGACCGCATCGTGCTGTCGCGCCCGGCGGTCGAGGCGGGCGAACGGCTGGGCTTCCTGCCCGGCGACCTGAAGGAGAAGGTCGATCCTTACCTGCGTCCGCTCTACGACGCGCTGCACGACATGCTGCCGGCCGAACAGGTGAAGAAGCGGCTGGAGTCCGGCGAGATCGAGATCGCGCCGCTGGCCTTCATGCGCGGCCGGACGCTGGGCAACGCCTTCGTCATCCTGGACGAGGCGCAGAACACCACGCCGATGCAGATGAAGATGTTCCTGACCCGGCTGGGCGAGGGCGGACGGATGGTCGTCACCGGCGACATCACGCAGATCGACCTGCCGTCCGGCACGCGGTCGGGCCTGCGCGACGCGCTGGACATCCTGCACGGGGTAGAGGGCGTGCGCTTCGTCCGCTTCACCGACGCCGACGTCGTCCGCCACCCGATGGTGGCGCGCATCATCCGCGCCTATGATCAGGCCGATGTCCGCGAGGCGGCGCGCAAGCAGGCCCGCCGTGCCGGTTTCAATAGCGAAAAGATCGGAGAAGGGTCCGAGATCGTTGGAGAACCGGAATGACCAGCGCGGTCGACGTCACTGTTTCACGTGAAGCCGGCGACTGGGCCGAGGATGCCGAGTGGCTGGCCGAGCGCGCCGCCCTCGCCACCCTGGGCGCCGCCTATGACGACGAGGAAGGCCCGGCCGAACTGTCGGTCGTGCTGGCCGACGACGCATTGGTCCAGCGGCTGAACCGCGAGTATCGCGGCAAGGACAAGCCGACCAACGTCCTGTCCTTCGCGCTGACCGAGGCGGAGGAGCCGGAAGCGCAGGACGGCATGCCGGTGATGCTCGGCGACGTCATCCTTGCCTACGAAACCGTCGCCCGCGAGGCCTCCGAACAGGGGAAAAGCCTCAAAGACCACACGACTCACCTTGTGATGCATGGTGTTCTGCATCTGCTGGGTTATGATCACGAGACGGACGACGAGGCCGAGGAGATGGAGGCGCTGGAAACCCGGCTGCTCGCCACGCTCGGCATCGCCGATCCCTATGCCGCCAACCACCAACCGCCGGACCGATGAGCGAAATATCCGACAGTCGCACGCCCCGTGATGACAACGGGGCCGAAGACCATTCCCTGGGCCACCTGTTCAAGGGGTGGCTCCGCACCGTCTGGGGCGGCCGCGAGGACACTTCCCTGCGCGGCACGATCGAAGAGCTGATCGCCGGCCTGGACGATGCCGCCAGCGAGGACGGCGAGGATTCGCTCGGCACCGGCGAGCGGGCGCTGCTGACCAACATCCTGAAGCTGCGCGACCGCACCGTCGCCGACGTCATGGTGCCGCGCGCCGACATCATCGCCGTCGACATCGACATCCCCTTCCCAGCATTGGTCCAGCGCGTCGCCGAGGAAGGCCATTCCCGTCTGCCGGTGTTCCGCGAGACCCTGGACGACGTGGTCGGCATCATCCACATCAAGGACGTGCTGACTCTGCTGGCGAAGCAGGCCGCCTCGTCCGAAGGCCTGCGCCAGAAGCCGGACCTCACCGGCATCATCCGCGAGGCGAAGATCGTCGCCCCCTCCATGCATGTGCTCGACCTGCTGGTGCAGATGCGCCAGACCCGCCAGCACATGGCGCTGGTGGTGGACGAGTTCGGCGGCATCGACGGCCTCGTCACCATCGAGGACCTGGTGGAGGAGATCGTCGGCGAGATCGAGGACGAGCATGACGAGGCGGCGGCCCCGCGGCTGTTCGAGCGTCCCGACGGCAGCCTGATCGCCGACGCCCGCCTGCCCATCGAGGATTTCGAGGACCGCGTCGGTCCCGTCCTGACCGAGGAGGAGCGCGAGGACATCGACACGCTGGGCGGTCTGGTCGTCTCCATCGCCGGCCGCGTGCCGGGGCTAGGCGAACGGCTGGTGCATCCCTCGGGCCTGGAGTTCGAGATCGTCGATGCCGACTCCCGCCGCCTGAAGCGCCTGCGCGTCCACAATGTTCCGGCCAACAGCGCGGAGCTGGCCGAGACGGCCTAGCGTCCCCGGTGTTTTCTCCAACCTGACCCTCTCCCGCCCGGCGGGGGAGGACAGGCGGAGGTCCAACGCCCCCTCTTCCACAACACTGCCCCGCCCATAAGGACCTTGGCGCCCCCGTCCGGCCGCATTACCTATGGCGCCGCCTGCCCCGCCGCTGCCGGAGTTTCCATTTTGACCGCCACCGACACCCTGCCCGTCCCGGCCCGGCTGGGCCGTGTCTCCGCGCGGCTGGCCGCGCTGACCGGCTGGCGCCGGGTGGCCGCCGCGATGCTGCTGGGCGGCCTCGCCACGCTGGCGCTGCCGCCGGCCGATGTGCTGCCGGTGCTGCTGGCGGCCTTTCCCGGCCTGATCTGGCTGCTGGACGGGGTGGAAACGAAGAAGGGCGCCTTCGCCGTCGGCTGGTTCTTCGGCTTCGCCCACCATGTGCTCGGGCTTTACTGGATCAGCGCCGCCCTGTTCACCGACATCGAGCGCTTCTGGTGGGCGTTGCCGCTGTCGGCCGTCGGCCTGCCGATCCTGCTGGCGATGTTCAGCGGCGGCGCCACCCTGACCTTCCAGCTGCTGCGCCGGCGCGGTCTCGGTGCCGGTCTGGCGCGCCCGCTGCTGTTCGCCGCCTGCTGGTGCCTGTGGGAGTGGCTGCGCGGCCACGTCCTCACCGGTTTTCCGTGGAACCTGATCGGCTATGGCTGGGTCGGGGTGCTGCCGGTGCTGCAGACCGTCTCGCTCTTCGGCATCTACGGCCTGACGCTGGTGACGGTGGTGGCCGCCGCCCTGCCCGCCGCGCTGCCCGACCAAGACACAACATCCGGACGCGCCCGGGCCGCCGTCGCCGCCGGGCTGGCGCTGCTGGCGGTGCTTGGCGGCTGGGGTGCCTGGAGGCTGGCCGGGGCGGTCGACGATCCGGTGCCGGGGATCCGCCTGCGGCTGGTCCAGGCGGCGATCGACCAGCGGCTGAAATGGGCACCGGCCGAACGGGTGCAGAATTTCCAGAGCCATCTCGCGCTGTCCGCCGCCCCACCCGCCGATCCGTCGACGTCACCGCCGAACGTCATCATCTGGCCGGAAACCGCCGTTCCCTTCTTCGTCGAGGAGGATGCGCGGGTCCGGCAGGCGATGGCCTCGGTCACCCCGCCGGGCGGGCTGCTGATCACCGGAGCGCCGCGCACGGTGATCGGCGCCGACGGCGAACGGCGCTATTTCAACGGCATGGTGGCGGTGGACGGCAGCGGCGCCGCGGTCGCCGACTATGACAAGTTCCACCTCGTCCCCTTCGGCGAGTACATGCCGCTGCGGCAATGGCTGCCGGTCGGCGCCATCGCCGGCAACGGTGCCGAGTTCTCCCCGGGACCGGGTCCGCGCACCCTGCATCTGTCGGACCATGTGTCCGGCCTGCCGTCCTTCAGCCCGCTGATCTGCTATGAAAGCATCTTCCCCGGTGCCGTGATCGACACCGCCGACCGTCCGCAATGGCTGTTGAACCTGACCAACGACGCCTGGTACGGCCGCACCGCCGGCCCGCACCAGCATTTCGCCATCAATCAGGTGCGCGCGGTGGAGGAGGGTCTGCCGCTGGTCCGGGTGGCGAATACGGGAATATCCGGGGTGGTGGACGCTTACGGTCGTGTGCGACACTTGCTCGGACTGGGTGAGCGAGGCTTCATCGATACCACGTTGCCGAAAGCGCCGGATGGCGTCACAGCCTATGCCCGCATGGGCGACTGGATTTTCGGCATATTGCTTCTTGGCTGCTTCTTGGCGGCCACGGCCTCGCGATATCGCCGGTGACGCAGCAATACGGGCAATCCGCTCGCCACATGCATAACAATTTCGTGTAACCGGCTTGACCGGAGCGGACTTGACTGCATACGTGGATATGTCGTAACTAGGTTGCACAACCGTTACAGGGATAAACGAGATGCAGACTGAAACTGGGGCGCCGCGCGGGCGCCGTGCGGGTGCGGGCCGTCCGAAGACCGGAAAGCCGAATCCCATCGACGTCCATGTCGGATCCCGCGTCCGTCTCCGCCGTACCCTTCTCGGCATGAGCCAGGAAAAGCTGGGCGAGGCGATCGGCCTGACCTTCCAGCAGGTGCAGAAGTACGAGCGCGGCGCCAACCGCATCGGCGCGTCGCGTCTGTTCGACCTCAGCCGCGTGCTGGACGTGCCGGTTTCCTTCTTCTTCGACGACATGCCGGCCGAAGCCGCCTCCGCCCGCGTCGAGGACGACGATGAGGCTGGTTCGTCCGAGGAGCGGGCGGTCAACACCTACGAGCCCGATCCGATGGCCAAGCGCGAGACGCTGGAACTGGTCCGCGCCTATTACAAGATCAGCGATCCGTCGGTGCGCAAGCGCCTGTTCGAGCTGACCAAGGCGGTGGCCAGCGCCGCCGTGGCGGACGCCGCCGGCTGATGGACCTGCGGCCATCGACGATGACCGCCGGCATCCGCGCCGACTGGCGCGGCGGTGGCATAGGACACCGAAGCTTCTGATCCCGACGGGTCGGGAGCGGAAGCCATCGCGACAGTTCCTGCCGTTTTGCCACACGGCATGCGATACCCACCGAATGGGGAAGGCGCGGCGCGACCGTGCCCACCCCTTCGTGTGGGGTCTGCGATGATAGGCCCAAGGCCTTACTGCCGGTAGTCTCCTTGACCGCGGACGGAAACCTTGTCAAAACCGGTTTTGGACCGGTGTCTGCGGCCGCTGTACCGGTCTGCCGTTTCGGCTCATGAAATAGCGTGCCGCCGAATGCCGAGGTTTCCCGTGGCAAAGCTGAACTACGTCTTCACCAGCGAATCCGTGTCGGAAGGTCATCCCGACAAGGTCTGCGACCGCATCTCCGACGCCATCGTCGATCTTTATCTTTCGCACGACCCGCAGGCCCGCGTGGCCGTCGAGACGCTGGCGACCACCAACCAGGTCGTCCTGGCCGGCGAAGTCCGCGGCCCCGACAGCATCAAGGCCGACCAGCTGGTCGCGGCCGCCCGCGCCGCGGTGAAGGACATCGGTTACGAGCAGGACGGTTTCCATTGGGAGAAGATGGACGTCAAGTGCTTCGTCCATTCCCAGTCCGCCGACATCGCCGTCGGCGTCGACGCCGTCGGCAACAAGGACGAGGGTGCCGGCGACCAGGGCATCATGTTCGGCTATGCCTGCCGCGAGACCCCGGCGCTGATGCCGGCGCCGATCTACTACAGCCACGCCATCCTGAAGTCGCTGGCCGAGGCGCGCCACTCCGGCGCCTCGCCGCAGCTGGGTCCGGACGCCAAGAGCCAGGTCACCCTGCAGTATGTCGACGGCCGCCCGACCCGCGCCACCGCCATCGTGCTGTCGACCCAGCATGCCGAGGGGCTGGACCAGGACGCCGTGCGCGAGATCGTCCTGCCGCACATCGTCAACTGCCTGCCGGAAGGCTGGATGTGCGACCCGAAGAACCTGTATGTCAACCCGACCGGCCGTTTCGTCATCGGCGGCCCGGACGGTGACGCCGGCCTGACCGGCCGCAAGATCATCGTCGACACCTACGGCGGTGCCGCCCCGCACGGCGGCGGCGCCTTCTCCGGCAAGGACCCGACGAAGGTCGACCGCTCGGCCGCCTACGCCGCCCGCTACCTCGCCAAGAACGTCGTCGCGGCGGAACTGGCGGAGAAGTGCACGATCCAGGTCTCCTACGCCATCGGCGTGTCGAAGCCGCTGTCGGTCTATGTCGACACCCATGGCACCGGCAATGTCGACGAGGACCGTCTGTCCGACATCCTCCAGCAGCTGGTGGATCTGTCCCCGCGCGGCATCCGCACGCATCTGGGCCTGAACAAGCCGATCTACGCCCGCACCGCCGCCTACGGCCATTTCGGCCGCGAGCCGGAGGTGGACGGCGGCTTCTCGTGGGAGAAGACCGATCTGGTCGAGGCCCTGCGCGGCGCCTTCTGATCGCCTATCCGGCGGATCAAGGGACCTCGGAAGGACGGCGGAGGCTGGAAACGGCCTCCGCCGTCCTTTTTGTGTAAGCCTGTTTTCCGCCGACACCGCTCTTCGAACCGCACCGACCGCCATGACTGACAGCAAAACCGCTCAACCGAACGACGAAGCCTCCCAGACCGAGACCGGAAACCGGCTGTTCGGCCGGCGCAAGGGGCGCCCCCTGCGCAAGCGCCGGACGAGCCTGATCGAGGATCTGCTGCCCCGCCTGGAAATCCCGGTGCCGAAGCCCGGCGACCGGCTGGATCCCGCCGGCCTGTTCGACGAGCCCAAACGGGAGGTCTGGCTGGAGATCGGGTTCGGCATGGGCCATCACCTCGCCTGGCAGGCCGGGCACAACCCGGATGTCGGCATCGTCGGCGCCGAACCCTTCCTCAACGGCATCGCCGGACTGCTGGGCATGGTCGAGGACGAGGCCCTGGGCAACGTCCGCGTCCTTCCCGACGACGCCCGGCCGCTGCTGGACGCCCTGCCCGACGCCTCGATCGGCCGCGCCTTCGTGCTGTTCGCCGACCCCTGGCCGAAGAAACGCCACGCCGACCGCCGCTTCATCGGGCCCGAGAACCTGCCGCGGCTGGCCCGCGTGCTGAAGGACGGGGCCGAGCTGCGTCTGGCCAGCGACGACATGGGCTTGGTGCGTTGGATGCTTGAACATACGGTCAAGCATCCCGATTTCGAATGGACGGCCCGCCGCCCCTCGGACTGGCGCGTCCGCCCCGACGACTGGCCGGCGACGCGCTACGAGGAGAAGGCGATCGCCGCCGGCCGCAAGCCGGTCTTCCTGCGCTTCGTCCGCCGCCCGCGGGGCTGACGCATACCCGTTCCGCTTGAGAATCCGGACCGCCACGACGATCGGGCCGGAAAAGGCTTGCGGCATCGGACGGAATGACTATATTCACCCTCTGAGAACCCATACGGATTGGCGGCCCGGGCAACCGGGCCGGCGAGACGCTTTGCGGGTGGGCTTTTGCCCACTTATTTTTTTATCAGCGTGTGGAACCACGCGCTTGTTGAACCTATTGTTGTGGAAAACCTCGTCCGGTTCGATCCCGGCCGCAGGCTTTGGGTCAGGTGGAATGGACGCTACAGGTCGCATCGAACAGATCATCACGCCGTCGGTCGAAGCCATGGGCTATGAAGTCGTGCGCGTTCAGATCTCAGGCGGCCAGCGGTCGATTCTCCAGATCATGGCGGAGCGCGCCGACGGCGCGCCCATGACTGTCGAGGATTGCGCCGACATCAGCCGCTCCGTCTCGGCCCTGCTGGACGTGGAAGACCCGATCCGCGAGGCCTACACGCTGGAAGTCAGTTCGCCCGGCATCGACCGGCCGCTGACCCGGCTCAAGGATTTCGAGCGCTTCGCCGGCTTCGAAGCCCGGCTGGAAAGCCGCATGGCCATCGACGGCCGCAAGCGTTTCAAGGGCATGCTGAAGGGCGTCGAGGACGGCCTCGTGTGCGTCGACACCGAACAGGGAGCCGCCCGGCTGGAGTTCGACAACATCCTGCGCGCCAAGCTGGTGCTGACGGACGAACTGATCCGCGCCAGCCAGGAGCAGCAGGACGGCCCGCAGAACTGACGGAACCGTCCGTAAGGACGAACCGCCGGGATGCTTGGCCCAGGTTGCCCGCACCGACCCCGCCGACCCGACCGGACATCACGCAAGACCGGCATCACACAAGACCGACCCAGGAAGTGTAACGGATGGAACTGCTGCAAGTCGCTGACGCGGTCGCCCGCGAAAAGAACATCGACCGGGACGAAGTCCTGGAGGCGATGGAGCAGGCGATTCAGAAGGCCGGCCGCTCCAAGTACGGACACGAGCACGATATCCGCGCGCGCATCGACCGCAAGACCGGCGACATCCATCTGACCCGCCACCTGGAGGTGGTCGAGACGGTGGAGAACGAGGCGACGCAGGTCACCCTGCCCTATGCCGTGCGCCGCAAGGCCGGCGCCAAGCTGGGCGATTTCCTGGTCGATCCACTGCCGCCCATCGATTTCGGTCGCATCGCCGCCCAGACCGCCAAGCAGGTCATCGTGCAGAAGGTGCGCGACGCCGAGCGCAAGCGCCAGTTCAACGAGTACAAGGACCGCAACGGCGAGATCGTCAACGGTCTGGTCAAGCGCGTCGAATACGGCAACGTCACCGTCGACCTGGGCCGCGCCGAAGCGATCCTGCGCCGCGACGAGCTGCTGCCGCGTGAGCATTTCAAGAACGGCGACCGCGTCCGCGCCTATATCTTCGACGTCCGCGAGGAGCCGCGCGGCCCGCAGATCTTCCTGTCGCGCACGCATCCGATGTTCATGGCGAAGCTGTTCGCCCAGGAAGTGCCGGAGATCTACGACGGCATCATCGAGATCAAGGCGGTCGCCCGCGATCCGGGCAGCCGCGCCAAGATCGCGGTGCTGAGCCACGACAGCTCGATCGACCCGGTCGGCGCCTGCGTCGGCATGCGCGGCAGCCGCGTCCAGGCGGTCGTCGGCGAGCTGCAGGGCGAGAAGATCGACATCATTCCGTGGAACGGCGAAGCGCCGACCTTCGTCGTCAATGCGCTCGCCCCCGCCGAAGTCGCCAAGGTCGTGCTCGACGACGACAACCACCGCATCGAGGTGGTGGTGCCCGACGACCAGCTGTCGCTGGCCATCGGCCGCCGCGGCCAGAACGTGCGCCTCGCCTCGATGCTGACCGGCTGGGACATCGACATCCTGACCGAACAGGAAGAGTCGGAGCGCCGGTCGGAGGAAATCCACAACCGGTCCGCCCTGTTCATGCAGGCGCTGGACGTCGACGACGTGATCGCCCATCTCCTTGTCGCCGAAGGCTTCACCTCGGTCGAGGAGATCGCCTACGTCGAGACCGACGAACTGGCCGAGATCGAGGGCTTCGACGAGTCCGTCGCCGACGAGCTGAAGCAGCGCGCCCTGGCCTTCCTGGAAGTCCAGGACGAGCAGGCGAACGAGCGCCGTCTCGAGCTGGGCGTCGAGGACATCGTCGCCGAGCTGACCGGCTTCAGCGCCACCCAGCTGGTGAAGCTGGGCGAGAACGGCGTGAAGACGCTGGACGACCTCGCCGATCTGGCCGGCGACGAGCTGGTCGAGATCCTGGGCAAGGACGGCGCCAAGGACGCTCCTTCGGAAGAGGAGGCGAACGCGATCATCATGGCCGCGCGCGCCCACTGGTTCGAGGGTGAGGAACAGGACGGCGCCGCCGCGGCTCCCGCCGGCGACGGCAAGGCCGAGGGCTCGACCGACGCCCAGGGCGCGCAGGCCTGACCGGCAGCAATGCCGGTTGGAACCGCGTCCGACAGGAACGATTATTCGGGACCGCGCGAGCGGATGACGATCGGATGACCGAACGGAACGACGAACGGACACCGACCGCCGCCGCGGATGCGGTGCCGGATCAGGAATTGGCACAGGACGATCGTGCCGGGACGGACCGCCTGCCGGCCGACGACGAGAAGGGGCCTCTGCGCCGCTGCATCGCGTCGGGTACGGTGGGACCGAAGGAGGGGATGATCCGTTTCGTGATCGGCCCCGACGCCGAGGTGGTTCCCGACCTGGAAGAACGTCTGCCCGGCCGCGGCCTTTGGGTCACGGCCGACCGGGATGCCCTGGCGAAGGCCATGGGTAAATCCGTTTTCGCCAAAGCGGCCCGCCGGGCGGTGAAAGTACCGCCCGATCTGGCCGAAAGGCTGGAACGGCTGCTGGAAAAGCGGTGTCTGCACGCGTTGGGCCT
Source organism: Azospirillum endophyticum (assembly GCF_016595245.1). Classification (GTDB taxonomy): domain Bacteria; phylum Pseudomonadota; class Alphaproteobacteria; order Azospirillales; family Azospirillaceae; genus Azospirillum; species Azospirillum endophyticum. The sequence goes on from NZ_JAENHM010000045.1 coordinate 16,519, forward strand.
TGCCCGCCGTGCCGGCCACGTTCTGGCGGGATACGAGAAGGTGCGCGAGGCGTTGAAGGCCAACCAGGTCGGCCGTGCGGGTCCCCCGCCGTCCCTGCTGGTCGAAGCCGCTGACGGCTCGCTGGACCAGCGCGGCAAGGTGACGGCGCTCGCGCCGTCGCTGCCGGTGATCGATCTGTTCGTGTCCTCGGCCTTGGCCGCGGCGCTCGGACGTGATCACGCGGTGCACGCCGTGGTGGCGCGGGGCAGGCTGGCCGCAGGGCTGGCCCGCGATGCGGCACGCCTGAGGGGGCTGAAGGGTCCCCAGGGGCACCTGGACGTCAAGGGTCCTCCAGGGGACCGGGACGCGCGCCTTGATTCTGATAAGGGCTGGGGAGTCGGCGATTCGGCCGGCCGGCCTGCGATGTAACGTCTGACCATTCGGGAACCGATGACCGACAGCAACGACCAGGACCAGAAGAAAGTCTTGCACCTCAACTCCGGCACCGGCAAAGGAAAGCTGGAGTCGAAGAAGCCGGTCGAGACCCAGGTCCGGCAGAGCTTCTCCCATGGCCGGTCCAAACCGGTGACCGTAGAGGTCAAGCGCAAGCGTCATGTTGAAAAGGGCGCCGTCCCCGGCGTCGCCGACGGCGGTGCAGCCGCCCGTCAGGCTGCCCAGGGCCTCCCCATGCGCGGTGCGGCAGGCCAGCGGCCCCGCGGCGGCGGTGGCGGCGGTGCCCCCGCCGGGCGCCAGCTGACCCGCGAGGAGCTGGAATCCCGCCTGCGCGCGCTTCGCGGCGCCGCGGCGTTCGAGGAACAGCGCCGGATCGACGCCGAAGAGGAAGCGATCCGGGCCGAGGCCCGCGCCGAAGAGGCCGCCGCCCGTGCCGCCGAAGAGGCCGCCGCCGCTGCGGCCGCTCCCTCCGATGCCGCCGCTCCGGCCGCCTCCCCCTCCGCTTCCGACGCTCCGGCCCATGCCGAGCCGGAAATGCCGCCGGTCATCCTGGATGCCGACACCTTGCGCCAGCGCGAGCTGGACGAGATGCGCGCCATCCAGGAGGAGGATCGCAAGATCGCCGCCGAGGCCGAACGCCGCCGCAAGGAGGAAGAGGCCAAGCGCAAGGAAGCCGAGGAGGCCAAGCGCCGCGACGCCGAGCCGGCGCCCCGCCGTGACGGCGCCCGCGATGGCGGCCGCGACGGTGCGCCCCGTGACGGCGCCCGTCCGGCCGGTGCCCGCCCGGGTGCCGACCAGCGCCCCGGCGGTGCCGCCGCCCGTCCCGCCGCCGATGCCGCTCCCGGCCGCACCCCGCCGGGCGTCGGCGCCCCGCCGGCCCGCGCCGAGGAGGAGGAGGACAACCGCCGCAAGGGTGGTCGTGGCGGCGCCCCCGCCAAGGCCGCGCCGGCCCGTCCGGCCGCCAAGGCTCCCGTCGGCGCCGACCGCCGCAAGGGCACCAAGCTGACCGTCTCGCAGGCGCTCAGCGACGACGGCAGCGACCGCACCCGGTCGCTGGCCGCGGTGCGCCGTGCCCGCGAGCGTGAACGCCTGCGTCAGATGAGCCGCCAGGAGACCGCGAAGGTCACCCGCGACGTCGTGCTGCCGGAAGTCATCACGGTCCAGGAACTCGCCAACCGCATGGCCGAGCGCGGTGCGGACGTCATCAAGGCGCTGATGCGCATGGGCGTCATGGCGACGATCAACCAGACCATCGACGCCGACACCGCCGAGCTGCTGATCACCGAGTTCGGCCACCGCGTCCGCCGCGTGTCGGAGTCCGACGTCGAGATCGGCCTGCGTGCCACCGAGGAAGAGGGCGCCATCCTGGTGTCTCGTCCCCCGGTCGTCACCATCATGGGCCACGTCGACCACGGCAAGACCTCGCTGCTCGACGCGCTGCGCCAGACCGACGTGGTGTCGGGCGAGGCCGGCGGCATCACCCAGCACATCGGCGCCTATCAGGTGCAGCTGGAGTCGGGTGCGAAGATCACCTTCATCGACACGCCGGGTCACGCCGCCTTCACCGAGATGCGTGCCCGCGGCGCCAACGTCACCGACGTGGTCGTGCTGGTGGTCGCCGCCAACGACGGCGTCATGCCGCAGACGATCGAAGCCATCCGCCACGCCAAGGCGGCCAAGGTTCCGATCATCGTCGCCATCAACAAGTGCGACCTGCCCGATGCCAAGCCGGAGCGCGTCCGCCAGGAACTGCTCCAGCACGAGCTGGTGGTGGAAGAGATGGGCGGCGACGTTCTCGACGTCGAGGTGTCGGCCAAGGCCAAGCTCAACCTGAGCAAGCTGGAAGAGGCCATCCTCCTCCAGGCCGAAATCCTGGAGCTGCGGGCCAACCCCGAGCGCGCCGCCGAAGGCGTCGTCATCGAGGCGAAGCTGGAGCGTGGCCGCGGTTCGGTCGCCACCGTGCTGGTCCAGCGCGGCACGCTGAAGGTCGGCGACGTGTTCGTCACCGGCGCCGAATGGGGCCGCGTCCGCGCCCTGATCAACGACCGCGGCCAGACCGTCAACGAGGCGGCCCCGGCCGTGCCCGTGGAGGTTCTGGGCCTGAACGGCACGCCGATGGCCGGCGACGACTTCTCCGTCGTCGAGTCCGAGGCCCGTGCCCGCGAAATCGCCGAGTTCCGCCAGCGCAAGAAGCGCGAAGCGGCGGTGGCTGCGTCGGCCCGCGGTTCGCTGCAGGACATGTTCAGCCGCATCCAGGCCGGCGAGGCCAAGGAACTGCCGGTCGTCATCAAGGGCGACGTGCAGGGCTCGATCGAAGCCATCGCCAGCTCGCTGGAGAAGCTCACGGCCGAGAACACCGAGGTCAAGGTCCGCGTCCTGCACAACTCGGTCGGTGCGATCAACGAGTCCGACATCACGCTGGCCAATGCGTCCAACGCGATGATCATCGGCTTCAACGTCCGCGCCAACCCGCAGGCCCGCGACCTCGCCAAGCGCGACGGCGTGGAAATCCGCTACTACTCGATCATCTACAACGTGATCGACGACGTGAAGGCGGCGCTGACCGGTCTGTTGTCTCCGACGCTGCGGGAACGCTTCATCGGCTACGCGACCATCCGCGAGGTGTTCAACATCACGAAGGTCGGCAAGGTCGCCGGTTGTATGGTCACGCAAGGCACCGTCAAGCGCGGCGCCGGCGTCCGCCTGCTGCGCGACAACGTCGTCATTCACGAAGGCACGCTCAAGACGCTCAAGCGCTTCAAGGACGAAGTCAAGGACGTCCGCGAGGGTTACGAGTGCGGCATGGCCTTCGAGAACTACGACAACATCCTGGCCGGCGATCAGATCGAAGCCTTCGAGATCGAGGAAATCGCCCGCGAGCTGTAAGACCGGCGGTCCGCCCGGCTCCTTCCGGTATTTCACCGGGGAGGGCCGGGCGGTTCGTTTTCCGGACGAGGTGGTGAAGCCTACCTGGAGGTGACGCTATGGATTGCATTCCGCTGTCCGAAGCCGACGGGCACATGGCCGAACTGATCGACCGCGTGGAGAATGGCGAGGAGATCGTCATCCTTCGAGACGGGAAGCCGGCGGTGAAGCTGGTGCCTGTCGCCGAGAACGCGCAATCCGAAGGCGTTCCGGCCGGAAGGCCACCGATACGGTTCGGCTTCGCCAAGGGCCGGATCCGGATCGCGGATGATTTCGACGCTCCGCTGCCGGACGACCTGCTGAAGAGTTTCTACGGTCTCGCTCCGGATGAGGAGTGGCCGGACCAGTGGAAAGGAATGCCGGGGTGAAGCTGCTGCTCGACAGCCATGTGCTGCTGTGGCTGGCCGCCGACGACCCGAAGCTCGGTCCTACAGTCCGGATGGTGATCGCCGATGGCTCCAGCACGGTTCTGGCGAGCATCGCATCGCTCTGGGAACTCACCATCAAGGTTGGTCTCGGAAAGCTGACTTTGCCCGCCGGGTTCCATCGTCTTCTGGCCGAAAATGGACTGACGATCCTACCCATCGATGTCCGTCACATCGACAGGTTGGACCGCCTGCCCCGGCACCATGGCGATCCCTTCGACCGGATGCTGATCGCACAGGCTCAGGCGGACGGCTTAACGCTGGTGAGCGCCGACCGAACCATAAGACTTTACGACGTGCCCGTTCTCTGGTCCTGACCGCCGTCTGACCGCACGGGTAGCAGACATCGACGAAAGACACGTATCATGGCCAGCAAGAAGCGCGGCGCGTTCATCGCCGGCAAGCCCCCGTCCCAACGGCAACTGCGCGTCGGCGAGGAGGTTCGCCACGCCCTCGCCGACCTGTTCCGCCGCGGGGACTTCCACGACCCGGAGCTGGCCTCGCTGAACGTCACGGTCACCGAGGTGCGGATCAGCCCCGACCTGTCCAACGCCACCGTCTTCTATGCGACGCTGGGCGGCGAGCGGATGGAGGAGGCACAGGTCGCCCTGAAACGGGCCGCCGCCTTCCTGCGCGGACAGGTCGCCCGCATGGTCAACCTCCGCCATGCCCCGACGCTGAGCTTCGAGGGCGACACCTCCTTCGACTACGCCCACCGCATCGACAGCATCCTGCACAGCCCGGAGGTCGCCCGCGACCTGAGCGGCCATCCGCTGGGCCGCGTCAACGGCGACGACGACCATGACGATGATCATGATGGGGATGAGGACGATTCCTGGGACGAGGATGAGGACGGGGAGGACGAGGACCCCGACGCTGCGGAGGACGACCTCGAAGAGGACGACCGCGCCATGCTCGACGACGAGGATAAGAACGAGAACAAGGACGAGAGCCGGGGCGGCCGTCGTGGCTCGTAAGCGCAAGGGTACGCCGATCCATGGCTGGGTGGTGCTGGACAAGCCGGAAGGCATGACCTCCACCCAGGCGCTGTCGAAGGTGCGCCGCCTGCTGAACGCCGAGAAGGCGGGCCATGGCGGCACGCTGGACCCGCTGGCGACCGGCATCCTGCCGATCGCGCTGGGCGAGGCGACCAAGACCGTCTCCTATGCCATGGACGGCGCCAAGACCTACCGCTTCTCCATCCGCTGGGGCGAACGCACGACCACCGACGACCGCGAGGGCGCGGTGATCGACCGCTCCGACCACCGTCCATCGACCGACGAAATCCGCGCCGCCCTGCCCGCCTTCCTGGGCGAGATCCAGCAGGTGCCGCCGCAATTCTGCGCCATCAAGATCGACGGCGAGCGCGCCTACGACATCGCGCGCGAAGGCGACGCCGTCGATCTGGCCGCCCGCACCGTGCGCATCGACCGCTTCGAGCTGGTCGAGGAGCCCGACGCCGACCATGCGGTGTTCGAAGTCGATTGCGGCAAGGGCACCTATGTCCGCTCGCTGGCGCGCGACCTGTCGGAAGCGCTGGGCACGGTGGGCCATGTCGGCCTTCTGCGCCGTCTGCGCGTCGGCTCCTTCACCCTGGACCGCGCGATTTCCCTGGACGATCTGGCCGCCATGGAGCAAGGTGCGGCCGTCGAACGACTTCTGTTGCCGATCGAGACCGCGCTGGACGACATCCCGGCGCTGGCCCTGACGGAAGCGGAAGCGCACCGACTGAGGCACGGCCAGACGGTCGCTCTCCTCACCCGGCAGGATCGTGAACGGCTGATGGCGGTTCAGGGTGCTGACGGTGGGGATGGCACCGTCATTGCGCTTTTCGGCGGAACGCCGGTGGCGTTGGCCCGTGTCGAGGGGGCGGAGGTCCGTCCGGTGCGCGTGCTCAACCTCACGTGATTTAGGAGACCCCGATGTCGATTACGCCCGAGCGCAAGCAAGAGCTGATCAAGGAATATTCCCGCGGCACCAACGACACCGGTTCGCCCGAGGTCCAGGTGTCGATCCTGACGGAGCGCATCAGCAACCTGACGGATCACCTGAAGGGCCACAAGAAGGACTTCCACTCCCGCCGTGGTCTGCTGGTGATGGTCGGTCAGCGCCGCCGTCTGCTCGACTACCTGAAGAAGAAGGATCAGTCGCGCTACGCCACGCTGATCGAGCGTCTGGGCCTGCGCCGCTGATCGCAGCGCCGTCCCCCTGACGGGTTCGGGTTCCCCTGGCCGGCCACCGGCCGGGGGTTTCCGCGAAAGTCCGGCGGGACCATAGAGAGCCGATACCGAGATCTTCATTCACCTGTACCGTTCCGGAACACCTCATTGGTTATTGGCAATAGAAACTCGATCTTGAGCGTTTCGTGATGGACAGGCCGGCCCGTTTATTCGGGGACCGGCCTTTTTTGCATCCGCGACGCCTCCATCTTGATTGATTTGGTCCTGTTGTCGAACGCCGTATCTCCAGTTTTCTCGCGGGGTCCTACGACCGATGGCCCCGGCCTTGGGCGGCAATCCGGCCGTTTCAGGGTGTCGGATGGAAGGAAAGAATCCATGTTTACTGTTCATCGCAAGGAAATCGAGTGGGGCGGCCGCAAGCTGGTCCTGGAAACGGGCAAGATCGCCCGTCAGGCCAACGGCGCGGTGCTGGTCACCTATGGCGACACCACCGTCCTGTGCACCGCCGTCGCCGCCAAGGCGCCGAAGCCGGGCATCGATTTCTTCCCGCTGACCGTCAATTACCAGGAAAAGGCCTTCGCGGCCGGCAAGATTCCCGGCGGCTTCTTCAAGCGTGAAGGCCGTCCCACCGAAAAGGAAACGCTGGTCAGCCGCCTGATCGACCGTCCGATCCGTCCGTTGTTCGCCGACGGCTTCCGCAACGAGACGCAGGTCGTCTGCACCGTGCTGAGCCATGATCTGGAGAACGATCCGGACATCGTGGCGATGGTCGGCGCCTCGGCCGCCCTGACGATCTCCGGCATCCCGTTCCTCGGTCCGATCGCCGCCGCCCGCGTCGGCTACAAGAACGGCCAGTACGTTCTGAATCCGACCCGGGACGAGGTTGGCGACAGCGATCTGGATCTGGTCGTCGCCGGCACCGTCGAAGGCGTGCTGATGGTCGAATCGGAAGCCAAGGAGCTGACCGAGGAGGTCATGCTGGGCGCCGTCATGTTCGGCCACACCAATTTCCAGCCGGTGATCAACATGATCATCGACCTCGCCGAGGACGCGGCCAAGGAGCCGTGGGACCTGCCGGAGCCGGCCTATGACCGCAAGGCCCTGAAGGCCCGCCTGCGCGAGACCGTCGGCTCGGACGTCGAAGCCGCCTACACCGAGACGGTGAAGCAGAGCCGCTACGAGAAGGTCGGCGCCGCCAAGGCGAAGGCGCTCGAGACGCTGGCCGAGGAATTCGACAACCAGTCGATCGGCTTCGAGTTCAAGGAGCTGGAGGCCGACATCCTGCGCGGCGCCGTGCTCAAGACCGGCCGCCGCATCGACGGCCGCGACACCAAGACCGTGCGCCCGATCGTGTCGGAAGTCGGCATCCTGCCGCGCGCCCACGGCTCGGCCCTGTTCACCCGCGGCGAGACCCAGGCGCTGGTGGTCACCACGCTGGGCACCAGCCAGGACGAGCAGATCATCGACGCGCTCGAGGGCGAGTACCGCGAGCACTTCATGCTGCACTACAACTTCCCCCCGTATTCGGTGGGTGAAGCCGGCCGCATGGGCAGCCCGGGCCGCCGCGAGATCGGCCACGGCAAGCTGGCATGGCGCGCCATCCACCCGCTGCTGCCGAAGAAGGAAGACTTCCCCTACACGCTGCGCGTCGTGTCGGAAGTCACCGAGTCCAACGGCTCCTCCTCGATGGCCACCGTCTGCGGCACCTCGCTGTCGCTGATGGACGCCGGCGCGCCGCTGATCCGTCCGGTCGCCGGCATCGCCATGGGCCTGATCAAGGAAGACCACGGCTTTGCCGTCCTGTCGGACATCCTGGGTGACGAAGACCACCTCGGCGACATGGACTTCAAGGTCGCCGGCACCGAGGTCGGCGTCACCGCGCTGCAGATGGACATCAAGATCACCTCGATCACCGAGGAGATCATGAAGATCGCGCTGGGCCAGGCCAAGGACGGCCGCCTGCACATCCTGGGCGAGATGTCGAAGGCGCTGACCGGCGCCCGCGAAGGCGTCAACGAGAACGCCCCGCGCATCACCGTGATCAACATCCCGAAGGAGAAGATCCGCGACGTGATCGGCTCCGGCGGCAAGGTGATCCGCGAGATCGTCGAGCAGACCGGCGCCAAGATCGACATCGACGACGACGGCACCGTCAAGGTCTCGGCCGTCGACCAGAAGAAGTCGGACGCCGCCATCGAGTGGATCAAGGGCATCGTCGCCGAGCCGGAGATGAACGTCGTCTACACCGGCAAGGTGGTGAAGGTCGTCGATTTCGGCGCCTTCGTGAACTTCCTGGGCTCGCGCGACGGCCTCGTCCACATCTCCGAGCTGGCGCAGCAGCGCGTCGGCAAGGTGTCGGACGTCGTGTCGCAGGGTGACTCGGTGAAGGTCAAGGTCATCGGCTTCGACGACCGCGGCAAGGTCAAGCTGTCGATGAAGCAGGTCGACCAGGCCACCGGCGAAGACCTGACCAAGAAGGCGGAGTGATCCGCCGGACTTGACGGCGGGGCGGGCTGAAGCCCTCCCTGCCGGGTCAACAAAAAAGGCGCTTTCCCGTGGGAAGGCGCCTTTTTTGTTGCAAGGTGGTTCGACGCTACAGGACGGGCAACCGACCGGAACGCAGCCATTCGACGGCTCGGAACGGATGAGCGACGATCAGGCGCGCCTTCGCGGATTCAATCAACGCCACCCGTCCACCCTCCAGGATCCGACCTTTCAGGCCCAGAAAGTCGTCGAAGTTGGCAGTGACGAGCAGATGCGCTCCTCCCGCCATCGCGGTATCCACGACATGGGCGTCCTCCTCGTCGCGCATCGGCATCAACCCGGTACCGCCGAGCGTAAGGTGCGGCGCCGTTCCGGCCGGACCCAGCCGGGCGTAACCGGCAATCGATTCGACCAGCAGGTCCACCGTCGGACGCGGAACGCTCCAGTCCACTTCAAAGACCTTACGCAACCGGGTCAGCATCCCCCAGGACACGACCAGTTGCAGCGAAAGATCAGCAGCCTGCCCTGCCCGCGCCGTGCCGACCAGGGTTTGAGAAGCCGTGCCCTTGGCACCCTTGCGGTCGGCCAGGAAAGCGGCGCACCAGATATTCAAATCCAGGCAGATGTTCAGGACAGGCGGCATCGTTCGGATGCCGTCACTGCGTCAGACGTACGGCTTTCGCCAGCAGGTCATTTTCGTCCACGCCCTCGTCGGCGGATGGAACCGGGACACCGGTCATCCCGCCGATGAAGCGGCGGTGCGCCACCTCCCATTCCGCATCCAGAGTCTTCCGCGTGATGGCACGGGTCAGGGAGTCGAGATCCTCATCCGTCCCGAGCTTTTCTATCCGGCGAAAGGCCGCCCGTGCTTCGGAGGGCAGCCGAGCGTAAAAGCGCAGCGCCGCTGCGGCGATCTGGGCGGGAGAACGGTCTTCCAGTTCGGCTATCTGTTCCACGACCCGCGCGGTTTCTTCGTCCGCATAGGCCGAGATGGTGCGGGCAGGCATGGCTTTCTCCAGAAACTGGGGTTTCTCCAGATATGATCCAACTGCAATGGACCGACAAGCGGCATTCGCCCCAACCGGGCATCATGTTATGCAGGCTTCTCCAAACCCTACCCTTCCCCGCCGATGTCGCGCGCCGAACGTCTCCTCGATCTGATGCAGGTTCTGCGGCGGCACCGCCAGCCGGTCAGCGGCAAGTCGCTTGCCGACGGGCTGGGGGTCAGCCTGCGCACGCTCTACCGCGACATCGCCACGCTGCAGGCGCAGGGCGCGATGATCGAGGGGGAGCCGGGGGTCGGCTATCTGTTGCGCGCCGGCTTCCTGCTGCCGCCACTGATGTTCACCGAGGAAGAGGTCGAGGCGCTGGTGCTGGGGTCGCGCTGGGTGGTGGAGCGCGGCGACAGCAGGCTGGGCGGGGCGGCGCGCGACGCGCTCGCCAAGATCGCCGCGGTGCTGCCGCCGGACAGGCGGGAGGGGCTGGACAGCTCGGCCCTGCTGGTCGGGCCGGGCGAACCGATCCCGGTCGGGGACGCCGAGCTGGCGACCATCCGCAGTGCGATCCGGGCGGAGCGCAAGCTCGAGATCGCCTATCGCGACCGCGACGGGTCGGAAAGCCGGCGCATTGTCTGGCCCTTCGCGCTGGGCTTCTTCGACCGGGTGCGGGTGATGGTGGCATGGTGCGAGTTGCGCCAGTCCTTCCGCCACTTCCGCACCGACCGCATCCTGGCGCTGACCGCCAGCGACACCCGTTATCCCCGCCGCCGGCAGGCGATGCTGAAGGAGTGGCGCGCGGCGGAGGGCATCCCGCAACGCTGACGGTATGCTGACGGAAACTGTCAGCATAGGAGCCTAGTCTTGGCCTTGCCGGTGAGGGTGACGGAACGAACCGGCCGCCGCCCCACCCCAATCCTTCAAGACCGGAGCCAGCCATGACCGCGCCGCAGACCGCTGCCCTCGCCCTCGATTTCGTCCTTCTTCACGTCGACAGCCCGGCCGCCAGCGCCACCTTCTATGCCGCCTTGCTCGGCCGGGAGCCGGTCGAGGCCTCTCCCACCTTCGCCATGTTCAAGGCGGGAGACGGGCTGATGCTGGGCTTGTGGTCGCGCCACACGGTGGAACCGGCGGCAACGGCCCCCGGCGGCAGCGAAATCGCCTTCAGCGTCGCCGACGAGGCGGCTGTCCATAGCCTCCACGCCGACTGGAGCGCCCGCGGCCTGACCATCCTGCAACGGCCGACCGCGATGGATTTCGGTCATACCTTCGTTGCAAGCGACCCCGACGGCCACCGCCTGCGCGTGTTCGCCCCCCACCGGGAAGAGACGCAAGCCGAACAGGTGCGGTCGTGAGCGGCGGCGGCACGTACACCGGCGCCCCGATCGCAGCCTGGATCGCCGTGGCCTGCGCCGAGCATGTGCGGCGCGGCCGGGCCGGCGGCTTCATGCAGGTCTGCCACGGCAAGGCGGCCCCGCTGCGGCGGATCCGGCCGGGCGGACCGGGTCGTCTACTACTCCCCCACCGACCGGTTCGGCACGGCGGACGGGCTGAAGTCCTTCACCGCCATCGGCACCATCCTGCCGGGAGAACCCTACCGCTTCGACATGGGCGGCGGCTTCGTTCCCTTCCGGCGCAACGTCGGCTGGTGGCCGGCGGAGGAGACGCCGATCCAGCCGCTGCTCGACCGGCTGGAGCTGACCGCCGGGGTGCGGAACTGGGGCTATGCTTTCCGCTTCGGCCTGTTGCCGGTGAGCCTGCGCGATTTCGACCTGATCGCCGGGGAGATGCGGGCGGCGGCACGAGACGCGGTCGCCGCCTGATCCGGAAAAAATCACCGGTGCGCGGGGATGAAAGACCCCGCCACCGGCGTCCCACAACGGGAAAACAGGCGGCACTGGAGGTCTGAGGCGCCTCATACCTTGGTGTCAGCGTACGAACGAATGGCGGGTCCGCCTGACCGAGATCAAGGCGAAACCCCTCGCAGTCCGCTATACATGCGCTTATATCGTCCGCAAGCCTGACCAAGGTCATCCGTACCGGGGCCATCGTTCCATGCATCGTTTCGCCAACCCCGCCCGCTTCCTGCGCCTGTCGGCCCTGCTGTTGCCGTGGTGCGCCGGGGCGACCGTGATCCTGACGATCCTCGGTCTGTGGTTCAGCCTGTTCAGCTCGCCGCCCGACTACCAGCAGGGCGAGACGGTGCGGATCATGTACATCCATGTGCCCGCCGCCTGGATGAGCCTGTTCGTCTACACCAACATGGCCATCGCCGCAGCTTGCGGCCTGGTGTGGAAGCACCCGCTGGCCGACCTGTTCGCCAAGGCCGCCGCCCCGATCGGCGCCGGCTTCACCTTCGTGTGTCTGGTGACCGGGTCGCTGTGGGGGGCGCCGATGTGGGGAACCTGGTGGGTATGGGATGCGCGGCTGACCAGCGTGCTTATCCTGTTCTTCCTCTATCTCGGCTACATGGCCCTGGTGAACGCCTTCGACGATCCGCAGCGCGGCACCAAGGCCGGCAACGTCCTGCTGCTGGTCGGCATCGTCAACGTGCCGATCATCAAGTTCTCGGTCGACTGGTGGAACACGCTGCACCAGCCGGCCAGCGTCGTGCGGATGGGCGGTCCCAGCATCGACCCCAGCATGCTGACGCCGCTGCTGGTGATGGCCGGCGCCTTCACCGCCTATTTCCTATCGGTGGTCCTGCTGCGCGTGCGCACCGAGATCGCCCAGCGCAAGATCCAGACGCTGCGACTGGCGGTCGCCGGTGGGCCTGCCGGCGACAGGACCGGCGATGGGGCCGTCAACGGCACCGTGACGGATGGGATGCGGGGGTAAGGACGATGAACGAGTTCCTCCATATGGGCGGGTATGCCGCCTATGTCTGGCCGGCCTACGGCATCGCCACCCTCGTCCTGCTGGGCCTGCTGGTCGCCACCTGGAAGGGGCTGCGCAACGCCGAGGCGACGCTGAAGGCGCTGGAAAGCGCCCGTCCGGCCCGCCGCCGCACCCGCAACACCGGTCGGAAAGCGGCCGAACAGAGCGCCGGAACGCCGGCGGAAGCGAGCGAAGGATGACCCGCAAGAAACGCCGCCTCTACATGCTGGGCCTCGCCCTTCTCGGGCTGGGTTCGGCGACCGCCTTGGCGCTGACCGCCTTCCAGGACAACATCGTCTTCTTCTACAGCCCGAGCCAACTGCAGACCCAGCAGGTCGGCGACCGCAATTTCCGCCTGGGCGGGCTGGTCGAGGAAGGCAGCGTGCAGAAGCAGCCGGACGGCGTCACCACCGCCTTCCGCGTCACCGACACCGCCAACACGGTGAGCGTCCGTTATCGCGGCCAGCTTCCCGACCTGTTCCGCGAGGGCCAGGGCGTGGTGGCGGAGGGCCGGATGACCGGCGGCGTCTTCGTCGCGCGCGAGGTGCTGGCCAAGCATGACGAGAACTACATGCCGCCCGAGGTGTCGGAAGCGCTGAAGCAGGCCGGCGTCTACAAGAACCCTGCCGAATCCGCGACGAAGACCGCGAAGAAGGAGTAGCGGGACCGTGATCCCCGAACTCGGCCATTACGCGCTGGTGCTGGCGCTGTTCGTCGCGCTGGTGCAGTCGGTGCCGCCGCTGGTCGGTGCCGCCACCCGCAACGGCGCCTGGATGAACGTCGCGGTGCCCGCCGCCATCGCCCAGATGCTGCTGGTGCTGCTCGCCTATGCCGCCCTGACCTGGGCGCATGTGGTGTCGGATTTCAGCGTGCTGAACGTGGTGCAGAACAGCCACTCGGCCAAGCCGATGCTCTACAAGGTGTCGGGCGTCTGGGGCAACCACGAGGGCTCGATGATGCTGTGGATCGTCATGCTGACGATCTTCGGCGCCGCCGTCGCCGTCTTCGGGCGCAACCTGCCGCCGACGCTGAAGGCACGCGTGCTGGCGGTCCAGGGGCTGATCGGGGTCGGCTTCCTGCTGTTCATCCTGATCACCTCCAACCCCTTCATCCGCGTGATTCCGGCGCCCCTCGACGGCAACGACCTGAATCCGCTGCTGCAGGATCCCGGCCTCGCCTTCCACCCGCCCTTCCTCTATGCGGGCTATGTCGGCTTCTCCATGGCCTTCTCCTTCGCCGTCGCCGCGCTGATCGAAGGGCGGGTCGATCCCGCCTGGGCGCGCTGGGTGCGGCCCTGGACGCTGGCGGCGTGGTCGACCCTGACCATGGGCATCGCCATGGGCTCCTGGTGGGCCTATTACGAGCTGGGCTGGGGCGGCTGGTGGTACTGGGATCCGGTGGAGAACGCGTCCTTCATGCCCTGGCTGGCCGGCACGGCGCTGCTGCACTCCGCCATCGTGGTGGAGAAGCGCGACGCGCTGAAGAGCTGGACCATCCTGCTGGCCATCGTCACCTTCTCGCTGTCGCTGATGGGCACCTTCCTGGTGCGCTCCGGCATCCTGACCTCGGTGCACGCCTTCGCCGTCGATCCCAAGCGCGGCATCTTCATCCTGGTGCTGCTGGCCATCGCCACCGGCGGCTCGCTGCTGCTCTACAGCCTGCGGGCGCCGTCGCTGAAGGCGGGCGGGCTGTTCGCGCCGATCAGCCGCGAAGGGGCGCTGGTGCTGAACAACCTGCTGCTGTCGACCGCGACGGCGACGGTGTTCATCGGCACGCTCTATCCGCTGTTCCTCGACATCATGAAGCTGGGCAAGGTGTCGGTTGGCGCCCCCTTCTTCAACGCCACCTTCCTGCCCGTCGCCATCCCGATGGTGATCGCCATGGTCGTCGGCCCCTTCCTGTCGTGGAAGCGGGCGGATCTGGGGTCGGCGCTGACCCGGCTGTGGGTGGCCGGCGTCGCCGTGGTGGCCGCCGTCGCCGTCACCGCCTATGTCAAGGCGGGCAGCGGCCCGCTGCTGGCGCTGGTCGGCATCGGCATTGCCGCCTGGGCCTTCGTCGGCTCGCTGGTGGAGTTCGCCGACCGCATCGCCCTGTTCCGCACCTCGTTCCGCAACAGTTGGAACCGCGCCGTGCATCTGCCGCGCAGCGCCTGGGGCATGACCATCGCCCATGCCTGCGTCGGCCTGTCGATCCTGGGCATGACCGGCACCTCGGCGTGGCAGACGGAATCGATCAGCGCGATGAAGCCGGGCGACCGGGCCAGCGTCGCCGGCTACGAGTTCCGGTTCGACGGCGTCGGGCTGGTCGACGGCCCGAACTTCAAGGCGGAGCGCGGCACCTTCACGGTGACGAAGGACGGCCGGCAGATCGCCACGCTGGAGCCGGAACGCCGCAGCTACAGCACCACCCGCATGACCACCACGGAATCGGCCATCCACACCACGGTCTTCTCCGACCTGTATGTGGCGCTGGGCGACCCGACGCAGAACGGCACCGCCTGGATCGTCCGCATCTACCACCACCCGCTGGTGCCGTGGATCTGGATCGGCGGCATCGGCATGATGCTGGGCGGACTGGTGAGCCTGACCGATCGCCGCTTCCGCATCGGCGCGCCTGAACGGCGCCGCATGGCCGGGAAAACTGGCGACAAATCGGCTCCGCTGCCGGCCGAATGAGGACAAAGACACGATGCGCCGCCTTCTCTACCTGCTGCCCTTCCTGCTGTTCCTCGGGGTGGGCGTGGCCTTCTACCTGGGGTTCGAGCGCGACCCGCGCGACATCCCGTCGGCCCTGATCGACAAGCCGGCGCCGACCTTCGACCTGCCGGCTATCCCGGGCCAGCCGGTCCAGGGACAGTTGGGGGCCGGCGGCCTGTCCTCGGCCAAGCTGACCGGCGACGTGACGCTGGTGAACGTCTTCGCCTCCTGGTGCATCCCCTGCAAGGCGGAGCATCCCGTCATCACCCGCCTGTCGCGCGAGCAGGGGGTGACGGTCTACGGCATCAACTACAAGGACAAGCCGGAGGATGCGCTGACCTGGCTGTCGCGCAACGGCAATCCCTATGCCGCCATCGGCGCCGACCAGGATGGCCGGGTGTCGATCGACTGGGGCGTCTACGGCGTGCCGGAAAGCTACCTGATCGACCGCAAGGGCCGCATCCGCTTCAAGCATGTCGGCCCGCTGACCCCGCAGGTGGTCGAGGAGCAGATCCTGCCGATGGTCAAGCATCTGAGGCAGGGCTGATGAAGCGCGTCCTCCTCGCCGCCCTGCTGGCACTGTCCACTCTTGCGCCCGCCCTGGCCGTCCAGCCGGACGAGGTGCTGCCGGATCCGGCGCTGGAGACCCGCGCCCGCGCCATCAGCCAGGAGCTGCGCTGCCTCGTCTGCCAGAACCAGTCGATCGACGACAGCAACGCGCCGCTGGCCCGCGACCTGCGCCTGCTGGTGCGCGACCGGCTGAAGGCCGGCGACAGCGACACCAAGGTGATGGAGTACGTCACCGACCGCTACGGCGACTATGTGCTGCTGCGGCCGCCGTTCAAGGCGACCACGCTGGTGCTGTGGGTCGGCCCCTTCGCCGTGCTGCTGCTGGGCGCGGCCGGCACCTTCCTGTTCCTGCGCGGGCGGCGCGGCGTGGCCGCCGGCGCCGACACCGCTCCCCTGAGCGCGGATGAGCGGCGGCGGCTGGATGCCCTGCTGCGGAAAGACGACTGATGCTGTTCTGGATTTTCGCCGCCGTCCTGACCGCGGCCGTGCTGCTGCTGATCGTGCCGCCGCTGCTGCGCTCGGCCGGATCCGGCCCCGACCGCGAGGAGTTCGACCGCGAGGTCTACCGCGACCAGCTGGACGAGCTGGAGCGCGACCGGTCGCGCGGCCTGATCAACGACGCGCAGACGGAAGCGGCCAAGGCGGAGATTGCCCGGCGCATGCTGGCGACGGCGGAGAAGAGCGGCCCGTCCGGCGCGACGGTCACCCCGCGCAGCGCCCGCGTCCTGGCCGTGCTGCTGGCGCTGGTGCTGCCGGTCGGCGCGCTTGCGGTCTATGGATCGGTCGGCCGTCCCGACCTGCCGGCCCAGCCGCTGGCCTCGCGCAACCTGGAGCAGGAGCGCGGCGGCCCGCCCAAGAGCGTGCTGGCCGCGATGGACAAGCTGAAGGCCCAGCTGGCGGAGAACCCCACCGACCAGCAAGGCTGGCTGATCCTGGGGCAGGCCTATGCCAAGATGGGCCGCAACGGCGACGCCGCCGACGCGCTGCGCCACGCCGTCGCCCTGAACAAGGACGATGTCGAGCTTCAGGGCCTGTTCGGCGAAACGCTGGTTTCCGCCAACGACGGCATGGTGCCGGAAGAGGCGGTGGCCGCCTTCGACGCCGTGCTGGCGAAGGAACCCAAGGATCCGCGCGCCCGCTTCTTCGCCGCGCTCGCCCGCTTCCAGGCCGGTGACCAGCAGGGGGCGCTGGACCGCTGGAGCGCGCTGATGGCGGAATCGCCGGCCGACGCGCCGTGGGTGCCGGTGGTGCGCGACCAGATCCGCGAGGCCGCGGTTGCGCTGAACCTCGACCCCGCCAAGGTCACGCCGCAACCGCTGCCGCCGGAACAGAAGGAACAGGCGGCGCAAGGGCAGCAGGGTGGACAGCCGGCGGCTCCGAACGCGCAGGCCAATGGTGCGCCCAGCGCCCAGGGCCAGGACGAGATGATCCGCGGCATGGTCGCCAACCTCGCTGCCCGGTTGGACGCCGATCCGTCCGACGTCGACGGCTGGCTGAAGCTCGCCCGCTCCTACGGCGTGCTGGGCGAGACGGCCAAGGCGCTGGACGCCGCCGGCAAGGCGCGCGAACGGGCGCCGGACCGCGCCGACGTGCAGGTCGCCTACGCCAACGCCGTCCTCCAGAGCCAGCCGCGCAACGAGACGCCGAAGCCCCTGCCGGAGGAAGCCACGTCCGCCCTGCGTCTGGCGCTGAAGGCGGAGCCGGAGAACAAGGACGCGCTGTGGCTGCTCGGCCTCGACGCCATGATGTCGGGCCGCAAGGACGAGGCCACCGCCCATTGGGGTAAGCTGATCGCCCAGTTCAAGCCGAGCGATCCCGAATACACTCTGCTGAAAGGTCGTTTGGACGCATTGAAGGCGGGCGGCTGACCCGCGACGCATGACGGCAAGGAGAGGTTTGGTTGCCCCACAAGATCGACAGAGACACGCGCCTGTGCATTTCGCTCTCGGGCCGTCCGAGCAACATCGGCACGCGCTTCCACAATCACCTCTATGACGCCCTTTCGCTGAACTACGTCTACAAGGCATTCACCACCGGCGACCTTCCGGGCGCCATCACCGGCATCCGGGCGCTGAACATCCGCGGCTGCGGCGTGTCGATGCCCTTCAAGGAAGCCTGCATCCCCTTCCTCGACGATCTGGATCCGTCGGCCGCCGGGTTGCAGTCGGTCAACACCATCGTCAACGACACCGGCGCAGGCGGGGGCGAGGACGGCGGCAGCCGGCTGCGCGGCTACAACACCGACTATCTCGCGGTCCGCACGCTGCTCGACCGCCACGACGTCTCGCCCGGCCTGCCCTTCGCGCTGCGCGGCAGCGGCGGCATGGCCCGCGCGGTGCTGTGCGCGCTGCGCGATTCCGGCTTCACCAACGGCACGCTGATCGCCCGCAACGAAGCGACCGGCCGCCGGCTGGCCGACGAGTACAGCCTGCCCTGGCAGCCGGACACCGCCGGAATCGCCGAAGGATCGCTGCTGGTCAACGTCACGCCGTTGGGCATGGCGGGGGGACCGGAGGCCGGGACCCTCGCCTTCGAGCCGGCGCTGGTCGCCACGGCTGCCCAGGTGTTCGACGTCGTCGCCATGCCGGCCGAGACCCCGCTGATCCGCGCCGCGCGCGAGGCCGGCAAGCCGGTGATCACCGGCGCCGAGGTCATCGCCCTGCAGGCGCTCGAACAGTTCGTGCTCTACACCGGCGTGCGCCCGACCGACGAACAGGTCGCGGCGGCGGCGGCCTATTCGCAAGCCTGAGCCGGGCTTCCTTCGACGGGGCCTCGTTCTCCTTCGCGCCCTTTTTCTTTGCGCCCTTTTTCTATGCCGGGCGGCGACACACATTGACAGGGGCGGGCCGGCGGGCTTTATCCGTCGGTACCGCCCTTTTCATTTCCGCAGAAGGTTCCGCGCCGATGACCCGCAGACGACTGCCCACGCCCGACGAGCGGCGCCTGTGGCGGATCGCCATGCGCGACGCCGAACCGATGCCCGGACGGCAGGTCGAGGCGGAGGCGGAACCGCTGGCGACCATGGCGGAGCTGGTGGAGGAGCCGGTGGCGACCAGCCTCGCCCCGCCGCCGACGCCGCGCCAGCATCCCTCCCCGCCCCGCCCCGCCCGGCACTCCCAGCCGCCGCTGACGCCCGGTTCCACCGCCAACATCGACCGCCGCACCGGCGACCGCTTCCGCCGCGGCGAGCTGGAGATCGACGGCCGCATCGACCTGCACGGCATGACCCAGGCCCAGGCGCACACGGCGCTCGCCTCCTTCGTCCACCGTGCCTGGAACGAGGGACGGCGCTGCGTGCTGGTCATCACCGGCAAGGGCAGCTTCGGCAGCCTGGGCGTCCTGCGCCAGGCAACCCCCCGCTGGCTGGGGGATCCGGCCCTGCGCCCGATGGTGCTGGCGATCCAGCCGGCCCAGCCCAGGGACGGCGGCGACGGCGCGCTCTATGTCTTGATCAAACGGCGGCGCGACCGTAAGGACTGAGTCCCAAACAATCAGGGACTTCACATGACCCCGTTCGGCGAACGGGTCCGGTCGCTGCGGGACGCCAGGGGCGTGACGCTGAAGCAGATGGCGACCGACCTGTCCATCTCGTCCGCCTACCTGTCGGCCCTGGAACATGGCAAGCGCGGCCAGCCCTCCCCCCAGCTGGTCCGGCAGATCTGCGCCTATTTCGGCATCATCTGGGACGACGCGGAAGAGCTGGAACGGCTGGCGGCCCTGTCCCATCCCCGCGTGACGGTCGACACCGCAGGCTTGAGTTCCAAGGCGACGGAACTCGCCAACCGCCTGTCGGAACACATCGGCGAGCTGGACGAGGAGCGGATCGAAGCGATCCTGGCGATCCTGGACGCGGTGCCGCCGAAGACGACGACACGGCGGCGGGTGTGGGTACGGCGGAGATAGTGGCTTTTTGGAGAGGTATCGGCTGACGATGCCCCCCACCCAACCTCCCCCGCTGGGCGGGGGAGGGGATAAGTGCTTGTTCGGAAAGGCTGCGGCAGTCCCTCCCCCGCCCAGCGGGGGAGGGTTAGGGTGGGGGTCTAACTCCGCAATCGCGAAACCTGACTTCCCCTCAGGCCTTGCCGAGCATCCGCCCCAAATCGCGGCCGGCGAACAGGTGGATATGCAAATGAGGCACTTCCTGGTGCGCCGCCTCACCGCAGTTGGACAGGATGCGATAGCCGGGACCCTCGGCGCCGACCATGCGGGCGACCTCGCCCACCGCGCGGAACAGGCCGGCGATCTCCGCCTCCGAAGCATTGGCGGTGAAGTCGTCCAGGTCGGTGTAGGCGCCCTTCGGAATCACCAGCACATGGGTCGGCGCCTGCGGATCAATGTCGTGGAAGGCGAGCGCGTGGTCGGTCTCATGCACTTTGTTGCACGGGATTTCGCCGCGCAGGATGCGAGCGAACACGTTGTCGGCGTCATAGATCTTGGCCATCGCATGCGTCCTCTTGGTGGGGAGTCCCGGTCAAGCCTTGCGGGACTTCTTCTCGTCGATGCCGCTGGTGCCCTCGCGTTGGCCGAGCTTGCTCCAGACTTCCGCCGGATCCAGCCCGAGGTCGGCCCACAGCACCAGCAGGTGATAGAGCAGGTCGGCGGATTCCGCGGCCAGCGCCGCCTTGTCGCCGCGCACCGCTTCTAGGATCGCCTCCACCGCCTCCTCGCCCACCTTCTGGGCGATCTTGGCGGTGCCGCGGCTGTAGAGCTTCGCGGTGTAGGAGGTCTCCGGATCCGCCCCCTTGCGGGCCTGGACGGTGACGAACAGGCGGTCGAGCACCTCGGCCCCCAGCGGAGCCGGAGCCTTCTCGACGGGTTTCTCGCCCGCCTTATCGGTCGACTTCTTGTCACCCATTGGCTTTCTCCACGGCTGCCGTCTCGGCCGCCCTGGCCGGACGCACCGGGATGCCGGCGGCGGCAAGCGCCGCCTTGGCCTGTCCGATGGTGTAGGTGCCGAAATGGAAGATCGAGGCGGCGAGCACCGCGGTGGCGTGCCCTTCGCGGATGCCCTCCACCAGATGGTCGAGCGTGCCGACGCCGCCCGACGCGATCACCGGGACGCGGATGCTGTCCGCCACCTTGCGGGTCAGCTCCAGGTCGAAGCCGCTCTTGGTGCCGTCGCGGTCCATCGAGGTCAGCAGGATCTCGCCCGCCCCCAGCGATTCCATCCGCATGGCCCATTCCACCGCGTCGATGCCGGTGGCGTTGCGCCCGCCATGGGTGAAGACCTCCCATTTGCCGGGAGCCACCTTCTTGGCGTCGATGGCGACGACGATGCACTGGGCGCCGAACTTCTCGGCGCCTTCGCGCACGAACTCCGGACGGTGGATCGCCGCGGTGTTGATCGACACCTTGTCGGCGCCGGCCAGCAGCAGCTTGCGGATGTCGTCGACCGTGCGGACGCCGCCGCCCACGGTCAGCGGCATGAAGACCTGCTCCGCCGTCCGCCGCACCACGTCAAAGATGGTGTCGCGGTTCTCGTGGCTGGCGGTGATGTCGAGGAAGGTCAGTTCGTCGGCGCCCTCGCGGTCGTAGACGCGGGCCTGCTCCACCGGATCGCCGGCATCGACCAGATCGACGAAGTTGACCCCCTTCACCACCCGGCCGTCCTTGACGTCCAGGCAGGGGATGACGCGCATCTTCAGCATCAGTCGGCGTCCTCGACGGCGGGGGCGGAGAGCAGGGCCAGCGCCTCTTTCGGATCGATCCGGCCATCGTACAGCGCCCGGCCGCAGATCACGCCCTCGATCCCGGTGTCCTCCTCCAGCTTCAGCGCCTTCAGGTCCTCGATGGAGGACACGCCGCCGGACGCGATCACCGGGGTGGTCAGGTGGAAGGCGAGGTCGGAGGTCGACTCCACGTTGACGCCGCCCATCGCGCCGTCGCGGTTGATGTCGGTATAGATGATGGCGGCGACGCCGCAATCCTCGAACTTCAGCGCCAGATCCAGCGCCTTGATGTCGGAGGTCTCGGCCCAGCCGGCCACGGCGACATAGCCCTCGCGCGCGTCGATGCCGACGGCGACCTTGCCCGGAAACTCGCGGCAGGCGGCCTTGACCAACTCCGGATCGCGCAGCGCCACCGTGCCCAGGATGACGCGGCTGATGCCCTTCTCCAGCCACATGCCGATGGTGTTCAGGTCGCGGATGCCGCCGCCGAGCTGGACCGGGATGGTCACCGACTTCAGGATGCTCTCGACCGCGGCACCGTTCACCGGCTTGCCTTCGAAGGCGCCGTTGAGGTCGACCAGATGCAGCCATTCGAAGCCCTGGCTCTGGAACAGGCGGGCCTGTTCGCCGGGATCAGTGTTGAAGACCGTGGCCTGGCTCATCTCGCCGCGCAGCAGGCGGACGCAGGCACCGTCCTTGAGGTCGATGGCGGGATAGATGATCATCGCGGGCGTCTTCCTATGGCGTGGCTGGCGGTTGTCGGGCGGGCGGTTACGGGACGGGCGTCTGGGAAGCGGGATCGAGATCTTTGCAGTAGAAATGGCCGGCAAGCGGCTTGCCCTGCACCAGCGCGTAGAAGGGATGGGTGCCCCAGCGCCTGAAGCCGAGCGATTCGTAGAGCGCGATCGCCGCCTCCTGCGTCGCACGGACATCCAGGTTCAGCACTTTGAAGCCGACGGCGCGTGCCTCCTCCACCACCGCCATGGTCAGGCGGCGGGCGAGGCCATGGCCGCGCGCCCAGGGAGCGACGAAGCTGGTGGTCAGCTGGGCGGCGTGGGCCTGCGCCTCGTTGTTGCGCGGCGGCTTGACCAACTGGGCGGATCCGGCCACCACCCCGTCCAGGCGGGCGACGAACAGCACCCGTTCCGGCACCACCAGGACGCCTTTCCAGAAGCGCTCCATCACGTCGCGCGGCGGCGGCTCGACCCAACCGAAACCGCCGCCGGCGCGGATGGCGTCGTCGGCCGCGTCGCAAAGGTCGTGCAACTCGGCGGTCTTCAGCGCATCGACCCTGTCGATGGCGATCTCGGCCATCGTCTCAGACCTTCCAGCGCAGGAAATTGGCGATCAGCGCCAAGCCGGTGGCCTGGCTCTTCTCCGGGTGGAACTGGGTGCCGACCAGATTGTCGCGCCCGACCACCGCGGCGAAGGGTCCGCCATAATCCGCCGAGGCGATCAGCGTGTCGGGATCGGCCGGCTTGAACCGGTAGGAATGGACGAAATAGGCGTGCGCACCTTCCGGCAGCCCGGCCAGAACCGGGTGCGGCCGGCGGAAGTTCAGCTCGTTCCACCCCATATGCGGGATTTTCAGGGCCGGGTCGGACGGCTCCAGCTTCACCACCTCGCCGCTTATCCAACCCAGCCCTTCGGTCACGCCGTATTCGCGCCCGCGTTCCGCCATCAGCTGCATGCCGACGCAGATGCCGAGAAAGGGCCGGCCGCGGCGATGCACCGTCTCCTCCAGCGCCTCGAGCATGCCGGGAACCTCCGACAAACCGCGCTTGCAGTCGGCGAAGGCGCCGACGCCCGGCAGGACCACGCGGTCGGCCCGGCGGACCGCATCGGCGTCGGAGGTGACGAGGACGGTGTAGGAAGCCTCGGCTTCGCCGGCCGCGCGCTCGATCGCCTTGGCGGCGGAGCGCAGGTTGCCGGAGCCGTAATCGATCAGCGCGACCGTTTCCATGGACGTGACAAACCTTCCGATAGGGCGGCGGAGGGGGTTCTTGGCTGGACCGGGAGGTCCCCGCCGTCAGAGCGATCCGCCGAGCGTGCCCTTGGTGGAGGGCACCGCATCGCGCTTGCGCGGGTCGATCTCCACCCCGGCGCGCAGCGCGCGGGCAAGCGCCTTGTAGCAGCTTTCCACGATGTGGTGGTTGTTCTCGCCATACAGGTTTTCGACGTGCAGGGTCACGCCGGCGGCCATGGCGAAGGCCTGGAACCATTCGCGGAACAGCTCGGTGTCGAAATCGCCGATCTTGTCGCGGGTGAAATTCACCTTCCAGATCAGGTAGGGCCGGTTGGAGAAGTCCAGCGCCACCCGCGTCAGCGTCTCGTCCATCGGCACATAGGAATGGCCGTAGCGCTGGATGCCCTTGCGGTCGCCGAGCGCCTTCGCCACCGCCATGCCGATGGCGATGCCGGTGTCCTCGGTCGTGTGGTGGTAGTCGATGTGCAGGTCGCCGTCGGCCAGGACCGTCAGGTCCATCAGGCTGTGGCGCGACAGCTGTTCCAGCATGTGGTCGAGGAAGCCGACCCCCGTCTTGACGTCGTAGACGCCGGTGCCGTCCAGGTTCAGCGCGACCCGGATCCGGGTCTCCGTGGTGTTCCGCTCGATCGAGGCGCGGCGGCCGCCATTGATGGGGGTCTGGTCCATGGCGGTTTTGTAGCAGGAAGCATTCGCACGCGCCAGCGCGTGGCACCGACGGCCGATCATCCGTCCATTCCGACGATTGTCCTACGAAGGTGTGCGGTCTATAGTCTTTTACACTCACTGCGTGCATATCCACTTATGACGACACACCCGCTCCCCTCCGCGGCGGTTCTGCTTCTCCTTTGCCTGCCGCCGGCCGGCTGCGGCGGCCTGTCTCCGCCGCCGCAGGCCGTCAGGACGGCGCCGCCGGTCGCCCGCGGGACCACGGCGCCGCTGCGCTTCGGCGAACTGACGACCGGATCGATGCGGCGCGGCATGCAGATCGGCCGTTATGTCTGGGACATCGACTGCGCCCCGCCCTATGACGACGTCTATTGGACCAGCGGCGTGAACATGCGGCGCGGCTCCACCTTCGAGGAGCGGTTCGGCGAGGTGATGACCGCCACCGGCTTCGACGTGGTCGGCCGGCCCGGGGGTCCCGACAATCCCGACGGAAACCGCAGCCGCGCCCGCTTCACCGTGCAAGGCGACCTGCGCGACGTGCAGCTGGAGCTGTGCCACCGAACCAACTGGCTGACCGGAAGCAGCAAGGGCAGTTCGGGCACCGGCAGCGTGAGGGTGGAATGGACGGTCTATGACGCGCGCGGCGGCGGGCTGGTCCATCGTCTGGTCACCACCGGCGCCACGGTGCAGGACCGCGGCGTGCCGCAGGGCGAGACCATGCTGGTCGAAGAGGCTTTCGCCGCCGCGGTGGAGGCTCTCGCCGCGGACGACGGGCTGCGTGCCCTGTTGTCCGGCAGCCCCCTGCCCGCTTCATCCGTGCCGCCACCGGCATTTCCGGGACCGGCACGTCCCGCAACGGCACCGGCCGGATCCGGCCCCACGCCGCTGACGCCGGCCTTGGTTGCGGCTCCGACTCCGGCCGTTCCGGCCGCGGCAGCCGTCGCATCGGATCGGCTTCTGTTCCGTGCCGGAACCGGAGGCGGCAGGACCGCGGCGGCGAGGATACCGGTCGGCAGGTCGCTCGGGCTGGTGATCGGCGAGACCGATGTCGCAGGCGAGGTGCAGGCCGTGCTGCTGGCACCCCTTCCGGGATCCGACCCCACCGTCGCCGTGCGGCCGGCCCGCGGGGTGGAGCTGACCGGCTGGGTGGTCCGGCGCGACGCGGCCAGCGGCTTCGCGCTGGTCCGGGTGCCGGCACGGCTGGCCGCCCTGCCCGTCCGCACCGGGAGCCTGCGGGTCAGCGAACCGGTGCGGGCGGTTCCCAGGGGGCACGGGCGGGAGATCGCCGGCATCGTCGGCGGTCTGCCTGCCGATGGGGGACGCGGCGCCACGCTGATCCAGGCGGATCTGGGCTCCGCCACCCTGTTCACCGCGGTGACTGAGTCCGGCGACCCGCTGCTGGACGCGACCGGCGCGCTGGTCGGCGTCGCCCCGTCCGCCGGCCGCTCCGTCGCCACGCCCGCCGGGCTGGTCGAGTTCCTGGCGCTCGGTTCCCTGCTCGACCGGCTGGGTGCGGATCCGGTCGGCGTCGTCCCTGCCCCTGCGATGCCCAGGCAGGGCAAGACGCGCCGCGGCGGCGCTGCCGACCCGATGGGGGAGCCGGCCTGGGACGACCAGGTGCCGGATGGCGATCCGCTTGACGGGGACCTTACCCCTCCCACATAGACCGGATGCCCTGCCGCCGCGGTCCGTGGGGTCGAAGCCCTGCGACGGCACGGCTCTTCGCGATGGCGGGAGGCTTCCTTTCCCCCAGCATGGTTTCCACATGACCTACCCAGCGTCCAATCCACACGATCCCATTCAATGGCATGGCACCACCATCCTGTCGGTGCGCAAGAACGGTCAGGTGGTGATCGCCGGCGACGGGCAGGTCTCGGTCGGCCCGACGGTGATGAAGGCCAATGCGCGCAAGGTCCGCTGGCTGGCCGGCGGCACGGTGATGGCGGGCTTCGCCGGCGCCACCGCCGACGCGATGACCCTGTTCGAGCGGCTGGAAGGCAAGCTGGAGCAGTATCCCGGCCAGTTGACCCGCGCCTGCGTCGAAATGGCCAAGGATTGGCGCACCGATCGCTATCTGCGCCGCCTGGAGGCGATGATGGCGGTAGCCGACACGTCCGTCAGCCTCGTTCTGACCGGCAACGGCGACGTGTTGGAGCCGGAGGACGGGCTCATCGGCATCGGTTCCGGCGGTTCCTACGCCCTGTCGGCGGCGCGTGCGCTGATCGACATCGACGGAATGGACGCGGAGGCGGTTGCGCGCAAGGCGATGAGGATCGCCGCCGGCATCTGCGTCTACACCAACGAAAACGTCACCCTGGAAAAGCTGTGAGCGCCATGACCACCCAGACCGCCGCCGTTTCCGCCGACACCGCCGCCTTCAGCCCGCGCGAGATCGTTTCCGAACTCGACCGCTACATCGTCGGCCAGAACGATGCCAAGCGCGCGGTCGCCATCGCGCTGCGCAACCGCTGGCGCCGGCAACAGCTGCCCGAGGGATTGCGGGAAGAGGTGCTGCCGAAGAACATCCTGATGATCGGCCCGACCGGTGTCGGCAAGACCGAGATCGCCCGCCGCCTCGCCCGGCTGGCCCAGGCCCCCTTCCTGAAGGTCGAGGCGACCAAGTTCACCGAGGTCGGCTATGTCGGCCGCGACGTCGAGCAGATAATCCGCGACCTGGTGGAGGCCGCCATCGGCCTGACCCGCGAGCGGCTGCGCAAGGAGGTCGCCGCCAAGGCCGAACTGCGGGCCGAAGAGCGGGTGCTCGACGCGCTGTGCGGCGACAGTGCCAGTGCCGAGACGCGCGCCAAGTTCCGCAAGATGCTGCGCGAAGGCACGCTGAACGACAAGGAGATCGAGGTCCAGGTCGCCGACACCGGCGCGCCCGCCGGCATGCCGACCTTCGACATCCCCGGCGTGCCCGGCGGCCAGATGGGCATGCTGAACCTGAACGACATGTTCGGCAAGATGATGGGCGGCCGCACCAAGACCCGCCGGATGACGGTTTCCGAGAGCCACGGCGTCCTGATGGCCGAGGAGTCCGACAAGCTGCTGGACCAGGAAAAGGTGGTGGCCGAGGCGATCCGCGCGGTCGAGCAGAACGGCATCGTCTTCCTGGACGAGATCGACAAGATCTCCGCCCGCTCCGACGCCCGCGGCGCCGACGTCAGCCGCGAGGGCGTCCAGCGCGACCTGCTGCCGCTGATCGAGGGCACGACGGTGTCGACCAAGCACGGCCCGGTGAAGACCGACCACGTCCTGTTCATCGCGTCGGGCGCCTTCCATATCGCCAAGCCGTCGGACCTGCTGCCCGAACTTCAGGGCCGGCTGCCGATCCGCGTCGAGTTGAAGGCGCTGAGCCAGGACGATTTCAAGCGCATCCTGACCGAGCCGGAAGCCAGCCTGATCCGCCAGTACAAGGCGCTGATGAAGACGGAGGAGGTCGATCTGGTCTTCACCGACGACAGCATCGACGAGCTGGCCCGGCTGGCGGCGGAGATCAACGGTTCGGTCGAGAATATCGGCGCCCGGCGCCTGCACACGGTGCTCGAACGCCTGCTGGAGGAGATCAGCTTCGCCGCCAGCGACCGCGCCGGCGAGACCGTCACCATCGACGCCGCCCTGGTGCGCGAGCGGGTCGGCGGGCTGGCGAAGAACGCCGATCTGTCGAAGTTCATCCTGTGACGGGGTGGTAGGCTCCTTGCGAAGCTACCCCACCTTGATCCTCCCCCGCTCTCGGCGGACCTATGGTCCGCCTGTCGCGTCAGCACAAGGCGAAGCTTTGTGCGAGAGCTGGGTGGGGGAGGAGATAAGTGCTTGTACGGAAGGGTCGCGGCAGTCCCTCCCCCGCCCAGCGGGGGAGGTCAGGTGGGGGGTTAACGTCCCACCGAAGCCCCCGCTTCACGTGAAACATTCCCCGTGTCGGCCCCCTACCCGCCGGTCGCTACCTTCACGCTTTTCGGTAGCAGCAGCACATAGCTCCCGCGGCTCTTCATCACCCCGGCCCTCCGCTCCGCCTCGGCCCCATGGCCCCAGAAGACGTCACCGCGCACCGGCCCGCGGATCGCCCCTCCGGTGTCCTGGGCGACCAGCAGGCGTTGCAGCCGCTGCCCGGCATCGACCGGATCCTCGGCATCCAGCCAAACCGGCACGCCGTAGGGCATGAACTTGGAATCCACCGCCAGACTGCGGCCGGGGGTCAGCGCCACGCCCTGGGCACCGTTCGGGCCGTCGCCGGTCAATGGCTGGAAGAAGACGTAGGACGGGTTGACGTTCATCACCGCCGCCGCCTGATCGGGATGGGCGAGCAGCCAGTCGCGGATGGTCTGCAGCGAAACCTCCTCCCGCTTCAGCGCGCCGCGATCGATCAGTTCCTTGCCGATGGCGACGTATTTGTGGCCGTTCTGGCCGGCGTAGCCGACGCGGACCTCGCCGCTCCCGTCGCCCTCATTGGTCAGCCGGATCCGCCCCGATCCCTGGATTTGCAGGAAGAAGGCGCCGATCGGGTCCTTCACCCAGACCAGTTCCAGCCCCTTGCCCTTGAGCGAGCCAGCGACGATGGCGGCACGGTCCTCATAGGGCTTCAGCTTGCCGTCGACCACCCGGCCGGCGGTGCGCTCCCCCTTCCAGCGCTCGGCGAAGTCGCCGAGATCGACCATCACCAGATCGGCCGGCCGGCGGTAGAGCGGCACGGGATAGGCCGGATCCGGCCGGCGGCTGCCTTCCAGCTCGGCCTCGTAATAGCCGGTGAACAGCCCCTCGCGCGTGCCGTTGTTGCCGGCGGCATAGGGGGTGAAGCTGGCCTCGAAGAAGGCGCGGGCGGCGGTATCGTCGCCGGGCGGCAGAGCCGCCAGCTGGGCACAGGCCCCCTGCCAGTCGGCGATGGTTCCCGCCACCCCGTTCGGCCCGACCGTCCGCTCCGCCGGCTGCGTCCTGAACCGCGCGCAGGACCGGGCGAGCGCCGGAATAGCCTGGGCGACCGGATCGCTGCGCCATCCGGCCAAGTCGGCGAAAGACAGCGGCGCCAGCGTCAGCGTGTCGGGCGGCGGCTTCGGTTCCTCCCGCTTCGCCTCGTCCTTGGGGGTGCAGGCCGAAAACAGCAACGCCACCGCCCCGAAGAGGACGATGGCGCTGAAACCGGTACGATGATGGAAAGCCATTCCCGATGATCGTTCTTTACTGAGATCGTTCTTTACTGAACAGGCCGCACCTCGACCAGCGCCCAGTTCGGATCGCGGGAGCGGAGGTTGCGGGCGAAGGTCCAGACGTCGGTATTCTCGACCAGGGCCTTGGGATCGCCATCGACGATGGTGCCGTCACGGTCGCGCACCACATTCACCTGATCGGAAACCAGACGCACGGTGACGAGGGCGGTCCGGCCGGCATCCAGCTTCGCCTCCACCACCTCGGCCTCGCGCACCTGTTCGATGCGGGTCTCGTGTTGTTCGCCGGCGGCCTGACGGTCGCGGATGACACGGGCGAAGCCGTCATAGACGTCGTCGGCCAGCAGCGGGCGCAGCGTCGCGGTGTCGCCACGGGCAAAGGCATCGACGATCATGCCGAAGGCAGCCTTGGCGCCTTCCAGGAAATGCTTCTCGTCGAAATTCGGGTCGGCGGCCCGGATCTGGTCGATGGAAGCGGCCAGCGACAACGGCTCGTCCGCGGCCACCGGCTCCGCGCCGGGTGCGACATCGGGTCGCGTCCGGTTGCGCTCCGGCAGGGTCACGACATTGTCGGGCTTCCCGGCACCGGGAGCCGGGGTGAAGGGGTTGGGGCGCTGCCGCTCCTCTCCCGTCCGGCGGCCGAGGACGCTGCGCAGCCGATAGACGAGGAAGGCCGCGATCATCGCGAAGATCACGATCTCGATGAACACGAACCCATCTCCCATCATCTGTTCCTTCCAAGACAACTTGCCAAAACCACTTGCCGCGAGCCCCGCGCCGGGCGAAATCGCCGGCGGATCCGGCCCGCCTCTGGACCTTGCGGCCGGGCGGCATTACGTGTTGCCTGCCCGCCGATAATCGCCAACCAGTGACCGCCGATTGGATGAAGCGGCCGGTGTTTCCACCGGACGACCTATCCAAACCTAGATAGGGGCAGTGAGCCCGAAGAGCAAGGACACCATGAATCCCCTGTTGTTGATCCTCCTTCTGCCGATCCTGGAGATCGTCGGATTCATCCAGGTCGGCGACTGGATCGGCGCCGGGCCGACCATCGGGCTGCTGGCCCTGTCGGCGGTGGTGGGCGTGCTGCTGGTCCGTCACCAGGGGCTGGCCTCGCTGAGCCGCGCCCAGGCGGCGGCGGCGCGGGGCGAGGCGCCGATCGGCACCGTGCTCGACGGCTTCTGCGCCGTGCTCGCCGGCATCCTGCTGATCATCCCCGGCTTCCTGACCGACATCCTGGGCATCGCCCTGCTGATCCGGCCGCTGCGCCGCGGCATCGGCCGCTGGCTGCTCGGCCGGCTGGGAACCGGACTGCCGGTCTTCACCACCACGTCCAGGGGCGGCTTCGGGGCGGGGGGCTTCGGCCCGGACTTCGGCAGCGGCGCCAACGGAGCGAATTCCAGCGGCCAGGGGTTTGGCGGCGCGGATTTCGGCGCCGACGGTCCCCGCCGTTCGGACGATCCCTTCCGCCCCGCTCCCGGCGTGATCGACGGTGATTTCCGCGACGTCACTCCGGATAGCAAGGCCGGCGACGACGGCGATGCGCCGCGGCTGACCGATTCCCAATGGGGGAAACACCGTCCGGATGGGCGGCGCTGAACGGCGGCAAGGCCGGTGGTTTCCGTTGGCAGGACGGCCGATCCGTGATAGCCAGCCCGTTGGGCGAAGGCACAACCGTCGCGAACCAAATCCTGTTACCCCACATCCGTGTCGGCCCGCCGTCCCTGCCCTTTCCCGAACCGGGGCCGGGGCCGGGAAGCGGGCCGGCGATTAGGAGTCCGTTATGTCCGATCAGATGAGCAACGGCGCCGAGCAGCAGGCGTCCTCGCTGCCGATGCATGTCCTCGCGCAGTATGTGAAGGACTTGTCGTTCGAGAACCCCAACGCCCCGCAGAGCCTGCTGCCCAACCAGCCGCAGCCGCAGGTGAACATCGGTGTCGACGTCCAGGGCCAGAAGGTCGGCGACGACATCTACGAACTGACGCTGAACCTGCGCTGCGAAGCCCGCCAGGGCGAGTCCGTCGCCTTCCTGGTCGAGCTGGCCTATGGCGCTCTGTTCCAGTTCCCCGGCCTGCCGGAGGAGCATCACCGCCCGGTCCTGATGATCGAAGGCGCCCGGATGATCTTCCCGTTCGCCCGCGCCATCGTTTCCAGCGCGACCCGCGAAGGCGGCTTCCCGCCGCTGATGATCAACCCGATCGACTTCGCCGAGCTTTACCACCGCCAGTCCGGCCAGC
The DNA here is from genome assembly GCF_016595245.1 of Azospirillum endophyticum. Classification (GTDB taxonomy): domain Bacteria; phylum Pseudomonadota; class Alphaproteobacteria; order Azospirillales; family Azospirillaceae; genus Azospirillum; species Azospirillum endophyticum. The sequence continues at coordinate 47,822 of NZ_JAENHM010000045.1, forward strand.
AGGCCGAACAGCCGCAGCAGCCGCCCTTCTGATCCCAAGCGGATCCCAGGGAGCCGAAAAGAAAAAGGGCGGGTGACCGAAAGGTCCCCGCCCTTTTTCTATGTCTTGTCCGAACCGCCTGTCGCTTCTCTCAACCGTCATTCCCGCGAAGGCGGGAATCCAGGGCTGTCGGAAGCGGCGTCTCCGGAAAGCCTGTATCCCCGCCTTCGCGCTACGGCATGCACAGATCTCGCTTCTGCGAACGAGATGCGACTTTCTCTAGCAAATGGCCCTTCTCCCCTCGCGGGAGAAGGGTTGGGATGAGGGGGCGGCCGACCGTAGGTCGGTGGAAATTAAACTTGCGCCCCCTCACCCCAACCCCTTGTGTGTTTGGGAGGGAG
>NZ_JAENHM010000046.1 GCF_016595245.1 Azospirillum endophyticum
TCTCCAATATCTGGGCAACCACACCGCGTGCGGCTACCCCGAGTCCCTAACAGCCTCTAGGGGGAATCCTTACCTGCCTAAAGTTTTGTTCCCAAAACCGGTTGTGGTCGCGTTATAGTGTGCATGCGTTGGGGGCAATCGCACGGGTAGCACGAGGACCGAAGAGCATGTCGAGCGATGGGAACAGCAGGTCTCGCGTTGATCAATCCACAGGTGTAGCTTCTCTAGCCTCCCGCACTCTGAGGTTGCTTGATCGCGATGTCACCATCCGGTTGGAGCCATCCTACTGGGAAGGACTCGACGAAATCTGCCGACGGGAGGACCTGACGGTAGACGAACTGTGCGACGATGTCCGTGACCGCATGGAGCAGCAGGGCCGCCGCACGTCCCAATCCGGCGTGTCGTTGGCCAACGCCTTGCGCGTGTTCGTGGTCGGTTATTTCCGACAAGCGGCGACCGAACGCGGCCATGCCCGGGCCGGCCACGGGACGGGTCGCCCGTTCATTGCCACCCCCTTCGACACGGTTCCGGCCGTCAGCAACAACTGACACCCGAATACCGGCACCGGGGACAGGCCTTTCGACCTGCCCCCGAGGCGTCGCGCCGCTTTATTGGGCGGTCCAGCCGCCATCCATGGTCAGCGCCGCACCGCGCATGTTGCCGGCCGCCCCCGAGCACAGAAACACCGCCAGTTCGCCCAGCTGTTCCGGCGTGACGAAGGATTTTGACGGCTGCTTCTCGCTGAGCAGTTCGCGCCCGGCCTCCTCGACCGACAGGTTGCGCGAGGTGGCCAGCGCGTCGATCTGCTTCTGCACCAGCGGCGTCAGCACCCAGCCCGGACAAATGGCGTTGCAGGTGATGTCGGTTTCCGCCAGTTCCAGCGCCGTCACCTTGGTCAGGCCGATCACGCCGTGCTTGGCGGCGACATAGGCCGACTTGTTGACCGACGCCACCAGCCCATGGACCGAGGCGATGTTGATGACCCGGCCCCAACCGCGCGCCTTCATGCCCGGTAGGGCGGCGCGGGTGCCGTGGAAGACGGCCGACAGGTTGATGGCGATCACCGCGTCCCAGCGTTCCACCGGAAAGGCATCGACCGGCGCGACATGCTGGATGCCGGCATTGTTGACCAGCACGTCCAGCCGGCCGTAGGCCGCCTCGGCGGCGGCGACCATCTCCTCGATCTCCGCCGGCTTGGACATGTCGGCACCGTTGTGAGCGACGCGGACGCCGAACTCCGTCGACAGCGACTGGCACAGATCCGCGATGTAGGCGGCATCGCCGAAGCCGTTCAACATCAGGTCGGCGCCCTGGCCTGCAAGCTGCCGTGCGATTCCAAGCCCGATCCCGCTGGTGGACCCGGTGACGAGCGCAGCCTTCCCCTTCAGATTGGTCATTCTTCTTTATCCTTCGATCGGCATGGAACGGAGGTCGGGGGCGATGATCAGTTCGCACCCGGTGTTGGCGATCACCTGCTCCACCGTGACACCGGGGGCGGTTTCCTTCAAGACGAGGCCGGCGTCGGTCGGCTCGATGACGGCAAGGTCGGTCACCACCAGATCGACCCGGCGGACCGAAGTCAGCGGCAGGGTGCAGCGCTCGACGATCTTCGCCTCGCCCTTGGCGCTGTGCTGCATGGCGACGATCACCCGGCGCGCGCCGGTGACCAGATCCATCGCCCCGCCCATGCCCGGCACCATCTTGCCCGGTACCATCCAGTTGGCGAGTCGACCCTCGCGGTCCACCTGCAAGCCGCCCAGCACGGTGACGTCCAGATGTCCGCCGCGGATCAACCCGAAGGAGAGGGCACTGTCGAAGGATGCCGCTCCCGGCAGGGCCGAGATGGGCGAGCCTCCGGCATCGGTCAGGTCGTGGTTCTCCGCCCCGGTGATTGGGCCGGACATGCCGACGATGCCGTTCTCCGATTGGAAGAACACATGGCGTCCGGCAGGAACATAGCGGGCGACGAGGGTCGGCAGGCCGATGCCCAGATTGACGAGGTCGCCGTCCATCAGCTCCAGCGCGACGCGCTTGGCGATCAGGGTCTTTTCATCCATGGTTCTCTACTCCCCGATCAGCGCGGCGTCGCAGCGACGATGTAATCGACCAGCACCGAGGGTGTCATCACCGCGTCGGGCGGGATGCAGCCGACGGGCAGAATATCCTCGGCCTCGGCGATCACGGTGGCGCCGGCCATCGTCATCAGCGGGTTGAAGTTGCGGGCGGTCAGCGCATAGGTCAGGTTGCCGTACAGGTCGGCCTGCTTGGCGGCGACCAGGGCGAAGTCGGCCTTGATCGGCATTTCCAGCAGATAGGGGACGCCGTCGATCTCGACCTTGCGCTTGCCCTCCTCCACCGTCGTGCCGACGCCGGTGGGGGTCAGGACGCCGCCCAGCCCGACACCGCCGGCGCGGATGCGCTCGGCCAGAGTGCCCTGCGGCACCAGTTCGACTTCGATGGCGCCCGAAATCATCTGCTTCTGGGTCTCGGGGTTCAGGCCGATATGGCTGGTGACGACCCGGCGCACCAGCTTCTCCACCACCAGCTTGCCCAGGCCGTTGTTGGGCCGGGCGGTGTCGTTGGCGATGATGGTCAGGTCGCGCTTGCCTTGGCGGATCAGTTCATCCACCAGCCGGTTGGGGCCGCCGACGGCCATGAAGCCGCCGATCAGCAGGGATGCCCCGTCGGGAATGCGCGCGACGGCGTCTTCCAGGGAAATGAGCTTGTTCTTCATGATCAGACGATCCCGGTCAGGTAGTAGACGGCGATCACGAAGAAGACCGCTAACGTCTTGATGCAGGTGACGGCGAAGATGTCGCCGTAGGATTGCCGGTGCGTCAGCCCGGTGACGCCCAGCAAGGTGATGACGGCGCCGTTGTGCGGCAAGGTGTCCATGCCGCCGCTGGCCATGGCGGCGACACGGTGCAGCACCTCCATCGGGATACCGGCGGCGTTGGCCGCGGTGATGAACTGATCGGCCATCGCCGCCAGCGCGATGCTCATCCCGCCGGACGCCGACCCGGTGATGCCGGCCAGTGCCGTGACCGTCACCGCCTCGTTCACCAGCGGGTTCGGGATGGCGGACAGCCCATCGCGGATCACCAGGAAGCCCGGCAGTGCCGCGATCACCGCACCGAAGCCGTATTCCGACGCCGTGTTCATCGAGGCCAGAAGCGACCCGCCGATGGCGGCCTTGGTACCTTCGGCGAAGCGCTGCGACACCGGCTTCCAGGCGAAGGCCAGCACCATCAGGATGCCGCAGAGCAGCGCCCCTTCCACCGCCCAGATGCCGGCGACCGAGGAGACCTGCGTCACCAGCGGCTTGGCGCCGGGGGTCAGGGCGACCTCGTTCGTGACGCCGTACACGCCGGGGATCGCCATGGTGAACAGCTTGTTCAGCACGCCGACGGTGACCAGCGGCGACAGCGCCAGGATCGGGTTCGGCAACGCCTCGGACCTCACGGTTTCCGGCTCGTTGGTGTGGCCGCTGCCATAGCCCTCGCCGCGCGCGATGGCCGAGCGCACCCGCCACTCCAGATACACCAGCCCGAGCACCAGGATGAAGACCGAACCGATCAGGCCCAGCCAGGGAGCGGCATAGGCATCGGTCTTGAAGAAGGTGGTGGGGATGATGTTCTGGATCTGGGGCGTCCCCGGCAGCGCGTCCATGGTGACGGTGAAAGCGCCGAGCGCCACCACGCCGGGGATCAGGCGCTTGGGGATGTCGCCCTGCCGGAACATCTCCGCCGCGAAGGGATAGACGGCGAAGACGACGACGAACAGCGACACGCCGCCATAGGTCAGGAGCAGGCAGACCAGGACGATGGAGGTCACTGCGCGCTCGCGTCCAACCAGCTTGATGACGGCCGAGACGATCGACTTGGAGAAGCCGGACAGCTCGATCACCTTGCCGAACACCGCACCCAGCAGGAAGACCGGGAAGTACAGCTTCACGAAGCCGACCATCTTGTCCATGAACAGGCCGGTGAAGACCGGCGGCACGGCGGATGGGTCGGTCAGCAGCACAGCCCCCAGCGCCGCCACCGGCGCGAAGAGGATGACGCTGAAGCCCCGATAGGCGACCAGCATGAGGAACGCGAGCGCTCCCAAGCAGATCAGGAAACTCATTTGGACGGTGCTCCCTCGGTTATTCTTTTCGGACGCTTGGCGTCACGGATGTCGTTTTCGGGCATTGAATTCTAGGCGGCCCGCGCAGCCTCTCCTGCCCCCGTTGGAGAGGGGCACCTTCAAAAACAGCAAAAGCCATGCCAGAGAAAAGAGACCCGGTGGTCACAAGCGAAACCTTTGATACCACGAATTTTTTGCACTGCACACAAAGCTGGAAGCTGGAGCAACGTCTTCAAAATGAGACAAATCCCGGCACGGGAGTATCTTTATAGAGACAATATCTCATATCGTAGACAACGACGTTGCTGGCCACGATCCTGCCGCCATGCGGTTGAACTGGCCCGCATTATTGCTTGACCTTCCAACTCCTGGAAGGTGGAGGCTGCCTCATACCGAGTATCGTTACCCCAGGGGAGAAGACCCATGCTCACGTTGAAGGTATCCGGAATGACTTGCGGCCATTGTGCCCAGACCGTGACCAAGGCCGTGGAAGGCGTTCCTTCCGTGGAACGCGCCCTGGTCGACCTGAATGCCGGCCAAGTCGCAATCGAAGGCAGCGCCGATGAATCCGCCATCCGCCAAGCCATCGAAGATGCCGGCTATGAGGTTGAAGGCCGGGCATAGGAAGCGCGTCGCTCAAAACGGAATGGGCGCCGGGCCATTGCGGCCGGCGCCCATTCTCGGTGACGTCTTTCCCGGAAGGTTCGTTGAAGATCTTTTATTTGGTTAGAATTAGCTTGTTCGCACGGGTCACGCGCAGGCGGTAGCTCTGCCCGGCGTGCTGGATCACGATCTCGCGGCTGCCCGACATGAGGCGGGCAGATTCGACCACCGGCAGGGACGCGGCGACGAAGGAGGCGGGAGCGGAGACGGCGATGTCGTGCATGGCGTGTCTTTCTTGCTGAACGGACGTTGCGGTCGGCGATGTCCGGGCGTGAACCCTGGACAGGACCATAACCCAGCCCTCCGCTAGATGCAAGTCATTCTCATTCGCTTTTGAGATCGTCGTCCTGATTGCTGCGCTCAGTCCCGGACCACGCGGCGGAGCATCCAGCGTGCGCCCGCCACCAGCAGCTTGTTGTATTCGTTGATCAGCAAATTGGCCGTTCCGGGCCACATCCACCAATCGTCCAGATGGACGGTGGGGGCGACGACGGGATGCGGGACCAGGTCCACGTCGGGCATCGCCATCGACAGTTCCAGCAGGCTGCGGCGCATGTGGTAGTTGGCCGTCACCAGCCGCAGCGACCGGAATCCCTGGTCCCGCATCCAGTCCGACGTCTCATAGGCGTTGCCGATGGTACTGTCGGCGGAATAGCCCAACGTGATGCAGCATTCCATTTCGGTCGGGGAATGACGCGACAGCTTGAGCAGTTCCTGCACCTCCACACCGTCATAGACGCCGGACACGAACAGCTTCCTCGCCCGCCCGGCGGCCAGCAGTTCCAGACCGGTGCGCAGCCGGTTGCTGCCGCCGGTCAGCACGACGATGGCGTCCGTCGCCCGCTCGGCATCGGCGCCGGTCGGGGAAGAGCGCGGCACATCGGCCGCATACCAGAACAACCCGACCAGCCACGCAACCGCCAGCGCCAGCGCGCCGGCGATCAGATGCCCGACCGCCCGCGCCATCACCCCGCCGCGCCGCCGGTAGAGAACGCTCATCACGGCATGGACTCCAGCGTGCGCAGCACGGTCCGGCGCGCGGTCACCAAGGCCAGCAGGGCGAGCGCCCCCGGCACCAGCAGCAGGACCATCCACTGCCAGGGCTCCAGCGTCAGATCGGGCAGCAGGCTGGCCTGCAATCCCTGGGACGCACGGTGCAGCCCGTACAGCGTACCGCCGGCCAGCAGCAGCCCGATCCCGCCGCCGCGCAGGCTCAAGGATACCACATGCCGTTCGAACTGGCGGGAGACGTAGCGGTCGGTGGCGCCCATCAGGTGCAGTAATTCCACCACCGGCCGATGGATGGCAAGTCCGGTGCGGACCGCGAAGACCACGGTCATCACCGCCGCCACCCCGATCAGCACGACGACGCCCAGCGCCGCCAATCTTATCGCCCCGGCGAAGGAGCGCAGGTCGGCCAACCAGACCGCATGGTCGTCCAATGTCGCCCCCGGCGCGGCGGAGGTCAGGCGCAGGCGCAGGGCGGCAACGTCGACCGGCCCGTCGACGACGACATCGATCAGCCGCGGCATCGGCAGCAGCGGGTCCGACGCCCCCGATCCGAGCCAGGGCTCCAGCAGCCGGGCGATTTCGCCCCCGCTCAGCATGGTCGCCGAGCGCACCCCAGGGACGGAGCGCAGCACGGTCAGCGCCGCTTCCGCCCGCTCGTCCAGCGAAGCGATCGGAGCACCGGGCATCGGCGCCACCTGTACGGTCAGCCCGCCGGCCAGCCCGCTGTCCCAACGCTGCGCCATATCCGACACCAGCATGGCGCCGGCGAGCGCCAGCGCCGCCAGGAACGCCATCAGTGCCGTGATCCAGCCGAGAAAGCGCGAGGAGGGATCGACCGCCAGCGGCAGGTCGGAGCGCGGCCGCATGGGACGAAGCGCCATGCCGCTACTCCCTCCGCAAGTCGTTGACCCGCGACTCCTGCGCTCGGCCGCCGCGCGAGGGAAGAACCAGCAGGCGGCCATTGTCGAGATGCAGGCGCGGGTGGTCGAAACGGCGAATCAGCGCCTCGTTGTGGGTGGCGATCACCACGGTGGTCCCCAGCTTGTACAGTTCCTCGAACAGATAGAGCAGCCGCATGCCGATGCCGTCATCGACATTGCCGGTCGGCTCGTCGGCCAGCAGCAGGCGTGGCCGGTTGATGACCGACCGGGCGATGGCGACCCGCTGCTTCTGCCCGCCCGACAAGGTCGACGGCTTGGCGTGCAGATGGTTCCCCAGCCCTACCCAGCGCAGGATCTCGCTGCAGTGGGCGACCACATCGGCCTCCGGCGTGCCGGCCATGCGCAGCGGCAACGCCACGTTGTCCAGCGCCGACAGATGGTCGAGCAGCGCGAAGTCCTGGAACACCACGCCGATCTGGCGGCGCAGTTCCGGCAGTTCGCGCCGGGTGACCAGCGCCATGTCGCGGCCGAACAGGGTGACCAGTCCGCGCGACGGCCGGTGGGCCAGGTACATCAGCTTCAGAAGAGACGATTTGCCCGCTCCGCTGGCACCCGTCAGAAAATGGAAGGATCCCGGCTGCAGGGTAAAGCTGATGTCGCGCAGCACCTCCGCTTCGGTGCCGTACCGCAAACCGACATTCTCGAAACGAATCACGGTTCCACCACAGCTCGCCACCCCTCCGCGCCGGGGACAATGCACCCGGCGCGGAGCGGAGTCCACCCTGCCCCGCAACGCATCGTCGTCTCCCCGGCTGCGCGGAATACTTGAGAAGTCGGTGAAGACCTGACAAGTTGCCGGCCATGATCTGGATCCGGTCCCTTGCCTTCAACATCGCGTTCCATGCCTGGACCGCGCTGATGTGCGTCGCCCTGCTGTGGATGCTGCTGCTGCCGCGACCGCAGATGGTCGCGGTCGTGGTTTGGTATCTGCGCACCGTCGGCTGGCTGGAACGCACGCTGGTCGGCATCCGCTACGAGGTGCGCGGACGCGAGAACCTGCCCGACGGCCCCTATCTGCTGGCGGCCAAGCACCAGTCGGCATGGGAGACGATGAAGCTCCACCTTCTGGTGAAGGACCCGGCGATCATCCTGAAGCGCGAGCTGATGTGGATCCCGATCTGGGGCTGGTACGCCGCCAAGGCGAAGATGATCCCGGTCGACCGCGGGGCCGGCGGCGCGGCGATCAAGTCGCTGATCCGCAACTCCCGCCCGGTGCGCGACGAAGGCCGCCCCATCGTGATCTTCCCCCAGGGCACCCGGGTCGCCCCGGGCGCCTACCGGCCCTATCGGATCGGCGTCGGCGTCCTTTACGACAGCCTGGACATTCCCATCGTGCCGATGGCGCTGAATGCCGGTCTCTACTGGCCGCGCCACAGCTTCCTGAAGCGTCCCGGCACGGTGGTGGTGGAATTCCTGCCGCCGATCATGCCCGGACGCCCGCGCGCCGAAGCGATGCGCGACCTGGAAGAGCGACTGGAAGCCGCGAGCGACCGTCTCGTCACCACGGCCGGCGGTCCGCCCACCCTACGCCCGTCACAACCGGAACCGGAGCGGGACAAGCGGACGGCCACCGCAGTGTCGTAAAGGGCGTCGCAAAGACCGGCACGCAACGGTTAATTTCTTGAGCATGGCCGCGTATCTGCCTACGCTCGCGCGACGAATCGCCGGGAGGGCCGGTTGAACCGGCTCCGGATGACGCGCGAGAGGACGATGACGCAGACCGAGAAGCCCCGAAGGCCCACCCGGTGTCGGAACAGGTGGAAGGAACGCTGGCGTGCCGCCGCCGTCGCCCTTCTGATGACGATGCAGCCGCTGACCGGCCCGGTCGGCACGCTCCTTTCCGTTCCCGCGACATCCGCCCCGCTCGCCATCGCCGCCACGGCGGCGGCCGTCACCCTGACGCCGCAGGAGGCCGAAGCCCGTGCCGGCTCCAGCAGCCGGTCGTCGGGCGGCTATTCGCGGCCGTCGCGCACGCCGTCCGTCAGCAGCAGCAGCCGAAGCTCCGGCAGCAGCAGCGGCTACTCCCGCCCCTCCGCCCCGCGCACGCCATCGACTGGAAGCAGCAGCGGCGGCTGGTTCTCGGGCGGATCCTCCAGTTCCAGCGGCGGCTATGCCCGTCCGGGGAACAGCGCCCCGTCGGTCGCCGCCCCGCCCGCTTCGGCCGGTGACCGTACCTTCAGCCAGCAGGGCTCGGCCGACGCGCTGAACCGCTACCGCACCAAGCAGGAGGCGGACCGCACGCCGCCGGCCCAGCCGGGAGCACCGCCACCCGCCACGTCGTCCCAGGGAAGAACCGGCAATTCCAGCAGTTCCGGCTGGGGATGGGGATGGGGGTCGGGCGGCTCCTCCTACCGCACCCCGTCCACCCGGCCCGCGCCCGCCAATCCCTATGGCGGCTACGGCTGGAGCCCGCCGCCCTACGCCTACAACACCCCGCGCCGTTTCGGCCTGTGGGACGGGCTGTTCCTGTGGTTCATGCTCGATACGCTGACCCGGCCCGGCCATGCCGCCTTCTTCCACAACAACGCCGAAGACCCCGGCTACCGCGAATGGCGGCAGGAGGCCGACCGGCAGGCCCGCGACAACGCGGAGCTGCGCGGCAAGCTCGACCAGCTCGACCAGTCGATGGCCGCCCAGTCCGGCACCCCGCGCGAGGCCGGCCAGCTGCCGCCCGACGTGCCGGCGGATCTGGCGCGCGCCGACACATCCAGTTCGGTGGACAGCGCCAGCGCGGCACAGGCATCCCCGCGCTCCGGACATGGCTTCTGGTGGTGGGGCCTGCTGCTGCTGGGAGCCGCGGTGCTGTTCCTGCTGTGGCGGGCGCGGCGCCGGATGGATGCGCCATCGAAACCGGGGCCTGTCTCCGACAGCCCCGTCTCCAAGGGAGGATCGGACGTGCCCCTGTTCGGAACGCTCGGCAATTACGTGAACCAGAAGCTCAGCGGCAAGGCCTACAACCCGTCGCTGTTCCGGGTGGGGATGACGGTCACCGTCGACCCCACCCCCTTCCTGCTGGCGGAGACCGCCACCAAGGTGAAGGCGCCGGATACCGGCGGCGACCGGCTGGTGTCGATCGAGGCGGTCGGCACCGTCACCTCCGGCCCGGCCAGCGTCTATCGCCTGCATCTGCCCGGTGGTCCGGGAAAAACCGGCGGGTTCTTCCAGATCCATCTCGGTCCGGACGGGCAGCCGGACGAATGCCGCTATTTCACGCCCATCGACAGCGTCGCCCCGTCCGACGAGGGCGAGTGGGGTTTCTGGCTGGACGATGCGGAGGGGATGATCGGCTGGCCGGAGTTCCAGACCAAGGACGGCAAGCTCTATCCCCGCGTCTGGCAGCCCGGCGCCAGCCGAATCCAGCCCTTCACCCTCAACGAAACGCGCCAGACGGTACGCGGGACCGAGACGGTGGTCAGCCAGTCGATGCTGTACGGCGCCCCCACGGGGGCGGCGTCCCCTGCCCCCACCACCGAATACATCCTGGTGGAGGCGGTGGAGCGGTCCGGCCGCGCCTCGGTCGAGATCGCCGCCGGCATCGACGTGAACCCCGCCTCCCTCTCCCTGTCCTGATCCAGGACCCGACCCACCCCACACGACAAGAGTGCCGGCCCCATGGAAAGCACCTTCGGTTCCATCCTGACCGCGCTCGGCACCGGGCTTCCGGTGCTGCTGGTCCAGCTCGCCGTGACGCTGGCATTGCTGGCGGCCGGCGTCGCCGTCTACACCCGCATCACCCCCTTCGACGAGCGACGGCTGGTGGCGGAAGGCAATGCCGCCGGCGGCCTGACCCTGGCCGGCTCCATCGTGGCGATCGCCATCCCGCTGGCGGCGACGCTGGCGACCAGCACCTTCGTGCTGGACATCCTGCTGTGGGGCATTGTGGCGGTGATCCTGCAGTTGGTCGCCTTCGCCGTGGCGACCCTGCTGATCCGCGACCTGCGCGGCCAAATCGAATCCGGCAACGTCGCGTCGGCGGCGACGCTCGTGGGTGTCCAGCTGGGGGTGGCGCTGATCAACGCCGCCGCCATGGCCGGATAAATTGCCCCCGGGAGGTAAGGATGGGGGTCTGGTCACCACATCCCCGCCTCCCCATCTGTGCAGGCGAGGCGCCTTGCCAAGCGCCTCCAACAACCCTCATCGACAGGATTCAAGCCATGCTCGCCTTCATCCGCAACCTTATGGGTGTCAAGACCGACCAAGCCGTCCAGGGCGCCATGGAGGCGCTGGTGCGGTGGGATCCGAAATCCGCGACCGAGGCGGAGCTCCGGACCATGGAGCAGCATCTCGACGGCCTGGGCCGGCAGGTGGCGGAAGCCCGCGCCATCTATGACCGCGAGCAGCGCGAGGCCGACGAGATCAAGTCGCTGTCGGCCCAGCGGATGGCGGCGGCCGAGCATCTGCAGCGCCAGATCGACGCGGAGGCCGACCCGTCCCGCAAGGCCGCGCTGGAAAAGAGCCTGGAGACCATCGTCGGCATGCTCGAGGAAATGGCCCCGGATATCGAGCGCGAGGTCCGCGATGCGGTCGAAGCGCGCGAGTTCCTGGAGGTGCTCGAAAAGAACTACGCCGAGGCCGGCGCGAAGCTCAAGGCCGCCCGCGCCGACCTGACCCGCGCCCAGCGCGACATGGGCCGCGCCGACCAGCAGCGCGCGATGGCCGAGCGCCAGGCGGAAGCCGCCCGGCAGGCCGCCGGCCTCGCCGGCGCCACCAGCGGCCTGACCGTCGCGCTGAAGGCGATGCAGGACACCGCCGCCAAGGATCTGGCCGCCGCCGAGGCCGCCAATGCCAAGGCCAAGCTGCTGCGCCCGTCGGCTCCGGAAAAGGAAGACCCCAACATCGCCGCCGCCCTGGCCGCCGCGTCGGGCAAGACGGCGCCGACCAACCTGTCCGACCGCTTGGCGGCGCTGAAGGCCAAGCAGGGCTGAGGTCAGGGGGATCGGTAAAGGGAGACTTCGCCGATCCTTACCTCCTGGGGGACTCCCTCCACCCTATCCCGGGAGGAGAGCTTTGGGGGATGGAACGTCGTGGAACAGTTTTCGGCGGCTGTTCCATCCCGACCGCAGGCCCGCCCGGCCTACAGGCGGCCGAAGGCGGCCTTCGCGCCCCGCCGCTCCTGCGCCGAGCCGAGGCTGGGATAGGGATCGTCGGGGTTGGCGGTCCAGGGGTAGACGCCCTTCGGTCCTTCCGCTTCCGGGCGGGCCAGGATGGCGGCGACGGCGCGCGGATCGGGCGGCGTGCGCTCACGAATGGCGCCGGGGATGTCGTCATCCAGTTCGGACAGTTCGGGAACGACGGCGGCCGAAGGGTCTTCGGGCAGCAACGGCTGCGAAGCGGCGAAGTCGGCCGATCGCCCGGAGGCCGGTTGCCGGGCCGAGTGGGCTCCGAGCCCGTCGAGGAGGCCGAGCCGGTCGGCCAGCCAGCGCACCGTCGACGGATCGCCGGAGGAAACCAGCCGCTCGATCTGCTCGACGACCAGGCTGCGCAGCGAGGAAAGGCGCAAGTCGGCTTCCCGGTTCAGGGCCTGCCGCTCCCACCAGACCCTGTGACGGAAATCCTTGGACCCGTAATAGGCCCGCCACAGGGTGGTGCGGCTGCAGCCCATGGCGCGAGCGACATAGAGGAAGCTGCTGCCGCGCGCCAGCATGCCGGCGGCCATCACCCATTGCTCCTCATGGAACTGCGAACCGGGAACCAGCGAGCCTCCGGCGGGCACCGGCGGCTCTTCGGCCCAGAGGGGAAAATGGTCGTCGGCAAGGGTACGGCTGTCGAGGGCCATGGCGTCGCTCCGCAGGATGGTGGGACCTATGCGGAGAGATTATAAGAATTTTTTCCTCGATTGTGGATTTTGTGCAAAACGGGGTTCCGGGAGCAACGGAACAGCAAACCGACATAAGAGGGTTCGCTGCCTTCAGGCCACCTCGTCCATGGCCTGGGCGGGACCACGAAGCGGGCGCCATTCGCCGCGGGCAACCCCATCCGGTCAAGCATAGCTTGTGAATGCATAGAACTGTTGATTGTCTATGGCACCATCATCAACGGACGCGCATCGCGGGGAAACCGGATGGCGTCGGAGATTTGCTCTGCCGCCGCCCTGGCCATCTGGATGATGACGCTCTTGTCGGTCGTCAGATATCTGGTAGCGCTCAAGACCATGACGATGCCCGCATGCGCGGCTGGAGCATCATAGGCGATCGGTGCCGAGATGCCGACGTTTTCCGGGTCCAACTCTCCGACCGACACCGAATATCCGGCGCGCCGGATATCCTTCAAGGAGCCGCGTACCTCCTCCCAGCTGTTGCCGAGAACCGACGGCTCTTCCAGCGCATTATACTTCTCGAACAGCTGCTTTTGCTTCGCAGCCGGCAATGAGGCCATGATCACCTTGGAGCCAGCTCCCCGGAACAACGGCATCAATCGGCCTCGGCTATACGTCACCGTTGTGGGATCGGTGCCACGCTCGTGGTGGATGGTGATAATCCGGTCTCCCACCATACTCAGCAGGAGAATGTCGCAGCCACTCTGCTGCCGCACCTGCCGCATGGTTGGTTCCGCCGCACGAAGCAGTGGATCACTTTCCCGCACGATGTAATCAAGCTCAATCGCCCGCGCACCAAGCCTGTACTCTCCGGAAAAACGAACCAGAAAGCCGGCTTCACAGAGATCCCTGATGTAACGGTAGCCTTGAGGTCGGCTGCATTCCAAAATGGCGATGATCTCATCCGCGGTAAGAGTCGGACGCTCAATGCTGAAGAGATCGAGGATCGCGAACACTTTCTTTACACTCGACACAAGGCTCTCCCAAGGTGCTTATCCGCAGTGACAGTCAATATATTCGAACGCCATGCGGAACCGCTGGGTGGAATTTGCCGTATGAGTGGCTCCTCTTGCGCCGCATGCTCCACTCCGCTCGACAAGCCCGTCCGAACCAGCCCTCAAAGCGGCAGGCCCGCACAATCACCAATGCTTCGCAACGACGATAGAAACCGGCGTGAACTCCCGAAAGCACGCCCGCCGCTGGGCAAGCTTATCACATAGTGATATTTGGCGGAAATGGCAGGGGATCCTCCCGAAGGCTCGGCCGACCGTCCGTTCCGCCACCCGCCGGCCTGACAAATCGCCGTTTCCATCATTCGGTGGGCTGCGATGCCCCTTCCTCGGGATGACTGCAATGATCAGGCACCTTGGTGAACCGCACATCACTGCGCGGCTCGGATCGCCTCATCCCACCAGGGGCAGGTGCCACGCATCAGCTGGTGGTTGCCGCGCATCACATGGACGGGCTCCTGCACGCCCAGTTCGGCCGCCTTGAGGCGCATGTCCCGGGCTTCCGCCCTCCGCTCGGGAGTCAACCATGTCCGGTCGTGGCCCCAGAGGCTCGGTCCATGCTCCAGCTCGACGGGGCTCCAGGTCGCCGGTTCGATCTCCCGGCCGCCCCAGCCATATTCCACCATGAATTTTGCGGGAGTGTAGGCATAGAACGACGTCATGCAGTCGTTGGTGTGCCGTCCGAGTGTGGCGCCGATCCTTCCTTCCTCCCCCTGTGCCAGATCATAGGCCTGACCGACATCGTCCAAATTGAAGAGTTCCATCATCAGGTGATGGACACCGCGCTTGCCCGTCTCGATCAGGGCAAGACTGTGATGCCTGGCATTGATGTGGAAGAAATAGGCCTTGAAGGGCCGCAGAGCGAAATCGCTGAGTTTGAAGCCCAGCAGATCGACATAGAACGGCATCACGTCGTCGATCCGTTCGACGGTCAGAACCGCATGACCCATCCCGAGCGGGCCGGTCCGGAAGCCGGAGATCGCCCGCCCCGGCTGGAACGGCGAATCGGCGATCGCGGCACCATGAAAGACCTCGATGCGGTTGCCAGCCGGATCATGGAACATGATCAGGTCACGGACATGCCTTTCCTCGGCAAGAGCCCTCGGCATCCGCTCGACCAGAACCCCGGCACTCTCCAGCCGGCCGGCCAGCCGGTCGAGAGCATCGCCATCCTTGACCTCCCACCCGAAGAAGTCGGCGCCGTCGCTGTCATCCTGCCGCACGATGATCCGTTGCTTGCGATCGTCCATGCGAAAGGCCAGGGACGACCGGCTCTTGTCGATAAGCTGGAGTCCGAGGAACTTCGTCCCGTAGGAGCGCCAGTCGTCGAGCGTTTGAGACCGGACACCGACGTATCCGAAACTCTGGATTTCCATGGTCGACCTCATCCCGTATGTCGGTGGAGACGGCTGCCGCTCATACTGCGGGCCGCTCGTACCGGACGACCTTCTGCTCGATCGGGCCGAAGATGCTCGTCCCGGTCTTGTCCATCATCTCGACCCTGACGACGTCGCCGAACTTCAGGAACGGAGTCTTGATCTCGCCGGTCTCGATCTTCTCGATCATCCGGCGTTCCTGAAGGCAGGACGAGCCGACCGACCGATCCCGGTTCGAGACGGTACCGGACCCGATGATCGTTCCCGCACCCAGAGACCGGCTCTTGGTCGCGTGGGCGACGAGGGTGGGGAAATCGAAGTTCAGATCGACGCCGGCGTCAGGACGTCCGAGCAGTTCCGAGTTGACGTGGCTGACGAGCGGCAGAGACAGCTTGCGGCCGTCCCAGGCGTCGCCGAGTTCGTCCGGCGTCACGAAGACCGGCGCGAAGGCGGTCGACGGCTTGGACTGGAAGAAGCCGAAGCCCTTGGCGAGTTCGGCCGGCATCAGGAGACGGAGGCTGACGTCGTTCAGGATCGTGACGAGCTTGATGTGGCCGACGGCCTCCTCGGCCGTGATGCCCATCGGAACATCGTCGGTGATGACGGCCAGTTCGGCTTCCAGGTCGATGCCCCAGCCCTCGTCGGCCAGCACGATGTCATCGCGCGGACCGATCATCTGATCGCTGCCGCCCTGGTAGATGAGGGGATCGGAATACAGGCTTTCCGGCATCTCGGCCCCTCTGGCTTTCCGAACCAGTTCGGCATGGGACAGATAGGCCGAGCCGTCGCACCATTGATAGGCCCGGGGCAGCGGCGCCGCGAGATCGGCGTGGTTCAGTTCGAACGCATCGGCGATCTCTCCGCCATTGAGCTTGTCATAGACGGAGCGCAGGCGCTCCCCGACATCGCTCCAGCGGTCGAGGGCGAGTTGCATCGTGGCGGCGATTTCCGGAACTTTCGTCGCCTTCGCGAGGTCTTTGCTGACGACGACGAGGGTCCCGTCGCGACCACCGGCCTTCAGGCTTGCAAGCTTCATCGGAGAGTTTCCTATCGGTTGGAGATCACGCCGCGCGACTAAGCCGACATCCGTTTGACGAACCAGTCGGCGATCAGGCTGTGCTTCTCGTGGGAATGGTTGTAGATGCAGTGGTCGCCATCGTCCCAGACGACCGCGGTCTTGTCCGGGGACGAGGCTTTCTCGTAAATCGACAGGGCGTTCGGGACACCGAAGATGGGATCCTGTCCGCCATGGATGACGAGCAGCGGGCACCGGATCGCCCGGCAACCGCGATCGATGGCGAGAGCCGTCATCAGAGCGCGCGCCGGCTCATGGTCCCTCTGCCCCATCATCGCGCAGATGCGGTCGATGAATTTGGGGAAGCGGTCGAGCACCTCGATCGGCTCGGCCGCCCCGCCGTTGACGCAGCAGGCTGCGATGCCGCCATGGATGCTTGCCGTCCGGGCGGCGAAGTTTCCACCGAGACTGTTGCCCCAGATGCCGACACTGGTCGCGAACGACCGTGAAACCAAGGCGTCGGCAACCCCGGCGAAGGTTTCCTCCGGAGGGGCGGCCAGATGGTGGTTTCCCAGGATGCGGGTTTCGCCCTGGCCAAGTCCATCGACCAGGAAGGCGCCGATGCCGCGTTCGACAAGGTAACGGGCGCCCGAGTGATACTCCTCGCGCCATCCGTCGGCCCCGCCGAAGATCATGACGACCGGACCGGCCGTGGTCCCGGCGGGGCGCATCAGCCAGCCGCCGACCGTGGCGCCGCCGACCTGCAGGCCGATCTTCTCGGTCACCGGGTCATCGAGCCTGGCGCCTTCGGCAAAGGCGTCCAACGCCCTGCTGTACAAGGCTTTCTTCTCGGCGTCGTCGAAATACAGGGTCGACTGACCGAACCGGAAACAGGCCGCGGCATGACGGTAGTGATCCCGTGCGCTCCGACCGCTGCCAGCGGATTCGGCGCGCCGCGCCCGAGTGAGGTTCGCCTCGCCGAGGAAGGTCGTCGCCGTGATCCAGGGAATGCCGGCATCCGCCATGCGATGGAGCGCCACCGCATCGGCGTAGTCCATCCCGTTCCCGACCAACCGCTGCAGCGGCAGGGCGCGGGTTGCGGCGGCAAGCGCCTTCCGGTCCTCATCGCCGACGGCTTCAGGCGGCATGGGCGGCGCGCCCATCTCGCGCTGGATATAGCTGATGGTCATGCCGCCTGCTCCGCCGTTGACGGACACGGAATCCGCGGGAGCAGCGCCTCGATTTCGGCAATGCCGTTGGCGGTGCCCAGGATGTAGCGGTCCGGCCGCAGAACGACCGCCTTCGCTCCAAGGCGCAGCAGATAACCCTCGCCACAATCCTGCACGACGGCAACGTTGCTCCTGGCAAGAGCGCCGATCGTCGAGACGGGCAATTCCTTCATGAAGGACTGGCTTACCAGAACGGCGAAGCGGTACCCGACCAGATCGTCGAAGCGACGGCCATCGGCCGCCCGAACCTGCTCGGACAGGACACCGACGGGACGTTCTCCCACGGTGAGGGCGCTCGGGCCAAGCCGCGGCTTTTCCGAGATGAGGCGCTCGGGAGCGGTCCCCAGCATCCGGTCGCGCTCCTCGGCCCGTGTGGCATCCGTCGTTTGCAGGATTCCACCGAGACGGATGGCAAGGTCGATGTAATGCCTGACGTGGGGCGCACGCTCCTGTTCGTAACTGTCCAGCAGGCTGTCGGGTGCCTCCCCCCGAACGACGGAGGACAGCTTCCAGGCGAGGTTGGAGACGTCGCGAATGCCGGCGCACATGCCCTGACCGAGGAAGGGCGGCGTCTGGTGGGCTGCGTCGCCGGCGAGCAGCAGGCGCCCTTTCCGCCACCGTTCAGCGACGATGGCATGGAAGGTGTAGACCACCGCCCGCTCGATCCGAGCCTCCGAGGGGCCGATCCACCGCTCCAGAAGGCGCCAGACATGCTCGGGCTGCGCGATCTGTGCCGGGTCGTCGCCCGGCATGAGCATGAATTCCCAGCGCCGGCGATTCCCAACCATGCGGATATAGGTCGTCGGCCGCAAAGGATCGCAATACTGGATGGTGAAGTCTCCGAGATCCTCGCGTTCCGTTTCCAGTTCCAGGTCGACCACCAGCCATTTTTCGTGCGAGCCGAGATCGATCGATCCCACACCCATGGCCCGGCGGATCGTCGACCGTCCTCCATCGCACCCGACGACGTAGGACGCCTGGAGACTTTCACTGCCGCCGGACGATGACCGGACCTCTAGGCGAACCTGATCGCCCTGGTCCTCGGCGGAGACCACCTCCGTGCCGAGGCGAACATCGACCGTTCCGAAGCGTTCGACCCCACGCCGGAGCACATGCTCGACATAGGGTTGATGGAAACGATAGCTGGTGCTCCACGCCTGCATCCCCTCTCCGGCAGGCCGCGGCCAGTCGACGAGAAGCGCCCCACCCGCATTGACGAACCGCATCCCGGGATTGACGCGAACCGTGGCGGCGATCTCGTCGCACACTCCGGCGGTCTGCCAGACCCGCATGACCTCATCGTCGAAATGACCGGCCCGGGGGAGTGCGAATTGCTCCGGATCACGTTCGATCACACAGATTGATAGGCCGGACGGTCCGAGCAGATTGGCCAAGGTCGCCCCCACCGGGCCATACCCCACGATCGCGATGTCGTATGTTTGCGGCATCAAGCCTGCCCTCCCCGCAGATCATCGATTAGGAATTTCTCTCTTTATGATACTCAGTCGTGCATATCGCAAGTTCAATCGCTTATTGTCTTGCAAAAATATCAGGATATGAGATTGTCAGGAACAGGTTGGGTGCGGAGGGCCTTCGGCGGAATGCCGGGAAATCCAAGACAAGAGGGAAAGGCCCACGTCACACGCTGCCGGCCTGCCGAGCGGACCGCGGCGTCCATATGGCCCTTGAATCCCCCGCAGCCGCCTTCCACCCCCTTTCCTGCAATACGGAAGGGATGAAATGATGCCCAATAGGGAGGAAGAGATGTCCGACTTCGAAGCGCCAACCGTCGTGGAGCGGAAAGTAGCCCGGCGCCTGCTCTGGATCCTGATGCCAGGAATGTTGTTCGCCTTCATGGACCGCATCAACATCAGCTTTGCCGCACCGACCATGAATCCCGCCCTCGGGATCGACGCCGCCACGTTCGGACTGGGGGCAGGCATCTTTTTCCTCGGCTATATGCTGTTCGAGGTGCCGAGCAACATGGTTCTGGCGCGCGTCGGCGCCCGATACTGGATCTCACGCATCATGATCAGCTGGGGCCTGGTGGCGGCCTTGATGGCCTTTGCGACCGGGACGACCTCCTTCCTGAGCCTCCGCTTCCTGCTGGGCGTCGCCGAGGCGGGATTCATTCCCGGCGTGATGCTGTACGCCAGCTACTGGGTATCCGCCAAACGGCTCGGTTCCTTCAATTCTTGGCTTCTCCTCATGGTTCCGGTCGCCGGTTTCACCACGGCGCTCATATCGGGGGCCATCTTGAAGCTGGACGGTGTGCTGGGTTTCGCCGGCTGGCAATGGATCTTCATCCTTGAGGGTCTGCCTCCCGTAATCCTGGGCTTCATCGCCCTGGGGTGCCTGGACGACCGCCCGGCCGATGCCCGGTGGCTGACCGAGTCCGAAAAGGGGCGCATCGAGGCACTGACGGCGAGCCGAAAGGAGGCCTCGCATGTTCCGGTCAAGGCCGCGCTGAGCTTGGCCGTGAAGAATCCGTTGGTCTGGGCGCTTGCCCTGGCCTATTTCCTGATGAACTTCGCCTTGGGCGCCCAGCCCTGGTTCCCGCTGCTGCTGGGACAGCTCAAGCTGTCCTCGACGGAGATCGCCTTTGCCGTCGCCATTCCCAATCTGCTGGCTGCGGTCGCAATGGTGTTCTGGGGCAAGCGGTCGGACCGCAGAGGTGAGCGCCTGAACCACCTTCTTATCGCCGCCACGGTCTCGGCCCTCGGCTGGGTACTTTGCGGATACGGCTCCGCGTCGGCCGGCGTGATGCTGGCCGGGATCGCATTGGCGCTGGTCGGCCTCTTCGCTTCCCTGGTGGTGTTCTGGACCATTCCGATCAATGTCATGACGGTCGAGGCGCGGCCGGCCGGGATCGGGCTCGTCACCTGCGTCGGTCTTCTCGGCAGCTTCCTGAGCCCGACCATCACGGGCTATCTGAAGGATCTGTCCGGCAACTTTACCGCGGGCATGTACCTGGCGGCGGCCGGCATCCTCCTCTCCGCCATTCTGGTCAGGATCTCCGTCGCCAAGCCCCTGCTCGTGGTTCAGAAACCTGCCGCCGACGTGACCGCTTGAGCGTGACGTCAGCGCGAGTGAAGATCATGTTCCTTAAGGAAACCAGTCATCCCCGCGAAGGAGCCTGTGAAGAAATCGGTGACTTGCTGAGAGAAGCCCCAAGTTCGAACCACGTGGCGTTGGATCGCATCGTGCGCGTTCCTCGGCCGTCATTCCCGCGGAGGCGGGAATCCAGCCTTTACAAGCGCTTGTATTGGAAATCCTGGTTCCCCGCCTCCGCGGGGATGACAAGTGGGAGATGTGCACGCCTGCCAGATCAGGGCTTTCTCATATAAATTCGATTTCTTCACAGGCTCCTTCGCGGGAATGACGGCCGAGGAACGCGCACGATGCGATCCAACGCCACGTGGTTCGAACTTGGGGCTTCTCTCAGCGAGTCACCGATTTCTTCACAGACTCCTTCACGGGGACGACGGACCGAAAAAGAACCGGGCCATGATGGACGGGCCCTTAGCCGTCCGTCCCCCGCTGCTGGCCCAGCGCCATCGCGAACACGCCATTTCCGACGCTCCAGTCCGAATAGTCATTTTCGTGCATGAAAATGAACACGTCCTTGGGCGACACCGCCGCCGCGGCTTCCAGGTTTCGGGCAATGGCGGCATAGAGCGCGCGCTTCATGGCATCGCTCCGGCCCCTGCGCATTGTGATTTCCACGACGATCAGCTTGTCAGAGCGCGCGATGCCGTTGAAGCTCCGGTCATAGAAGAACTCGCCGTCTCCATAGTCGGAAACCAGATTGAACAGCTCATCCTTCGGCATTCCGATGGCTTCGACCAGGGCGTCATGAATCCCCTGTACGATCCGCAGCTTTTGCGAGTGTTCCGTCCCTTTGGGAAGGGCTGTCCTGACAAACGGCATGATTGACCCCATCGTTTCGATGACGCTTGATCTAACATTCCCGGCCTGCCTTACATATTGACGGATCAGCCGTTTTTATGTGAGCCAAGATCACGATGAGAAGCCGCAAGACCCTGCCGATCGCCGCGCTCAGGGCCTTCGAGGCCGCCGCACGGCACGGCCAGCTGTCGTCAGCCGCCGAAGAACTCGGGGTGACCCATGGAGCGGTCAGCCGCCATGTCAGCCATCTTGAGGCCTTCGTCGGCACGGAGCTGTTCGAAGGGGCGCGAAACCGTCCGAAGCTCACCGCGGAGGGACAGGTGTTCGGCTTCGCCCTGACCGCGGCCTTCGATCAGATCGAGGACGCGCTTCGCATCATAGGGCGCGGCGACCATGCCGTTCTGGACGTCGCCTGCCTCAGCACCTTCGCCATGCGCTGGCTGATTCCACGCCTCCACGGCTTTACCGCCAAGCACCCCCGCTACGACGTGCGCCTCGCAACCGATGACCGGCACCCGCGCAGCCACATCGACGTGCAGATCATGGTTCTGCCTCGGGAAGCCGGTCTTCCGGAAAACAGTTCGCTGCTCTTCCGCGAAAAGCTGGGGTTGGTCGTGGCACCGTCCCTCGCAGCCGAAGACCATCCCGATATTCTCGCGCTGCCCCGGCTGGAGACACGGACACGGCCCGATGCCTGGCGCGAATGGGCACGCCTGACAGGGACCGGGGGACATGGCGACAGTGGGACGACGCGGATTTTCGACCATTACCACATGACCATCGAGGCCGCGCTGAACAGTCTCGGCATCGCCATCGCTCCCTGGCATCTGGTCGCCGACGACGTGGCCTGCGGTCGACTGCGCGCGCCCTTCGGGTTCGTGGACAGCGACTATGTCTATGCCGTGCAGGTGTTTCGGCCAGGAAGGCCGAAGACGGAGCATTTCGTAAAATGGCTCAAAGTGGCGGCCGATCAGGACAGCCGCAGGCCCTAGGAGCGCGGTTCGACCGCGTGCACGGCCCCGATCCTTACGTCTCGGGGGAGGCTGCCTTCGCCGCCTTCGCCTTGCGGGCCGGCACCTCGAAGGCCACGTCCTCGATCATCCCGGCGGTGAGCGAGGACAGGGCCGATTTCAGGCTCGGCCAGTGGTTCATGCGGGCGGTGTCGGCGACGGCGGCGTTCCTGGCCTTCAGCACGAGGCGGCGGCCGCCCTGCGGGGCTTCCTCCACCCGGTCCGGCTCCAGCTCGGCCAGCAGAGGGGCGGGGACCTTGCCCTTCAAGGCGTGCAGGACGGCGGCCCACAGAGCCGTCACGTCGTCGGCGTCGGGCAGCGGGCCAAGGTCGGCAAGGCCGGCTTCCACCGGATCGGCGGGGGCGACGGTGTCGACCTTGCCGATGCGCCGGGCGCGGCGGCCGGCGCTGTGGCGCTCGCGCTCCAGGAAGGTCTCGGCCGCCTCCTCCTCGTCCTTGGCGAGGAAATCGAGGGTCACCGCCTCGATCTTGCGGCCTTTCCGCTTCATCTTGTCTTCCGGCATGCTGACGCGGAAGGGAGCCAGCTGGTTCACCTCGGCCATGGCGCGGTCGATGGTGCGGGTGCGCAGGATGCCGAAATCCTTGTAGGCGCCCTCCGGCACGTTCATCAGCTTGCGCAGCGTGTCGATGTCCAACTCCAGCGACGGATAGTCCATCTGGTAGCGCTGCATGCCGATCTCGTAGAGCTTCAGCGCGTAGGTGCTGGTGACCTTGACCATCGCCGGGCCGGACAGCTTGGCCCACAACTGCGACGACCGCTGGATTTCCAGGAAAGCGTCGGTGAACTGGAAATGGATGTCGGCGGCGTCGCTGTCCTCCTCCTCCTCCGGCCGGACATAGCTGGAGAGGATGCGCAGTTCGGCGCGCGACCGGCGGCCGCGGAACGGGCCGATGACCACCAGGCTGGAATCGAAGATTTCCTTCAGGGCGTCGAAGATGCGCTCGTTGCCCTTGTGGTTGCCGCGCACCACGCGTTTGGGCATCCGGTAGAGCTTGTTGGCGAAATTCTGGCTGCCGGCCAGATGGATCATGAAGTTCAGCATCTTCTGCGCCGGCAGCGACAGGCGGGTGCCGTTGGCCGGATAGCTGTAGACCGCCTCCGCCGCCTTGATCAGATGCTTGTAGCCGTCGCGCTCGAAGGTGGCGCTGGCGACGCGGGCGGTCAGGCCGGCGACCGGGGCCGCGGCATCCGGACTGACCGCCGGAAGCGTGGCCACGGCGCTGTCGCCGTCGATCACCGCGCCGCCGGCCAGATCCTCCGGCCCCAGCACGACCAGACCGGATCCGGCCTTCGCCGATTCAGCCGTCATCGCCGGCCTCATGGGCGCAGCCGCGTCCGACGGGACGGACTCCTCCGCCACCGCGCCGCGCGCCTTCCTGCGCCCCGTCCCCGCCATCACCGTCCTCCGCCGAAATCGAGGGAGGCTAAATCAATCCTTACCAGAAAAACAAGTAAGGAAAGGGTCGCGCCACAGAATCCTTTTCATCCTTACATCCTGGGGGCGGAACCCTTACGCCCCGGGGGGTGTGCGACTCGCCCCCGCCCGGTAAGGCTGTTTCCCCCATGCTGTAAGGAAGATTCGATGCGACTCGCGGACTCTCCTGGGGATTCGCGCCGACGAATCCTCTTAAAAGGGAAAGGGAGTCGCAAGCGACCGCTAAGTGCCGGATCTGGCAAGGCTTCCTAAGTGCGAATCTCGCCCGGAGAGGCGGCCCGACATCCTTGCGGATCCAGATTCGGGCTGAATCGGCTCGACTCGATTCTCGAAAGCCCCATCCAGAGATGCGCGCCATCCTTACTCCCTGGGGGCGCTCGGCCATTTTTGCCGTTCGGAGCTCCATGAGCAAGCGCCATCCTTACGGCTTGGGGGCACTTACAGCCGGCTCCTGGCCCCCAGGAGGTAAGGATTCGGGTGTTCGACGGATCACCTCGGTCGATTCTCGGGTCACGTGGGGAGTCACAAGGGCTTACAGGCCCCCAGGATGTAAGGAAGCCCGCCCCCGAGCCGTAAGGATCGGAAAGCGGGCTTGTCGGCTGCGACCGGCCGGGATCTGGCCCCCAAGAAGTAAGGAAAGAGAAGAGGAAACAGCTAATAGATTGTTTTCAAATGTTTTCTTTTCAGTGTGCCGCCAGCAGGAACAGCCCTTGGCCCAGATAGACGCTGGCGGTTCCCATCACCAGATAGCGGCTCCACAGGCGGAACTGGGCGTCACTCATGCGGTCGAGAACCCGGCGGGAGAGATTCGTACCCAGCAGGGCCATGGCGATCGACATCAGGATCACCGTCGATTCCACCGTCTCGTCGGCACTGCCGGCCACCAGCGGGGCGAAGTAAGCGATCTTCACCAGATGGCCGACCGACTGGATGGCCGCCTTGGTGGCGACCACGCTCTGCCGGGTCATGGCGCTGCGGATGAAGAAGGTATCGAGCAAAGGGCCGGAGATGCCGGCGACCAGCTGGACGCCCATGCACAGGAAGCCGCCCAGCACGCCGTGGAGCGGCTTCTGCGCGTTCAGCGCCCAGCGGGCGGGGATGGCCAGGGCAAGGAAAGGGGTCAGTCCCAGAATCAGCAGCGACACCGCCCGGTCCGGTACGGCGCCGACCAGGGCGAACAGCAGGCCGGCCGCCGATCCGCCCAGCGCGAATCGCAGGATGATCGGCCAGACGACATGGCGCCGCCACAGCCATGCCCGCCAGCCGTTGGACGCGAACTGCGTCACGCCATGCAGCAGCATGGCCGACGGCACCGGCAGCAGGATCAGCAGCAGGCCCATCAGCACCATGCCGCCGGCCATGCCGAACAGGCCCGAGAGAAACGAGGTCACCAGCACGGTGAGGCCAAGCCCCACCATCAGCGGAAGCGTCAGCATGAACGAGCCCGGAATCATGGAAATCAGGCCGAAGAAGTCTCATGCCGACGGTTGCGCCGCAAACGGCATTGTTCGATGCTCAGCCCCAGGAAAACTTGGGGTCACGTAAGGATGAGCACGCGCCGCCTGCCCTCCCTGAACGGTCTGCGCGCCTTCGAGGCGGCGGCCCGCCATGGCAGCTTCACCGCGGCGGCAGCGGAGCTGCACGTTTCCCAGGCCGCCGTCAGCCGGATGGTCAAGCTGCTGGAGGAGCGGCTGGGCTTCGCCCTGTTCGACCGCCGGGCCAACGCGCTGACGCTGACCGACCGCGGCCGGGCGCTCCGGCCGGCGCTGACCGAGGCGTTCGACAGCATCGCCCGCCGGGTGGAGCAGGTGTCGGCGATGCGGGCCGGGCCGGTGCTGACGGTGGGGATGGGGGCGACGGTGGCGGTGCGCTGGCTGATCCCGCGCCTGTCCAGCTTCCATCTTGCCCATCCGGAGATCGAGGTCCGGATCGCCACCGGCGGGGCGGGGGCGCCGATGAACGACGACTGGACCTGCGCCGTCCTGCTCGGCGACGGCCAATGGCCGGGCTATGAGGCGGAACGGCTGTTCTCCTCCAGCCTGCAGCCGGTCTGCGCGCCGAGGCTGGCGGCGGAACTGCACCGGCCGGCGGATCTGGCCGGCGCCACCCTGCTGCACGTCTCCCACTGGGGGGAGGACTGGCCGCGCTGGCTGGCCGCCGCCGGATCGGCGGATCTGGCGGCGAAGGGAGGACTGTCCTTCGGCAGCTACGCCATGGCGCTGCAGGCCGCCATCGACGGCGTCGGGGTGGCGCTGGCGCCGCGGTTCTACAGTCTGGACGACCTCGCCGCCGGGCGTCTCGCCACGCCGTTCCGACTGGCGGTGCCGATGGCCCATTCCTGGTATCTGGTCTCCCGCGCCTCCCGCCGGGAGGATGCCGGGCTGACTCCCTTCCGCGACTGGCTCCACGCGCTGTCCGCTGCGTTGGAGTGATCGTCCCGTCTCGTTCCTGCATGGCCGGGCGGCGCAATTGACCGATGCGGGCGTGGCGGGTGCCGACATAGGCTGCGCGCTGTTCTGTCCCCGTTTCAAATCGTCATGACTTCACAGGACCGCGCGATGCCGCCCACCGCTGCTCCCCATCCTGCTCCCCTG
Organism: Azospirillum endophyticum; assembly: GCF_016595245.1. GTDB lineage: Bacteria > Pseudomonadota > Alphaproteobacteria > Azospirillales > Azospirillaceae > Azospirillum > Azospirillum endophyticum. Next base: position 26,158 of record NZ_JAENHM010000046.1, read on the forward strand.
CCGGCCGAGGACGCCGCCCACCCGGCCCTCTCCCGCTCGCTCATCCTGCTGATGGCGCTGGCCTGCGGCGTGGTGGTCGCCAACATCTATTATGCCCAGCCGCTGGTCGGGCTGATCGGTCCGGCGGTCGGGCTGTCGCCGGAAACCGCCAGCCTCGTCGTCACCCTGACCCAGATCGGCTATGGCGCCGGGCTGATCCTGCTGGTGCCGCTGGGCGACCTGCTGGAGAACCGGCGGCTGGTGGTGGTGACCCTGTCCAGCACGGTGGCGGCCCTGCTGGTGGCGGCCGTCGCCCCGACCGCCTCGCTGTTCCTGATGGCATCCTTCCTGATCGGCGTCACCTCGGTCGCCGTGCAGATGCTGGTGCCGCTGGCCGCCCACATGGCGCCGGAGGCCTCGCGCGGGCAGGTGGTGGGCACTGTGATGAGCGGCCTGCTGCTCGGCATCCTGCTGGCCCGCCCGGTGTCGAGCCTGATCGCCGACAGCCTGGGCTGGCGGGCGGTGTTCGGCCTGTCGGCAGTGGTGATGGTCGGCTTCGCCGTCCTGCTGTGGCGGGTGCTGCCGCAGCGGCGGCCGACGGGGCAATCCAGCTATGGCGCCCTGCTCGGCTCGCTCGGACGGCTGCTGGTGCGGACTCCGGTTCTGCAGCGGCGGACCGTCTACCAGACCATGATGTTCGCCGCCTTCAGCCTCTATTGGACCTCCGTCCCGCTGCTGCTGGCGGGGGCGCCCTTCCATCTCAGCCAGCGCGGCATCGCGCTGTTCGCCCTGTCCGGTGCGGCGGGCGCGCTGGTGGCGCCGATCGCCGGGCAGATCGCCGATCGCGGCTGGACCCGGCCGGCCACCGGCTTCGCGCTGGCGATGGCGGCCTTGTCCTTCTTCGTGGCGCGGGCAGGCGAGGGATCGATCGCGCTGCTGGTGCTGGCCGGGCTGCTGCTCGACATGGGCGTGCAGATGAACATGGTGCTGGGGCAGCGCGCCATCTACTCGCTGGGGGCGGAGACTCGCAGCCGGATGAACGCCATCTATATGGCGATCTTCTTCCTGGGCGGAGCCGCCGGCTCGGCGCTGGCCGGCTATGCCTTCGCCGTCGGCGGCTGGGCGCCGGTGACCTGGATCGGCTTCGCCTTCCCGGCCATCGGCCTGCTGTTCTACCTGACCGAATTCCGCGGGCGGCCCGCCGCCTGAGCAGTGACCTTCAAAGGAGACGATGCAATGGATCAACGCCCGCCCAACCAACGCCCATTGGGTCGTAGTGGCCTGACGGTGTCCCCGCTCTGCTTCGGCGGCAACGTGTTCGGCTGGACCGCCGACGAGGCCACTTCCTTCCGGCTGCTCGACGCCTTCGTCGATGCCGGCTTCAACTTCGTCGACACCGCCGACGTCTATTCGGCCTGGGCGCCCGGCAACAAGGGCGGTGAGTCCGAGACCGTCCTCGGCAACTGGATGAAGAGCCGCGGCAACCGCGACCGCATCGTGCTCGCGACCAAGGTCGGGTCGGAGATGGGGCCGGGGAAGAAGGGGCTGTCGCCGGCCTGGATCCGCAGCGCGGTGGAGGAGTCGCTCAAGCGTCTCCAGACCGACCGCATCGACCTCTACCAGTCGCATTGGGACGATCCGGCGACGCCGTTCGAGGACACGCTGGGCGCCTACAAGGACCTGATCGACCAGGGCAAGGTCCGGGCGATCGGCGCCTCCAACCTGACGGCACCCCGCCTGCGCGAGGCGCTGGAGGTCAGCGCCCGCACCGGCCTGCCCCGCTACGAGACGCTGCAGCCGGAATACAACCTCTACAGCCGCGAGGGCTACGAGGCGGAGCTGGAGGGGCTGTGCCGGGAGAACGGGCTGGGCGTCATCAGCTATTACTCGCTGGCCGCCGGTTTCCTGACCGGCAAATACCGCTCGGCCGAGGATGCCGACAAGAGCGCGCGCGGCGGCGGGGCGGTGTCGAAATACCTGAACGAGCGCGGCCGGGCGATCCTGGCGGCGCTCGACGAGGTCGCCGGCCGGCATGGCGCGACCCCGGCGCAGGTGGCGCTCGCCTGGCTGATCGCGCGGCCGGGCCTGACGGCGCCGATCGTCAGCGCGTCGAAGCCGGAGCAGATGGGTGACCTGATCGCGGCGGCCCGGCTGCGGCTCGATGCCGACGACATCGGGCGGCTGGATGGGGCCAGCGCCTACTGAGGCGCAGAGCCGTCGCAATGTGGCTCCCTCTCCCGCCCCGGGAGAGGGAAGGGGCCCGCCGCGGAGCGGTGGGAAGGGTGAGGGGTTGGGCACGAAGCCATGCGGTTCGGAATGCTTGGATCACCCCTCACCCTCCCCGCCTTTGGCGGGTCCCCTCCCTCTCCCGGGGCGGGAGAGGGCGATTGTCGCCTTATCCGACAGCCCCTGCGCTCAGGGCGAGGGGATCGCCGCTGCCTTGGACGAGGCCGGCTTGCCGGCCTCGTCGGCCCTCAGCACCGCCAGGAAGGCGTCGGCCATGGCGTGGTAGACCGAGTGCGGGCAGACCAGCCGGGACAGGGTGGTGGCGAGCGCGGCGCTCAGCATCAGCGGCAGCAGCATCTCGGGAGATGCGCTCATCTCCGTGACGATGACGACGGCGGTCAGCGGCGCCTGCACCACCCCGGCGAAATAGGCGACCATCGACAGCAGCACCACCGCTTCCAGCGAGGTATCCGGCAACAGCCCGCCGATGATGGAGCCGATGCCCGCCCCCACCGACAGCGAGGGCGAGAAGATGCCGCCGGGAATGCCGCAGATGCCCGATAGAGCGGTCGCCAGCAGCTTCGCCGGGGCGTAGTACCAGGGTAGCGTCTCCACCCCGTCCAGCACGGCGCGGGCCTGCTCGTAGCCGGTGCCGAAGGTCAGGCCGCCGGTGGCCGTGCCGATCACCGCCAGGGCGAGGCCGCAGCCCAGCGCGACGAGAACCGGATGGCGGGCCAGCCGCCCGTCCAAGCCGCGGCGGATCCAGCGCGACAGCCACAGCAGCAGGCTGCTGAACCCACCGCCGGCCAGCCCGCCGACGATGCCGGTCGCCACCACCGCCTTCCAGTCGTGCCAGCTGGCCGAGGCGGCGGTATGGCCGAAATAGGCGTAGTTGCCGAGCAATGCCACGGCGACCAGACCGGCCGCCACCACGGCGACCAGCACGAGGCCGCTGGTTCGCCGCTCGAAGCTGCGGGCCATCTCCTCGATGGCGAAGACGATGCCGGCCAACGGCGTGTTGAAGGCCGCGGCGACGCCGGCCGCCCCGCCGGCCAGGATCAGCCCCGGCTCGCGCCCCAGCCCGGCGATGGAGCCGGCCATCAGCATGATCGAGGCGCCGACCTGCACCGTCGGCCCTTCGCGCCCGATGGAGGCGCCGCAGGCAAGCCCGACCAGGGTCAGCAGGATCTTGCCGACGGCGATGCGCGGCGACAACAGCCGGCGTTTGGCCGCCGGGTCCTGGACGTGGCGGGCAGCGATGGCCTGGGGAATGCCGCTGCCCTGCGATCCCGGCACCACCCGCAGCGCCACCCAGGCCGAAAAGGCCAGTCCCAGCGGGGTCAGCAGGAAGGGCAGCCAGGGCGAGGCCGACTCCGCCAGCCGAAAGATCTGCTGGGCGTAATCCGCGGCGCGCGCGAACAGGACGGCGACCAGCCCGACCACACCGGCACCGGACCAGAACAGCAGGCGCCGACGCCAGTTCCTGGGAGACATCCAGACATGGCGGGGGCGGCGCAGCCGGTGCGGCAGCGTTTGGGGCGGACGATTGGCAGAAGGCATCGGAGGGGCCGGAAGCGGGGGAAAAGACCGAATGAAACGGCGGGAGGCCGAGTTTAGGTCCGTTGTTCTCCTCGGATCCAGCCACGGTCACGCAGAGCAGGCCCAACGGGGCAGATCACGCGTGGAAAGTGGCGTCAGCGGCGGACGACGCTGACCGTCTGGGGCTTCGAGGCGGAGCGGTTGCCGCGCGAAGCGATGGCGGCGCCTTGCAGGGTCTGCTGGCTGCGGCGCTTCTGCGCCTGCTCGACCTCGCGGCGGAAATTGGGGCCGAGCGCCTCGTAGGCGGCCTTCAACTCCGGGTCCTTCATCCAGAATTCACGACGATCCATGGCTTCCTCTTATAATGGCCGGCCGCCGGCCGAATGCCGGGCAGAGCTGAGGCATGCCGCCCTTGCAGAAGCTGCGTCGCGGGCGGGTCATCCGATGTGTTTCTCAGGATGACGCCCGCGTTCCTTTTCTGAAGGCTGGGGCGGCATGACGACTGACAGGTTGGGGTGGTTCGTCTTCACTTCAAGATACGCCCGGTGTCGGATCGGACGACTTTTCGAAAGCGATAACGTCCTGTTCACCCCAAGGTTCCAGCCGGACCATCATCGGCCGCAGGTTCTAGAACCGGCAGCCGATGGGAGAGCGGGGATCAGCCGTGCAGCAGGCCGATGTCGGTGTAGGCGATGTGGTCGAAGCCCATGCCATAGACCGGCGAGTTCGACGACAGGCTGAAGTCGTCCGCACCGGGATTGACGAAGCCGGGGTCCAGCATCACCGATCCCTTGTCGTACCCGGCGGCCTGCCATTCGGCCAGATGGCCCTTGCCGCCGCCGGCCAGCACCTGCGGCCAGACGTCGAACATGTCCTGGGACGCGTTGAGCTTGCTGTAGAAGTTGTTGTGGAGGTTGCCGACATTGGCCGGGCCGTAGATGTGGACGGCGGTGCCCTCGCGCACGTCGATGACGTTGCCGGAAATGTCGTTGCCGTTCATCAGATGGCCCTTCCAGCCGCTCCAGGCGACGTCCTGCTGGAGGCCGATCTGGGCGCCGCTGTTGCCGGCGATGACGTTCTCGGTGACCGTGTTGTTCCAGCCGCCATGCAGGAAGACGCCGCCGATGTTGTCGTGGACGACGTTGCCCTTCACCGTGGCGCCGCTGGTCCAGTCGTCGAGGTAGATGCCCCAGCTCGCCACGCTGCTCGACGGGTTGGTCGCGGTGGTGCCGGACACGTCGTTGTTGACGACGACGTGGTCGGTCAGGGTCTGCTGGCGGTTGATCAGGTAGATGCCGCCGCCGTCGTTCGATTCGAGGTTGGCGTCGATCACCTTGTTGTTGGCGATGGTCACCCGGTAGGACGCGTCGCTGCCGTCGGTCTGGACCGAGCCGACGGCGATGGCCTTCTCCGGCGAGTTTTCGATCTGGTTGTGGGTGACCTTGACGTCGGAGCTGCCGTTGATCCAGATGCCGGCATCGCCGCGGTCGGCGGCGTTCGGGTGGCGGATCAGGTTGTCGGACACGATGGTGGCGTTGGAGCCGGCCTTGACGAAGATGGACTCGGCGCCGGTGTTGTCGAACTGGTTGCCGGTGACCTTGCTGTTGGCGCTGTTCTGCACCGTGATGCCGTAGCCGCCGCCCTTGACGACGTTGTTGGCGAAGGTCAGCCCGGCGGCGTTGTCGGCGTAGACATAGTGGCCGCCCACGACGCCGTCGGCGAAGGACAGGCCTTCGATGGTGACGTTCTTGGCGCCGCCGAGGCCGAAGGACACCGTGGCGTTGGAACCGCCGTGGATCACCGCCTTCTCGCTGCCGTAGCCGACGAAGTGCACGCCTGAGTCCTGGCCGTCCAGCCACAGGCCGTTCTGGCGGTAGTCGCCGCCGCGGATATAGGTGGTGTCGATGTTGGGGTCGGCGCGCATCGCCTGTTGCGCCTTCTGCAGCGAGGCGAAGGGGCCGTCGGTGCCGTCGGCGTTGGGGGCGGCCAGCTTGCCCGACCAGCTGTCCTTGCCGTTGGTGGCGACGTAGAAGGCCGGACCGGTCGGGGTGGGGTTGGTCGGGGTGGTGGGGGTGGTGGGGGTGGTCGGCGTCGTCGGCGTCGTGGGCGTGGTGGTGGTGCCGGCCGGGAAATCGGAGGCCGGGGCGTTCACCACCAGCGTGCCGTTCCACCACATGCCCTTCTGGCCGGCGATCACGTCCTTGCCGTCGAGCGCGCCCTTGTCATAGGTGACGGCGTTGTCGGTCGAGGCATATTTGTGGCCGTTGATCGAGATGCTGTTGACGGTCAGGCTGCGGTCCTGGCCGTTGATCATCGCGTCGTTGTCGTACTGGACCTGCACCTTGTGCGCCACGCGGTCGGCGGCGTCGGTGGTGAAGCTGAAATCCTTGGCGGCGGTGCCGGCGGTGCCCTCGCCGATCTGCTTGCCGTCGACCAGCACCTTGAAATGGGCGTTGACGCCGCCCGCCGGGGTGCCGGAGGCGTTCACGACGATGGTGTCCTTGGTCCCCGTGCTTGCCGCCGGCGTGGCGACGGGGAAATAGCTCTTGTCGGCATTGACGACCAGCGTGCCGTTCCACCACAGGTTCGACTGGCCGGCGGCGACGTCCTTGCCGTCGAGCGCGCCCTTGTCGTAGCTGACGATGCCGGCGGTCGGCGCGATCGTCTTGCCGCCGATGCTGATGCTGTTGACGGTCAGGCTGCGGTCCTGGCCGTTGATGACGGCGTCGTTGTCGTACTTGATCTGCACCTTGTGTGCGACGTCGCTGGTCAGCACGGGCGTGAAGACGAAATCCTTCGCCGTCGTGCCGGCGGTGCCCTCGCCCACCTTCTGGCCGTCGACCAGCAGGACGAAATGGGCGTTCACGCCGCCTGCGGCCTTGCCCAGGGCGTTCACGACGATCTTGGTAGCGGAAGTGGCCATCGGTTCGGTGTCCTCGCCTGATGTGCCCGTCAGCCTTGGCCGGCTGTCGGGCCTGATGTCCGTTTTGGGCCTGAACCCGGATGCCGGCGGAGGATGGCGGGGGACGGCGGGATCTTTGTGTGATGTTTTCCCTTAAAAGCGCCGAATCTGCGACAAATTGCGGGCAGTCGGGAGCGGCGGCGGTTTGCGTCGTTGTCTTGATTGCAGTGCAGCATTTCCGCAACAGCCACCGCTACGAAACTTGCGGATTTCCCCTATTGATGAAGGAAGCCGTTGAACGAAAGGTGCTTTTCCCGGATTGTTTGGAATAGCCACAACTGTTTGCCGCCGAAACGAGACGCGGCGACCGCAAGGTAGCGGAGACCCATATGGCCCCCATATGTCCGATGCCGAGGCGGAACAAGGATTGACCGAGAGATGCACGAGTACAGCGAGCGGACGCGCCGCGCCGTCGACCAACCCAGCCACCGGCCCCTGCCGGCGGGCTGTTTCCGGGTGCAGCGGCCCATTCGCTTTTCCCACTGCGACCCGGCCGGCATCGTCTATTTCCCGGTCTATTTCGACATGTTCAACGGGGCGGTGGAGGACTGGTTCACCCAGGGTCTGGACATCGACTATGCGACGATGATCCTGCAGCGCCGCCTCGGCCTGCCGATCGTGCATGCCGAATGCGACTTCGTCATCCCCAGCCGCATGGGCGACACGCTGACGCTGGGCGTCCTGCTGGAACGGCTGGGCCGCAGTTCCCTCAAGCTGCGCATCAACGGCGAGCACGAGGGGCAGGTCCGGCTGTCGGGCAGCCTGACGGTGGTCACCACCTCGCTCGACGATTTCGCCGCCGTGCCGATCCCGGACGACATCCGCGCCGCCATGCAGCGCTACCAGGCGGGCTGCGAGGGGTAGAGGGGGCTGGGCCTATTTCCCCCCTCTCCCCCCGGGGAGAGGGCCGGGGTGAGGGGGATGCACTGCGTGGCTATCCCGAGATCTTCGCTATGCTCCCCCCTCACCCTAACCCTCTCCCCGGGGGGGAGAGGGGACTCTGGGCGCCCCCGCCTTTGTGACGGATCTCCATGGACGAGCTCGACCGCCGGCTGATCGACCTGTTGACGGTGAACGCGCGCACCAGCACGGCGGCGCTGGGCCGGGCGCTGGGGCTATCGCGGTCGACCGTGCAGGACCGCATCGCCCGGCTGGAGCGGCAGGGCGTGATTTCCGGCTATACGGTGAAGCTGGGCGATCCGGCGCCGCGGCGCGGGGTGTCGGCCCTGGTGATGATCAGCGTGAACGCCAAGCTGGCCGACCGCGCCGTCCACGCCCTGCGCAAGATGCCGGAGGTGATCCGGCTGCACAGCATCAGCGGCCAGTACGACCTGTGCGCCACCGTCGGCACCGAGACCCATGACGCGATGGACACCGCACTCGACGCCATCGGCCGCCTGCCCGGGGTGGAGCGGACGATGTCGTCCATCGTGCTGTCGACGAAGATGGAACGGTAGGAGCCCTTCCTCCCGTCCAGCGGGGGACGGGAGGAAGGACTCCCTGCCCTCACGCCTTGCCGTCCATGTGGATGACGCGCAGGTTGTTGGTGGTGCCGGCCTGGGCGAAGGGGATGCCGGCGACGACCACCATGGTGCCGGTCTTGCCGGCCAACTCCTCCGCCCGCCCGATGGAGATGGCGCGGTCGACCATGTCCTCGTAGGTGCGGATGTCGTCGGACAGCACGCTGTGGGCGCCCCACAGCAGGCAGAGCCGGCGCGATACCGCGGTGTCCGGGGTGATCGCCAGGATCGGCACCTCCGGCCGCTTGCGGGCGATGCGCGCCGCGGTGGTGCCGCTGGAGGTGAAGGCGACGATGGCCGAGGAATGCAGGGTGTCGGCGAGATCGGCGGCGGCGGCGGCCACGGCGTGGGGCGGCGTGTGCTCCTCGCCCGGATGGGTCGCCTGGATCAGCGAGCGGTAGAGCTTGTGCTGCTCGGTGGAGCGGATGATGCGGTCCATCATCGTCACCGCTTCGACCGGATACTGGCCCGACGCCGATTCGGCCGACAGCATCACCGCGTCGGCGCCGTCATAGATGGCGGTCGCCACGTCCGATGCCTCGGCCCGCGTCGGGGTCGGGGCGGAGACCATCGAATCGAGCATCTGGGTGGCGACGATCACCGGCTTCACCGCCAGGCGGCAGGCGCGCACCAGCTCCTTCTGGCGGCCGGGCACGTCCTCGTGCGGGATTTCGACGCCGAGGTCGCCGCGCGCCACCATCACCGCGTCGGACAGACGGATGATGTCGTCGATCTTCTCCAGCGCCTGCGGCTTCTCGATCTTCGCCATGATGCCGGCGCGGTCGCCGATCAGGCCGCGGCCTTCCAGGATGTCGCCCGGCTTCTGCACGAAGGACATGGCGACCCAGTCGACGCCCAGCTCCAGCCCGAAGGCGAGATCGGTGCGGTCCTTGGCGGTCAGTGGCGACAGGTCGAGCACGGTGCCCGGCAGGTTGACGCCCTTGCGGTTGGAGATGGTGCCGCCGACGACGACCTTCGCCTCGATCCAGTCGTCGCCCAACTCGGTCACCGCGACGCGGACGCGGCCGTCGTCGATCAGCAGATGGTGGCCCGGCATGATGGCGGCGAAGATTTCCGGGTGCGGCAGCGGAATGGAGCGCTTGTCGCCGTCGCTGCCCTGAAGCACGAAGCGGATCTGCTCGCCGGTGGCGACGGTGATCTTGCCGTCGCGGATGGTGCCGACACGGATCTTCGGGCCCTGGAGATCCTGAAGGATGCCGATGGGGCGGCCGACCTCGGCCTCCAGCTCGCGGATGGCGCGGTGGACCTTGGCGTGGTCGTCGTGGGTGCCATGGCTGAAGTTCAGCCGGAAGGTGTCGACGCCGGCCAGGAACAGGGTCTTCAGCATCTCGGGCGAGTTGCTGGCCGGTCCGACGGTGGCGACGATCTTGGCGCGGCGATGACGGCGCATGTGGTTCCGGCCGCGGGGGCCGTCCTCTGTTGGCTGGGCCGTCCGGTGGGCCGGCAGGGCGGCAACCACCTTGGGAGGACGGCGGGGTGACAGGTCAGCGACGGAACGGCCGGGTCATACGCCCGTCCGCCTGCCCGAACAAGGTGTCGCCATCGCGCCCGGAAAGCAAGGCGATCCGCGGGGGAGTTTACGGGGATGCCGTTCCTCCCGGGGAATTTTCCGCAGCGCCGGGCGCCTGCGCCCTGGAGGCGACGAGCCGGTCGATGTTCTCCAGGAAGACCTGCAGGATGGGGGAGGGATTGTCCGCCCGGTAGCCGGCGGCGATCTCGATCACCGGCGCGTTGCCGGCGAGCGGCCGGCTGACCAGCGAGCGCGGCAGCAGCGGCTCGACATAGGCGGGCAGCAGGGTGACCCCGCCGGTGGACGCCACCAGCGAGATCCCGGTGGCGATGCCGTCCAGCGCGTGGACCGGCGCCACCACGACGCCGCGCTCCCGCAGATAGCGGTCGACGATGCCGCGCAGCACATGCGGGGTGTCGGTGTAGCCGATGAAGGAGGCCGGATCGATGTCGCGCACGTCGATGGCGGAGCGGGCGGCCAGGGGATGGTCGCCCGGCAGGACGACCAGGATCGGCTCATGCGCGATGACCTTGTAGGAGACATCCGGCTGCGGTTCGAGCCGGCAGAAGCCGAGATCGATCTCGCCGCGCTGGATGGCCGCGCCGATGTCGGGCGAGAAGTCGCTCGATATCCGGAAGTCGATGTCCTTGAGATGGCCGCGCAGCACATGGGTGACGTGCGACAGCCATTCGACCTCCTGGCCGGTCAGGAAGCCGACCGCGAAGCTGGGCTTGGGCGGCCGGGCGGCGCGGCGGGCGGCGGCGACCGCATCGGCGGCCGACCGCAGGGCCAGCCGGGCATGGTCGAGGAAGGCGCGTCCGGCCGGCGTGAGGTCGACGCCGCGGGAACTGCGCAGCAGAAGCTGGGCGCCGACCTCCTGCTCCAGGTCGCGCAGCTGTCGGCTCAGCGAGGGTTGCGCCGTGTGCAGGCGCCGTTCGGCGGCCACCGTGAGGCTGCCCTCCTCGGCCACGGCGACGAAGTAGCGGAGGTGACGCAGTTCCATTCCGTGGGGGGCCTGCCTGATGCGGGCCCGCATGGGCCATGCCTGAAAGGTATGGATGATACATAAACGAAGTCGTTCCCGGAGGGCAAGCGGCTGGATATCAAAGGAGGGCGGCAGGGACCCCCTTGCCGCCAGGGCATGGCGGGGCGGTGACGGCCCCCCTTCCCGGCCTTCCGGGACCGGCAGCAGGAGACACGCAAATGACCACCATCTCGATCGTGACCGGCGGCAGCCGCGGCCTTGGCCGCAACACCGCCCTCGCCATCGCCCGCCGCGGCGGCGACGTGATCCTCACCTACCGCAGCAAGGCCGCGGAGGCCGATGCCGTCCTGGCGGAGATCCGGGCGCTCGGCCGGCGGGCGGCGGCCTTGCCGCTCGACACCGCAGACCTCTCCGGCCTTCCCGCCTTCGCCGCGCAGGTCCGCGCCACCCTGGAAAGCTGGGGCTGCGACCGCTTCGACCATCTGGTCAACAATGCCGGCCATGGCGAGATGGCGGGCTTCGCCGAGACCACCGAGGCGCAGTTCGACCTGCTCTTCGCCGTGCATGTGAAGGGCGTCTTCTTCCTGACCCAGGCGCTGCTGCCGCTGCTGGCCGACGGCGGCCGGATCGTCAACTTCTCCTCCGGCTTGACCCGGGTGTCCTTCCCCGGCTTCTCGGCCTATGCGGCGGCCAAGGGCGCGGTCGAGATCCTGACCCTCTATCTGGCAAAGGAACTCGGCGCCCGCGGCATCACCGCCAACGCGGTCGCACCCGGGGCCATCGAGACCGACTTCCTCGGCGGGGCGGTGCGCGACACCCCGGCCTACAACGAGGCTTTCGCCGCGGTGACCGCGCTGGGCCGCGTCGGGGTGCCCGACGACATCGGCCCGGCGGTGGCGAGCCTGCTTGGTCCCGACAACCGCTGGGTCACCGCCCAGCGCATCGAGGTCTCGGGCGGCCAGAACATCTGATCCGGCCGAGCGGCCGAACCGGTCGCAGGCCGGCCTGGACGTGGGTCATGGTCGCGGTGCCGATCGGATAGAAGGTCATGTAGCCGCCGACGAGGCGGCTGCCCGCCTCCGGGTGGCGGCTGACGATGATGCTCTGGTCGGTTGGCGTACAATCAGTTTTTGAGCCCGTCCAATAGCTCCGCAAGGGCCTTGTCGTAATCATCCTGCGAACCGGAGGCTTCGGAATTGCATCGACCGCCGATCGCGGTTGCGATTGCGGCGCCATGGGTGAAATCGACGAGGATGTTCACCCAAAGCCGGGTTTTCTGCGGCGACAAGCCAGCTTCGACCAAAAGCTGCGCAATCTCTTCGGTTATCCGCTGCGCCTGTTCTGGAAAGACCGTGGGGCGGCTGAAGATGAGCAGAGTGAGGCCGGGATGGTTCAGCACTTGGCCATGATATGCCCGCAAGAGGGTGTCGATCCGGCTCCGGGGGTCGCCTGCTGGCGGTGCCGAGACGCCGCAGTAGACCCGTTCCGACATGGCGCCGATCAAACCGTCGCGATCACCGAAATGGTGATATATCGTCATGGGATTGATCTGGAGCCGTCCGGCCAAGGTACGCATGGTGAAGGCGTCGACCCCATGGGTATCAACCAGATCCAGGGCGGCTGACAGGATGCCATCACGCGAGACGGTTGCCTTGTTGTGGGGCGGACGTCCCCTTGGGCGCGTCACCGTGCGATCCGGTAGCGTGACTGGACGAGGCCGGAGGCGAAACTTCGGGTCTCCTCATGGATGAGTGCAATATCTGCAGGGATCGCGCCAAACAGGCTGCGTCCCTCTCCAAGCAGCACTGGGATGCGGGTGATTACCATGTCGGCAATCAATCCTTCGCGCAAGAATGATTGGATGATTAAACCGCCGTCTACATAGACCCGGTGATTTCCTGCGGCCTCAAGCATTTTCATCGCCTGCTGCGGCGATTTGTTGGAGAAGAGCATCTTTCCCACAAAGTCCTCTGGAACCTGCTGGTCCTTGAGGGAGTCCGACATGACCACAACCGGGCGCGTGTAGGGCCAAGGCCTTGCATTCCGAATGCTTTCAAAGGTGCCGCGTCCCATGAGGATGACATCGATATTACTGATGAAGGCGTCATAGCCATGATCCTCGGAAGGGTCGTCCCTTTCCAGGAGCCAACCGATATCCCCGTTATTGCGTGCGATGAATCCATCAAGACTGGTCGCGATGAAGACATGACCGCTGATCATTCTCGGCCCCATTATTTATACACCGTATAAATAATGGGGGTGGGCATCGCTTGCGTCAAGCCTGCATCGCGCCAGAGCGGACGGTGAGGGGCAGCTTGGGAACGGGGAATGGAGCCTCACCTGGACCGGCCGCCACCCCCCGGCCTCAGCATGGCCGGCACCTCAGCAGGGCGTCGATCACGGCGGTGTCGCTGTATGGCTTCGCGATCACCGGGCGGTCGCGGTACGCATGGGGCAAGCCGTCCTCGCCATGGCCGGTGGTGAAGATGAAGGGGATGCCGGCGGCGGCCAGACAGTCGGCCACCGGATCGATCCGCTCGCCGCGCAGGTTGACGTCGAGCAGCGCCATGTCGAAGCGGCTTTCCGAGATCGTCGCCAGGGCGCTGACGAGGGAGCCGACGGGTCCGAGGCAGGTGACGCCCCGGTCGATCAGAAGATCCTCCAGGCTCATCGCGATCAAGGGTTCATCCTCGACAATCAGGACGGTGAGACCGGTAAGGGGCATGTCGGTCAAAGCAATCTCGCTCAAATGCATTCTTGATAAGGCCGGACGGGTCGCAAGGCAGTTTCCCGTTGATAAGCGTTCGCAAGAACGGACAGCGGGCGCTGCCAAGACGTTGGGCCAAGATTGACAGATGTCTCCACCGTCTTCCCCCGTCCCAACCGCTCTGAATACGTCGGTCCGGTGATTCCAGATCTGTCGGGCCGGCGATCAAATGGATGATTATGCTTTTGGCTGAGCCGGAGAGTGATCCGGCGTTTCTTGCCATCGCCGCATACCGCGCGAAACTGTCCGGTGCAGCCGGGTGGAGATCGATGACGTCTTGCGGTTCAGGTCGAACACAAGAATTCTGAGCGGCCGATTCCTGTCCCCACCGGGCGCCTGCCTTACAGAGCCTTCCGCCGCGCGACCACGGCCCCCTCGACGGGCGCGGTGATCTCGTAGTGATCGGCCTGTGTCACTTCCAGGATCAGGCGCGGCCGATAGGCGACGGCGTTGACGCCGCCTTGGTGACGCAGGCTGTCATAGACGATGCCGGCGGCCTGCCCTCCCCTCCGTACCTCCTCGCCGAAGGCCTGGGAGGCGCGGTAGTCGACCGCGGCGTAGAGGTCGGGCCGCGCGGCGCCCTGGCCACGGATGTCGAGGAAGCTGCCGTCGAGGCGGGCGGTGTAGAGGCGGTAGGTCAGCCGCATCTCGGGAAGCCGGCGGTAGACGGCCTCGCGGCGGAGGTGATGGGCGACCTCGGCGATGGCGGTCTTCAGCGCCCACGCCCCATACCAGGCGCCGAGCTCGCCGCTGTTGAAGCGCCCGCCGGCGGGGGCGGCGTGCAGGAAGGCGGCCATCACCACCGAGGCGTTCGCGACGCCGTAGACCCACTGGTCGCGGGGAAGCCGGGCGACGCGCTCCCGGACCAGCCGGTCGTTGGTCCAGCCCTCCAGCTCCATCACGGCCTCCAGATCCTCCGGCCGCGTCACGCCGTCGAAGGCCGGGATCGGCGGGAAGCGCGAGGGGATCAGGCGGTGCGTCGGCTGGTCCATGGCGATGCCGGTCGTCACGGGGCTCACAGGATCACGATGTCGTCGTCGCCATAGGGCGGGCTCGCCTCGTCTATCGGACCGGGCGGCCCGAAGACGCCCCCCCGCGCGGCGTCGAGATAGCGGCGGACCAGCATGGGACCGTCCATCGTGCCGTTGGTGACCAGAGCCATCGGCGGCTGGCCGCCGAAGGACGGCCCGTCATGCGGGCCGGTCAGCCACTCCAGGCCGGCCGGCTCCGAGCCGAACAGGACCATCAGCGCCTTGTGGATGCCCAGCACGGCGGAGATGCGCAGCAGGACGTCGGCCGGCAAGGTCAGATCCTGGCCGTCGCGCGCCTTGGCGACCCAGCCGAAATAGGTCGAGCGGCCGGGCGAGCCCAGCGCCAGCAGGCGTTCGGCCTCCGTCCAGCCCCAGCGGTCGGCGATGGCCAGGAAGGTCCGCAGGCCCGGCGCACTCAGCTGCCGGCGCTTGGCCGGGGCGAAGCGGTCGGGCTGGAGGAGGGACGGTCCCGCGCCGATCGGTCCGGCGGCCGGACCGGTGATGCGGCGGCTACGGGCGCGCAGGGGAGCGGGCATGGCGGGGTCTCCTCTTGTCCATGGTCGGATCATGTAGTCCGGATATGGACAACGTCAAGTCCGGCATCGGGTCGGCGTGCGGACTCTTTTTAAGAGCCGGCTGTTCGCTCGCTTCGATTGGATCAAGGCGGCGCCGAGGGAGGGGCCGGGCGTCAAAGTGCGGCAGCGTCACGATGGCGGACTTCGGGCGTGACCTGAATGCAGTCCGTCATGAGGGAAGCGTGACGCTGGGGGCGCGAAATCCCAAGCGCCGCGATGTCCTCAGGCGGCGGTTTATGATTGATCATGTTGGGAAAGCAACATCCCTGCTGATAAGCTCTCGCCCCGGCCCAATCCATCCGAGGTGCTTCCAGTTGGCAAGCGCAACCGCCATGACCACCGAACCATGGGTATCCGTCGAGCAGGTCACCCAACGTTTGAATGTACCCAAGGACACAATGTGCCACTGGTGGGGGCTCCAGGGCTTGAGCTGTCGGGAAAGGATGACGTGGCGCGCACTGGGTGTGCGCGATGAAGATAAGCGCTGGTTATCGGGAGGGGGGGCATGAGCATGAACGAGGCGGATACCCGCTACCATCTCATCGACCCGGTCCTGCGGAACAAGGGCTACGTCAGCCGAGACCACATCACGCTCGAAACCGTGCTCACCCCGGCACCGGTCGAGCCCACTGGCCCGAAGGGCCGCAGGCGTAAGGGGTCCGGCCGCACCGATTACCTGTTGTGCGTCCAGGTTGGCGATGCCCCCAGGCCCATGCCGGTGGCCGTGCTCGAAGCCAAAAAGGAGGCCGAGGACCCGCTCAAGGGCATGCAGCAGGCGCGCGGCTACGCCGACACGCTGCGCTTCGACGTGAAGTACGTCTTTTCCACCAACGGCCACAGATACGGTGAGTACGACCGCTTCACCGAGCTGATCAACGGCCCGTCCGCGTTCAGCGACTTCCCGTCCCACCCCGACCTGACGGCGCGCTACTGCAAAGACAGTGGCATCGACCTGACCCGGCCTGAGTCGGCCATGCTGTTCCAGGCCGACAGCGCCGCTTGGTCGCAGAGCCGCTATTACCAGGACGCCGCCATCCGGGCCTCGTTCGGGAAAATCCTGCATGACCGGCAGGCCGGAAAGCCGCCGCGCGTGCTGCTCACGCTGGCCACCGGCGCGGGCAAGACCGTCATCGCCACCAACCTGCTGTGGCGTCTGGCGCAAGCGGAACAGTTGCCGAAGCCCGCCCTGTTCCTGTGCGACCGCGACGAACTGCGCGGGCAGGCCTATAACAAGCTCAAGGCCGCGTTCGGCGACAACGCCCGCATCGTGAAGACGAAGGGCGGCGAAAATGCGGCCGCCAATGCCCGCATCCACATCGCCACCTACCAGACGCTCGGCCTCGACGACGAGCGCGGTTTCGCCAGCTTCCTCACCGAACATTATGGGGAGGACGCCTTCAGCGTCATCATCATCGACGAGTGCCACCGTTCGGCCTGGGGCCGCTGGTCCGAAGTGCTGCGGCGCAATCCCAACGCCATCCACATCGGCCTGACCGCCACGCCGCGCAAGCTGGAAGAGTCCGGCAAGGCCACGCAGGAAGACCAGGAGATCACGGCGAACAACCGCCTGTACTTCGGCGAGCCGGTTTACGAGTACACGCTGATCCAGGCGCAGGAGGATGGCTATCTGGCGGCCTGCGAGGTCGTTAAGCGCAAGGCCAGCATCGACGGCGCCATCTTCACCAGGGAGGAAATCCTGGCCTCCGGTGTCAGGAACATCAAGACCGGCAAGCCCCTCGGCGAAGCCGATCTCACCAAAGCACACTATACCGGCAAGGACTTCGACGACGAGCTGTTCATCGAGCTGCGCACGCCGAAGATGTGCGCCGATCTGTTCCAGCTTCTGTGCGAAAACGGCGGCCCGGAACAGAAGGTCATCATCTTCTGCACCCGCGAAATCCATGCCGACCGCGTGTCCCAGCACATGAACAACCTGTATGTGGGTTGGTGCCGGGACCATGGGGTGACGCCGAAGGACCATTATGCCTTCAAATGCATGGGCGGCGCCGAGAACGGCGCCACCATGATCGAGCCCATGCGCGGTTCGGGCGAGCGTGCCTTCATCGCCTGCACCGTGGACCTGCTGGAGGCGGGCGTGGACATCGAGCGGCTCAACGCCGTGGTGTTCTTTCGCTACGTACAGTCGCCGATCAAGTTTTATCAGATGGTCGGGCGCGGCACGCGCATCCATGAAGAAACACAGAAGTACAAGTTCTGGCTCTACGACTACACCGACGCCACCAGCCTGTTCGGCACCGACTTCATCACCAAGCCGCCGCGTCCGGGCGGCGGCGGCCGGGATGACGATGGCGATGACGAGGGCGGCGCGGGCGGCGGAAGCGGCGGCGGCCCGGCGGTGGGTGAGATCGCCGGCCAGGACGTGGGCATCAATGGACAGGGCCGCTTCATTCCCGGCCGCCGCGACGGGCGCGACATTCTGATCCCGGTGGACGAATACCGGCGCGAGGTGATCCGGCGCGTGATCGCCGAGGCGCACAGCCTGGACGAGTTCCGGGCCTTGTGGATCGAAAAACAGAAGCGCGAGAGCCTGATCGGCCACCTGCGGGGCGACAGTTTCAACCCCGAGCTGATCCGTGACATGGATCGGATGACCGATTTCGACCTCTATGACTTCTTCGGCCACCACGGCTACCACGCCCGCGCCCTGCGTCGTCGCGAACGCGGAGACCTGTTCATCCTCAAGCATCAGCGATGGTTCGACGGCATGGACCCCAAGGCCGCCATCGTGCTAAAGGGCCTCGGCCATCAGTTCGCCATGGGCGGCACCGAAGCGCTGGAAACAAAGGCGCTGTGGGACGTGCCGGAAATCAAGCAGGCTGGCGGGCTGGATGCGCTGCGTGCGCTCGGCATGCCGACGCAGGTGGTGCATGAGGCAAAGGAGAGGTTATTCGGGGTATGAGTCATTGGCCCGTTAAGATTCTCGGCGATCACGCACGAACCACTAGCGGAGCGACGCCTTCACGAGATAACGCTTCGTATTGGCATAAGGCAGAAATCCCCTGGGTGAAGACAGGGGAAATAGATTTTTTGCCGATTACCACGGCGAAGGAGTCAATTTCAGAAAAAGCTATCAATGAGTGCTCTCTAACGTTACTGCCAGAGAATTCAGTGCTGATTGCGATAATTGGAGAAGGAAAGACGCGCGGTCGATCAGCTGTACTTGAGATTGAGGCCACCACAAACCAAAACTGCTTTGCCATTCTCCCGAACGAAACGTGGGACAGTAATTTCTTGCAACTATGGCTGAGGTCGCAATACGACTATTTACGCAATTTGTCCTCGGCCCGTGGTGGAAGCCAATCCGCTCTGAATGGTGCTCAATTAAATGCGCTGAAAATTCCTGCGCCTGATCGGGAGGAGCAACGTCGCATTGCCACCTGCCTGAAGGCTCAACTCGCCGAGGTAGAAACCGCACGGCAGGCGGCGCAGACGCAGTTGAAAGAAATTAGCCGTCTCGCGCATGCCATCGTGGTGGAAAGCGTTCGCCGAAGTTCGACCTCTGCTATGTCGTTGAGGAAAGTACTCGCGGAGGTTCGACACGGCATTGGAGCCAACTGGACCTCTTATCCAGTACTGGGGGCAACTCGTGATGGCTTGGCGCCGGCAAAAGAGCGTCCAGGCAAGCAGGCTACAAAGTACAAGCCCGTGACTCCGGGAACGGTGTTCTATAACCCGATGCGCATCCTGATCGGCTCGATCGCGTACGTGGACGATGACGACACACCTGGGATCACCAGCCCGGACTACGTTGCTTTGCAAGGCAAGCCGGACGTCGTGGACTCGCGCTGGTTTTATCACTGGCTAAGGTCTCCGCTGGGCGTTCGTTGCATCGCTTCGCTGGCGCGTGGCGCTGTGCGCGAGCGAATGCTGTTCAACCGCCTCGCGGAAGGGACAATCGACCTGCCAACTCTTGCAGTCCAGCGAAGCGCCTCAGCCGCGTTGAAGGAGCTCAGGCCGGTTCGCGCTGCCATCGAAAAGAAACTGCAGGACATTGAGATGCTCCCTCAACGTCTGCTCGCCCAAGCCTTCGAGAAATGACCATGGCCCGCCCCAGGAAGACCGACAAAGCCCCCAAGGCCATCGCCTCCACCCAATCGCTTTCGGCCTTCGTCAAGACCATCTGCGACGTGATGCGCCGCTCGAACTGCGCGAGCGCGTTGCAGTATGTGCCGGAACTGACCTGGATCCTGTTCCTGCGTATCCTGGACGCCCAGGAGATGCGCGACCAGGAGAAGGCCGAAGCGGTGGGGGCGTCCTTCACCTCGGCGCTGCGCGCACCCTACCGCTGGCAGGACTGGGCCGCCCCTCCGCCCAGGACCGAGTCCGACAGGCTGAGGCACCCGAAGACGCAGGAGGGCAAGCCCTTCGGCTGGAAACGGCAGGAGCTGTTCGCCGCCGGCGACGGCAAGCTGTTCGACTTCATCAACAAGGAACTCCTGCCCCACCTGCACGGCTTGGACCTGGACCCGCGCACCGGCCTGCCGATGCCCGGCGCGACGCCGAAACAGCGCATCATCGGCCGCATCATGACGGCGGTCGAGCGCGTGCGGGTGGACCATGAGACCAACCTGCGCGACATCCTCGACAAGGTCCACGAGATCAGCATCGACCACATCGACGACAGGCACTTCTTCACCCTGTCGCAGGTGTATGAGGATCTGCTGCTGAAGATGGGCGAGAAGAACTCCGACGGCGGCCAGTTCTTCACCCCGCGCGAGGTGATCCGCGCGATGGTGCACACGGTGGATCCCACGCTCGGGAAGACGGTGTACGACCCCTGCTGCGGCACCGGCGGTTTCCTGGCCATCGCCTACGAACACATCGCCCGCAAGCTCGGGGCACAGGCCCGCAGCATCGACATCGACACGCTCAAGCACGACACCTTCTTCGGCCGCGAGAAGGAGAACCTGGTGTTCCCCATCGCGCTGGCCAACCTGGTGCTGCACGGCATCGACCAGCCCAACCTGTGGCACGGCAATTCGCTGACGCGCCGCGCCACCTATGGCGCGCTGTTCGAGACGGCGCCCAGCCGGTTCGACGTGATCCTGACCAACCCGCCGTTCGGCGGCAAGGAGGGCAAGGACGCGCAGAGCAACTTTGCGTTCGAGACCAGCGCGACGCAGGTGCTGTTCGTGCAGGACATCCTGGCCGAGTTGGCGCCGGGCGGCACCTGCGCCATCGTGCTGGACGAGGGGCTGCTGTTCCGCACCAACGAGAGCGCTTTCGTCGAGACCAAGCGCAAGCTGGTGGACGAGTGCGACCTGTGGGCCATCGTCAGCTTGCCGGGCGGGGTGTTCTCCACCGCCGGTGCAGGCGTCAAGACCAACCTGCTGTTTTTCACCAAGGGCCGCAAGACCGAGCGCATCTGGTACTACGACCTGTCACACGTCAAAGTTGGCAAGAAAACGCCACTGACGCTGGCGCACTTCGGCTTCGCCCCGGATGGCTCTGTGTTGAACGATGCCGCGCTGCCGGCGGCACTGATCGCGGACTGGCAGGTCGATGAAACCAATGCGGGTCAGCCCTTTCCAAGCTATGCCCGTCAGCTTGCCCGACGCGGCACCCCGGAGGCCGACAGCCGTTGGTCTTGGACCGTGGACTTCGCCGCTCGCCGCGCCAAGGCACGCGAGGAGATGCTGCCCTTGCGGGATCAGGCGGCCACGCTCAAGGCCGAGGTGGCGGACCTCAAGGAGCTGTTGAAACACCAGAGGAAGGGCAAGGCCGCCGCCGGCGTGCTGGACGCGCGCGAAGCACAGATCCGCGAGAAGGACAAGGCGGCCCGCGATCTGGAGGCGCAGGCCGCCGCCATCGATGCGGCGGTGTTCGATTTGAAAGCGGTCAACCCGAACGTGGTTGCCACGGTGGACGCGCGCACGCCGGCCGAGATCATCGCCAGCATCGACGCGCAG
Organism: Azospirillum endophyticum; assembly: GCF_016595245.1. Lineage (GTDB taxonomy): Bacteria > Pseudomonadota > Alphaproteobacteria > Azospirillales > Azospirillaceae > Azospirillum > Azospirillum endophyticum. Next base: position 47,203 of record NZ_JAENHM010000046.1, read on the forward strand.
GGCCGAATCGTGGCGCAGGCGTTGGAGCGGTTGAGTGCGTTGCTGGCGGCCGAGGCGCCGGTCGGGCAAGATGGAGAGGACGCTTTGGAGTGTCGGCCCGGCAGTTCGGCGGTGGCTTGAGGGCGGTCCGGCATTACGGAGTTCGCCCGCCTAAGCCCTGAACCATAGGCAGCGCGCCTTCGCGCGCGGTGCATCGTCACCACCAGCACGTCGCGAAACGCTACGTGCCGGATCGACGGGATCGACCGGCGTCACGCCGTGAAACACCCAGGCATCGTCCACGACCGCCGATTCCAGCGGGTGGCGCAAGGTGAAGCTGCCCAGTGGCCGGCCGGCGAGATCATGGATGCTCGTCGTGCCGCTGGAGACGTTATTGTGCCGGACCAGCCGGTCGTTGGTCCAGCCCTCCAACTCCATGACGGCCTCCAGATCCTCTGGCCGCGTCGCGCCGTCGAAGGCCGGGATTGGCGAAAAGCGCGGCGCGCTGAGCTGCCGGCCCTTGGCCGGGGCGAAGCGGTCGGGCAGCAGGAGGGACAGGCCTGCACCGATTTGGCCTGCACCAATTTGGCCGGTGGTCGGGCCGGCGCTGCGGCGGCCACGCATGGGAGTGGGCATGGCGGGTCACCTCCTGTCCATAACCGGATCATGTAGTCCGGATATGGACTAAGTCAAGCGGACATCCGGCCGGGAATAAGCCGTTTCATCCTCTCGCGAGGTCGATCAGGAGGCTGGAGGCGCGGGACGGTCGGCGGACGGGCGATGCCTTCAGGCCGAAGCGGCGGACGAGCGGCGGATCGAGCGCGACGATGCCGAGGCCGCGGCACTTTTCCGGCAGCGTCGATTCCGGCACGATGCCGACGCCGACGCCCTCCCGCACCAGGGCGATGGCGCTGGCCCAGTCGCGCACCTCCACCCGGATGTCCGGCAGGGACAGGCCGGCGGCCTCGGCCAGCGTGCGCGCATGGAGATGGCAGCCGCCGGTGGCGAGGACGAAGGGTTCGGCGGCAAGCGCGGCGAGGGAGAGCGTGCGGCGTCCGGCGAGGGGATGGCCCGCCGGCAGCACGCCGACCCAGGCGTCCTGGCCGATCGAAACCGCGTCGCCGTCCGGGGGCGGGTTCAGGACCACGCCGAGATCGATCGTCCCGGCCTCCAGCCACGCCATCACTTCCCGGTCGTCGGTTTCCAGCGCCACCACCTCGATGCCGGGATGGCGGGAGCGGAAGCGGCGCAGCAGGGGCGGCAGGACCGTCGCGAACACGCTGGGAAAGGCGGCGATGCGGATCGCGCCGGTCTCCTCGCCCCTCGCCTCCGCCGCCTCCCGCCGGATCGCGTCGAGATGGGCGACGGCGGACCGGGCGTGGAGCAGCGCCCGTTCGCCGAAAGCCGTCAGCTCGACGCCATGCCGCCGGCGCACCAGCAGCGTGACGCCCAGCGAGTCCTCCAGCGCCGCCAGCGCCTGGCTCATGCCGGACTGGGTGACGCCGACCGCCTCGGCGGCGGCGGTGACGCTGCCGGCTTCGGCGACGGCGATCAGGCTGCGGATTTGGGTCAGGTTCATAGTAGGAAAACTTATATCATGTTTCTTTGGCAGTAATTTTCCTTCTTTCCGGCGATCCGCCATTCTCCGCCGCGACATTCCCAGCGGCGGAGACCGTCCGATGAAGCTCTATTTCGCACCCGGCACCTGTTCCCTCTCGCCCCACATCGTCCTGCAGGAGCTGGGGCTGCCCTATGGGCTGGTGCGGGTGGACAACCGCAGCAAACGCCTGTCGGATGGCGGCGATTTCCTCGCCGTCAATCCCAAGGGCTATGTCGCGGCGCTGCGGCTCGACACCGGCGAGGTGCTGACGGAAGGCCCGGCGCTGGTCCAGTATCTCGCCGATCTGAAGCCGGAGGCGGGACTGGCGCCGCCGAACGGCACGCTGGAGCGGGTGCGCCTGCAGGAATGGCTCAGCGTCGTCGGCAGCGAGATCCATGCGGGTTCGGCCCCGTTGTTCGACAAGGATCTGCCGGACGCGGTGCGGGAGCGGTTCAAGAGCCGGCTGTTCCGGCGCTTCGACTGGATCGAGGCGGCGCTGGCGAGGACGCCGTACCTGATGGGCGAAGGCTTCACGGTGGCGGACGCCTCTCTGTTCGCCGTGCTCGGCTGGATGCCGGGATTCGGCATCGAGCTTGCCCGCTGGCCCGCCATCGCCGCCTATGTCCGGGGGATCGCGGCGCGGCCTTCCGTGGCTGCGGCGCTGGCCCGGGAGGCCGCGGTTCCGGCTGTGGCGTAAGGGTGCGCCGTCAGGCGCGCCGCATCGTCACCACCAGCACGTCGCGGAACGCCGGCTGCGCCGGATCGACGGGCTCGACCGGCGTCACGCCGTGAAACACCCGGGCATCGTCCACCACCGCCGATTCCAGCGGGTGGCGCAGGGTGAAGCTGCCCAGCGGCCGGCCGGCGAGATCATGGATGCTCGTCGTGCCGCTGGAGACGTTCTCGCGCCGGACCAGCATCACCAGGACCCAGTCCACGCCGTCACGATGCATCCCTTCCGGGGTGGGGCGTCCGGTCTCGCCGGCGCGGGCTTCGACCCGGAACTGGTGGACCTCCGTGTGCCAGACCTCCGGCCTGGTGCCGTCGGGCGTGAGCGGATCGAACAGCGCGAAACAGGTCTTCAGCACCGCCTCCAGGGCGGGATGGGCCGCGATCGCCTCGGTGATCGGCTCGAACCAGCGTTCGAGGCCGCCGTTCAAGGGGTTGTAGTCCCGGCTCTGGTAATGGGGCTGGTGCGGCTTGCGCCGGATCCCCGCGGCGGACAGCGCGAAGGCGGCATGGCGCCGGCGCCGGTAGCGCCCGCCGTCCGCCATGTAGCTGTCCAGGCCCAGATCGCCCCAGCTGGCGGCGAACCCCTGCCAATCCCGCAGGCCGGCCGCGTCGAGCAGGGCCTGCATGGTGGCGGCCTCGACGAAGGAGAAGCCGTCCGCCGCCACGGCGTCGCTAAGCGTCGTCGTCATTGCATCAAAGGCCGAGGACGGCGACCTGCTCCAGGACATTGGACGCTCCTTTCCCGAACCGTCGCTTTCCGAACTGTCACTCAAGGCGGTCATCGTCGCGGGGGGCATTTCCAGCGCCGGACCGGTTCAGGATCTCCCTGGCACGTCCGGGGGCCGCCCGGGCCGCCCTGGCGGCAAAATACCGTGTCGCCTCGGCCTGGGCACCGACACGCGACGCCAAGGCCGCGACGACATATTGGTTGAGGCTGACGCCGGCAGCTTCGGCGAGCCGGGCCGCTTCGTCCTTCAAGTCGTCGGGCATGCGCAAGGGAAAGCTCGCCATTCATAGTCTCCTGAGTATGTCCACCGGCCGTTCGACGGCGATCCCGAACGGGCGGGCGCCGGCAGCGAGGTCGGTCAGGTTGAAGCTCGCGATCGCATCGGCACCGCCGTTGATCGCGGTTTCGAGAACATGATCGTCATCCGGATCGTTCGCCACCGGTCGCCAGCGGTAGTCGAACGCCACGGGCACGCATAGTCCCGCCAGTTCGTCGAGGACGGATAGCACGTCGGCAATGCCGATGCCGAATAGATCCAAGTTCCTTGGACGGGTCAGCACCGTCTCGTACTCGACCATCAGCGTCGGAGACAGCAGCAGAGTCAGCTTTCCATCCAGCAGTTCCAGCAGCAATCGTCGTGATGCTCCCGAACGACTGTGGAACGCGGCGAACAGAACGTCGGTATCCATCACGATCTTAAGCATGCCGGTATCGTATGCGACATCATCGCATCCGGCAAGCTCATGACATCGCATATGATGTCAGAATTCAGGCCGCTCTTTTCCGGACACGCAGTCCCCGCGCCAAGTCCATCACCGGCTTGTGGCGGCCTTCCGGCACCGGCCGGCCGATCACCGCCTTCCGGCAGGACGTCGCGCTTTCCGCAGCCAGCCGAAGGACAGGACCAGCCGCTCGCCAACCCCCTCGGTCACGCCGTGCGGATGGATGTCGGGGCGGAAATACTTGATGCGGGGGGTGTCGACGATCGCACCGTCGCACAGGAAGACGCCGCCCGCCGCCGGCTGCCGCAGGATGATGTTGACGCGGTGATGTTCGAAGCCGTCCGGCGCCGGGTCGACATGCTCGTCCAGGCCGCTGGTCGCCGGGTAACGCAGCAGGTAGCAATCGAAGCGCAGCCGCGCCGAGCGGGCCAGCAGCATCTTGAAATAGTCCTTGCCGCCATTCTCCTGGCGGCCGCGGTCCCAGCGCAACCAAGCCATCGACATGCTCCCGATCGTGGATCACGGTCCGGCATATCGATATCCGAACGCGAAGTCCCCAGTCCAAACCGGTGTCGGCTTCCGGCCCCGGATCGGTCATAACGGACGCAAGGGGCGGGAGGCCTACAGCTCTCCCAGCCGGTCGTGCAGATCCTCGATGGCGCGGATGCGGGCGCGGCCGGCCTCGCCGGTCAGCGGGATCAACTCGGCGGCGAGCGCGTGGATCACCGCCATCGCCGCGACATGGGTGTCGAGGGCTGCGAGGCTGCGCGTCTCGCAGCGGAAGGTCAGGGGCGGCGCCGGGCCTTCCAGCGCCGAATGGCTGTCGGCGATCAGGATGGTCGGGATGGCTCGCTCCCGCACCGCATGCAGCAGCCGGACGATGGCCGGCGGGCGGCGGCGGATGCCGACCAGGACCAGCAGGTCGCCGGGGCCGAGATCGGCCAGCGTCTCCGCCATCGTCTCGCCCACCGCCGCCAGATGGTGGACCTCGCCGCGCACCTGGATGAACTGCCAGCGGGCATAGCCGGCCAGGAAGGCACTGTTGCGGGCACCGCAGACCCAGACCCGGCGGGCGTCGGCGAGCGCCCGGGCCGCCTGGGACAGCAGCGCCGGGTCGGTCTGGCGCGCGGTGGCGGCGAGGGCCTCCGCGCTGCGCTGGAAATGGGCGTCCAGCGGCGCCGGGCCGCCGTCGGATGCGGTGGCCGGACCGTCGGGAGGGGGGCCGGGGGGCAGCAGGAACAGGGGCGAGCCCCAGTCGCCGCCGCGCCGGGCGGCGAGACGAGCCTCCTCGAAGCCGGCATAGCCGAGCCGGCGGACCAGCCGCGACACCGTCATCTTCGATACGCCGGCCCGGCCGGCCAGCTCGGTCGCCGAATAGCCCGACAGCTCGCCCGGGCAGGCGAGGATGACGTCGGCGAGTTGCCGCTCCGTGGGGGTGAGTTCGCCGTAGCGGTCGCGGATGCGGGCGGTCAGGGACGGCTCCGCGGCGTCGGCGGAGGATGGGCGGGAAGCAGCGTGGGCAAGCGGCTGGTTTGCCTGTTTCATGGGCGGATCGCCTCGCAACATCGGCATTTGCGTAAAAAATCGACTTGGGCGGTGAGGATGATGCGCCGTTACATTCGTAACATGACCTCCATGGGTCGGGATAATCGTAACATTCCTGCCCTTTGGACTGCACCGGAATTCATAGGGCGAAAGTGGCACAGGGTTTGAAAAGGGAGGCTCATCGTCCTTCGGTTTGGAGATCAGGTGCCATGCGGTTCGCGAAGATTCTGGGTGCTCTCGGCCTTGCCACGGCGGTTCTGGCCGGTGGTCTCGTTTCCACCGCCCCGACACATGCAAAAGCCGACGCGCTGGAGCGCATCGCCAAGGAGAAGGTGCTGCGCGTCGCCGTTCCGCAGGACTTCCCGCCCTTCGGCTCGGTCGGCACCGACCTGAAGCCGGTCGGCTACGACATCGACGCCGCCACCCTGATCGCCAAGGAGATGGGCGCCAAGGTGGAGCTGGTGCCGGTGACCAGCACCAACCGCATCCCCTACCTGACCACCGGCAAGGTCGATCTCGTCATCTCCAGCCTGGGCAAGAACGCCGAACGCGAGAAGGTCATCGACTTCTCCACCGCCTATGCCCCCTTCTTCAACGGCGTCTTCGGTCCCGACGACATCAAGGCCGAGAAGGTGGAGGATCTGGAAGGCAAGACCGTCGGCGTCACCCGCGGCTCGGTCGAGGACATCGAGCTGTCGAAGATCGTGTCGGACAAGGTCACCGTCCGCCGCTACGAGGACAACAACGGCACCATCTCGGCCTTCCTGTCGGGGCAGGTACAGCTGGTCGCCACCGGCAACGTGGTGGCCGCCGCCATCTTCGAGCGCAAGCCGCCGCGCCTGCCGAACATGAAGTTCCTGATCAAGAACTCCCCCTGCTTCGTCGGGCTGAACAAGAACGAGGGGCCGCTGCTGGAGAAGGTCAACGCCATCATCGCCAAGGCGAAGGACGACGGCTCGCTGGACGGCATCTCCAAGAAGTGGCTGCACGCGCCGCTGCCCAAGGATCTGTGACGTAAGGCTGTCCTCTCCCAGGGATCCCCCCTCTCCCCCCCGGGGAGAGGGTCGGGGTGAGGGGGACGCACAGCGTGGATTTGTTGGGGAGCGGCAAGCGCGGGATGCTTGAAGAACCTCGTTATGCGTCCCCNGCGGGATGCTTGAAGAACCTCGTTATGCGTCCCCCTCACCCTAACCCTCTCCCCGGGGGGGAGAGGGGATCCTTCCGGCATGCACCCACCGACGGACACCACAACAATGGCCTACAGTTTCGATTTCTCGTCCCTGCTGGACTACACGCCCGTGCTGGTGGACGGTGTGGCGACGACCGTCGGGCTGACCGCGGTCAGCACGGTGCTGGGGGTGGCGCTCGGCATCGGCGGGGCGGCAGCGCGGACCTCGACCGTCAAGCCGCTGGCGATCGTCGTCGGTGCCTATGTCGAGCTGATCCGCAACACGCCCTTCCTGGTGCAGCTGTTCTTCATCTTCTTCGGTCTGCCCTCGCTCGGCATCCGGCTGGCGGAATGGCAGGCGGCGGTGCTGGCGATGGTGATCAATCTCGGCGCCTATTCGACCGAGATCATCCGTGCCGGCATCGAGGCGACGCCGAAGGGCCAGATCGAGGCCGGGGCCAGCCTGGGCATGACCGGGCCGCAGATCTTCCGCTACGTCGTGCTGGGGCCGGCGCTGGGCAAGATCTGGCCGGCGCTGACCAGCCAGATCGTCATCGTCATGCTGGGCTCGTCGGTCTGCTCGCAGATTGCGGCGGAGGAGCTGAGCTTCGCCGCCAACTTCATCCAGTCCCGCAACTTCCGGCCCTTCGAGGCCTATTTCCTGGCGACCGCGCTGTATCTGGCGCTGGCGGTGGCCTTGCGCTGGGCTTTCAGCCTGATCGGCCGGCGGATGTTCGCAAAGGGGGTGGCGCGTGCTTGATTTCACGCTGTGGGACATCCTGTCCAACCTGCTGCTGGCGGCGCGCTGGACGGTGCTGCTGTCGCTGATCGCCTTCGTTTCCGGCGGGATCGCCGGGCTGCTGCTGCTGGTCGCCCGGGTATCGCCGGTGCCGCCGCTGCGCGTCGCGGCCCGGCTGTTCATCGAGGTCTTCCAGGGCACGCCGCTGCTGATGCAGCTGTTCATCGTCTTCTTTGCATTGCCGCTGATCGGCATCGAGACCTCGGCCTGGACCTCGGCCGCCGTCGGGCTGACGCTGTTCACCGCCGCCTATCTCGCCGAGATCTGGCGCGGCTGCGTCGAGGCGGTGCCGAAGGGCCAATGGGAAGCCTCGGCCAGCCTCGCCATGACGTTTCCCGAGCAGATGCGCCACGTCATCCTGCCGCAGGCCCTGCGCATCGCCGTGCCGCCGACCGTCGGATTCTCGGTGCAGGTGGTGAAGGGCACGGCGGTGACCTCCATCATCGGCTTCGTCGAGGTGACGAAGGCCGGAACCATGATCACCAACGCCACCTTCCAGCCCTTCCTGGTCTACGGGCTGGTCGGGCTGATCTATTTCGCCCTGTGCTACCCGCTGTCGCTATCGGCCAAGGCGCTGGAAAGGAAGCTCAATGTCGCCCGTTAACACGTCCGCCGCCGGCAGGATCGCCACCGGCAGACCCCTGGTGAAGCTGTCCGGCATCCGCAAATCCTTCGGGCCGGTGGAAGTGCTGAAGGGCGTCGACATGGCGGTGGAGGAGGGGCAGGTCGTCGCCATGATCGGCCGCAGCGGCTCGGGCAAGAGCACGCTGCTGCGCAGCATCAACGGGCTGGAGCGCATCGACGGCGGCGTCATCGAGGTGGACGGCGAATGCGTCGATCCCGGCCAGATCGACCTGCGGGCGCTGCGCCAGAAGGTCGGCATGGTGTTCCAGCAGTTCAACCTGTTCCCCCATCTGAGCGCCGGCGAGAACGTCATGCTGGCGCTGAAGGTGGTGAAGAAGCAGGACAAGGCGGCCACCCGGGCCGCGGCGGAAGCGGCGCTGGCCAAGGTCGGGCTGGGCCACAAGTTCGACGCCTACCCGTCGCAGCTGTCGGGCGGCCAGCAGCAGCGCGTCGCCATCGCGCGGTCGCTGGCGATGGCGCCCAAGGTTCTGCTGTGCGACGAGATCACCTCCGCCCTCGACCCCGAGCTGGTCGCCGAGGTGCTGGGGGTGGTCCGCCGGCTGGCGGAAGAGGGCATGACGCTGATCCTGGTGACGCACGAGATGCGCTTCGCCCGCGAGGTCTGCGACCGGCTGGTCTTCATGCATGGCGGCCGCATCGCCGAACAGGGACCGCCGGCCGAGCTGTTCGACCGGCCGGCGACGCCGGAACTGGCGCAGTTCATCGGCATGGTGGAGGCTCGCTGAACGGCGCTCCCCGCTTTTCCCTTTTTCAGCCTTGCGCAGGCTCCAGGCGGCCGCGGGGGTGGTTGGGGATCAGTGACGAAGCTTGTCAGAGTAGATCGCCGGCATCACTGAGACCTGCCCTGCCCTGGCCGACCCTGGTGAACCTGACGACTTTGATCGACGATGCGAAGTGCTCCACCCCCAGCCGTCGGCGCAACAGCCGGCTGCCCCGCTGGCGCGGCCGCCGTCAGGACAGGTCGGGCGCGAGGCCGAACCGCTCCGCCAGCAAGGCGGCGACGGCGGTGGCGGCCATGGGCCGGGCATAGAGATACCCCTGCCCTTCCCGGCAGCCGCGGGACCGCAGGAAGTCCTGCTGCGCCAGCGTTTCCACCCCTTCTGCTATCACCGTGCGGTTCAGGCGGTGTGCCATGGCGATGATCGCCTCGGTGATCGCTTCGCTGTCGCGGTCCTCGGGAATGTCGCGAATGAAGCTGCGGTCGATCTTCAGCCGGTCGATCGGCAGGCTCTTCAGCGACCCCATGCAGGAGTAGCCGGTTCCGAAATCGTCGATGGCCACCATCAGACCGAGCCGCTTGAGCTGGAGCAAAGTGGCGAGGCAATCGTCCTCGTTCTGCAAGGTGCTTTCCGTGATTTCGATCTCCAGCCGCTCGGCGGGCAGACCGGTTTCATCGAGAAGAGTCTTCAGGAACTGCGGCAGACGGTCCGGGTTCATCTGCCGCGCCGAGACGTTGACCGCCATCTGCAACGGGGGAAGTCCGGCCCGCCGCCACGCGCAGGCCTGCGCGCAGGCCTCGCGCAGGACCCATTCGCCGATGGGAACGATGAGGCCGCTCTTCTCCGCGATGGGAATCACTGCGTCGGGTCCCAACAGGCCGGCGGTCGGGTGCTGCCAGCGGATCAGCGCCTCGACGCCCAGGACCGCGCCGCTCGCCATCTCGATCTGCGGCTGGTAATGCAGGACCAGCTCCCCCATGTCGAAACCGCGCCTCAGGTCGCGGTCGCGCTCCATGTAGAGGGTGGCTTTCCGGGTCATCTCCTTGGTGTAGAAGGCGAAGCGGTTGCGCCCGTCATCCTTGGCCACGTACATGGCGGTGTCGGCGGCGCGGATCAGGTCGTCCTGCGTCAGGCCATCGTCGGGAAACAGGCTGATTCCGACGCTGGCGGACACCGTGAACTCGATCCCGGCCAAGGCGATAGGCTCGCAAATCCGCGCGATGATGCGGTTGGAGAGTTCGGCCACGCAGACCGGCTGCTCGACCCGGTCGACGATCACCATGAATTCGTCGCCGCCCAATCGCGCGACGGTGTCCTCCTGGCGGACGGCCAGACGCATGCGCTTGGCCACGGTCCGCAGCAGCTCGTCGCCGACGCTGTGTCCCAACGTGTCGTTGATCCGCTTGAAATGGTCGAGATCGATGAAGAGAAGCGCCACCGTCCCGTTGCGGCGCTGGGCGGCGTTCATGGCCTGTTGCAGGCGGTCCATCGCCAGCAGGCGGTTGGGCAGGTCGGTGAGCGGGTCGTAATGTGCCAAATGCTGGAATTGTTCCTGGGCCTGCCGGATGGCCGTCATGTCCGAAAACAGCGCGACATAGTGGGTGACGTCGCCTTTGGCATCGCAGACCGACGCGATGTTCACCAGCACCGGCAGCAGGGAATCATCCCGGCGGCGGCCGAGAATCTCGCCGTGCCACCGCCCGGCCGCGGCCAGGGTCGTCATCATGCTGCGCCGGTCGACGGGCGTACCAAGCGACGTGTCCAGGATGTGAGGGAACTTTCCGATGATCTCGTCGTCCTGACAACCGCTGATCGTGCAGTATCCACGGTTGAAATTGATGACGTCGAACGCCCTGTCCAGGATCAGGATGCCTTCCTGGGCCGATTCGAAGACCATGGCCGCCTGCTGAAGCTGGACCTCGGTCCTTCGCCTTTCCGTGATATCCTGAATGACGCCGATGATGCGGCTTTTCCTGTCGACGTTGCCGGTGAAGAGTTTCCCCTGGATCTTCAGCCAGTGAAGCGTCCCGTCGGGATGGACGCTGCGGAATTCGGTCGAACACAGGCCGCCGTGATCGGAGGTGTGGCTGAACACCCGATCGACCTGATGCCGGTCCTCGTCGTGTACCCGCGCCAGGAAACCGTCCCACGCCCCGGCCAGAACCTCCTGCGGATGGCCGAAGAAGCGATGGGAGTTGCCGACGTGCAGAACGGATTTCGTGGTCGCGTCCAGTTCCCAAGACGCCATATCGGCGGCCTCCAGGGCCAGCAGCAGCCGCTCCTCGCTTTGCCGGACGACCAGGTCGGCGTCGCGGCGTTCCAGCGCCATCTGGATGGTTGCGTGCAGCTCCCGTTCGCTGAAGGGTTTGATGAGATAGCCATAGGGTCTGGTGGCGCGGGCGCGCTCCAGCGTCGCCTGTTCGGAATAGGCGGTCAGGTAGATGACCGGCGTGTCGGACGTCCTGGAGATTTCCCGGGCGGTGTCGATGCCGTCCATCGGCCCTTCGATGTGGATGTCCATGAGGACGAGGTCGGGCCGCTCGTCGCGGACGGAGACCAGCGCCTGCGCGCCGGACGCCGCCGGGGTGGTCACGTCATAGCCCAGCAGCTTCAGACGCTGCTGCAAATGAAGCGCGACGATGCGCTCGTCCTCGACCACCAGAATTCTGGCCTTCGACATCGACCGTCTCCACTCATTCGTCCGATGGAAACCGCAGCAGGAAGCTGGTCGGGTGGCCGGGCTGGATCGTCAGCGCACCGCCAAGCTGCTGCGTCAGCAAATTGACGAGTTGAAGCCCAAGGGTTTCGGTCTTCGCGGCGTCCAGCGCGGGAGGCAGGCCGATGCCGTCGTCGCTGACCCGAAGGGAAACCTCCGAGGGCCTGTCCCTGGACAGCCGGATGGTGATCGCGCCCCGGCGGCCGTCCGGGAAGCCGTGCTTCAGGGCGTTCGAAATCAGTTCGTTCATGATCAGGCCGCAGGGAATGGCCGTGTTGATGGGCAGTTGAACCCCGACCGTGTCGAGAGACAAGGTGATCCGCGCCGGATCCACCCCATAGGAGGCGATCAGGGTGGGTGCCAGCGCGTCGAGGAAATTGGCGAAATCGACCCGCGCGAAATCCTTGGACTGGTACAAGGTCTGATGGATCAGGGCCATCGAACGGATGCGCGATTGGCTGTCGCGCAGCATGTCGAGAACCTGCCTGTCCACGATGCGCGACGATTGCAGGTCGAGCAGACTGCCGATGATCTGAAGGTTGTTCTTCACCCGATGATGGATTTCGGCGAGAAGGATGTCCTTCTCCTTCAGCGCCTGCTGGATTTTCTCTTCCTTCTGCTTGCGGTCGGAGATGTCGACGATCGCCGACAGGACCATCGTACCCTCTTCGGTTTCGATCGGGTTGAGGCCGATCTCCACCGGAAACTCGCTGCCGTCCTTGCGCAATCCGTAGAGATCCCGCCCGGCTCCCATCGGCCGCGACTGCGGGTTGGCGAAGAACTGGACCCGCATCCCCGGATGATGCCCGGCGAAGCGGGTGGGAACGAGGATCTCCACCGGCTGCCCCAGCAATTCGCCGCGCGTGTAGCCGAAGACGCGCTCGGTCTGGGCATTGATCATTTCGATCATCCCCCGGCTGTTCACCATCACCATCGCGTTGGGCGCCGATTCCACGACCAGCCGGAAACGCTCCTCGCTCTTGCGCAGCGCGTGTTCCACGGCTTGCCGTTTCGCTTCCTCGGAAAGCGGGCTGTCCTCCAGCATGGTGTCGTCCTCCGATGCCGTCCAGAAACGCTCCACGGAACCCGTGCCATACCGCCAGACCGACCCGCGGCGTTCCGAACGCCGGGGACAACGGCATACATCCAATGGTAGGCCGCAGATTTCGACGCTGAAACAATACAGCGGCCCTACACCCACAGAAAACATAAGGAATTTTCCGTGAGTGAAAGCCTACGGTAGAGTGGTTCCTTCTGGTTGTCCATCAGGGTTGCTCGCCAAGGCCGATGAACTTGGTCCATTCCCCCTGCTGTCGTGTTGAGGATCGGGGCGCGGGGCCGTCCATTCCTTGATCTGCCCTTGCCAAGGCCATGAAATCGGAAAGGTTCTTGTTGGGTTCCGGGGGGTTGGGTCGTCGGTCACGTGACGAAGGCTTCGACGAGGGCTCCGAGCAGAGCTTTTCCGCGGCGCCGCGCTGGATCAGGCCGCCCCCTTTGCGAGGCGGTGAAGGCGTTTTCAGATCGGCCAGGACCGAGCGGCCAGGGTCGGCACGATGATGGTCATGCGCGCCAGATCCTTGATGGAATGCCAGTCGCCGTCATAGTCGGTGCCGACCTTCTCGGACACGCGCTCGTCGCTCTTGATCGGGGCGGCGGAGACGCCGCCGCGGTATTTGGCGGCGATGGCCCGGCCGATCTGCTCGATCTCCGCCTTGGACGCCGCGGCGTCGGTGAGACGGCCGACTTGATGCTCTTTAGAAAGCCGGCACGCGCCCCGGTCGCTCCCCACCCGACACTCGATCCCCTCATACATGAGGCCGGGCTGGCGGCGGGGAAGTGACGATCGTCACTCGATCGCTTCGGGCATTAAAGGAATATATTCAAATAACAGATTTCTTAACGCCGCCATTTTTCGCCGTCTCTTGCTCACGAATATTAACTTTTTTGCGGACGAAAAAGGCTTCTTTCGAAATTGGGCTACCCCTTAGGCTGTAACTCCGTGCACCGGACATCTACCAATCGTGTACCCGAAGTCGTAAATATAATCGGCACATATAGGGCAGTATCTCGCGGTATTTTTGAAAGAATGATGCGTGATAATGGGTTGGTCAGGGTAAGGCTGCCTCTATGTCTTTTGAGATCATCTCAGACTGATATTAGGTGCCAAAGTATATATTGGGGATTGGAAAATAAGACTGGTGGATGGATCGTAAATCCTGTGACCAGAATGGGATATAGTTTGCTGATCTGACCCTGCCCCCTTGACCGACCTCATGACAGGCTGGGCCAAATTTGCCACAAGGTTCGAGAAAACTTAACCGGATTTGGAAAGGTTTCGTTAACCATTGAAGCCCCAGCATGGCTTCAACGAAACGGACATAGGATTAAAGGCATGAGCACGACCACCACGCCGAGCAAGATCGTCGTCAACGCCTACGGCCAATCCCAGGACAGCGTCGCGCCGAATTTCAAGCTGCTGGTGGATGGTCAGGAGGTCGGAACGGCCGATGCGGCTGCGGCCTCGTCGACGGCATACAGCTTCACCGCCGATCTCGCGGCGAACACGGCGCACAAGATCCAGGTCGTCTACGACAACGACACGGCGAACAGTGCCTATCGCGACCTTTACGTCCAGTCGATCGAGGTCAACGGCCACACGCTGAAGCCGACCGACGCCATCTATGAACGCCATGACGATGCCGCCCCGGCGCCGACCCAGGCCGGCCAGGAAGCCATGTGGTGGGATGGCGCGCTGACCTTCAGCACCCCCGCGACCTATTATGCCGGCGCCCAGGCCGCCGCCCCGGCGGCCCCCGCCGCTCCGGCCGCTCCCGCCGCCGGCACCGCGCAGAACGTCATCACCGTGAACGCCGCCGGCAACGCGGCGGGCGGCGAAGGCGCGCACTTCACCGTGCTGGTCGACGGCAAGGAAATCGGCGAAGGCACGGCCACCAGCCCCGACGCCAAGGACTTCAAGTTCACCGCCGATCTGGCGCAGGGCACCGCCCATTCGGTCGAGGTCAAGTACGACAACGACGCCGTCGTCGACGGTGCCGACCGCAACCTGTACGTCCACAGCGTCGGCATCGACGGCAAGACCGTGGCGGCGACCGACGCCGCCATGTCGGTCCAGCGCACCGCCGACGGTGCCGACCTCGGCGCGACCACCGACCTCTATTGGGACGCCACGCTGACCGCCAAGCTGGACGCCGGCCACTTCGCCGCTTCCACGGGTTCGGCAGGCGGTTCCACCGATCCCGGCAAGGGCGGCACCACGGGCGGTTCCACGGGCGGTTCCGCCGCCAATCCCGGCACGGGCGATACCTCGCTGTCGCTGAAGGTCGGCAACGTCACGGTGGCCGATCCGGGCATGGTGCAGAGCAGCGGCGCGATCAACGGCTTCCTGCACACCAACGGCAACCAGATCGTCGACGAGAGCGGCAACAACGTCCGGCTGACCGGCGTGAACTGGTTCGGCGGCGAGGGCTACAACTACGTGCCGTCGGGTCTGTGGGCCGACAGCTACCAGCACCACATCGACAGCATGAAGGACCTGGGCTTCAACGTCATCCGCCTGACCTGGGCCGACGACATGTTCGACAGCACCGCGGTCACCAACGGCATCGACTATTCGAAGAACCCGGACCTGAAGGGCCTGACCCGGCTGGAAGTCTATGACAAGGTCATCGACTATGCCGGCAAGAGCGGCATCAAGGTGATCCTCGACCACCACCGCAACGACGGCGGCGCCGGCACTAACGAGCACGGGCTGTGGTACACCGACAAGAACCCGGAATCGAAGGTCATCGAAGACTGGAAGATGCTGGCCAAGCATTATGCCGGCAACGACGCGGTGATCGGCGCCGACCTGCACAATGAGCCCAGCGTCAGCGCCACCTGGGGTGACGGCAACCAGGCCACCGACTGGGCCGCGGCGGCCGAGCGCATCGGCAACGCCATCCAGACCGTGAACAAGGACTGGCTGATGCTGGTCGAGGGCACGGAGTGGAGCAGCACGCTGGCCGGCGTGAAGGACCATCCCGTCGAGTTCGACGTGCCCAACAAGCTGGTCTATTCGCCGCACGCCTACGGCCAGAGCGTCGGGCAGTTCAGCTGGCTGTCGGACCCGAGCTATCCGGACAACCTGCCGGCCCAGTACGACAGCATGTGGGGCTACATCTACAAGAACAACATCGCCCCGATCCTGGTCGGCGAGTTCGGCGGCCAGATGACGAGCGGCGCCGAGCAGACCTGGGCCAGCACGCTGATCAAGTACATGAACGGCGACTGGAACCTGGACGGCAAGAGCGATCTCGCCGCCGGCCAGCAGGGCATGAACTGGACCTACTGGGCCTGGACCCCGGAATCGGGTGACGTCGGCGGCCTGCTGCAGAACGACTACAAGACCGTCGATCCGACCAAGATGAACATCATCAAGGCGGGCCTCGCCGCCAATTCCGGCACCTCCGGTCCGGTGCCGGGCAGCGACGAGGCGGTCTTCACCGTGCAACTGGCCAAGGCGGTCACCACCGCCACCACCATCGACTATGCGACCGCGGACGGCACCGCCAAGGCCGGCAGCGACTACACCGCCGCCCATGGCAGCCTGACCTTCCAGCCCGGCGAGACCACCAAGACGGTCTCCGTCCACATCAACGGCACCAACGTCAACGACGGCACGGAGAACTTCCTGCTGCACCTGACCCACGACAACGCCAGCCTGGGCACCGCCACCGGCTACATCACCGACCACGCGGCGTAACACGCTCTCCCGATCGGGGGGCTGCAAACCGGGGCCGGTCCGCGTCGCAAGGCGCGGGCCGGCCCCGTCGCGTTTTCGGCCCGGCTCCCGGCTGTGGCCTCACGTCCGGCTTTGCGTCCGGAAGAAGCCGTTGAGGGCGTCGAAGGGCTCGGCCTCGGCCAGCGCGTCGAACCGGCCTTCGTCGGCCAGCATCCGCGCCGCCCGCAGGAAGCCGCCCCAGGCGGCGCGGCTGAGCGCGCTGCCCAGGCTGATCCGCCGGACGCCGAGCTTGGCGATCTCCTCCACCGTCAGGCCGATCGGCGCCGAGACCAGCAGGTTGAGCGGCTTGGGCGCCACCGCCTCGACCGCCGCCCGGATGGTTTCCGGCGTGCGCAGGCCCGGCGCGTAGAGAACGTCGGCACCCGCCGCGGCATAGGCCGGCAGCCGGCGCAGCACCTCCTCGACGGCGGCCGGATGGTCGACCAGCACGGCCTCGCAGCGGGCGGTCAGCAGGACGCCGGTGCCGCGCAGAGCCTCGGCCGCCGCGGCGATACGCTCGACGGCTTGATTGAAATCATACAGCGGCCGTGCCGGATCGCCGGTGGCGTCCTCCACCGACAGGCCGGCGACGCCGGTGTCGGCGCAGAGCCGCAGGTTGCGGGCCAGTCCGTCGAGGTCGTGGGCGTAGCCGGATTCGAAATCGGCGTTCACCGGCAGGACGGTCGCCCCGACGATCTCGGCGATGTGGGACAGCATGTCGGCGCAGGGCACCGCCCAATCGGTGTCGGGTAGACCGCGCGAGAAGGCGAAGCCCGCCGAAGTGGTGGCCAGCGCGCGGAAGCCGAGATGCGCCAGCATCAGGGCGCTGCCGACGTCCCACGGGTTGGGGAGGACGAAGCAGCCGTCCTTGTGGAGCTCGGCGAAGGCGGCGCGGGCCGGGTGGCGGTCGGTCATTACGGGTCTTCCCTTTGGAGCGGCGGCGCGATCCCGGTGCCGCGTCGGGTGGTGGTCGTCTACCCCAGACTGCCGGCGAAGCGTTCGGCGAGACGCTCGCGGCGGAACAGCTCGAGCAGGGCGTCGACGAAGACGCGGGTCTTGGCCGGCAGCTGGGCGCGGCTCGCATAATAGAGCGAGATCGCGCCGGCGTCCGCATACCAGCGCGGCACGAGGCGCAGCAGGTTGCCGCGCTCGAGATGCGGCAGCACGTCGGGCACCGCCAGCAGGGCGACGCCCAGCCCGAGCAGTGCCGCTTCGCGCATGGCGGCCGGATCGTTGACGACGATGCTCTCCGGCAGCGTCGCCGGCAGCTCGGCGCCCGCCACGTCGCGCATGGTCCATTGGCGCACCCGGCCGGTCTGGACCGAGCGCATGACGATCCCCTGGAGCGCGGCCAGCCCGGTCGGATCGACCGGCGGCGTCCGTCCGGCCATGTAGGCCGGCGACGCCACCGCGACGATGTGGGCCGGCGCCAGCGGGCGCGCCACCACGCCGGACGCCAGCTCGAAGCCGCCGCCGATCGCCGCATCGTAGCCTTCGGCGATCAGGTCCACCGGGCGGTTCTCGAAATGCCATTCCGGCCGGATCAGCGGATGGCGGGCCAGGAAGCCGGGCAGCAGGGGCAGGACATGGGTGACGCCGAAGGTCGGCGGCAGGCTGACCTTCAGCACGCCGGCCGGCTGCTCCGCATCGGTCGCGACATCGGCGATGGCGGCCTGCAGGGTGTCGAGCGTGCCGCCGATGGCCGAGAGGAAACGCTCCCCGGCCTCGGTCAGGGTCAGCTTGCGCGTCGAGCGGTGGAACAGCCGGACCCCGAGGTTGCGCTCCAGCATCGCGACGTTGCGGCTGACCGCCGCCGGGGTCAGGGCCAAACGGCGCGCCGCGGCGGAGAAGCTGCCGGTCTCGGCGCTGCGGACGAAGGATTCCAGGTTGGCGAGGGTTTCCATCCCCGCATCTTAAACGGATGCTTGAAGATGATCCAAGCCATTCCCCGCTAATCACGGGCAATCGAAAAGGTGACACTCCCGTCATCGAAACCCGACGGAGTGTTCCCCGATGAACAGCCTTTCTCCCCTGGCCGGCAAGGTCGCCCTGGTAACCGGTGGTTCGCGTGGCATCGGCGCCGCCATCGTCAAGCGTCTCGCCAGGGATGGCGCGGACGTCGTGTTCAGCTACTCGCACGCCAAGGATCAAGCCGACGCGGTGGTGGCGTCCGTCGAGAGCCTCGGCCGCCGCGCGGTGGCGGTCCGTGCCGACCAGGCGGTGAGCGCCGATGTCGAGCGCCTGGTGACGCAGGCCCATGGGACGTTCGGCCGCCTGGATATCCTCGTCAATTCGGCCGGCGTCTTCGTCACCGGGATGGTCGGGGATCCGGCGGCGGACATCGCCGCGTTCGACCGCCAGATCGACATCAACATCAAGGGCGTCGCGACGGCCGTGCGGGCCGCGGCACCGTTGCTCGGCGACGGCGGCCGGATCGTTTCCATCGGTACGACCGGCGCCGACCGCATCGCCTTTCCTGGTGTCGCCGACTACATCGCGACCAAGGCGGCGGTGTCCGCCTATACCCGCGGCTGGTCGCGCGATCTCGGCCCGCGCGGCATCACCGTCAATCTGGTCCAGCCGGGCGCGATCAACACCGACATGAACCCGGAAACCGCGGGGCACGCCGACGCCCTGCGCGCCATGACCTCGCTCGGCCGCTACGGCCAGCCCGATGACATTGCCGCCGCGGTCGCGTTCCTGGCCGGTCCGGACGCCGGCTACATCACCGGCGCGACCCTCACCGTCGACGGCGGCCAGATCGCCTGATCCCCTCCCCTTCCAAGCAGGAGCAAGATCCATGACCAGCATCGGCATCATCGGCGCCGGCAACATCGGCCGCGCCATCGCGGCGGCGCTCGCCGCCAAGGGCATCGCCGCCGTCATCGCCAACAGCCGCGGCCCGGAGACCCTGGCGGCGCTCGCCGCCGAACTCGGCCCGTCCATACAGGCGGGGACGCCGGCCGAGGCGGCGGCCCGGGACATCGTGTTCGTGGCGGTGAACTGGTCGAAGCTGCCGGGCGCGCTCGCCGGCCTGCCCGACTGGGCGGGGCGCATCGTCGTCGACGCCAACAATCCCATCGAGGCGCCGCTGTTCAAGCCCGTGCCGCTCGGCGACCGGTCCTCGTCGGAGGTGGTCGCCGGGCTGGTCCCCGGCGCGCGGCTGGTGAAGGCGTTCAACCATCTCCAGCCGCCTCTGCTCTCCGGCGATCCGTCCGGCGACGGCGGCAAGCGCGTGCTGTTCTATTCCGGCGACGATGCCGACGCCAAGGCGCAGGTGGGCGCCCTGATCGACCGGCTCGGCTTCTTCGGCATCGACCTCGGTTCGCTCGCCGTCGGCAGCCGCCTGACCCAGTTCCCCGGCGGTCCGCTGCCCGCCCTCAATCTGGTGAAACTCTGACCGGTGCCGTCGCGGCTTCCGGGCCGCCGACAAAGCCCCCCACGATAAGGAAGAGTCCAATGTCCAAGACCGACCAAAGGGTTTCTCCATCCGGGGAGCCGGACTACGACGGCCTTCTGCGCGCGAACCTGGAGCGGGTCTTCAACGAACGCGATGCCGGGAAGCGCGCGGCGGCCATCGCCGATCTCTTCGTCGCCGATCCGATCCTGTATGAACCGGCGGCCGTCGTGACAGGGCGCGCGGCGATCTCCGAGATCGCCGGCAAGCTTCTGGAGCGGTTCGGGCCCGCGTTCCGGTTCCGGCCCGAAGGCGACGCCGTGGGGCATCACGGCCTGGGGACGCTGCGATGGCAAGCCGGCCCGGACGACGGCCCGGTCGCGGTGACCGGCACAGACGTGGCCGACGTCGCCGACGGCAAGATCGCCAGGCTCTGGGTGCTGCTCGATCCGCCGACGGCCTGAGACGGGCCGGAATGGCGTCGGGGGGCAGGGGACGGCCGGCTTTCGCGGGAATGACGGCCGAGAGAAGCCCATGCTCCAGTCCGATGCGAAGGGCTTCGCACTTGAAGCGTCTTTCGGCATGCGGCGGCAATGGTTTTCGGCAGTCTTGTGCGGCGTATGGCTGCGGTGCCAGGCGAAAAACACCAATGCCGAGCTGATGCTGCGGCCGTCATCCGACAATAAAATCACGCATTGCCATGCGGCTGTATTTTTCCCTTGTAAGAAGCCTGGGCATGCCTTATTTTCGGCCTGTCGACGTTGCTCTGGGCTTTGTTATTCTGATCCTGCACAAGGATCTGGGTCTCTTCCCGAAGTGAATTGATGCCCTGTCCAATATCGTGCAGGGCAACGCCAGGAAGGGAATTGACCCATGGCTATCGGTACCGTCAAGTTTTTCAACGCCACCAAGGGCTTCGGCTTCATCCAACCCGAGGACGGCACGGCTGACGTGTTCGTTCACATCTCCGCCGTCGAGCGCGCCGGGATCAGCAACCTCGGGGAAGGCCAGAAGCTTTCCTTCGACGCGATCCGCGACCCGCGCCGTGGCAAGGTTGCCGCCGAGAACCTGCGCGCGCTGTAATCGCAGCGGGTTCGGAAAGGAAGGGCGGCTCCGGCCGCCCTTTTTCGTATCTAAATCCTTGTATCGAGATCCGGGAATGCTGCCGGGCCCACCGGAGCCTGATGCCCGATGCAAGGCTTGCAGACGGCCTGCCTTGGGGCGCGGCCGAATTCACGAAATGGACAGACATGAACGGTTTTAAGAACGCAGGGCTTTCGGAGCGCCTGAGCACGGCTGCGGACGCAAAGAAGGCCCTGCTCGCGAAGTTCAAGGCGCAGCCCGGTGTGAACGATCCCGCCTTTGCGGAGCGGGAAGAGGCCCGGCGGGCGGTGCGCATCGCCCGTGAGGCCCGCGAGGCCGAACGGCAGGCCGCTCGCGAAGCCCGCAAGGCCGCCGAGCTGGAGGCATTGCAGGCGCAACAGGCCGAGAAGGTTGCCCGCGAGGCGCAGGCCGC
This sequence comes from Azospirillum endophyticum, assembly GCF_016595245.1. Taxonomy (GTDB): domain Bacteria; phylum Pseudomonadota; class Alphaproteobacteria; order Azospirillales; family Azospirillaceae; genus Azospirillum; species Azospirillum endophyticum. The sequence goes on from NZ_JAENHM010000046.1 coordinate 68,248, forward strand.
CCAGGAGCAGGCCGAGCAGGCCGAGCGTCAAGTGGCCATGGCGGCGGAGGCGAAGGCTGCCCGCGACGCCCGCTATGCGGCCCGCAAGGCCAGAAATCGATAATGCCCCGGGGGCTGCCAGGCTTGGGTGCCGGGCAGCCCCGAATTGGATGGCGGGAGATGAAAAGCGGCTGCCGGGAGAAATTTCGCCGTTCCGTTTCAAGTCTCCACAGAACATGCGGTAAACCGGACGCATGGCTGACAAGCATCCGGTTTTATTCGCGCGCGCCGAATAAACTTGATATCGCGGCGCATTTCCCTATTCTGTGCCCATTGATCGCTGGAGGCTTAACCGTCTCTTGAGAGAGACGCGGTAGGTTTTATGGCGTGGCGCCTTGCCGCGCTCCTCAGCAAGTCGCAACTTTCTCTTTCGACCTCCTCCTGGCGCGATCGCCGGCGCTCGACCATTCCCCAATCGGGGGTGTGGTCCGCTTTGTGCCGTCATGCTTGTGGAAGGTCCCACTCCTTGTCTGAACAGATCGTTTCGGAACAGATCGCTTCCGAGCAGCAGACTTTCGCCGAACTCGGCATTCATTCCAAGATCGCCCAGGCTCTGGGCGAACATGGCTACACCACGCCGACGCCGGTCCAGGCGGCGGCCATCCCGTCGGCGCTGGCCGGCCGCGACATCCTGGCCACCGCCGAAACCGGCACCGGCAAGACCGCGGCCTTCATGCTGCCGGCCCTGACCCGCGTGGCCGATTTGCCCGCTCCGGGCATCGCCGCGCCGCGCATCCTCGTGCTTGCCCCGACGCGTGAGCTGGCCAGCCAGGTCACCCAGGCGGCGCGCAAATACGCCCGGCCGCTGCGCATGAACATCATCGACGTGGTCGGCGGCATGCCGTATGGCGAGCAGCTGCGCATGCTGTCGCGCCCGGTGGATGTCGTGGTTGCGACTCCCGGTCGCCTGATCGACCACATCGAACGCCAGCGCATCGACCTCAGCGCCGTCGAGGTGCTGATCCTCGACGAAGCGGACCGCATGCTGGACATGGGGTTCCTCGACGATGTCGAGCGGATCGCCGATGCCTGCAAGGCCAGCCGCCAGACCTTGCTGTTCACGGCCACGCTGGACCGCCGCATGAGCCAGCTCGCCGGCAAGCTGCTGCGCAATCCGGAGCGCGTCGCCGTCGAAAGCCAGGCCACCGCGATCAACGTGGAGCAGCGCCTGCACCATGCCGACGACATGGACCACAAGCGCCGGCTGCTGATGCACATCGCCGGACAGGACGAAGTCGGCAAGGCGATCATCTTCGCCGCGACCAAGCGCGACGCCGACGCGCTGGCCCATGAGCTGAGCGCCGCCGGCCACGCCGCCGCCGCCCTGCACGGCGATATGGACCAGTCCAAGCGCAACCGCACGCTCCAGCGGCTGCGCACCGGACAGGTCCGCCTGCTGGTGGCGACCGACGTCGCCGCCCGCGGCATCGACGTGCGCGACATCACCCATGTCATCAACTTCGACCTGCCGCGCTCGGCGGAGGACTATGTCCACCGCATCGGCCGCACCGGCCGGGCCGGCGCATCGGGAATCGCGGTGTCCTTCGCGTCGCGGTCCGACCGCGACACGCTGTCCCGCATCGAACGCTTCACCGGCGCGACGCTGGCGATCCACACGATCGCCGGCATCGAGCCGCAGCGGTCCTTCTCCGGCGGCAGCGGCCGGCCGGCGGGCCGCCCTGCCGGCGGTCGCGGTCGGCCGTGGCAGCGCGACGGGCAGCGCGATGGTGGCCAGGGCAGGCCGTCGCAGGCCCGCGCCGGACGCTGGTAACCCCGTTCGGGTGAGACGATGAAAGCAGGCGCGGTCCCTCGGGGCCGCGCCTGTTTTCTTGTGCGCCCAGCATGGGCGCGTTCTTGAGGGTGTAAGTCCCTCCGTAAGCTGGTCATAGCGAACGAAGTGAAGCGCAACTGCGGAAGGGTGACCGACCGTGGGGAGGAAGCGTGGATCGCAGCTGCGGGCCGATGGACAAGAATCGGATATGAGGCGGTGCCGATCAGGGCGAGCGGGCAAGGATCCGCGAAGCTCTCGTGACCAAGGATCGGTGGCGTAAATCCGGCGGTCGTGCAGTGAAGGAGCGCGTTCTTGACCGTAGGAGATCTCGCCTTATGCCTGAAAGGGCGACGGGGCAGGGTCGGGACTGGCCCGAACCGGAGCGAGAAGTCAGCCGAGGCCATAGATAGGTGAGGCGCAAGCCGGACCGAAGGGCCGAACGAGGGGGAATGCCCAGCCCCCGTCGATGTGGAAGGCACTGCGTCAGATGCCCGCGTCAGCGGGGCGGTTCAGCAGAGGACGAGGTGCAGCCTCATCCGAGCTGGACAGCGACGAAGCCGACCGCCCGCGACGGACCGACATGGACATGGGGAAACCTCAACCCCTCGAACCGCCCGGTGCGGACCCGCATGCCGGGTGGTGTGGGAGGGGACCGGTCAGCGTGGACCGGCCCCTATCCCGATTGGGGGGGGGATGCGGCCGGTGCCGGACTCAACCGGCTTCGCCGCGCTCCGCCGACAGCACCGCGAGCTTGGCGACCGTGTTCATGTTGCGCGCCGTTCCCACCTCCGCGGCGGGAATGCGCAGCTTGGAGCGGGCCATCCCGTCGCCGTAATGGACGTAGATCTCCCGCGCTCCGAGTTGCAGCTCCTCGCCGGCCCGCCCCGTCACGCTCTCCAGGATGCCGGGGGCAGGAACCGTATCGAGGAAGATGGCAACCGTCCGGTTGGGAGCCGCGTCCGGAAACGGGTTGCCGGCCAGCACCCCGGCCATCTCGGCCGCCGTCCGCACCAGCACGCCGACCGGCTTGCCGGCATAGGCCCGCAGTTCCGCCTCGAGGGCCGCCTTGACCCCGGCCTCCGGCGCCGCGCTGTCGAAGACGACGTTGCCGCTGGCGATGTAGGTCCGGACGGCTGTGAAGCCTGCCCTCTCGCACAGATGCTTCAGGTCGCTCATCGGCAGCTTGCCCGTCCCGCCGACATTGACGGCACGCAACAGGGCGATGTAGGCGGTCATGCGGCGGCTCCCGATCCTGTGGTCCCGTACGGACCGTCCTATCGCCGGAAGACCGGCATCGCAAGGCCCGCTACAGTGCCCGTTCCAGGATCGCCCGAGCCGGCGCGTATTTCTCGGCGACCATCCGGGGCCCCGCGGCGATCGCGGCGGCGCGGGCGGGATCGCTGTTGTCCAGATTGTCGGCCAGCTTGACGCGGATCGCCGTGACGTTGCCGCTGGCGGCGATCCGGCCGATCCACTCCAGGTAGGTCCCGTCCGGATCGAGGTTGCGGCTGACGAGCCGGATGGCGGCGATGGCCTCCTCCTCGATGCCTGCCCTGCGGAGATCGTCCGCGGTGGCGCCGGCATCCTCGATCGCGTCGTGGAGCAGGGCGGCCTGAAGCTGGGCCTTGGTGGCGTCGGGGAACCGCTCGGCCAAGCGGCGGGCGACCCGTTCCAGATGCAGCCAATAGGGAGCGCCGGCCTTGTCGACCTGGCCGTGGTGGAGCGTCTTGGCGAACTCCAGCGTCTCGCGGAACCAAACGCTGTCCTGCATCGTGGTTGCTCCCTTTTGCGACACGATCGAGAGAATCCTGCGCGGCGAAACCGGTCATCGAGCCGACAGGGCTCCGCCCCGGGCAGCGGCATCAGATCTCTTCTGAAAACGCTTCCACGATGATCTCGAAACTGGGAATGCTCGGCCATTCCGCCCGGCTGTTGAAGATCGTTTCGCCCGAATACATCGTGATTGAGAAGTCAGTGCCCGCCTTGCTTCTGAACTGCCTTGTCCTGGAGCTCCATTGGCAGCATGTCCATTTCAAGGCATCCAACCTGACGGCCTTCATGAAATAGGATTCCACACGCGCGGCGAAACGGCCCTGCACATGGTATGTCGCCTGCAGCGGCTTGCCTTGCCGATCGGGCAGATAGACGCATCCGTCATAGACGAGGTCGGGAGGCTTTTTCGAAATCCGGGCAAGAAAGTCTCCGCAATCCTGCGCCATGAGAGCCGGAGCAGATGCCGAGGCACTGGAAAGGTTGGAAAAGCCGATGACGAAGCAAGCCACCAGACATGCTGTCTTCCCCTGAAGGGTCTGCTTCATTCGTCTATCCCGCATGCCCGTTCCCCGCCATGTCGTCACACCAACTCGTCGACCGCCGGCCATTCCAGCGCCGGATGGCCGGTCAGCCGGTCGAGCAGGCGGTCCAGCAGATCCCAGATCGCCGCGTCATGCACGCGGTGGTGGGTCAGCAGGCCGATGGGTTCGCCGGGGGGCCGCCGGCCCTCGCGGCGCTCGCGCAACTCGCGGCACAGCAGATCGAGCAGCGCGTCCAGCGGCACGGCGGAGCGGCTGCCGCGCCAGTCGATCAGGTCGAGATGGGTGTTCACCCAGGCGATGCCGTCCCTGGGCGCCGGGGCCGGGCCGAAGGCGGAGACGGCGCGGTAGCCGGCGGCGGCCAGACGGGCCGGCATGTCAGGGGCCATGCGGTTCCAGGGCGGGACGAACAGCGGCAGCAGGCGGCGGCCGAACAGGGGGCGCAGGGTGGACAGGCCGCGTTCGGCCTCCGCCTGCCGGACCTCGGGCGGACGTTCGGGGCCGAACTCGCACTTCTTTCGGCCGGGGGCGGCGTGGTCGGCGTGCGACCAGCCGTGGACCAGGGGGGTGACGAAGGCGTGGCCGGCCAGCGCCTGGGCGAGCGACGGCTCGGCGTCGGCCGGGATGACGGCGAGGCCGAGGGGGATGTTCGCCTGGGCGCAACGCTGGAGCAGGCGGTCGAGCTGCGGGCCGGCGGCCACCGCGTCATCGTCGCGCAGCCAGAGGGCGCAGCAGCGGCCGAGGTCGGTCCAGCGCGCCAGTTCTTCGTGTACGGCGGTCCAACTCGTCATGATGTCTTCTCCGCCAGCAGGGCCTCGACGATCTCCACGCTGCGCGCGGCACCGGCCAGGGAATGGGGGCTGAGCGGCGGAATGCGGGCGCCGAGCACCGACCTTAGGGCTCGGGCGAGGCTGTCGGGGGTGAGGTCGGCCTCGCGCAGGGTGGCGATGCCGGGGCGGCGGGCCAGGATGGCGGCGCGGATGGTCTGTTCGACCTCCTTGCCGTCCTCGAAGGGGCAGAAGACGCTGGGCACGCCCGCCGTCAGGCAGTCGAGCGCGGTGTTGTAGCCGCAGCGGCCGACCGTGGCGGCGGCGCGGGTCAGCAGGGCGCGGAAGTCGGGGCGCACCGGCTCCACCACCAGCCGATCGGCCGGGGCGATGGCGCGCAGCCGGTCGGCCAACGCGGCGTCGCCCTTCGCCACCAAGAGGCGCCAGCGCTGCGGCAGGGCGGCGGAGGCGGCGCAAAGCGCTGCCGTTTCGAAGACCGGGCGACCGACCGGGCCGCCGCCGGCGGTGACCAGGATTTCGCCCTGCCCGTCCATACCGCCGTCCGGTGCGGGCGGCGGCGGAACGACGAAGCCGGTATAGAGCAGCAGCGGCTTCATCGCCGGGGTCAGCGGCCAGCTGTCCTCCAGCGGCACCACGGCGGGATCGGAATGGACCAGCACGCCGTCGTAGAAGTGCAGGAGGCGGTCTTCGGTCTCGGCCACCCGCTTCGGCTTGGAGGGCGGCGCCAGGATGTCGCGGACCGAGGCGAGCGTCAGCGGCGGCCGTGGCAGGGCGCGGGCGCGCTCCAGCAGGGCGTCGAACTCGGGGGCGAGCGCGCGGCGGCCGAACGGGAACAGTTCGGTGACCAGCACGTCGGGGCGCAGCGTGTCGAGCAGGCCGGTCAGCATCGCCCGGCGCGCGTCGAACAGGCCGGCATCGGCGGGGCCGCCGTCGGCGGCCAGCAGGGTGGCGAAGTCGGCGCCGTCGCTTGCCAGCGGCGGCAGCTGGTGCAGGGTGGCGTTCCCGGTTCCGAGATGGGGGGCGGGACGGCCGCCGCTGACCAGATCGACGCTCCAGCCGCGGGCGGCGAAGGCCTCGGCCAGGGCCAGCGCGCGGCTGAGATGGCCGGTGCCGAGCAGGTGGGTGACGGCGATCAGCAGCTTCATGACAGGCGCTCCCCCTCCTTGCGTCCGGCCGGGTGGAGCGTGCCGTCGGCGGTCAGCGTCATGGCGTAGAGGCGGTGGCGCTTGACCGGCACCGGCGGCGGGCCGCGGAAGTCCCAGCCCCAGGCGAGCGCCAGAGCGACGCGGATCACGCCGATGTGGGTGACGACGAGGTGGGTCTCCCTCTCCCCCCCGGGGAGAGGGTCGGGGTGAGGGGGATGCGTTGCGTGGCTATCCCGAGAATCCTTGCCGCGCGACCCCCTCACCCTAACCCTCTCCCCAGGGGGGAGAGGGGATTGGGTCTGGGGGGAGAGGGGGAGCAGGTTCTCCAACCACCCCGTCAACCGCTCTCGCACATCGGCTGGGCTTTCGCCGCCGGGGGGGCGGAAGTCCCAGCCCCAGTGTTCGAGGTCGCGGTAGCCGCTGGCGGGGGCGGCGCGCAGGTCGAGACCGCGCAGTCCCTCCCAGGCGCCCCAATCCATCTCAATCAGGCGGGGATCGGTGTGGACCGGGCGGCCGGGAACGAGGAGGGTTGCGGTCTCCACGGCGCGCGACAGCGGGCTGGCGTGCAGCGTGGCGTCGCGCCAAGGCTCCGGCAGGGTCAGGCTGGCGAGGCGGTCGCGACCCTCTGGGTCGAGGGGGATGTCGGTGCGGCCCTGGATGCGGCCCTCGCGGTTCCAGCCGGTGACGCCGTGGCGCAGGAAAGCCAAGCGGATCATGGCATCAGGCCGGTCAGCAAGCCGCGCAGCCGCTCCGCCGCCGCCGGCAGGCCGTGATGGGCCTCGACATGGGCGCGGGCGCTGTGGCCGAGCCTGCGCAAGGCCGGCGGGTCGGCCAGCAGGGCGGACAGCGCGGCAGCGAAATCTTGGCGGGCCGGGCCGGTCAGGCGGCCGCCCACGCCATCGCGGATGACGGTGCCGGTGCCGGCATTGTCGACGGCGAGCACGGGAAGCCCATGACCCTGCGCCTCCAGATAAACCATGCCGAAGGCTTCGTTCAGGCCGGGCCAGACCAGCAGGTCGGCGGCGCGATAATGGGCGGCGAGGTCGGCGGGGGCGCAGGCGCCGTGGATGGTCACCCGCGGGCCGAAGGGGGCGAACAGGGCCGATACCTCCGCCGCCGCCGGGCCGTCGCCGACGACGTCGAGCGTCCAAGGCCGGGTGGGGAGAAGATGCAGGGCCTCGGCCAGCAAGCGGTAGGAGGCCAGCTTGTCGCCCGGCCGCATCATGGCGACGGTCAGCAGGCGCGGCGGCGCGCTCGGGCCGCTGCGCTCGACGGCCGGCGGCAGGTCGAGGAAGGGCGGGAGCATCGCCACCTGCTGGCCGGGCGGGGCATAGGCCTCCACCGCCTGACGGTCGCGGGCGCTGACGCAGAGCACGAGGTCCGCCGCTTCGATGGCGGTCTCGGCGGCGGCGGCGAAGGCGGACCAGGGGCCGGTCAGGCGCTTGCGGGCGCGGGTCGCTTCCACCACGACATAGGGGATGCCGAGGCTGCCGGCGATGGCGGGCCCGATCAGGTCGGGGGCCTTGTAATAGACATGGTAGCTGAGCCACAGCGCCGGGCGGCGGGCCGGCTCGGCGGCGTAGAGCGACAGCAGGCGGTCACGTTCGGCGACGGCGGCGGCGGTCAGGCGGGCCTGCGCGGCGGGATCGCCGGCGCCGTCATAGGCGCGCAGGCCGCTCGCCACCTCCACCGGGCCCGGGCCGGTCGCTTCCAGCGCGCGCAGGATCAGCCGAGCCATCTGGCGGTCGCCGGAGGGGATCGGGTGGTCGACCGGTTTCAGCGGAGCGTAGAAAGCAATGTGGGGAAAGTCGATCCGGCTTGCGGTCACGCCGCGGCCTCCTCCAGCCGGCGGACGAGGCGGTCGATGCCGGCGGTCATGCCGAACTCGGCGCGCAGCCGGCCATGGGCGGCCTCGCCCAGCGCCGAGCGCAGGGGCGGGTCGGTGACGAGCCGTTCCAGGGCGGCGGCGATGGCGGGCGGGGTGCCGTCGGTCAGCAGGCCGTGGGTGCCGTCGGTGATGAATTCCGGGATGGCCGACACCGCGGTGGACAGGATGGCGAGGCGCTGGCTCGCCGCCTCCATCAGCACGTTGGGCAGGCCGTCGCGGTCGCCGTCGCCAGCCACCACGCTGGTCAGAACGAACAGGTCGGCATGGCGCAACGCCGCGATCACCGCCGCCTGATCCTGGGCGCCGCGCCATTCGATGCGGTCCGACAATCCCAGCCGTTCGGCCTGGGCGCGCAGGGCCTGCTTGAGGTCGCCGGAGCCGATATGGACCAGCCGCCAGTGCAGCCCGTCCGGCAGCATCGCCAGCGCGTCGAGCAGCCGGTCGTAGCCCTTCTTCTCCACCAGCCGGCCGACCGACAGGATCTCCACCGCGCGCTCGGAGGTGGAGCCGTCGCGCGGCGGGACGGTTGCCCGGTCCGGCGGGTCGGGGAAGCGCGAGAGGTCGAGGCCGTGATAGACGAGGTCGATGCGCGCCGGATCGGCGGCCAGACCGCGCAGATGCGCCGCGCCGACGGCGGTGCAGGTGGCGCCGAAGCGGGCGTCTGCCAGCTTCTCGCGCTTCTCCCATTCCGGCGTCGTCCAGATGTCCTTGGCATGGGCGGAGAAGCCCCAGCCGATGCCGCGGATCGACGCGGCATAGCGCCCGACCGAGGCCGGGGTGTGCAGGAAATGGGCATAGAGGAAGGGTATGTCGGCCGGCAGTTCCGCCGCCAGGACCAGGGCTTGGCCGAAGCGGCGGCCACGGTTGGCGGTGCGGTCGCGCATCAGGTCGCGCAGCCACGCCGCCGCCGTGCGCGCCAGCCCGGCCGGATGGCGGAGGATCAGGCGGCCGAGCGCCTGCAAGACGCGGCGCGGCTCGTCGCGCAGATATTCCGGCAGGTAATGCACCGGGGCGGTGATGCGGTCGTGCAGGGCGTGGCGGCGGCTGTCGGTCGGATGGCGCAGCGACCAGATCGCCAGATCGATGCCGCGCTGCTGGAGGGCCAGAAGCTCCTGCGCGATGAAGGTCTCCGACAGGCGGGGATAGCCCTTCACCACCACGGCGATCTTCAGGGGGGCGATCTTCAACGGCACGGCTTTCGACTGCATATCGGCTGGATATCGGTGGGACGGTGTCCGGCCGTCCGTTCCCCCGTCGGTCATGCGCGCTTGCCCGCCATTGCGCGGGACAGCCGTTCCGCCGCCCGGCGGATCGGGGTGACGGGGGTGGAATGGTCGGCCACCGGGTCGGCTCCCAGAACCTCACGGGTCAGCTCGACGATGCGCTCCAGCCCGCCGAGCAGGCCGGGCAGCGGGCTGGCCGAAGGCGGCGGCTGGCTGGACAGGGCGCGGATGGCGCCGGCCATCGTCCGCGGGTCGGCGCCGTCGCGGTCGCAGTCCAGGGTGCGCAGCAGGCCGAGCGCCTCCGCCGCCTCGGCGCGGATGCGCTGTTCCAGCCGGGGGCGGGTGCGCGGGGCCAGCACCGACGGCTTGTCGAAGGACAGGATCTCGCAGAAGGTGTTGTAGCCGCCCATCGCCACCACGCCGATGGCCCCGGCATAGAGATCCTCCATGCGGGAATGGAAGTTGATGGTCTCCACCCTGCCCTTCAGCCGGCGGATGCGGGCGGCGAACTCCTGGCGGCGGGCATCCTCCAGGAAGGGGCCGTAGACGATCAGGGCGCCGGGGGCGAGCCCGGGGTCGGATTCATAGGCGGCGATGGTCCAGTCGACCAGGGCCGCCCCGTCGCCGCCGCCGCCGGGCGTCACCAGCACATAGGGGGCGGCCATCGGCGAGTCCGCGGCCTGGACGGCACCGCCGCCCTCCGTCGGCTCGCGCCGCAGATAGCCGGTGTAGCGCAGCCGCGCCGCGATCCCGTCCGGCAGGTCGAGGCCGTCGAGCGGGTGGTAGACCTCCGGCAGGCCGTAGATCCAGAGCTGGTCGTAATAGCGCTCGATGGCGGCGACCGCCTCCTTGCGCTCCCACTCCGGCTGGAGGGCTTCCGGGGCGTCCAGCACGTCGCGCAGGCCGAGCACCACGCGGGTGTTGCCGGCCGCCCGCATCTCCTCCAGCGCCGGCAGGAACTCGCCGTGCAGGCCGGTCGGCTCCTTGTCGACGATCGCCAGCGTCGGGCGGAAGGCGCGGGCGGTGGCGCGGATGATCTCCGCCCGGATCGCGGTGGTTTCCTCGATCGGCAGGCCGAGGTTGCGGGCGGTATAGCCGCCGTCCGGCAGCTTCACCACGCCGGGCAGGCGGACATGGTCGACCCGCTCGGGGAAGTCGAAGCGGCCGGCGACCGGCGAGCCGGTGAGGATCAGCGCCGAGGCGTCGGGGAAGGCCGAGACCAGGGCCTGGGCGATCGTCCGCGACCGCCGCAGATGGCCCAGCCCGAAGGTGTCGTGGCTGTAGAGCAGGATACGCGGCGGCGTCCGGTCGGGATGGATGGACCGAAGGGACGGCTGGGGCTGGTGCATGCTCGGACACTCCGCTTCAGCAATGCTTCGGAACCGACAATCCGTTGTGGAACAGATCGCTGTACTTGTCTTTGGAACCGGTTCGGCGCCGGTGGTTGCGGATGCGTCCAGGCATCGGCGGCAAGGCTCCAGCCTGGACGAAACCCCTCACATGGATCCTGCCGCGCATCAATATGACTTCCGGCAGGGTGAGGGCAACCACCTTATGTGTTCTGATATATGATCAACAAGATGCTGCAAGGCTCTCCGCCTGCCGGGGACTTGCGAATGCACATGAAGACCATGTTCCTTCCAATGAAACCCCGTCATCCCCGCCTTCGCGGGGATGACGGAAGTCCCTTCCAAGGAATACGAGGGCCATATGCGATTGCCCCCAGCCAAGGGCGACGGGTCAGTCGCCATGATAGGGATCCAGGGCGTCGCGCAGCCCGTCGCCGAAGAAGTTGAAGGACAAGACTACCAGAATCACCGGTAGCATCGGCAATGACACCCACGGATAGGTTTCCACGGCCATGAGGTTCTGGGCGTCGTTCAGCATCACCCCCCAGCTGGTCGCCGGCGGGCGTAGGCCGAGCCCCAGGAAGGACAGTGCCGTTTCGCCCAGGATCATCGCCGGGATCGACAGGGTGGCGCTGGCGAGCAGGTGGCTGGTGAAGTTGGGCAGCAGGTGGCGGCGGATGATGCGCGCCGGGCTGGCGCCCATCAGCTCCGCCGCCATGACGAAATCCTCCTCGCGGAGCGCCAGGAAGCGCGAGCGCACGGCGCGGGCCAGCGACGGCCAGTCGAGCAGGCCGAGGATGACGGAGATGCACAGGAACACCGTCACCGGGCTCCATTGCGCCGGCACCGCGGCGGACAGCGCCAGCCACAGCGGCAGTTCCGGCAGGGATTTCAGGATCTCCGACAGGCGCTGAACCCCGGCGTCGATCCAGCCGCCGAAATAGCCCGCCATGCCGCCCAGCGTGATGCCGATGGCGAAGGATACGGCGATGCCGAGCAGCCCGACGGTCAGCGACAGCTGCGCCCCGATGGCGAGGCGCGACAGCATGTCGCGACCCAGCCGGTCGGTGCCCAGCAGATGCAGCGAGGCGCCCGGCGGCGGGCAGACCAGCCGGACCCGCGATTCCACCAGCCCCAGGAAGCGGTAGGGCGCGCCGGGGCAGAGGAACTGCAGCGGCATCGGCCGACTCAGGTCCGTCTCGTAGCGCCAGCGATAGTCCTTCAGGTCGGGATGGCCGGTGGTCGGGTAGACGAAAGGACCGACGAAGCTGCCCTCGTGGAACAGGTGGATGCCCTGCGGCGGGGCGTAGAGATGCTCGACGTCGCGCTCGTTGGCGCCGTAGGGCACCAGGAAATCGACGAAGGGCAGGCTGAGATAGGACAGCACGAGGAACAGCGCCCCCAGCACCGCCAGCCGATGGCGCAGGAAGCGGCGCAGCATCAGCCGCCCGGTGGAGGCGTGCGCGTCGAAGCGGGTGGCCGGCGCGTCCGCCGCCGCCGGATCGGGATAGGGCCGGTCGTCGACGTAATGGTCCCAGCTGCCGCCGCTCATGCCGCCGCTCATGGCCGGATCCTTCGGTCCTCCTTCCTTCATGCCCCCCTCTTTCATGCCCTCTTTCATGATTGGGCCTTCCTCGCCTTGCCGAGGCGGATGCGGGGGTCGAGCAGGGCGAGCGCGATGTCGGAGACCAGCATGCCGACCAGCACCAGCAGCGAGATGAACATCAGGATGAAGCCGGACAGGAAGATGTCCTGTGCCCGCAGCGCCTCCAGCAGGGCCGGGCCGATGGTCGGCAGGCTCAGCACGACGGAGATCAGCACCGATCCCGACACCAGCGACGGCAGCAGCGAGCCGATGTCGGAGACGAAGGGGTTCAGCGCCATGCGCAGCGGATAGCGCGTCAGCCGGCGCAGCGGCGGCACGCCCTTGGCCTTGGCGGTGACGACATAGGGCTTGCCCAGCTCATCCAGCAGGTTGGCGCGCAGGCGCCGCACCATGGCGGCGGTGCCGGACAGCCCGATGACGATGGTGGGCACGATCAGATGCTCCAGCACAGAGCCGGCCTTGGCCCAGCTCAGCGGCTGGTCCTCGTATTTCGCGTCGACCAGCCCGCCGATCGGCAGGCCCAGCCATTTCTGCCCGTAATAGAGCAGGATCAGCGCCAGCAGGAAGTTCGGCGTCGCCAGCCCGATATAGCCGACGGCGGCGGCGAGGTAGTCGACCCAGCTGTTGGCGCGGATCGCCGCCAGCGACCCCAGCGGGAAGGACACCAGATAGACGAACAGCACGGCGGCGAGGTTGAGGATGACGGTGAACCACAACGTCTCCCCCACCACGTCCACCACCGGCTTGTTGAACTCGAAGGACCAGCCGAGCTCGCCCTGGAGCAGGCCATGGAAGCCGTTCGGCCCCGGCCAGACCCCGATCCAGACCAGGTATTGCTCGGGCAGCGGGCGGTCGAGCGAATATTCGTGGCGCAGGAACTCGGCCTTCGCCAGGCCGGCCTCCTGGCCGGTGGCGCGCAGCTCGGCGATCTGGTTGGACAGATAGTCGCCGGGCGGCAGGTTGATGACGATGAAGATCAGCATCGACACCACCAGCAGCGTCGGCACCATCACCAGCAGCCGGTGCAGGATGAAGCGCAGCATGGGCGGTCAGTCCTCCCGGCGATGGATGCCGGCCGGCTCGGGATCGGCCGGGCGGGCGTCAACGAAAAAGAACTCGTCGGGCCGGTAGACGCCGAGATAGGCGCCGGGATCCCACAGCCACAGCCCCTTGTCCGGGACGTTGTGCAGCCGGTTGGTGACGGCGATGGGCTGCGGCGTCTTCGAAACCACGCCGATGGCGAAGATCTGGTCGGCGTGGATGTCGAGCAGCGCCGACCACAGGGCGCGCCGCTCGGTCTCGTCGGTGGTGTGGCGCCAGCGGCGGGCGATGTCCATCAGCTCCTGCGGGATTGGCATGTCGATCGGTTCGCCGGCGCTGCCGGAGGTCTGGTAATACTGCCCCCATTTCGGCCAGCTGAAATTCTCCTGGGTCATCGGCGCCAGCTCCTCCGGGATGCTGTCGGGGTCGGGGATGCCGTTGTCCCAGCCGCCCCACACCGCCATCATCGTCTGGCCGGCATAGACCCGGTTGCGCAGCACGTCGCGGTCCACCGTGCGCATCAGCAGCCGGACGCCGACGTCGCGCCAGGTCTCGGCGATGATCTGCAAGGCGTCGGAAATCTCCGGCTTCTCGCCGGCGGTCTCGACGATCACCTCCAGCGGACGGCCGTCCGGCAGTTCGCGGTACAGTTCGCCGCGCTTGCGCTTCAGCCCGATCTCGTCGAGCAGGGCCGCCGCCCGCTTGGGGTCGTAGCCGGTCCAGATGCCGTTGCGTTCCGGCTTGAACAGCGGGCTGCTCGGCAGCACGTCGACGCCGCTCTCCTGCGCCAGCCCGAAGAAGAGCGAGCGGTTGATGATGCGGCGGTCGATGCCCATCGACAGGGCGCGGCGGAAGCGGACGTCGCGCAGCAGGCTGCGCCAGACCGGGTCGTTGTAGTTCAGGTTGGGGTAGAGGGCGATCTCCGCCGCCTTGCCCTCCGGCCACAGCAGGGTGCGGTAGTCGCCCGCCCGCTCGCCCGAGACCAGTACCGGCACCTGCGAGAAGGTCAGCCCCTCGGCCTGGAGGTCGGCCTTGCCGGTGGCGACCTGGGCCGGAATCAGCCCGCCGGCCATCACCGTCACGTCCAGCCCGTCGGCATAGGGCAACTGCATGCCGCGGCTGTCGAAGCGGTGATAGTAGGGGTTGCGCTGGAACAGCAGGTGGGTGCCGGTGCCCTTGGAGATCGCCATCCAGGGCTGGAGCGTCGGCTCGTCCGGGTTCTCCATCCGGAACATGTCGTCGAGCGCGTTGTGCAGGGCCGCCCAGTTGCGCACCTTGTACCTGGCGAGCAGCGGCGCCATCTCGGCCTCGCCGGTGTAGCGGGCGTGGAAGCGCTTCAGGTAATGGGCCGGGCGGGCGATGAAGGGCGGCCGGGCGGAGGCGAGCGCCGGCAGGAAATAGGGGTTCGGCTCCTGCCAGCGGAAGCGGGCGGTGACCGCGTCGGGGAAGCTGACCTCCGGCGGCTTGCCGTCCACCAGCATGAAGCGCGGCGGGCCGGACGGCGACAGCATGGGATTGTTGGCGACGTCCTCCCACCAGTAGCGGATGTCGTCGCTGGTGAAGGGGGCGCCGTCGGACCAGCGGTGGCCGGCCCGCAGGGTCAGGGTGAAGTCGCGGCCGTCCACCACCGTCAGATCCTTGAGGATGTCGGGCACGATCTCCCGCTTGGCGGTGTAGCCGACCATCCGGGCATAGCCGTAGAGCACGGCGATGCGGCTGTTGCGCCGCTGGGTGATGAAGCTGCGGATCCAGCCGCCGGAGCGGCCGAGGTCGCGGCCCTTGGCCTCCAGGTCGACGATCAGCGGCTCGTCCGGCATGCGCTGGCGGACGGGGGGGATGAGGCCGTAGCGCACTTGATCCGCCAGCATCGGCGGATCCTGCGGGCTGAAGGACGCGGCGGCGGCGGGGGGGGCGAGCGTCAGGAGGAGGATTTGCGCGATCACCGCCCATTTCCCTCTCCCCCCCGGGGAGAGGGTCAGGGTGAGGGGGATGCGTTGCAGGAGCTTTGTGAAAGGACCGCCGCGCGTCCCCCTCACCCTTCCCACCGCAGAGCGGTGGACCCCTTCCCTCTCCCCGGGGGGGAGAGGGTGAGAGGCCCCGGAGATTGGAAAGTGCCTGCTCATGCCGCTCGCCTCACGAAATGGCCGGGCGCGGCCTCCACCAGCGGAGGGGGCGCGCCGTCGGGGGTGGGGCGGAAGGGTTCGGGCCACAAATCGGGACGGCCGGCGCCGAGCGCCACGGTGGCGATGTCGATGGGACGGCTGACGTCCGGTTCCGGCGAGGCGGCGATCAACGCGCGGGTGTAGGGGTGCAGCGGGGCGGAGAACAGGATGGCGGGCGGCGCCTCCTCCATCACCCGGCCGGCGCGCATCACCGCGACGCGGTCGGCCAGCCGCGCCACCACCGCCAGATCGTGCGAGATGAACATCAGGCTGAGGCCGAGCCGCTGCTTGATCGATTCCAGCAGGTCGAGCACCTGGGCCTGGACCGACACGTCGAGCGCCGAGGTCGGCTCGTCGCAGATCAGCAGCTGGGGGTCGAGCGCCAGGGCGCGGGCGATGCCGATGCGCTGGCGCTGGCCGCCGGAGAAGGCGTGCGGATAGCGGTTGGCCCAGGCGGGGTCGAGGCCGACCTGCGCCATCAGCGCCCGCACCCGCTCGCGCCCTTCGCCACGGCCGCAGACGCCGTGGATCGCCAGCGGCTCGGCGATGATCTCGCCGACGCTCATCCGTGGGCTGAGCGAGGCGTAGGGGTCCTGGAACACCATCTGGGCCCGGCGGCGGTAGGCGGTCAGCTCCGGCCCGGCGGCGGAGAGAAGGTCGAGCGGCGGTTCCCCGGCGGCGACGCGGAACAGCAGGCGGCCACCGGGATCCGGCCGCTCCGCCAGCATGGCGAGCCGCGCCAGCGTCGTCTTGCCCGATCCTGACTCGCCGACGATGGCCAGCGTCTCGCCGCGGCCGACCGACAGGTCGACGCCGTCGAGCGCGCGGATGCGGACATTGCCGCGCTCGTAGGTCTTGGCGACGCCGTGGAATTCCAGGATGGCGTCGCGCACCGCGCCGGGGGCCTGCGCGCCGGTCATCTCGGGGATGGAGGGGGCGGCGGCCATCAGCTTGCGGGTGTAGCCGTGCAGCGGCCGGCCGAGCACGTCGGCGCAAGCCCCCGATTCCATCACCCGGCCGGCCCGCATCACCACCACGGCGTCGGCCATGTTGGCGACGACGCCGAGATCGTGGGTGACCAGCAGGACCGCCATGCCGGTCTCGCCCTGCAGCTCCTTGATCAGCGCCAGCACCTGGGCCTGGAGGGTGACGTCGAGCGCGGTGGTCGGCTCGTCGGCGATCAGCAACTGCGGGCGGGCGACCATCGCCATGGCGATCATCGCGCGCTGGCGCAGGCCGCCCGACAGCTGGAACGGATAGGAGCGGAAGGCGCGCACCGGATCGGGGAAGCCGACCCGCTCGAACATGGCGAGGCAGCGCGCGCGCGCGCTGCTGCGGTTGCAGGCGCCGTGCAGCCGCAGCACCTCCATCGTCTGGTCGCCGATGGTGTGCAGCGGCGACAGCGCGCTCATCGGTTCCTGGAAGATCATCGAGATGCGGCTGCCGCGGATGTCGCGCAGGCCGGACGATGACAGCCGCAGCAGGTCGACCGCCTCGTCGCCATGGCCGAACTGGATCGAGCCGGCGGTGACCGACGCGCCACGCGGCAGGATGCCGAGGATGCTGCGGCAGGTCAGCGTCTTGCCCGAGCCGGATTCGCCGACCAGCGCCACGCTCTGCCCGGCCCCGACGGAGAAGCCGACGCCGTCGACCACCGGGCGGGGGGCGTTGCGGAAGCGGATCGTCAGGCCCTCAACCTTCAGCATCTTTGGGTCTCCAGGCTGGTCGCGTATCGGTGCGACCAGGAGGGTATCCCCCTCTCCCCCCCGGGGAGAGGGGCGGGGTGAGGGGGAGGCACTGTGAGGATTCTCGGGATAGCCACGCCATGCATCCCCCTCACCCTAACCCTCTCCCCGGGGGGGAGAGGGGATCCCTGGCGCCTCGGCCCCATTGCGGTCATTCCATCATGCTTGGGTTGCGGATTCACTGGTGTTGCTGGTTTCGTGAGTGCTGGGTGCCGGGACCGCCGCCGCAGGCGCCGATCCCGACGGGGCTTCGCTGGTCAGGCGCTTGCCGATCTGCTGGATCACCCGCATCGGCAGGTCCGGCGCCGACGACAGCAGGCGCAGCATGGTCGCCCCGTCCAGCCGCAGCAGCCGCAGGTCGGTGCGCGCCCGGAAGCTGGAGAAACGCCGGACGCCGGCCAGAAGCTCCAGCTCGCCGATCACCTCCGGCGGCTTGATGTAGGCGATGTGCAGCGGCGGTTGGCCGTCCGGCATCAGCCGCACCTGCTCGACCTCCCCTTCCGCCAGGACGAAGGCGAATTCCGACTGCTCGCCGCTGCGGTAGATGAAGTCGCCGGCGGCGACCGTGCGCCAGTCCGACGAGCCCAGCAGGCGGCGCAGGACCGTTTCCGGCAGGTCGGAGAACACGGGAGAACGCGACAGCAGGCGCAGGGCCGGTTCGTCGGTCCCCTCCCCCTCTCCCGGCACGGTGTCCTCGTCATTGTCGGCGCCGTTCTGGCCGCGGCGGACCAGCCGGCCGTCCTCCAGGTCGTAGAGCGCGTCGAAGGCCGGATCGTCGGTGATCCGTTCCTCCAGCACGATCAGCGTCATCGTCGGCAGCAGCTCCTTCATGCGCTGGAAGATGCGCAGCCGCTCGTCGGGATCGTAGCTGTTGAGCGCCTGGTAGATCACGAAGATGTCGGGCTTCTTCATCAGGCCGCGGATCAGCTGCACCCGCTGGCGCACGCTGATCGGCAGCAGCGAACCACCGATGCCGACCTCGCCCAGCGCCACCAGGATCAGCACGAAGGCCCGCGCATCGGTCCGTTCCAGCGCCTCGTCCACCAGGGCGCGGAGCTGGGTGATGGCGCGCGGATCCTCGGTGGTGATGCGGCCGAACAGGAGGTTGTCCATCACGTTCAGGCGCGGGTGGTAGAGGTCGGGGTGGAAGATGGCCACCTTGTCGCGCAGCTCGTGCGGCATGTCGTCGAGCACGCGGGCGCGGATCGCCATGATCGCCTCGCGCTCCGCCTGCGGGATGAAGTCCATGCCGTCGCGCTTGGGCACGATCATCAGGAACATGGTGGCGAACAGCAGGGTGTCCGCCTCCTGGTGGCGGCGCTGCGGCCGTTCGGACCGGCGCTTCAGCCGGGTGACCGCCTCGACCAGCTCCTCGAACAGGGCGTCGTCGATGTGCGGGTAGCGCATGATCATGACGTCGCCGTCGTCGCTGTCGCGATAGACGCCGACCACCCGCATGGCGAAGCGGCGGCCGATGCGCACCGCGGAGTCCCACAGCCCGTGCTCCTCCATCAAACCACGGACGGTGGGGTTGCAGACCATGCGGGCGACGGTCAGCCGCTTGCCGTCCGGCAGGCCGGCCAGCATGTTCTCGGCGATGCTGGCATAGGGGTTGAAATGGTCGCGCTCGAAGCGGGCCAGCAGCGCGTCCAGCCCGCGTTCGGTGATGGCCTCGCGCAGCCACTGGCGGGCGCGCAGCAGCGGCTGGGCGACGAAGGGATAGTCGTCGGGATCGAACACCTCGCGCAGGCCGCGCTGGTAGACGGCGCTCTCGCCGCCGGTGGCGGCCAGGCACTGCATGAACCAGGGACGCAGGCTGGTCCAGTCGGTGGCGCCGATCATGCCGAAGTCGGTCCAGATCCCGTCCATGCTGTCGGTGGAGTTGCCGGACGCCTCGGCTTCGACGATCTCGCGCCGGCGGGCGGGAGGCATGGTGTCCGGATCGTCGGCCGGCGGGCGGTGGCGCAGACCGTAGGTGATGTTCTGCATCATGCTGCCGGTGAACATGCGCGGTTCCGGGCTGGCATAGGCCATGCGGCGGCCCAGCAGTTCGAGCGGAATCGCTTCCAGCGCCTGGTCGCCGATGGTGATCCGGCCGGAGGTCGGCGGCGACAGGCGGACCAGCACCTCGGCAAGGCGGCGGAGCGCCAGGGCGTTGGTGCTGGCGATGCCGACCAGGGCGCCCGGCGGCACCTCCAGCGACAGCCGTTGCAGCATGCGGTCGCCGTACTCGTTGGCCCAGGTCACCGCCTCCAGCCGCAGGGGGGCCTTGAGGTCGGCGGGGGTGGCGGGCGTCGGCGGGGTCCATTCGAACAGGAAGGGGGGCGAGAACTGCTCGGCGATCTGCTCGTACTTGATCTGGGCATCGATCATGTTCTGGTAATAGTCGAGCAGTTCCTTCCAGGGGGCGGTCAGGTCCTTGAAGGCGGACAGCGCCGCCACCAGCGCGCCGATGGTCATGTTCCCGTGCAGGACCAGGTAGCCGCCGATGGAGAACAGGAAGAACGGAGTGATCTGGTTGATGAAGTTATTGAGGAATTTTACGAAATACTTGCGCTTGTAGATCTCGAGTCTGATCCAGTAGATGCTGCCGAGATACTGCGAGAATTCGGCCAGGACGTAGCGGATGGTGCCGTTGACGCGGACCTCCCGGATGTTCTCCACGCTTTCGCCGATGCGTTCGGAAAGCTGGCGGACCTTGCGTACCCGCTCCTTGCCCAGCAGCTTCACCTTGAGCTGAAGCTTGGGGATGATGTAGGCCTGCACCGGGATCAGGGCGACCGACACCAGCCCGATGGTCGGCTGCTGGATGAACAGGAACAGCAGGATGGTCAGCATCGTGCCGCCCTGGTAGAGCGGCTGGGCGAAGGAGTCGCCGATGAAGCCGGCCAGCGGCTCGGTCTCCGCCGCGACGGTGGAGATCAGTTCTCCCTGGCTGACCTTGGAGAAATGCGGCAGCGGGAAGCGCAGCATGCGGTCGAGCAGCATGAAGCGCAGGCGCCGCACCTGCCGTTCGCCGACCACGCCCTTGAAGGTGTTGATCCGCATCTTGAAGGCGCCGTTGGCGAGCACCAGCGCCAGGAAGGTGAAGCACAGCACCAGCAGGTAGGTCACCGGCCCCATGGCGACACCGAAGATCTCGCGCTCCGGCTGCGGATCCGACAAGGCCCGGTTGATGATGATCTTCGGCAGTTCCAGCGAGGCGTAGAGCACCGGGAAGGACGCGACCGTCAACAGGGCGAGCAGGATCTGCTGGCGTCCGCTGTGCTTCCAAATGAACTGAAAAATGTTGCGGTTCATCAATCGCCTTCAGGGTCGCGCCCGTCGCCGGCCGCGTTGGTCACGAGGAAAAATCCACGGGGGAGATCCACGGGGAAAACCTCGCGAGGGAAAACGGAGGAAGGAAGATTGGCGTGGGCCGGGCCGTTTTCCATCGGCATCGCTCCGATCAGCCTTCTTCTTTCCCGTCCACCCTCCAGGCATGATAGGTCCAGCGCTCGTCGGGCGGCAGGGGAAGCCGGGTCCAGTTGGGGTGGTCGAGCGGCCGGTCGGACAGCACGACGCCGCCCGGCAGCATCAGCGCGTCGATCAAGGGCGCCAGCCACGCCGCCTGGGCGGCGTCGTGATTGCGGTCGGTGCTGCCGAAATCGGCGTGGGCCAGCCGGGCGCAGCGGCCGAAGCGGTCCGCCGCCGCCGGCATGGTTTCCTGGAAATCGCCGACGAACAGGCGGTCCTCGTCCGGGGTCAGTTCCGGCGGCACGCGGACCCACATGTCGAAGACCAGGATGTCGCGCGGCGGGAACAGGTGGCGCAGATGGTCGAAGGTGCGGCCCTTGCCCAACCCCACCTCCAGCACCAAGCCGTCGTGGCCGGCGACGATGCGCTCGGCCCAGGCCAGCGCGTCGCGCTGTACCGTCATCCGGTCGATCATCCGGTCGAGCAGCGAACGGCTCTCCGCCCCGGCACCCGTTTCGGCCGCCATCGGCCCCTCCCCTGCGATTGCAACGATCGGTCCAGCGATCGGTCCAATGACCGGTCGAACGATCGGCCCTATACCGGCATGCGGCACAGTGTGAAAGGGTGCGCCCGCGCCGTCGAGACAAAACGTCGCAGGATCGGGAGCGGAAGGGCTTACTTTGTCCGCCTAGGGGCGGTTCGGGTCGAAGCGCTTCGCCAGCCCCTGCCAGCAGCGGTAGTAATCGTGCTGAAGCTCGGCGGTTTCCAGGGCGTGCCGCGTCGGGCGGATGACGGCGCGCGTTTCGACCATGAAGGCCATGGTGTCGGCGACCCGCTGCGGCCGCGTGGTGTCGGCGGATGTGGCCTTGGCGAAGGTGTCGGCATCGGGGCCGTGGCCGCTCATGCAGTTGTGCAAGGACGCACCGCCGGGCAGGAAGCCTTCCTCCTTGGCGTCGTAGACGCCATGGATCAGGCCCATGAACTCGCTGGCGACGTTGCGGTGGAACCAGGGCGGCCGGAAGGTGTCCTCCTGGACCAGCCAGCGCGGCGGGAAGATGACGAAATCGATGCTGTCGACGCCCGGCGTGTCGCTGGGAGACTGCAGGACCAGGAAGATCGACGGGTCGGGGTGGTCGAAGCCGATCGAGCCGATGGCGTTGAAGCGGCGCAGGTCGTATTTGCACGGCGCGTGGTTGCCGTGCCACGCCACCACGTCCAGCGGCGAATGGCCGATGCGGGCGCTCCACAGGGCGCCGTCGAACTTCGCCATCAGCTCGAACTCGCCGTCGACATCCTCGTACCAGGCGTCGGGCGTCAGGAAGTCGCGCGGGTTGGCCAGCCCGTTGGAGCCGATGGGGCCGAGATCCGGCAGCCGGAAAGGCGCACCGAAATTCTCGCAGACATAGCCGCGCGCTGTACCGTCCGGCAGTTCGACGCGGAAGCGCAGGCCGCGGGGGATCAGCGCGATCTCCTGCGGTTCGACCTCCAGCACGCCAAGCTCGGTGAACAGGCGCAGGCGGCCCTGCTGCGGCACGATCAGCAACTCTCCGTCGGCATCGTAGAAGAAGCGGCCCTCCATCGACCGGTTGGCGGTGTAGAGGTGGATGCCGCAGCCGGTCTGCGCCTGCGGCCCGCCATTGCCGCCCATGGTGACCAGGCCGGCGACGAAGTCGGTGGGGGCGTCGGGCATCGCCGGCGGGTTCCAGCGCAGCTGGGTCGGCGGGGCCGGCATCTCGTCGAAGCGGCTGGTCAGCCGGCCGGCGTCCGTCGGCTGGAACGGCTCATGCACCACCGCCGGGCGGATGCGGTACAGCCAGGAGCGGCGGTTGTGCGCGCGGGGAGCGGTGAAGGCGGTGCCGCTGATCTGTTCGGCATAGAGGCCGTAGGGCGGGCGCTGCGGCGAGTTGCGGCCGAGGGGCAGCGCGCCGGGCAACGCCTCCGTCGCGAACTCGTTACCGAAGCCGGACTGGTAGGTGAAGGCGGGGGACGTCATGCGGGCAGCTCCCTTTCCCGGGGGATGCGGCCGGTGCCAAGCGCCGGGCGCGACCATTTGTCGCTCATATAGTTTCTTTTGAAACTACACGCCAGAGGAAAAGTGAGGGAGTGGGTGTGGTGATTGCCCCCTCCCCATCCCTCCCCCGCTTCGCGGGAGAGGGGGCAGGACGCTTGTCGACGTGACGCAAATGTCGAAGCGGCGGCAGTTCCCTCTCCCGCGATAGCGGGGGAGGGTTAGGGAGGGGGCAACCACTGCAACCACTCCCCGCCTCAGTTCATCGGGCGGTTGGGCAGGTCCAGCAGGAAGTCGCCGCCCTCGTCATAGCCGGCGGTGCGGATCACGCCATATTGCGGGGTCTGCGGCGCCTCGCTGGTCACATCCCGGCGCACCTCCTGGTAGAGGGCATAGCCGCTGCTGTCCTTCGGCAGCGCCTGCACCCGCGTCTTGAGCGCCACCGCGAAGGGGGAGTTCACCTCGCCGTCGGCGACCGGCTCGTCGCCGCCCGACGACAGGGCCATGACGGAGCGGCGCTGCCGGAGTTCCTGCTCGCTGGCGAGGCGGCTGGCGTCGACCTTCTGTTCCTTGGTGAAGGCGCCGGAATAGCAGCTGTCGGACACCAGCATCACATGCTTGGCCGGCATCCGGCTGAGGAAGCGGCCGATGTCGTTGTTCGACACCCAGTTGCGGGCGCTGGTCGTCTCCGCATCGGCCGGCAGCCAGTAGCCGGCGCCGGTTTCCGCCAGCTCATAGCCGTGGCCGGCGTAATAGACCATCACCTGGTCCTGTTCGCCGACCTCGCGGCCGAGCTTGCGCAGAGCCTCGCCGATCTGTGCCTTGGTCGGGTTGCGCAGGACCCGCGTCTCATAGCCGAGATGGTCGTTCAACGCCTGGCCGACCGCCTTGACGTCGGCGTCGGGGGTGGCGAGTGCCGGGATGGCGGTGTCGCGGTAGCTGTCGACCGCGATCATCAGGGCGATCTTGCGCGGCTTGGGCGGGGCGGCCGGGTCGGGAGCGGCTGCCGCGCTGTCGATGCTGATGCGCTTCTCGGTCGTCTTGCCCGCCTCGTCCGTCATGGTCAGGGTGGCTTCGGTCGCCCCCGGCTCCAGCGGGATGCTGGTGCGGAATTGGCCCTGCTCGTCGATGAAGACCCAGCGGCCGTTCACCCGCGCCTCCGCCAGATTGGCGCTGTCGGCGACGATGCCGCGCAGGGTCATGGTGCCGCCGCGCGTACGGCCGCCCTGCGCCTGCCGCAGGCTTGGCAATGCCGAGGAGGCGGCCTGCCGGCCGAACATGTCCGCCGCCGCCGGGTTCGCCACCAGTTGGCGGAGCGCGCCGGCGAAGGCCCGGGTCCGCTGTTCGCGTTCCACCCGCTGGACCATGGCGAGATAGGTGCGCGCGACCTGCGGCGGCAGGTTGGCCTGGGTCACCGCCGCGCGCACCTGGGCGTAGCCGCCGGTCTGGCCGGCCGCGCTGTTCTGCAGGATGCCGCCGACGCGCACCGCCACCGGATCGCCGCTGGCGGTCAGGCCGCCGATCAGGGTGGGAACGGGGACGCTGGCCAGCACCGCGCGCTGTTCGGGCAGGGACAGCGTGCCGGTCGCAAGGACCGTCACCGCCTGGACCATGCCGCCGGTGCCGGCCGCCTGGATGAGGTTGCCGGCCGCCGCCTGGACCTGGGGGGCGGCGAGAAGCTGCGGCCCCGGCTGCGACAGGGTGGCGCCGGAAGCGTAGGCCGCCGTCGCTTCCGCCGTGAAGGTGACGGAACGCCCGGACGGCAGCGCAACCGTCGCCGGAGCGGGTGGTGGCGGCGGGGAGGTCGGACCATCTGTGGACGACGAGCTGCCACCGGGTGCGGGGGTGCCCTGCCCCGTCTCCTGCGCTGCGGCGCCTCGCGTCGTCGTGCCTTGCTCCAGCGTCGTCAGGAAGGTCTGCGGAGTGGCCGTACCGGCCGGGGGGATGGTCGCCGAAGCCGGGCTGGTGCCGGTCGTGCCCGCCGAGGGCGCCGGGTTCGCGGCGATCTGCGCCACCGTCTGCAACGCCGTCTGTACGGCACCGCTGCCGGCCACTGCGGACTGGCTGCCCGATGTCGCGGTGGTTGTGGTTGGGGTGGTCGTGGTGTCCGTCGTTCCGGTATCCGCCGCCCCGGTCCCGCTGCCTGACGCGTTGGTTCCGGACGTGCCGGTACCATCGCCCCCGCCGGTGCCGGTCGTTGGAGCGGTAGGGGTGGTGGGGGTGGTGGGGGTTTCCGTCACCGGCGGCGGCGGAGACACCGGCGGTGGAGGAGGTGGCGGTGGCGGCGGAGACACCGGCGGCGGCGGAGGAGGTGGCGGAGGAGGCAGAGGCAGAGGAGGTGGTGATGGTGGCGGAGGTGGAGGTGGTGGCGGAGGCGGCGGCGGTGGCGGCGGGCTGCTGATCGCCACGTCACCGGTGCTGTACAGAGACATCGCCTTCGTGCCGGTGCCGGCGGTGCCCCGCAGGGTCACGTCGCCGCTGCTCGCCGCGATGCGGATATGGTCGTCCGTGCCGGCATTCAACCCGATGCCGGCAACCTCATAAGTGACCGCCGATGCACCGGCCTTGCCGGTGATGGCGATGCCGCCGGACGAGGCGATCGTCGCCGTGCCCTGGAGCTTGACACCCCAGGCCTCGTCGGCATCCACCGCGGTTGCGTCGCCGTCGATCAGGACGGAAGCCGCGGCGGAAGAGCCGGAGCGGATCACCGGCGCCCCGGTGACGTCGGAGGCGATCAGCACGCCGGCGTTCCAGCCATAATTGGAAACGGCCTTGCCGTGGACAGCGATCGTCCCGATGCCGGCGTCGAGAGTCGACGCCCCGGTGATCGAGACGCCGTGGCTCTCGCTGTCGAAGTCGGCCCCCTCCCCGCGAATGGAAATGGTGCCACCGCCGGACTCCAGCATGCTGCCGTCGATCGTCACGCCGGCCATGGTGCCCGGATTGCCCTTGGCCGCCTCCTGAAGAGGATCGCTGCCACCGCCCAGGGTGATGGCGCCGCCCGAGGTGGCGATGCGGCTGGACATCAGGGCGATGCCCCCGTCATTGAGACTTCTGTCGCTGTTGAGCGTCACCGGCGCACCGCCGGTCACGATGCCGCTGCTCAACACAAACACGTCCTTCATGGCCTTGAGCGTCACGGCTCCGCTGGAATTGAGGTAGGAGCCGGTGTCGAGCAGAAGGCTGCCGCCCGATTCGAAGGTTATGGGGGCGGCATCGCTGCGGACCGCCGTACCGCTCAGCATGATGTCGCCGCTGGAGGAAGCGCCGCCCCGGATGGTGATCGCCCCGTTGCCCAGTGTACCGATTGTGGAGGTGCCGTCGATGCGGACCGCGTCATTGCCGAAGGAGGACTCGCCGCGCCCCTCGACGCCGGTGACGGAGACGGCGCCGCCGGAGGTCTGCAGCGTGGAGTCCGACATCACCACGCCGACATTGTTGCCGTAATTCATGCCACTGCCGCCCGTTCCATTCAGCGTGATGGAACCGGTCGTCGTGATCAGATGGCTGCCGGACAGCGCGATGCCGTGGTTGGCCGTGGTGTTGTTCTCGCCGCCCGCGCCGTTGACCAGGATCGAACCGGCACCGGTCGCGACGGTGGCGTAGATGAACTCCGTGCCGGTCCGGCTTTCCTTCGGCGTATAGCCGCCGGACAGGCCGGTGGCCGGCTTTGCCGCCGGGTCCGATCCGCCGCCGACGATGAAGGTGCCGCCGTTGGTGGAAATGGTGACCGGCAGGGTGTCGGATTGTCCCGTTACCCGTACGATGCCGTTGCCGGTCCCCGTCGCCGCATTCAGGGTGAGGTTCAGGGCGCCCGCCGTGGAGGCGATGCCCTTGGTCACGATGATGTTGCGGTAGGCCCTCAGGATCAGCGAGGCATCTGCCCCGGCCGTCTTCACGATCTCCTGGTCGATGGTGATGTCGCCGGCCTCGGCCCCGGTCGTGGCTGTTTCCAGCGTGACGCTGGTTCCGACGTTCAGCGAAGCCTGGATGATGTCGGCGGCGACGGTGCCGCCGCTGGATGCAACCGTGATGTTCGTCGGGTCGAGCAGCCAGGAACCGGCTTTCCCCGCTCCCTGTCCCGTGCCCTGCCCTGCTCCAGCAGCCACGCTGCCGCGCACATGCAGCGACAGTTTGCCGGAGGTCTCGACGAAACCGCCGTCACCACCGTTGGCACCGCCGCGGACGGAGATCGCTCCGTCGAAGCGGGTGGCGTCCTCGGCCCAGACCACCGCCTTGCCACCCTTGCCGGATTCAATGGCGTCGGCGGTGATGGTCGCCCCCTGCGCCACCACCGTGTCGGTGGAGGGCGGCACCGGCTTGCGCGCCGGGCGGATGCCATAGCCGGCCAGCTTGGCGGCCGACGCCCTGCCCCCCTGCACGTCGCCGCCGATCAGCGCCTCCCCGCCCCCGGCGGGGCCGGAGGCATCGACACGCGCCGTGGCGGTCAGCCTCGTGCGGTTGCCCGACACGGTGACGGAGCCGCCGGTCTGGCCGGTGCCGCCGCCGGCGTCCAGGGTGCCGGACACCTCCACGTCGCCGCCGTCGCCCAGGAGGACGATGTCGCCGCCCTGCTGTTCAACCCGGCGGGCCTGCACGGTGCCGGACATGTTGACGACGCGGTCGACCAGCCCCTTGGCGGCGGACGCCGTCATCTGCACCCGGCCGCCGTCGGCGAAGATCTTGCCGCTGTTGCTGACCAGCGCGTCCACCGGCTTGCCGTCGGCGCCGACGGGCCGCGCGTCGGTCTTGGCGTCCACCGCGATGTTGATCTTTTGGTCGCCGAAAAGATCGACGACGAAGCGGCGGCCGGACGCCAGCGTCACCTCGCCCATGCGGGCCTGGATGGTGCCGCGGTTGGTGACGCCGGGAGCAACCAGGGCGGCGAGGCCGGCCTCGGCCACCGTGATGGTCCCCTCGTTCTCCACCGTCGCGGTGGAGCCGGAGCGGCCCTCGAACTTGTAACGGCCGGCCATGAAGTCGTCGTTGCGGATGTCATGGGTGGTGGCGACCAGTCCGCCGACATCGACGCGGGCGTTCGGTCCGAACAGGATGCCGTTGGGGTTGACCAGCCAGACCTGGCCATTGGCGGTCAGGCGTCCCAGGATCGCCGACGGGTCGGAGCCGGTGACGCGGTTGAGCGTGATGGCGGCGGCGTCCGGTTGCTGGAAGTTGGTGTGCTCGCCCTCCCGGATGCCGAAGCGCTGCCAGTCGATCACCGCCTTGGGCGTCGACTGGATGATGTCGAGCCGGCCGGGGGCGGTGGAGCGGATGGTGGCGGCGCCGTCGGTGACCACGCCGCCTTCGGGGTTGGCAAGTGCCGCGGTGGGCAAAACGAGCGGCAGGGCGAGAGCCGCGGAGAGGATCCCCAACCGTGCCGCCCCCGCCAAGGCCGTGCTGTGCCGCAACGCCGTCCGATGCCGTGCCCCCCCGTGCCGAACCGCCGCCCCGCCGAACACACCCGATCCCCGCATCACCGATCCGATCCTCGTAAACGCCCCCGAAGTCATGCGGGAAGGCAATACGCTGTCCCAATCCAATGGATACGAAACATTTTAGCGACCCGGCCTCCGTACGGAAATCCTGAAAGTGGTGACGGATTGTTTCATGTCCGCAATACAGGCTGCGCGCGACGTCACGAGGGGGAGGCGTTACCGGTAACGGGTTTGGCGGAGTGCGGCGAGGCAAGCGTTACCGGTAACGGGTTCTGCGGTACAGGGAAGGCCTATTTCCATGGCGCAGGTGCCGTCTTTGCCCTTTCGGGCTGCCGGGCGATCCGCTAATAAGAAGGCCGTCACGCGATGCAGGGGGAACAGATGGCCGATCCGACCGCCGTCGCCACGAGGAAGTCTGCGGGCAAATCCACAGGTAAGCCGGGCGGCAAGCAAACGGCGCGAGGGGATGGTGAAGCGGTACACAAAGCTGCGCCGTTGCCCGCGCGCTGGGTGGTTTACAGCGCGCCCAAGGGCGGCACCGGCAAGACCACCAGTTGCAAGAACACCGCCGTGGCCGCGGCAAAGGACGGCATGCGGGTGGCGACGCTGGATTTCGACCCGCAGCGCACGCTGGGCCAGTGGCACGAGCTGCGCCGTCCGCATGACGTGGCGGCCATCGACCATTACGAAGGCACGCTGGACGACATCGACGCCGCCCTCGCTCAGATCGATCCCGGCCGCTACGACGTCGTCTTCATCGACACGCCGCCGTCGGTGGAGCTCTATCCGGAAGCGACCAAGATCCTGCTGCGCCGCGCCGACCTGGTGCTGGTGCCGACCGGGGTGGGGCGCTTCGACAAGATGAGCGTCATTCCCTGGATGGAGTTCCTGCGCGACTATGGACGCCCCGCCGCCTTCCTGCTGAACCGGGTCAAGCGGCGGTCGGTCAGCCTGCGCGAGGCGAAGCTGGAGCTGGGCCGCGTCGGCCGGCTGGTGCCGCACGAGGTGCCG
Organism: Azospirillum endophyticum; assembly: GCF_016595245.1. Lineage (GTDB taxonomy): Bacteria > Pseudomonadota > Alphaproteobacteria > Azospirillales > Azospirillaceae > Azospirillum > Azospirillum endophyticum. The sequence goes on from NZ_JAENHM010000046.1 coordinate 97,227, forward strand.
GATATCGAGGACATGCACCGGGTCGATGACATCGGCTGTTCCATCGTCGACGTCGGTGCGGTGAACGGTGCCGACGAATGCCTGGGCGCCTGGTACTTCATCCGGCACGAGCTGGGGATCTGAGCATGGCCAACGTGAAGTCCTTCATGAAGAAGGCGGCGGAGCAGGGCAAGGCTGCTCCACCGCCGGCAGAGCGGCCCATAGTTGCGTCTACACCGGTTCGGACGGGAGCCGCGGTGGCGCCGTCGAAGGCGGACCGCCGGGCGTCCGACATCAGCGACGCCATCGTGCCCTGCCACACCCGGCAGGAATTCGCGCAGGAAATCCGCTATCACTGGAACCGCAGCCGCAAGGAATTCCTGTCGATCGGCCGGTACCTGAACCGTGCCAAGGAAATCCTGCCACACGGCGATTTCGAGGCGATGATCGAGAGCGACATGCCGTTTTCGGTCGAGACCGCCTTCCGCTTCCGCGCGGTGGCCGAGGCGGTGGACACCGGCCGGCTGTCGCTGGAGGTGCTGCCTGGGGCGGAAAGCGTCGCCTATCAGATCGTCACCATGACGCCGGACGAACTGGAGCGCGCCAAGGCCCAGGGGCTGGTCCGTCCCAACGTCACCCGCCGCCAGCTGATCGATTTCAAGCGGTCCCTGCGTCCGCCCAAGGACGTGACGCCGAACGACCGGCGCCGCCAGCTCCTGGCCGAATATGCCCGGCTGCGCGTTCGCATGGCGGAAGTCCGCGACGAGTTGCGGCGCGACCACGGCATCGACCCGGAGCACGACCACGGCCGCTCCGGCCGGACCGGCGTCACCATCGACGTCGAGGCGGAGGATGTCGGGCCGGCTTCGGACGGCGCGTCCTGATCCGCAGGGTCATCGCATTTGAAAGTCCAAATCCCATGAGAGGACTTCCGTCATCCCCGCGAAGGCGGGGATCCAGGAAACTTTGACGGAACGTTGCTGAACAGGCTGGATTCCCGCCTTCGCGGGAATGACGTGCCTCTTTGTGCAGGATCAAGGTTTCCGTTCGCGGCGGTCCTGGGTGATCCGCCGTTCGCCCCGATGCTCGGTCGTCAATCCCGGATCGTCTTAATGCCCGGTCGTCTCAATGGTTGTGCGACATGTGGGAAGCGATTCCGTTCCTGCCGTCGCTGCGACCGGGAGACGATCCGCTGCCCAACAGGTCGGTCAGCGCGTTGAAGTCACGTTGGAAATTGCTGAAGAAGTCACCACCGCCCCCGCTTCTCGGGCTCCGTGTGCCGGAGGCAGCCATCGCATGCGCCTCGCTGTGGCTCGAACTGCGACTGGAACTGCGGACGCGCCGTTCGGGAATTTTCGGCTTGCGCATCGGCGTGACCGCCGGCGGGGGAGGCGCTTCAGGCAGGGACGCGGTTTCCGGGGCACGGGCGAAGGCATCGCCGCACAGGCCGTGGCCGGACGCCTGCTCCAGCCGGTCCGAATCCAGGAGCCAGCAGTCGAAGGCATCGGTTTGCGGCTTTGCCGGTGCCTGGACGGCGACCGGCAGCGGCGGCGGTGCCGCCACCGGTTCCGGAGAGGGGAGGGAGGAGGGCAGGGGGGCGCCGCTCTCCGGTGCGGACAGCAGCGGTTCCGCGGCGGCCGGCAGCACGGCGGCCACGGCAAGCATGGCCGCGATCGCGGCCGCCATCATCCTTCCGCTCCTGGTCCCCGTCCGGCTTTCGCCCGGCATCCTCCGTCCTCTCAGTCATCGCGCTCGCGTCTCTCCACAGATAAACGCAATGCCGAGGCTCTTCGTCCGCGCGAAATGGGGGGCGGTGTCCGGAAGATGCGGTACTCCTTCGGGGTGGGCGCTTTCGATGGCCTGCCGCTTTACCGGAAATGACTCCCGGCAACACCCCGGCTTGCGACCTTATCGCCCGTGCAGGCAGCCGCTCTTGTCAGGCGGGCGGGTTGATGGGACAGTTCGGCCCCTGTTTCACCAGCGAGAACGGACGGCGGCGCCGGCGACATGGCCGATTTCAACTGGAACGACCTGCGCTTCTTCCTGGCGGTGGCCCGGGCCGGCACGCTGACCACGGCGGCCCAGCGCCTGCGGGCCGATCACACCACGGTCAGCCGCCGCATCACCGCGCTGGAGGAGGCGCTGCGCGTCACCCTGTTCGAACGCCGGCCCAGCGGCTTCACCCTGACGCCGCAGGGCGAGCGGCTGAAGCAGACCGCCGAGGTGATGGAGAGCGCCGCCCTGCTGGCCCAGGGGATGGTGGCCGATGGTGACCTGGCGCTGGCCGGCGCGGTGCGGATCGGGGCACCGGACGGCTTCGGCAGCTGTTTCCTGGCGCCGCGCATCGGATGCCTGTGCGAGCGCCATCCGGAGCTGGAGGTGCAGCTGGTCGCCATGCCGCGCGTCTTCAGCCTGTCCAAACGCGAGGCCGACATCGCCATCAGCCTGTCGCGTCCGCAGGAAGGACGGCTCTACGCGCGCAAGCTGACCGACTACCGGCTGGGGCTGTACGGCACCGCCGCCTATCTGGAGGCGCGCCCGGCGATCCACGGCCGCGCTGACCTGCGCGGCCATTCCTTCATCGGCTACATCGACGACCTGATCTTCGCCCCCGAGCTGGACTATGTCGAGACGATGGGGGAGGTGGCGCCACGCATCAAGAGCAGCAGCCTGGTCGCCCAGCTGAAGGCGACGCTGGCCGGCGCCGGCCTGTGCATGCTGCCGGCCTTCATCGCCCAGGGCGAGCCGGGGCTGGTGCCGGTGCTGGCGGAGGAGGTGACGATCACCCGGTCCTTCTGGCTGATCGTGCACGAGGATCTGCGGTCGCTGGCACGGATTTCGATGACCGCCGACTACATCGCCGATCTGGTGCGGCGGGAGCAGGCGCTGTTCCTGCCCCCCTCCGCAACCTGATTCACCCCTCGCCGCGCAGCATGCGGATGATGCCGGAGAAGTCGGTGCCGCCTTCGCCTTGCGCGTTCATCATGGCGTAGAGCTGCGCCGCCGCCGCCCCCAGCGGGGTGGGCGCGCCGGCGCCCTGCGCCGCTTCCTGGGCCAGCTTCAGGTCCTTCAGCATCAGCGCCGCGGCGAAGCCCGGCTGGTAGTCGCGGTTGGCCGGGCTCGCCGGCACCGGGCCGGGGACCGGGCAATAGCTGGTCAGCGACCAGCATTGGCCCGACGAGGTCGACGACACGTCGAACAGCGCCTGATGCGACAGGCCGAGCTTTTCCGCCAGCACGAAGGCCTCGCAGACGCCGATCATCGAGATGCCGAGGATCATGTTGTTGCAGATCTTCGCCGCCTGGCCGGCCCCGGCACCGCCGCAATGGACGATCTTCTTGCCCATCGCCTCCAGGATCGGACGGGCGCGCTCGAAGGCGTCCGCTTCGCCGCCGGCCATGAAGGTCAGGGTGCCGGCGGCAGCGCCGCCGACGCCGCCCGACACCGGCGCGTCGAGCGAGACGGCGCCTTTGGCGGCGGCCAGCGCATGCGCCTTGCGGGCGGACTCCACGTCGATGGTCGAGCAGTCGATCAGCAGGGTGCCCGGCCGTGCCACCGCGACGATGCCGGTTTCGCCGTCATAGACGCCCAGCACATGTTTGCCGCCCGGCAGCATGGTGACGACCACCTCCGCCGCCGCGGCGATGGCAGCGGGGCTGGCGCCGATGGTGACGCCGGCCGCTTCGGCCGCCTCGATGGCGGCGGGCACGAGGTCGTAGCCCACCACCTGATGCCCCGCTTTCACGAGGTTCGCGGCCATCGGGCCGCCCATGTTGCCCAATCCGATGAAACCGATCACCGCCATCGTCGCGTCTCCCGTTGGTTTGGTTTTTATGGTGCTTCCCCCTCTCCCCCCCGGGGAGAGGGTCGGGGTGAGGGGGAGGCATGGTGTGGACTCAATAGGGTGCGGAGGTGTGCGATTCTTGAAGATCCTCGCCGCGCGACCCCCTCACCCTAACCCTCTCCCCAGGGGGGAGAGGGGATGGCTTGTCGTGTTGCTCAGCCCATCCGCCCGATCTCGCTGCGCGAGACGATCAGGCGCATGATCTCGTTGGTGCCTTCCAGGATCTGGTGGACCCGCAGGTCGCGGACGATCTTCTCCACGCCGTAATCGGCGAGATAGCCGTAGCCGCCGAACAGCTGCAGGGCGTTGTTCGCCACCTCGAAACCGGTGTCGGTGGCGAAGCGCTTCGCCATGGCGCAGAGGCGGGTGGCGTCCTTGCTCTTCGCATCCAGCGCCGAGGCCGCTCGGTGGACGAAGGTGCGGGCGGCCTCAAGCTCCGTCGCCATGTCGGCGATGCGGAACTGGAGCGCCTGGAAGCGGTCGAGCGTCTGGCCGAAGGCCTTGCGCTCGGACATGTAGGTGAGCGCCTTGTCGAGCGCCGCCTGGGCGCCGCCGATGGAGCAGGCGGCGATGTTGATGCGGCCGCCGTCCAGCCCCTTCATGGCGAACTTGAAGCCCATCCCCTCCTGCCCCAGCAGGGCGGAGGCCGGAATACGGGCGTCCTCCAGGATGACGGCGCGGGTCGGCTGGGCGTTCCAGCCCATCTTGTGCTCGTTGGCGCCGAAGGACAGGCCGGGGGTGTCCCTGGGCACCAGGAAGGCGCTGATGCCGGCGGGGCCGTCCTCGCCGGTGCGGGCCATCACCAGATAGAGATCGGAGCTGCCGGCGCCGGAGATGAACTGCTTGGCGCCGTTGAGGACGTAAGAGTCGCCGTCGCGCACCGCCCTGGTGCGCAAGGCGGCGGCGTCGGAGCCGGCATTGGCCTCGGTCAGGCAATAGCTGGCGAGCCATTCCATGCGGCAGAGCTTCGGCAGCCAATGGGCCTTCTGCTCGTCGTCGCCGAAATTGTCCACCATCCCCGCCACCATGTTGTGGATGGAGATGTAGGAGGCGATGGTCGGGCAGCCCTGGCTCAGCGCCTCGAAGATCACCACGGCGTCGAAGCGGCTCAAGGCCGAGCCGCCATGGTCCTCCGACACGTAGATGCCGCCCATGCCGAGCTCGCCGGCGGCGCGCAGGGTATCGACGGAGAAATGCTTCTTCTGGTCCCACTCGACGGCGTTCGGCGCCAGCTCGTCGCGGGCGAAGGACAACGCCATGTCGCGGATGGCGACCTGGTCTTCGGTCAGTTCAAAGGACATGCGTCACCTCCCTCCAAATCTCCCTCTCCCCCCGGGGAGAGGGTCGGGGTGAGGGGGATGCAGATGCTGGATTTTCCGAGAATCCTCGCCGTGCGACCCCCTCACCCTAACCCTCTCCCCGGGGGGGAGAGGGGATATGTGCCGTAGCGTAATCACTCCATGGTCGGGATGACGAAGCTGGCGCCTTCCTTGACGCCCGAGGGCCAGCGCGAGGTGACGGTCTTGGTCTTGGTGTAGAAGCGCACCGCGTCGGGGCCGTGCTGGTTCAGGTCGCCGAAGCCCGAACGCTTCCAGCCGCCGAAGGTGTAGTAGGCGAGCGGAACCGGGATCGGCACGTTGATGCCGACCATGCCGACGTCGACGCGCGACGCGAAGTCGCGGGCGGCGTCGCCGTCGCGGGTGAAGATGGCGACGCCGTTGCCGTACTCATGGTCGTTCGGCAGGGCCAGCGCCTCCTCATAGGAGTCGGCGCGGACGACGGAGAGGACCGGACCGAAGATCTCCTCCTTGTAGATGCGCATCTCCGGCTTCACCTCGTCGAACAGGCAGCCGCCCATGTAGAAGCCGTTCTCGTAGCCCTGCATGCTGAACTCGCGGCCGTCGACCGCCAGCTTGGCGCCTTCCTTGACGCCGAGGTCGACGTAGGACTTCACCCGCGCCAGATGCTCGGCGGTCACCAGCGGGCCGAAATCGGCGCTGCTGTCGGTCGAGGGGCCGACCTTCAGGCCTTCCACCCGCGGGATCAGCCGCTCCATCAGGGCGTCGGCGGTCTTCTTGCCGACCGGCACGACGACGGAGATCGCCATGCAGCGCTCGCCCGCCGCGCCATAGCCGGCGCCGATCAGCGCGTCGGTGGCCTGGTCGAGGTCGGCGTCCGGCATCACCAGCGCGTGGTTCTTGGCGCCGCCGAAGCACTGCACGCGCTTGCCCGCCGCGCAGCCGCGGTTGTAGATGTATTCGGCGATCGGGGTGGAGCCGACGAAGCCCACCGCCTTGATGTCGCGATCGTCGAGGATGGCGTCCACCGCCACCTTGTCGCCGTGGACGACGTTGAGGATGCCCGGCGGCAGGCCGGCCTCCAGCATCAGCTCGGCCAGCTTGACCGGGACGCCAGGGGTGCGCTCCGACGGCTTGAGGATGAAGGCGTTGCCGCAGGCGATGGCCGGGGCGAACTTCCACATCGGGATCATGGCGGGGAAGTTGAACGGCGTGATGCCGGCGACGACGCCGAGCGGCTGGCGCATCGAGTAGATGTCGATGCCGGGGCCGGCGCCGTCGGTGAACTCGCCCTTCAGCAGGTGCGGGATGCCGCAGGCGAATTCCACCACTTCCAGGCCGCGCTGGATGTCGCCCTTGGCGTCGACGATGGTCTTGCCATGCTCCAGTGACAGCAGCAGCGCCAGCTCGTCGTAATCGCGCTGGACGAGGTCGAGGAAGCGCATCAGGACGCGGGCGCGGCGCTGCGGGTTGGTGGCGGCCCAGCCGCGCTGCGCCTGCTTGGCGTTCTCCACCGCGGCGCGCATCTCCTCCACGCTGGCCAGCGGCACGCGGGCGCGCACCTCGCCGGTCATCGGGGAGAAGACGTCGGCGAGCCGGCCCGACGTGCCGGAAACCAGCTTGCCGCCGATCAGGTGCTGAAGTTCGGTGGTCATCCTATTGTCCTCCCTCGGGATTGTTTGTCACCATGTGGACCTGAGCGGCCCCTTGGGGCGACCCGAAACTTTGCGCATCGGTTGTGCAGGAATGCGGCAAGCAGGCATCCTTTTGCTACACTGCCGCCGATTGCGAGGGGCGGGGAACGGCGATGGCGACGATCGAAGAGGCTCTGGGCATCGCGCTCGACCACCATGCCGGCGGCCGCCTCGCCGAGGCGGAAATCCTCTATGGCCGTATCCTGCAGGCCGATCCGCGCAATGCCGCCACCCTGCATCTGGCCGGGGTGCTGGCCTGCCAGACCGGCCGGCCGGGCCAGGGGCTTGGGCTGCTGCGCCGCGCGGTCGCGGAAGATCCTGCCGCCGCCGCCTACCGCATCGACCAAGCCAAGGCGCTGTTGGCGGTCCGGGAGTGGGGGGCTGCCGCCGCGGCCCTGCGCCCGGCCCTGGCGCTGGCGCCCGACGCCGCCGAGGGCTGCGACCTGCTGGGTCTGGCCGAGCGTCATGCCGGCGATCTGGATGCCGCCATCGCGGCGCTTGAGCATGGTTTCACGCTGGCGCCGGAACGGGCGGAGATGGCGGGGCGGCTGGCCCTGCTGCGCCGGCAGCGCGGGGTGGAGCATCTGCGGCGGTCCCGGCCGGACTTGGCGGTGGCGGACTTCCGGCGCGCGGTGCCGCTGGCGCCGGAGGAGGCGGAGCCGTGCCTCCAGCTCGCCGGCGTGCTGTTCGATTGCGGGCGCTTCGCTGCGGCGGTCGAGGCCTATCGCCGGGTGCTGGCGCTCGATCCGTCACAGGGCGCCGCGCTGTTCAATCTGGGGATCGCCCTGACCAAGAGCGGTGGAGCGGACGTGGCGCTGGCGGTGTTCCGCCGGGTTGCCCGGCTCGATCCCGGCCATATTGGCGTGCGCGACGCCCTGACCCTGGCGCTGGAGCCGTGCGACGCGGCGGAGGCGGCGCGCTGGTCCGCCGAGACGCTGGCCCTGAAGCAGGCGAGGGCGGAGAGCGAGGTGCCGCCGCTTCCGGCCGTTCCCCGGGAAGCGGCGGCGCGGGCCCGCGACATCGTCGCCTTCAGCCTGTGGGGCACGCGCGAGGTCTATACCCAGGGCGCCGTCGCCAATGCCCGGGCGGTGCCGGCGCTGTTCCCCGGCTGGATCTGCCGCTTCTATCACGACGAGTCGGTGCCGCCGGCGCTGATCGCGGAGCTGGGCCGGCTGGGGGCGGAGACGGTGGCGATGCCGGCCGGCAGCGGCCCGTCGCAGGGGCTGTTCTGGCGCTTCCTCGCCGCCGACGACCCGACCGTCGCCCGCTTCCTCTGCCGCGACTGCGATTCCCGGCCGACCCTGCGGGAGAAGGCTGCGGTCGCGGAGTGGATCGCGTCGGGCCTGCCGTTCCACGTCATGCGCGACCACCTGCTGCACACCGACGTGATCCTGGCCGGCATGTGGGGCGGCCGGGCCGGGCTGCTGCCGCCGATGGCCCCGGTCGTCGCGGCCGTCGCCGACCGCGAGGCCGACCGCTGGCAGGACCAGCGCTTCCTGGCGGAATGGGTTTGGCCGCGCATCCGGGACCGCGTGCTGGTCCATGACAGCGCCCATCCGGGGGCGGGGCGGCCCTTTCCGCCGGCACCGGACGATCCCGTGTCGCCGCATATCGGGGCAAAGGTGCTGGAACTGCGGACGATCGACGCAGCGGCGCGGGCGGAGAGGACGCCCGGCGCCTCGCTGCCCACCGAGGCGGTCACCCGGCATGGGCCGCTGCGCTTTCTCCCCGACGATTCCTGTGCCGGGCGATCGCTGGCGCTCTACGGGGAGTTCCTGGAGGCGGCACAGCGGCTCTGCGCGTCGCTGCTGGAACCGGGCGGGGTGGTGGCGGAGGCCGGGGCCGGCGTCGGTGCCCACACCGTGCCGCTGGCCCGCCGGGTCGGCCCGGGCGGGCAGGTCCATGCCGTCGAGCCAAGGGAGGATCTGCGTGGCCTGCTGGTCCACAACCTCGCCGTCAACGGGATGGGCGCCGTCGTCGTGCATCGGTCGGGGGTCGTCGGGATGGATGGCGTCGAGCGGCTGGACCTGCTGAAGGTCGATGTCGGGAGCGACGTGATCGCGGCGGTGCGGGAGGCGGCCGGCGTGATCGTCCGCTGCCGTCCGGCGCTCTATCTGGAGAATGACCGGGAGGACCGGTTGGGGGAGCTGATCGCGCTGGTGCAGGGCTTCGCCTATCGGCTGTGGTGGCACATCGTCCCGCTGTTCGATCCGGGCAACCATGCCGGCCAGGGGCACAACGGCTTTCCGGGGGTGGTCGCGCTGAACCTGCTGGGGCTGCCGGCGGAACGGTCCTGTCCGCTGCCGGGCCTGCCGGAGGTGACGGGACCCGCGCAGTCCTGGCGCGAGACGGCCTGGAGCGCCTGAAGGGCAGGCTGGACCTGTCCTCAAAGGTGTGTGGAGAGTTCCGACCCCACCGCTTATAGTGCGCCCGCGCGTCCATGGCCGGGAAACTCCCGGTCCGGGGCGGGGGATTGCCGCAGAAACGGCGAAGCGGAATGGACATGACCAGCCACGAAGACGTCTTCGACACGCCGGAGACCCGTCAGCCGACCATCCTGGCGGTGTACAATCAGAAGGGCGGCGTCGGCAAGACGACCACCTCGGTGAACCTCGCGCTCGCGCTGGCGGCGCTGGGCAAGAGCGTCGTCCTGATCGATTTCGACCCGCAGAGCAGCGCCACCAGCAACTTCCTGCTGCGCGACAAGGCGAAGGTCGGCATCAACGACCTGCTGCGCAAGGAGACCTTCGTCGAGGACGCCATCACCCCGACCGCCTTCGACGGGCTGTCGATGATCGTCGGCGCCCGCAAGCTCTATTCGCTGGAACATGCGCTGGACAGCCGCGGCGGCTCGCAGCGGGGCTTGCGCAAGGCACTGCATTTCTCGCGCAACCCGCCGGACTACGTGGTCATCGACTGCCCGCCGGCGCTGGGCCATCTGGCGGCCGGCGCGCTGGCGGCGTCGGACCGGCTGATCGTTCCGGTCTTCCCCGGCCGCTACGCGCTGGACGGGCTGCGGCGCACCCTGCAGGTGGTGGAGCATATCCAGAACGGGCTGAACCCCAGCCTGACGCTGGCCGGCATCCTGATGCTGTCGATCACCAACGACGAGGTCGGGCGCGATTCGCTGACCCAGCTGCGCAACGAGTTCCCGGAGCAGATGTTCCGCACCGCCTTCCCCTATGACGTCGACGTGGTGAAGGCGACCTATCGCCGCATGCCGGCGGCGATCTTCACGCCGGAGGGCCGGACCACCAGCCGGTTCGCGGCGCTGGCCTGGGAGATCGTCCATGGCCGCGGCAGCACGCCCGACGAGGTGCAGCTGAAGCCGGCGCTGGAGCGCATCCGCTCCTGGCACGAGGCGACCGACACCTCCTACAGCACGCGGCGCGCGTCCTCCCTCGACGAGGGGGACGAGCCGGGCGGCGGGAGCAATGGCGGACGGCAGGCCGAGCGCGGGAGCGCGTCGTCCGGCGGCGGCGGCAAGGGAGCGGGGCTTCTGGGGCTGGTCGTCGGTCTGGCCGCCGGCTTCGCGCTGGGTGCCTTTGCCGGGCCGCCGATCCTCGGCAGGCTGCTTGGGCTTGGGGGATAGAATATCCTCTCTCCCCGCTATCGGCGGACCTTCGGTCCGCCTGTCGCGTCAGCGCAAACGAAGTTTGCGCGTGAGCGGGGAGGAGAGGGGGACCGGTGGATCCCACGATCAACGAGAGGGCCTCTCATGCTTCCTGTCGATGCCGTCCTGCGCAAGGTGGACTCGTCCTTCGAGGAGTCGGTCGGCCGGCTCTGCGAGTTGCTGCGCATTCCCTCGGTCAGCACCGATCCCGCCTATGCCGGCGAGGTGCGCCGCGCCGCCCGATGGTGCTCCGACAGGCTGACGGCGCTGGGCTTCACCGTCACCATCCATGAGACGCCCGGTCATCCCATCCTGGTCGCCCATCATCCGGGGCCCGAGGGAGCGGAGACGCCGCATGTGCTGTATTACGGCCATTACGACGTCCAGCCCGCCGACCCGGTCGAGCTGTGGAACAGCCCGCCCTTCGAACCGGTGATCGTCGAGGCCGAGCGGGGGCGCCGCGTCGTCGCCCGCGGGGCCGCCGACGACAAGGGCCAAACCATGACCTTCCTGGAGGCGTTCGAGGCCTGGCATGCCGTACACGGCTCCATCCCGATCCGCGCCACCGTGCTGCTGGAGGGTGAGGAGGAGACCGGCAGCCCGTCGCTGCCGCGCTTCCTGAAGGAGCATGCGGCGGAGCTGCAAGCCGATTTCTGCCTGGTCACCGACACCAATGCCTGGGACGTCGACACCCCGGCGATCACCACCCGGCTGCGCGGCCTGCTCTATCTGGAAGCCACCGTCACCGGGCCGAGCCACGATCTGCATTCCGGCCTGTTCGGCGGCGCCGTGCCCAACCCGCTCAATGTGCTGACCGGTATCCTGGGCCGGATCCACGATGCCGACGGGCGGGTGCGCTTCGACGGCTTCTATGACGGCGTGCGCGAACTGGCGGACGAGCTGCGGGCGCAGATCCACGGCCTGCCGCTGGACGAGGCGCAGTTCCTGGGCGCGCTCGGACTGACCCGCAGCCATGGCGAGGCGGGGCGGACGCTGCTGGAGCGCATCTGGACCCGGCCGACCTGCGACATCAACGGCATCTGGGGCGGCTACACCGGCGAGGGATCGAAGACCGTCATCCCGGCCAAGGCGTCCTGCAAGCTGAGCTGCCGGCTGGTGCCCGGCCAGGACCCGGCGGCCATCGAGGCGTCGGTCCGGCGCTTCTTCGAGGAGCGGCTGCCGGCCGACTGCACGGTGTCCTTCCGCCGCTTCAGCGCCTCGCCCGGGATCGAGGTGCCGACCGACACGCCGTGGATGCAGGCGGTGCGCGGCGGGCTGAAGGAAGCGACGGAACGCGACGGCGTGCTGATCGGCGGCGGCGGGTCGATCCCCATCGTCGGCTGGTTCCGCGAGCATCTGGGGCTGGAGACCATCCTGGTCGGCTTCGGGCTGGATGACGACCGCATCCACTCGCCGAACGAGAAGTTCGAGCTGAAATGCCTGCGCAACGGTATCCGCAGCCATGCGGCGATCATGGGGCGATTGGCGGCCGGACGGGTTGGCTGAGGGCAGGGGCTGACTAAATCTCCCGGATCCGCGGCGGGGCAGGGGAGCAGGGCAGGGCCGACGGCCCCGCCTTCTCCCTTCGACCCTGCCGCCACCGACAAGATCGAGACGGGAATTCGCATGTCCGCCCTGTTCACGCCCTTCACGCTGAAGGACGTCACCCTGCGCAACCGCATCGCGGTGCCGCCGATGTGCCAGTACAGCGCCGTCGACGGCATCGTCAACGACTGGCATCTCGTCCATTACCCCGGCCTCGCCCGCGGCGGCGCCGGCTTGGTGATCGTCGAGGCGACGGCGGTGTCGCCGGAAGGCCGCATCACGCCGGGCTGCACCGGCCTGTGGAACGACACCCAGGCCGAGGGCATGGCGCGCATCGCCGCGTCGATCGCCGCGGCCGGCGCCGTCCCCGGCATCCAGATCGGCCATGCCGGCCGCAAGGCCAGCGCCAACCGCCCGTGGGAGGGCGACGACCACATCGCCGACGGCGACCCGCGCGGCTGGGAGACCCTCTCGCCGTCGGCCGTGCCGTTCGGCGCCTCTCTGCCGAAAATGCCGAAGGCGATGACGCCGGACGACATCGCCCGCGTCCGTGCCGATTTCGTGGCCGCGGCCGTGCGCGCCCGCGACGCCGGCTTCAAGTGGCTGGAACTGCATTTCGCCCATGGCTATCTGGGCCAGAGCTTTTTCTCGGTCCATGCCAACACGCGCACCGACCAGTATGGCGGCGACCTTGCCGGGCGAAGCCGCTTCCTGCTCGAAACGTTGGCGGCGGTGCGCGCGGTCTGGCCGGAAAACCTGCCGCTGACCGCGCGCTTCGGCGTGATCGAGTATGACGGGCGCGACGAGGAGACGCTGGCCGAATCGATCGAGCTGGCGCGCAACTTCCGCGTCGGCGGATTGGATCTGCTCAACGTCAGCGTCGGCTTCTCCACCCCCGCCGCCAATATCCCCTGGGGATCGCCGTTCCTGGCGCCGATCGCCGGACGGGTGCGGCGCGAGGCGGACCTGCCGGTGGCGGCGGCCTGGGGCATCGATGCGCCGAAAATCGCCGACCGCACCGTCGCCGACGGGCAGCTGGATCTGGTGATGGTCGGCCGCGCCCATCTGGCCGATCCGCATTACCCCTACCGCGCCGCCAAGGAACTGGGCGAGGACAAGCCGTCCTGGGTGCTGCCGGCGCCCTACGCCCACTGGCTGGAGCGTTACCGTGCCACCGACACCGCCAAGGCGGACTGATGCCGGGGGGCAGAAAGTCATGACGTCCGGCCCTGGCATGACTTGGACCAATGATTTGGACCATCACCCGTCGCCGCAGCTTTCGAAGTGGGATTCCAGCGCGAAAGCAAAATACATATAAGTGTGTGAGTAAAGTAAATGACTCCTAAAACGAGAATTTCTCGTTGACTGTAATTCTGCAAAGTGGTTGAGTGGAGCTGTTCATTTAATCGAGAGGATATCTCATGGAACTGAACACTCCGTTCTTTGTCCTGTTCCTGGAACATGACGAGATCGACGCCACTGCCGTCAACCGCCAGGAAGGCTTGCAACCCGCGCCTTTCCTTGCGCAAACTTCGAAGAAGAAAGACGATTAAGTCTTCTTCCAGTTCTGTTCCGGCCTATGGCGGGATGGACTAAGATTATGACAATACTGATTGTTGCAAGTGACGAAGACTCGTGGACCGCGAATGCGGTCCACGAGTCCCTTTTGGCGGATGGTGCGGACGCTGTACGCCTCGTAACGGAGCATTTTCCGCTGTCGCTCCGAATGGTTGCCCATTGCGGCAATACAGGGGAGAACGCACAGCTGTTCATAGACGGGCGAATGGTCGATCTTGCCTCGGTGTCGGCTGTGTGGCACCGCCGCTGGAGGACTGCGGCAACGGTGACGTCGCTCGCCATTCCAGACGATGTCCGGCAAGGAATCCAGCGTGAAAGCGCCGCTTCCCTGGAGGGCGTCATCGGCGCGCTTCCCTGCTTTCATCTGGATCAGCCCGCGGCCATCGCACGGGCCAGGAACAGGCCTTTGCAACTCGTGCTGGCGCGGCAACTCGGAATCGACATTCCTCGCACGCTCACGACAAACAGTCCACAGGATGCGCTGAGCTTCTTCGACGACTGCAACGGCGATGTGATCGTGAAGATGCTATCGTCCTTCAGTGTTCGCGATGAAAGTGGCCACGATAAAGTCGTCATGACGAACCGCGTCACTTCCGAACATCTTCGTAAGATTGATACGCTATCGACATGTCCGATGACGTTTCAGGAGCGCATCCAGAAGTCCATGGAATTGCGCATAACGGTGGTTGGGTACGAAATATTCGCAGCCTCAGTCGACTCCGGCCTCGAACCGATGGCGGAGACGGATTTCCGTCGCGGCTTTGCAACGCTGAGCCAGCATTGGAAGCCTTACCGATTGCCACCGGAGTTCGCAGGGAAGCTGCTCGCATTGATGGATGCGCTGCAAATGAATTACGGCGCGATCGATGTGATCGTCACCCCGGATGGCCGCTACGTGTTTCTGGAGGACAATCCGGTCGGGCAATTCGGGTGGGTTGAACACGCCACCGGCATGCCGATCGCCCGCACGATCGCCGGATTGCTCACCGGGCGCGTGCCGCGTCGGGTCGATCTGCCGACGGTTTCCTGCAATCTCGGGGATTTCGCGCGATCGACTGTTTGACCAATATTCGGAAAAAACCGAAGGCGCCCGCATATTTCAAGAACCATGCGACGACGGATCTCGCTCTGCTTGTCACAGGCGGGCCAATCGGGAGATCTTCACGTGGACACATCAGCTCTTGCGACAAGCGGACAGTGGCTACCCCATAGCCAGGCTGTTTCCCGGCTCTCCGGATTGACCGACGACGATGTGGACGAATTGTTGTCCGGGGGAATCGGCGGTCGCGGGACGCCATTCATCGTCACGGACGCCATGGCCGATTGGTCCTGCATGCAATGGTCATTCGACTGGTTCAAGAAGACCTATGGCGAAACGATCGTAATCACGTCAGCGTCTTTTGAATCCGATATCCGTATGCGTGGACGTCTGTCGGACTACATCGACTACATCACTGAAGACGGTGATTTACGCGGTCGTGTGCCGAAGAACTTTTCCTATGTCGGGACGGAATGCCAACCGGACAATGATGGGGCAGGCGATGCGCCTGCTGGGCCGCAGTATCTGGTTTCCTGGGACCTCGAAAACATCAGCAGCATCGGTGACCACTTCCACCAACCTTATTTCATGCAAGATCGGAATTTGCTGGACAGGCTGATGCCGGAGACAAGGCGGGCGTTCTTCAACAAGCACACATTCGCCTTCATCGGGGCAAAGGGGTCGCTGTCGCAGTTGCATAATGATCATGATCACACGCATTCATATCTGGCGCAGATTCTCGGCAGAAAAAAGCTGGTCCTATTCTCACCGGCGGAAGCCGAACTGGTCGCCGAGATGGACCCGTTCGGATTCACGGTGGGTGGGACGGGACTCGATCCGCGAAACCCAGATAAGGACAAGTTTCCCCGGTTCATGGAAACGACCCCGTTCGAATGCGTCATCGAACCGGGCGACCTGCTGTTCCTTCCATCCGGCTGGCTGCATTGCGCCTATGGATTGACGGCCGGCATCAGTGTTGCCAGGGACAGTGTCGATCGCTGGAACTTCGGAAGGTGGTTCCAATCGATGGCCATCACCAATCTGCCCAAACTGGCGTCGCGCGTCGTCCAACATCCAAGCCTGCAAGGAGAGGGCATAGCGCCCCCCTGGTTGGATCGGGTGCGCAGCGACCCTTATCTCTTGTCGCTTCTCAGCACCTGTTACCGTCCATGACCCGGGCTCCCACCGCCTATGTCCGGAACCTCCGGCGGCGTACGAAGGATGAGCTTCGTCTGCGGTTCGAGCATCTCCTGTTCGGCTGCCTCGCCGAATTGGGGTTTGATGTCGTCGAACAATCCTGGTCTCCGGACGACCCGGAGCCTTGGCTGCGTGATCGGCACCGAAGCGGCGATGCTCGTCCGGTGATTCTCTACGAGCATTTGTCGAGGAACCAGAAGCCGGATGGCGATGCCTATTACATGGAAATGTATTTGAACGGTACCTTCACGCTGGATCGTGATGGCTGGGGACCGTTTCAGGCAAGCATGCGCAATATGCCGGACATCAGCCATGTGAACTCGGCTGACAGCGTCGCCTATTGTGCCGAGTTGAGCGAGACATGGGTGAGAAGCGGAGAATCGAAATATTCCCAGCCGACTCCAAAAACCATCTCGGCGCCGCAGGGATACATATTCCTACCGCTTCAACTGAGCGCGGATGACGCAATCGTCTGCCATTCCGAAATCGGCGTTTCCGAGTTTCTGCATCAGGTCGCCGCCTGGGCCGTCAGAACGGACAGGCCCCTCGTGATAAAGCTGCATCCTTACAATGATGACCCGGCGGTTGCCGATGCCGTGCGATTTTGGACGCAAAAGTCAAACATCTATCAATCACAAGAGAACGTTCATAGCTTGATCTGCCAAGCTGCGGGTATCATTACAATTAATTCGGGCTGTGGGTTCGAGGCACTGGTTCATGGAAAGCCGGTCGTAACGTTTGGGCAATGTGATTACAAGTGGGTTACATTTATGGGTTTGGGCGTCAATCTTGATCTGGCGGCTGCATACATTGATGGTTACAGTCCTGAGCAGAGGATGCGAGCCTATAATTGGGTAAATTATTACCTGACGGAACATGCCCTCGACGTGAGAGGGGAGGCTTGGGCGGCCACGGGCGCTCGCTTGAAGAGCCGTCTCGGACGAATCCTCCTTCCCGTGTCTGAGGGACTTTCCGAGAGAGGATAGATCGTCTTGGGGCCATCGGGGGCGGCGCAGCTTCGAGTTCAACGCCTCGATGGCATTGGTAACCGGTATGATGATCTCCGGTACCGCCTTATGCCGGCGGCTTTCGATGCCGACTTGGCAGGATCGAAAGCTTCGGCATCCTGGCCCGCCCCCGTCAACGTCGTTTCACCCACTCCCGCATTTCGGGTTCGGCCGCGTAGACCTTGTCGATCCGGTCCTTCATCTGGGCCAAGCTGACCGGTTTCACGAGATACCCGTTGACCTGATGTTCCAGTGCGGTGCGGACCGTTTCGGCCTGGTTGTCGGCGGTCAGCATGATGAAGGGGGTCCGGTCCACCCCCTTCACCTTGATGTTGCGCATGCCCTGCAGGACCTGCAACCCGTTCATCGGTTTCATGTGGACGTCGCAGAAGACGATGTCCGGGCGGGTGCGGACGATCTCCATCAAGCCGTCCTTGCCGTTCGCCGCCTCTCCGATCGACCGCACGCCGATCTGGATCAGGATCTGGCGCAGAAGGCTGCGCGTGTAGACCTCGTCCTCGATCAGCAGGATCGAAAGCTTGTCGTAGGGCGTGTCGCTCATCGGTCAACTCCGTGGGCCGGGACGGCGAAAGCGGTATCGGCCGCGTCGGCCAGTTCATCCAGGGTCATGGCGAGAAGACTGTGCAACAGCGCGGCGGTGTCGCCGTCACCGGCGTCCAGGGCATCCTGAAGGTCGCCGGCCAGCTGGCCGAGCCGCGTCGCACCGACGGAATGGGCGCCTCCCTTCAGCGCATGCACCGTCTCCCGCGCGCCGGACAGGTCACCGGCGGCCAGCGCGGCGCCCGACTCGTCGATCATCCCGCGGGCACCGCCGATGAAGCCCCGGACCAGCGCCTCGGCCTGCTCCGCCGCTCCGGCGAAGATGTCTCCCAGGTAGGCGAGATTGAGCACCTGCGGATCCACAAGCGGATTGGCGAGTGGATCGGCCGGCGGGGCGGCAGCCTTCGGCGTCGCGGTCTCGGCCGGGGGGGCGCGCCGCCGCAGATCCCTGGCCTGCGGAAGAAAGCGCTCCAGCAGATCGAACAGCCGGCGGCTGTCCACCGGCTTGGTCAGGTAGGCGTCCATGCCGGCGTCGAGGCAGCGCTGCTCGGTGCCCGGCAAGGCATCGGCGGTCAGCGCGACGATGGGAAGCCGGACGCCTTCCGCTTCGCCGCTGCGGATGGCCGAAGTCAGGGCGAAGCCATCCATCTCCGGCATGTGGAAGTCGGTCAGCAGCAGCCCGTACCGGCCGGCGGCGTGGAGCTTCAACGCCTCAACGCCGTTGCTGGCGATTTCGAAGGCATAGCCGCCCTGCGACAGCATGCGGCGGATGACCGCCTGGTTGGTCGCGTTGTCCTCGGCCACCAGGACCAGGGCGCCCGCCGCGCGCGCCTCCTCCAGCGTCGGAGGCTGCCAACCGGAGGTCGCGCCGTCCGCCGCGCGGTCGCGCCGCTCCAGGCTGGCTCGGCCCAGGGCCGCCGCGATGACATGCCACAGGCGGTCGCGGCGCAGCGGAAGGGTCAGGGTGCAGAACACACCGGCGCGGTGCGCCTCGGCCAAGCGCGAGGCCAGCTTGCGGCTGGCGACGAGCACGACAGCCGGGTCGCGGCCACCGGTGTCCAAGGCATCGTCCTCCGCCGCGGCACGCCACAGGATCACCACCCGCCGTCCGTCCTCCGCGTCGGCTCCGGAGGCGCCGGGGGTGTCGGCCAGCCCGTCGCGGTCGAGCCAGCGGACGTCCTCCACCCCGGCTGCGGCCAGCATGGCCGCCAGGGCGTGGCGCTCCGGGCCGTCGCCGAAGCCGACCGCCACCAGCCGGGCGTCGCCGATGGCGATCGACGGCGCCGGCGCCGTCCAATCCACGACCGTCAGCGGCACCTCGAACCAGAAGGTTGAGCCTTCGCCATGGACCGACTCGACGCCGATGCGCCCGCCCATCAGCGTGCACAGATGCCGGCAGATCGCCAGCCCCAGCCCGGTTCCGCCATACTGGCGGGAGGTCGAGCTGTCGGCCTGCTGGAAGGGGCGGAACAGCGTGTCGCACTGCGCCGGGGTCAGGCCGATGCCGTCGTCGCGCACCGCGAAGCGCAGCAGGCTCACGTCCGGGCCGGGCCCGGGCGCGGCGGCGACCGTCACCACGATGCCGCCATGCTCGGTGAACTTGATGGCGTTGCCGATCAGGTTGAGCAGCACCTGCCGCAGGCGGACCGGGTCGCCGACCAGCAGGGACGGGACGGCCGGGTCGATGTCGACCACCAGCCCCAGCCCCTTTTCCTCCGCCCGGCCGGCGAGGATTTCCGCCGTGCCCTCGACCACGTCGACGAGGCTCAGCTCGATCGCCTCCAGCTCCAGCCGTCCGGCCTCGATCTTCGAGAAGTCGAGGATGTCGTTGATGATGGTCAGCAGCGAGGCGGAGGAGGCGCGGACGATGTCGAGCATGCCGCGCTGGTCGCCGGTCAGCTCGGTCTGGTCCATCATCTCCGCCATGGCGACGACGCCGTTCATCGGGGTCCGGATCTCGTGGCTCATCATGGCGAGGAAGGAGGATTTCGCCCGCGTCGCCTCTTCCGCCCGGTCGCGCGCGTCGCGCAGCTCTTCGGCGAGGTCATGCAGCCGCTGCTGGTCGTCGCGCAGCTGGCGGGCGTTGTCGCGGAACCGGGCGAGCGCGGCGGCGAGCGCGCCGATCTCGTCCCGCTTGCCGAGCGACGGGATGTCGCGGTCCAGCCGGCCGCCGGCCACCGCCGCCATGGCGTCGGTCATGGTGACGAGCGGCCCGACCACCCGGTTGCGCAGGGTGTAGTAGGCCAGCAGGAACACCACCAGGGCGGCGGCCATCAGGATGGCCAGACGCATCCGCTGCCCCTCCACCTGCTCCAGCGCGTCGGCGTAGATGCTTTCGCCGTAGCGGTCCTGCAGCGCGGTGAGTTCCTGGATGGCGACCAGCAGCGGGTTGACCGACGGGTACATGTCGCGGGCGATGAAGGCGGTCAGCCCGGCGATGTCCTGGGCGCCCAGAATGTCGATCAGCTCGTCCAGCGCCGTGTTCGCCTCGTCCATGTGGTCCTGGGCGGTCCGGACGATCTCGCGCTCGGTCTGGGTTTTCACATGGGCGATGTAGCGCTCCCAGGCCGGTCCGGCGGCGTCCTTGGCCCGCCGCACCGCCGCTTCCCCCTGGTCCCAGGGCATGTCGCCGACCCGCACGCGGACCGCCGAGACGATGGCCGCGGTGGTATAGGCGTCGGACACCGTCTTCAGGTCCAGCGAGGGGATCAGCGCCCCATGGTGGATGCGTTCGACCTGTTCCCGTGACAGGCCGGACACCGACATGGTGCCAAGCGCAAGGGTCAGGATGAGCACCGCGATGATCGCGAAGATCAGGTGGAAGCGCGTCCGGATGGTCATGATTCGGCCTTTTCGCCCGTCATCGCGTCTTTCAGGGTCCCGGCTTTCAGCGCAACGGCAGGGCGATGAGCAGACCGCCCTTCGTCCACAGCTCGTTCAGCCCGCGCTCCAGCTTCAGCGGCGTCTTCGGCCCGATGGTCGTCTCGAACACGTCGCCGTAATTGCCGACCTGGGCGATGATCCGGAAGGCCCAGGAATCGTCCAGCCCGAGAGGAGCGCCGAAGCCCGGCACCATGCCGACGAGACGCAGGACGCGGGTGGCCTCGCTGTTGCGCATCTCCTCGACGTTGCGTCGCGAGACCCCCAGCTCCTCGGCCTCGATCATCGCGGCCAGCGTCCAGCGCATCGCCTCCACCCACGCATCGTCGCCCTTGCGGACCAGCGGGCCGAGCGGTTCCTTGGAGATGCGCTGGCGCACCACCAGATGCTCGTCGGGATTGGGCATCTCCATCACCCGCAGCGCGGCGAGCGCGGCGGAGTCCGAGGTCATGACGTCGCATTCGCCCGACCGGTAGCTGGCGATCATCTCGTTCAGCGGCCCCTTGGGGACCGGCCGGTAGGCGATCCCGAGGGTGCGGAAATGTTCGGCGAGGTTGGTTTCCGACGTCGTGCCGCGCTGGAAGCAGATGGACAGCCCGGCCATCTGCCGGACCGTACGGACGTTCAGCGCGCGGCGGGTCAGGAAGCCCTGCCCGTCGTAATAGCTGATCCCCACCGGCTGGAAGCCGCCGGCGGCCAGCCGGCTCAAGGTGATCGTCGTGCTGCGGCTCAGCAGGTCGATATCGCCGCTGGCCAGCCGCCGCAACCCCTCGGCGGTGGTGGCGGGAACGAACACCACCTTGTCGGCGTCGCCCAGCACGGCGGCGGCGGCGGCCCGGCAGAAGTCGACGTCGAAGCCCCGCCATTGCCCGTCGGGACCCGGCATGGAGAAGCCGGCGACGCCGGTGCTCACGCCGCAGCGGATGGCTCCGCGCTCCCTGACCGCGGCCATGGTCGACGAGACCGGTGCGGCCGGCGGGGCGGCTTCCTGGCTCAAGGCCGGCGCGGCCGGGGCGGAGAGAAGAGCCAGCGCGACCAGGGCGGTCCCAAGCGCGGTCCGCAGACGAAACGGTTTCAGGAACATGTCGGTTTGCGGGTCCCTGCTTGGCTCATTCTGCGGTCTGATCGGAGCCCGTGCCGGGACCGACCCATGGACACAACCCTCCTTCCGGTTAAGGCGGCGTTTACGCGGTGACGATCGATCACGGACGGTGGCCATCCGCCGGGCATGAGGCGGACAGCGAAAGGGCCCGCGGTTCCCCGCGGGCCCTTTCCAGTCAGGCGGTCGGCCGGTCAGGCAGTCAGCCGGCTTCGGCCGCCGAGGAGGCGCTCCACAGGTTGATGCCGGCGTCGGCGACGGCGTGGGTATCGATCTCCGCCAGCTCCTCCGGCGTGAAGGACAGGCTGTTCAGCGCGTCCAGCGAGTTGTCGAGCTGCTCGACGTTGCGGGCGCCGATCAGGGCGGAGGTCACGCGCGGGTCGCGCAGCACCCAGGCGATGGCCATCTGCGCCAGCGTCTGGCCGCGCCGCTTGGCGATGGCGTCGAGCGCGCGGATGCGCTCCAGATTCTCCGCCGACAGGAAGTTGGCGCGCAGCGTCCCGCCCTTGGCGGCGCGGGCGTCGGCCGGCTGGCCGCCGAGATACTTGTTGGTCAGCATGCCCTGGGCCAACGGCGAGAAGGCGATGCAGCCCATGCCGAGATCGTCCAGCGTGTCGAGCAGCCCGCCCTCGCCCTTGCCTTCCACCCAGCGGTTCAGCATCGAGTAGGAGGGCTGGTGGATCAGGCAGGGGGTGCCGAGCTGGCGGAGGATCCCGGCCGCCCGCCGCGTCATCTCCGGCGAGTAGGAGGAGATGCCGACATAGAGCGCCTTGCCCTGGCGGACGATGTGGTCGAGCGCGCCCATCGTCTCCTCCAGCGGGGTGCGGGGATCGACGCGGTGCGAATAGAAGATGTCGACGTAGTCGAGGCCCATCCGGGTCAGGCTCTGGTCCAGGCTGGAGACCAGATACTTGCGCGAACCCCAGTTGCCGTAGGGGCCGGGCCACATCTCGTAGCCGGCCTTGGTCGAGATGACCATCTGGTCACGGTAGGGGCGGAAATCGGTGGCGAGGATGCGGCCGAAATTCTCCTCGGCCGAGCCCGGCGGCGGGCCGTAGTTGTTGGCGAGGTCGAAATGGGTGACGCCGCGGTCGAAGGCCCGGCGCAGCACGGCGCGCCCGGTGGCGAACACGTCGGTGCCGCCGAAATTCTGCCAAAGCCCCAGCGAAATGGCCGGCAGGTCGAGCCCGCTGCGGCCGGTGCGGCGATAGCTCATGCCCTCGTAACGCTGGTCGGCGGCAAGATAGGGCGGTTGCATGGCGTTTTCTCCCGATGTGATTCTAAGTGATATATCAGCATAGGGCGGGGGTGGGGCGGCGCGCAATGGGCCGACCGGTCATATCACTCTGGGGAGTCCGGTTGGCGGGGCGCAGACCTGCTTCATGCAGCCGCGCAGCCAGCGGTGGGCCGGGTCGGCGTCCAGCCGCGGGTGCCACAGCAGGGAGACGGTGACCTCCGGGGCGGGGAAGGGCAGGGCGAAGCCGTGGAGGCCGGCGCGCAAGCCGGCGCTGTGCCGGTCGGGGACGCTGACGATCAGGTCGGTGCCGCGCACCAGCGCCAGCGCCGCGGCGAAGCCGCCGACCGTCGCCACCACCCGGCGCTTCAGCCCCAGCCGCTCCAGCGCTTCGTCGACCAGCCCGCGGTCGTCGCCGCGCCGCGATACCAGGACATGCCGGCCGCCGGCGTAGCGGGCGGCGGTGATCTCGCCGCCGGTCAGGGGATGGCCGGCGCGGACGACGCCGATGAAGCGGTCGTGGAACAGGGCCTGGACCCGCAGTTCCGGTCCGCTGTCGCTGGCGACGACCCCGGTTTCCAGGTCGACCGAGCCGTCGCGCAAGGGTCCGCTGTCCTTGTCCGGCTTGGCCAGGAAACGGATGCGGACGCCGGGAGCCTCCCGGGCGACGAGGGTGAGCAGGGCGGCGCCGTAGCTTTCGACGAAGCCGTCGCTGGTCCGCAGGGTGAAGGTCCTGGCGAGCTGGTTCAGGTCGAGATTCTCCGCCGGGCGCAGCGCCGCTTCCGCTTCCTGCACCAGCAGCCGCACCCGGTCGCGCAGGGCGAGCGCGCGCGGCGTGGGGACGAGGCCGCGTCCCGCCCTGACCAGCAGCGGGTCGCCGGTCGCCTCGCGCAGCCGCGCCAGAGCCCGGCTCATCGCCGACGGGCTGAGCCGCAGCCGCCGCGCCGCGCCGGCGACGCTGCCCTCCGCCAGCAGGGCGTCCAGGGTGACGAGCATGTTGAGGTCGGGCACGGTCATGCGCCGGATCCTACCATGCTTCCTGCCATCGGCGCCGCCGGGACATGGCGTCGGATGCACGAATACAGTGCGACCGCTGCGCGTTCCGCCCTGTCCGCCCACGCCCTAGCCTTGGTGCCTGTCTTTGAAAAGGAGAGGTGTCATGAGGCAGGCGGTTGCACAGGATGGTGATGCCGCGGAGGCGGCGGGCGGGAGCGCTCGGTGGGGGCTGGCCGGGCTGGCGCTGGCGATGCTGCTGTCGTCGCTCGGCATCAGCATCGCCAATGTCGGGCTGCCGGCGCTGGCGCTGGCCTTCGACGTGCCGTTCCGCGAGGTGCAATGGGTGGTGCTGGCCTATCTGCTGTCGATCACCGCGCTGATCGTCGGCGTCGGGCGGCTGGGCGACATCGTCGGGCGGCGGCGCCTGCTGCTGGCCGGGATCGCCCTGTTCACGGCGGCGTCGGCCGCGGCGTCCGCGGCGCCGGGCCTGTGGGTGCTGGTCGCGGCCCGGGCGGTCCAGGGGCTGGGGGCGGCGGCGATGATGGCGCTCGCCACCGCCTTCGTCGGCGACACGGTGCCCAAGGCGCGGATCGGCCGGGCGATGGGACTGATGGGAACGACCTCGGCGATCGGCACCGCGCTCGGCCCGTCGCTGGGCGGCGGCCTGATCACGGCGTTCGGCTGGCCGGCGATCTTCCTCGTCACCGTGCCGCCGGGGGTGGCGGCCTTCCTGCTGGTGCGCCGCCACCTGCCGGCCGACCAGGTGGAAGCGGGAGACAGGCGGAATAGCTTCGACAGTCCCGGCCTGCTGATCCTCGCCCTGACGCTGGGGGCCTATGCGCTGGCGATGACCGGCGGGCGCGGCGGCTTCGGCTGGATCGACATGGTCCTGCTGCTGGCGGCGGCGGCCGGGACGGGGCTGTTCCTGGTGGTGGAGGCGCGGACGGCGTCGCCGCTGCTGCGGATCGAGATGTTTCGCGACCGGGCGCTGCGCGGCCGGCTGCTGATGAGCCTGCTGGTGGCGACCGTGCTGATGGCGACGCTGGTGGTGGGGCCGTTCCACCTCGCCCGCGCCCTGGGGCTGGAGACCAGCATGGTCGGAGTAGCCATGTCGGCCGGGCCGCTGGTATCGGCGCTGACCGGCGTGCCGGCCGGCCGGTTCGTCGACCGGTTCGGCGCGCCGCGCATGACCATCCTGGGGCTGAGTGCCACGACGGCCGGATGCGTGCTGCTGGCGCTGCTGCCGGCGACGCTGAGCGTGGCCGGCTATGTCGGGCCGCTCGTCGCCGTCACCGCCGGCTATGCGTTGTTCCAGGCCGCCAACAACACGGCGGTGATGGCGGAGGTGGAGAAGGACCCGCGCGGCGTGGTGTCGGGATTGCTCAACCTCTCGCGCAATCTGGGGCTGATCACCGGCGCCTCGGTGATGGGGGCGGTGTTCACGCTGGGAGTGGGGGCGGAGGTCGCCGACGCGGCGCCGGACGCCGTGGCGGCGGGAACCCGGGCGACCTTCACCGTAGCCGCCGGGCTGGTCGCCGTGGCCCTCGTCCTTGCCGTCGGGATGATGCGGCGGCGGTGACCTTCGTGAGGCGGTGAGCGGGACAATGTGACCATGACAATCCCGGCAAGCGGTCTTGGCTTGTCCCGCAGACCGTTCGAGAGCACGAACCATCCCTGCGCGGACCGGTGGAATCCTTGGTTTCTCTGGGGTTTCTCCGGTCCGTAGCGGGGAGCGCTTGTGCCTGTGGCCGAAAGGATACATCCGACATCGGAAATGTAATGGTGACAATGTTCCGTTTGACCCCGCCGATTTCGTCTCCATAATCCTGATTGTCTCGATTGTTCGAGCAATGTGCGCCAGATTATGGAGGATCCGATGCGCCCCACCGACGTGACCCGCAGTTCCGGCCTTTACACGGCAGCCCCGGGCGCCGTTCCGGCCGCCGACCGCGTTGCCCGCGTCACCCGGCGCCCCCTCTGGCGGCTGCTCGATGTGTTGTTTTCCGTGATGGAACGGCGCAAACAACGTCATGCATTGATGGGGCTCGACGACCATCTGCTGAAGGACATCGGCGTCAGCCGGTCCGAGGTGGAGCAGGAGGTGTCGAAGCCGTTCTGGCGGGGATGAGACGATGGCCGACCAATCCGTTCACTTCCAATCGGTTCAAATCGAGTACGCGGTCGAACCGGACCTGAGCGCGGACGCGTTCATCGACGTGCTCGAGCGCTCCGGGCTGGCGGAACGCCGGCCTGTGGGCGACCGGCCGCGGGTGGAGGCGATGCTGCGCAACGCCGGCCTCATCATCACCGCGCGGGAGGAAGGCCGGCTGGTCGGCGTCGCCCGGTCGATCACCGACTTCGTCTATTGCTGCTATCTGTCCGACCTCGCCGTCGACCGCGCCCTGCAGGGGCGCGGCATCGGCAAGGAGTTGATGCGCCGCACCCGCGACGCGATGGGGCCGGGCACCATGTGCCTGCTGCTGTCGGCGCCCAAGGCCATCAGCTTCTACGAGCAGGCCGGGCTGAAGCGGCACGAGCAGGCCTTCCTGTTCACCGATCTGGAATGAGACACCCGGGGGGAGCACCGCCGCCATGCCCGATATCATGAGCAACAGCCCGGCCGATGGTGGGGCCGATACGACCGGCCTCGCCATCTCCTACGCCGACGTGGCCGGGGCGGCGGAGCGGATCGCCGGCGTCGCCCACCGCACGCCGGTGCTGACCAGCCGCACCGCCGACACGCTGACCGGCGGCGAACTGCTGTTCAAGTGCGAGAATTTCCAGCGCACCGGCGCCTTCAAGATCCGCGGCGCCTACAACGCGGTGTCCCGCTTCACCCCGGTCCAGCGCGCGCTCGGCGTCGTCGCCTATTCGTCGGGCAACCATGCCCAGGCGCTGGCGCGGGCGGCGTCGATGCTGAAGGTGAAGTCCACCATCGTCATGCCGGAGGACGCCCCGGCGGCCAAGCTGGCGGCGACCCGCGGCTATGGCGCCGAGGTGGTGCTGTACGACCGCTATGCCGAGCCGCCGGACGCCGCCGTCGCCCGCGTGCTGGAGGATCGGGGCGGCGTGCTGATTCCACCCTTCGACCATCCGCACGTGATGGCCGGCCAGGGCACCGTCGCCAAGGAACTGATCGAGGAGGCGGGAAAGACCGGTGGGCCGCTCGACCTGCTGGTGGTGCCGACCGGCGGCGGCGGGCTGCTGTCCGGCTGCGTGGTCGCCGCGAAGACGCTGAATCCCGGCTGCCGCGTCGTCGGGGTCGAGCCGGAAGCCGGCAACGATGCCCAGCAGAGCCTGCGCAGCGGCGCCATCGTCCGCATCGACGCGCCCAAGACCATCGCCGACGGCGCCCAGAGCCGCGCGGTCGGCCAGCTGACCTTCCCGGTGCTGCAGCGGCTGGTCGACGACATCGTGACCGTCACCGACGACCAGCTGGTCGACGCCATGCGCTTCTTCGCCAGCCGTATGAAGATGCTGGTCGAGCCGACCGGCTGCCTCGCCGCCGCCGCGGTGCTGTCCGGCAAGTTCGATGTGCGCGGCAAGCGCGTCGGCATCGTCGTCACCGGCGGCAACGTCGACCTCGCCCGCTTCGCCGCGCTGGTGCAGGCGGCCTGAAGAGGCTTTTGCGCTACGATAATCCCCCTCTCCCCCCGCTCTCGCGCAAACTTCGTTTGCGCTGACGCGGCAGGCGGACCTCCGGTCCGCCGAAAGCGGGGAGAGGGTCGGGGGGAGGGGGAAGCGCAGAGTGGTGTGACTCGACGCGCAACGACCCTGCCTCCGACATATCCTCGCCGCGCGACCCCCTCACCCTAACCCTCTCCCCGGGGGGGAGAGGGGATCTGAGTTCCCCCAAGACGTAAGGGATCCCTATCCATGACCGGGAAAGCCATGCGCCTGCCCATCTATCAGGTCGATGCCTTCACCGACCGCGTGTTCGCCGGCAACCCGGCGGCGGTCGTGCCGCTGGAGTCCTGGCTGCCCGACGCGCAGCTCCAGGCCATCGCGGCGGAGAACAACCTGGCGGAGACCGCCTTCTTCATCCGCAGCGGCGAAGGCTACGAGCTGCGCTGGTTCACCCCGGCGGTCGAGGTCGAACTGTGCGGCCATGCCACGCTGGCGACCGCCTTCGTCGTCTCCACCATCCTGGAGCCCGGCCGCGCGCATATGGATTTCGCCACCCGGCAGGCCGGCACGCTGACCGTCACCCGCGACGGCGACCGCTACACGCTGGACTTCCCCAACCGGCCGCCCCAGCCGGCGGAGACTCCCGATCCCAAGCTGCTGGCGGCGCTGGGCGGACCGGCACCGGTCGCGATCCTGAGCGGGCGCGATTATCTGGTGGTCTACGACTCGGCCGACGCGGTGCGGGCGCTGGCGCCGGACATGGCGCTGCTCTCGAAGCTGGACCTGTGGGCCGTCTGCGTCACCGCGCCGGGAGAGGATGGGGTCGATTTCGTGTCGCGGCTGTTCGCCCCGGCCCAGGGCATCCCGGAGGATCCGGTCACCGGTTCCACCCACTGCATGTTGACCCCCTATTGGGCGGAGCGGCTGGGCAAGAGCGTGCTGACCGCCCGTCAGGTCTCGGCCCGCGGCGGCGACCTGCTGTGCGAACTGGCCGGCGACCGGGTGAAGATCGGCGGGCAGGCGGTGCTGTATCTCGAAGGCTCGATCCTGGTGTGAGGACGCGATGACGGTTCGTTTCGAGCGTGTGGCGCCGATCCTGCCGGTCCGGGACGTCCGTGCGGCGCTGGCCCATTACTGGCAGCTCGGTTTCACGGTGACCGCCTATGACGAGGCGGCGGCGGATCCCGTCTATGGCTTTCTCGACCGGGACGGCGTCGGCCTGCATCTGGCGCTGGTTCCCGATTTGGAGCCGGAACGCTCTACCGTTGCCTGCTACCTCTATGTCGGCGACGCCGATGCGCTGCATGCGGCATGGCGGGCCGCGAACGCCGGCGGCCGCCTGACCGCGGTCGCCGACACGCCCTATGGCCTGCGCGAGTTCGC
This sequence comes from Azospirillum endophyticum, assembly GCF_016595245.1. Taxonomy (GTDB): domain Bacteria; phylum Pseudomonadota; class Alphaproteobacteria; order Azospirillales; family Azospirillaceae; genus Azospirillum; species Azospirillum endophyticum. Next base: position 125,801 of record NZ_JAENHM010000046.1, read on the forward strand.
CCATATCGATCCGGACGGCAACCTGCTGCGGGTCGGGTCGCCGATGCCGGCACCGACAGGGGAAAAGGCCGATGGCTGAGGACATGATCCTTCTCTTCTCCTACGGCACCCTGCAGCAGGAGAATGTGCAGCTCGCCTCCTTCGGCCGCCGGCTGGCGGGCCAGGCGGATGCCATGCCGGGCTATCGCCGCGACATGCTGGAGATCACCGATCCGGAGGTGATCCGCACCAGCGGCAAGCGCTTCCATCCCGTGGTCAGCGAGAGCGGCGATCCGGCCGACGAGGTCGCCGGCACCCTGTTCGAGATCACCGCGGAAGAGCTGGTGGCCGCCGATTCCTACGAGGTCGCGGATTACAGGCGGGTCATGGTCCGGCTGAAGTCGGGGGCGGAGGCCTGGGTCTACGTCAAGGCGTGAGCCGTCAGGACCGGCGGGGCCGGACGAAGGGCCGGACAAAGGATTGCTCGACCACCTCTGAACCCCATTGGCTGCCGGGCGATTCGGCGGCAAGGGCGAAGCCGGCGGCTTCATAAAGGCGCCGGGCGGCGTCCAGCCCGCGGAAGGTCCAGAGCCGGGTCTCGGCGAAACCGCTGCGGTCGGTGAAGGCCACTGCTTCGTCGAGCAGCCGACGGCCCAGCCCGCCGCCGCGCCGCCCGTCCTCGACGATGAACCAGCGCAGATGGGCGATGCCGGGGGCTTGGCTCGACAGGTCTTCGCCGTCGATGGCGATGGTGCCAACGATGCGGTCGCCGTCCAGCGCCGTCCAGACGGCGTTGCAGGGACGGTCGAGCCGCGGCAGGAACTCCGCCAGCCCGGCGGCGACCTTGCTTTCGAAGACGGCGCCGAACCCATGGGCGCGGGCGTAGAATCGGGCATGCATCTCCACAGCCCGGCCGATCAACCCGGGCCGGTAGCCCTGTTCGATGCGTATCGCAGGAGCGGCCCCCGTTTGCGGTCCTGCGGTCTTCGCGGCCCGCCGGGCGTGGAGGGCATCCGCGTAGAGCCGCAGGCCCTGCACCACCATCGCATGGTCGGCGGCAGGCAGGCAGGCCAGGGCGCCGCCGACCTGTTCACGGGCGAAGGAGTCGATGGTGGCGAGGGTCCGGCGCCCCTGTGCGGTCAGGGTGAGCCGCTTCGCCCGCCCGTCCGTATCGCTGTTCCCCTCCGCCAGTTCCCCGGCATCGATGAGCTTGCGCAGCATCCGGCTGACGCTGGATTTCTCCAGGTTCAGCCGCTCGCACAACTCGGTCGCGGTCAGGCCGCCCCGGTCACCGATCTCGATCAGCGTATGCACGGCCGACGCCGGCAGCTCCGTTCCGGCAAGGGTCGCCTTCATGAAGCCGAGCTCGCGCACGATCCGGCGCGATGCGTCGCGAATCGGCAGGATGGCTTCCCCAGCGGGAGGAGCGGCGCCGGAAGGCTGGAAAGACACAGGCATGACCGCTCCGCACATGGTTGTATCATGCAACTATGTGCGGATGGGAAGCGTCTGTAAAGGCGTTAAGCCGCTGTCACATGACCTTCTCGAAGCGGAACATCTCGCCGCCGCCGGACGGGCCGGACGGGCCGGGCGACTGCGGGTCGGGATGGTGGGCGCTGAAGAACTCGACGATCTTGAAGCCGCACTTGTTCACGTAGAAATGGATGTTCCGTTTCTCGAAATACGGCGTGTGGGTCTGCCAGACCAGCGTTTCGGGATACATCCGCTCGATCGCCGTCCAGGCCCGGAAGCCCAGCCCACGGCCATGCTGCCGCGACGACAGGAAGAAGAGGTCCAGCGAATTGCGGTTGGTTTCCCCGTCGATCACCACGACGGCGCCGCCGACCCTTTGGCCGTCGCACAGGATGTGCAGGACCACGGTACCGGGCGCCGTGATGGACTCGTCGAGATCGTCGCCGGACGGGATCGAGCCGTCGGGACAGGAGCCGAACGCCTCGATGACGGCGACCGCGAAGGCGGCCTCCATGTCGGCCTTGAAAACGGGCAGATCGCGGGGATCGACCGTCTCAAGCGTAACTTGGGTGTCCTGCATTGTCAGGATCTTGGGGCCGAATGCGGCATTGGTGGACGGGCAGCGATGCACAGGGCCGGCGGCCGGGTCCCGCGCCTTACGCCTCCGTCTCCATCTTCTGCTCCACCGCGGCGGCCTTGATCGCCTTCTGCAGCTTCTCGAAGGCGCGGACCTCGATCTGGCGGACGCGCTCGCGGCTGATGCCGTATTTCTGCGACAGATCCTCCAGCGTCGTCGGCGCCTCGCGCAGGCGGCGTTCGGTCAGGATGTCGCGTTCGCGGTCGTTCAGCGCCGTCATCGCGTTCGCCAGCAGCGTGCGGCGCTTGCCCAACTCCTCGCGGTCGGCCAGGGTGATCTCCTGGCTGGCGGTCTCGTCGACCAGGAAATCCTGCCATTCGCCCTCGCTCTCCGCCCGCAGCGGGGCGTTCAGCGAATGGTCGGGGCTGGCGAGGCGCCGGTTCATGTTGACGACGTCCTGCTCCGGCACGTCCAGCTTGGTGGCGATCGCCTGGACCTGTTCGGGCGACAGGTCGCCCTCCTCGATCGCCTGCATCTGGCCCTTCAGCCGGCGCAGGTTGAAGAACAGCTTCTTCTGGGCGGCGGTGGTGCCCATCTTCACCAGCGACCAGCTGTGCAGGATGTATTCCTGGATCGCCGCGCGAATCCACCACATGGCGTAGGTCGCCAGCCGGAAGCCGCGGTCCGGATCGAAGCGTTTGACCGCCTGCATCATGCCGACATTGCCTTCGGAGATCAGCTCCGACAGGGGAAGGCCGTAGCCGCGGTAGCCCATGGCGATCTTGGCCACCAGCCGGAGATGGCTGGTGACGAGCTGGTGGGCGGCGCCGGAATCCTCATGCTGCTGCCAGCTCTTGGCCAGCATGTATTCGCGCTGCGGCTCCAGCATCGGGAACTTGCGGATCTCCTGGAGATAGCGGGACAGATTGCTCTCGGACCCGATCGCCGGAAGGTTGGATGCCGTCGCCATGATCTAAACCCCTCTCCTGACAGCCCGCATACCCATGCGAAGGATTTCACGGGATCGCGGCCATTCTTCAGCGCGGGTTCCATAGGCCCCTCCCAATGAGCGGGCGGAGGAACCTCGCCATTGACGCTGAGTCTAACCAAGAAACATTTCGCGGTGTACCGTTTTAAAGCGACTCCAAGGTGACAATTAGTTCATCAATATCCGTCGGAATTGAGGATCGGAATGCCACAATTTCGCCACTAATCGGATGACGGAAGGTCAGGGCCGCAGCGTGCAATGCCTGACGCGGAAACCCAACAAGACGTCCCCGAACCGGTTCCGGCAGCAGCGAGGCGAATTTGCCGCCCGGCCGCCCCGACCGCCCGCGGCCATAGAGCGGATCACCGACCAGCGGGTGGCCGATATGGGTCAGGTGGACGCGGATCTGGTGGGTGCGCCCGGTCTCCAGCACGCATTCGACCAGCGACGCCGCCATGCCGAAGCTCTTCACCACGCGGTATTTGGTGGCGGCCGGCTTCCCGCCGCCGGTCACCACCGCCATCTTCTTGCGGTCGGCGCTGCTGCGGCCGATGTTGCCCTCGATCCGTCCCTGGGTCGGGTTGGGCACGCCCCAGACCAGCGCCAGATAGGTGCGGCTGAGCGTGCGGTCGGAGAACTGGTCGCTCAGGCCATGGTGGGCGCGGTCGTTCTTGGCGACCACCATCAGGCCGCTGGTGTCCTTGTCCAGCCGGTGGACGATGCCCGGCCGCCGCACCCCGCCGATGCCGGACAGGCTGTCGCCACAATGGGCCAGCAGGGCGTTGACCAGCGTGCCGTCGGGATTGCCGGCGGCCGGATGGACGACGAGGCCGGCTGGCTTGTCGATCACCAGAACGTCGGCATCCTCGTAGACCACGTCGAGCGGGATGTCCTGCGCCACCGGTTCGGCGGCCTCCGCCCCCGGCACCTGCACTTCGAAGGTCTGGCCGGGTTTGACCCTCAGGGACGCGTCCGTTATCGTCCGGCCGTCGCCGCGCACGCAGCCCTGTTCCAGCAGGGCCTGCACGCGCGACCGCGACAGGTCCGGCAGGCCCGCCGCCAACGCCTTGTCCAGCCGCTGACCCGCCGCCGCCTCGGGAACCGTGTAGGCGAGCGGCCCGGCGGCGGGAGGCAGGGAGGAACCGGCGTCGTCGTCCGCATCGAGGACATCGTCGGACAGGTCTTCGGGTGTGTTGTCGTCCGGTGTGTTGTCGTCCGGTGTGTTGGCGGCCATCGGCTTTGCGTATCGCGTCCTGTTTCAATCGTCCGGGAGTGGACCCCAAACCGTGCAGATCCTCAAGGTACTCGTCGTCATCATGGGCGCTCTCATCCTCGCCGGCTTCACCTTTCTGGGCGTGGAGCTGTACAAGCGGATGTCGGACCCCAACCGCGCCTCGCTGACCGCCACCGCCCCGGCGCCGGTTCCGGCCGAGCGCCCCGCCGAGGTGACGCTGGACGTCCCGGCCGGGTCCCGCATCGGCGAGATGCTGGCGGTCGGCAACCGCGTCCTGTTCAAGGTGACCCTGCCGCAGGGGCCGGACCGCCTCTACCTGATCGACCCGCGCAACGGCGCCGTCACCGCCACGGTCACCGCCGGCCCGATTTCCGGCTCCATCCCCGCCAAGCCCGCCCCCTGAAAAGCCCGCTTCCCGAAAGACAGGTTTCGCGATCATGCATGATTTCCGCAGCGACAACGTCGCCGGTGCCGCCCCGCAGGTGATGACGGCGCTGGCGGCCTCCGCGTCCGGCACAGCCGCCCCCTACGGCAACGATCCCTGGACCGCGCGGGTGACCGAGCGGCTGTGCGCGATCTTCGAGACCGAGGTCGCGGTCTTCCCCGTCGCCACCGGCACGGCGGCCAATTCGCTGGCGCTGTCGGCGCTGGTCCCGCCCTTCGGCGCCGTGCTGTGCCATGACGAGGCCCACATCGCCGTCGACGAATGCGGCGCGCCGGAATTCTTCACCGGCGGCGCCAAGCTGGTGCCGCTGGCCGGCGCGCATGGCAAGCTGACCCCGGACGCCGTCACCCGGCACATCGCCAGGGCCGGCGTCGGCGTCGTCCACCGCGTCCAGCCCGCGGCGCTCAGCCTGACCCAGGCGACGGAGGCCGGCACCGTCTATACCCCGGCGGAGGTCGAGGCGCTGGTCGAGGCCGCCCATTCCAACGGCATGGCCGTGCATATGGACGGCGCCCGCTTCGCCAACGCCATCGCCCGGCTGGGCTGCCCGCCTGCCGACGTGACGTGGCGCGCCGGGGTCGACGTGCTGACGCTGGGCGGTACCAAGGGCGGCTGCCTCGCCGCCGAGGCGGTGGTGTTCTTCAACCCGGCGATGGCCGAGGATTTCGGCTTCGGCCGCAAGCGCGGCGGCCATCTGGTGTCGAAGATGCGCTTCCTGTCGGCGCAGCTCGACGCCTGGCTGGACGACGGGCTGTGGCTGCGGCTGGCCGCCCATGCCAACGCCATGGCCGACCGGCTGGCCGAAGGGCTGACGGCTCTGCCCGGCGTCGAGCTGGCCCATCCGGTGGAGGCCAACGAGCTGTTCGTCCGCCTGCCGAGGGCGTATGCCGAGGCGCTGGAGGCGGCCGGCTACGGCTTCTACAGCTGGGACGACGGCACCGCGCGCTTCGTGACGGCGTTCGATACGCCGGCGGCGGCGGTGGACGGGTTGGTGGGTATTTTGCGCGGCCTGCAAGAAAAGGCTTGATCGGTGGGCCGGGCTTCGTTAGAAACCCGCCCACGCCGATGACGTCCCCATCGTCTAGAGGCCTAGGACACCGCCCTCTCACGGCGGTAACAGGGGTTCGACTCCCCTTGGGGACGCCAACCTTCCAAGGTTGGGTCGTGCGGCCGGTGGCAGCCTCCACCGCCGCGGCATTCATCGGGACCAGACGTCCCCATCGTCTAGAGGCCTAGGACACCGCCCTCTCACGGCGGTAACAGGGGTTCGACTCCCCTTGGGGACGCCATCCACGCGCTGGGTGAGTTGATTGAGCGCAGGTTGAAGGTACAACGTCCCCGTCGTCTAGAGGCCTAGGACACCGCCCTTTCACGGCGGCGACACGGGTTCGACTCCCGTCGGGGACGCCACTTTCCACATTTTCGACTTTACTTCGATAAGTCATGACCTCGCAGGTTTGCGAGGCTTTTTGTTTTTGGTGCTTTGGCCGGAAACCTGAAGGCCCGCCTTCGCGCTGAAGTATGCACAGGTCTCAGCTTTGCGGAACATGCTGGAATTAAGCGACGTCTTTGGCCGTCATTCCCGCGAAGGAGCCTGTGAAGAAATCGGTGACTCGCTGAGAGAAGCCCCAAGTTCGAACTGGGTCGCGTTGGATCGCATCGTGCGCGTCCCTCGGCCGTCATTCCCGCGAAGGCGGGAATCCAGCCTTTACAAGCACTTGTGTTGGAAATCCTGGTTCCTCGCCTCCGCGGGGATGACGAGTGGGAGATGTGCACGCCTGTCTGATCAGGGCTTTCTCATATAAGTTCGATTTCTTCACAGGCTCGAAGGCGGGAATCCAGCCGGCTCGGCAGCTGAACCGCGGAGTTTTCTGGATTCCCGCCTTCGCGGGAATGACGCAGAGCTCTCTCAATTCCAGAGACTTACAAGGATTGGAGCCATGTGCATACTTTAGCCCCTTCGCGGGGATGACGGCCAAGACGAGGTGGGAGTCAGCTCAACACCCCCGTCCGATACAGCGTCACCTTAATCCCGCCGTTCGACACAGTCACCCCGCTCTCCTCGAACGGCAGTTCCGTCGCCTTCGCCAGGGCGGCTTCGTTGGTGATGATCGCCACCCGCCAGCCGGCGAAGCGCGTCTTCAGCGTGTTGCCCATGGCGTGGTAGAGCGGGATCAGCGACTTGCCCTCGCCGATGCGGGCGCCGTAGGGCGGATTGACGATGACGAGGCCGGGGGGACTCTCGGGCGGGGTCAGGTCGCTGATGGCGTGGTGGGCGAAATCGGTCCAGGCGGAGACGCCGGCCCGCTCGGCGTTGGCGCGGCTCATGGCGATGGCGCCGGCGTCGCGGTCGCTGCCGTAGAAGCGGACGGCGGGAGGCGTGGCCATGCCGCTGCCGCGCAGGCTCTGCCAGCGGGCGGGGTCGAAGTTGGCGAGCTGCTCGAAGGCGAAGGAGCGGGACCGGCCGGGCTTCAGGCCGGCGGCCATCTCGGCGGCCTCGATGGCGAAGGTGCCGGAGCCGCACATCGGGTCCACCACGGGGATCGGCTCCCGCCCGTCATAGCCGCATTGGCGCAGGAACAGCGCCGCCAGGGTCTCGCGCATCGGCGCCTTGTTGACCGCCTCCTTATGGCCGCGCTTGTGCAGTGACTCGCCGGAGCTGTCGACGCTGATGGTGCAGAGGTCGTCGTCGATGCGCGCCTTGATCTGGACGGCGATCTCCAGGGGGCGGGTGTCTTCTTCCCCCACGTCCCTGTCGGCGGACTTCCCGGTCTTCTTGGGCGCGGCCTTGACGATGGGGGCGCCGAGTTCCTCGGCGATGGCGCGCTCGATACGCTGGGCGGCGGCGCCGGCATGGTAGATGCGCGAGGCCTTGCAGGAGGCCTCGACCCGCACCGGCACGTCGGCGCGCAGGATTTCGGCCCAGGGAACCCGGCGGGCGCGCTTGTCGAGCTGCGCCAGATGCAGGGCGCGGAAGGAGGCGATGCGCGCCAGCACGCGGGTGGCGCCGCGCAGTTCCAGGTTGGCACGCCAGACCTCGGGCCAGCCGCCGGTGACCGTGACCCCGCCCTTCACCATGGTCGGGTCGGTGAAGCCGCGGTCGGCGGCCTCCGCGCACAGCACGGCTTCCAGGCCGGGGGCGGCCACCAGGAAAATCTCGAAGGGCTGGGCGGGGCTGGTCGGGTCGGTGTTCATGCGCCTACATAGCCCGAAGGGCCGGCTTCCATCGACAGGATTCTCGCGGAACGGCCCAGCTGTTGACGCCGGAATGCCGGCCCCTATGATCGGATTGGAACACGAACAATCAAGCCGGCTTGCGATTCCGAACATGGAAAGCAGCCGGGCAGCTAGGGAGAGCGCACATCATGACCGCCACCGACACCACCCACATGTCTGCCGACTGGCCCGCCGACCTGCTGGCGCAGGAGTTCCGCGGCAAGCGGGTTCTGGTGACCGGCAGCAGCCGCGGCATTGGTGCCGCGGTGGCGGCGGCCTTTGCCCGGCTCGGCGCCCGCGTCGCCATCCATGGCCGCGACGGGGCGGCCCTGGAAGCGGTGGCGGCCGGGATGGGTGGCGGCGTGGTGGCGCTGGCCGGCGATTTCGCCGACAAGGCACAGACCCGCGGGGTGGTGGAACGGGCGGTCGAGCGGCTGGGCGGGCTGGACGTGCTGGTCAACAACGCCGGCACCATGCTGGGCCGGGTGGCCTTGGCCGACATCGAGGACGGGTTCCTGCAACGGCAGTTCGACCTGAACGCCGCCTCGGCGGTCGTCGCCAGCCGCACCGCCCTGCCGGCGCTGATCGCGTCCAGGGGCGCCATCGTCAACACCGGCTCGATCTCCGGCCGCACCGGGGGCAGCGCCGGGTCCTCGCTCTACAGCGCCGCCAAGGCCTTCCAGGCCAGCCTCGCCCGCTCGCTGGCGACGGAGCTGGCGCCGCACGGCATCCGCGTCAACGCGGTGTCGCCCGGCACCATCGACACCGACTTCCACGGGCGCTACTCCACCCCGGACAAGCTGGCGCAGACCGCGGCGCGGATCCCGCTGAAGCGGCTCGGCACGGCGGAGGATTGCGTCGGCGCCTACCTGTTCCTCGCCTCCAACCGGCTGGCCGGCTACATCACCGGACAGACCATCGAGGTCAATGGCGGCCAGTTATATAACTAAGGACTTAAATTTCGCACATGCGAAGGTGAAGCTTTGGCAAAATGCGAAGCAATCTCAATGATCTTTGCAAAATGCAGAGGATGAATATGTCCTTACTCTGGGAATAGATCGATTTCGTAGGGTAAAAAAACATTCCGGCGTTAATGGTCCCTTGGCACTGTTCTTGTAGGCTACCTCGGTTCACAACCGGTCGTCCGAACGATCGGGATGCCGCCAGCAGCAGGGTCAGAAGACGAGGTCACCAGCCATGAACGCCAACCGCCAAACCCAGCCGCCCTCAGCCCAGCCGACCAAAGCCGGTCCTTTCGCCAACCTGCGCACGGCGACCAAGATCTACACCGGCTTCGGCGTGACGCTGGCGCTGCTGGTCGGGCTGGGGGCGGTGTCGTGGATGGGCTTGCGGTCGAGCGACGATGCGCTGCGCCGCTATGCGGGGCAGTCGCATGTCGCCATGGCGGTGGCGGAGGCGGACACCGACATGGCCGACGCGCTGGGGGCGGCGGAGGAATTCGTGTCGAGCGGGTCCCCCGCGGTGGCCGACCGCTTCCGCGGCGACGTGGCGGAGTTCCGCCAGAAGCTGCAGGGCGCCACCGCGCGGATGACCAGCACAGCGGATCTCCAGGCGGCCCAGGAGATCGCCACCCTGCTCCAGACGCTGACCGGCGGCTTCGACCGGCTGGTCGCCGCGCGGACGGAGCGCGATTCGATCATCGCCTCGGTGGTGAACACGCTGGGTGCCGACATCCGCCGCACGCTGAGCGACACCGTCAAGGCGGAAAAGGATGGCGGCAACCTGGACCGCACGGTGCGGGCCGCCGACGTCAGCGAACAGTATCTGCTGGTCCGCGTGCTGGTCGCCCGCTTCGTGGCGGAGATGAAGGCGGAGGATCTGGCCCGCATCCGCAAGGATCTGGCCGACGTGACGGCGAAGTCCGGGGCGCTGCGCGAGGGCATGGCCGACGGTCCGGTCAAGGCCAAGCTGTCCGACGCGGTCGCCAAGCTTCCCGCCTATGGCGCCGGGATCGACCGCATCGCGGCGTTGAGCGACCAACTCCAGTCGCTGAACAGCGAGACCCTGGGCAAGGCCGGCAAGGAGATCGGCGACAAGATCGGCCTGATCCGCGACCATTCCGCCAGCTTCCTGGCGCAGCTGGAGGTCACCGCCGCCGCCGAGGTGGCCGCGGCGGAAGGACGCGGAACCATGGTGACCGCGGCGGCGGTGCTGCTCGGCCTGCTGCTGGCCTGGGCGATCTCGCGGGCGATCACCCGGCCGCTCGGCGGCATCACGCGGGCGATGGGCCGTCTGGCCGAGGGTGACCTGGGCGTGGAAGTCACCGACGACCGCCGCCGGGACGAGATCGGCGCGTTGGCCCGCGCGCTCCAGGTCTTCAAGACCAACGCGCTGGAGATCGAGCGGATGCGCAGGGCGCAGGAGGAGAGCGAGCGCCGGGCCGCGGCGCAGCGGCGCCAGACGATGATGCAGATGGCCGACACCTTCGAAAGCACGGTGAAGGGCATCGTCGACACCGTCGCCACCGCCGCCACCGGCATGCGGGACGCCGCCACCGTGCTGACCGCCACCGCGCAGGAGGCGAGCGAACGGTCGCTGCTGGTCGCGTCGGCGTCGGAACAGGCCTCGGCCAACGTGCAGACCGTCGCCACCGCGACGGAGGAGCTGTCGGCCTCCATCTCCGAGATCGGCCAGCAGGTGGAGAACTCCACCCGCATCGCCACCCAGGCGGTGAGCGACGCCCACGGCGCCGACCGCACCATGCGCGAGTTGGTCTCCGCCGCCGAGCAGATCGGCGCGGTGGTGGAGCTGATCAGCGGCATCGCAGCGCAAACCAACCTGCTGGCGCTGAACGCCACCATCGAGGCGGCCCGCGCCGGCGAGGCCGGCAAGGGCTTCGCCGTGGTGGCGAGCGAGGTGAAGGCGCTGGCGACCCAGACCGCGCGGGCCACCGACGAGATCCAGGCCAAGGTCCAGGAAATCCAGCAGACCACCGGCGGCGCCCAGAAGGCGATCGGCAGCATCGGCAAGACCATCGGCCACATGAGCGAGATCACCACCGCCATCGCCGCCGCCATCGAGGAGCAGGCCGCCGCCACCCGCGAGATCGCCTCCAGCGTCACCCAGGCGGCGCAGGGCACCGAGGAGGTGTCGAGCAACATCGCCGGCGTCAGCACCGCCGTCCACGAGACCGGCGACGCCGCCGGCCGCGTCCACGGCACGTCGCAGGATCTGGCCACCGAGGCGGAGCGCCTGCGGCGCGAGGTCGGGACCTTCATCGCGACGGTGCGGGCGGCGTAGGGTTTGGGGGGCAGGCTGGTCTTCCCTCTCCCGCCCCGGGAGAGGGAAGGGGCCCATGGCATCGCCATGGGAAGGGTGAGGGGCGATCCAAGGAACCATGCGGTTCGGGATCCTTGCCCTACCCCTCACCCTCCCCACGCCTGCGGCGCGGGTCCCCTCCCTCTCCCGGGGCGGGCTAATCTATCAACACAAGTACTGTGCGAGGGCAGCGCCCTCGCACAGGGTTGAGAAAC
>NZ_JAENHM010000047.1 GCF_016595245.1 Azospirillum endophyticum
CGCCTGATCTCCATCGCTTCTGGGCGAAATCCGTCGGCAGGCCGAGTTCTGCACCAAAGTCCCCTCGCATGGCTGAGCGAGATCGCCATCGGCAACAGCTTCACCGAACTGGAAAGGCGGTCGCCAGCCAGTCTTCTGGAGGATGCAGCCCACGCCCGGCAACACGCGGACGATGCGCTCAAGGCCTTTGGACAGGCGCTGGAGGAAATCCAGATGATCGCCTCAGGCGCCATCGGTCCAAACTGCGGAGCAGGGCCGGAACTGGTGCGGATCGCAGGCTACGCCGAAACGGCGCTCGATATGATCCGTCGCCTGGGCGGTTGTCAGCCGGCCGCGACGAGTGATGAAGCGGAGCGGGCTGATGCGCTTTGAAAGGCCCCGTTGGAGGAGGTGGTCGGAGTGATACGGCAATCCATCAATTGCCCTGAGACAGCAATCGGCACTCTCCCCGTGTGACGGTCGATGGCGTCAGGGCTGGCGACGGCGCCCTCTTTGTTGTTCGAAAGCGCCGCACCGGTTTAATCAATTAAACTAGCGAGAGTTTAATCGATTAAACCTGTCTGCGCTCCCGAGCCAGTTCATCACGCACCCTCGCCAGTTCCGCCAAGAGCTTGGCTTCTCTCGCCTCAAGCTCTGCGATCCTGCTTTCGCGACTCATCGGCGCGCGGGCGCTTTGGAAGAACTGCCGGATCTCCGCCTGGCGAATGTCCGGACGCAGCAGTCCTTCGGCGGCGGCTCGACTGCGCTGCTCGTCGGTGAGCCGGGCTAGCATGTAGACGGTGCCGTATCCTGCGGCGGCCATCTCCTGCGGCACGACACGGTCCCGGATCGCCCGGTAGGCGCTCATCAGCTGCGACCGGGCAGACTTCCCGAACCGGCGGTTCAGACCATCATACAGGGCTTGCCGATCGTCGTCGGTGAGGCGCGTCTCCGCCAGCGTCAGCAGTTCGCCGATCCGAAGGAACCTCTGCTGGGCATCCTCCCAGAGTTCGGTGATCCGGGATAGGAACTCATCGGCGGTGCGCGGCGCACGGGATTCCGGCAGGGGAGGGAATAACTCTCCATCAAGCGCAACTTGCCCCGGGGGAGGGGAGGGGAGGATCTCGACTGGTACCGAGGGCTTCTGTGCGTCGCCCATCACAGCTTGGAGGTATGCGGAGTCCGTCACTGGCGCCGGCGGCGGGCGCCTGCTCGTCCGCGCCTTCGGCTTGTGGACCACCTCGAAGTCCTTTCCAGGCTGACGGGGCTTAGCCACGGAATGTCTCCAGTAGGGCGAGAGCCTCGACACCGATTGCCTCGATGTCGTCGGACATCGCCGCATAAGGCGCCGGCTTCTGCGCGAAGCTCGCATGGTTGATGGAGGCTTTCAGGCCGAGGTCGGCTTTCATCGTCGGCACGCCCAGGCTGGTGAGCTGCTGCCGGGCAGCCTGATCGACAGTGGCGCGCCGGTCGACCTGGGACAGCACTGCGGCGGCAGGGATATGGGCGCGGGGGGAGAACCGGCGGGCCTTCGTGATGGCGTTCACGACGTGCTGGAAGGTGCGGAACGCCTCGACAACGTCTTTCAGGTCCGCTTTGGTCGGGATCAACACCAAGCTGGATATGTCGATTGCGTTGATCAGGGCGGTGCTGTTGGCGCCCGGCACATCGATGAGGACGAAGCTGTGGGACTCGGCCATCGCGTTGGCCACTTGGACGAGGTCGTCAGCCTGGACGACGCGACCTTCGACGAGTTGGGACTGCGCGAGCCAACCGGACAGGTTCTTGTTCGGATCGGCATCGAGGGCGCACACCGCCTCGCCCTTACGCTTCAGGAACTCGGCCATCGAGTAGGCAAGGGTGGTCTTGCCCACGCCGCCTTTGCTGCTGCCGAAGGTGATGATCCTGCCCATCTGATGCTGTCCCCCGCACGTGCGATCAACCAGGCAGGGCCGGAAAGGTCCGACCGCCACGGCTCTGGTCTGGCGGGAGGGTGCGAGATCCGCAGCGGCGGTGTCAACGCCTATAGGGGAGGCCCATTTCAACCCTGGTACAGCTTTCAGTCCAGGCAAGGAGTGGACTTTGGGGGCGCGCCCCTAAAGTCCACGGAATGGTCGACTACCTGATGAGGAACTGCTTCTCCGGGATCGGAGGTGCGGACGGCTTCAGGACCACAGCTTCATCCGTGATTTCGACATCCGCTTCTGGGTAGACTGCAAGGGCGGCCTTGAGCGGCTCAATGAACCGTTCCTTGAACTTCCGGATGCGGTCATAGCCGGCGCCGAACTGTCCGTGGAGAGCCGCCCAGGTGACAGGTGCCGGCTTGTCCAAGGAGTGCAGGCGGTAGGCAAGCCAGATATAGACGTCGATCGCCATGCTCTGGTTGGAGATATGCCGCAGTGCAGGCTCTGCAATTGGTACCGGATGGTCAGTAAGAGCCTTGTAAAAGTTGTCGCCAAGCCTGACGGTGTCGACCCATAGACGGGGCTGGTTGTCATCATCGGCTTCGTAAAGCTGGATGCCGCCCTTGACGATTGAGTCCTTCGCGAACTTGGCCTTGCGGCCATCGTCGTCCCATACGAATGTCAGATTGCAGGCTGAAATTCGATTTGCCTGCTCCTTGATGTCCCTGTAGCTCTTTCCACCGATCGGCACACCCATGCGGCTCATCCACTCTCGCATGCTCCTGCCGAGTTCGACCTCGGGGCAACTGGTCTGGATGGCGCGGGTTTGGAGATAGAGCAGCATCAGGCGGGCACGGCTGCCGAAAGGAACACCGTAGAGCTTGTCCTCGCCGCCGGGGAGAGGAAGGCGGCCGGGTTCGATGATCAGCCGAACCTTATGGCCCTGCCGGCGCCAGACCGCCTCATCTTCGAGCCGTTTGTGTGGTAGTGCGGTGAGGCAGAATCCGGAGTAGGTGATGCCAAGGGCAGGATTCTCTTCAGCCAGCATTCGAGCGGCAATGTCTACATACTGCCGGTCTTCGACCGGGACGAGGCGCTTGGCTTCGTCGCGACCGTGTTTGATGATGAGCTGGTGAATTTCAGCCATGGCCTACTCCTGATCCGGTGGCAGGATGACGATCAGTCCTAGATTCTTCAAGTTGGACTCTGGGGGCGCAGGCTATTTGACAACCTAGTAGTTATCTTACTATTTGATTCGCCCCTATAGTCCACGGGATTTGCCGATTCGCATCGATTCGCCTGCCCCCAGAGTCCATGGGGTTGCCCCCAAAGTCCAAGTTTTGACTGTGCTCAACTCGCCCGTCGTTGGGTCGCTGCCGAGCCGTTGAACGCGAATCGAGACACAGGAACCCGAATCGGAGCCGCGCCCCCAGAGTCCAAATGCCAGCACCGTCGGATCGGCAGAGCCGGCAATTAGGATGAAGCGCCCCCAAAGTCCACTGTTCCAGACCGGATGGCGCTGTTCTGCTCCGCCCGAGCGCAATCCTATGCGCCCCTAGAGTCCAAAGCTGTTCTCAGGCGCCCCTAAAGTCCACGCCTTCAGATCGACATTCGAGGTGTCAATGAATCAATGTTCTTGAAAAGTTCTCTCCGGCGCACATTGTTGCTCTGATACCCGGGGTGGGCGCTGAAGCGGGGGAGGGGACGGTGCGGATCGACTTTGGTGCAGAACTCGGCCTGCCGACGGATTTCGCCCAGAAGCGATGGAGATCAGGCG
>NZ_JAENHM010000048.1 GCF_016595245.1 Azospirillum endophyticum
TCTCAACCCTGTGCGAGGGCGCTGCCCTCGCACAGTACTTGTGTTGATAGATTAGCCCCGGGGGGGAAAGGGGATATGGCGGGGTGTGAAAAGGGTCGCCACTTCGTGACGCTGTCATGAAACCGTCATAAAAACGCAATCAATCGGTCGCCCTCCGGGTCTATGGTCCGCGCCATTCCGCTGGACCAGTCTCCGTTTCCTCAAGGAGGGGCACCCGTGACCACCCGGACCCATGTCTTCGCCGCGACCGCCCTGGGCCTGACCCTGGCCCTGAGCCTTGCCGGCCCGGCCCGGGCGCAGTCGCGCGATCAGATCCGGGCGGTCGGCTCCTCCACCGTCTTCCCCTTCACCACCGCGGTGGCGGAGGCCTTTGGCAAGGGCGGCCGGTTCAAGACCCCGGTGGTCGAATCGACCGGCACCGGCGGCGGGCTGAAGCTGTTCTGCGCCGGCGTCGGCCCGGCCCATCCCGACATCGCCAACGCCTCGCGCCGGATCAAGAAGTCGGAAATCGACCAGTGCGCCGCCAACGGCGTCACCACGATGACCGAGTTGAAGATCGGCTATGACGGCATCGCGCTCGCCTCCTCCCGCAAGGCGGCTCCGGTGTCGCTGTCCACCGTCCTGCTGTGGAAGGCGCTGGCGAAGGAGGTGCCGGTGAACGGCGCCCTGGTCGCCAACCCGTACAAGCTGTGGTCCGACATCGACCCGGCCCTGCCCAAGGCGGCGATCGAGGTGCTGGGCCCGCCACCCACCTCCGGGACGCGCGACACCTTCAACGAGCTGGCGATGCTGGAGGGCTGCAAGAAGGTCGCCGAGGTCGCCAAGGCGGTCCCCGACGAGAAGGCCCGGGAACGCGCCTGCATGACCATCCGCGAGGATGGCGCCTATGTCGAGGCTGGCGAGAACGACAATTTGATCGTCCAGAAACTGACCGCCAACCCCAACGCCTTCGGCGTCTTCGGCTACAGCTATCTCGACCAGAACCGCGACACGCTCCAGTCGGCGAAGATGGACGGGATGGAGCTGACGGCGGAGACCGTCGCCGCCGGCCAGTACGAGCTGGCGCGCCCGCTCTATGTCTATGTCAAGAACGCCCATGCCGGCGTCATCCCGGGCATCCGCGAGTTCATCGGCGAATACACCTCGGAACGGGCGCTGGGCGACGACGGCTATCTGGTCGACAAGGGGCTGATCCCGGAGCCGAAGGCGCTGCGCGAAGCCGCCCGCGTCCTGGCGGTGAACCTGACCCCACTCCAGTTCTGATCTCTCCGTTCTCCGAGCCGCCCGCATGCAGCTGACCCTCCTCGCCCTGGTCCTGGCCCTGCTCACCATGATCGGCTTCCTGGTCGGCCGGTCGCGCGCGGCCGCGTCGGTCGGCGGGCGGGTGGCGGAGCTGCATTCGGTCCCCTCCTACCATGGCGTCTATGTCGCGCTGTGGGCCGGGCTGCCGGCGCTGCTGCTGTTCGTCGTCTGGACGGCGTCGGAAGGCTGGCTGGCGCTGCAGCTGGTGCTGTCGGCATTGCCGGACCGGCTGACCACCGGCGACGGTCAGTCGGTCTCCCTGCTGAAGGCCGACATCCTCAATCTCGCCCGCGGCATCGCCACCGGGCGCGAGGCCGATCCGCTGGTGGTGGAGGCGGCCCGCCGCTACGCCGCCCTGCGCGACCTCGCCGGCTGGAGCCTGCTGGCTGTCGGGGCCAGCATCGCCGTTGCCGGGCTGGCCTGGGGCAGCCGCCGCATCGGCCCGGACCTGCGCGCCCGTCCGGCGGTGGAACGGGTGGTGCGGGTGGCGCTGGTCGTCTGCTCGCTGGTCGCCATCCTGACCACGGTCGGCATCGTCCTGTCGCTGCTGTTCGAGGCGCTGCGCTTCTTCAGCGTCGTCTCGCCCCTCGACTTCCTGTTCGGCACCCATTGGAGCCCGCAGATGGCGATGCGGGCCGATCAGGTCGGCTCCAGCGGCTCCTTCGGCGCCATCCCGCTGTTCGCCGGTACGCTTCTCATCACCGTCATCGCCATGGCAGTGGCGGTGCCGGTCGGGCTGATGGCGGCGATCTACATGTCCGAATATGCGGGGCGCGGCATGCGCACCTGGCTGAAGCCGGCGCTGGAGATCCTGGCCGGCATCCCGACCGTGGTCTACGGCTTCTTCGCCGCGCTGACCATGGCGCCCGTCGTCCGCTCGGTGGGCGAGGCGCTGGGGCTGGACGTCAGTTCGGAATCGGCGCTGGCCGCCGGCATCGTCATGGGGGTGATGATCATCCCCTTCGTCAGCTCGCTGTCGGACGACGTCATCAACGCGGTGCCGCAGAGCTTGCGCGATGGCTCCTACGGCCTCGGCGCCACGAAATCCGAGACGATCCGTCAGGTGGTTCTGCCGGCGGCGCTGCCCGGCATCGTCGCCGCCGTGATGCTGGCGGTCAGCCGCGCCATCGGCGAGACGATGATCGTCACCATGGCGTCGGGCCTGACCGCCAACCTGACCGCCAACCCGTTGCAGGCGGTGACCACCGTCACCACCCAGATCGCCACGCTGCTGGTCGGCGACCAGGAGTTCGACAGTCCGAAGACGCTGTCGGCCTTCGGCCTCGGCCTCGTGCTGTTCCTCGTCACGCTCTGCCTCAACATGGTCGCCCTGCGGGTGGTCCGGACCTATCGGGAAAAATATGACTGACCTCGTCGAGCGGGACGTGGCGGCCGTGACGCCCTCCCCTTCCCCTTCCACCGCCCCGAAGTCGCGCCTGCGCAGCGAGGCCTTCGCCCGCCGCCTGCGCGCCCGCCATGCCGCGGAGCGCCGCTTCCGGCTGGCCGGCGCCGCGGCGGTGGCGCTGGCGGCGCTGATCCTGGTGCTGCTGCTGGGCTCCATCGTCGCCAAGGGCGCCAGCGCCTTCCTGGAGGCGCGCATCCGGCTGGAGGTGACGCTGGACCCGGCGGAGGTCGCCGACCGCAACTACACCGCCCTGCTGCGCCGGGCGCTCTACGCCCAGTTCCCGCAGGTGACCGACCGCGCCGGCCGCCGTGTGCTGAACGACCTGCTGTCGTCGGGCGCGCCCTACGAGATTGAGGCGATGGTGGCGAAGACCCCGGCGCTGGCCGGAACGACGCAGACGATCTGGGTCCGCGCCGACGACCAGATCGACCAGCTGGTGAAGGGCGCCTATCGCCGCGACCTGCCGGAGAGCGAGCGCGGGATCAGCGACGCCAAGGTCGCCGCCGCCGACGCGCTGCTGGCGTCGGCGGCGCTGGCGCAGGGCTTCAACACCACCCTGTTCACCGCCGGCGACAGCCGGGAGCCGGAACAGGCCGGCATCGGCGGCGCCATCGTCGGTTCGCTGCTGACCCTGCTGGTGACCATGGCGCTGTCGGTGCCGACCGGCATCGCCGCCGCAGTCTATCTGGAGGAGTTCGCGCCCAAGAACCGCTGGACCGACCTGATCGAGGTGAACATCAACAACCTCGCCGCGGTGCCGTCGATCATCTTCGGCCTGCTGGGCCTGGCCGTGTTCCTGGGGTTCTTCGGCATGCCGCGCTCCGCCCCGCTGGTCGGCGGGCTGGTGATGGCGCTGATGACGCTGCCGGTCATCATCATCGCGTCCCGCGTCGCGCTGAAGGCGGTGCCGCCGTCGGTCCGCGAGGCGGCGCTGGGCATCGGCGCCTCACCCCTGCAGACCGTGCTGCACCATGTGCTGCCGCTGGCGCTGCCCGGCATCCTGACCGGCACCATCATCGGCATGGCCCGCGCGCTGGGCGAGACGGCGCCGCTGCTGATGATCGGCATGGTCGCCTTCGTCGTCGACATCCCCCACGGGCTGACCGACAGCGCCACGGTCCTGCCGGTGCAGATCTACATGTGGGCCGACAGCCCGGAGCGGGCCTTCACCGAGCGCACCTCGGCGGCGATCCTGATCCTGCTCGGCGTCCTGATCCTGCTGAACGGCGCGGCCGTGATCCTGCGCAAGGTTTTCGAGAGACGGTGGTGAGCGTCATGAGCATTCAGAACCCGCTGAAGCTGCGTCCCCACACCGACGACCGTCCCGGTCAACGCCCAGGCGCAGCCCTGCCCAACAAGATGACCGCCCGCGGGGTGACGGTGTTCTACGGCGCCAAGCAGGCGTTGAAGGGCATCGACCTCGACATCCGGGAAAACCGGGTGCTGGCGCTGATCGGCCCGTCCGGCTGCGGCAAGTCGACTTTCCTGCGCTGCCTGAACCGGATGAACGAGACCATCGAGGGCTGCCGGGTCGAGGGGCGGATCGCGCTCGACGGCGAGGACGTCTATGGCAAGGCGGTCGACGCGGTGCAGCTGCGCGCCCGCGTCGGCATGGTGTTCCAGAAGCCGAACCCCTTCCCCAAGTCGATCTACGACAACGTCGCCTACGGCCCGCGCATCCATGGCCTGGCTTCCGGCCGCGACGAGCTGGACGAGGTGGTGCAGACCTCGCTCAAGCGCGCCGGCCTGTGGGCGGAGGTCAAGGACCGCCTGCGCGAACCCGGCACCAGCCTGTCCGGCGGCCAGCAGCAGCGGCTGTGCATCGCCCGCGCCATCGCCGTCAGCCCCGAGGTGATCCTGATGGACGAGCCCTGTTCGGCGCTCGACCCCATCGCGACCGCCCATATCGAGGAGCTGATCGACGAGCTGCGGGCCAACTACACCATCGTCATCGTCACCCACAACATGCAGCAGGCCGCCCGCGTGTCGCAGCGCACCGCCTTCTTCCATCTCGGCGAGATGGTGGAGTGCGACGACACCGAGGAGATCTTCACCAACCCGCGCGACGAGCGCACCCAGGGCTACATCACCGGCCGCTACGGCTGAACCCTTCCTTATGCCTCCTTCCTCCTGCGCCCCCTCCCCTCCTTTGTTGAAAAGGCTGTGCCATGCCGGTTAACGTCGAGACGCGCGCTGTCAACGGAGCCACCATGAATGCGGCCCTGAAGCCGCTCGTCCTGATCGTCGAGGACGAGGCCGACATCCTGACGCTGCTGAAGTACAACCTGGAAAAGGAAGGCTTCCGCGTCGCCACCGCCAGCGACGGCGAGGAGGCCCTGCTGGCCGCCGGCGAACAGACGCCGCACATCGTGCTGCTCGACTGGATGCTGCCGCTGATGAGCGGGCTGGAGGTCTGCCGCCAGCTGCGCCGCAACGCCAAGACCCGCGACATCCCGATCATCATGCTGACCGCCCGCGGCGAGGAGGGCGACCGGGTGCGCGGCCTGAATTCCGGCGCCGACGACTACATCACCAAACCCTTCTCGCCGACCGAGCTGGTGGCGCGCATGCGCGCCGTGCTGCGCCGCGCCTCTCCCGGCATGACCGACGAAGTGCTGACCTTCGCCGACGTGACGATGGATCTGGCCGCCCACCGCGTCCGCCGCAACGGCCGGGACGTCCATCTCGGGCCGACCGAATTCCGCCTGCTGCGCCATTTCATGCAGCATGCCGGCCGTGTCTTCTCGCGCGAACAGCTGCTCGATCTGGTCTGGGGCCACGATGTGTACGTCGAGCCGCGTACGGTCGACGTCCACATCCGCCGCCTGCGCAAGGCAATGAACGAAGAGGACGAGCTTGACCTGATCCGCACGGTGCGGTCGGCCGGCTACGCGCTCGATACCAAGTCGGTGTGAGGGGGGCGTCGATTGCCCCCACCTAACCTCCCCCGCTGGGCGGGGGAGGGTTAGGGTGGGGGTCTAAGGTAGCGGCACTGGTGAAAAGGCCCCCCATGATCCTGCTCTTCACCGACTTCGGCCTTTCCGGCCCCTACACCGGCCAGATGAAGGCGGTGTTGGCGCAACAAGCGCCCGCCGTCCCGGTCATCGACCTGTTCGCCGACGCTCCCGCCTTCGACCCGCAGCTCTCCGCCTATCTGCTGGCGGCCTACGCGCCGGCCTTCCCGGCCGGCAGCGTCTTTCTCTGCGTCGTCGATCCCGGCGTCGGCACCGACCGGCGGCCGGTGATGGTGGAGGCCGACGGGCGCTGGTTCGTCGGCCCCGACAACGGCCTCTTCGCCCTGCCCGCCCGCCGTGCAACGTCACTAAACGCCTGGAAAATCGACTGGATCCCGGACCGGCTGTCCGCCAGCTTCCACGGCCGCGACCTGTTCGCCCCCGTCGCTGCCAACCTTGCAACGGGCCAGGCCGTTGCGCGCAGCCCGCTCGATCCCATCGACATCGACCGTCCGGACTGGCCGGACGATTTGGCCCGCATCGTCTATGTCGACGTCTACGGCAACGCCATGACCGGCCTGCGGGCTTCCGCCCTGCCCGCCGATGCGGTGCTGACCGCCGGCGGCACCCGGATCGCCCGCGCCCGCACCTTCGGCGCCGTCGGGCCGGGCCAGCCGCTGTGGTACGAAAACTCCAACGGGCTGGCGGAGATCGCCGTTAACCGCGGGCGGGCCGACCGGGTTCTGGGGCTGGCGGTCGGCGACCCGGTGACGGTGGAGTCCTGAAAAAGCAGTGCAAAAGAAAACCGCCCGGAAGCGGGTGCTTCCGGGCGGCTGCTGCTTGATCCGATGCTTGTCCGATCAGGCTCGCAAGATCAGTCGTTGTTGCGCTGGCCCAGGAACTGCAGCAGGAACTGGAACAGGTTGATGAAGTCCAGGTACAGCGTCAGGGCGCCCATCAGGGCCAGCTTGCCGGTGCTCTCGTGATCGTAGCCCTCGGCGTAGCTTTCCTTGATCGCCTGGGTGTCGTAGGCGGTCAGGCCGGTGAAGATCAGCACGCCGATGGCGGAGATCGCGAAATGCAGGGCCGGCGACTGGAAGAAGATGTTCGCCAGGCCGGCGATCACCAGACCGATGACGCCCATCATCAGGAACGAGCCCATCTTCGACAGGTCGGCCTTCGTCGTGTAGCCGTAGAGGCTCATCGCCAGGAAGGTCGCGGCGGTGACGAAGAAGGTCAGTGCGATCGACGCCCCGGTGAAGACCAGGAAGATGGCCGACATCGACAGGCCCATCGCGCCGCAATAGGCCCAGAAGATCATCTGTGCCGATGCGAAGGACAGGCGCTGGATGCCGAACGACAGCACCATGACGAAGGCGAGCGGGGCCAGCATCACCACCCACTTCAGCGGCGTGCCGAAGATGGTGGCCATCATGGCCGGGCTGGACGACACGAGTGCCGCGACCAGACCCGTCAGGATCAGGCCGGCGCCCATGTAGTTGTACACGCGCAGCATGTGCTGCCGCAGGCCTTCGTCTAAGTATCCCCGATCTGTCGCGCGGCCTGCGGTCGCGAAGCGGTTATAGGTCGGGTCTGCCATGGTTTGGTTTCCTCGGTGGAATAGGGTGATCCCGTGCCAGGACATATTGGCGAGTCCGTCATGCGGTTCAATAGGAATCGGCAGCGGTTTTTCCAGATGAAATAGCTTTCACGATTCGTTTTTCCTGCGGCTTCATGACGCGGGAATCATTCGTTCCGAAGCAATGGCGCCGAAGGCTGGCCCAAAGCCCGCCAAGTACCATAGAACCCGAAAGCCAGCGTGATCGCCGTGCTCAGCAAAGCGGTGGTTATGACCGCCGACGGCAGGAAGCTCCATTCCCAATGCATCAGGAACTTCAGCACCGCCCAGGCGGTCAGCGTGCCGATGATGCCGGCGATCACCGCGGTCAGCAGGCCGAGCAGCCCGTATTCCAACAGGAAGGCGCGCAGCACGTCGCCGCGCGTGGCGCCCAGCACCTTCAGCACCACCGCATCATAGACCCGGCGGCGGTGGCCGGCGGCGACCGCGCCGGCCAGCACCAGCGTGCCGGCGGCCAGCGTGATGCCGGCGACGATGCGCACCGCGGTGCCGATATGGCCCAGCATCTCCGCCACCGTGTCGAGCGCGTCCTTCACCCGCACCATGGTGATGTTGGGGAAGCGCTGCAGGACGGCGCGCTGCACCTGGGTCTCGGCGTCGGGCGTGGCGCGGACGGTGGCGACCCAGGTCTGCGGCGCCCCCTCCAGCGTGCCGGGGGCGAAGACCATGGTGAAGTTGATCGCCATGCTGCTGAAATCGGCGGAACGCACGTTGGCGACCTTGGCCTCGATGCTGCGGCCCAGGATGTTGACGGTCATGGTGGCGCCCGGACCGATGCCGAAGGCCTCGGCGACGCTCTGATGAATGGAGATCAGCGGCGGCCCGGCATAGTCGGTCGGCCACCAGCTGCCGGCGGTAACGGTGGAATGTTTCGGCAGCGTCGCGGAATAGGTGATGCCGCGATCGCCGGCCAGGATCCAGGCCTGTTCCGGGTTGACCAGCGCCTTTTCGGCGTCCTGGCCGTTCACCCGCTCGATCCGGCCGCGCAGGCTCGGCACCGCCTCGAAGGCGCTGGCGCCGGGGACGGCGGTGACGAGCTCGCGCAAGGGATCGAACTGGTCGCGCTGGATGTCGACGAAGAAGAAGGCGGGGGCATCCTGCGGGATCGTCTCCGACACCCGGCGGGAGAAGTTGCCCTGGATCAGCGCGATGGCGACCAGCACCGTCAGGCCGAGGCCCAGCGACAGCACCACCGCCGCCGTCGGGTTGCCCGGCCGGTGCAGGTTGGCCAGCGCCAGCCGCAGCCCCGGACGCCGGACCCGCCCAAATTTTCCTTGGCCCACCCGCGCCGCGCCCCAGGTGACCAGGGCGGCGGCGGCGCGGAAGGCGAGGAAGGTGGCGATGGAGCCGCCGACGAACCACAGGGCGAAGATCCTGTTGTGGGCGGTCAGAACCGCCAGCCCGGCGAGCGCCGCGGCCGACACCACCATCGCGACGGTGTAGGGCATACGCGGCCGTCCGCCGGCCGGGGCGATCACGTCGCGGAACAGCGCGCCCGCCGGCACCTCGCGCGCCCGGCCGAGCGGCCACAGCGAAAAGGTCAGCGCCGTCAGCACGCCGTAGAGGGCGGCCAGCGCCAGGGCGCCGGGATAGACGCCGATATGTGCCGACACCGGCAGCACGCCGTCGAGCAGCCGGCCCAGCGCCAGCGGCGCCACGGCCCCCAGCGCCAGCCCGATGACGATGCCCAACAGAGCCAGCGCCAGGATCTGCGCCAGATAGAGCTGGAAGACCAGGGCGCCGGGCGCGCCGATGCACTTCATCATGGCGATGGTGCGGGCGCGCGAATCGAGATGGCTGCGCACCGCGTTGCCGACCCCGACGCCGCCGACCAGCAGCGCGGTCAGCCCGACCAGCGTCAGGAACAGCGTCATGCGGTCGATGAAGCGCTCGATCTGCGGCGAAGCGTTGGTGTAGTCGCGCATCCGCCACGGCGCGTCGGGGAAGCGGCTGCGCAACCCCTCCTGCCAAGCCTTGAGGTCGGTCTCCGGCGGCAGCGCCACCTTGGTGCTCCACCAGGTGAGACTGCCGGGTTGCAGCAACCCGGTGTTCGTCAGCGACGGCAGCGCCACCAGCAGCCGCGGCCCGAGCGAGAAGGCGTTGGAGGAGGCGCGGTCCGGCTCGCGGTCCAACACGGCGGCGACGCGGTAGGCGCCCTCGCCGACATGGATGGTGTCGCCAGGCTTGATGCCCAGCCGGTCGACCAGACTGGCCTCCACCACGGCACCCCAGCGGCCGTCCTTCTGCGCCAGCGCGTCGCGCAGGTCGCCGCCGCCGTCCAGTGTCACGGCACCGTAGAGCGGATAGAAATCGTCGACCGCCTTCAGCTCGACCAGCGAGGAGCGGACGTCATCGTCGGCGCGGGCCATCGCCCGCATCTCGGCGGAGGTCGAGACCCGGCCGCCAGCCTTCAGCGCCGCCATCTGCTCGTCGGCCGGCGGATTGTAGAGTTGCCGCAACGCGACGTCACCGCCGAGGATCGAGCGCCCGTCGCTCGCCAGCCCGTCGAGCAACCCGCTCGACACCGACTGCACCGCGGCGATGGCGGCGACGCCCAGCGCGAGGCAGGCGAGGAAGACCCAGAAGCCCTTCAGGCCGGTGCGCAGCTCCCGCCGGGCAAGCCGGAGGGCGAGGCCAAGGTTGGTCATCGCATGGCCCCCTCATACCCGCAACTATTCCCTCTCCCCTGCGGGTCCCCTCTCCCCCCCGGGGAGAGGGTTAGGGTGAGGGGGATGCGNGGGTGAGGGGGATGCGTGGCGAGGATTGTTTCAGTGACGAGGGGTTTGCACGCCGACTTACGCCACGCGGTGCGTCCCCCTCACCCCGACCCTCTCCCCGGGGGGGAGAGGGGGAAACGGTCCGCATCAGTCCAGCCATCCCCCTCACTCCCCCGCCGCCTGCAGCTTTGCGCGTCGGGCCGCCTGCCCGTCGTCGGCGATCCGCCCATCCGCCAGCCGCACCGTGCGGTCGCAGCGCGCGGCGAGGCTCTGGTCGTGGGTGATCAGCACCAGCGTCGTGCCGCGCCGCTCCGCCAGATCGAACAGCAGCTTGACGATGGTGGCGCCGGTGTCGATGTCGAGGTTGCCGGTCGGCTCGTCGGCCAGCAGCAGTGACGGCTCGGTGACGAAGGCGCGGGCCAGCGCGGTGCGCTGCTGCTCGCCGCCCGACAGCTGGCCGGGATAATGGTGGACGCGGTGGCCCAAGCCCACCTGTTCCAGCCCGACGCGGGCGCGGTCGAAGGCGTCGGCGACCCCGGCGAACTCCAGCGGGATGGCGACATTCTCCAGCGCCGTCATCGTCGGCACCAGATGGAAGGCCTGGAAGACGATCCCGACATGCTGGCGGCGGAAGCGCGCCAAGCCATCCTCGTCCAACCGGCCGAGATCCTGGCCGGCGACGCGGACGACGCCGCCGCTGGGGCGTTCCAGCCCGGCCATCACCATCATCATGGTCGACTTGCCGGAGCCGCTGGGGCCGACGACGCCGACCCGCTCGCCGGCCGTAACCTGAAGATTCACGCCGCGCAGGATGTTGACGGGTCCGGCGCCGCTGTCCAATTTCAGGTGGACGTCGTCGAGTTCAACGATTGAATCGTTGGGGGACCGGGCGATGAAATCTGACGACGTTGCAGGGGACTGAGCCTTGGACATGCGACACTCGCACAAGCGGAATGGACCATCGCCATATGGCACGACCCGCCGGGCTTTCAACACGGGCGCCCTTGGCGTGGCGCTCGCCTTTCTTTTCGCCGCAGGGGCATCGATGACCGTTCCGACCCGCGCGGTTGCCGCGCAGCCGGTGAAGCTGCTGGCGCTGGGCGACAGCCTGACCGCCGGCTACGGCTTGCCGGAACCGCAGGGCTTCACCCGGCAGCTGGAGAAGGCGCTGGCCGCCAAGGGCTACAGCGTCACCGTCGTCAATGCCGGCGTGTCGGGCGACACCACGGCGGGCGGGCGGGCGCGGCTGGACTGGGCACTGGCCGACAAGCCGGACGCCGCCATCGTCGAACTCGGCGCCAACGACATGCTGCGCGGGCTCGACCCGGGTCAGGCCAAGGCCAACCTCGACGCCATCCTGAAGACGCTGAAGGAGCGCAAGGTCCCGACCCTGCTGGCCGGCATGTTCGCCTCGCCCAGCCTGGGCAAGCCCTACACCGACAGCTTCAACGCCATCTACCCCGATCTGGCGAAGACCTACGATGTGCCGCTCTATCCCTTCTTCCTCGACGGGGTGGCGTTGCAGCAGGCGTTGATCCAACAGGACGGGCTTCATCCCAACGCCCAGGGCGTGGCCATCATCGTCGAGCGTATCCTGCCCTCCGTCACCGCACTGCTCGACAGCTTGCCGCAAATCCAGAAGACTGCGGACCAGAAGACTACGGAAAAGCCCGGAGGCTGACCCATCATGACCGTTTCCCTCGACAGCGACACCCGCTTTCACGCCGCCTGCGCCGCCGGGGCGGAGTGGGGGCCGACGGTCAAGGCCTGCCTGGATCGCCTGGGCCCGGTCGCCGGTTGCAACCTGGGCTTCCTCTACCTGACCGACGGGATGGCGGAGCATGCGACCAGCATCGTCACCCTGCTGCGCGGCGTCACCGGCATCCGCCATTGGGTCGGCACGGTCGGCATCGGCGTGATGGCCAACGGCGACGCCCTGTTCGACGAGCCGGGGCTGGCGATCATGGCCGCCCGCCTGCCGGAGGACAGCTTCCGCCTGTTCCCCACCCTGACGGACGGGCTGGAGCCTTTGCGCGGCAGTGCCGGCGGCTGGCTCGACAAGCATGGCGCCGCGCTGGCGCTGGTCCATGTCGACCCGCACCATGCCGACATGGCCGGGCTGGTCTCCCGCCTGTCGGAGGAGGCCGGCGTCTTCCTGGTCGGCGGCCTGTCCGCCTCGCGCGGGGAGTTCCCGCAGATCGCCGCCGGGGCGGAGGATGCCGATCCGGTCGCCGAGGGCGGCGTGTCGGGGGTGCTGTTCGCGCCCGATCTGCCGGTCGCCACCGCCCTGACCCAGGGCTGCCGCCCCATCGGGCCGACCCGCACCGTCACCGCCAGCGACGACAACGTCATCCTGGAGATCGATGGCCGCCCGGCGCTGGACGTCTTCAAGGAGGACATCGGGCCGGAGCTTGCCGCCGACCTGCGGCAGGTCGCCGGGGTGATCTGCGCCGGGCTGCCCATCGCCGGCTCCGACACCCAGGACTATCTGGTGCGCGACCTCATCGCCATCGACCCGCGCGCCGGCTGGCTCTCCATCGCGGAGCGGGTGACCACCGGCCAAGCCGTGATGTTCACCCGCCGCGATGCCGACACCGCCGCCGCCGACATGCGCCGGATGCTGGACGGCCTCAGGAAACGGGTGAAGACGAGGCCGAAGGGGGCGGTGTATGTCAGCTGCATCGCCCGTGGACCCGGCTTGTTCGGCACCGCCGATGCCGAGCTGTCGATGATCCGCGAGACCTTCGGCGATATCCCGCTGACCGGCTTCTTCGCCTCCGGCGAGGTGTCGCACAACCGGCTCTACGGCTACACCGGCGTGCTGACGCTCTTCCTCTAAAAGCCTCTTCGAACAAGGAACGTCTCGGATGCAGTATCGTCCGCTCGGCCGCACCGGCCTGTCGGTCAGCGCCATCGGCCTCGGCACCATGACCTGGGGCCGCCAGAACACCGAGGCCGAAGGCCATGCCCAGATGGACGCGGCGCTCGACCGCGGCATCACTTTCTGGGACACGGCGGAAATGTACGCCATCCCGCCCACCGCCGACACCTACGGCAAGACCGAGGCGGTGATCGGCAGCTGGTTCCAGTCGCGCGGCAAGCGCGACAAGGTGATCCTCGCCAGCAAGATCATCGGCGCGCCGGCCGGCGGCTTCGGCTGGATCCGCGAGGGCAAGTCGCGGCTGGACCGCGCCAACCTCTTCGCGGCGGTGGAGGCCAGCCTGTCGCGGCTGAAGACCGACTACATCGACCTCTACCAGATCCATTGGCCCGACCGCGTCACCAACCGCTTCGGTGTCCGCACCTACCGCCACAAGCCGGAGAATGACGGCGTGCCGATCGAGGAGACGCTGGCGGCGCTGGCCGAACTGGTCCAGGCCGGCAAGATCCGCCATGTCGGGCTGTCGAACGAGAGCCCCTGGGGCGTGATGCGCTGGCTGCGCGCCGCCGAGGTGGCCGGGCTGCCGCGCGTCGCCTCGATCCAGAACGCCTACAACCTGCTGAACCGGACCTTCGAGAACGGGCTGTCGGAGGTGGCCCTGCGCGAGGATGTCGGACTGCTCGCCTATTCGCCGCTGGGCGCCGGCACGCTGACCGGCAAGTACCTGAACGGCACCGTGCCGCCGGGCAGCCGCCGCGCGCTCGACCACCGGCCGTCGCGCTACGCCACCGTCAACGCCGACGCAGCGACGGAAGCCTATCTGGAGATTGCCCGTCGCCACGGGCTGGCGCCCAACCAGATGGCCATCGCCTTCACGTTGCAGCAACCCTTCGTCGCTTCGTCGCTGATCGGGGCGACGACGATGGAGACGCTGATCTCCAACATCGACTCCCTCGACCTGACCCTGTCGCCGGAGGTGCTGGCGGAGATCGACGCCGTGCACAACCGCCTGCCGGATCCGTGCCCGTAAGCTGTTGGCCGCAATTGCCCCCACCTAACCTCCCCCGCTGAGCGGGGGAGGGACTACCGCCGAACGCCGACAAAGCTCCAATCCCCTCCCCCGCCCAGCTCTCGCACAAAGCTTTGCTTTGTGCTGACGCGACAGGCGGACCGTAGGTCCGCTGAGAGCGGGGGAGGGTCAGGGTGGGGGTCTAACTCCGCCGATATATGGAGGTGTCCCATGCTCCGCCTGTTCGTCGCGCTCGACCTGACGGAGGAGGTGCGTCGGCGTCTGGCCGGGCTGGCCGGCGGGGTGCCCGGCGCGCGCTGGACCGAGCCTGAGACCATGCATCTGACCCTGCGCTTCATCGGCGAGGTGCCGGAGGATCAGGCGATGGACATCGACGCCGCCTTGGCCGAACTGCGGGCACCGGCCTTCCCGCTCACGCTCGATGGCGTCGGCGTGTTCGCCGGCGCCCGCAAGGCGCGGGTGCTGTGGGCAGGGGTCGAGCGCAACGAGGCGCTGGCCCATCTCCAGGCCAAGGTCGAATCCGCGATCGTCCGCTGCGGCTTGCCGGTGGAGGAGCGGAAATTCTCCCCCCACATCACGCTGGCCCGGCTGAAGGACGCACCGGCCGACCGCATCGGACGTTTCCTGTCCGACCGCGGCCTGTTCCGCGCCGGTCCGATTCCGGTCGATCACATCACGCTCTACCGCAGCCATCCCGGCAACGGCGGTGCCGTCTATGAAGCGTTGCGGGAGTATCCGCTGGAGGCCGTTTAGGCGACGATCCCGTCCCAGGGCTCGGCATCGGTTTGCGGGGGGATGCCGGGTCCGACCACGCGGTCCTTGCCGTCCTGCTTGGCGCGGTACATGCGCTGGTCGGCCAGTTCCACCAGGGTTTCCCAGTCGGCGGTACGGTCGGCCGTCTGCTCGGCGATGCCGATGCTGGCGGTCTGCAGGCTGCCGTCCGGCCGCCTGCCGAATCCGGCGCGCCGCATCCGCTCCACCGCGATCATCGCACCGTCGATCCGGGTGTCGGGCATGAGGACCAGGAACTCTTCCCCGCCCCAGCGGATCAGCGCGTCGGACTGGCGCAGCAGGCTGCGGATGGTGTTGGCGGCATGGCGCAGGACGCGGTCGCCCTCCTCATGCCCATGGCGGTCGTTGACCGCCTTGAAGTCGTCCAGGTCGACGAAGATCGCCGTCAGCGGCTGCGACGTCCGTTCCGCATGGGCGACCTGGAGTTTCAGCAACTCCTCGCCGATGCGGCGGGAAAAGGCGCCGGTCAGCGCGTCGTGCGCCGCCTGCTCCAGCAGGGCGATCATGAAATGCAGCTGGCTGATCGCCGCCAGCGTCGCCACCACCGCGATCAGCGCCAGCAGCCACAGCGCGCTGATGTAGGAGGGGAACGGCATCACCAGCGAGCCGTAGAAGCCGGCGGCCAGATGGGCGCCCAGCATCGGCGCGGCGAACAGCGCCCCTTCCGTGGCGGTCAGCGGAAAGACGCTGAGGCCCGCCACCATCACGAAGGGCAGATAGCCGTAGCCGGCGCTGACGGCGATGCGCAGGTCGTCGACGCCCTGGTTGTAGAGCAGCGGATGGGAGATGGCGAAGAACAGCGTCGGGATCGCCAGCAGCGCCGCCAGCCGTCCCCAGGCGCAGGCCATGTCCTCGCAGGAGCGGCGGTCGAAGGCGAGCGCCAGGAAGGCGGCGCTGGCGGTCAGGCGCAGCAGGATCAGCCAGATCGCCAGCGACCAGTCGAAGACGGTGACGTCGATGGCGATCCACAGCGGCGTCAGCACGCCGAAGATCAGCGCCACCATGCGCACGCGCGACCGGATCATCGCGGCGCGGCGGCGTTGCAGGATCGGCGAGTGGCCGGCGGGATGGATCAGATCGGGCAGTTCGTCGCCGCGGACGAAGGCGTCGACCATCGCGGCGAGAAGCCTCTCAACCCGCATCAGGCAGCCTGCCCCCCGGCAGCGGCCGGACATGTCGCCAATGGATTAGACATGAAGGGTGATTACACGGGCATGACGGCCCCTTCAACGGCTTTCGCGCCGGAATGGCCGGCGGACCATCGGAAAACGCGGAAAGATCCCGGTATGCGACAAAAAGCTGCGGGCGGCGCGTCGTCGACGCACCGCCCGTTCAAAAAGCCCGACCGCAGGGAAATCCCGGCCGCCGATCAGTCCTTCAGGTCTTCCCAAAGCTCCTTCACCTTGGCGAAGAAGCCTTCCGACTGCGGGTTCGACCCTTCCTTGGCGGCGCCTTCGAACTCGCGCAGCAGTTCCTGCTGGCGCTTGGTCAGGTTCACCGGGGTCTCCACCACCGCCTGGATGTACATGTCGCCGCGCTGGGCGCTGCGCAGGACCGACATGCCCTTGCCCTTGATGCGGAACTGGTGGCCGGACTGGGTGCCGGGCGGCACCGTCACCTTGGTGCGGGTGCCGTCGATGGTCGGCACCTCCACCGACCCGCCGAGCGCCGCCGTGGTCATCGGGATCGGCACCCGGCAATGGATGTTGGCGCCGTCGCGCTGGAAGATCGGGTGCGGGCCGATGGCCAGGAAGATGTAGAGGTCGCCGGCCGGCGCCCCGCGCAGTCCCGCCTCGCCCTCGCCGGCCAGACGGATGCGGGTGCCGTCCTCGACGCCGGCGGGAATGTTGACCTGCAGCGACTTTTCCTTGCGCAGCCGGCCGGAGCCGCCGCAGTTCTTGCAGGCGTCCTTGATGACCTTGCCGGCGCCGTGGCAGCCGGGACAGGTTCGCTCGATGGTGAAGAAGCCCTGCTGTGCCCGCACCTTGCCGTGACCCTGGCAGGTCGGGCAGGTGATCGGCTGGGTTCCCGCCGCGGCGCCGGAGCCGCTGCAGCTGTCGCACTGCACGGTGGTGGGCACGCGGATGGTGGTCTGGGTGCCCTTGAAGGCGTCCTCCAGCCCGATCTCCAGATTGTAGCGCAGATCCTGGCCGCGGCCGGACGCCCCGCCGCCGCCGCGGCGCCCGCCCATGAACTCGCCGAACATCTCGTCGAAGATGTCGGCGAAGCCGCCGCCGCCGCCGAAGTCGAAGTTGAAGCCGCCGGCCCCGGCGCCCGCGCCCGGACCACGGCCACCCTCGAAGGCGGCGTGGCCGAACCGGTCGTAGGCCGCGCGCTTCTGATCGTCCTTCAGGACCTCGTAGGCTTCGCTGACTTCCTTGAACTTCTGCTCGGCGTCCTTGTCACCCTGGTTGCGGTCCGGGTGGTACTGCATCGCCATCTTGCGATAAGCCTTTTTCAGCTCATCCGCGCTGGCGCTCTTCGCCACACCGAGCAGCTCGTAATAATCCTGTTTCGCCATGGGGGCCGACCGCCTTTGAGTCGTTCTGGTCCAAACTGTCCGCATCGTACCGGAGCCTGAGCCCAGCATACCGAAGGCCCGCCGCCGGGGAAAGGCGGCGGGCCATCGATGCTCGCGTCAGATCCGTATCAAAAAGAAGCTGCCTGCCCTAAGAGACGGGCCTTAGGCCGACTTCTTCTTGTCGTCCTGGACCTCTTCGAAGTCGGCGTCGACGACGCCCGGCTCGTTCGGCTGGGCGCCCGGCGCCTCGCCGCCCGCAGCCGGGGCCTCGCCCTGGCCGGCCTTGTACATCGCCTCGCCCAGCTTCATCGACACCTGGGCCAGCGCGTCGGTCTTCGCCTTGATGCCGTCCAGATCCTCGCTGTCCAGCACCGACTTCAGCTCGGCGACGGCAGCCTCCGCGGCGGTCTTGTCGGAGGCCGGGATCTTGTCGCCGTTCTCCTTGATGGTCCGCTCGGTGGTGTGGATCAGGGCGTCGGCATGGTTGCGGGCGTCGACCAGCTCGCGGCGCTTCTTGTCGTCGGCCGAGTGGGCCTCGGCGTCCTTCACCATCTTCTGGATGTCGGCGTCCGACAGGCCGCCCGAGGCCTGGATGCGGATCTGCTGCTCCTTGCCGGTCGCCTTGTCCTTCGCCGTGACGCTGACGATGCCGTTGGCGTCGATGTCGAAGGTCACCTCGACCTGCGGCACGCCGCGCGGGGCCGGCGGGATGCCGACCAGATCGAACTGGCCCAGCATCTTGTTGTCGGCCGCCATCTCGCGCTCGCCCTGGAAGACGCGGATGGTGACGGCGTTCTGGTTGTCCTCGGCGGTCGAGAAGGTCTGGCTCTTCTTCGTCGGCACCGTGGTGTTGCGGTCGATCAGGCGGGTGAAGACGCCGCCCAGCGTCTCGATGCCCAAGCTGAGCGGGGTGACGTCGAGCAGCAGGACGTCCTTGACCTCGCCCTTCAGCACGCCGCCCTGGATGGCGGCGCCGATGGCGACCACCTCGTCCGGGTTGACGCCGCGGTGCGGCTCACGGCCGAAGAACTGCTTCACCGCGTCGATGACCTTGGGCATGCGGGTCATGCCGCCGACCAGGATCACCTCGTCGATCTCGCTGGCCTTCAGGCCGGCGTCCTTCAGGGCCGCCTTGCAGGGCTCGATCGTGCGCTGCACCAGCTCGTCCACCAGGGCTTCCAGCTTGGCGCGGGTCAGCTTGATGTTCAGGTGCTTCGGACCGGTCTGGTCGGCGGTGATGAAGGGCAGGTTGACTTCGGTCTGCGTGGTGGACGACAGCTCGATCTTCGCCTTCTCGGCGGCCTCCTTGAGGCGCTGCAGCGCGAGCTTGTCCTTGCGCAGGTCGATGCCCTGCTCCTTGTTGAACTCGTCGGCGAGATACTCGATGATCCGGCTGTCGAAGTCCTCGCCGCCCAGGAAGGTGTCGCCGTTGGTCGACTTCACCTCGAAGACGCCGTCGCCGATCTCCAGCACCGAGATGTCGAAGGTGCCGCCGCCCAGGTCATAGACCGCGACGGTGCCGGACCCCTTCTTCTCCATGCCGTAGGCGAGTGCTGCGGCCGTCGGCTCGTTGATGATGCGCAGGACTTCCAGCCCGGCGATCTTGCCGGCGTCCTTGGTGGCCTGGCGCTGGCTGTCGTTGAAGTAGGCCGGGACGGTGATGACCGCCTGCGTGACCTTCTCGCCCAGATAGTTCTCGGCGGTCTCCTTCATCTTGGTGAGGATGAAGGCGCTGATCTGGCTCGGGCTGTACTTCTTGGAGTGCGCCTCGACCCAGGCGTCGCCGTTGTCGCCGGAGATGATGCGGTAGGGAACCAGGCCCTGGTCCTTCTTCGTCAGCGGATCGTCGAAGCGGCGGCCGATCAGACGCTTGATGGCGAAGAGGGTGTTTTCCGGATTGGTGACCGCCTGGCGCTTGGCGGGCTGGCCGATCAGCCGCTCGCCGCCCTGGCTGAAGGCGACCATGGACGGCGTCGTCCGCGCGCCCTCGGCGTTCTCGATCACCTTGGCGCTGCCGCCTTCCATAACGGCGACGCACGAGTTCGTGGTGCCGAGGTCGATACCAATCACTTTGCTCATGTTCAGCCTCTTTCGTTCGGCAGATGCGTGGCGGCCCGTCTGGTCCGGCACCGCCGCGATCCCCATAGGGTCGGTGAAACGTCGGTGGAGCGCTTGGGGGTCCGGATACCGGGGAGCGATGCCCCCGGGTCCGGCCCGTGCTGGCGGAGATATAGGCGGAGCCGTTTCGGGCTGCAACAGGGTGGCGCGCCTTTCGGCCCGCAAAAGCGGGGAAAAAACGTTGCCGCGACATCCTTTGCCACACCGGCGACGCCCGGCTGCCCTTCGCAATAGAATACTTGCGTACTCAAATACGGAAAGGCGAATATTCTGATATTCACCTCCGTCTGATTCAAATCGTCACAGAGGTTACAAATGATAAATCCTTAGATCGTGAACTATCCGGCGGGGTTAACCTTTCATTAACAAGCAATCGAGTGCAAAGTCACCGTCAATCAATTCTCGGTTGCTATGATTATTCATGTTTTTGAGAATCTAACAGTGAAAACCAGAAGAAAATATGATATCTCCTTTGCCTTATAGGGGTTGACCGCAAGGGGATGGGCAGGCGACGCCCCGTCGCAGCCGCCGGAGCGTGCGGTCCCATGCAGAGCTGGTTACACAGGTGCGAAAGGGAAGCGCGATGATGGACGAACGACGCGATGTGGCCCTGGCCATAAAGTCCTGCCTGGACAGCCTGATGAGCGATGCGACGCGCTGCGCTCTGGACGACCTGGCGCGCTTCCTCAGCCTCGCGGCGCTCGCCGCGGAGGAGGCTGCCGATGCCCACGATCCGCAGGCGGTCCGGATGAAGGCGTTGATGGCCAGCGGTGCCGGCCACTGCTGACCGGCCATCGCCGAGCGGCCGTTGCCGGCCGGACCTTGCGACTTGTCCCGGAATGCCGGGGCGGAAGCCGATCCGCTTTATCGAATCTCCGCATTGCGGATGGCATCGTCGATCCGGCCCAGCGTCTCGGCACAGGATTCGTCGCCGT
The DNA here is from genome assembly GCF_016595245.1 of Azospirillum endophyticum. Taxonomy (GTDB): domain Bacteria; phylum Pseudomonadota; class Alphaproteobacteria; order Azospirillales; family Azospirillaceae; genus Azospirillum; species Azospirillum endophyticum. Next base: position 20,295 of record NZ_JAENHM010000048.1, read on the forward strand.
CCATCAGGTCGGGCAGCGCAAAGCTGAACATGGCGACCGCAGCGACACCCTTGGCCGGGATTGCGGCAGGGGTCGGGACGCCGTCCACCGCCCCGCTCCCGTCGGCCGCCGGGCGTTCCGCTCCGATCAGCCACAGATAATGGGTTTCGGCCCGGCCATCCTCTTGCGTCCGCATCATCGCCTGGGCGATCACCGCGCCGTCGGCCCTGGTCTCCACGGTCCGGTCGCCCGCCCGCGGATCCTGTGGCCGGACGAAGCGCAGAGCCATCTCCTGCAGGGTGGCGGCGGTACCGCCGGAGTCCGGGCGGGGAACCACGCGGTCGGTGACCAGCCGCAGCACGCCGGCCGCCGGCGGCGGTGGCCGGAAGCTGCCCACCGGCTGCCCTTCATGCTCCTCCACATCGACCGTCCAGCCGCCCGGCAGCCGGAAGCGCACCGTATCGGCCCAGCCGATGTCGGAACCCTGCCCGTTCCCCTGTCCGTCCGGTGAATACGTCTCGTCGGCCATCGCCCGCTCCCGAAGATTGCGGCGCGCCCTGCAACGGCACGCCGGGTCCGGCACCATAGGCGGCGTGGTCCCGCCCGCCAATGCCTATGGACCCCGAAGCCCGTCGATCGGACTGGTTGATCAGACCGGGCGGTCGGGTTTGGGCCATCGGGTCGGGGCCGGCCGGGACTGCCGCTGCCGGCCGTTATTCCGGGATCAGGAACTGGACGCCAAGCCAGCGCCAGCGCCCGTCGGCGGCCGGCAGCGTGCAGTTGACGCGGGCCCGGCCCGGCGGGAAGGGATCCTTGATGCGGACTTCCACCCGATCCTCGGCGATGCGTTCCAGCGCGGTGCGGCCCTGGCCGGTGGCGAAGCAGGCCAGCTTGGAGCTGTCGCCCACCCCGTCGGCGATGGTGAAGCCCAGCGGCGGCGGATTGACGGTGACCAGCGGATCGTCGGGCGTCAGGTCCGACACCGGCAGGGGCAGCGCGTTGGCCGCCAGTTCGAAGCGGTCGGCGCTGCCGTAGGTCTCGTTCATGACGAAGCGCGGCAGGCTCCACGGATCGGCCTGCGGGTGCAGGACCCCCGATTGCTGGCCGAAGGCCGCGGTGAAGCCCTGGTCGACCACCAGCTGCCGCACGGCCAGCGAATATTCCCCCTGCGGATAGGCCAAGACCGCCGGGCGCCGACCCAGCTCCGTCTGGAAGCGGTCGGACATCCGCCGCAGGTCGGCCGCCACCTGGTCCGGGCTGCGCGCCAGCATCGACTGGGTGGAGGTGCCGAGCGCCCCGATGGTGACGCCGGCCGCCGCCAGCTGCCGGATCTCGCTCCAGGTCATGTGGGCGGGGGACCCGCGGTCCACCGCGTCGGTGGCGACGAACAGGGTGAAGGGCAGGCCCGCCGCCTTCAGCCGCGGCCAGGCCTCGGTGTAGGCGGAGCGGCTGGCCTCGTCGATGGTGATCGCCACCGTACGGTCGGGCAGCGGCTTGCCGGTGCGCAGGGCATCCAGAATCGTCGGCAGCGGCAGGACCTGGTATTCGCCGTCGGTCAACTCGTCCAGATGGGCTTCGAACTGGTCGATGCGGATGCTGATCGAGGGGTTCTGGTCTTCGCCGAAACGGTCATAGGCGAAGACCACCGCGCTGGCGCCCGGCGGAGAGGTGGATTCGGCGGCGGCGGGCCGGGATGCCGGCGCGAGCGCGGTCCAGGCGGACAGCGCGGCGGCGGCGAGTACCGTGACGGCACGACGGAACGACATGGCGCCCTTGCGGAAAACGCTGATCGGGGCGACCTCCGCCCCAACGCAAAGGGTGTGCCACAATCTCCGTCCCGCGAACAAGCGCCGACCGCCGCTTTCCCACAGAGGGCAGCGATGCGGTGCGCGCGTGCAACAATGGAACGCCTCCGCCGCAACGCAAGCGCTGATATAGGGCGGCGGCCGTCCGCCGCCCGATCCCTACATCGGTGGGCTTACACCAATGCCGAAAAGTTCCGACCTTTGGTCGGCACTTTCCGGCCCCTCAGACGCCGGGCGGCCCACTTCCGCGGGCCTTGGCTTCGCGGGCATGTGCCCGCGCGGCCGCAGTCGCGGCCGTACCAGAGCCGAAAAGTCGAAACTTTTCGGCTCTGGTCTTACATCAGCCTGCCGCCGGCTGCCGCATCGGTCAGCAGCGGGTAGCGATCGGCATCCGGCAGCTGGTAGTGCCACCATTCCGACCGGTAATGCTCCCATCCGGCGCCGGCCATCACGCCGAGCAGCAGGGCGCGGTTGCGCTGCTGCTCGGCGGTCAGGTCGCTGCGTCCGTGGTGCGACCGCTCGGTCATCTCGTCGAAGCCGGTGCCCATGTCCAGCGGCCGGCCCGCGCCATCCACCAGCGTCAGGTCGATCGCCACGCCGCGGGTATGGTTGGAGCCCTGCCGCGGGTCGGCGATGTAGGTCGGATCGGAAAAGGCGTGCCAAAGCCTCCATTGCGCCTCCGCCGGACGGAAGGCATCGTACACGCGCAGCCGGCAGCCGATGCCGCGGGCCAGCCGGATGGCATCGCCGAGCCGGCGGGCGGCGTCGGGGTGAAGCAGGCAGACCGCCGAGCGGTAGATCGGTGCGCCCGACAGGTTGTCGGCGGTGGCGTACAGAAGCTCCAGGTCGATGTCGAAGGCCGGAGGCGTGATCTCGGTCAGCATGAAATGGACAACCGTCGGCGTTTGGGGAGGACGATGGTCCTCTAGCATGGCCTTGCCGCCATCTGCCATGCTCGCGGATCTGCCATGCCCGTGCAGGCCGCCCCTTCCCCGGGACCGATGTCGGCATGGACAATCGAAGACCGGGGCAATCCAGGGAATGCCGCCTTGCGTATCAAAGATCGGCCGTCGGCGGAAGGCCGCGGCCAGGAAGGTGGAGTGATGAAGGTTCTGGGTCTGGATACGGCGACCTCCGGCTGTTCCGCTGCGGTGTGGGAGGGATCGGCCGGGCAGGCGGGCGCGGGCAAGGCGGATGGCGTGCGTGTGACCGTCAAGCGCAGTCCGCCGATGGCGCGCGGTCAGGCCGAGGTGCTGGTGCCGCTGGCGCAGGAGGTGCTGGCCGAGGCCGGCGTCGGTTTCGCCGATCTCGACCGGATCGCCGTCACCGTCGGGCCGGGTGCCTTCACCGGGCTGCGCATCGCGCTGGCCGCCGCGCGCGGCATCGCCGTCGCCCGGGGCCTGCCGGTGGTCGGCATCACCAGCTTCGACGCCATCGCCCATGGCGTGCCGGAAGCCGAGCGTGCCGGCCGCTCCCTTCTGGTCGCCGTCGACAGCCGGCGGGCCGAGCCGTTCCTGCAACTGTATGACGCGGCGCTGGTCCGCGTCGGCGACCCGGCGATGCCCGATCCGGCGGCGATCCCCGGCTGGCTCGACGCCCTGTGCCCGCCCGGACCGCTGCTGCTGGCGGGCGACGCGGCGGCGGCGCTGGTCCCGCTGCTCGCCGGGAGGGGCGATCTCACGGTGGCGGCCGGCGACGGACTGCCGGATGCCGCCGTGGTTGCGGCGTTGGGAGCCGCCCGTCCCGCCGGCCTGCCGGTCGACCCCTTCTATCTCCGTCCGCCCGACGTCACCCTGCCGAAGGCCGCGGTGGCCGGACCGGGGCGCAAGTCGGCTGCGGGCACCGCGGCATGACCGCAGCGGCCATCCGCCTCCACCCCGCCGGTCCGCTGGAGGCCGGGGTGGTTGCGGCCCTCCAGCAGGCCTGTTTCCCCGACGATCCGTGGGACGAGGCGTCGATCGCCACCTTGAGCAGCCCGCCGGCCGGCTTGGTCGTCATCGCGCTCGATGCGCTGGACCAGCCGGTCGGCTTCGTCATGGCCCGCGTCGCGGCGGAGGATGCGGAGATCCTGGCCATCGGCGTGCTGCCGCAGGCGCGCCGCGGCGGTATCGGCCGCCTGCTGGTCGAGGCCGCAGTCGGCGGATCGCGTGACCTGGGTGCGACTGCGCTGTTTCTTGAAGTCGCCGAAGATAATCCGGCGGCATGGACTCTATACAAGGCCAGCGGCTTTTTTTCCGTCGGGCGCCGCCCCGGATACTACAAACGGGCCGACGGCCGGGTCGCGGCGCTTGTTCTGCGCCGCAATCTGGAGGGAGCATAGGGGTTAATTTTTCCGCACCATCAGGCGGTGGACTCCCTCCGGCTCATCCATTCGTTCGGGGCGGACAGACAGAATGCTGTGCCCCAACTCCATCAAGGATCGTGGAACGTTTTCCAAGGGTTCGCCGGCATTCAGCCGGACTTCGAGGGTCTGGCCCGCGTCCATCCGCTCCACCATCAACTTGGTCTTGACGAAGGTTAACGGACAAACCTGCGAGGTGATGTCGAGAAACAAGTCTGCGGAGATTTTTTCGGTCACCGATTCCTCTTTGCGCCAAAGGATGGATATTGCACGATGCAGAAAACCTCTTTATATGGTGAGGTACGAATGCCGCGGAGCAAGCTTACATGAGCAACGGGTCCCCTTCCAACGCGCTGTTGTCTCTGACCACGGAGATCGTGGCGGCGCATGTCTCCAACAATACAGTCTCGCTGACCGATCTTCCGACATTGATCGAACAGGTCTACAAGTCGCTGGCCAACGTCGGCACCGAGCCGGTGGTGGCGGAGGAGCGGCCGCAGCCCGCCGTGCCGATCAAGAAGTCGGTCACGCCGGACTATATTGTTTGCCTGGAAGACGGCAAGAAGCTGAAGATGCTGAAGCGCCATCTCAAGACGGCGTACAATATGACTCCAGAAGAATATCGTGACCGCTGGAGCCTGCCGACCGACTACCCGATGGTCGCGCCGAACTACGCCCGCCAGCGCAGCTCGCTGGCCAAGCAGATCGGTCTCGGCACCCGCGCCCGCCGCGGCGCCTGAGGAACGGGGTGTCCGCAGGGCGGACCGGCGCCGTGACGCCGCCGCCCCTGCCCGCCCTCCCATTTCCCAGCCCCGTCCTCACCGATGGCGGCTGGCGGACCATTGTCCAGAAGCCGGGCTTCCAAAATCGGGCTGCCCGGATCCCTGCGGATGTCGGCTGACGGCGCGCTACGATGTCGGTTGACCGGCAACCGGCGGATCGTGTTATGCCTTGTGGTGCGTGCGACGCTGCCCGTCCCGACCCGGCCGCCGTGGCTTGGCGGCGGCAGGCCGGCGCGGCGCACAGTTCCGAACCATCGCAGCGGACCGTCGACATGGCTGATGCAAGCTTGGACCAGCCGGGCATGACCCGGACTAGCCCGGAGCGTCGCGAGGCGTCCTTACCGGACGCAGCCGGCTTCGATGGGGCCGGCGCCGATCGGGTGACCGGTGACCAGATGACCGGCGATCAAGTGACTGGCGACAAGGTGATGGACGGCATCCGGCTGGGTACGCTCGAGGTGCGGCTGGCCCGGTCGGCGGCGGAGGTCGACTGGGCGCAGGCGCTGCGCTACCGCGTCTTCTATGAAGAGATGGCCGCGGTTCCTTCTGCCGCCATGCAGGTCCAGGGCCGTGATTTCGACGAGTATGACGGTGTCGCCGACCATCTGCTGGTCATCGACCATGCCCGCGGCAATGGTCCCGACATGGTGGTCGGAACCTATCGCCTGATCCGCCGGCCCGCCGCCGAGAAGGTCGGCCGCTTCTATTCCAGCGACGAATACGACATCGGCCGGCTCGCCAGCTATCCCGGAGAGGTGCTGGAGCTGGGGCGGTCCTGCGTCGATGCCGGCTACCGGACGCGCGGCAGCATGCAGCTGCTTTGGCAGGGCATCGCCGCCTATGTGTTCCAATACGACATCGCGCTGATGTTCGGCTGCGCCAGCCTGCCCGGCATCGATCCGGACGCCATGGCGGAGCCGCTGTCCTACCTCTACCATCATCATCTGGCCCCGCCGGAGCTGCGGGCGACCGCCCTGCCGGAACGTTTCGTGTCGCTGGACCGGATGGCGAAGGACCGCATCGATCCGAAGCGGGCGTTGACCATCCTGCCGCCGCTGATCAAGGGCTATCTGCGGCTGGGCGGTTTCATCGGCGACGGCGCGGTGATCGATCACCAGTTCAACACCACCGACGTCTGCATCGTGGTGAAGACCGACCTGATCACCGACAAGTATTTCAAGCATTACGAACGTCGCAGCCGCGACAGCCAGACCGGCTGAGGCGCCCATGACCCGCACCGCGCGCGCCCTGGGATCCTCCGCCCGCGGGGCTTTGCGCCTGACCCTGTACCTGCTGTGGACGCTGCTGCTGATCCCGCTGCAGGCGCTGGCGGTGGCGCGCGGCTGGCGCCTGTGCCGCAGCCTGCCCGCCTTCTATCACCGCGTCTGCACCCGGCTGATGGGGCTGGACGTGGTGGTGCGCGGCGAACGGGCCGCCGGCGGGCCGGTGCTGTTCGTGTCCAACCACTCCTCCTACTTGGATATCGTGGTTCTGGGGTCGCAAATCCCCGGTTCCTTCATCGCCAAGTCGGAAGTCGGGAGCTGGCCCTTCTTCGGTCTCCTGGCCCGGCTGCAGCGTACGGTGTTCGTTGAGCGCAAGGCGCGCAGTTCGGTCGACAAGCAGCGCGACGACATCGGCAGCCGCCTCGATGCCGGCGACAGCCTGGTCCTGTTCCCGGAAGGCACCTCCAGCGACGGCAACCGCACGCTGCCCTTCAAGACCGCCCTGTTCGCCGTCGCCGCCCGCCGCATCGACGGCCGCCCCTTGACGGTCCAGCCGGTCAGCATCGCCGCCACCCGGCTGGACGGCATCCCGATGGGCTTCGCCTTCCGCCCCTTCTATGCCTGGTACGGCGACATGGATCTGGCGCCGCACCTCTGGCAGGCTTTCCGCCTGGGCGGCATGACGGTCGAGGTGGAGTTCCACCCGCCGGTGACGATCGACGGTTTTTCCAGCCGCAAGGCCCTGGCCGACCATTGCCAGCGCGTGATCGCCGGCGGTGTCGCCCGCGCCATCTCCGGCCGTCCCGCCGCCCCGCTCCCGACGACGGACGCCGCCCCGCAGGCCGCCGTTCCCACCGCTGCGAGTGCTTGATTCCGCTCTTGTATCCGGCGCGGCAGTCGCCTATAAACAGCGGGCGCGCGGGTGTAGCTCAATGGTAGAGCAGAAGCTTCCCAAGCTTACGACGAGGGTTCGATTCCCTTCACCCGCTCCATCCGCCATGCCGCCTGCCGCGCTGGCGCTTCCCTTTTGAAAATCCGGTTTTCGAGAACGAGCGGTTCGTGCCGATGGGTGCGGATGGGCGCTCTCTTTTGCGTTTGTGGTTCGCCGATGGCGCAATTGCCGGGGACGCCGTGATCCTTGAAGCTGCGCGACAGCGTCCCTCAGCCGAAAGGAGCCCGCTTATGCCGCCGATCGAAAGAGCCCGCCGGCTGAGCCGGTCCCTGCAGGCGCGTTTCCGCATCGACCTGTTCTCCGCCCTGGTGGAGCGCGAGTTCGAACGGCGTTTGGCGGAGGCTATTCTTGACGCCGAACGCGAGGCCTATCGGCGCGGGCGCGAAGAGGCGCTGGCCGGTCCGGGTGTCGCCAGCCTCGATGTCGATGGCGGGGTCAGTCCATCTCCGCGGTCGGAAGCGGCGGCACGGCCGGCCGGACGGTCCATGACCATGTGAGGCCGGCCCGCTCGGCGCAGGCATAGTGCCAGGGGCTATGGTCGCCATGGCCGGCCCAATGCGGGTCGCCGGCGCGGATCGGCCGGTTGCAGGAACAGCACAGCGGTGCGTTGCGGGCGGCGCGTCCGGCATGGGTGCGCGATGCGCCGGTCTTGCTCGACTTCGGCTTCGGTTCCCAGCCCAGCGAGGCGGGATGCCGTCCATACAGCGCCATGGTGGTCCCCCCAGTTTATCCGGATTGCGGATGATCCCCCGATCCCAATCCGGTCCCTTCGATAAGGTGTCCGTCGATTCCGATGCTGCCGATCCCGGTGCAGCCGTGAAGCGGCGAGAATGCCGCCGGACGTCCTTTTTGCCAACGGCAAGGATGGACAGGATCCAACCCGAAATCGCCGAGCCGTCGCCTGACAAATCCCTCGGGACTGACCCCTGCGCCGGACGGCATGGCCAGAGAACACACAATAATCACTGATCCATAGATCGGGCTTCACATGATGGTGTGGCTCAACTGTCGGAGACTTCCCGATGGTCGTCTTTTGGTCTGTTTCCGGTCACATCGATGTTCACACCTGATTAACCGTCCGGGACTAGCGTCCGCCGCCTTCGCTGCACTGCGGCATATTCTTCATGCGAAGGCGCTCCATGACGGTGTTTCTGCTGGATTCTCTCCCGACCTTGACGGCCCTTCCTTTCACCCCTTCCCCGGTTGCAGCAACCGGCATCGCCGGCCTGTCGGCCGCCACCCTGTCGACGCTGCTCGTCGGCCGGCGGGCGATCCTGCTGGCACAAGCGACCGCATCCTTTCTCTTTCTGGTTCATTTCCTGCTGCTGGGCGCCCATACCGGCATGATGATGTGCGGGCTGGGGTTGATCCAGATGGCGGTGCGCGTCCGCCGGCAGCCGGGCCGGGCGCTTGGCCTGCTCTATGCGCTGACCGTGCCGGCGGCGCTGGCGGTGGCGGCACTGAGCTGGCAGGGGCCGATGTCGGCGTTGTCGGCCACCGGATTCCTGCTGGCGACGCTCGGCCGCTGGCAGAGCGCGGTCGGCCGGATGCGGCTGTTCTTCATCCTGGGGACCTTGGTCGGGTCGGGGCACAATCTGCTCGCGGGCTCTGCTTTCGGGCTTGCTTCGGACGCCATGGGCCTCACCGGCCATTGCGTCAGCCTGTGGCGCACCCGGATTTTCCGGCGTTCGGCCGGCCGCCGCCGGACCTCCATGCGCGCCGTTTCCGAAGCGGTCGCGTAAGGCAGCGCTGCCGTGGATCCGGCTGGCCCCAGTCGGCCGGCTCAGTCGGATTGCTCCCATCCGCCTCCCTTTTGCTCCCGGTCTGTTGGGTGTCGTCGGTGGGAACATTCGGCCCGGCCGCCGGGTTGTGGCACCGTAGGGGACGCATGGGAGGACCTGGCGCCATGGAAAAAGCCGAGATCGTCGATACGCTCAACGACCTGATCCGCATCGTCGAGGACAGCCACGAAGGCTATCGGCAGGCAGCCGAATCCGCCGAGGACGGGGATCTGAAGGCCCTGTTCAACGATCTCGCCGCCCAGCGCGGCGCCATCGTCCGCGAGATTCAGCGGCTGGTCGCCGAACAGGGCGGTGCGCCGGACATGGGCGGCACCATGCTGGGCGGAGCCCACCGCTTCTTCCTGGAACTGAAATCCAGCGTGCTCGGCCACGACCGTGCCGCCATCCTCACGGAGGTCGAACGCGGCGAGAGCGAATGCCTGCGCCGCTATGACGAGGCGATGGCGAAGGAACTTCCCCTGCCGATCACCGCGGTGATCGCCCAGCATCTGGACCGCATCCGTGTCGACCGCGACCGCATGGCCGCCCTGCGCGGGGTGGTGGCGTGATGACGCGCCGCAGCATTGCAGGGGTGGGAAAGCGGGCGTAGGCTTTTTTCCAGCGGCTGTGCCTCACTGCCACGCCCAAGGGCGCGCAGTGCAGGCTCGGCCCGCAGCCCCGCCGAGCATCCGGCTCCGGAGGCCGGATGTCCACTCCACTTGGACATGGATTGATGATCAGCGACAAATCGAAAGACGCAGACCCGGTCGGCAATGATCTGGTGACGAAGGGGGCTTTCGCCCTGTACCGCGCCGAGAACGCCCACCGCGTGTCCGAGTTCGAAAAGTCCCAGAATGCCGAGGCGGCCATCGCCGCCGATTTCGACTCCTACCGCATCCGCTACCTGCGGAAGTTCAAGGACGTTTTCGACAGCCTGTCCGAACAGGGCCTGACCGTTACCCGCGCGGTGTGACCCGGTTCCGCCGCTGCGGCGAATGCACCGCAGCGGCGAATTGCGGCCAGGAACGCACAGGCCTGAAAAAGATCGGCCTGAAACGAATGGGAAAGCCGCGAGGCCGCCGCTATACTGCGCGCCATGGCCCGTATGCTGTTCCTCCGCGACATCGACGCCGACGTACAACTGCGCTGCCGCGGCTGCGGACATGGCGGGGTGCTGCCCCGTGCCATGCTGGAACGGCGCTTCGGCCCCAACTACCCGGTTCTGTCGATCGCGCCGCATTACCGCTGTTCGCGCTGCGATTCCCGCGACATCGAAAGCCGGCCGATCCTGTCCACCCCTCCGGCTGCCCATCCGGCTGCCGTGAACGACGAACCGTCCTTCGACGCTCCGCTGGCAGCGCTGAACGGCCTGCTCGCCTCGCTGCGTAGCGGGAGCGGCGAGGACAGTCGCGGTCGGGAAGAGACAGCGGTGGAACCGCCCGCTCCCCCGCCTGCCTCTCCGCCCGTTCTCGGCAAGCGCCTGTCGGATCTGCCGCTGTCGGACCTCGTGGCCGATGGTCCGGCGGACGATGGGGCTGTTCCGCTGTGGGAACCCGTCTCGCTCGCCGACATGGCGGCCCGCCTGGGCCGTGCCGGGCCGTCCGACGAGGAGAGCGCGGAGGACGCTGACGATTGGGACGATGACAGGACGGCTGCCAATGACGCGTGGCCGGAACCCGGCCTTCCAGGGAATTCCGGCACCCGCGACGTCGATGACCGCGATTCCGCAGAGGATGACTCCGATGACGGCGACGGCGCGGATGAGACGCTGACGGCGATGCGCCGGCTGCTGGCGCAGGCCTACGGCTCCGACGACGATCAGGATGATGGCGAGCCGGATCCCTATGCCGACGGCCCGGTCGACGGTAAGCCGCTGCGGGGCGGTCTGGATTGGGATGACCGGAGCGGCGATGAGCCGCCCGTCTTCTCGCCCAACGTCCTGGTGCGCAGGAATTTCGAGGATGATTGGGATGACGACCCCGACTCCTGGCGGGCGGAAGCCGAGGACGACCGCCGGGAGGATGGGTTCGACGAGATGGCTCCGGACGGCGCGGAGCCGTCGGACGACGAGATCCTGTCCTTCGCGATCCGTGATCCGGAAAAGCCTGCCCCCGCCTCCGTTCCCGTGTCCAATCCGGCCAAGCCGTCCCTGCGGCCGGCCGGCGAGCCGCTCGATTTCGATCAGCATCGGGCCGAGCGGCGCGCCCAGCGCCCGCCCCCGCCGCCGGAGGACGAGGAGGGCTACGACCGCACCCTTGCCGCCCTGCGGTCGATGATCGAGGATGCGGCGACCGAGCCGGAGGAGGACGAAGCGCCGCCTCCGCCGCGCAAGGTTCCGCGCAATGCCGACAAGCCCGTCCACCGCGAAGTCGCCCGGCGGAAGGACGAGGACGACCTGGTTCCCGATCGGGACGAGGATGACGGCTGGTCCCCGCCCACCGGCCGGATCGATCCCGATCCCGTGCCGGAGCCTGCCCCTGCCGGCCGCCGCTCCGCCCAGGAGCGCGAGATCGAGGAGGCGATGAAGGCCCTGCGCGAACTGGTCGAAGACGAGGTTCAGCAGGCTCCCCAGAGCCCCCCGCCCCAGCCGAAACCCCGTGCCGGCAAACCGCGCCCGCCGGCGAACGTCCAGCCGCCGGATGCCGGGACGGGGGACGCCGGGACGGGGGAGGAAACCTCCGCGAAGCCCGCTCCCGATCCGACACCGCTCAGCAAGACCATCGCCGCGTTGCGCGGCATGCTGGAACTGGACGGCCGCCGCAAGCGCTGACGCGCCGCCGGTTCCGCCGGAAGCCCGTCATCTCCGCAGGCGTTTTTCCTGCATGATCTCCAGCTGCAGCTGCTGGATCTCGGTCAACCGCTGCCACTGGCGCTGGATCAGATAGTCCATCTTCTCGTGCAGGTGCCGGATTTCCAGCTCGGCCTTCAGGTTGACGCGATAGTCGTTTTCCGAGCGCAGCCGGTCCTTCGCCTCCTGACGCTTCTGGCTCATCATGATGACCGGCGCCTGGATGGCGGCGAGGCAGGACAGCAGCAGGTTCAGCAGGATGAAGGGGTAGGGATCGAAGGCCTTCATGTCGCCTTCGATGATGTTGATCAGCATCCACACGCCCAGGAAAGCGGCGAAGGAGATCAGGAAGGCCCAACTGCCGCCGAAGGTGGCGAGGCCATCGGACAGCCGTTCGCCCAGCGTGCGGTGGTCGTCGTATTCCTCCTCCGGGTTCTCGGCCAGCGTCTCGTGCCGGGCGAGGCTCTCGGCGACCTCGCGGTCCAGCTCGCTGAGTTCGCCATGCTCCTCCTTCAGCAGCTCGGCGACATAGAGCGAGCGGTAGCGCGCCAGCTCCTGCCGGCTGATCTGGGCTTCCGGCTCCAGATGCGGGTGGTCGTGGCGGATGCGGTCGGCCAGGCTGGGGCGCAGCGCGTCCAGCGCGATCAGGTCGCGCTTGGGCCGGCGCTTGCCGCTGATGGCGCAGGGCTGGCGCTTGGAGGCCAGCGTCCCGCCAGCCTCTTCGTGGTCGGCGGCATCCTGCTCGCCGACATCCTGCTTTGCGGATGGGGAGGTCGGCTCCGCGGACCCGTCACCGTCCTGCGGTGGAAGCTGATGATCGGTCATGATGTCGCCCTCCCTGGCAAGCGCGCTCCGGCGCGGCGACTTTATGCCCGATTAGTTTGACAATCCGGTTAAATCACCGACAGGCGAAGACGGCAGGTAAGGAAGCGGCCGCCTTGCAAAGGCTGGAAACTCCCGGCGGCGGCGCCTGGATTGGCTATTCGCCGGCTGGTTCCGGATGAATTCCGCGTCATCTTGTCCGCCGCAACGGAAAAGGGGCCGCCTCGCGGCAGCCCCTATCCTTACCTGTATGACGTTGTGGCCGGTCAGCCGATGCGCCAGACGTCCGGGCTGGTCTCCAGCCGCTTCAGCACGGCGAGCCGCTGCTGCTCGATCTCCTCGGGCAGGCGGTCGCCGAAGCGGTTGAACAGCTCCTCCTGGTCCTTCGCCTCGGCCTCAGCCTCCTTGCGGTCGATGTCCATGATCTTGGCGAACTTGTCGGCCGGGAAGTTCAGGCCGGACCAGTTCAGATCCTGGTAACGCGGGGAGTAGCCGAAGGGCGATTCCGCCACGTCGGTGGCGCGGCCGCGGACGCGGTCGACGATCCACTTCAGCACACGCATGTTGTCGCCGAAGCCCGGCCAGACGAACTTGCCGTTCTCGTCCTTGCGGAACCAGTTGACGCGGTAGATGCGCGGCAGGCTCTCCACCTTGCCTTCCATCGACAGCCAGTGGTTCCAGTAATCGGCCATGTTGTAGCCGCAGAAAGGCAGCATGGCGAATGGGTCGCGGCGGATGGCGGCCTGGCCGACGGCGGCGGCGGTCGCCTCCGAGCCCATGGTCGCCGCCCAATAGACGCCCTCGCGCCAGTTGTAGGCCTCGAACACCAGCGGGAAGGTCTTCGACAGGCGGCCGCCGAAGATGAAGGCGCTGATCGGAACGCCGGCCGGATCCTCCCAGGCCGGGTCGATCGACGGGCACTGCGCGGCGGGGGCGGTGAAGCGGCTGTTCGGATGGGCGGCCGGCCGGCCGGAACCAGGCGTCCAGTCCTCGCCCTGCCAGTCGATCAGGTGGGCGGGCGCCTCTTCGGTCAGGCCTTCCCACCAGACGTCGCCGTCGTCGGTCAGCGCGACGTTGGTGAAGATGACGTTGTGGTCCAGCGTCTTCAGCGCGTTCGGGTTCGACTTCACGCTGGTGCCGGGGGCGACGCCGAAGAAGCCGGCCTCCGGGTTGATGGCGCGCAGCGTCCCGTCGGGCTGCGGCTTGATCCAGGCGATGTCGTCACCGATGGTGCGGACCTTCCAGCCCTCGAACTCCTTGGGCGGGACCAGCATGGCGAAGTTGGTCTTGCCGCAGGCCGACGGGAAGGCGGCGCCGACATAGGTCTTCTCGCCGGCCGGGCTCTCCACGCCGAGGATCAGCATGTGCTCGGCCAGCCAGCCCTGCTCGCGGCCCATGGCGGACGCGATGCGCAGCGCGAAGCACTTCTTGCCGAGCAGCGCGTTGCCGCCGTAGCCCGAGCCGTAGGAGACGATGCGGTGCTCCTCCGGGAAGTGGACGATGTACTTGTTGTCGGCGTTGCAGGGCCAGGCCACGTCCTGCTCGCCGGGCTCCAGCGGGGCGCCGATGGAGTGCAGGCAGGGGACGAAGTCGCCGTCGCCCAGGATGTCGAGAACCTTCTGGCCCATGCGGGTCATCATCCGCATGTTGACCGCGACATAGGGGCTGTCGGAGATCTGCACGCCGATATGCGCGATGTCGGAGCCGAGCGGCCCCATGCTGAACGGCACCACATACAGGGTGCGGCCGCGCATGCAGCCTTCGAACAGGCCGTCCAGCTTGGCCTTCATCTGGGCCGGGTCCATCCAGTTGTTGGTCGGACCGGCTTCCTCGCGGGTGCGCGAGCAGATGTAGGTGCTGTCCTCGACACGGGCGACGTCGCCCGGATCGGAGCGGCAGAGGAAGGAGTTGCGGCGCTTGGCCTCGTTCAGGCGGATGAAGGTGCCGGCCTCGACCATCTCGTTGCAGAGACGGTCGTATTCCTCCTGCGACCCGTCGCACCAGTGAACGCGCTCCGGTTGGCATTTCAGCGCGATCTCCTCGACCCAGGCCAGGAGCTTCTTGTTCCGCGTCCGTGTGTTACCAGTCATATCGTCCCTCTCGAAGGCTGGGCCGGTACCCCTGCGCCGGGCATCCCCCATCGGGGATCCCGCGGCCGGTCCGGCCGTCTTTGTCCGTTGTCGTGTCGGATGGACGGCGTCCGCCTCAGCGGCAGGACGGTCCGGACGGGCGGCCGGGGTGGACGCCCGCCGCGTTGCGCTGCGCCGGCAGGATGCGGCGACGATACGGTGCAAAAGGCGGCCCTGAGGCGACAGGTCTGGGGGCCAAGGCCCCGGACGGGAAACGGGTCGATCCGTTATGGTCCACTGAAGTGTTCTCCTGGTTGCGCGTGCCCGCGCGCCGCGTTCTTGTTTTTGGTGCGGCGCCCGGTGGTGTCGAAGCGACCTCTCGGCTGGTCGTTTATGCTTGCGGCTGGCAGGCTGACGGTTGGCTTCCCGCCTCTCTCGTTGTCGTCTTTTCGACTGACAGACCTTCTTATCTTCTTCTTATCGTCCTGGTGTTTCGGCATCGGGGTCCGTCAGGCACCTCCGCCGCCGTCTGTTCCGGTTCCAGCCCTTGCGGTTCTGTCTTTTTCGGTCCCGGATGTCGATCCTCCGGGTTCTCCGGACCCGTCCTGCGGCCGGACGAGCCTGTCCAGCATCAGTTTAGCCGATTCGGGGTCCTGGATTCTCTGCTCAAAATCGACGCGGGCGACGTACCCCCCGCGTCGCAGGTCGCATCCCTCCGGGTCGAGTCCGGTCAGGGTCCAGCCATCCCCTCCGTCCTCCGGGGCGGGCGCCAGCCGGGGGCCGTAGCCGGCGCCGTTCAGGCGGTCGAGCAGCGCCGCCTCGCCCGCCGCCAGGGCGGGGGTGGCGGCGGGAAGGTCCAGATCGGCGGCGGACAGCCAGTGGATGCGGCCGAAGCCGGCGACCAGATGGGCGCGCTCCACCGCCACGCGGTAGAGGGCGAAATCGCCGAAGCCGGCATAGAGGGCGGCGTCGGGATGGCGGCGCAGGTAGCGCGCGCGGTGCGCCGGATCGTCCGACCGCTCCGCCCGGCCCAGCAGGGACAGGCGGGCGCCGGTCAGCGGCTGCGCCAGCCCGGCGGTGCCGTCGAACAGCAGCCCGACCCGGCCGTCGGCCAGCAGGTTGCGCGTGTGGTCGGCCAGCATGGAAAGCAGAAGCAGCGGGCTGCCGTCATGGTCGAACGCCGCCAGCACCAGCGAGGGATAGGGCCAGCCGGCCGCATCGGAACCGGTCCCGTCCTCCGCCGGCCGCTGCGCGGTGGCGAGCGTGGCGCGGTCGCAGGCGCGCATCAGGCACCGGGCGCGCCGGGCGGGATCCGGACCGCTTCGGTCGGTGCCCGGCGGCATCGCGCCCTCCGTGCCGTCCGGCGTGGCGCCGGTCGGAGAGGACGCGGGAAGGGCGTTCGAAAAACTCATTCCCAAACGAGTGCGTTCTCCCGCGCGGCACCGTTGTTCGGCGCCGCATTGCCGCCATATTGAACCATGCAAATGCCGCGGGAAAAGAGAAAACTGCCTCCGGTACCTGGACTCTGGCATAAAGTATTGGAATGACCACTCGTTCTATGCCTGATGTTTCCGCTAACATTTCCGGGTTTCCACGACCCGGCCGCCATGACCCGCTTCAACCTGACCCGCTTCGATAGGATCTGTTACGACCATGGCCCACACCGTCGCCCTGGTGGATGACGACCGCAACATCCTGGCCTCGGTCTCCATCGCCCTGGAGGCCGAGGGCTTCGACGTCCGCACCTACACCGACGGCGCCGAGGCGCTGCGCGGCCTCAGCCAGCGCCCGCCCGACCTCGCCGTGCTCGACATCAAGATGCCGCGCATGGACGGCATGGAGTTGCTGCAACGCCTGCGTCAGACCACCCAGATGCCCGTCATCTTCCTGACCAGCAAGGACGACGAGCTGGACGAGCTGATGGGCCTGCGCATGGGCGCCGACGACTACATCAAGAAGCCCTTCTCGCAGCGGCTGCTGATCGAGCGCATCCGGGCGCTGCTGCGGCGCGAGGCCCTGCGCGGCGAAAGCCCCGAGGCCGATCCCGGCCAGATCGTCACCCGCGGCCCGCTGCTGCTGGACGGCGCCCGCCACGCCTGCAGCTGGAAGGGCCAGCCGATCGACCTGACCGTCACCGAATTCCTGCTCGTGCGCGCGCTGGCCCAGCGGCCGGGCCATGTGAAGAACCGCGACCAGCTGATGGACGCGGCCTATGGCGAGCATGTCTATGTCGACGACCGCACCATCGACAGCCACATCAAGCGGCTGCGCAAGAAGTTCAAGGCGGTCGATCCCGACTTCTCGCAGATCGAAACGCTCTACGGCGTCGGCTACCGGTACAAGGAGTAGGCCCGTGTCCACGCCCGGCGGCGGGGGAAGACCCGTCAGGCGGCGCGGCGTGTCGCCGCTGACCCTGCGCATCCTGGCGGTGAACGTGCTGGCGCTGCTGGTGCTGCTGGCGGGGCTGCTCTATCTCGGCCGCTACCAGGACCGGCTGATCCAGGCGGAGACCGAAGCGCTGGCGACCGAGGCGCGCATCTTCGCCTCCGCGCTCGGCGAAGGGGCGGTGAACCGCATCCTGACCCCCCCCTCTCCCACCGGCGACGAGAGCGGCGAACGGTTCGAACTGGCGCCGGAACTGGCCCGGCCGATGGTCCGCCGCCTGGCGGAGGCGACGGCGACCCGCACCCGCCTGTACGACATCGACGGGCAGATGCTCTCCGACAGCCGGGTGCTGGTGGGATCGCAGGGCCGCATCGAAATCCGCGAGCTTCCCACGCCGCCGGCCGGCGACCCGGTGTCGCGCGCGATCAACGACCTCTACACCCGCCTGATCGACGTGGTGCCGAGCCGCGAGGGCTTGCCGGTCTACCGCGAGAAGCCGGGCCAGCCCAACCCGGACGTGGAGCGCGCGCTCGGCGGCGAGACGGCGGCCACCGTCTGGCGCGTCGACGGGGCCGGCGGGGATCCGGAACTGCTTCTGACCGTCGCGGTGCCGGTCCAACGCTACCGCGAGGTGCTGGGGGCCGTGCTGCTGGCCCGCGGCGGCGGCGAGATCGACCGCGCCATCCGCTCCGTCCGCTTCGACATCCTGCGGGTGTTCGGCGTCGCGCTGCTGGTGACCATCGCGCTCTCCTTCTATCTGGCCGGAACCATCGCCCGGCCGATCCGGCGGCTGGCCCAGGCCGCCGACCGGCTGCGCACCAGCCATGGGCGCCATGCCGGGATCCCCGACCTGACCCGCCGCGGCGACGAGATCGGCGAGCTGTCCGGCGTGCTGCGCGAGATGACCGACGCGCTGTGGACGCGGATGGACGCCATCGAGCGCTTTGCCGCCGACGTCGCCCACGAGATCAAGAATCCGCTGACCTCGCTGCGCAGCGCGGTGGAGACGGCGGGACGCGTCCGCGACCCGCGCCACCGCGACCGGCTGATGGCGATCATCGCCGACGACGTGCAACGGCTGGACCGGCTGATCAGCGACATCTCCAATGCCTCCCGTATCGACGCCGAACTGTCGCGGGCGGAGGCGGAACCGGTGGATATCGGCCTGCTGCTGTCGATGCTGGCGGAGCTGCGCCAGACGGTCGCCGAAACCCTGGACGAGCGGGTGGCGGCCGGGACTGCCGGAGAGGAGAGCCGGCCCGGGCCGCCGCGCCTGATCGTCGACGTGCCGGCGGGCGAGCGGTTGGTGGTTCCCGGGTTGGAAGGGCGCCTGACCCAGGTGTTCCAGAACCTGATCGACAACGCGCTGTCCTTCTCGCCGCCCGGCGGCTTGGTGCGGCTGACCGCCCGGCGCCACGGCCGCGACGTGAGGGTGGTGGTGTCGGACCAGGGACCCGGCATCCCGGAGGGAAAAGAGGATGCGATCTTCGACCGCTTCTACACGGAGCGGCCGGCGGGCGAGAAGTTCGGGACCCACTCCGGTCTCGGACTATCGATCGCCAAACAGATAGTCAGCGCACACAATGGTTCGGTATTTGCGAAAAACCGTCAGGTATCGGACGGGACTATCGACGGGGCCGACTTCGTGGTGACCCTGCCTTTGCTGTAGAAAGCTCTGCGGAATTCCAGACGATCTTGCCACTCTTGGCTAGACAAGCCGGATACAAGCATCAATCATGGCTTCGGTCATTCTCGCTTGCAGGCTGATGAAGCGGCCGGACCATATGGGCTCGGTTGTTTGGTCCCGCTTCATGCGGCACGGGAGGATGGTCATACCCCGGGACGAAGATGTGGGGTCGCCATGCCTGAGTCAGCTCCGCCAGAGTCTGTTCCGTCCGAATCCCCCGTACATGTCCTGTCCAGGTCCTGCCTTCCTTCGGGCCGCCCGTCCATCGGCACCGATCCCGTTTCGGGAAAGGCGGATATCGTCGACCTGCGCCGTTACCGGCTGGCCCGTCTGATCCGTGATGCCGGCCGGCAGCAGGGGGAACTTGCAAGGCTGATGCGGGACTCCGCGCAGGAGCGGACGCAATTGGCGGAGGCGCTGCAGGGCGCGCAACGGCACCTCGCCAGCATCGCCGACAATTACAAGGTCCTGCTGATCCGGCTGAAGCGGGAGAAGGATTTCCGCGACGCTTGCCGGGAGGCGGCCGATCTGGACGATCTGGACGAGATGATCCGGCGCCGCGACGTGCTCGCCCTGGAACTGGAAGCGATCCGCGGCATTCCGCGCGGCGCGGCCGGCGCCTGACCGGTCCCGTTGCGGGAGAGGCGGGCGACGCCACCCGCAACCAGCCCCCGCGCCCATTTGCACGCACCGAAAGAACGGTGTGAAGCGGACGGGGGAGCCCGGACAGGTTTCCCCGCCTGACCCGCCCGCCCCCCGTTCCGTTTCCATTGACAGAACCGGCGCCACGTCTCACCTTCGCCAGACTATGGTGACGATTCACGGCACCTGCGTCTTGCTCTCCGGAATCGGCGTGCTGCTGCGTGGGGAGTCCGGACGGGGAAAATCGGATTTGGCCTTGCGACTGATCGATGGCGGCGCCCTGCTGGTCGCGGATGACCGGGTGGTGCTGCAGTGCGAGCCCGGCAGCCTGACCGCCTTCCCCCCGCCCGCCCTGGCCGGGCTGCTGGAGGTGCGGGGCGTCGGCATCCTTGCCGTTCCATCCGCCGGGTCCGCCGGTGTCGGCCTGATCGTCGATCTGGTCCCGCGCTGCGAGGTGGAGCGCCTGCCGGAGGCGGAGACCGAAACCCTGCTGGATGTCGCCCTGCCCCGCCTCGCCCTGCACGCCTTCGACGCCTCCACCCCCGCCAAGATCCGCCTTGCCGCCGCCAGCCTGAGCGGCGGGCGGCTGGACCGGGTGCCCGCCAGCCTGTCGGCCGTATCATGACATCAAGCGACGCGCGGTCTTCCGAAGCGCCTGACGATCCCGCCGACACCGCCGCCTCGCGGGGACGCATCGTGCTGGTGACCGGCATGTCGGGCGCCGGCATGTCGGTGGCGCTGAAGGCGCTGGAGGATCTGGGCTATGAGGCGGTGGACAACCTGCGCCTGTCGCTGGTCCCCGCCCTGCTCCGGCAGGCCGACCCGAAACGCCGGCCGCTGGCCCTGGTGATCGACAGCCGCACCCGCGACTTTTCCGCGCAGAATTTCCTGGACGAGCTGGAGGAACTGCGGCGCGACGGCGAGCTGGAGGTCGGTCTGGTCTTCCTCGATTGCGGCGACGAGGTGCTGCAGCGCCGCTTCACCGAGACGCGGCGCCGCCACCCCCTGGCGGAAGACCGCACGGTGCCCGACGGCATCCAGCGCGAACGCGCCCTGCTGTTTCCGCTGAAGGAAGAAGCCGACGTCACCATCGACACGACGCAACTGTCCATTCACGATTTGCGGCGCATCCTGTCCGGGCATTTCCGGCGTGACGCCCAGGCAGCCCTGCAGGTGTTCGTGACCTCCTTCTCCTTCCGCCAGGGTCTTCCGCGCGAAGCCGATCTGGTCTTCGACGTGCGGTTCCTGACCAACCCGCATTACGATCCGGAGCTTCGCCCGCTGACCGGCCTGCACCCGGCCGTCGCCGCGCGGGTGGAGAGCGATGCCGATTACCCCGCCTTCTTCCGGAATCTGACCGAACTGCTGCGCCCGCTGCTGCCGCGCTACAATCAGGAAGGCAAGAGCTATCTGACCATCGCCATCGGCTGCACCGGCGGCAAGCATCGTTCGGTCTTCATCGCCGAACGGCTGGCCGCCTGGCTGAAGGAGCAGGGGCTGCGGGTCAACCTGAGCCACCGCGAACTGGAACGGCAGGGGTTGCGGACCGGTGCCACGGCCAATGCCGCCGGGAACCAGGCCCCACACCAGGCCAGCCATCAACCCCTCCACCAGGGATGATGCAAATTGCGCCTTGACGACCATACGTCCAACCAACGATCCAGATGCGATGCGGGCAGCCGCCTCGCGGCACCGGCCCGCGCGCAGGTCTCCGGGGAGCACCCAACCTTGAAGGATGTCCCATGATCGGTATGGTTCTTGTCACCCATGGACGGCTGGCCGAGGAATTCATCGCCGCATTGTTCCACGTCGTGGGCGAACAGCAGCAGGTGCGCGCGGTGTGCATCGGGCCGGACGACGACATGGAACAGCGCCGCCAGGACATCCTCAATTCGGTGGCGGAGGTCGATGACGGGTCGGGGGTCGTGGTGCTGACCGACATGTTCGGCGGCACGCCGTCCAACCTCGCCATCTCCATCATGGACAAGGCGAAGGTCGAGGTGATCGCCGGCGTCAACCTGCCGATGCTGATCAAGCTCGCCAGCGTGCGCAAGACCGAGCCGCTCGACAAGTCGGTGATCGCCGCCCGCGACGCCGGACAGAAATACATCAACGTCGCCTCCACCCTCCTGTCGGACTGACCGCCCGCGATGAGCACCCCCGACGACACGGCATCCGCCGACGGCGAGATCCGCCGCACCGCCACCATCACCAACCAGCGTGGCCTGCACGCGCGCGCCTCGGCCAAGTTCGTCAAGCTGGTCGCCACCTTCGACGCCGAGATCTCGGTGCGCCGCGGCGAGTCCGTCGTGTCCGGCGAGTCGATCATGGGACTGATGATGCTGGCTGCCGGTCCGGGGACCACGGTCGAGCTGCGTGCCGCCGGCGCCCAAGCCGATGCCGCGATGGACGCCCTCCTGGACCTGATCAACCGCAAGTTCGATGAAGAGTGACCTGCCCCCCGGTGTCCCGGCCGGCGGCCCGGTATCCGGCCCCGACCGCGGCGGTTCCGGCGGAACGCCCCACCCGGAATCGGTGAGTGGTTCCACCAGCAGTTCGGGGCGTGCCCTGCGCGGCCTGGGCGTATCGCCCGGCATCGCCATCGGCCCGGCCCATGTGGTGGAGAGCGGCGCCGTCGCCATCCCCGAATATGCCATCGCTTCCGATGCCGTCGAGGCGGAAGTCGCCCGCTTCAACGAGGCGGCGACCAAGGCGCGCCGTCAGATCAAGAAGCTGAAGGGCAAGGCGCTGGTCCTGCCCGATTCGGCATCGGAGGAGATCGGCTTCCTGCTCGACGCCCATCTCGCGATGGTCACCAACTCGCGCCTGACCCGCGGGGTGGAACATCGCATCAAGCAGGACCGCGTCAACGCCGAAGCCGCCATCCAGGCGGAGATCGCCGCCATCGCCGCCACCTTCGCCGGCATGGACGACGCCTATCTCGCCGGCCGCATCGACGACATCCGCGAGGTCGGGCGGCGGCTGACCCGCAACCTGATGAAGCAGGAATACCGGGCCTTCAGCAGCCTGCCCCCCGGCAGCATCATCCTGGCGGAGGAGCTGACCCCCGCCGACACCGCCCTGCTCGATCCCACCGTCGTCGGCGGCTTCGCCACCGTGCTGGGCGGGGCGGAAGGGCATACGGCCATCCTCGCCCGCTCGCTCGGGCTGCCGGCGGTGCTGGGCGCGCCCGGCCTGCTGGCCGGCGTGCGCAACGGCGTGACGGTGATCGTCGACGGCCTCCAGGGCCGCGTGTTGATCGACCCGCCGGCCGAAATGCTGGCCGACTACGGCGAGCGCCGCGCCGCCCGCGAGCGCGAGCGCCAGGGGCTGAAGAGCCTGCGCAAGCTGCCCGCCGTCACCCGCGACGGCACCGCCGTGACGCTGATGGCGAACCTGGAGCTGCCGCGCGACCTCGACCAGGCGCTGGAGCATGGCGCCCAGGGCATCGGCCTGCTGCGGACCGAGTTCATGTTCATGAACCGCGACCATCTGCCCGACGAGGACGAGCAGTATGCCGTGCTGCGCACCATGATCGAGGGGATGGGCGGCCGCACCGTCACCGCCCGCACCATGGATCTGGGCGGCGAGAAGCTGGCCGGCTGGATGGCCGGGCGCTATGGCGAACCGGCCAACCCCGCGCTGGGCCTGCGGGCCATTCGCCTCGGCCTGCGGGAGCCGAAGCTGCTGGAGACCCAGCTCGCCGCCATGCTGCGCGCCGGCGTCCATGGGCCGCTGCGCATCCTGCTGCCGATGATCGCTTCGGTGGCCGAGGTGCAGAAGGTGCGCGAGATGATGGGACAGGTCGCCCGCCGGCTGCGCCGCCGCAACATCGCCATCGCCGACCCGCTGCCGCCGGTCGGCGTGATGGTGGAGGTGCCGGGGGCGGCGCTGTCGGCCGACGCGCTGGCCTATGCCGCCGACTTCTTCTCGATCGGCACCAACGACCTCACCCAGTACACGCTGGCCATCGACCGCGCCGACGAACAGGTCGCCACCCTCTACGACCCTCTGCATCCTGCCGTGCTGCGGCTGATCCAGTTCACGGTCGAGGCGGCGCTGCGCGCCCGCATCCCGGTGTCGGTCTGCGGCGAGATCGCCGGCGACCCGCGCTATTCCGCCCTGCTGCTGGGGCTGGGCGTAAGGGAGCTGTCGATGGCGCCGCTGGCGGTGCCGGCGGTGAAGAAGCGCATCCGCGCGCTCGACCTGATGGAGGCGAGCCGCCGCGCCCGCGTCATCATGGACCAGAGCGACAGCGGCCGGATCGCCACGCTGCTCGACGACTTCAACGCGATCCTGTGACGGCGTCGCCTGTCGCGTGACCGTGTTGCGCCTACGGCGCCTTCCGCCCCGCCATGTGCCCGAGATAGGCGACGACGCGGTCGAGGTCGGCATCGCTCAGCATCGCCGGGTCGAAGCCCGGCATCTGCTGGCCGGGCCAGGTCCGAACGGAGCGGGGGTCGCGGACCAGCCGCTTCAGCCCGGCCGGCGTCAGATATTCGGTCGGGTTCATCGGCCGGTTCAGGTCCGGCCCCATCGTGGCGCTGCCGGCACCGTTCAGGGTGTGGCAGGCCATGCACTGGGTGATGAACACCGCCTGCCCGGCGCGGATGGGCGAGTCGGCGGCCAGCCCCTGCTCGACCGCCAGCTGCGGCCAGCGCCGCAGCGGATCGTCGGAGCCGACGATGCGGGCGAGCTGGTAGGGCCACTGCTCGCTGCGCACCCCTGACGCCTCCGGCCGCACCCACACCAGATAGAAGGGACCGGCGGACATTTCCTTGCCCGGAAGGTTGGGCCAGGGCTTGTCGGCCGGCTCGACCGCCAGGAAGGCGACGGCGCCGTCGGCACCGGTGCGCAGGCAGAGCTCCGGCGGCAGCTGCGCGGTGAAGCCGTCCGACGCCACCCCCTCCAGCACGGTGCCGGGTGGGAATTCAGCGGTGCCGAGCAGGCTGGCGAGCGGCACGGCGCGGTAGCGCATCGGCCGGCCGTAGGAGACGTCGGCGGGAATGTCGACCGTCACCGCGTCCGGCCGGGCCAGCAGGGTGTCGCGGTCGAAGGCCCGCTCGCTTCCGCCGACGGCGATGGTCAGCGGCGGCCCACCGGCCCGCGCCGGAAATGTGACGAACGGTGAGGCGGCAAGCAGCAGCAACAGGGGCGCGAGCAGGCGCCCGGCCATGTATCCGGTCATGCACCCGGTCATGCGCGCAATCGACGGCTTCATCATTCGGGGTCATCCTCCGCTTCGTCCTCGTCCCACGGATCGTCATCGTCGGGGCCGGGGCTCCGCAGGGCTGCGGATGCCGCCTCCCGTTCCAGCCGCTCGATCTGTTCGGGATGGGTGATCTCGATCATGGGGCCATTGCGCAGCGTGATCCAGCCCCGCACGCGCAGCCGCCGCCCCTCGAAGGACAGCGGGTCGATGCCGGCGCGGGTGACCTCGCGCATCGCGGCGCGGCCGATATGGACGGTGACGTCGCTGCGCCAGTCGGCGCCGAAATCCAGCCAGGTCTCGCCCCCGCCCTTGGCGACGGCCAGCACGACCCCCTCCACCAGCTGGAAGCTGTCGCGGTCACGGGAAACTTCGTCCGGGTCACCGGCGTCGCGCACGGCATAGACCCGGCTGCGCCACAGCCCGCGCCCGGCATTGCGTGCGGCATCCTCGCCGGCCAGCAGCTCGGCGGCATAGGCGCGGGCGTCGGGCCGGGTGTGGACCCGCGCCAGCCCGCGGACCAGCAGCGCCGATTGCAGCCAAACCCCGTCCTCCCGCACCAGATGGGCGAGCAGCCGGCCATGGCGGTCGGCCGGCGCCGGCCCGTGCAGCGCCACCCGGCGGCCGAGCGCCAGATCGGCCAGGGCCGCGGTCGCCGCCTCCGCCAGCGGCCAGACGCGTCCATCAGCGGGATTGGCGCCGCGCGGCGGCTTGGCCGCCTCGATCCCCGCCAGCCGGACCCGGCGGCCGTCCTCCAGCTCCAGCGTGTCGCCGTCCAGCACGGCAGCGACCCGCAGCGGCTCGGCCGCCGCGGCGCCGGTCAGCAGCAGCCAGCCCAGCAGCAGGACCGGCAGACGCAGAAGCGGGAGCGTGACACGTTGCATCGAGAGGGCCGTCGTTGCGGAACATCCGCCGCCGGGCGGGGTTCTGACCGGTATGCCGACCCACGTCCCCTTCCGCAAGCCGTTCCGTGCCGCTTTGGCCGCGCTTTGGCTCGCCGCCGTTCCCGCCCCGGTGGTGCCCGCACCGGCCCGGGCCGGGCTGCTCGACACCGTCCTGTCGGGTGGCGACGAGGCGGCGCTGGGCGCGCAGGAGCATCCGAAGATCCTGGCCCAGTTCGGCGGGGCGGTGAAGGATGCCCGGCTGCAGGGCTACGTCGACCAGCTCGGCCGCAAACTGGCCGCCACCACGGCGCTGGCGCGCGAGCCCTGGACCTTCACCGTGCTGGACAGCGACGTGGTCAACGCCTTCGCCCTGCCCGGCGGCTACGTCTACGTCACCCGCGGCCTGCTGGCGCTGGCGGAGGACGAGGCCGAGGTGGCCGGCGTGCTGTCGCACGAGATCGGCCATGTCACCGCCCACCATTCGGCGCAGAGCCAGACCCGGCAGACCATCGCCGGGCTGCTCGCCGCCGGGGTCGGGCTGGTGTTCGGCAACGACACGCTGGCGCAGCTGGCCGGGCTGGGCGGCACCGCGGTGGTCGCCAGCTATTCCCGCGAGCAGGAGCTGGAGGCCGACCAGCTCGGCGTCGAGACGCTGCGGCGGACCGGCTACGATCCCTTCGCCATGGCGACCTTCCTGGAGACGCTGCGCCGCGACGGCCAGTATCAGGGGCTGCGTGACGGCAACAAGGGCGAGGGCGGTTTCGACTTCCTGGCCAGCCATCCGGCGACCGAGGAGCGCGTGCGCCGCGCCGCCGACCTCGCCCGCTCGATGCCCCAGGGCGGCGCCCGGCCGATCGATCCTTACCTGGCGGCGGTCGACGGCATGATCTACGGCGACAGTCCGGAGAACGGCTATGTCCGCGGCCGGACCTTCGCCCACCCGCAGCTCGGCATCGCCTTCACCGTGCCGCAGGGCTATGCGCTGCTGAACGGCGCCGACCAGGTGGTCGCCAAGGGGCAGAACGGCACCGCGATGGCCTTCGACGGTGGATCGGCCGCCGGCGTCTCCGACCCGGCCGCTTTCCTGACCGGCGTCTGGGGCAAGACCGCCGCCCTGTCCAATGTCCAGCGCACCACGATCGGCGGCATGCCGGCGGCGACCGCCACCACGCGCGGCGAGTCCGACGGCAACAGCGCCGACATCCGGCTGGTGGCGATCCGCGCGCCGGACGGGCGGATGTACCGCTTCACCTTCCTGGCGCCCGCCGGATCGCTGGCCCGCTTCGATGCCGATTTCCAGGCGGCGGCCAACAGCTTCCACCGGCTGAGCGCGGAGGAGGCCGCCCGCTATCGTCCCCGCCGCGTCCAGGTGGCGACGGTGCAGCCCGGCGACAGCGTCGCCGGCTTCGTCCGCCGCATGCCGCAGGAGCCTTACGCCGAGGAGCTGTTCCGGATCATCAACGACTTGCCGCCCGGCACCCCGCTGCAACCCGGCCGCCGGGTGAAGGTGATCGTCGGCGAGTAGTCCGCGATCCGGCTTGAGCATGACCGCATGAAATCCGCGTAAGGATACAGCCCCGCGGGTTGCCGCCGGACGGATGGGCGGGTAGGCTGCCGCGCATGCCCGATACCCCTTCAGCGCGCACCCCGACTGCCCCTACCCTTCCGGCGATGGCCGTGAAGCCGGCCGGCAAGCCGGCGGCGAAGTCCGCGCCGCGGCCGAAAGGGAAATCGGGACCGAGGCCCTTCGGGCGCCGGCGGCTGCGGCTCCCCATCGCCGCGGTGCTGGTGGCGGGGTTCGGGTCGCTGATGCTGGCGGCGGTCGCCAGCGTTCTGGTTCTGGGACTGGTCAGCGCCGGGACCAACACCTTCGCCCTGCTGAACGACAAGGCCGATCTGGCGCTGGCCGGGGTGGAGGTGCGGGTGCGCCACCAGCTCGACCCGGCGCGGGAGATGGCGCGCTTCGTCGCCGGGCTGATCGAGCGCGGCGAGTTGCGCGCCGGCGACAACACGGCGATGACCGACACGCTGCGCGGTGCGCTGGCCGGTGCGCCCGACGTCACCGGCCTCGCCTTCGTCCGCCCGGACCTGACCGGGGTCCGGGTCGGCCGGCTGAACGGCGGGCTGGTCGCCGAGCCGTTCGACATGCAGGGCGAAAGCGACATCCCGCCCGAGGTGCTGGACGGTCCCAACCGCAGCGCCGCCAGCTGGGCCGATCCGCGCTGGCTGAAGGAGGCGCAGAACAGCTTCGTCACCCTTTACCAGCCGGTGCGGCGCGACGGCCGCTATCTGGGACAGGTGGCGGTCGGCGTCTCGCTGGGCGATCTGTCGCGGTTCCTGCAGGTGCTGTATGTGGAGCAGGGGCTGAACGCCTTCGTGTTGTACGACCACGACCATGTGCTGGCCCACCCGGCCCTGGTCGGCCGGACCTTCGACTTCTCCGGCAAGCTGAACGGGCCGCCGCTGCCGCGCATCGACCAGGTGGATGACCCGGCGCTGGCGGCTTTGTGGTCCAGCGGCGTTCCGGTCCAGTCGCTGAAGAAGCGGGTGGAGGCGCGCGCCGTCCAGGTTCTCGGCAGCGACTACATCTTCCTGACCCGCAAGATGGCGGGTTACGGCCAGCAGGACTGGATCATCGGCATCGGCTATCGGGATGGCGAGCTGAACGTCGAGGTCCGCCGGCTCTACATCACCGGTGCGGTCGGCTTCGCCATCCTGCTGGTGTCGGTCGGGGTGGCGCTGCTGGTCGGGCGGCGGATCAGCCGGCAGGTGGCGCGGCTGGCCGAGGCCGCCGACCGTGTCCGCGCCTTCGAATTCCGCGCCATTCCGGATCTGCCGGACTCCCGTCTGCGCGAGATGGCGCGCGCCGCCACTGCCTTCAACGCCATGATCGCCGGCCTGCGCTGGTTCGAGACCTATGTGCCGAAGGCGCTGGTCCTGCGCCTGATGCGCCAGCGCGAGACCGAGGGCGGGCTCGATTCCGTGCAGCGCGAGGTGACGGTGATGTTCACCGACATCCGCGGCTTCTCCCGCATGGCCGAGCATATGGCCGCCGCCGACACCGCCGCCCTGCTGAACGAGCATTTCACCCTGCTTGCCGCCTGCATCGAGGCGGAGGGCGGCACGGTGGACAAGTTCATCGGCGATTCGCTGATGGCCTTCTGGGGAGCGCCCGAGGCACAGGAGGACCACGCCATCCGCGGGCTGCGCGCGGCCCTGGCGATCCACCACGCCATCCGTGCCGACAACCGCCGCCGCGTCGCCGAAGGCCGGGCGCCGATCCATGTCCGCGTCGGGCTGCACAGCGGCCCGGTGGTGGTGGGCAACATCGGCTCCGACAGCCGGATCAACTACACCATCGTCGGCGACACCGTGAACGTCGCCGCCCGCATCGAGGAGCTGTCGGCGGCCCTGCAGGGCGATGCCGAAGTGATCGTGCTGACCAGCGGCGTCACCGCCGCCAAGGGCAAGGACGTCGTCCCGCTGGTCCGCCAGGGCGGACGGTCGCTCCGCGGCCGCACCGGCATGACCGAACTCTGGCGCCTCGTTCTGGGGGACGAAAAGAAGGACGCGGCGAAGGTGGCGGCATCGGCAGGTGGGACGGCGACGCCGCCCGCTCCCGCTCCCGAGGCGGAAGCGGGCATCCTGCCGATTGGCAGGTAAGGATACACCCTGAACAGACCGTCTTTTTCCAGCTAAGTCACTGACAAATCTGGAAACGATTCCGTGCCGATCCTTACCTCAACGCCAGCTGCGCCGGCCGTTGCGGCGGTCGTCCTCGTCGAACAGCTCGGCCAGCTTGTTCATCATCGTGCCGCCCAGCTGCTCGGCGTCGACGATGGTGACGGCGCGGCGGTAGTAGCGGGTGACGTCATGGCCGATGCCGATCGCCACCAGCTCCACCGGCGACCGCGTCTCGATCTGCTCGATGGTCTGGCGCAGGTGGCGCTCCAGATAGTTGCCGGCATTCACCGACAGGGTCGAATCGTCCACCGGCGCGCCGTCGGAGATCACCATCAGGATGCGGCGCTGTTCCGGCCGGCCGAGCAGGCGGTTGTGCGCCCATTGCAGCGCCTCGCCGTCGATGTTCTCCTTCAGGATGCCTTCGCGCAGCATCAGGCCCAGGTTCTTGCGGGCACGCCGCCACGGCATGTCGGCGGCCTTGTAGACGATGTGGCGCAGATCGTTCAGCCGGCCGGGATGCGGCGGCTTGCCGGCGGCGACCCAGGCCTCGCGTGCCTGGCCGCCCTTCCAGGCGCGGGTCGTGAAGCCCAGCACCTCCACCTTCACCGCGCAGCGCTCCAGCGTGCGGGCGAGGATGTCGGCGCTCATCGCGGCGATGGAGATCGGCCGGCCGCGCATCGAGCCGGAATTGTCGATCAGCAGCGACACCACGGTGTCGCGGAAGTCCATCTCCTTCTCCGCCTTGAAGGAGAGCGGCAGGACCGGGTTGGCGACGACGCGGGCCAACCGGGCGGCGTCGAGGATGCCCTCCTCCAGGTCGAAATTCCAGGAGCGCTGCTGCTTGGCCATCAGCCGGCGCTGCAGCCGGTTCGCCAGCTTGGAGATCACGCCCTGCAGATTCTGCAGCTGCTGGTCCAGCAGGTGGCGCAGCCGCTCCAGCTCCGCCGGGTCGCAGAGGTCGGCGGCGTCGACCACCTCGTCATACTGGGTGGTGAAGGCCTTGTAGGCGTTGGGATCGGGCTCGTTGCGGCGGCTGGCGTCGTTGCGCCAGGGCTGGCCGGGGCCGGCGGGCTCCTCCGCCCCCTCGCCCTCGCCCATCTCCATGTCGCCTTCCTCGCCGGCGCCCTCCTCGGCGCTCTCGCCGGCCTCCGATGAGTCCTGCATCTCCGACGAAGCCATGGATTCGGACTCCGACTGGTCGTCGTCCTGGCCGCGGGTCTGGCCGTGCTCGGGCGACTCCTCGTCCTCGGAGGACTGGGTCTGCTGGTCCTCCTCCTCCTCCTGGTCGGCTTCCTGCCCGACTTCCATGTCGAGGTCGGCCAGCAGCCGGCGGACGGCCTTGGCATAGGCCTCCTGGTCGCCGGCGTAGGTCGCCAGCCCCTTCATGTCCCGGCCCAGCCGCTCCTCGATCCACGGGCGCCAGAGATCGACGGCATGGGCGGCGGCGGGCGGCGGCGTGGCCCCGGTCATCGCCTCGCGCGCCATCAGCCGCAGCGCTTCCGACAGCGGCACCTGCCCACGGTCGTCGAAGCGGTCGAAGCCCTGGCGGGTGTAGCGATCCTCCAGCGCCGCTTCCAGATTGTGGGCGACGCCGGCCATGTCGCGGCTGCCCAGCGCCTCGCAGCGCGCCTGTTCCATCGCGTCATAGGCCTGGCGGGCCGCATCGCCGAGCGGCATGCGGTGGGCATGCACCGTGGCGTCGTGGTAGCGCAGCCGAAGCGCGACGGCATCGGCCGCCCCGCGCAGCTTGGCGACCTCGACGGGGTTGAGGTCGCGCGCCGGCAGCGGCACCCGCACCCGCTGGCCGGCCAGCCCCGGCGGATCGGACGAAAAGCCCACCTGCACCTCCGCTCGCCGGGACATGGCGCGCACCGTGGCGGTGGTGGACCGCTTGAAGGCCTCGACGGGGGTGTCGTTCTGGGTGGTCATATCATCAAGCCGGATGTTGAAATTCTGGCAGGCGCGCGGCCTTCCGGTCGAAAGTCAGCGTGCAGGCGCAGCCGGAAACCCGGTTGCCCACGGCGATCAGCCCGTCGGCGAAACCGGCCGGACCGGTACGGTAGCGCTCCAAAGCTTCAAGCGCCACTTCGCGGTCCTCGACGATCAGGCCCACGGTGTTCAGAAGGCGGTCGAGGATCGAGCAGATTTCCGCGCGCGGACGCTTGTAGGCCCGTTCCATCACCCAGACGACTTCCGCCAACACGATCCTGTTCACGAACAGCCGCTTGCCGTCCGCCACTGCAAGACTGACGGCATTGCGGGCGCGGGCGGCCTGTTCCTGGTCATCGTCGACGATCAGGCGGACGAGCGTGTTCGTGTCCAGTCCGATCATGTCCGCCGGAATCTCTCGGCAGCGGCATCCTCGATGGCCTCGTCCATCTCCTCCACCGACACCGGCCGGTGGAAACGACCGGCGATGCCGAACAGATCCTCGATCCGATGCTTCGGGCCGGGGTGAGCCACGGTCGCTGCAACCTCGGGCAAGGCGAGCGGCGTGTCGGCGAACGGGTCGGCGGAGGCCGCCTGCCGTCCGTCGCAGGCCCGGCGATAGTAGCCGGTGATGTAAACCCGCAGTGCCGACGCCAAGATCTGCGGGGCATCGTCGGGTGCCCGGTCGCCACGGTGGGCAATGGCCGCGACCCGATCCCGGACCAGATCGCACAACTCCTCGACGGAGCGCCCTTCCCGCTTGGCGATGTCCGCCAGCGCCTCCCATAGGAAGGGTTCCAGGGGTGCCGTGGTCGGGGAAAGCGCGAGGCCGTGGTCGTCATCGGTCACTTCGACCCGCAGGGAGTCGCCGGGACCGAGCCGAAGCCGGTCACGCACGCTTTGCGGAAGCGTGAGTTTCCCGTCC
This sequence comes from Azospirillum endophyticum, assembly GCF_016595245.1. Classification (GTDB taxonomy): domain Bacteria; phylum Pseudomonadota; class Alphaproteobacteria; order Azospirillales; family Azospirillaceae; genus Azospirillum; species Azospirillum endophyticum. Next base: position 52,182 of record NZ_JAENHM010000048.1, read on the forward strand.
GGTCCGATCCATGCGTATCCCATCGCTTTCCTCCGTCCGGTCTACCGGCCGACCTCTCACACGAGGGTCGCCTGGACCCCCGTCTCCGGCAGCTCGACGCCGAAGCAGCGCTGGTAGTATTCGGCCACCGTCGGCCGCTCCACCTCGTCGCACTTGTTGAGGAAGGTGATGCGGAAGGCGAAGGCGACGTCGTTGAAGATCTGCGCGTTCTCGGCCCAGGTGATCACCGTGCGCGGGCTCATGACGGTGGAGATGTCGCCGTTGATGAAGCCGGCGCGGGTCAGGTCGGCCAGACGCACCATCGACGCCACCGTATCCCGACCCTTGGCGTCGTCGTAGGACGCGACCTTGGCCTGGACGATCTTCACCTCGGCGTCGACCGGCAGGTAGTTCAGCGTCGCCACGATGTTCCAACGGTCCATCTGGCCCTGGTTGATCTGCTGCGTGCCATGATAGAGGCCGGTGGTGTCGCCCAGGCCCACCGTGTTCGCGGTGGCGAACAGGCGGAAGGCCGGGTGCGGGCGGATGACGCGGTTCTGGTCGAGCAGCGTCAGCTTGCCTTCCACCTCCAGCACGCGCTGGATCACGAACATCACGTCGGGACGGCCGGCGTCGTATTCGTCGAACACCAGGGCGCAGGCATGCTGCAGGGCCCAGGGCAGGATGCCCTCGCGGTATTCGGTGACCTGCACGCCGTCGCGCAGGACGATGGCGTCCTTGCCCATCAGGTCGATGCGGCTGATGTGGCTGTCCAGGTTGACGCGGATGCAGGGCCAGTTCAGCCGGGCCGCCACCTGCTCGATGTGGGTCGACTTGCCGGTGCCGTGATAGCCCTGGACCATGACGCGGCGGTTGTAGGCGAAGCCGGCGAGGATGGACAGCGTCGTGTCCCGGTCGAACCGGTAGGCGCTGTCGAGGTCGGGCACATGCTCCGAGCGCTGGCTGAAGGCCGGCACCTGCATGTCGCTGTCGATGCCGAAGACCTTGCGCACCGAGACCGTCGTGTCGGGCTTGTGGTCGAACAGGGCCGAGCTGGCCTGGGTCGCTCCTTGGGAAGCCATGGGTGGTTTCTTACGTTCCAGCGAGTGTCGGTTGTCCGGCGGCCGCGGGATTGACCCGGCCCGCCAACGGGGGTTCAGGCAGCATAACAGGCTTTCAGCGTATTGTAGGCCTGATTGATTTCTTTCAGGCGTTCTTCCGCAGCCTTGTCGCCGCCGTTGGCATCGGGATGATGCTTTTTCGCAAGCTCCCGATAGCGTGCCTTGATCCGCGCGAAGTCCACGGGAGGCGTCAATTCGAGGACCGCCAGCGCCTTTTCCTCTTCGGTGCGGGCGTGGTGGCGCCGGTGCGCCTTTTCCTCGTTCTTCGTCTTGCCGGTGTCCTGGCCGAATTCGAAACTGAAGCCGTTGACCACGCGGTCGCGGATGAAGCGCTCCTGCGTCGCCCATTTGCCGAGCGGCCAGCTCGGCCGCTGCCAGGTCGTGTCTTGCCGCACCTCCGCCTCGATCTGGTCGGTGGACATGCCGGCGTAATAGTCCCAGGCCCGGTTGTACTCCCGGACATGGTCCAGGCAGAACCACCAGTATTCGTTGAGGCTGCTGCGGCTCTTCGGCGCACGGTATTCGCCCGCGGCGACGCAATCGGGATGGTCGCACACACGGGTGGCCGCGCGCGGGGCGGCATAGCTGTCGTAACTGGAGCGGGTGCGGTTCCTGGTCATCGGGCAAGTATGGGAAGAGCCGGTGCCTCTGGCAAGCACGCCGAATCAGGCTTCCGTCATCCGCAATCAGCGGGGCGTCGCGCTTGACAGACGCTTGACAGAGCGGGGATCGCCCCCTCTCCTGATTCCGGGCGGTGCCTGCGGGAAACGCTTTCCCGCCGCCGCCATCCGCCGCATCCCCGGCCAGCGCCGAGACATCAGGATCCTGCCATGGAATACGCCACCCGCATCCGCGAGAAGCTGGCCGCCGGACTGGCGCCGGAACGGCTCGAGGTCGTCGACGACAGCGCCCGCCATGCCGGCCATGCCGGGGCCGATGCCGCCGGGGAAACCCATTTCCACGTCACCGTCGTCTCCGCCGCCTTCGCCGGGAAATCGCGGGTCGAGCGCCAGCGGATGGTCTATGCCCTGCTGGCCGATGAACTGCGCGAACGGGTGCATGCACTGGGCCTAACCACGCAAACCCCCGGCGAAGCCGGGGCCTGAACGGGACGCTCCCCTCACGCTTCCCCCTGCCCGCTCCGCGTGCCGATCCACGCGTGCACTTGGCGGCGGGCGATCGAGAAGCCGGAATTACATACATATGAATGCAACCAAAAGGCGATTCCTGGAAGTGATGTAAGAACCTGAGACGTCAGCGCGGTTGCATTTCTCGCTGCGTTTAGTAAAGTGCCGTATATGCAACCATTTATCGCGCCGGGGTGGACAAGAACTTCGCATGTCCGCCGGCGGCTTCGTGGAAGGGGCTGCGGATGGCGAAGCGTGGGCCGAAAAAGAAACGTGCGAACACTTCCCAGGCTGGGGTGGAACCGTTGAGAAGCCAGAACATCATGATCGGCGGCCACCGCACGAGCATGAGGCTGGAACCGTCGATGTGGGACGCCCTGGAGGATATCGGCCGCCGGGAAGGTCTGACCGTCAACCGCCTCTGCACCCAGATCAAGGAGCGGATCGAGGAACAGGCTCGCCGCCGGGGCATCGATCCGGACGATGCGGACGTCACCCTGACGTCCGCCGTGCGCGTCTTCATCGCCTCCTATTACCGGCGGGCCTGTACCGAGGACGGCCATCTGCGCGCCGGCCATGGCGGCAGCGACCCGTTCGTCGGCACGCCATTCGATCTGCCGGCGTCGGGCGAGGCCGAGGGCGTCAAGACCGCGATCGCCGCCAGCAGCGGCTACCAGGCGCCGAATCCGGCGCTGCCCGGTCCCGTCCGATCCGGTCTGGACGCCTGAACGACGCCTATTCCGCCGCCTCGTCGCGGAGGGTGTCGTCATCACGGTCGCCGGTATAATGCGCCGGCCACTGTCTGCGCACCTGCTCGCCGTTGCTGTCGAAGATGTGGCACATGTTCAGCAGGACCGGCCGCTTGCCGTCGCCGTCAGCCGGTTTTCCGGCGTTTCCGGGACGTTTGGCCGCTTCGCGGGCCAGGATCGGGTAGATGGTCTGGAAGGCGGTGGTCGCCAGCGGGCCCAGCAGCTCCACCAGATGGGTGCAGCCCTTCGCTCCCCCCAGCCGCTCCTTCACCGACCGGGTCCAGCCCGGCCCGACGCGCAAGCCCACCAACTGCTGGAACCGCGGCGTGATGCTGCCGCAGGCGGCATAGGGGCTGTGCTGGGTCACCGCCTCCACCGCCTGGACGGTCAGCGTGTCGTCGACCGTCAGGCGCATCCACATCTGGTGGATCGGCGTGCCGGGCTCCATATGCCCGCGCTCCTCCGTGTGGAAGCCATAGCTCTTGACGTCGGTCAGATGGCCTTCGATGTCCCACAGCCCGTCGGCGCGCCGGAAACCCTGGCAGGTGACGCGGCGGGTGTGGATCGGCTCGCGCGCGGCGGGGGCGGACAGCGAGGACGCGGACATCGGGCTTTCCAGTTCGGCAGGGGAGGATGGCTCACCCTCGACTATCGGTGGGGCCGGGCGCCCGGTCAACCCGACCCCACCGCAATGCAGCGTTACCTATGGGTCAAGCTTCATCCCAGCGTGGCCTCCGCCGAATAGCCGCTGCCGAACATGTAGGCCTCACGGTTGCGCAGCTCGTCCTCCAGATGGGTGCGCACCACGGCGAACAGGTCGCGGATCGACACCATGCCGACCACCTCGCCGCCCACCGCGATGGGCAGGTGGCGGTAATGGTGCCGCTCCATCAGGTCCAGTGCCTCCAACGCGCTGGCGGACGGCTCCAGCGTGTCCGGGTCGGCGGTCATCACCGCCGACAGCGGGGTGGTGCCGGGGTCGAGCCCGGCCGCGATCACGCGGGCGGTCATGTCGCGCTCGGTGACGATGCCCTTCAGCCTCCGCCCTTCGGTGACCAGCACCGCGGCGATGCGCTTTTCCGCCATCAGCGTGGCGGCATCGCGCACGCTGGCGCCGGGCGGCAGGCAGGACAGCTCCTGGTTCTTGATGACGTCAGGCATCAGTCGGCGTGTCGGCATGTGTCCCATCTCCCTCGTGATTGCAGGTTTTGTGGACGAACGATGCACTCGATCGCGATCTCGCACCGCGCTATGCCCGATCCTGTCAGCTTGATGCTCCAATAGTCAATAGAACCGATTGCTGAAAACTTTACGCATATCAAGGTATGTCTTTGCCCCGGGTACCATTACTGGCCGGATTCCAGGCGTTTGCGCAGGCCGTCGAAGCCGCTGGTGTAGATGCCGGCGATGGCCTTGCGAGCCTCCGCGTCCGACGCACCCTTGGCTTCGAAGCGGGAGGACCAAGTGATGCGGGTGGTGCCGGCGTCGACCGCGCTCAGCCTGATGGTGGAGGTGTAGTTCCTCACCGGCAGCGGCCCGCTCAGCAGCGTGTAACGCAGCCGGTGCCTGGCGGTGGAAAGACCGGTCAGCCGTTCCTGGATGGCGCCGCCGCCCTTCAGCGCGAGGTCGCGGTCCTGCCTGTCGCCGGTCTTGCGCAGGTTGCAGCTTTCCACCGCCGGGTGCCAGTCGCCGATGGCGCAGAAGGGGGCGATCTGCTTCCACACCTGTTCGATCGGCGCCTTGATCGTCGCCTGCTCGCGCACCTCCAGCGCCAGCGCCGGCACCGCGCCCAAAAGCACGGCCGCCGCCGGCAGCAGCGCTCCCAATGCCGACATGCCCGTCAATGCCTTCATCACCCATCCTCCCGTTGGTGCCGCGGCGGACTGGCCGTGGTCTTCGCGGGGAGTATGGGCAGGCAACCGTCGGCGCGGCTATTGTGCGAAAGGCGGATTATCCGTGATTGGCCGGATCAGGCCGGCATGACCGACTCTTCCAACACGGCGCGGACGGCGGCGGCATCGACGTCGCGGCGGGTGAAGGCATTGCCGATGCGGTCGGCCAGGATGAAGGTGATGCGGCCGTCCTGCACCTTCTTGTCCTTGGCCATCGACCGCACCAGCGCATCGACGTCCCAGGCGACGCCGGCGATGTCGGCCGGGCGCACCGGCAGGCCGACATCGGCCAGATGGGCGCGGGCGCGCCGGGCGTCCTCGGCCGGGCACAGCCCCAGCCGCACCGACAGGTCGAAGGCCAGGACCATGCCGATCGCCACCCCCTCGCCATGCAGCAGGGTCTGGCCGAAGCCGGTCGCCGCCTCCAGCGCATGGCCGAAGGTGTGGCCCAGGTTCAGCAGGGCGCGGTCGCCGCTCTCCCGCTCGTCGACGCCGACGATGTCGGCCTTGGCGCGGCAGCTGACCGTCACCGCATGGCGCCGGGCATCGCTGTCGCCGTCGACCACCCGCCGGCCGTTCCGTTCCAGCCAGGCGAAGAAGTCGGGCTGGCGGATCAGGCCGTATTTCACCACCTCGGCATAGCCGGCCAGCACCTCGCGCCGGGGCAGGGTGTCGAGCGTCGCGGTGTCGGCGATGACCAGGCGCGGCTGGTGGAAGGCGCCGATCAGGTTCTTGCCGTGCCGGCTGTTGATACCGGTCTTGCCGCCGACCGAGCTGTCGACCTGGGACAGCAGCGTGGTCGGCACCTGGATGAAGTCGATGCCGCGCAGCGCGGAGGCGGCAGCGAAGCCGGTGATGTCGCCGATCACCCCGCCGCCCAGCGCCAGCAGCACGGTGGAGCGCTCGATCCCGCGGCCCAGCACGTCGTCCATCAGCTGCTGGAAATGGGCGAAATCCTTGGTCTTCTCGCCGGCCGGCAGCACGATGGCCGGCTGCGGCGCGATCCCCGCCGCCAGCATCGCGGCGTCGAGGGTGTCGAGATGCAGGGGCGCGACGTTGGCGTCGGTCACCACGATGGGCGCCCGGCCGCGGGTGACGGCGGCGATGCGCTCGCCGGCATCGGCCAGCACGCCGTCGCCGACCAGGATGTCGTAGCTGCGGGCGCCCAGCTCCAGGCGGACGGTGTCGAGTGCGGCCGGGGTGGCGGCGGAAACGGAGGTCATCGTGGCAGTCCGCGAAGCTGGGGATTCAGGAAGGGGCGGCGGCAGGGATCAGGAGGCGTCGGTCTTGGAAGGGTCGGTCTTGCCGGGATCGGGCTTGCCGGGCCGGCCGGCGCGCGGAGGGCGGTGGGGAAGCGGGACGCCGAAATGCGCCTCCAGCGCGTCGATCACCAGCTCCACCGTCACCTCGGGGGGACGTTCGTCGCTGACCACGGTCAGGTCGGCCTCGGCATAGACGGGATAGCGCTGCTCCATCAGCCGGCCCAGGATGGCGCGCGGGTCGCCCTGGTTCAGGATCGGGCGGTGGGTGCGCCGGGCGGTGCGGGCGACCAGCACGTCCAGTTCGGCGCGCAGCCAGACCGACACGCCGTGCTGGCGGATGGCGGCGCGGGTCTCCGGGTCCATGAAGGCGCCGCCGCCGGTCGCCAGGATGTGCACCGGCTCGTCCTTCACCAGGCGGGTGATGATGCGGCGTTCGACGGACCGGAAGACCGGCTCGCCGTCGCGGGCGAAGATCTCGGCGATGGTGCAGCCGGCCGCGGCCTCGATCTCGGTGTCGGCGTCGCGGAAGGGCAGGTGCAGGCGCGTCGCCAGCCGGCGCCCGATGGCGCTCTTGCCGGCTCCCATCAGTCCCACCAGCACCACGGTGCGCGGCAGGAGCGGCTCCGCATCCTCCGCCGTCCCCGTCCCTGGCCCCGGTCCCGAAAGCTGGGCCGTCATCGCCTTGCGCAGTCCCATCACGTCCATCCGATCCGCCACCCGTACCCTCCGGTGCCGCCATGCCGGCGTCCGAGCCGGCCGTCACACCGCTGCAACAGACAACACTCATACCCGCCGAAAGCTGGCCTGCACAAGCGCTCCGCCCCTCCGCGGCCTTCCCCCGAAAGCCCGGCGGACGGTCGGAAGATGACCGGTGGACGGGTTGCGCGGCGTCCCAACCTGTGGCTACACTGCGCCGCCCGACGGTATCCCCGATGGCGGTGCCCCGGTCGCCGGCCCCCCGCCGCGGCGGGGGTCGCGGATGCTTTAGCAGAAAAGCCATTGCTTGTCCCAAGCCCTGCGGAAGCAAGGCGTGGTAGCTCCGCTCCGGTCTTCCGTTTTCCGACACAACATGTTCCTGGTGCCATGAGCCGGTTTCTCTCGATCCTCTTCGTCCTGCTGTTGCTGGTGATCGCCGGTGGCATGGTCTTCCTCGCGTCCTGGGACCTGCCGGCTCCGTCGAAAACGGTGGAGAAAGTCCTGCCGGATGAGCGCTTCCCGCGCTGAACCCCGACCATCGGCCGGGAGCGTTTCCCGGATGGCGGTGCCGCTGCTGGCCGGGTTCCTGGCGGCCGGCTGGACCGTGGCCGCCGCCGCTCAGGCCTTCGGCCCGCCGGTCCGGCTGACGCCCGACGCCGCCGCTCCCGCCCAACCCCAGGCCGCTGCCCCGGCTCCCGCCCCTCCCCGTGCCCCCACTCCCGCGGTCGTGCCGGCCTATCCGCCCGCGGTGACGCCGCCGCCCGCCGTCTCTCCGGTGGTGGCGCGGCCGGCGCCGGTCGCGCGCGACCCGCTGGGCGCGCCCGACCCGGACGGGGCCGGTACCCTCGACGGCCTGCAGGGGCTGGGTGGGGATCCCTGGCGCGGCATCGGCCGGGCGGAGCTTCTGCCGCTGATCGCCGCGCTTCCGGTCGACACCCCGTCCCCCACCATTAAGGCGCTGGAGCGCCGGCTGCTGCTGAGCGCCGGTTCTCCCGCGGTCGCGACCGGAGAGGTGCCGCCGCCCCGCCGTTTCGGCGCCCTGCGCATCGAGAAGCTGGCCCGGCTCGGCGATCCCGCCGGGGCGGCCGCCCTGGCCGGGCTGCTGCCGGCGGCGCTGGCGGCGGATGAGCCGGCGGCGAAGGCGCTGACCGATGCGGAGCTGGTGCGCGGCGGCATGGACTGCCAGCGTGCACTGGCGCGCGGCAAGGGCTTCGCCTCCCCCTACTGGATCAGGCTGGCCCTGTTCTGCCATGCCCGCGTCGGCGACCGGGCCGGCACGGACGAGGCGCTGGGGGTCTTGCGCGGCGGCCGGCGCTCCGACCCCTTCCTGCCGGTCGCCGAGGCCCTGGCCGGCGCCGCCCGCCCGCCCGCCCGCTCGCTGTCCCTGCAGGGCGACGGCGAGGGGCTGGCGCTGATGCTCGCCGCCATGCGCACGGCGCGGATCGCCGTCCCGCCCGACCGGCTGCCGCTGGACGACCCGCCGGCGCTGGCCGCCATCGCCACCAACCCCTCCACCGATCCCGCCACCCGCGCCGCCGCCGGCGAGCGGGCGGCGGCCTCCCTGTTTCTCGACGCCAGGCAGCTTCTCGACCTGTATGTCCAGGTGCCGGCCGTGGGGGACGAGCTGCTGCGGGTCGGCGACATCGCCCGGCGCGACCGCGGTGCCCGCACCCGCGCGCTGGTCCATCAGGCGATGGCGGCGGCGATGGACGGACGCCGTCGCGTCGCGCTGGCCGCCCTAGCGGTCGAACTCGTCGACCCTCGCCTGCGCGCCGGTCCGGTCGGCGGTGCCGCGGCCGGTTTGCTCGACAGCGTCTCGCCGGCCGGCGACGCGGCGGCCTTGGCACCGGCGGCGGCACGGCTCTATTACGCGCAGGGCCGGCTCGACCAGGCGCGGCGCTGGCACGATCTCGCCCTGCGCAGCGGCCGGAGCGCCGACACCGCCTGGCTGTGGCCGCTGGCCGTGGTGGCGGCGGGCCCGGGACGCGGTCAGGGAACCGCGGATCCGCAAGCGTTGACCGCTTGGCTGGACGAGGCGCTGCGCGGCGCCGATCCCCTTGCCCGCAGCCGCATCGCCGGCCAGTTGGCCCTTCTCCAGGCGACCGGTGTCGCCGTGCCGGACGAAGCCTGGATGAAGGCCACGGACGGCGCCGGACCGCCCAGCGGCAGCGATGCCGGCGTCGATCCGGCGCTGTGGCAGCGGCTGGGCGATGCCGCGGCCGGCGGGCGCATCGGCGAGACGGTGGTGGTCGCCCTGCTGCTGCTGGGAGAGGCCGGCCCTGCCGCCCTGCCGCCCGTCGTCACCGCCCGGGTGGCGGCCAACCTGAAGGCGGTCGGGCTGGAGCCGGATGCCCGCGCCCTGGCCCGCGAGGCGCTGGCGGTTCTCGCCGGCCCCACCGCGCCGGCCCCGAATTCCGGGACCCCGATCTCCAATCCGCCCGCCGAATGACCTCATGCCCCGGGGAGCCCGCCGCCGCCATGACGCCGCCATCCATGACACCAACGCCATGACACCGAAGCAATGACCGGCAGCAAGAGCCCGGCGAAGCGGCGCGGCCGGCCGTGCAAGCCGCGCACCCTCGCCACCTCCCCGCATCTGGACGCCTTCCTCGACATGCTGACGGCGGAACGCGGGGCGGCGGTGAACACGCGGCTGGCCTATGAACGCGACCTCGCCGATCTCGGGCGCTGGCTGGCCCAGCGCAGCGTGGCCCTGGATGCGGCGGGAACCGAGGATCTGCGCGCCTATCTGGCGGTGCAGAGCAAGGACGGCGCGCCCCGCACCGTGGCGCGGCGGCTGTCGGCGATGCGGCAGTTCTACCGTTTCCTGCTGTCCGAAGGCCGCCGCGCCGAGGACCCCGCCTCGCCGCTCGACAGCCCCAGGCAGGGCCGCCCGCTGCCCAAGATCCTGACCGAGGCGGAGGTCGGCGCCATGCTGTCCACCGCCGAGGCGCGCGGCGGGCCGGAGGGGCCGCGGCTGGTGGCATTGCTGGAGGTTCTCTACGCCACCGGCCTGCGGGTGTCGGAACTGGTCGGGCTGCCGATGACCGCGATCATGCGCGATGGCCGCGGCCTGCTGGTCCGCGGCAAGGGCGGCAAGGAGCGGATGGTGCCGCTGTCCGACCCGGCGCTGGCGGCGCTGGCGACCTACATCCCGCTGCGCGCCCACTTCATTCCGCCGACCGGCGGCGAAGCGGCCGGGCACAGCCCCTTCCTGTTCCCCTCACGCATTTCCGCCGAAGGGCATTTGACGCGCCAGCGCTTCGCCCAGCTGCTGAAACAGCTCGCCATCGACGCCGGCATCGATCCGGAGAAGGTCAGCCCCCACGTCCTGCGCCACGCCTTCGCCACCCATCTGCTCGACCATGGCGCCGACCTGCGCTCGGTCCAGAAGATGCTGGGCCACGCCGACATCGCGACGACGCAGATCTATACCCATGTGGTGACGGAGCGGCTGAAGAAGGTCATGCACGACCACCACCCGCTGGCCCGCCGCAGGGTGGAAGAGCCGTCGGAGGGGTAGGGGAGGCGCAAGGATGGGTGGGGAGGTGTGGGCTTCGAATGCCCCCTCCCAACCTCCCCCGCTTCGCAGCTACGGGATGCACAGATCTCGCGCTTGCAACAATTCATGCAGTCTGGCGTTGAGAAAAGCCCCTCTCCCCTCGCGGGAGAGGGGTTGGGGTGAGGGGGTGCAAATTGAATTTCCCCAGCCTTCGGTCGGCCGCACCCCTTGTGTCTTTGAGTTTTGCTAG
>NZ_JAENHM010000049.1 GCF_016595245.1 Azospirillum endophyticum
CGGCAAAACGCCGTTGGCGTTTGGCCGATCCCGCCCCGCAAGGGGAGAAGGGCTATTCACCGCCAGAGGTTGTGCTTTCTTCGCGGATGCGAGATCTGTGCATGCCGTAGCCCCCTTGAGGAGAGGGTTGGGTGAGGGGGGTAGCGCGGTCGGAACGACCGCGCCAGGGGATTGCCAAGGGGCAGTATGCCCCTTGGCGGCGCGCAGAGCGCGCCGGCCCCCTCACCCTCCCCACGCCTTCGGCGCGGGTCCCCTCCCTCTCCCGGGGGGAGAGAGGGCGATCTGCATGCGACCGTGACCTGACTTCGTTGCCTTGGCCTAGCGGCGCCGCGAGAAGGGGCCGGCAGCGCGGCCGTTTGCCGGCCCGGCGGCGAGGCTGGGATAGGGATCGTCGGGGTTGACGGTCCAGGGATAGACGCCCTTCGGGCCTTCGGCTTCCGGCCGGGCGAGGATCGCGGCGACGGCGCGCGGATCGGGTGGCGTGCGCTCACGCAGGGCGCCGGGGAGGTCGTCGTCGAGTTCGGGGACGGTGACGGCGGGAGGATCTTCGGGCCTGGGTGCTTGCGGCTTGGCATCCGGTGCGATCCGGGCGTCGAGCCCGTCGAAAAGGCCGAGCCGGTCGGCCAGCCAGCGGACGATGGAGGGGTCGCCGGCGGCGACCAGCCGCTCGATCTGTTCGGCCACCAGGATCCGCAGCGAGGACAGCCGCAGCTCGGCCTCACGGTTCAGCGCCTGCCGCTCCCACCACACCCTATGACGAAAGTCCTTGGAGCCGTAATAGGCCCGCCACAGCGTGGTGCGGCTGCAGCCCATGGCGCGGGAGACCTGGAGGAAGGAACTGCCGCGGGACAGCATGCCGGCGGCCATGATCCACTGCTCCTCATGGAACTGGGAACCAGGGACCAGCGCGCCTTCGGCAGGCACCGGCGGCTCCTCTGCCCAGCAGGGGAAATGGTCGTTCTGGAGGGTACGGCTGTCGAGGGGCATGGCTTCGCTCCGCAGGATGATGGGACCCTTGCGGAGAGGTTATAGGATTTTAATCCTTGTTCGGTGGACTTTGTGCAAAACCGGGAGCGGGGCGGTTTCCCTCCGCCCCCCGGAGCGACGGTGTTCGGCCGTCATTCGCCGATCACGTGTTCCGGCCGATCAACCCGCCAGGGAATGGGGTGGAGGGTCGATCGCAGTTCCTCCAGGAACGTGGCAACGCGGGCCACCCGTCCGCTGCGTGACCCGGTCAACGCCACGATGTCGGCGTCCGGCAACTGCCAGCCGGGCAGCAAGGCGATCAGCCGGCCTAGCTTGAGATCGTCGGCGACATCCCATTCGGAGCGGACGATGATGCCCAGCCCGGCCAATCCCCAGTCCCGGATGACGGTACCGTCATTGCTGGCGAGGGCCGGCTGGAGCCGGAGAGTGACCTGTTCGCCATCGGAACCGGCAAAACGCCAGAGGGATTCGTCCGTCTTGTTCTCCCGGATCACGCCGCAGTCATGGCGACGCAGATCCTCCGGGCGCTCAGGCATGCCACAACGGGCCAGATAGGCCGGCGAAGCACAGAGGATCCGACGGTTTGCGGCCAGGCGGTGCAGCGTCAGCGCAGAGTCGCCCAATGCACCGACATGGATCAGCACGTCCCAGCCGTCAGCGCGCGGAAAGGCCGGGTCTTCGAACAGCATCAGGCTCAGCGTCACGTCGGGATGCCGGGTCCGCAGGGCCGCCATCGCCGGGGCGACGTAGCGCCGCCCGAAGCCGAAGGGGGCCGCGACGCGCAGATGACCGGTCACCTTCTTCCGCCGCGCGACCAGCGCGTCGGCCAGACCATCCAGCTCGGCCAGCAGTTCGGCCCCGCGGCCGGCCAGCAGCTCGCCTTCAACCGTCAGGTGCAGCTGCCGGCTGGATCGTTCCACCAACCGCACGCCCAGCCGCTGTTCGAGCTGCTGCAGCCGCTGGGTCACCGCCGGCGGCGTGACGTCGAGCGCACGGGCGGCTGCGGCCAGGGAGCGCGCGCCGCTGAGAACCGCGAAGAAGTGCAGATCGTTCGATGTGATCATTAAGTACCAGCTTAATTCAGAATACAGTTTCGTGAAATGGCGTCTGAAGGTCGCGGCAAGTAGTTTTGCGCATGCCCCACAAAACGGACCGAGCCATGACGATCGCCGACACCCTCGATGCCTTGCCCACCCCGGCCCTCGTCCTCGATGAACCCCGCATGCTGCGGAACATCGCCCGCCTCCGTGGCCGTCTGGACCCGCTGGGCGTGGCGCTGCGTCCCCATCTGAAGACGGTGAAATCGGTGGAGGCCGCACGCCGGCTGCTGACCGGCGGCAACGGTCCCGCGGCCGTCTCCACCTTGAAGGAGGCGGAAGCCTTCGCCGCCGCCGGGGTGCGGGACATTCTGTACGCGGTCGGCATCGCGCCCCGGAAGCTGGAGCGGGTGCTGGCCCTGCGCGCCGCGGGCTGCGATCTCAGCGTGGTGCTGGACTCGCCCGGGCAGGCCGCCGCCGTCGCGGACGCGTCGCGGAGGACGGGCGACCCGATCCCGGTCCTGATCGAGATCGATTGCGACGGCCATCGGTCCGGCCTGCGGCCCGACGATCCGGCCGCGGTCGCCATCGGCCGCGTCCTGGAACAGGGAGGGGCCGCCCTGCGTGGAGTCGTCACCCATGCCGGGGAGAGCTACGGCGCGGTGGGCGCCGATGCCCTGGCGGGCTTCGCCGAGCAGGAGCGGCTGGCCGCCGTCACCGCGGCAACGGCGTTGCGGGCCGCCGGCCTGCCCTGCCCGGTGGTCAGCGTCGGCTCCACCCCCACGGCCCATTTCGCCCGCGACCTCACCGGCGTCACCGAAATGCGGGCCGGCGTCTTCGCCCTGTTCGATCTGGTGATGGCGGGAATCGGCGTCTGTTCGCTCGACGACATCGCCTTGTCGGTGCTGACCACGGTGATCGGGCATCGGCGCGACCGCGGCTGGATCATCGTCGATGCGGGCTGGATGGCGCTGTCGCGCGACCGCGGAACGGCGGCGCAGGCGGTCGACCAGGGTTACGGCGTCGTCTGCGACATCGACGGCCGGGTGCTCGACGGCCTGATCGTCACCGGCGTCAACCAGGAGCATGGCATCGTCGCCCGCCGCCCGGACAGCGCCGCCGTCCTGCCGGACCTGCCGGTCGGCACGCTGCTGCGCCTCCTGCCCAACCATGCCTGCGCCACGGCCGCCCAGTTCGACGGATTCTCGGTGCTGCCGGACGACGCCTCCCAACCGATGGCCCATTGGCCCCGCTTCCGCGGCTGGTGACGGAAGCAAGAAAGGAACCCGATCATGCTGTTCATGTCCGAAGCCACCTCCGCCGCCCTGGTGACCCACGAGATGGCGTTCGAGGCCGCGCGCGAAGCCCTGATCGCCGCCTGTGGCGATGGATCGACGTCCTTTCCGGTCGTGCTCGGCCATGGTTCGTCCTCCGCCAACCGCTTCACGGTCAAGGCGGCGGCGGCCGCGGAGCTTGCCGGGCTGAAAATCGGCTCCTACTGGCCGGGAAACCCCGATCGCGGCCTGGAGCGCCACAATTCGCTGATCCTGCTGTTCGACCAGGAGACCGGACGGATCGGCGTGGCGATCGAGGCCGGCGTGGTCAACGCCTACCGCACCGCCGCCGCCGATGCCGTCGCGGCGGACCGGCTGGCGCGTCCGGATGCCGGGATCCTGGCCGTCTTCGGCGCCGGCCATCAGGCCCGCTTCGAATGCCTGGCCCTGGCCCGGGTGCGGACGCTCCGCCGGGTGCTGGTGGTCACCCGCGATCCGGCGCGCGGCGAAGCGATGGCGGCCGAACTGCAGCGGCAGGGGCTGACGGCCGAGATTTCGGACGCCAAGGCCGCCTGCGCCGCTGCCGACATCATCGTCACCGCCACGCCGGCCAGAGCGCCTCTGTTCGACGCGGACTGGGTGCGGCCCGGCACCCATGTCGCCAGCATGGGGTCCGACGCGCGCGGCAAGCAGGAACTGCCCCCGGAATTGCTCGGCCGGGCCGGATTGTTCTGTGATCTGCCGGAGCAGTCGCATGCCATCGGCGAGTTTCAGCACGCCCCGCCCAATGCGGCCGTGACGGCGATCGGCGAGGTGTTGCTTGGGCGGCACCCCGGCCGGCGGTCACGCGACGAGATCACGGTCTTCGACAGTTCCGGGCTGTCGCTGCAGGACCTGTACATCGCCCGGTCGCTTCTTGCGAAGCATCGGGATGCAGATGGTGCCTGATGGCGTCGGTTGAGCTTGGGTCGGAAGCTCCCGGACTTCGTAGACTTCGACAAGGGCTACGGTACGGCGGATTTGGTGGCCGAACGGCGGGCCTTGAAGGCGACGCCGCAGGTGGAACAGAACATGTCGGGGCGGCATTCGCGCATCGGTGCGCCCGCCACGCGGTATCGGGGTCACAACGCGAAAGTGATCTTATCGTCCGGGATGTGGGAACACGGTGAGACCGCGGGCGCACCCGCACTGACCAAGGTTCGTTTTGCCGGCTTCAGCCGGGCCAAGCCAAGTTTCAATCTGCAGGGGCTGGCTGAGAGGCGGTCGCACACAAAATCTTGATCTGAGACGTCTCAACGATTGCTTCATAATTTCCCGTTGCGCGCGAAGCCTCGGCAGATCAAGGGCTTGCCCGGACACAACCAGCGCACTTCCTATAGGTAAATGGAATATGCACTTCTGCAACCGCGCTTAGGACCGGTTGACGTGATCCCGCTGCCACGCCTCCCACCACGCCCGGAGGTCCCGCAGACGCCGGACGGCCGCCGTCGCCATCGCCTCGCACCGCGTCAGTCGCGTCTTGGCCGCCGCCGACGCCTCGGCCGCCCGTCGCGCCCGCTCGCGCGCCATCCGGACCCGCTCATCTTCCGTGGGATCGTCCATCCCCATCGCAACAGGTCCGACCGCCCCCCGTTGCGCGCCGCCCCCTCAGGGAGCCGGCACCGTCCGGCGGGCAAGAAGAGCTTTGATCGTCGGGGCCAGGGCGGACACCGCATAAGGCTTGCGCAGGACCGTCAGGCGCCCCGGCTCCTCGGCCGGAAGATGCTCGCTGTAGCCGGTCATGACGACGATCGGCAGGTCGGGCCGCCGCTGCCGGATCATCCGGATCAGCGCCTCGCCGCCCATCACCGGCATGCGCATGTCCGTGAGCAGGATGTCGGCCGGATCGGCGGCGTCGGCCTCGATGGCCTCCAGCCCGTTGTGCGTGACGGTGACCCGGAACCCTTCGGCCTCCAGAATTTCGGCCACCACCATGGCAACAAGATCCTCGTCCTCGGCGAGCAGAACATGAAACGAGCCGGACATGGATCGCACCATAGGGTTTTAAGTCCCCTGGAAATACCTGAACAAACACAAATTTGATATCGGAAAATAATTTCGACACTACACTTAATTAGTGACCATCCTAAATAAAATATAATTTTCTGTTATTGCCAAGGCAGATTAATTCGCGATTTGGTGCGATTCTCTCTTTCGCCCAGCCCGCCGGGCATGCCTCAAGAACACGCCGGCCGAGAAAGCAAACACGGGGCAATTTGGAAAACCGCCCTCCACAACCGAAAGCGAGGGGGTGGGAGGACCCTTGGAACAGCTCCCTCTGCTGTCCGGCGCAACCGCATTCTGCCCAGCACCTCCAGTTTTGCGAGGCAACCTGCAATGATTGCAGGGACCGATCAGGGTTCCCCCGCGCCTATCTGAACCTTCCGCTCCGGTATGCTCCTTGCACAAGAGTTCACGTTCTTATCATCTCGCTGTTGCAGCGGAGTAGACATGCCCAGACACCAGAGCGCTCTGCTCGCCGCCGCAATGGCTTTGATCGTCGTCATCGGCATGACGGCCCACGTCGTCTGGCGGGACCGGCAGACCACCGTCGCACAGATGGAGGCGCTTGCCGCCGACATGGCCAAGGTCGTCGAATCCCATGTCCTGCATACCATCAGAGGCGCGGAAATCGCCTTGCACCAGGCTGCCACTGTGGTCGACGATGCCGGCAGCATCGAGGCCGTGCGAACTCCCCCTTACTGGTACCGACTGCGCGACGCACTCGCCAATGTGGACGGTGGCGACACTCTCTGGCTGTTCGACGCCCAGGGAAACAGCGTGGTCGGGACCGGCCGGCAGCAGGACCGGCCGATCAACGTTGCCGATCGCCCCTATTTCCGGGCGGTGATGGAGGGCGCCGACCTCGTGATCAGTCCGGCACTGCACAGTCGTTTGGATAACCGTATCATCTTCATCATCGCGCGGCCGATCCGCGACTGGACCGGCGAAATCATCGGCGTCGCAAGCACCGCAATGAAGACGGAATGGTTGGTCAACTTCTATGCCCTGATGTCCTTCGGGCTTGAGACCACCGTGACTGTCTTCCGCACCGACGGCGAGATCGTTGCCCGTAACCCCGATCTCTCCAGCCATCTCGGCAAGAACAACCGGCACGGACCGCTCTTTCAGGAACAACTCCCACGCTCACCGAGTGGCGTCTACTGGGCACGATCCATGCTGGACGGCAAGGAGCGGCTCGCAGCATACCGGCTCATTCCCAGTCTGAACTTGGTCGTCTATACCGGGATCGAGAGCGGGTCGACGTTTGCCGCCTGGCAGTCCCGCTCACTCTGGTTCATCGCCGAAGTGATCCTGACCACGACGCTTGTCCTGCTCCTGCTCGTGTGGGGGGCACGCATGATCCGCCGCGAGCACCGCAGCCAAATCCGCGCGATCGAAGCCGAGAGCGCCGCGCAGCAATTGGGCGCCGAACTCCATCAAGCCCGACGCGACCCTCTGACCGGTCTGCCCGCCCGCGGGTTGTTCATCGAACTGGCGGAGGGAATGCACCGGAGCGCAGGCCGGAGGGGATCGGTTCTCGCCTTTCTTTACATCGACCTTGACGGCTTCAAGGGGGTGAACGATCGGCACGGCCACGAACAAGGCGACAAGGTTCTGGTGGTGGTTGCCGAGATCATGCGCCGGACGATCCGGGACGGCGATCTGATCGGCCGGCTTGGCGGCGATGAATTCGTCATCTGCCTGTCCGGGCACGTTCCCAATATCCGGACGGTCGCCACCAGTGTCGCCGATCGCATCATCAAGGAGGTTCGCGATCTGGATATGGGCGTGGGATGCAGCATAGGAATTGCATTCACCGCAGGCGAATGCAGCGACCTGCCTTGTTCTCTGCGCGTGGCGGACGCCGCGATGTACCGCGCCAAGAAAATGGGCAAAGGCGCTTGGTCTATTCATGAGCCGATGCAGGAGCCCTGCCTGTCCTGCGCCGAGAAGTCCGCAGCCTGATTTCTTGCTCACTATGTCAGTGCGGCGTGACGCCGACGATCTTCGCTCGAACTCCCGGCACAGCTCCGGCCTCACCGCACTGTGGCTGTAAAGCAGCCTCCGGGCGTTATGACAAGCCGACCCTGCGAGAGGGTGGAATCCACAGTCTCACCGTGTTCCCACATCCCGGACAATCTGATCATTTTCGTGTAGTGCCCCCGTATTCCGGCTACGCGGTGAACCGACACGGCAGCAAGCCCATCGAGCAGGTGTTCGGCTGGATCAAGACGGTGGCCGGTCACCGGAAGAGTCGCTTCCGCGGCATCCCCCGGGCAGGCTGGGCCTTCCCCTTCGCCACGGCGGCCTTTAACCTGATCCGGCTGTCCAAGCTGGAGGAGGCGACGCCATGACGGCGGCACAACGTTGCAAGGTGTTCGGCAAATGGCGCCTCACCGAATCCGACCAGTGGGACCGCGCATATCTCGATCTGGTCGAGCCGGCCTGCATCCGCTTCGACGAGGACGGCCGCGGCGAAATGGTGTTCGGCGCCCTTCAGGCCAGCCTGGAGTGCAAAACCGGCGTCAGCATCATCTTCTTCGATTTCGATGGCAGCGACGAGATGACCCCCATCCGCGGCACCGGTACGGCCGAATTGGCTGAGGATGGGAGCATTGAGGTCGAAATCAGCATCGATCACGGCGACGAAATCCAGATCAAGGCTCGCCGCTGGTAGCTTTTCGGCAGCCTGTCAGGCATTCCCCTCCGGCGTCATTCCCGCCAGCCCTGCGCCGCCGCCAGCGGCGCGCACAGAGAGCCCGGCCCCGCCGGCGGTACGCACCGACGCCAGCGTCAGCGCATGCCAGTAGAGGTCCAGCAGGGCCGCCGGCATGCCGCCCTCCTCATGGCCCTCCATCGGCAGGATGGCGGCGGCATGGGCCAGCGCCGCTGTGGCGGCGTTCGCGCTGCGCGCCACGGCGTCGCCCAGCAGCCCCAGCGTCCGGCCCAGCGCCGCGGCATCGAAGCGCAGCAGGGCCGGCGGTACGGTGATCTGCGCCTCGCCGCCGCGCAGGCGGCCGACGGCGATGTAGACATGCAGCAGGTCGGGCCGGTCCTCCGGCCGCAGCAGGGCGGCGACGATGCGGTTGCCGGTCAGTGCGCCGGTGCCGTCGAACTCGTACATGGTGGCGCGCTCGCCCTGGTGCGTGGCGGCGAGACCGGCGAGGCGGGCCGTCAGCGGCTCCCCCGCCCGGCGGCTGGCCTCGTCGAACAGGGCGAGGTGGCTGCCGCCCTCGCTCAGCACCACCAGCGGCGCGTCGGTCGACGCGGCGGCGGCCAGCAGCCGGGCCAGCACGGCGAAGGGATCGGCGCCCGCCGAATCCGCGTCCGCCTCCAGCAGGCCGGCGCCACGGCGCAGCATGGCCTCGGCGAAGCTGATGTCGATGTCCATGGCGGCCCCTCCTCCCTTGAAACGGCCCCTCTTTTAGGCCGGGGCGCCCCGTCGGCTCAATGGTAACCGAAGGCGCCCGTCACCTTTCCGCGGAAGACCCAGTAGGAATAGGCGGTGTAGCCGAGGATCGACGGGATCAGGAAGGCCATGCCGACCAGCAGGAACACCTGCGTCTTGGGCGGGGCCGCCGCCTCCCACACGGTGACGCCGGGCGGGATCAGGTGCGGCCACAGGCTGATGGCGAGGCCGAGATAGGACAGGGCGAACAGCGCCATCGACAGCACGAAGGGCGCCACCTCCCGGCCGTTGTCGATGGCGCGCCACAGGGCGAAGGCCAGCAGCGCGGTGACGATCGGCACCGGCGACAGGAAGAGCAGGTTGGGCAGCGAGAACCAGCGCAGGGCGATCTGCGGCAGCAGGAAGGGCGTCCACAGGCTGACCGCCGCCACGCCGACGAGAACCACCAGCATCAGCCGCCGCGCCATGCGGAAGCACCAGTCCTGCAACGGCCCGATGGTGCGCCAGATCAGCCAGGTCGCCCCCAGCAGGGCATAGCCGACCACCAGCGCCGCCCCGCAGAACAGGGCGAAGGGGGAAAGCCAGTGCAGCATGCCGCCGACGAACTGCCGCTCATACACCGGGATGCCCTGGATGAAGGAACCGAGAACGACGCCCTGGGCGAAGGTCGCCAGCAGCGAGCCGAGGAAGAAGGAGCGGTTCCACCAGTGCCGGCCCGCCCGCGCCTTGAAGCGGAATTCGAAGGCAACGCCGCGGAAGATCAGGGCGATCAGCATGACCAGCAACGGCAGGTACATCGCCGGCAGCACCACGGCATAGGCGATGGGGAAGGCGGCGAACAGCCCCGCCCCGCCCAGCACCAGCCAAGTCTCGTTGAAGTCCCAGACCGGCGCCACCGTGTTCATCATGGTGTCGCGGTCCTCCTCCGTCGGGGCGAAGGGATAGAGGATGCCGATGCCGAGGTCGAAGCCGTCCATCAGCACATACATGAACACCGCGAAGCCGACGATCCCGACCCAGATCAGGGTCAGCAGGCTTCCTTCCGCAATCTCCTGCATGGGGCTCACTCCGCGGCTTCGATGGAAGAATCGGCGGCCGACAGCGGCCGTTTCGGGCTTTGCGCCTCCGGCGGCTGCTTGGCGTCGTGGATGTGCGTCGGGCCGGTGCGCAGCAGGCGGATCAGGTAATAGGTGCCGGCGCCGTAGATGATGGCGTAGGCGACGACGAAGGACAGCAGCGAGACCAGCGCCGCCTCGGTCGTCAGCGACGGCGTCACCGCGTCGGCGGTGCGCAGGTGGCCCTGGACGACCCAGGGCTGGCGGCCGATTTCGGTGGTGAACCAGCCGGCCAGGATGGCGACGAAGCCGATCGGCATGCAGCCGACCAGGATGCGGTTGAACCAGTCGCTGCTGTAGAGGCGGCCGCGGACCCTTAGCACCAGATGCACCGCCGCCACCGTCAGCATGAGCAGGCCGATGCCGACCATCAGGCGGAAGGTCCAGAAGATGATGCGTGGGTCGGGCCGCTCATCGGCCGGGAACTGCTTCAGGCCGGGGACGCTGCCGTCGAAGTCGTGGGTCAGGATCAGGCTGGACAGAGCGGGGATGCCGATCTCCAGCCGGTTGGTCTCCGCCTTCACGTCGGGGATGGCGAAGAGGACCAGCGGCGCCCGTGGGCCGCCCTCCCAGTTGCCTTCCATGGCGGCGATCTTGGCCGGCTGGTGTTCCAGCGTGTTCAGGCCGTGCTGGTCGCCGAGGAAGATCTGCAGGGGCGCCAGCACGGTGATCAGGCCGAGCGCCATGCCGAGCCCCAGCTTCGCATGGTCGGAATGGCGACGCTTCAGCAGGTAGAAGGCGCTGATGCCGGCGACGACGAAGCTGGTGGTCAGGAACATCGCCGTCACCATGTGGGTCAGGCGATAGGGGAAGGACGGGTTGAACACCACCTGCCACCAGTCGGTGACGAAGTAGCGGCCGTCCTTGATCTCGAAGCCGGCCGGGGTGTGCATCCAGCTGTTGGCCGACAGGATCCAGAAGGACGACAGCAGGGTGCCGAGCGCCACCAGACAGGCCGCCATCAGGTGGATGCCGCGCGGCACCCGGTCGCGCCCGAACAGCAGGATGCCGAGGAAGGCGGCTTCCAGGAAGAAGGCGGTCACCACCTCGTACTGGATCAGCGGCCCCAGGACGTTGCCCACCGTGTCGGACCAGCGGCTCCAGTTGGTGCCGAACTGGTAGGACATGACGATGCCCGACACCACGCCCAGCCCGAAGGACAGCGCGAAGATGCGGGTCCAGAACTCCGACAGGCTGCGGTAGATGCCCTTGCCGGTGCCGACCCACAGCGCTTCCAGGAGCGCGATCCAGCAGGCAAGTCCAACCGTGAAGCTGGGGAACAGGATGTGGAAGGAGATCGTGAACGCGAACTGGAGTCGCGACAGGATCAATGGATCGAGTTCCATGGCCGCCGCCTCTTCTGTTGGGCGCGTGGAAAGCCCGACGCCGGGCGGGTGCCGGGTGCCGGTGTGGCAGGAGGCGATTTAGGGTGGGCGGCAGCCGCGGAAAGGGGAACTAGTCTTTCAGTATCAAACCCGCCCGCACAAGGTATTATGGAGCCGCTATAGCGATCCGTCCGTCGATTTGCGTTCGACTGCAGGAACTGCTCGATGAGGTAGCCGTTCGCCCCGTGAAGCTCGACACCGTCGAACCCGGCGCCGAGCTTCAAAGGTGAAAAGGAAGCCGATCAGGCCACCGAAGATCCCCTGTCACACCACGTCGATGGTGAGGAAGTCGATTGCGACCGCCACGCGCTCACGCAGGGGCAGGTTGTTCTCCCCGATCGCGTATACGCGCCGCCTGGTCGGGAAGACGAAACCGCCGAACGTCTTGTGTTCCATCGCATAATTGGCGCTCGACGTCCCGCCCAGGACATCCGCGCTGTAGTCATGACGCCGAAGAATCCCCGAGGCATCGAAATAGAAGGTCTGCTCGGTCGAATGCGTCTCGATGCCCGACGGGAACATCACCTTCAGACGGCGCCACGTCTCTCCATCTTCCGTCAACCACGGTTCGATTTCCTCGCTCTCGACCCCTGGGAGCTTGAAGAGAAAGGGCGTGGTCAGATAGGTCCACATGGCGTAGCCGGTGAAGTAGATCAGATGCTGGGCATCCCACGGCGTCGTCAGGCTATGGCCCTCGAACGCCTTCCTCGGTTCCTCACGCTGCTCGACGACCTCCCCGCCATCGGTCACGACCGCCGTGCGCGCGGCGTCGAATACCGTGCGCCGGCCAGCCTGGACGAAGGGCGAATATTCGGTGTGCTGCTTGTGAGGGTCGATCGAGACCCGAGCGTCCTTGAACACGTCCGGCCAGCCCTTGAGGTGCCAGACGCCGCCGCCGATCGAGACATGCGCGCTCACCGTCCTGAGCGTCTGCCAGCGGTCCCAACCGCCATGCGCTGAAACAGCAAGTTCCAACAGGTCACTCATTCCATGCCTCCGTTTCCGACACCGGCATCCGCGGCGTTTGGTTTAACTTTGCAACCTCTCGACATCTGACCGAAATGGTTTAACTTTGCAACCCTATTGATCGCGACGAACGGAGAACCGAATGAAGGGCAAGCGCAAGGACCTGGGGCAGGCAAACTGCGGGATCGCGCGCGCCCTTCAGGTCATTGGCGATTGGTGGTCGCTGTTGATCGTGCGCGAAGCATTTGGAGGAAAGCAGAGATTCGGCGAGTTCCAGAAGAGCTTGGGGCTCGCGAAAAACATCCTTTCAAGTCGCCTGAAGAAGCTGGTCGACAATGGAATATTCGTCATCGAGCCGGACCCAGACTCCGCCCTCAGCCACCTTTACGTGCTCACTCCGAAGGGAGAGAAACTCCACCTCATCCTCATCGCACTCTGGCAATGGGGTGAGGAAAACTGCTTCGATCCCGGTGAACTCGACATCGCGATGGTCGACAAACCAAGCGGACAGCCACTCGCCAAACTACTGTTGATGGCGCAGGACGGTCGTGCTCTCGGCTCCCGCGATTTCCGGCTTGCCCCAAGACAGGAGCCTGGACTTTCTGCACGGCCTGCTCGACGGTAGCCTCCGTCCACAGGCGCCCTCCCGGAAGGCGGCGGCGACACCGCCCGGCGGTCAGTGGGGCGGATAGATCGCGGTGATGCCGGAAATCACCGTCTGCGCCGCCAGTGCCGCCAGCACGATGCCGAGCACCCGGCTGACCGTGTGGATCACCGTGCGGCCCAGCAACCGCCCAACCCGGTCGGCGCCCAGCAGGATCAGCGTCACCCCGCCGATCACCGTCGCCGCCGCGCCCAGCACGCTGACCTGTCCGGCCGCCGTCGTGCCGACGCGGTCCATCAGCAGCAGGATCGAGGTGATGGCGCCCGGCCCGGCAATCAGCGGCACCGCCAGCGGAAAGACGGCGATGTCGTGGGCGTCCTCGTCGGTCATCGCCTCGCCGGTCGCGCGCTCCTTGCGTTCGGAGCGCTTGGCGAACAGCATCTCGAAGGCGATCCAGAACAGCAGCGCCCCGCCGGCGATGCGGAAGGCCGGCATCTCGATGGACAGGGTCTGCAGCACGACCTTGCCGAAATAGGCGAAGAAGACCAGCACGACGAAGGCGATGGCGGTGCCGCGCAGCGCGATGATCCGCTTGTGCCGGTCGTCGAAGCCGCGGGTCAGCGCGATGAACAGCGGCACCAGCCCCGGCGGATCGACGACGACGAAGAAGACGACGAGGTTGCTGATGTAGTCCGACAAAGCCGGCTCCGGCGTTTTGCGGTCAGGGATGGGTGGCGGCGATCATAGGCTTGGCGGCGCGGGGTGTCACGCCTCCGGCCAAGTCATGACAATCGCCCTCTCCCGCCCCGGGAGAGGGCGTGTAGCCGACGGCCGGAGGCCGGACGAGCACCGAAGGTGATCGTAGGCGGAGCGCGGTCGCGAGACTTGCGAGCGACCTTGGACCCACGAAGTGGGGAGGGTGAGGGATTGGGCAAGAGTCCCGAACCGCATGGTTACTTGCATTACCCCTCACCCTTCCCATGCTCCGCATGGGCCCCTTCCCTCTCCCGGGACGGGAGAGGGAGCGATATGGGATCATCCTTTCCCGTCTCCGCCAGGGCATGGGCGAAGGCCTCGACCCCCTGCACGCCCGCCGGGGTCAGGCCGTAGGTGCCGCGCCCGACCCGCTCGAACCAGCCATAGACGTTGCGCAGCAGCATCGGCCCGACATCCTTCGGCGCCCCGGCCTTGCGCAGCGCCGCGACGCTCAAGGGGCCGCCGCGCAGCAGGCGGGCGATGCGCAGGGCGTCCTGGCGGTAGGCGGTGACGATGGCGACGCGGGTGGAGCCGCCGCGGTTGGGATCGCCGACCCGGCGGGCGTGCTCGCCCAGCAGGCGGTGGGTGCGCTTTTTGTCCTTGCGCGGGGTATAGGGGATGGGGTCGAGCAGCACGGTGACCTGTCGGCCCTCGGCCAACCCCGGATCGACCATCAGCAGGCCGAGGCCCAGCCGGCGGCACAGCTTCTTCACGTCGCCGTCCAGCGGCGACGCCCCGGTGGCCTTGCGCCCCGGCTGCGGCACGGCGAGATAGACACTGTCGCTGACCGCCAGCCGGTCCACCCCCTGGAGAACGAGGTCGAGGGTGAAGCGCTTCTTCAGCTCGACGATCACCGGCGGCTCGCCGTTGCGCGTGGCGACGAGATCGCAGCCGCGGATCTCCGCCTTCACGTCGTAGCCCTGGGCTTCGAGGAAGGCTTTGACAGGGGCGTAGAGGTCGGTTTCAGCGGTGATGGTCATCCGCTGAAGGCCCGCAAATCCCCCTCTCCCCCCCGCTCACGCGCAAACTTCGTTTGCGCTGAAGCGACAGGCGGATCGAAGATCCGCCGAAAGCGGGGAGAGGTCGGCCGGCACCGCCGGCCGGGTGAGGGGGGCGGACCCTCGCCCGCTTGCGGGAGAGGGTGGCTGCGCAGCAGCCAGGTGAGGGACTGCGCAATACTAGAGGGATCCTCGAAGTGCTTCCCCCTCACCCCGACCCTCTCCCCAGGGGGGAGAGGGGGACGGCCTTTAGAATAGGCGCTTACCGTCGCCGAAGAGGCCGTACTTGTCGACAAACTCATCGTAAGCCTTGAAGGCCTCACGGTTTTTCTCAGTCCAGCGTTGCTTCTCGGCTTCGGTCATACGCGCTCGCTTGCGGTATGCGCAAGCCTCCGAAGCTGAGAAGCCATGCCGATCGTCGGACGCCATCACGCCGCCGCCCGCTGCTTGCGCAGGATGCCCAGGATGTCCGACGCCGCCTTCGGGATGTTGGTGCCCGGCCCGTAGATCGCCGCGGCACCCGCCTTGTAGAGGAACTCGTAGTCCTGCGGCGGGATCACGCCGCCGCAGACCACCAGGATGTCGCCGGCGCCCTGGCGGCGCAGGTCCTCGATCAGCTGCGGCACCAGCGTCTTGTGACCGGCGGCCTGGGACGACACGCCGATGATGTGGACGTCGTTCTCCACCGCCTGCCGCGCCGCCTCGTCCGGGGTCTGGAACAGCGGGCCGATGTCGACGTCGAAGCCGATGTCGGCGAAGCTGGTGGCGATCACCTTGGCGCCGCGGTCGTGGCCGTCCTGGCCCATCTTCACCACCAGGATGCGCGGCCGGCGGCCCTCCTCGGCGGCGAAGGCCGCCACCTCCTCCTGGATCTTCCTGAAGCCCTCGTCGCCCTCATAGGCCGAGCCGTAGACGCCCGACACCGAGCGGATGACGGCGACATGGCGGGTGAAGGCCTTTTCCAGCGCGTCGGAGATCTCGCCGACGGTGGCGCGGGCGCGGGTGGCCTCGACCGACAGGGCCAGCAGATTGCCGGTCTTCGCCGCGGCGGCCTCGGTCAGCGCCGCCAGCGCCGCCTGGCATTTCGCCTCGTCGCGGCTGGCGCGGATTTGGTTGAGGCGGGCGATCTGCGCCTCGCGGACCGCGGTGTTGTCGATGTCCAGCACGTCCACCCCCTCAGGCGTCTCCGGGCGGTACTTGTTGACGCCGACGATCACCTCCTCGCCGCGGTCGATGGCGGCCTGGCGGCGGGCGGCGGCCTCCTCGATCAGCAGTTTGGGCATGCCGCTCTCGACCGCCTTGGTCATGCCGCCCATCTCCTCGACCCGGCCGATCAGCTCCAGCGCCGCATTGGCGAGGCTGTGGGTCAGATGCTCGATGTAATAGGAGCCGCCGAGCGGGTCGACCACCTTGGTGACGCCGGCCTCCTCGGCGATGATCAGCTGGGTGTTGCGGGCGATGCGGGCCGAGGTCTTGGTCGGCAGGCCCAGCGCCTCGTCGAAGGCGTTGGTGTGCAGCGACTGGGTGCCGCCCAGCACCGCCGCCATCGCCTCGATGGTGGTGCGGATGACGTTGTTGTAGGGGTCCTGCTCGGTCAGCGAGACGCCCGAGGTCTGGCAATGGGTGCGCAGAGCCAGCGAGCGGGCGTCCTTCGGCTGGAACTTCTCCTGCATCAGGGAGGACCACAGCAGGCGCGCGGCGCGCAGCTTGGCGATCTCCATGAAGAAATTCATGCCGATGGAGAAGAAGAAGGACAGGCGCGGCGCGAACTTGTCCACGGCCAACCCCTTCGACATCGCGGCGCGGACATATTCGAGGCCGTCGGCGATGGTGAAGGCCAGTTCCTGCACCGCCGTGGCGCCGGCCTCCTGCATGTGGTAGCCGGAGATCGAGATCGAGTTGAACTTCGGCATGTGCTGGGAGGTGTACTCGATGATGTCGGCGATGATCCGCATCGAGGGTTCGGGCGGGTAGATGTAGGTGTTGCGGACCATGAACTCCTTGAGGATGTCGTTCTGGATGGTGCCGCTCAGCTTGTCCTGGGAGACGCCCTGTTCTTCCGCCGCGACGATGTAGCCGGCGAGGATCGGCAGCACGGCGCCGTTCATCGTCATCGACACCGACATCCTGTCGAGCGGGATGTCGGCGAACAGGATCTTCATGTCCTCGACGCTGTCGATGGCGACGCCGGCCTTGCCGACATCGCCGACGACGCGGGGATGGTCGCTGTCATAGCCGCGGTGGGTGGCGAGGTCGAAGGCCACCGACAGGCCCATCTGGCCGGCCTTCAGGTTGGCCTTGTAGAAGGCGTTCGAGTCCTCGGCGGTGGAGAAGCCGGCATATTGGCGGATGGTCCAGGGCTTCACCGCGTACATCGTGGCGCGCGGGCCGCGGGTATAGGGCGGGAAACCCGGCAGCGTCTCCAGCTCCAGCCCTTCGAGGTCGGCTGCGGTGTAGAGCGCCTTGACGTCCAGCCCCTCCGGGGTCTTCCAGACCAGCTTGGCAAGGTCGCCGTCGGCGCCGAGATCCTTGGCGGCCAGCTTGTCCCAATCGGCAAGGGTCTTCTTCGGGAACTCGGTCATCGACGCCTCCTGAGGGCTTCTTATGGGCGTGGTGGAGCATTGCCCCCACCCCGACCCTCCCCCGCTGGACGGGGGAGGGAGAGATCCCCTCCCCTGCGATCGCGGGGGAGGGTTAGGGTGGGGGCAATGGGGCGCGCTTCCTCTCGATACGTTTCTTCTTATTATACGGTTACGCGAATTCCACGATCTTCTGATCGACCGCCAGGCTGCTGCCCGGGGCTGCGTGGATTTTCGCGACCGTCCCGTCCTGCGACGCGCGCAGGATGTTCTCCATCTTCATCGCCTCGACCACGGCCAGCACCTCGCCGGCCTTGACCTCCTGGCCTTCCGACACCGCCAGCGACACCAGCAGGCCCGGCATCGGCGACAGCAGGAACTTCGACATGTCCGGCGGCGCCTTGACCGGCATCAGGGCATCCAGCGCCGCCGCCTTCGGCGTCAGCACCTTGACGACGGCCTGGGAGCCGCTGTGGTGCAGGCGGTAGCCGATGCCGACGCGGTCGATCTGGACGCGGACGTCGGTGCCGTTCACCGTGCCATGGAACAGCGGCTCGCCGATCCGCCAGTCGCTCAGCACCGTGTGGCGCTGGCCGTCGACCTCGACGGCGTAGCCGATGCGTTGCGCCTTGCCTTCGGCGGCATGCAGGTGCACCGGATGCCGGGTGCCGTCCAGCACCACCACCCAGTCGTCGCGCACCGTCGCCTTGTTGCCGGCCATCTTGCCGGAGATCTGGATGTCGCGGTCGTTCAGGCTGCGGTGGATCACCGCGGCGACCGCGATCAGCACGGCGGGGTCTTCCGGCGGCAGGTCGGAGGCGTGGAAGCCGGTCGGATATTCCTCGGCGATGAAGTTGGTGGTCAGCCGCCCGTCGACGAAGCGCTGGTTCGCCATCAGCGAGGCCAGGAACGGGATGTTGTGGCTGACGCCGCGGATGTAATACTGGTCGAGCGCCTCGCGCATCTCGGCGATCGCCGCATCGCGCGTCGGACCCCAGGTGCAGAGCTTGGCGATCATCGGATCGTAGTACATCGAGATCTCGCCGCCCTCATACACGCCGGTGTCGACGCGGACATGGCTGTCGGCGGCCGGCGGCCGGTAATGGGTCAGGCGGCCGGTCGACGGCAGGAAGTTGCGGAAGGGATCCTCGGCATAGACTCGGGCCTCGACGGCCCAACCGTTCAGCTGCACGTCCTCCTGGCGGAGCGTCAGCTTCTCGCCGGCGGCGACGCGGATCATCAGCTCGACGAGGTCGAGGCCGGTGATCAGCTCGGTGACCGGATGCTCGACCTGGAGGCGGGTGTTCATCTCCAGGAAGTAGAAGTTGCGCTCGGCGTCGACGATGAACTCGACCGTGCCGGCCGACTTGTACTGCACCGCGTTGGCGAGCGCGACGGCCTGTTCGCCCATCGCCTTGCGGGTGGCGGCGTCGAGGAAGGGGCTCGGCGCCTCCTCGATGACCTTCTGGTGGCGGCGCTGGATCGAGCATTCGCGCTCGTGCAGGTACAGGCAGGTGCCCTGCCCGTCGGCGAGAAGCTGGATTTCGATGTGGCGCGGCTGCTGGATGTACTTCTCGACGAAGACGCGGTCGTCGGCGAAGCTGGAGCGCGCCTCGTTGGTCGCCGAGCGGAAGCCCTCGCGCGCCTCCTCGTCGTTCCAGGCGACGCGCATGCCCTTGCCGCCGCCGCCGGCCGAGGCCTTGATCATCACCGGATAGCCGATGTCGCGGGCGATGGTGACCGCTTCCGAATCGTCGGCGATGACGCCGAGATAGCCGGGGACGGTGGAGACGCCAGCCTTCTTGGCCAGCTTCTTGGACTCGATCTTGTCGCCCATCGCCTGGATGGCGAAGGCGTCGGGACCGATGAAGGCGATGCCGGCGGCCGCCAGCGCCTCCTGGAACTCGCGCTTCTCCGACAGGAAGCCGTAGCCGGGGTGGACGGCCTGGGCGCCGGTCGCCTTGCAGGCCTCCACGATCTTCTCGATCAGCAGATAGCTCTGGGCGGACGGGGCGGCGCCGATGTGGACGGCCTCGTCGGCCATCTCGACATGGAGCGCGTTCCTGTCGGCGTCGGAATAGACCGCGACGGTCTTGATGCCCATGCGGCGTGCCGTGCGGATGACGCGGCAGGCGATCTCGCCACGGTTGGCGATGAGGATCTTCTCGAACATGCTGCCGGCCCTCACAGCGGAATGTTGTCGTGCTTGCGCCAGGGGTTCTGGAGCTGCTTGTTCTTCAGCATGGACAGCGCCTTGGTGACGCGGCGGCGGGTGCCGTGCGGCATGATGACGTCGTCGATGTAGCCGCGCGAGGCGGCGACGAAGGGGTTGGCGAACTTCTGCTTGTACTCTTCGGTCCGCGCCTCGATCTTCGCCGCGTCGCCGATGTCGCCGCGGAAGATGATCTCCACCGCGCCCTTGGCGCCCATCACCGCGATCTCGGCCGACGGCCAGGCGTAATTCACGTCGCCGCGCAGATGCTTGGACGACATGACGTCGTACGCGCCGCCATACGCCTTGCGGGTGATGACGGTCACCTTCGGCACGGTGGCCTCGGCGTAGGCGTACAGCAGCTTGGCGCCATGCTTGATGATGCCGCCATACTCCTGGCTGGTGCCGGGCATGAAGCCGGGGACGTCGACCAGGGTCAGGATCGGGATTTCGAAGGCGTCGCAGAAGCGGACGAAGCGCGCCGCCTTCTTCGAGCTGTCGATGTCGAGGCAGCCGGCCAGCACCATCGGCTGGTTGGCGACGATGCCGACCGTGGAGCCGTTCATCCGGGCGAAGCCGATCAGGATGTTCTTGGCGTATTCCGGCTGAAGCTCGAAGAAATCGCCCTCGTCGACGATCTTGAGGATCAGCTCCTTCATGTCGTAGGGCTTGTTCGGGTTCTCCGGCACCAGCGTGTCGAGCGAGAAGTCCTCGCGGTCGAGCGGATCGCTGCAGGGGCGGACCGGCGCCTTCTCCCGGTTGGAGGAGGGCAGGAAATCGACGAAGCGGCGCAGTTGCAGCAGGGCCTCGACGTCGTTCTCGAAGGCCAGATCGGCGACGCCCGACTTGGTCGAGTGGGTGACGGCGCCGCCCAGCTCCTCGGCGGTCACCACCTCGTGGGTGACGGTCTTCACCACGTCAGGGCCGGTGACGAACATGTAGGAGCTGTCCTTCACCATGAAGATGAAGTCGGTCATCGCCGGGGAATAGACCGCGCCGCCGGCGCAGGGGCCCATGATCATCGAGATCTGCGGGATGACGCCGGACGCATCGACGTTGCGCTGGAACACCTCGGCATAGCCGCCGAGCGAGGCGACGCCTTCCTGGATGCGGGCACCGCCGCTGTCGTTCAGGCCGATCACGGGAGCACCGACCTTCAGCGCCTGATCCATGATCTTGCAGATCTTCTCGGCATGCGCTTCCGACAGCGCGCCGCCGAAGACCGTGAAGTCCTGGCTGAAGACGAAGACGAGGCGGCCGTTGACGGTGCCGTGGCCGGTCACCACGCCGTCGCCGGGGATTTTCTGGCCTTCCATGCCGAAGTCGACGCAGCGGTGTTCGACGAACATGTCGAACTCCTCGAACGAGCCCTCGTCGAGGAACAGGTCGATCCGCTCGCGCGCGGTCAGCTTGCCTTTGGCGTGCTGGCCGGCGATGCGCTTCTCACCGCCGCCCAGCCGCGCCGCGGCGCGCTTGGACTCCAACTTGGCCAGGATGTCTTGCATCGGGCGTTCCCATTCCTTGTCGTCTCAGTGACCGTCCCCGTTCCGGCGGCAAGCGACGTTCTCGTTCACCGGAACGCCGCCACTGGAACGACGCGGATTATTCACAAACTTCGCAGCGCTTCAAACAGCCTCTTCGCAAAAACGTGCGAAGTTGCGAAGCCCTTTGCAAAGGCCGGTTTGCGCTTGCTAAGATTGCGAAGAACGGCTGATTTCCGGGGCTGGCGCCGGTTGGGATTTTATACGCATGCAAAAGAAACTGTTCCTTGGCTACAAGCTGCGCCGCCTGCGCGAGCAGCGCGGCCTGACCCAGGCGTCACTGGCCAAGACGCTGGAGCTTTCTCCCAGCTATCTCAACCAGTTGGAGAACAACCAGCGCCCGTTGACCCTGCCGGTGCTGATGCGGATCGCCGCCACCTTCGAGCTGGAGCTGTCCGCCTTCCTGGAGGATGAGGACAGCCGGCTGGTGTCGGACCTGCGCGAGGCGCTGGCCGACCCGCTGTTCGCCGGGGCGCCGCTGACCGCCGGCGAACTGCGCAGCGTGGTGGGCTCCAGTCCCGAACTGGCCCGCCGGGTGCTCAGCCTGCATCAGGCCTATCAGAAGCTGCACGAGCGGGTGCAGTCGCTGACCGACAGCCTGTCCAGCAGCGAACCCAGCAATGACCAGGGCGACAGCTTCGCCGGGCCGCAGTTTCCCTATGAGGAGGTGCGGGACTATTTCCACTACTGCAACAATTACATCGACCCGCTGGACGAGGCGGCGGAGCGGCTGTGGGACTCCCAGAAGATCCATTCCGGATCGTTGCTGAACGAGCTGGCCGCCTATCTGAAGCGGCGCCACGACGTGCGGGTGAAGATCGTCGCCGACGAGGCCGGCGATACCGCCATGCGCAGCTACGACGCCACGACCGCCACGCTGCGGCTGTCGGCGCTGCTGACCAGTTCCAGCCGCGCCTTCCACATGGCGAACCAGATCGCGCTGCTGGAGTTCGGCGAGCAGATCGACGAGCTGGTGGATCAGGCGAAATTCTCCAGCGAGGATGCCCGCTCGATCTGCCGGGTCGGGCTGGCGAACTATTTCGCCGGCGCCCTGGTGCTGCCCTACCGCGCCTTCGCGGCCCAGGCCCGCGCGCTGCGCCACGACGTCGAGCAGTTGCAGAGCCGCTTCTCCGCCAGCTTCGAGCAGGTCTGCCACCGGCTGTCGACCCTGCAGCGGCCGGGGGCGCGCGGCCTGCCCTTCTACTTCGTGCGGGTCGACATGGCCGGCAACATCACCAAGCGCCATTCCGCCACCCGCTTCCACTTCGCCCGCTTCGGCGGTGCCTGCCCGCTGTGGAACGTGCACGAGGCCTTCGCCCAGCCCGGCAAGATCCTGGTGCAGTTCGCCCAGATGCCCGACCGCACCGCCTATATCAGCATCGCCCGCACCGTGACCAAGCGCGGCGGCGCCTATCTGAAGCCGTCGCGCCAGTTCGCCGTCGGGCTGGGCTGCGAAGCCAGCCATGCGCCGGAGCTGGTCTATGCCGCCGGCATCGACATCACCGACCTGAAGGCGGCGGTGCCGATCGGCGTCAACTGCCGCCTGTGCGAGCGCACCGACTGCCAGCAGCGCGCCTTCCCGCCGATCGGCAGCGAGCTGCGGGTGGACGAGCATCACCGCAGCTTCGTCCCTTACCTGTTCAACCCACCGGACGTCCCGCCCCGCTGAGCGTAGCATCCTTGCAAGGGACCGGTTGGCCCGCGACTTGCTGAGAACTGGTCGCAAGACCGGAAAGGCGGTGCCTTCGGGCATTTCCCGGCCCGGTCGCTGCAAGCTGCTTCGCATTTTGCCAATGGCGGGCCATGGACGGTGACAATCTGCATCACGCTTCCGACCGGCAGAGGACGGCCTTCGCTCCGGAAGCGCTGGCCCGCATGCTGTCGGTGTCGACCGCAACGCTGGCCCGGGGACGGGGCATCGCGCTGGACGTCAGCGTGCTGACCGGAACGCCGCCGCGGCTGGTCGGCGATGCGGAGACGGCGGGCGCGCTGTGCAACGCGCTCGCCGCCAGCGCCATCGCCAGTTCCGGTCCCGGGCGATTGGACATCCGCCTGTCGGCCCTGCCGGCGGGGGACGAACGCGTGACCCTGCGGGCGGAGCTGACCGGCCGGTTCGACACCCAGGGCGAAAGTGGCTTCGGGCAGGAACTCGCCGGCCGCCTGCTGGCGGCGCTGGGGTCGCGGATGACCGTGGAACAGGAAGCCGACGGCTTGCGGCGGGCGGTGCTGGACATGCCGGCCGCCCTGCCGTCGCGCGCCACTGACGCCGAGCGGCTGATGAACTGGGCGCGCGCGCGCGGCGGCCGGCTGCTGGTGGTGGACGACAGCGCCACCAACCGCCTTGTGGTGGCCGGGCTGCTGGCCAAGGCCGGCTTCTCCGTCGAGACGGCCAATGGCGGGGCGGAGGCGGTCGAAGCGGTTTCCCAGGCGCCGGTGCCGCCCGAAGCGGTGCTGATGGACGTCGCCATGCCGGACATGGACGGGCTGACCGCCACCGCCACCATCCGTCGGCTGGGCGATGAGCGGGCCCGCATCCCGATCATCGCCGTCACCGCCAACGCCCTGCCGGAGGACCGCGTCCGCTGTCTCGCCGCCGGGATGAACGACTATCTGACCAAGCCGGTCCGCCGCGCCGAGCTGCTGGGCGCCCTGGAGCGCTGGCTGGCGCCGCAGCCAGCCTGAAGGGTGCGACAAACGCCCTCTCCCGTCCCGGGAGAGGGAGGGGACCCGCGCCGAAGGCGTGGGGAGGGTGAGGGGTATAGCAAGAATCCGAAACCGCATGGTTCCTTGGATCACCCCTCACCCTTCCCAAGCTCCGCTTGGGCCCCTTCCCTCTCCCGGGGCGGGAGAGGGGATTATTTCATGGCCACGGAAGTAGAGAGCCAGTGGCGCCCTACGCTCCAAAACCGGTCCGGCGCTCCTCAAAAAGATGCGTCGGGCTCCGTCAGGAACGCCTCCTCCTCCGGCGTGCTCGGGCGGCCGAGGATGGCGTTGCGGTGGGGGAAGCGGCCGAAGCGCGCGATGATCTCGCGGTGGCGCCGGGCATAACGCAGCGTGGTCTCGTCAGCCACCCGTTCGGTGAAGAGGGCGACGGAGCGGTCCTGGCTCGCCATGTCCTCGTGATGCTCGTAGGGCAGGTAGAGGAAGATCCGCTCGTCCGTGGTGCATTCCAGATCGAATCCGCTGGCCACGGCATGGTCGCTGACGCCCCGCGCCATGCCGTCGGTGGCGAAGGCCCGCGGATCGTCGCGGAAGATGTTGCGCGGCACCTGATCCAGCAGCACGCAGAGCGCGATGCAGCCGTCGACATCCTCCCTCCAGTGATCGTACTCACCCCGCGCCGCCGCCTCGTAATGCGGTCCCAGCGTGTCGGCGACCGCCCGGTCGAAACTGACCGATTTGCGGAACCAGTAGGGTTTCATCGCCTCGTCGAACCAGAAATCGACGATCTCGTCGATCAGACTGTCCACCATCGTTCTCTCCGCCTCCTTGTGCGCCGCCCGACGACGAGTTCCCCAAAAAAGAACAGGGCGCCCGAAAGGGGCGCCCTGTCCATGTCCTAAATCGCCTCACCGGGCCATCGGGCTCAGTGCAGCGTGCTCCACATCTTGCGCTTCACGGCGTACATCAGGCCGGCCAGCACCAGCAGGAACAGGATGACCTTGACGCCCATCTGCTTGCGGGCATCCAGGTGCGGTTCCGCGACGAAGGTCAGGAAGGTCGCCACGTCGTGGGCCTGCTGCTCCACCGTCGCCTTGGTGCCGTCGGCGAAGGTGACGCCGTCGGGCTGCAGGATGTTCGGCATGCCGACCTGATGGCCGGGGAACACCTTGTTGTAGTTCATGCCCTCCATCACATGGACGTCGGGTGGCGGTTCCTCGAAGCCGGTGAGGAAGGCGTAGATGTAGTCCTCGCCGCCGACGCGGGCCTTCGCCATCAGCGACAGGTCGGGCGGCAGGGCGCCGCCGTTGGCCGCACGGGCCGCCTGGTCGTTGGGGAACGGCGACGGGAAGCGGTCGGCCGGAACGCCCGGACGCATGAACATCTCGCCGGCGTCGTTCGGACCGGCATGGACCTCATAGCCGGCGGCGATGCCCTTCAGCTCGTCTTCCTTGAAGCCGATGCCGGCCAGCGTGCGGATCGGCGCCAGATGCATGGAATGGCAGGCCGAGCAGACTTCCTTGTAGATCTGGAAGCCGCGCTGCGCCGCCGCCTTGTCGATGGTGCCGAAGATGCCCGCATGCGGCCAGCTCTGCTTGGGGATGTGCACGCCTTCGGCGGCCTGCGCGGCCCCGGCGATGCCGAGCGCCAGCGCCGCCGAGAGGATTGCAGTCTTCAACGCGCGCATCAGGCCTTCTCCATCGGCTTGGCATGGGCGCCGGCGGCGATGGCGCCCCCGCCCTTCAGAACGGACTCGGAGATGCTGTTGGGAAGCGGACGCGGACGCTCCAGCTTGCCCAGCACCGGCAGCAGGACCAGGAAGTGGAAGAAGTAATAGAAGGTGCCGATGCGCGCGATGATCAGCCAGGAGCCCTCGGCCGGCTGCGAACCGGCATAGCCCAGGATCAGGGCGTCGATGGCCAGGATCCAGAAGAACTGGCGGTAGACCGGGCGGAACTTGCAACTGCGGACCTTGGAGCGGTCGAGCCACGGCAGGAAGAACAGCAGCGCGATCGAGCCGAACATCGCCAGCACGCCGCCCAGCTTGTCCGGGATCGCGCGCAGCATGGCGTAGAAGGGCAGGAAGTACCATTCCGGCACGATGTGCGCCGGGGTCACCAGCGGGTTGGCCGGGATGTAGTTGTCCGGATGGCCCATGTAGTTCGGCATGAAGAACACGAACACCGCGAAGATGATCATGAAGATCACCACGGCGAAGCCGTCCTTGACCGTGACGTAGGGGTTGAACGGGACGGTGTCCTGCGGACCCTTGGGGTCGATGCCGAGCGGGTTGTTGGACCCGCAGACATGCAGCGCCGCCGTGTGCAGGATCACCAGGCCCAGCAGGACGAAGGGCAGCAGGAAGTGCAGCGCGAAGAAGCGGTTCAGCGTCGGGTTGTCGACCGAGAAGCCGCCCCACAGCAGCGTGACGATCGGGTCGCCGACGATCGGGAAGGCCGAGAACAGGTTCGTGATGACGGTGGCGCCCCAGAAGCTCATCTGGCCCCAGGGCAGCACGTAGCCCATGAAGGCGGTGCCCATCATGACGAGGAAGATGAGGACGCCCAGGATCCACAGGATCTCGCGCGGGGCCTTGTAGGAGCCGTAATAGAGCCCGCGGAACATGTGGATGTAGACGGCGATGAAGAACATCGACGCGCCGTTGGCGTGGACGTAGCGGATCAGCCAGCCGTAATTGACGTCGCGCATGATGCGCTCGACCGAATCGAAGGCCAGCGAGGTGTGCGACGAGTACTGCATCGCCAGGAACAGGCCGGTGGCGATCATGATGACCAGCATGATGCCGGCGATGGCACCGAACGCCCACAGATAGTTGACGTTCCGCGGCATCGGGTAGTGGTTGTACTCGTGATCCAGCATCGTGAAGATCGGCAGGCGGCTGTCGATCCAGTTCACGACCGGATTCTTGAACTTTGTGGCTTGAACCTGAGCCATCTCGGGGTCTCCAGAACCGTTGTGCCGCTTAACCGAGCCGGATCTTGGCATCGCCGGTGAAGGCGTAGGTCGGAAGGACGAGGTTGGCGGGGGCCGGGCCCTTGCGGATGCGGCCGGCGGTGTCGTAGTGCGAGCCGTGGCAGGGGCAGAACCACCCGCCGTAGTCGCCGCGCGGATCGGTGACCTTCTGCCCGAGCGGCACGCAGCCCAGATGCGTGCAGATGCCGATGACGATCAGCCATTCCGGCTTCTTCACGCGGGCATCGTCGGCAACCGGATCGCGCAGATCGCCCAGGTTGACCGTCTTGGCGGATTCGATCTCCTCGGCGGTGCGGTGGCGGACAAAGACAGGCTTTCCGCGCCAAGTGACCGTGATCGCCTGCCCCACGGCCACGGGGGCCAGATCGACGTCGATGGAGGCAAGCGCCAGGGTGTCGGCCGCCGGGTTCAGGCTGTCGATGAAGGGCCAGGCCGCGGAGGCCGCCCCGACGACGCCGACCGCACCGGTGGCAAGATACAGAAAATCGCGGCGGGAACCCCCCTCGCCGCCGGAGGCCGCGTGGCCACCCGTCCCGGGCGGATGCGTGGTCTGAGCCATAAGCCTGTTTCTCCTCAAGGCATGCCCGACGCCCTTTGCCCGCGCCGGACGACCGATGGACCGTATCTACTCTGTGGCGCGGCAAGCCCGCCCGCCGGAAGGAAAACCCCCAGGCACGCCGCGTCCTGCCGGAGTGGGTATCTCCAGCTTCAGACCTGCGGTATACCGTCGCGTCGGCATCTTGGAAAGTCCTTGGCCGGGAGACAATTTGTCGCGTGTGCGAAGGGCTTGAACATTTGTATGCAAAACAAACACTTCGAAGCAAGGCCCACGTTGCGCCTCGTGCTGTACGAACCCGACATTCCGCAGAACGCCGGGACCCTGATGCGACTCGCGGCGGGGCTGGGCGTGGCGCTCGACTTGATCGAGCCTTGCGGCTTCGTGCTGGATGACCGCCGGCTGCGGCGCGCCGGGATGGATTATCTGGACCATCTCGACTGGACCCGGCACAGCTCATGGTCCGCATACCGGGCGGCGCCGCAGTCCGGGCGGCTGGTGCTGCTGACCACGCGGGCGGCGATCCCCTACACCGACTTCCGCTTCGCCCCCGGCGACCGCCTGCTGGTCGGGCGCGAGAGCGCCGGGGTGCCGGACGAGGTGCATGACGCCGCCGACGCCCGGCTGGTGATCCCCATGGTGCCGCCCGCCCGGTCCTTGAACGTTGCGGTCAGCGCGGCGATGGTGTTGGGTGAGGCCTTGCGGCAGACTGCCGCAACAGGATAGGCGACAGACTGCCGCATTCGCCGCCGAAGCTCCCGCACAGCCGGAACCGCCATCGTCATGACCGCCGCCACGACCGTCGACGCCAGCATCATCGAAGACCGCAAGGCCCGCGCCGCCGCCTGGTTCCGGGAGCTGCGCGACCGTATCTGCGCCGCCTTCGAGACGCTGGAGGACGAGCTGACCGGCACCCATGCCGACCTGCCCCCCGGCCGGTTCGAGCGCAAGAGCTGGGACCGCCCCGACCATGGCGGCGGCGAGGGCGGCGGCGGCACGATGTCGGTGATGAAGGGCCGGGTGTTCGAGAAGGTCGGGGTCAACATCTCGACCGTCCACGGCACCTTCAGCCCGGAATTCCGCGCCAACATCCCCGGCGCCGCCGAAACCGGCGCGTTCTGGGCGGCCGGCATCAGCCTGGTCGCGCACATGCGCTCGCCGCTGGTGCCGGCGGCCCACATGAACACCCGCCACATCGTAACGACCAAGGGCTGGTTCGGCGGCGGCGCCGACCTGACGCCGATGGTGCAGGACGAGCGGGACACCGCCGATTTCCATGCCGGGCTGCAGGCTGCCTGCGACCGCCACGACCTGGACTATTACCCGCGCTACAAGGAGTGGTGCGACCGCTATTTCTTCCTGCCCCACCGGGGCGAGGCGCGCGGCGTCGGCGGCATCTTCTTCGACCAGCTCGATTCGGGGGACTGGGAGGCCGACTTCGCCTTCACCCGCGACGTCGGCACCGCCTTCCTGGAGACCTATGCGGACCTGGTCCGCCGCCACATGAACCGGCCCTGGACGGCGGAGCAGCGGGAGCACCAGCTGGTCCGCCGCGGCCGCTACGTCGAGTTCAACCTGCTCTACGACCGCGGCACCACTTTCGGCCTCAAGACCGGTGGCAACACCGAGGCGATCCTGATGAGCCTGCCGCCCGAGGTGAAGTGGCCCTGACGCGGCGGCAGATCCGACGCCCCTTCAGCTAGGCTGCCGGACGTGTTGCCCGGTCCGCAGCGGGATAGGCCCCGCCGGGATGGTCGACTCGGCCGGCCCCGGTGCGGAAGTAACCTGTCGGCGCCGTCCCCAGCGCCTTCTTGAACATCACGATGAAGGCGGTGACCTGTGACTTGGAGATGCCGGTCATGCCCAGAGCCTGGACAAGGTCGTCGACCTTGCGCGTCGAGATGCCTTGGATCCAGCCTTCCTGGATGACGGCCGTCAGCGCCTTCTCCGCCGTCTTGCGCGGTTCCAGAAAGCTCGGGAAATAGGACCCCTGGCGCAGCTTGGGGAGCTTCAGGTCGAGCGTGCCGAGCCGGGTGTCGAACTGGCGCGACCGCGAGCCGTTGCGGTAGGTGGTGAGGGTGTCGTTGCGCTCGTGCCGGCCGGCGCCGATCAGCGTGTCGACCTCGAAGGCCATCAGCCGGTGCAGCGCATGGAACACGTTCCAAACCTTCGCGAACCCGACAGACCCAACGTGCCATCACACCCTCCGGGGCAATCGCCTTTCAACGGGGCAACAGCCAGCAACGCTTGCCGACATAGAAAAAAAATGCACGAATTCGGGCCGGGGATTCGGACAACCGAGCCGCACCCCGCGCGCCTTCGCCGCCGCAAGAGCCGCGAGAATATGGATCGCGAACCGGGAAGCTTCCGGCATGTCCACGGCTCAGAAATCTACGCCGCTCTCCATCAGGTTCGCGATGAAAGCGACGTTGCGCGAGAATTGGTCAAGCCGGGCGATCAATAGGATCGCTCGGTGTCCTCGGTGTCGCCGACCGCACCGGTCACAAGTCGGGAAGCTGCACCACCCGTAACGCCTCCGTCGATCGGATGCCCCGGTCGTTCGTCACGAGCGCATCGCATTCGTCCTCGATGGCGGATGCCGCATGGATGGCGTCTATGAGCTCATCCCATGTGCCGCCCCGAGCTTCGCGGCTTGCTTCAAGGTTTCCGCTTCTACCGGCAGGAGGCGGAAGAGCTCCACATCATCGAACAGGCTTTCGAACCACCCGACGGAATCGGCCCGACCGCGCTTGTACGCTCCGTACAGGCATTCGCCGATGGCGACTTCGCTCGTGACGAGCTCGATACCCCGCGTTTCGGCATACTCGAACAGCGTCTCGGCAAGCCGTTGGCTCTCCTCTTCGCCTTCGATGAAATAGATGATGACGTTTGAATCGACGTAAATTTTCCGTGCCGCCGCGACGGTACTATTCATCCCCGCGGAACTCGCGCACGTCCGCCTCGATCTCTTCGGCCGAAAGCGGCCCGTGGCGCCGCGCGCCCGACCCTTTAAGGGCGCGGAGCTTCTCCATGCGGCTCGGCTCCCCGCCCTTCGCGGGAGGCGTGCCCGGCCGATCGAGCGCGGCTCCGGAACGGCGCCGCACGATTACCGTGACGCGTTCGCCCGGCCGCACGCCCGCGCCGATCAACTGCGCCCCGACGTTCTCCGGGGTTACGTCCACCAACACGGCATTCGGCATCGCCTTCGATCCTTCGGCGTTAAATACCTACAAATTATAGGAGGAGCGGACTGGAAGTCAAAAACGCATCCCCTCTACGTCTTGCGCGCCGATAGCTCGACGTTCCGTACCTGCACGGCCGTCCAATCCTTCCCCGTGCGCGTCCGCACATTCCGCTCGTTCATCTTGCGAGCGATAGCCCGATGGCTGCGCCCTTCGCTTCGAAGCCGTTCGATCAAGGGCCAATGCGTTTCGGCGAAGCGATCGGATGCGGCGACGTGCGCGACGCGCGCGAGCTCGGGCCGGTCGGCGCGCCGACCGCTCTCGACTTCCACCACCTCGGCCGCAAGCTCCGCGCCGATCCGCGCGGCGTAGCCCGCCACGGCCGCCGCTTGGGCTTCGAGACCGAGGCCGCTCGTACCCTGTCGGTCGGTGGAAACGCGATAGTATGCGACGAAACGGAGGATCGTAGGAGCAGTGTGAGGGTTTGAAACGGTCGTATCACTTGCATAGCGCAGCCCGTCCCGACGATACTGCGGGCGCGTGATTTCAGTCAGGTCATCAGCGGCTTCCGGTTTTGTATCGCAACTCAACCCAAGCACGGCCAACCGAAATCACGTAACTTTATTTCCGCTCAGCCTCCAAGGTCGCTTGCCGGGCGCCAGGAAACGAGACCTTCTTCACCTGGTGCGCTCGGGACTGACCGCACGGGCCGTCAGCGTTGCGACGCCGGGCCGCCCTGGCCCCAGGCCCGTCCACCCTGGAGCCAGGGCGCCCAGGCCTGCCGCACCATCTCGCCCCACAGCCGCATCGGCGCCATCCACAGATCGGCCATTCCGGCGCCCGAGGCCATCGGGTTGGCGCCGCCCTGCCCGGTCCGCGCCGCGAAGGCGGGGCCGCCCAGCAGCAGCGGGTTCATCATGGCAGGCGCCAGCATGCCGGCGACCACGTCGAAGGACGGCATGGCGCGCAGCTGGATGGCGATGACCTCCGCCCCATCCTCCCCGGCCTCGCGGTGCCGGATCTGGATTTCCAGGTTCGGCAGATGGGCGGTCAGAATCGTCTCGTCCGGCTTGCGGTCCATGCTCTGGCGCTCCAATCGGAATCTGGTCGGGGACTGATCGAGATCTTGCATCGCAACAATATGGCTTTTGCAACTGCGAAGAAACCCTCTCCGAAGGAGGTAGCGGAAACCAAAGCTCTTTCCGGCCGTTGTTGGCCATATGGATAGCCCCCTCCCCCCGCCCGATGCCGCCGCATCCGATGCCACATCCGATAAGGACGGCCCCTCCCCCGAACAGGAAGCCGCCTGCGCCGGGCTGACCTACAGCTGCGACGAGACGCCCGGCATCCGGCGACGACGCTATGGCAAGGGCTTCCGCTTCCTGTGGCCCGACAGCACGCCGGTGACGGAGGAGGACACGCTGGCGCGCATCCGGAAGCTTGCGATTCCCC
Organism: Azospirillum endophyticum; assembly: GCF_016595245.1. GTDB lineage: Bacteria > Pseudomonadota > Alphaproteobacteria > Azospirillales > Azospirillaceae > Azospirillum > Azospirillum endophyticum. Next base: position 31,752 of record NZ_JAENHM010000049.1, read on the forward strand.
CGGCCTACAAGGACGTCTGGATTTGTCCCGATCCCGACGGACATCTCCAGGCGACCGGCCGCGACGCCAAGGGGCGCAAGCAGTACCGCTACCACCGGCGCTGGACCGAGCTGCGCGAGGGCACCAAGTTCGGCCGCATGCTGGATTTCTGCCGCGCCCTGCCGCATCTGCGCGACCGGGTGAATGCCGATCTCGGCCATCGCGGCCTGCCGCGCGAGAAGGTGCTGGCCGCCGTGGTCCGGCTGCTGGAAACCACGTTGATCCGCGTCGGCAACGAGACCTACGCCCGCGAGAACCAGAGCTACGGCCTGACCACGCTGCGCGACGACCATGCCGAAATCGAGGGATCGGAGGTCCGCTTCTCCTTCAAGGGCAAGTCGGGGAAGAAATGGAACGTCGCGCTGCGCGACCGCAGGCTGGCCCGCGTCGTCGCCGCCTGCCGCGACGTGGCCGGCGACGAGCTGTTCCAGTATCTCGACCGCGACGGCCAACGCCACGCCGTCACCTCCGGCGACGTCAACGCCTATCTGCGCGAGGCGACCGGCGCCGACTTCACCGCCAAAGATTTCCGCACCTGGGCCGGCACCGTGCTGGCGGCGATGGCGCTCAGGGAATTCGAAAGCTTCGACAGCGCCAGCGCCGCCAAGCGCAACGTCACCCGCGCCATCGAACAGGTCGCCACCCGCCTGGGCAACACCCCCAGCGTCTGCCGCAAGAGCTACGTCCACCCCGAAGTGCTCGACGCCTATCTGGAAGGCGGGCTGCTGGACTCGCTGAAGCGCGAGGTGGAAGCGGAACTGCGCGACGAACTGGCCGGCCTCAGCGGCGAGGAGGCGGCGGTGCTGGCCTTCCTGCGCCAGAGGCTGGAACGCGAGACGGCGGCACGGGCGCGGGAGGGCGCGCGGGGGAGGAAGTAGCCTCGGCGTCAGGGCGTCGGCTGACGATGCCCCCACCCTAACCCTCCCCCGCTGGGCGGGGGAGGGAACAAGTGCTTGATCAGGGAAGCGGCGGCAGTCCCTCCCCCGCCCGGCTCTCGCACAAAGCTTCGCTTTGTGCTGACGCGGCAGGCGGACCGTAGGTCCGCTGAGAGCGGGGGAGGCTAGATGGGGGCATCGTCAACCGACACTCACCCCTCACACCGCCTCCGCCGCCTCCGTCACCGGCAGCAGCCGGCGCATGACCAGGCAGACCAGATCGCCGGCGATGACGCCGTCGGTGCCGGCATGGGCCTGGACCGAGCGCAGGACCATCTCGGTGCGGTCGCGGACGGACATGCCGCGGCTGTGCGCCAGGGCAGCGGCGAGGCGCTCCTCGCCGAAAGGCTCGCGCTGGCCGTCGACGGAGCGCAACACGCCGTCGGTGCACAGGAACAGCGTCTCGTCCTGGTTCAGCACCACCGTCGCTTCGGTATAGGGAGCGCCGCGGCGCACGCCGAGCGGCTGGCCGCCCGTCGCCGACAGGAACTCCACCCCGCCGTCGGCGGTGACGCGGCAGGCACCGCGGTGACCGGCGGCGGCATGGACCAGAGTCCCGGCGACGCGGTCGTAGACGGCGACGAAGGCGGTGGCGAAGCCGTCGAACGGACTTTCGCTGCACAACCGTTCGTTGGCGTTCGCCAGGATGGCAGCCGGGCCGACACCGGCGCGGGCGGTCTCGCGGATGGCGCCGCGCACCATCAGCATCAGGAAGGCCGCGGGCACCCCGCCGCCGGAGACGCCGGCGGCGACCAGCAGGCTGTAGCGCTCGTCCAGCTCGATCACGTCATAGAAGTCGCCGCTGACCGCATGGCCCGGCACCAGCGTGCCGTAGAACTGGCTGTCGCGGCCGACCGGCAGCTGGCGCGGCAGCAGGTTGGCCTGGACGTCGCGGGCGGCCCGCTGTTCCCCCTCGATCAGCTGTTCGGCGGCGGCCAGCTTCTCGCTCTTGGTCTCCAGCTCCGCCCCCCGCATGACCAGCTGGGCGTCGAGGGTTTCCTCGCGCGCCGTCGCCTCCATCGCCATGCGGCGGAAGACGCGCGACAGCCGGCCGAATTCGTCGTCGCGGTCGGCGGCCTCGTTCAGGGTGAAGGGGTTGAAGCGCCCGGCCTCCACCGCCTTGACCGCCTCGCTCAGCCGCTCCACCGGCGCCATCTGGTCGCGGGCAAAGCGCAGGCAGGCATAAACGCCCAGCGCCAGCACGAAAATGCCGACCAGCCCGCCGATCTTCAGCTGGCGGCTCAGCATCGCCCCGGGCTCGGTATAGGGAACGCGCACCATGGCGACGGCCGGCACGGCAGCGGCAGGGGCTGCGGCAGAAGTGGCGGCGGGACCGGCATACTTGACCGGTGCCAGCGCCAGCAGGCTGCCGTTCGACACCCGGAACGTCACGTCGCCGCCGGGAACCACCGCCTTTGCCGCGGCGGTGTCGGCGTCGGACAGCGGATTGCCGGCGCCGTCGGCCATCACGGCCCCCCGGGCCAGCACCCGGCCGTCGCGGTCGAGCAGCCAGGCCGCCTCCACCGCGCGGGTGGCAAGCAGCCCGTCGATCAGGCCGTCGGTGCCCGACTTGCGCACGATGTCGCCCAGCCGCCGCACGTCGGCACCGACCTGGACGATGCGCGGCTTGTCGACACCGGCCACGCCAGCGAACTTCATCAGCTTGCCGTTCTCCATCGCCGGTTCGGAGGCCAGCGAGGCGGGAGAGCGGTTCAGCAAGCCGGCATAGGCGCCGTGGCGCGGGCCGGCCTTGGCATCCTGGCCGAAGACCGGGTCGGGACCGGGCAGATTGTGCAGATAGGCCCGGCCGCGGTTGTCGGTGATCCACATCTCGTCCGGGCCGCCGGCCTCGGCGATCTGCTTCAGCCGGTCATTGAGGGCGCGCGGCGCCAGCTTCGCCGTTTCCGCCAGCGCCACCAGATGGGCGGTCAGGGTCGCTTCCGACAGAAGCCGTTCCGACAGCAGGGCGTCGACCTCCTGCGGGATGTCGCGGGCCTGGGCGGCCCCGCGGGCAAGCAGGCCGGCGGCCAGACGCGCCTCCGCCTCGATCCGGTCGGTCAGGGCGGCGCGCGTCGTCCAGGCCATCGCCGTGGTGACGGCCACGACCGCCAGCAGAACCAGGCCGGTGACCAGCAGGATCAAACGCTGTTGGAACGTCATGGGATTGCGCCCGCCCCCTGTGGCTGAATCATGCCACCGCTTCTACCGGTCCGGGGCGCGCAAGTCCAGGCACCGGGGCGATCCGGGCAAACGCATTCGGCGACGAGACCCCGTCCCGGGGCCATGCGCAAGATTCGACCGCAAGCGCGACATTATCTCTTTCGTAACCGATGGTCCGTAAGACGGAAGGACCCGCAGCCTTCCCGCCGGTGCACGCCCATGCCGATGAATGTCCTGGAAATCGCCGTCTACGCGATGGTCCTCACCGCCAGCCAGCCGCGCCCCTATGAATGCGTCGCGGTCCAGCCGGAGGGGGTGAACTGCACCAACGGCCTGTCGGCCAAGGCCGACGGGCCGAACCTGCTGTTCAACACCGGGATCCAGATCATCAAGGACCGTCAAGGCCGCGTGCAGCTGAGCAACGGGCTGCAGACCCGCTTCGACAGCTCCGCCTGGGTCGAATTCCAGGATGCGGGAAAGAAGCCGGTGGTCAGCGTCCGCAAGACCGGTCCGCTGCGCTTCAAATTCTCCAACGGCTTCCAGTGCGAGGCGATGGGCAACCCGGAAGACATGGCCCGCTGCTACAAGCCCTGACCGGGGCATTGGCTTATGGCGATGAACGGCCCTCTCCCGGGGCGGGAGAGGGCGGCGTATTGCCCTCAGCGGCTGATGCCGCGGCGGTCCATCTCGTCCTCGATGGCGCGGCGGTTCTGCCGGACTTGGCGCTGTTCCTCGCCCAGACGGTCGTACTGGCTGCGCAGGTCGCGGTCGGAATAGTCGCTGTAGGCGTTGCCACGGCGGTTCCCCGAGGAGCCCTCGTACCGGCGGCCGTCGCGGTTCGCGTCGCGGTCGTCCGCGGCGCGGCCATCGCGCTCCTGCGGATAGGTGTTGGGGTTGACGGCACGGTTCAACTGATCGAGCGCCCCGCCCCAGCCATTCTGGGATTGGCCGGTCTGGGCCAGCGCCGGCGACGAGATGGCCAGGACGGCCGCGGTGGCCAGGATGATCCTACGCATTGGACGTATTCCCTTCTGCGGTTGTCGTTCTCCTTCTGACAACCGCCGGGAACGCCATCCGTCACGCGTCACACCGGATCAGGTCCCAGATCCGCGCGCCCATGCGGCGCGTCGAGGTCCAGCGCCGGCCCCTTCGGCACGATGCCGGTCGGGTTGATGGTGGCGTGGCTGCCGTAGTAATGGCGTTTGATGTGGTCGAAATTCACCGTCTCCGCCACGCCCGGCACCTGATAGAGGTCGCGCAGATAGCCGGACAAATGCGGATAGTCGGCGATCCGCCGCTTGTTGCACTTGAAATGCCCGACATAGACGGCATCGAAGCGCACCAGCGTGGTGAACAGGCGCCAATCCGCCTCGGTCAGGCGGTTGCCGACCAGCCAGCGCCGGCCCGCGAGCCTGGCGTCGACGTCGTCCAGCGCCGCGAAGAGGGCGTCGAAGGCGGCCTCGTACTTGTCCTGGGAGGTGGCGAAGCCGGCCTTGTAGACGCCGTTGTTGATGCCGTCATAGACGAAGGCGTTGACGCGGTCGATCTCCTCCACCAGCTCCGGCGGGCAGAAGTCGGTGCGAACATCGGTGAAGGCGTCGAATTCGCGGTTGAGCATGCGGATGATCTCCGCCGACTCGTTGTTGACGATGCTGCCGGTCTTCCTGTCCCACAGCACCGGGACGGTCACCCGGCCGCTGTAGCCGGGCTTGGCCTGCAGATAGACCTCGTAGAGCCGCCGGGCGCCGGTGACCGGCTCCGGTTCGGCGAAGGTCCAGCCGTCCGCCAGCATCAGCGGCTCGACGACGCTGACGCCGATCACCCCGTCCAGCCGCTTCAGCTTGCGGAGGATCAGCGTGCGGTGCGCCCAGGGGCAGGCCAGCGACACCATCAGGTGATAGCGCCCGGCCTCCGCCGGATAGGGGGTGGAGCCGTCGGCCGACACCCGGTCGCGGAACTGCGCTTCGGTGCGGACGAAGGCGCCGCCGGTCTTCTTGGTGTCGTACCACTGGTCGCGCCACTGTCCATCGATCAGCAGGCCCACGGCTCCCTCCTCTTCTTCACAATTCCGGCCGGTCGTTCAATGTCGCCCGGCCGGCCGTCATCAACCGTGCAGCTTCGTCGTGATCTCGGCGACATGGCGGCCCTGGAAGCGGGCGCCGTCCAGCTCGACCGCGCTCGGGCGGCGGGAGCCGTCGCCGTCGGCGATGGTGCTGGCGCCGTAGGGCGAGTTGCCCATCACTTCCGAAACGCCCATCTGGCCCTGGAAGGAATAGGGCAGTCCGACGATCACCAGCCCGAGATGCAGCAGGACGGTGTGGGTGCTGAGGATGGTGCTCTCCTGCCCGCCATGCTGGGTGGCGGTGGAGGTGAAGACGCTGCCGACCTTGCCGTTCAGCGCGCCCTTGGCCCACAGCCCGCCGGTCTGGTCGAGGAAGTTCTTCATCTGCGAGGCCATGTTGCCGTAGCGCGTCGGCGTGCCGATGATGATGGCGTCGTACTGGGTCAGCTCGTCCACCGTGGCGACGGGGATGTTGCTCTCGTCCTTGTAATGGGCGGACTGGCGGACGGCCTCCGGCACCAGTTCGGGCACGCGCTTCACCGCGACCTCGGTCCCGGCGACGGAGCGGGCGCCTTCGGCCACCGCCTGCGCCATCTCCGACACGTGACCCCAGCTGCTGTAATAGAGCACCAGAACCTTCGCCATCGTCGCCACTCCCTGTTTGGTTGCCAAAAATTCGACCGCCGCGGCCGGACGACCGGCCCGGCGGTGACACCAGAGATAGGGCGCGGCGGCGCTTCCGGTAATACCGGATCTTGGCACCTCATTGTTTCTGGGTGTACAACAATGCCATGGATCGCCTCGACGACATGCTCGCCTTCATCAAGGTGGTGGACACCAAGAGCTTCACCGCCGCCGCCGACCGGCTCAACCTGTCGAAGTCGGTGGTCTCCCGCCGCATCGGCGAGCTGGAGAACCGCCTCGGCGCGCGGCTGCTGAACCGCACCACCCGCAAGCTCAGCCTGACCGAGGTGGGGCAGGCCTATTACGAGCGCTGCACCCGCATCCTCGCCGATTTGGAGGAGGCGGAGCAGGCGGTGGCCGACCTGCATGCCGCCCCGCGCGGCCGGCTGCGGCTGAACGCGCCGGTCAGCTTCGGCACTCTCCATCTCGCCCCCGTCGTGGCGGATTTCCTCGAGCGCTACCCGTCGGTCGAGATCGACATGGACCTGAACGACCGCACCGTCGATCTGGTCGACGAAGGGTACGACCTGGCGATCCGCATCGGCCGGCTGCGCGACAGCTCGCTGATCGCCCGCCGGCTCGCCCCGGCGCGGATGGCGCTCTGCGCCAGCCCGGCCTATCTGCAGAAGCACGGGGTGCCGGAAACGCCGGACGACCTCGGCAGGCACAGCTGCCTGATCTACACCAACGTCCCGTCCCCCGACCTCTGGCAGTTCACCGTCGATGGAGAGCCCCGCAACGTCCGGGTCTCGGGCCCGATCCGCAGCAACAACGGCGACCTGCTGCGCGAAGCGGCGGCGGCCGGCGTCGGCTTCGTCATGTCGCCGACCTTCCTGTGCGGGCAGGCGCTGACGCGCGGCGAACTGGTCAGCGTCCTGCATCGCCACATCCCGTCGGAACTGGCGGTCAACGCGGTCTATCCGCAGAACCGCCACCTGTCGCCGAAGGTGCGGGTCTTCGTGGATTTCCTGGTGCAGCGCTTCGGCCCGCGCCCCTATTGGGACTGCGCGCTGCTCGACACGCTGCCGCAGGACGCCGGCTGAGGCGCTTCGGGAGGCCGGTCAGGACGGCTGGTTGGGCCGGCGGCGGGAGCGCAGGTTCAGCGCGGTGATGAAGTTCGGCTGCTGGCCGACCACCGATCCCTGGGGGGCCGGCTTCTTCGGGGCGGTGGACAGGAAGCCGCCGACACGGCCGCGCAACTCCACCGCATGGTGCGCCGCGTCATCCGCCGTCTCCGCCACCTGACGGCGGACCGACGGCTCCAGCGTGTTGAAGGCGCGCGAGGCGAATTCGAAGGCCGGCTGGGATTTGGTGGCGATCACCTGACGCAGCGCCTTGGACACCAGCACCGTGTCGAGACCGCCCGGGCCTTCGACGCCGTCCAGCACGTCGGCGAGGATGCCGATGGCCTGGAGCGTACGATTGTCGTCCAGCGAAAGGTCGTTAGCGTCCATGCGGGTCTTCCGATCGTCTCAAACGGCGCGGACCCCGCCATTGGGGAGGCCCGTGTTGCACCAGTGAAATCATAGTGTTTGCGCCCGCGTCTGGCAATGGACGCCGTCGGGCTTGACCGCATAGGCCTCAGCGTCCGGCGAGCCGGGTGGCGAAGGTGGGCGGCAGCAGGCGTTCGACGCAGTTGCCGGCGTCGCCGACGGAGAGCATGTCGACGAAGCGGGCCGCGGCGTCGCGGGCGCAGGGGCTGGCGCCGAGCACGTCATGGGCGAGGCCGCGGAAGGACAGCAGCGTCGCCCGCCGCAGGCTCCGCCCCATCGCCTCGGCCCGCGCCGGCACGGTGAAGGTGTCGTAGGCGCCGGTCAGGATCAGCGCCGGCACGTCCGATGCGGCCGGCCGGTAGAAGGCGTCGTCGACCGGCGGCAGCCCCAGGGCCGGACAGGCGGCGTCGTAATCGGTCTCCACCGCCTCCGCCACCACATAGGGGCGGAGGTCCGCCGCGGCGCGCCGGGCGGCCTCGGCGTCGATGTGCGGCCGGTTCTCGCGGCAGCCGACCGTCAGGTTGAGCCCGTAGGCGAGGCTGTCCAGCACCGTCCAGATCGCCGGCGGCATCACCAGCGACAGGATGGCGGGATCGTCCATTTTGCCCGCCCCGGCGGGCCGGGCCTCGACCACGCGGTCGAGATGGTCGAGCAGGGCCGGCACCGCCACCATCCCGTCGCCGCTGCCCAGCCGCAGCGCCAGGACCGAGGCCAGCATCGGCCAGTCGAGGCGGAGGTCGGTCTCCCGCCCGCTGACGGGATGGCGCAGCCGCAGATCGAGCGGACGGCGCTCCAGGGCCGCCGACAGCCGTTCGACCGCCTGTCCCAGGCGCGGGAAGGCGCGGGCGCAGCCGGGCTGGGCGGCGCAATCCTCCACCATGCGGCGGTGGGCCTGGCGGATGGCGGTCAGACGGTCGAGGTCGAGCCAGGTCGCATCCGGCGCCGCCGGGGAATTCAGCACGAGGCTGCGCACCGCCGCCCCGTCGATGCGCAGCAGCGCCTGCGCCAGCACCCCGCCATAGGAGGTGGCGACCACGTTCCAGCGCTCCACCCCCAGCGCGCGGCGCAGCGCCAGCAGGTCGGCGGCACTCCGCGCGCTGTCGAAATCCTCCAGGCGGTAGCCGGCATGGCGCAACGGCTCCAGGCAGGCGACGGCATCCGCCGCCGTCACGCCGCCGAACCAGTAGCGCAACGGGTCCAGCGCGGGACAGCGCAGCGACGGCTTCGACAGGCCGGTGCCGCGCTGGTCGACCAGGATGACGTCGCGGCCGGCCCGCATCGGCGCCAGGATCGCCGCGGTACCGCGCGGATCGTCGCTGCCGCCCTGCCCCGGCCCGCCGCTGAGCAGCACGACCGGATCGGCGGCCGGCGCGCCGTTCAGCGCCGGCAGGATCATCACGAACAGGTCGAGCGGCGGGCCGTCCGCAAGCTGCCGGCCGGACGGCACGCGCAGGCTGCGGCAGCGCGGCGCCGGCCCGGCCGGCAGGGCGTCCGGGCACCGGACCTCGGACAGCGCGGGAGGCGCCTCCTGGACGGGAACCGGAACGGCAGGGGGAGCCGGGGCCGGAGACGGGGGCGCGGCCGGCAGCGCGGCGGGAGGCGGTGCCGCAAGCGGCGCCGTCTGGAGCGGGGGCGGCGGCTCCGCCACGACAACCTGCGGAGGGGCCGGGGACGGGCCGGCCAGCCGGTCGATGCCGATCCCGAGCAGCCCGCCGGCCAGCACGCAGAGGGTCAGGACGCCGCCGATGACGGCGAGACGCCGGCCACCCGAAGCCATCGGGGCGGCCTATTCTGCGACGGTGGTGAAGAAGGCGGACTGGGCGACCACGCCGCCCTTCGCCTCCGCCTGCGCCAGCGCGGTGCGCAGGCTCGCCAGATAGGCGCCGGCCGGCTCCACCTCCTCCCGGTCGGCGGGGAACAGCGGGTCGCGCGTCACCAGCGCCAGGATCATCGCCGCGCCATAGGGCGGAGCGATGGTGTAGACGCGGTCGCTCGCCGATCTGGCGACGCCGAGCGTGACGGGGCGGCCGGCTTCCAGCCGGTCGTCGCGGCGCAGGCGCATCGGCACCATGTGGATCGCGTTGCCTTCCATGTCGATGTAGTCGACGGTCAGGTAGCCCGCCGTCCCGGCGGTCACCGTGACCTCCAGCTTCTCGCCCTTGCGGTAGACCATCGACGGCCGGTTGAAGCCGAGCCCCAGCGCATTCGCTCCCTGCCCCTCGGCCCGTGCCGGCAGCCCGGCGACGCCCAGCGCCTCGCACAGCGGCCAGGGACGCACGGCGACCTGGGCATCGACGTCGATGCCGGCCGGCAGGGCGGTCAGCGCCGCCTTCAGGACGCGGGCATCCTCGTCGCTGCCAACATAGCCGCCGACCTTCACCCCGTTGCCGGCCTCCGCCGCCTTGACCCCGGCGCAGGCGAAGCCGCCCGCCGCCGCCTCGACCGCCTTGCGCGCCTCGGCCGGCGTCAGGCGCGGCACCGGGGGGGCCGCGGGAACGGATGCCGGCACGACCTGCGCCTGCGGCTGCGGCTGGACGGGTGTGGGAACCGCGGTTTGAGGCGACGTGTTCTGGGGCGCCGTGTTCTGGGAGGGAGCGACCTGAACCGCGGGGGTGGCCGGCGGCGGGGAAGCCGGCTCGGACGGCGGCTTGACCGGGGCGGCATCGGCCTTGGCCGCAGCATCGGCGGCCGGTGTGGACGCCGGCACCGCCGTCGATGCGAGCTGGGTGGCGGGAGCCGAGGTGCCGAGCGGCGCCGTCGTCATGGCCGACGGCGGCGGGGCGACGGAAGCGGGGGTGGCCGGAGCCGTCGCCGTTCCGGTCATGGTGGCGGGAGCGGAGGCCTGCGTCGACGGCGCGGACGGCGCAGGCGGCTGGGACTGGCCGAACAGCAGGAAGCCGGCCACGCCGGCCGCCGCCAGACCGCCGACACCGCCGGCGATCAGGCCGACCGGCGCCTTCTTCGGCCGGTCCGCGGCCTTCCCGCCCGCAGCGGCCTCTTTCAAACCCGGCTGCGCAGCCGTGGTCGCGACGGGCTTCGCCCCGGCCTCCGGCTTCGCCGCCGGAAAGGACGTGATCTCGAAGGGCGTGATCTCGGCCGGACGCCGGGTGAGGGCACCGACCAGCTCCGCCATGGTCTTGACCCGGGTCTGCGGGTCCGGTTCGAGCATCGAGCAGAGGACGCCGCGCAGCGGCTCGTCCAGGGCCGACAGGTCCGGCACCGCCATGCGCCGCTCGATCATCGCCTGCGGCGTGCGGCCCATGTCGAGCGGATGGCCGAGCGCCGCCGCGGCCAGCACCAGGCCGGCGCTGTAGATGTCGGACTGCGGCCCGACCTGTCCGCCGAACAGCCCGAACTGCTCGGGCGAGGCATAGCCGTATTTGCCGGCGAAGGCGTCGCCGATGACGGTCCCCGCCCCGCCGGCGGTCTGCTTGGCGATGCCGAAATCGATGATCTTGGCGTTGGCGATCTCGCGGCCGGGCAGGATGACGTTGTCGGTCGACATGTCGCGGTGGACGATGCCGCGCTGGTGCGCCGCCGCCAGGCCGGAGGCGATGCGGTCGAGCAGGATGGCGACCGAGGCCGCGTCCAGCGCCCCGCCCTGCAGCACCGCCAGCAGCGACGGGCCGTCGAGGAATTCCATCGACAGCAGGAGGCGGCCGTATTCGTCGCGGAAGACGCCGTCGTAGGACACCACCGCCTCGTGCCGGATCTCGCGCAGCGCCGCCGCCTCGCGCCGCAGCAGCTCGACCATCTTGGCGTCCTGCGCCAGTTCCGGCCGGATCACCTTCACCGCATGCCAGGTGTCCATGTCGACATGGCGGGCGCGATGCACCTCGCCCATGCCGCCGCGGGCGATCAGTCCCTCGACCAGATAGGTGTGGCTCAGCAGCGTGCCCGGCCCGATCGGGTCCGGAACGCCCCGCGGTCCCGACGCCCCGACGCCCGAGACGGAAGAGGGGGGAACGGAGGATACCGGAGCCTGAGAGGCGGCGCCTTGAGAACCGGCGGCCGGCGGGGTCGTCAGGCGGGTGGCCTCCATGTCGGTCCCGCCGCCGGTCCCGGGATTCGCCAGACCGCCGTCGGCCGGCCCCGCGGTCGCGGCCGGCGGCAGGGCGGTGGGCTCGTGGCTGTCGCCGGGGAACTGGGTGGGGGGCTGGGCCATGGGATGAGGATCGGTCCGGTTCGGGGTTGGTGCGGCGGCGGGGCGGGTCAGTCGGGCTTCTGGCCGTCCGGACCGTCGCCGGCATCCCGGCGCACGAAGCGGTCATATTCGCGGGCGATGGCGTCGCCGACGACGCGGTCGAAATCCTCCTCCAGCTCGACCACCAGATCCTTGTAGAGGGCCTCGTACTGGTCCCAGTAGCGGGCCTTGCGCGCACCGGGGACGATGCTGTCGAGAAGCCGCGTCTCCAGCCGCTGGCTGAGCGCGCCGGGGTCGAACTTGGCGACCACCTGCTTCAGCGCGGTCTGCAGCGCGGCGGCATAGGCGAGGTGATGGACCTGCACGTCGTCCGCCGCTTCCCGCACCGCGTCGGCCATCGGCAGGAAGCCGCGCAGGCGCGGGTTGGCCAGAACCGAGACCGCCTCGTCCAGCGTCTCGCAGCGCTTCAGCGGGTTTTCCCCCGACGGCCGGAAGCTGGTCTGTTCCAGGTGGAACTCGTCCTTGAAGCGCGACCGCGCCCGCAGGGAGCCGTGCAGCGCCCCGAGGCTGACCCGCAGCGCCTCGCCCAGGCTACGCATCATGGCCGTGGGATCGGGCAATCCGTCGGGGGGCAGCGCCGCGCCGAAGCCCTCATAGAAGGCGGCGACGGCCGCACCGGCATCGGGCGCCGGCGCCGTGACGGGCGCGGCGAACGGCGGGGCGGCCGGTGCCGAAACCGGCATCGGCGGAACCGGGGCCGGCACCGGAGGAAGCGTCGCGACCGATACCGGACGCGGGGCGATGACCGAATCGTCCGGCAGCGGGACATGGTCGATCGGCCGAACGGGCTGCTGGAAAGCCGCATAGGACGGCTCGACGGGCAGCGGAGCGACAGCCGGCGGCATGGCCGGTAGAATGGCAGATGGGCGCTCGACCGGCGGCTCCGTCACCCCCGGATCGGGCAGGGTCTCGTCGATGTTCCAGTCGTCCGGCAACGGCTGGGCAGCGGACGGCTGGGCAGTGGGCTGCGGGGCGAAGGATGCCGGAGGAATCGGGGCGGCCGGAGAGGGGATCGCCGGGGATGCCGGCTGCGGCGTGCCGAACAGCTCGTCGTCCCAGTCGTCGGGGATGCCGCCGACGGCCTGACGCGGCGGTTCGGCGAGCGAGGGGGCCGGGGCCGAGAAGGACACCCCGATCGACAGCGCCTGGTTCAGCGGATCGGAATGATCGTCGACCGCGCCGAAACGCCAGTCGTCGGCCCGTTCGCGCGCTGCCGAACCGCTGCTGGACGCGGTCCAGGCATCGAACGGCTCCCTGTCCGCACGCAGGGGCAGATCCTCGAAGGGACGGGAGGCCGGCCCGTCGAACAGCTCGTCGAACTGGTCCGGAGCCGCGGCCTCGCGCGACGGCGATGGAGCGAAAAGATCGGAACCGCCCAGATCGGAACCGGCGGTTCTGCCGCCCAGCGCGAAGGAGCCGGTGATCTCGGTGAAGCTGGGCGCGCCCGGCGATTCCACCACCGCCTCGATGATGAAGCGGCCGACGCGAATGCGGTCGCCGGACTTCAGCGGCGCCGGGACGTTGCGGCCGAGCGGCTGGTCGGACCCGTTGAGGAAGACGCCGTTGGTGCTGGTGTCGATCACCCGGTAGCCGGAGCCGGCCTCTTCGAAGATGCAGTGCTGGCGCGACAGCAGCAGGTCGGGATCGGGCAGGATCCAGCCGTTCTCCCCGCCCCGCCCGACGGTGAGGTCGCCGCCATACAGCGTCTTCTCGGCATTGCCGCCCAGCGACGCCCGATGGTCCGACACGATCCTCAGCTTCAGCATTCCACGCTCTCCAGCCCCACCATCCCGACCCAATGCCCGGCTCGTCAGCCGCCGATCACCACCGTCGGCGCCCCGGTCACGATCACCCCGCCATGGGCGGTCTGGTCGCCCAGACGCGCCGCCGGCCGGCCGCCGACCATCACGTTCGCCGACCCCTTCACGATCACGTCCGGCGGGCCGGCGCAGACGCACATGTCGGTCACCACCGCCGCCGGCAGGAATTCGATGATGACCGTCGGCACGCCGGGGCTGACGATCGGCCCGCCGACATGCGGCACCGGGCCGGTCGTCATCGGACAGGTGTGCATGTCGGTCAGGCGGGCGGCGGGCGGCATCGGCGGTCTCCTCCGGCTTAGGGGGTCGGGGTCAGCGGGCGGCGGCCGGATCGGCACCCGCGACGGCGCCGAGGGGAACCTCGACGCGGCGCAGGTCGCCGTCCACCGCTTCGAACAGGACAAGCGCGTCGGCGCCCGCATCCTCCACCAGGAAGCGGATGCCGGGTCCGAACAGCGCGGCGCGCTGGGCGGCGTCGCTGATCGGCAGGAAGCTGCCGAGGACCACCGGGTCGTAGAAGCGGAACAGGTAGGTCGTCCCCTTCCCGTCATTGACGATGGTGAACTTGCGCAGGTGGCGGCGCACCGCGTCGATGTCGCCGTCGGCCTGCAGCAGGACGCCCCAGCCGCGGCCCCAGCCCTCCCCGACCAGCCAGTCGGCGACGGCGCTGCCGCGCGGCAGCTGGACCAGATAGGGCGCAACCTCCGCCAGGTCGCTCGCCGTGTCGCCCTGGTAGAGGGCGCGCATCTCGGTCTCCTCCTCCCGCGCCAGCAGGCCGGGATAGAGGCCGGGGTCGCGCGCGGCGTCGACGATCATGTAGAGCGCCCGCCCGTCCCGCTCCGGTCCCCCATAGGGGGCACCTTGCGGCCACAGGTGATGGGCGAGCCGGGCGATCACCTCCTGCGGGGCGCGGCGGGGGAAAGGGTCTGTCATCGCCGGGCTCATGTCTGGCAGATCTCGCAGAGCGTCGTGTTGGATGCGGCGGCGTTGCGCATCACCATGGCCTGGGACGCCACCTTCGGGGTGTGACTTTGCGCCGGGCGCGGCAGCTTCGCCTTCGGCGGCGCCGGGATCGTCCCGCCCTTGTCCTTGTCGGCCGGCGACGGCTTGGCCGGCGTGGCCGGCGAGGCACTCAGCCCGTTGGCCGCGCCGCCGCTGTTGATCAGCACCAGGGTGCCGTTCATGGCGATGCCGGCCGGGCTGAGGGTGATGAAGTTGCCGCCGACCTTCAGGGTCAGCGAGGCGCCGGCCTCCAGGCACAGGTTGGCTCCGGCATGGACGGCGTAGTTGGTGCCGATCTTGTCGTGCAGGTCGACGCCGACCGTGCGCGACACGCCGCCGCCGACGGATTCGACATGGTCGCCGTCCACCGTGGCGTGGTGGTTCTTGCCCACCCATTCCCACAGGCCGCCGGCGACGTTCACATGCTGCCCCGAGGCGACGGAAGTCCGGCTGTCATGGCCGATGCGCAGGTCGTAATCGCGCTGGGCATGGAGGAAGACCTGTTCCTTGCCGGCCTTGTCCTCGAAGCGGATCTCGTTGTAGCCGCGCCCGCCGGGCGAGCTGCGCGTCTTGATGCCGGAGCGGGTCTTGTGTTCGGGCAGGGCGTAGGTCGGCAGCGCGTCGGCGTTGTTGACGACGCCGATCACCATCGGCCGGTCGGGATCGCCGTCGACGAAATCGACCAGCACCTCCATGCCGACGCGCGGCACCGTCTGCATGCCCCACTGGTGCCCGGCCCAGCTCTGCGCCACCCGGATCCAGCAGGAGCTCTTCTCGTCCGACCGGCCGCGGCGGTCCCAATGGAACTGCACCATGATGCGGCCGAACTTGTCGGTGTAGATCTCCTCCCCCGCCGGGCCGACGACGAAGGCGGTCTGGATGCCGCGCACCGACGGCTTGGGCGTGCGCCGCGCCGGCCGCACCACCGACTTCGCCGGCAGGGCGTGGAAGCTGTTGCCGTAGGAGGCCTTGCGCTTGTCGCCGGGCAGGAAACCCTCGTTGCAGGCGTCGAACTCCAGCTCGGCCACCACGACGGGCTGGTTGTTCTCCGTCGCCGTCGGGTGGTCGGTCAGGGCGAAGGTCATGCCGGGATGCAGGCCGCGGCAGGCGCCGACGCCGCGCACCCCCTCCAGCCCGCGCTCCTCCGTCTCCATCCGGCGGCGGGCGAGCGCGGAGCCGGCGTCGCGCGCGGCATAGCGGCCGGGATATTCGAACAGCTCGTATTTGGTGGAGACCGGCACCTTGGCGACCGACGCCTCGCCGCTGTCGAGCGGGGTGCGCGGCGCCTGGAAATCGTAATCCTTGCTGGCCCAGCGCCCCGACGCGATGGAATAGACCCGCTCCCAGCGCTCGATCTGGTCGGCATACTGGCCGCTGGGGTTGAAGCGCAGGGTGGCCGGCGACAGCTTGGCATAGCCGGCGGCGCTGTCGGACAGGATCAGCTTGTGGCGGTCGCGCTCATGCGCGAAGTAGTAATAGATCCCTTCCTCTTCCAGCAGCCGGCTGATGAAGTCGAAATAGGTCTCGTTGTACTGCACGCAGTATTCGCGCGGCTGGTAATTGCCGGTGAGGCTGCGGAATTCGAAGTTGGAGAAGCCGAATTCCTGGAAGACCGTCTCGACGATCTTCGGCGCCGCCATCGGCCCGCCGCCGCCCAGGCTGTGGAAGATGCGGCAGTCGCTGGTGTAGGACAGCAGCGACAGCCAGGGCACCACCTCGATCGTGTAGTAGCGCTGGTCGCGTCCCACCGGAACGCCGACGCCGAGCGAGCGGGCGATGCCGTTGACGTAGAGCCGCTCGCCGTCGGGCTGGCGGAAGCCGATGTTGACGCCGTTGCCGACGATGACCTCCGGCGCCAGCGGCTCGATCGGCCCCAGCGCGTCGACGCGGTAGAGGAAGGGGCTGGACAGCGCCTCGCGCCCCTGCACCCGCTCCACCAGCAGCACATCGGGACCGGCCGGGGTTTCCAGCGACAGCAGGCGATCGTCCTGGACGAACTGCATCAGGCACTCTCCCCGGCATGGCCGGTCAGGAAATCGGCGAAGCGCGCGGCGGACGGCAGGGCGGCGGCGGCGAAGCCCTGCTCCGCCACGCCTTCGCCGCCCAGCGTCCACCAGCGGCAGCCGGAGGCGGCCTCCGCGCCGCCCCCCGGCGAAACGGGTTGCGGCACCGACAGGGCGGCGACGGAACCGACGAAGGCCTCGACGTCCAGCGTGTGGGTCAGGACGGACAGGGCCAGATCCTCGGCCGCCTCGAACCACGCACCGTCCGCCTCCAGGCCAGCGACACCGGAGCCGGGATCGAGCAGGGCGACCAGGGTCAGCGGGAAATGCCGTCCCGCCTTGTCGACGCTGGGCATCATCACGCCGGCCGCCGCCTGCGGCCCGCAGACCCCGGCTTCCAGCGCGAAGCGCCAGATCGGCGCGTTGAGGTAGCGGTCGAGCCAAGCCTCGCCGAGCGCGGCGCGGCTGGCCTGCAGCCCGTCGAGCAGCCACTCGTGCCAGGGATCGGCGAAGCTGCGCGGCAGCCCGCGCAGCAGGAAGTCGCCGCGCGCCGGCAGCTTGCCGAAACAGCCGGCGGTTCCCGTCACCGGCTGCGCCATCACAGGCTGTCCCATCACAGACTGTCCGGGCATCGGAAGTCCTTGATGTCGCGGATCGAGAAGGGATTGACGGCGCTGGTCATCCGCACGTCGAAACCGGCCGACTTGCCGGCGGCACCGAAGCTGAGCGGGATGCGGTCGGGCACCGCCCCCTTGCGGCCGCGGTTGGCGTCCAGCGTGCGGAACCACGCCCAGCTTCCGGTGCGCTGGGTCATCTCCGGCGGTTCGGTCGGCAGGCCGGTGAAGGTGACGCGCAGGTCGCCCGCCCCGCCCGGCTTCGGCCATTGCAGCCCCTGCGCCAGCGTGGCGTTGCGGGCGAAGGTCAGCCGCTGGCCGTCGATGTCGAGATCGACCTGCTCCACCCCCGGACCGAGATAGGTCGGGCGCAGTTCGAAGCGCAGCGAGGGGGCGCGGCCGCCATCGGGGAAGAAGGCGTCGCGGATCATCGCCGCATGCTGGAAGGCCGGCAGGACCGCGGCGGGAATGCCGAGCTCGGCGGCCGACGGCTGCCAGCGCCAGGGCTCCTTGGTCGTGTCGACGAAGGGGCGCAGCCGGTTGGCGAAGAAGCCGTCGATCAGCCCGCCGGGCGCGAAGAGCCGGGCGAAATCATCCATCCCGACATCGGCCGAGGCCCCCCGGACGAAGGGGTAGCGGTTGTCGAGCGCGCGGCGGCACCAGGGCAGCACCGTGCTCTGCCATTCGGCATTGATCTGCGAGCGCGCGCCGCTCAGCGTCCGCGCCGTCCCCTGCTCCACCAGCTCCTCGGTCCAGCGGCGCACCGGCTGCGGGTAATAGGCGACGTCGGTGGAGAGCTTCTGGAAGACCTCGCCGCCGCCGTTGGCCGCCAGATCGAACAGCTTCTGCCCGCCGCCCGAGCCCAGCGACAGCCGGGCCAGCACGGAATGCACGCCCTCGAGCTGGCGCAGCAGCTCCTCCAGCCGGGCGTTGCCGCTGTTGCGGGTGAAGTCGTTCAGCGGACGGAAGCGGTCGTCGACCATCTGGGTGACCAGCTTGGCGACGCCGCTGTCGGCCGCCGCCGCGGCGACGGCGGCGACGGCCGGCGGAGTGCCGGCCGGCGCCTCCGGCAGGCGCTGCAGAGTCGTCTCGGTCGCCACCGCGGCCAGCAGCTTCTGCAATGGGGAACTGCGGCCGGACAGGATGTTGACCTCTTCGGACAGCGCCTGCGGGTTGGCCGCCGGCACCAGGGTGATGTCGTTCAGCAACGCGTCCCAGCGCCCGGCATAGTCGCGCAGGTACAGCGTCAGCGCCGCCGTCTCCAGCTCCGGCCCGGCCTCCTCGCCGCGCGGCGGGCCGAGCAGCCAGCTGAGGTCGCGCACCGTCCGCGTCGCCGCCGGCAGCCCCGGCAGCATCACGGTGGTGAAGCCCTGCAACGTATAGAAACCCGGAACGCCGTCGCTGAACCGCGCGCCGGAGGAGCGGCGGAACACCCGGTCGCCTTCCGGCCCGGCCTGGTCCGACGGGCGCCAGTCCGGCAGCTTGCGCGCCGCCTCGCCGTCGCGGACGGCGGCATAGGCGCGGGCGGCCAGCGGCGTGCGCGCCAGCACCTCGCGCGACTGCCGGACCAGCTCGGCGTCCAGATTGGCCTTGGGCAGGCCGGCGGGGGCGCCCAGCCCGGCATCGATGTGGCCGAGGACCGCCTTGGTCTCGTCCTCGCCGGCCGGCGGCGAAACGCGGCGCAGCCAGCCGGCGGTCCAGGCCTTGACCTCGTCGCCGTTGACCGGACCGGCGCCGCCCAGCATGAGGTAGAGGCGCAGCAGCGCCTCCACCGCCGGGGCGTCGTCGGCGGTCAGCCGGTCGCGCAGGTCGCGCTGCACCCGCACCAGAAGCCGCGGCACCAGCAGCCCGTTGACCGCGCGGCGGTAGAGACCGTCGCCGGCCTCCTCCAGCTTGTCGCCCTGGTAGAGGCCGAAATCGAGGGCCAGCTTCTGCTTCAGCGCCAGCGTGTCGTGGCCGGCCGGCAGGGCACGCAGCTCGTTCAGCACCGGCAGGACGCGGCGGATGTCGTCGTCGGCGACGGTTCCGGCGGCCAGCGCCTCCGCCTTCGGACGATAGGCGTCGACCGCCTGCTGTTCGCGGTCGATCAGCCCGGCGTTGCCGAGATAGCTGGCGACCCAGACGGCGGTGGCGGCGACGGTGACCAGGCCGAACAGGCTGTAGGCGATGCGCGGGATCCAGACGCGGCGCCGCTCCGCCGCCGGGTCGAAGCCGACCATGTTGGCTTCGCGGAACACCAGGTCGTTCAGCAGGCCGCCGAGGAAATAGCTGCGCTGCTGCCCGGCGGCGACGGCGCCGCCGCGGAAGGGGGCCGCCGGCAGGCCGAAGCTCTCGGCCAGCCCGCCGATCAGCCGGTCGATCTGCGTGCCTTCCTGGGTGCCGCTGGTGAAATAGACGCCGCGCAGCCGCAGCGCCGGCTCGTAGCGGTTGGCCTTGAAGGCGGCGGCGACGAAGTCGAGCAGCGGTTCCTTCAGCGAGGCGAGCTGCGACGGGAAGGCGAAGATGGCGCCGCGGCGTTCCTGCGCATGTTCCTGCTGGATGCGGTCGACGGCGCGGGCCGAGAGCCGGCCGGCGATGCCGTCGAGTTCGCTGCCCAGCGTCGCCATGCCGGCGTCGCCCAGCTCGCTTTCGGCCGCCGGCAGGGTGACGCCGACGATCTGCCGGCGCTCGTCGCGGTTCAGGTCGTGGAAGAACTCGTTGAAGCCGGCGATCAAATCGGCCTTGGTCAGCAGCAGGTAGACCGGCGCCTTGACCTTCAGGGTCTCGTACAGCTCGCGCAGGCGGCGGCGGATGGCGGCGGCATGCTGCGCCCGCTCCTCCGGCCCGGCGGCGGCGAGGTCGGGGACGGCCATCGCCACCAGCACGCCGTTGATCGGCTGGCGCGAGCGCGCGTCCTTCAGCAGCTTCAGGAAAGCGCCCCAGCCGGTCTGGTCGACCGCCTCGTGGCTGTCCTGGGTGGTGTAGCGGCCGGCGGTGTCGAGGAAGATCGCCTCGTCGGCGAACCACCAGTCGCACTGGCGGGTGCCGCCGACGCCCTTCAGCGGCCTGCCGCCGGTCTGCTCGGCCAGCGGGAAGTTCAGGCCGCTCTTCAGCAGCGCCGTGGTCTTGCCGGCGCCGGGCGGGCCGATGATGACGTACCAGGGGGTGCCGTAGAGATAGCCGTCGCCCAGGCCGCGCTGCTTGCGCCCGGCCTTCAGCAGGGCGAGAGATTCGGCGAAGGTCTTGCGCAGGCCGGCGACCTCGTCGGCCTGGTCCATCGCCGCCATGCGGGCCGCGTCGGTGCCGCCGGTCAGTTCCGCCGTCATCCGCTCCTCGGCCTTGGCGTCACGCCGCTTCAGCAGCAGCAGCACGACGACCAGGATCGGGAAGGGAACCGCGGCGGCGACCGCCAGCCAGGGCATCTCCAGCCCGGCCAGCGGCGCCAGCAGCGCGATCAGCGCCGCCGCGATCACCGCACCGATGAAGCCCAGCACTGCGCGGGAGAGCAAGATGGCGGTCAGCCGACTCATTCCGATACCCCTGTCCCTGATCTTTCTTCGGCCGCGATCTCGTCTTCGGCCGCCGGCACCGCCCCCAAGGGGGCGGATCCGCTCACTTCTTGAGGATGATGTCGATCCGGCGGTTCGCCGCGCGGCCTTCGGCGGTGTCGTTGGGGGCGACCGGCTCGGTGTCGGCCTTGCCCTCCGCCTTCATGCGGGACTTGTCGGCGAACAGCGGATCGAATTCCGCCATCACCGATTCGGCGCGCGCCTTCGACAGGTGCCAGTTCGACGGGAAGCGCAGCCGCCCGCCGCCGGTCATCGGCACGTTGTCGGTGTGGCCGGTGATCAGCACCGCCCCCGGCTCCTCCGCCACGGCGCGGCCGACGCGCAGGACCGATGCCCGCACCTTGTCGTTCAGGCTGGCGCTGCCGCTGGCGAACAAGTTGTTGCCGCGCATGCGCACGGTGACCGACAGCGCGTCCTCCGTCACCTCGACCAGCCCTTCGGCGATCTCCGGCTCCAGGAACTTGCGCACGCGCTGGACCTGGGTGGTCTGCGGCGGGGGCGGCGGGGCGATCTGCGGCGGCGGCGGGGCGGCTTCGGCCAGCTTGACCGGCGGCGGCGTCTCGATCACCACGCCGCCATGCGGCGGCAGGCCGCCCATGCCGGCGAACAAACGGTCCGACGCGCCGTTCAGCAGGAAGCTGAGGCCCAGGAACAGCAGCAGCAGGAACAGCGCCGTGCCGGCCCCGGTCACCCAGACCGGCAGCGAGCTGCGCGGCGGACGGTAGTCCATCGCCAGCGCCGCGGCGTTCGGGCAGAGGATGCGGTCGGCGTAGCCGCGGTGCTTGACCAGGATGTTGTAGACGTCCTCGCGGATGCGGGCATGCTCGCTGTCCTGGCGGCCGGCGACGCGGTAGCGGCCGCGGAAGCCCAGCGACAGGCAGAGATACATCAGCTCCAGCAGGTCGCCGTATTTGCCCGGATCCTGGCGGGCCGAGGCGAGCCGGTCATAGAACTGATCGCCGCCGACCACGTTCTTGTGGAACATGCTGGTGACGTTCTGACGCGTCCAGGAGCTCTGGCTGCCCCAGGGCGAATTCAGCACGATGTCGTCGATCAGCGCGCAGAGCGCGTAATGCGCCGTCGCCTGGGTCGCCGAGTCCAGCCCGGACTTCGTCACCCAATGCTGGAAGTCGCGCAGGGCCGAGATCACCCGCTGGCGCAGCGATTCGAGGTCGGGCACCTCGGTCACGTCGTTCAGCCGGGCCGCCAGCAGCAGCACCGGCGAGGCGGCGGCGGCCAGCGGCGAGCGCGCGGCGAAGATGCCGGCGAGCGCCGGCCCGGGAACCCCGACCGCTTCCACCCGCGGCGCCGACGGATCCCCGCCGGCCGACCCTCCGGATGCGGCCGACCGCCGGCCGCCCGGCGTCGGCATCAGAACCGTGCGTTCCGTCTCCGGTCCGGGCTTGCCGCCGAACTCATCGCCGCCTTCCATGTCCACCCCAATCCACGCGCCGTTCCGGAAGCGGTCCGGCCGTCCTTTCCCAGCACTTTGAACGAACCAACCGACGTTAATCTAGCCATTTTTCGGCGAGGATTCCGGGGGATGAACCACGATAGGTCATATGCCCCGGCACCTCCGAACGCCGCCAAGCCGGCGTTATTGCTGTGCAGCCTGCGGCGCCGCCAGCGGGAAGGGGTTCAGCTCGTTGCCGCCGGTCTTGAAGATGGCGGACTGGTGCCACTTCTTCTCCCGCGCCAGACGCGGGACCGCGCGGTTCACGTATTGGCCGAGCGTCAGGTTGTAGATCGCCTCGTCCCCCGGCAGCAGGGCCTTGCCCTTCAGCCCCTCCAGCACCGCATGGGCGAAGATGCCGTTGCGGCCGTCGTAGCTGTCCAGCGCCTCCTCCTGCTCCGACGAGGCGGCCAGCAGGTAGCGCTGCCCCATGTCCTGGTACAGCTTGTCGACCGTGCCGGCCGACACCGCGCCCGAATGGCAGGTGTCGAGCATCACCAGCACGTTGCGGGCGGAAATGGCGCTGACCAGCCGGTTCAGGTCCTTCTCCGACAGCCCTTCGCGGAAGATCGCCTCGGGGGTGGCGGCGGTCACGTCCTGGGTGATGAAATGGTAGAGCTTGACCGACGGATCCTTCGGCGACGGCACGATCACGCCGTGACCGGCGAGGTAGAGGACGACGGTATCGTCCTCGCGCGCGTTGGCGGCCAGCGCCTCCAGCCCGGACACGACGGCGTCCCGGCTCGCCTGCTCGTCATAGAGCGTGGTGGACAGCGCCAGCGACTGTTCCCGGTCGTAGCCGACGGGAATGCGGCCGCGCAGCGCCTCGGCGAAGGAGGTGGCGTCGGCGCGGGCGAAGCGCAGCTGCGTCCCCGCCGGCCGGTACTTGTCGATGCCGACGACGAAGGTGATCAGCCGCGGCGCCGACGATGCGGCCCGCTGCCCCTTGTCCTGCGGCGCACCGTCGGCGACCTCGGCCGGCTTGGGCAGGACGAAATCGACCAGCGCCGAGCGTTCGTAGATCGCGTCGGACCCGTTGTAGGCGCGGATCTGCACGCGGTTGCTGCCGGGGTCGAGCCGGACGGTGCTGACGCGCTCCTCCGGGGGTGCCGGGGGCTGGTCCTTGGAACCGTCCGCCGGCGATTGCGGCTGCGGCTGTGCGGCGGCCTGCGCCGCCGGCTGGGGAGCCGGCGGCGTGACGGCCTGGGCGGCGGGCGCCGGCTCCTTGGCACGGGCAAAGGCGCGGGACTTGTCCTGGCCGCTGACGTTGCGGCCGTTACGGAACAGGTCGACCGACCCGATGCCGCCGCCGGTGTCGGCCAGGCGGTAGCGCAGGCGGACCGCGCCGATCCCCTCCGGCAGGGCGACGGTCAGGCGCGGCTCCTCCGCCGCGACATCCAGATCGGTCTGCTGCGGACCGCCCTTGCCGTCGGCCTGATTCGCGGCCTGCACGCCGCCCTGCGCCCCGCCCTGCGAGGCCGGCTTCGGCGGCGCCGGCACGGCCATTTTCGCCGGCGCCGGCTGCGGTGCGGGCTCCTTGGCCCGGGCAAAGGCGCGGCTGACCGGGGTCATGTCCAGCGGATGGCAGGTTTCGGCATCGGCCGAGACGGAAGCCGGTGCGGACGGCGTCGCGGGAGCCGGTGCCGGAACGGCGGCGGCAGGAGCGGCTGGAGCGGCCTGGCTCCCCGCCTGCGCCTCCGCGGCACCGGTGCCGAGCGCCAAGCCGCGGGATGCCGCGGGCACGGTGCAATAGTCCAGCAGGGTCACCTGCGGGCGGCGCTGGGTCAGCAGGCGGATGTCACCGATGGCGGACAGGCGTGCCGCGATCTCCGCTTGCCCGGTCTGGCGCAGCTTGTCGCGCACCAGTTCGGGGGCGTCGAACACGCGGTAGACCTGCTTGAACTCCACCCACTGGCTGCCCTTCTTCTTCGGGTCGTTCAGGTGGAAGCCGACCAGGGTCTCGCCGCCGCTCTCGGAATGGTCGAAGAAGGCCTCCGGCGTCCACAGCACCCAGCGGCGGCCGTCGCGGTGCGGGAACAGCGCCGCCAGCTCCTCCAGCGGGCGGGCGCCGCCCGACAGGGCGTACCAGCGCAGCGTGCCGTCGCCCAGCGCCGCCACGGCGACCCGGCCGTCGGCGGAGGCGACGACGCCCCACACCGCCGCCGGCACCTCGGCGCGGGCAAGCTCGGCCCCGGCGGAATCGAGCAGGCGCAGGCTGAACTCGCCGCCCAGCAGGACGCGGCGCTGTGCCCCCAGCACGGTGACGCTGCGCGCCCATTCGCCGCTGTCCAGCTTCACCGGCTGGCCGTTGACCTTGGGCGTGCGGGTGTTGCGCCAGTCGGCGACACCGATCCCCGGCCCATCGGCGGTCGGACGGTTCAGGCCGGGCAGCGGATCGGGCGCGGTGGTCAGGCTGCGGGCCAGCACGTCAAAGCGCATCGGCCGGCGGCCGCCCTGCTCCATGCCGAATTCCAGCACCAGCCCGTCGTCGGACAGGCCGAAGCGGCCGAGATGGATGTCGCGGTAGTCGGCGACGTCGCCCATGCGGGCGAATTGCAGCCGGCCGGCGGAATCAATCTCTCCCCAGCCGGGATCGGCAGCGGCGAAGGCCACCCCGCCGCCCGGCAGGGCCAGCAGATGCGTCACGGAATCGCGCGCCGCGGCGATGTCGGCGAAGGCGCCCTTGCCCGCATCGGCCCAGCGGCGCACCACATTGCGCTTGCCGTCCTGCGTGGCGGTGCCGGCGGCGACCAGCGCGGTGCCGTCCCAGGCGACGGCGGCGAAGCTGCCGCCGGCGATGCCGGTGGTCTTGGGCGACCAGCGCGTCTTCAGGTCGGTGCCGGACAGCACGTCGACCCGGGTCTGGTCGGCATAGCCGACGGCCAGCAGCGTGCCGTCGGGCGAGAAAGAAACCGAATAGGGCAGTCCGCTGCCCGGCTTGCGCTTGAGCTTCGGCTTGAAGGCGGCGTCATAGAGGCGGACGTTGCCGTCGAAGGAGGCGGTGGCGAGCCGGCCGTCGGGAGCGAAGGCCAGTGCGGACACCCGAGCCTCGTAGCCCGTATCCTCGGCGACCAGCTTGAAGCTGCCGCTGTCCCACACCCGGATGCCGGCGGTGCCGCCGAAGGCCCCGGCGACGAACCGCCCATCGGGAGAGATGGCGAGGTCGTTCAGCACCTGCGGCTGGCCGGGAAGCCGGGCCTTCAGCCGCTGCGCCTTCACGTCGAACAAGTAGAGCGTGACGCCATCGCCCCAGCTCGACCCGGTGTTTCCCGCCGCCACGGCCAGCGAGCCGTCGGCGGACAGGGCGACGGCATAGAGCGCCCCCTCGTCCCCCGTCTCCATCGGCACGCGCAGCACGCCGAGAGGCTCGCCGCTGTCGCGGGCCCACAGGCGCAGGGTCTTGTCGTTGGAAACGGTGGCGATCAGCCGGCCCCCGGCATCGGTGGCCAGCCGGTTGACGCGGGCGGTGTGCCCGCCGGTCTCGATCCGCAGGAAGGCGCCGGTCGATGCGTCTCCCGCCAGCGCGGCCCCGGCAAAGGCCTGGAGCGAACCCAGCAGGATGCCGAGGAATGCCCGCAGGAAAACCGCTGCGGGAGTGCCGCGCCGAAGTCGCGCGTTCGGGCGAGAGAGACAGCCGGCCATCATCCGTTCCGCTTGCACTGTGTCTTCCGGCCAGGGGTCCCATGGGGAAACCCATGGAGCCCGCGGCCGGACTGGTCCTGATCAGATAGCGCCTCAGACGGCGTCGAGGGTAGCTTCCTTCTGGGCGATCTGCTGGATGCTGTTGGTGGCAGCGTTGATGCGCTCCGACGTCTCGAAGGCGGTGTTGGTGCGCTGGACCACCTGCGACGCCTGGCCGGTGCTCTGCTTGGCCTGCTTCTTCTTGGTCTGCGCCTTGGCCACGGTCTTGGTGCGGATCTTCTCGGCCGAACCCGGCTCGATGTTGTCGGCGGCAACCAGATACTCGTCGCGGCGCTTGACGATGTTCTGGTTGATGCTGCTGGCGATCTCGTAATCCTTGTCCAGCTGGGCGCGGATGCGGGCGAGGCGCTGCTCGGCCTCCGGCTTGGCGATGCGGTTCGCCTTGTAGTCGGCCTTGATCCGCGAGATCTCGGCGCGGCGGCAGTTCACCAGCTGGTCGAGCGCCACCTGGGTGCGGTTCAGGTTCTGGTTCTCGGTGTCGAGGTCGTTCATCACGCCCAGGATCGCCTGGTCGCGGCCCTGCTGCATGCGGGAGTTCCAGTAACCGCCGAGCGTGCCGATCGCAGCACCGGCCGCGGCGCCGATCAGCGCGCTCTTCACGTTGCCGCCGGCAACCGCACCGGTCAGCGCGCCGACGCCGGCACCGATGGCGGCGCCCTTCAGCATGTCCTCGGCATAGTAGTTGCCGGTCGAGTCGAGCGCGACGCGGTACTGGTAGCAAGCGTCGGACCCGTCATTGGCACCGATGCGGTCCTGCTGCGTGGTGACGCAGCCGGTGAGCGCCATGGCGAAGATGGTGATGGAGACGAGGCTTGCCCTGGTACGGTTGCTTCGCATGACCTGAGTTCCCGTTTGCTTTTCTGTCGAAAGGATTCTTGCGTTCCAGATCCGAAACCGTAACGATCCGCGCCACCCCCACAGCGGTCATGGCAGTTCGACGGTTCGGAGCCGGCTGTAAAGCTGCCATAGTAACAACCGCGACGGAAGGGGGCATTACTACCAATTCGCGAAGCCTTTTATCTATTACCCTCTGTCTATCGTCTATGCGGCTCGGTATCGTTGGGGGAGTGCAATGTTTGCAGATTTGCGACGACTGGCGATGATGGCGGCGGCTCTCGCCGGTGTCGCGGGTGCCGGGGCGGCTCCGATGCTGGCGGCAAGCCCGGCGCGGGCGGAGATCGGGGCCCTGGTGATCGGGATCGACCGCTATACGCAGGTCAATCCGCTTCAGGGCGCGGTCAACGATGCCCGCGACATCGCCGACGCCCTGAAGGGGCTGGGCGTCAGGAAGCTGCTCCTGTTCATCGACGGCGAGGCCGAGCGGAGCCGCATCATCAAGGCATGGCGGCAGCTGATCGCCGACACTTCGCCCGACTCGACGCTGATCCTGACCTTCGCCGGCCACGGCGCCCAGCAACCGGAACGGGTTCCCGGCAGCGAGGCCGACGGGCTGGACGAGTTCCTGGTGCTGGCCGATTTCGCTCCGCGCGGACCCGGCACCGCCCAGCGCCTAACCGACGACGAGATCGCCGTCCTGATGAAGGAGGCGGCACCCCGCCGGGTGATCTTCATCTCCGATTCCTGCCATTCCGGCACCATGACCCGCGCGTTCGACGACCGCGCCGGCATGCTCGGCACGCGGGCGGCGAAGATCGACGGCGTGCCGGTCGACCATATCGAGGACGACGCCCTGCCCCTGCCCACCCGTGCCGCCCTGCAGGCGGAGGCGGAGGAGCAGCCGAACGTCACCTTCTTCGCCGCGGTGGCCGACGACGAGCTGGCGCCGGAGGTGATGATCGACCGCAGGCCGCGCGGCGCGCTGAGCTGGGCCTTCGCCAACGCGCTGCGCGGGCAGGCCGACCGCGACGGCGACGGCGTCGTCACCAAGGGAGAGCTGGAGGCCCATATCCGCAGCGCCGTGCGCATGGCACTGGAAGGGCGGCAGCATCCGCAGGTGCAGCCGCGCGGCCGTGGCGAGATTCCGTTGATCGACCCGGTCGCCAGCCGGCCGAAGCCGCCCTCCCTGCTGCCGGCCGCCGGGCCGATCCCGCTGCGCATCCTGGGCCAGCCGGCGGCGGTGAAGAAGCTGGCCGCCGGATTCACCGGGGTCGAGATGGTCGGGAAGGAGGGCCCCGCCCTGGTCTGGGACACCGGCAGCGGCGATGTGGTCAGCAACGTCGGCGACGTGCTGGCCAGCATCCCCGGCGACCCGGCGGCGCCGGAAACCCGCCGGCGGGTGCAGGGGGTGGTCGACAAATGGTCGCTGGTGCTGCGGGTGAAGGCGGCGGCGCAGGAGCGGTCGCTGGCCCTGGCGGTGGAGCCGGGCGACCGCGACTACCACAAGGGCGAAACGGTGTCGCTCGCCATCGGCGGCAACAGCGGCACCTACTTCACCCTGATCAACCTGGCCGCCGACGGCACGGTCAATTACCTCTACCCGCTGGCGGACCGCAAGGACCCGCCGCAGATCCCGCGCGGCGGCCCCTACCGGCTGGCCCTGACGGTGGAACCGCCCTTCGGTGCCGACCATTTCCTCGCCATCGCCTCGCCCAAGCCGATGACGGCGCTGCAGCGTGACCTCGCCGCGTTGGACGGCAAGCCGGCCGCGGCGGAGGTCGCCGCCCTGCTGAACCGCCATCTGGCCGGGCAGCCGGTCGAGTTCGGCATCCACGGCGTCTACAGCACGGCGCGCTGACGGCGCCGCGCGGCAGCCGTCAGGCCAGCGCCGGCAGTTGCGGGGCGAGCGCCAGGTGAAGCTCATGGCGCCCGTCCGGCTGCTCCGGCCGGTGGCCGAAATCGAGAGCCATGCCGGACAGCGTCAGGCCTTGCGCCTCGGCATGGGCGCGGAGCCGGGCGAAACCGCCGGCGATCGCCGCCTGCGGGCCGTCCTGCACCGTCCGCAGATAGCGGCCGGCGTCGAGATCGAGGCGGACCATGCCGTCCGGGATTTCGCTCGCCTTCGCCGCCATGAAGCCGACGAGTTCGCGACGCAGCCCGTTCTCCTCCGGCAGCGACACCGCCGCGAAGGCAGCCGTTCCGACGTCGGCAGCGAACACGCGCTCCCAGGCCGCAGCGAGCGCGGCCGGCAGATCCTCATGGCTCGCTTCGACCATGCAGCCGAGCACGGTCAGTTCGGGAAAGGTCACCGTCTCGATCATCACCATCCCTCGGGTTGTCACAGATCCGCATCGGCCAGCAGCCGGGCCAGCACCGGACCGGCGGCGCCGGCGCCGACCGGGCGGCCGTCGACCGTCACCAGCGGGCGCAGGCCCAGGCTGTTGGTCAGGAGGACCTCGTCGGCGCGGACGAGATCGTCGGGGCCGAGCGGCGCCTCCTCCGCGCCGTGGCGCTCCAGGACCAGGGCGCGGCGGATGCCGGGAAGGGCGCCGTCTGCCAACGGCGGGGTCAGCAGCCGGCCGCCGATGGACAGGAACAGGGTGGCGACGCTCGATTCCGCCAGCCGTCCGGCGGCGTTCAGCAGCAGCGCCTCGTCGGCGCCGCGCTCCGCCGCCTCCTGCCGGGCCAGGATGGAGTCCAGGTAGTTCAGCGACTTCAGCCGCGACAGCGGCGAATGTTCGTTGCGGCGGGTGCAGCGGGCGATGACGGCGGTCACCGGCGTGGTCATATGGGCGACGGGCGCGGCCGTCATCAGCAGGGTCGGCTCGGCGTCGGCCGGCGGCAGCACGCCGCGGGCGCCGGTGCCGCGCGACAGGGTCAGGCGCAGGACGCCGTCGGCGATGCCGGTCGCCTCGACCAGCGCCGCCATCGCCGCGGCCAGTTCCGCGGCACCGTAGGGCAGCGGCAGACGCAGCAGGCCCACCCCGGCGCCCAGCCGGTCGAGATGGAGCGGCAGGTGGCGCGGAACGCCGTCCTTGATCCGGATCGTTTCGAACAGACCGTCGCCGAGCGTGAAGCCGCGGTCTGCCGGGTCGATCCGCGCCTCGGCCGCCGGCATCAGCCGCCCGTTCAGCCAGATGGTCATTCCACGTCCCCCACCAGTTCTCCGGCCGCGCGCAGCTGGGCGCGGGCCTTGACCAGCATTTCCTCATGCTCGTCCGCCGGATCGGAATCGGCGACGATGCCGCCGCCGGCCTGGGCGATCACCGCGTCCGGCGTCACCGACAGGGTGCGGATGACGATGTTGCTGTCCATGGCGCCGTCGAAGCCGATCCAGGCCACCGACCCGCAATAGGCGCCGCGGCGCGCCACCTCCAGCTCGTCGATGATTTGCATCGCCCGGATCTTGGGCGCGCCGGTGATCGAGCCGCCGGGGCAGGCGGCGCGCAGCAGATCGACCGGCCCCAACCCCGGCAGAAGGCGCGCGGTGACCACCGAAACGAGGTGATGGACGCTGGCGAAGCTCTCCAGCCCGAACAGCACCGGCACCTTGACGCTGCCGATTTCCGACACCCGCGCCAGATCGTTGCGCAGCAGGTCGGTGATCATCAGGTTTTCCGCCCGGTCCTTGATGCTGGCCGACAGCTCCGCCGCCGCAGCCGCGTCGGCCTCCGGATCGGCATGACGCGGGCGGGTGCCCTTGATCGGCCGGGTCTCGATGGTCCGGTCGGCGCCCAGCCGGATGAAGCGCTCCGGCGACGCCCCGGCCAGCCGCAACCGCGGACCGCAGTTCAGGAAGGCGGCGAAGGGCGCCGGGCTGAGACGGCGCAGCCGCTCGTACAGCGCATAGGCGTCGATGACCCCGCCGGTATCGGCCAGGAAGCGCTGGGTGAAGTTGGCCTGATAGATGTCGCCGGCCCGGATATACTCCAACACCCGCCCGACCCGGTCGAGATAGTCGGGGCGCGCCAGCTCCGACCGCCAGCGCAGCGGCGCCGGCCCGGCCGATTGTTCCGGAGGCGGAACGGATAGCCGCGCGGCCATCTGCCGGGCGCGGTCCTCCGCTTCCGGGCGGGCGGCGATGACCCAGGCTTGGCGCTGCTGCCGGTCGAAAGCGGCGACGACATCGTAGAGGCCGAAGGCGAAGTCCGGCTGGCCGCCCGGATTGCCATGGCGGGAGCGCAGCCCCTCCAAAGACGTTCCGGCTTCGTAACCGATGAAGCCGACGGCCCCTCCGGTGAAGGGAACCGGGCCGTCGGATGGAAGCGAACGGGTGGCGAGCAGCCGTTCCAGCGCGTCGAAGGGGCTGCCGGCGGCCGGGCGGCCATCGATCAGCGTCTGGCCGCCGATCGCCTCGACGGTTTGAACCGGTTCCGCAACGATATAAGAATATCGGCCATTTCGCGGATGGGGCGCCGCGCTGTCGAGCAGCATCGCCCAGGGCTCGGCGCTCCAGGGTCGGAACAGGGCGGCGGGATCGCCGCAGGAGATGGGGATGGTCAGCATGGCGGTGGAGTCGGGGCCGGCGGCTTACATCAAGATGGTGGCGCCGCCATCGACGACCAAGACGTGACCGTTGACATAGGACGCCGCCGGCGAGGCCAGGAACACCGCGGCCCCGGCGATCTCGTCCGACCGCCCCCAGCGTCCCAGCGGCGTGCGCTTGGCGAAATAGGCCGAGCGCTGCGGATCGCCGGTGATCGCCGCGTTCGTTTCGGTCGCGAAGAAGCCGGGGGCGATGGCGTTGCTGGTCAGGCCCTGCGGGCCGTACTCGGCGGCCAACGCCCGCACCATGCCGTTGAGCCCGGATTTCGCCGCGGCATAGACGCTGTCGTTGGCCCGCGCGATCTGCCCGGCGACCGAGGTGACGGCGATCAGCCGGCCCCGGCCGCGCGGCAGCATCAGCCGCGCCGCCTCCCGCGCCAGGATGAGGCTGGAGGCCAGATCGACGTCGAGCAGGCCGGTGATCTCGTCGTCCGTCAGGTCGACCAGAGGCTTGCGGTTGCGCTGGCCGACATTCTGGACCAGCACGTCGAGCCGGCCATGGTCCCGTTCGATACGCAGGAAGGCATCCCGCAGCGCCGCCCGGTCGGACACGTCGAAGGGCAGCGCCGACGCCGATCCGCCGGCGGCCTCGATCTCGGCGACACGGGCCTCCAGCGTCGCGGCGTCGCGGCCGTTCAGCAGCACATGCGCGCCCGATCCGGCCAGCGCCCGCGCGATCTCCAGTCCCAGCCCGCGCCCCGATCCGGTCACGAGCGCCACCTGCCCGGCCAGCGAGAAGGTCGTCAGATATGGTGGGATGGTCGCGGTCATCTCTGCCCCCGGCTGTTGCGGCGCCGCCGAGATGTAGCAGAGCGGCGGAGCCATTGGCACCCTCGATGGCAGGCTGGAGCTTCGCAAAATGGCGACAGACGCCCTCTCCGTGGTGCCCACGTCTTCTACGCGGGAAGAATCCCCTCTCCCCCCGGGGAGAGGGTTAGGGTGAGGGGGTCGCGCGGCGAGGATTTTTGGGAAGGCACGCGGTGCATCCCCCTCACCCCGCCCCTCTCCCCGGGGGGAGAGGGGGCCGAAGGCGCCATCACCTCGCACTTGATACGACCGGCGCTTGCCGGCCGATTGTTGCCTGGATACCACTTTCTTGCAGATCGGCCTCGCAAGCCGTCCCACTGCGAAAGGTCCGGCCATGCCGCTTCCTCCTCCCGACAAGCTTCGCGAACTGGCGACGATGTTCGCCACCAACGCACCGGCCGCCGACAGTTTCGAGCCCTTCAGCGAAACACGGACCAAGCTGGCGAAATATTCCAAGATGGCGCTGATCGGCGGTGCCCAGAGCGGCCTGCAGACCGGCGTCACCGCGCTCAGCGGGGTGGCGACCACCAGCGTCAGCGTCGGGATCGGCTCGATCGCCCTGTTCCCGCTGGGGGCGGCACTGGGGCCGTGGCTGGTGGCGCTGGCCATCGGCATCACCGCGAACGGCATCTTCGCCCTGCACGACCTCCGCACCGCCGCCACGCGCAGCAACGGCTATCCCTGCAGTTGCAGCAAGTGCAAGGCCAACCTGACCTACGTCATCGACCGCAAGGAAAACAACACGGCGATCAAGGCGGTCAGCGTCTTTACCGCCGGCCTGCCCTTCATCGCCGACCGCATCTGGTCGATCCGCAAATCCTTCCGCAAGGACAGCCCGAAGGAGAATGTCTGCACCAGCCTGATCCAGGGGGCACGCGGCGGCTGCGTGTGCGCGATCGCCTCGATCATGATGCTGTGCGGCGAGTGGAAGCAGACCGAGAAGGCGAATGCGGAACTGGTGGTGGACGCCGTCGCCATCATCTGGTCGAGCGACGGGGCCAAGCGCCTGAAGTCCAAATGGTGACGGCGCGACGGATCAATCGGAGCGGACTGGCCGCATAGGAAAAAGGCTTCGGATACCGGAGCATCCGAAGCCTTTCCGTTACCGCGCCGCCGTCAGTGGACCGACGCCTCCCGGCCGGCGGCGGAACTCGCCACCGGCGGCAGGGAAAAGCCGAGCGGCGGACGTTCCGGCGCCTTGAAGCCGTGCGGCCGGTCCTCCTCGACCACCACGCCGTCCAGCGCCAGCCGGCCGTCGACCACCGACAGGGTCATCGTGGCCTTGCCCTCGATCTCCTCGTCGAGCAGGCGCTCGGCGATCGGATCCTCGACCAGCCCCTGGATCGCCCGCTTCAGCGGACGGGCGCCGAAGGCGGGATCCCAGCCGAGGTCGCCGAGCCGCCGCTTGGCCGCCGCATCCGCCGCCAGGGTGACGCCGCGCTCGGCCAGCCGCTCGTTGACGCGGGCGAGCTGGATGTCGACGATCCGCGACATCTGGTCCCGGCCCAGCCGGCGGAAGATCAGGACATCGTCCAGCCGGTTGAGGAACTCCGGCCGGAAGGCCTTGCGCACCGCGTCCATCACCTCGACCGACGCGCCGGCCATGTCCTCGTCGTCACCCAGGGCGCTCAGCGCCTCGGCCCCCAGGTTGGAGGTCATGATGAGGATGGCGTGGCGGAAATCGGCGGTCCGGCCCTGCCCGTCGGTCAGCCGCCCGTCGTCGAGCGCCTGCAAGAGGACGTTCAGCACGTCGGGATGCGCCTTCTCCACCTCGTCCAGCAGCACGACCTGATAGGGCCGGCGGCGGATGCGTTCCGCCAGCGAGCCGCCGTCGTCGTAGCCGACATAGCCCGGGGGCGAGCCGATCATCCGGCTGACCGCGTGCTTCTCCATGTACTCCGACATGTCGAGCCGGGTGATCGCCGTCTCGTCGTCGAACAGGAAGGAGGCCAGCGCCTTGGCCAGCTCGGTCTTGCCGACGCCGGTCGGACCGAGGAACAGGAAGGAGCCGGTCGGGCGGCTGGGGTCCTTCAGCCCGGCGCGGGCCCGCCGCACCGCCTTGGACACCGCGCGCACCGCCTCCTTCTGGCCGACGACGCGCTCGGCCAGCTTGTCCTCCATGCCTTTCAGCCGCTGGCGCTCGCCCTCCAGCATCCGCTCGACCGGAATGCCGGTCCAGCGGGTGACGACGGCGCCGATGTCCTTGGCCGTCACCTCGTCACGCTCGGCGCTGGCCCGCGATTCGGCATCGGCCAGACGCTTCTCCAGGTCGGGCACCACGCCATAGGCCAGCTCGCCGGCCTTGGCCCAGTCGCCGTCGCGCTGGGCGCGCTCCAGCTTGGTGCGGGCCTGGTCCAGTTCCTCCTTCAGGCGGCGGCCCTCGGTGCGGCGGGACTGCGAGGCGCGCCACTCCTCCTCCATCGAGGACTGGCGGGCTTCCGCCTCGGCCAGCTCGCCTTCCAGGACCTGCAGGCGTTCCTGCGAGGCGGCGTCCGGCTCGGCCTTCAGAGCCTCGCGCTCGATCTTGAGCTGAGCGACGCGGCGGTCGACGGCGTCGAGCGCCTCCGGTTTGCTGTCGATCGCCATGCGCAGGCGGCTCGCCGCCTCGTCGACGAGGTCGATCGCCTTGTCGGGCAGCCGGCGGTCGCCGATATAGCGCGCCGACAGGCTCACCGCCGCGACCACCGCCGCGTCGGCGATGCGCACGCCGTGGTGCACCTCGTACTTGCTCTTGATGCCGCGCAGGATCGACACCGCGTCGTCGGCCGACGGCTCGTCCACCGTCACCGGCTGGAAGCGGCGGGCCAGCGCCGCGTCCTTCTCGATGTATTTGCGGTACTCGTCCGGCGTGGTGGCGCCGACGCAGCGCAGCTCGCCACGCGCCAGCGCGGGCTTCAGCATGTTGGCGGCGTCCATCGCCCCGTCGGTACGGCCGGCGCCGATCAGGGTGTGCAGCTCGTCGATGAACAGGATGATGCGGCCGTTGGCCTCCTGCACCTCGGACAGCACCGACTTCAACCGCTCCTCGAACTCGCCGCGGAACTTGGCGCCGGCCAGCAGCGCGGTGAGGTCGAGCGCCAGGACGCGCCGGTCCTTCAGCCCTTCCGGCACGTCGCCGGAGGCCAGACGCTGGGCCAGCCCCTCGACCACGGCGGTCTTGCCGACGCCGGGATCGCCGATCAGCACGGGGTTGTTCTTGGTGCGCCGCGCCAGCACCTGGATGGTGCGGCGGATCTCGTCGTCGCGGCCGATGACCGGGTCGAGCCGGCCCTGCCGCGCCTCTTCCGTCAGGTCGCGGGTGTAGCGGGCCAGCGCCTCGCCGGCGGTCGTCTCGGTCTCGGCGTCGGCGGGATGGTCCTTGCGCTGGGCATCGGCGGCGGCGGCCAGCGCGTCGGCATCGACGCCGGCGCGGCGGAACAGGGCGCGCAGCGGACCGCTCTGGCGGGCGAGGCTCTCCAGCAGCCGTTCGGCGGTGACGAAGCGGTCGCCACCGCTGCGCGCCGAGGAGACGGCGCCCTGCAGCACGGCGGCCAGGGCCGGCGACATGTAGAGCGGCTGCGGGCCTTCGGCGGCACCGGCCTGGACCGGAGCGCGCGAGAGCTGTTCCTCGGTCGCGGACTTCAGCAGATCGGGGTCGCCGCCGGTGTCGCGCACCAGGCGCGCCGCCACGCCGCTGCCCTCGTCGATCAGGGCCTTCAGCAGATGTTCGGGGAGAAGCTGTTGATGCCGCTCGGCAAGGGCGGCGATCTGGGCGGCCTGAATGACGCCGCGCGCACGATCGGTGAATTGACCGAAGTCCATCCGGCACTCCGTTTCCATGGTCTCCCGCCCAGTCATCCGGCGCGGGACGGCGCCTCCGCGATCCGCGAAATGCGCGACCGCCCGGTGCCTGATGGGTAAATGGTTAACGGAAATGCGACGATCAAGAGGGGCACCGGAAAGCGGTGACAAGCGCGGCCTTCGCCCGATGCCTGCAGCTTTTGGACGACCGCCCGTTCCTGACCCGTGGCAACACTGTCGTGGAAGCCTGTCCTGAACCGGGGGGTGACGAATGTGTCTGTTGTGCGAAATGGCCGGCAGCGAGCTGACGCGCCGGCATCTGATCAAGACCGGCGGCGTTCTTGCCGGCACGGTTGGCACCCTGGCCGGCGCCCTGGCGCTGGCGCCCCTTCCGGTCGCGGCCAAGGAGAAGGAAAAGCCGGCGGCGCCCCTTACGCCCGATGAGGCCCTGCGGCGTCTGACCGCCGGAAACGCCCGCTATGCGGCGAACACCTCCCGCAACCGGGACCATTCGGCCGGGCGGGCGGCGCGGGCGCAGTCCCAGCACCCCTTCGCCGGCATCGTCAGCTGCGCCGATTCGCGGGTCGCCCCGGAAATCCTGTTCGATCAAGGCCCGGGAGAGCTGTTCATCGTCCGGGTGGCCGGCAATTTCGTCAATGACGACGGGCTGGCCAGCCTGGAATACGGCGTCAAGGTGCTGAACATCCCGCTGATCCTGGTGCTGGGCCATACCGGCTGCGGCGCGATCGGCGCCACCATCAAGACGATCCGGGACGGCACGCAACTGCCCGGCCATCTGCCGGTCCTGATCGACGCGCTGAAACCCGGCGTGGAGGCCGCCATGGCCCGCAAGCCCGCCGACCTGATGGCCGAGGCGACGGCGGAAAACGTCCGCCACAATGTCCGCCGGCTTGCCGAGGCCGAACCCATCCTCTCGCCGCTAGCGGCCGACGGCCGGATGAAAGTCGTCGGCGGCGTCTATGACATCGCCACGGGGAAGGTGGCGCTGCTCTGATCGGCAAGGACGGCGGCGGGGCGGGCGTCTTCGGCTCCCCTCCCCGCCCGGCGGGCAGCCTGCGCGATCCCGTCGATCTGATGGCAGAACCAGCGCTCCACCGCTTGCCTGAAGCGGTCGGTCGGCAACAGGCGGTGGCGGTGCTCGTCCTGACGGATCAGGCCCCGCGCTTCCATCGCGTTGATCAGGTTGCGGATATGGGACTTCGACACGCCGAGCAAGGCAGCGAGATCGGCGGCCGACGCCTCTACCCAGCCCCCGCCGTCGTCTCCGGCTCCGGCGGTCGCAGCCTGCGCCAGGCTACGCTCCACCAGAGTCAGGGCGAGGTAAAGGCCGCTGTCATGCTCGTCGAGCCAAGCGAGGTCGGGATGGCGCAGCAGCGGCCGGTTCCGCGGATCGAGCAGGCTTGCGCATTCACGCACCACCCGGTCGTAGAAACCGCGGTCGGTGCGCAGCCTCTCCCCGGCATCCTCGCCGCCGGCCAGCCGGCAGTGGCAGGAGAGATGCAGCGCCAACCAGTCGCGCAGGCCATCGACCAAGATCGGGCCGGGCACCAGATAGCGGATCCGGGCATCCCCCGGATCCCGTTCGGCCTGGACGATGCCGAAGCCGCGCAGCAGGGCGATGAACGCGGCGGTCCGCCGGGTTCCGGGCAGCCGGTCCTGAATGCGCGTCACCGTCGGCCGCTCCGACGGTGACCGGGCGGTCGTGTGCATCATGATGATCTGGGCGGCGATCTCGGTCGGGGCGCGCTGGCCGAAAAGCTTGATCATCACCCGCTGCCGCCGCAGCGGGGCGACCAGCCGGTCGCAGAAATGGCAGAGAACCGCCTGGAAATCCGGATGCCGCCGCATCCATTCGGGTTCCTCCTCCACCGGCGTCCCCACATCCATCGGCAAGGCCTCGCGCGTCAGCGTCCCGGATCGCCGCTCCGTGGACGGCGACGGCGACATCCGACCGCAAGCTTAGGTCAAGTCGCCGAACGCCGGATAAGACAAACGCGACGGGCCGGAGCGGCACCGGACCAAACCCATATTGACACGCGATCCCGGCAGCGGTCCTCATAGTGCCACGTTATCGGCAATGACGAGTCCGGCACCATGGATCTGCGGCAGCTGCGCTATTTCCTGGGCATCGTCGAGCATGGATCGATCTCCCGCGCGGCGGATGCCCTGCGGGTGGCGCAGCCGGCGCTCAGCCTGCACCTGAAGCGGCTGGAGGAGGAGTTCGCCTGCCAGCTCGTCCTGCGCACGGCGCGCGGGGTGGTGCCGACCGAAAGCGGGCGGCGGCTGGCGCAGCGGGCGGCGGCGCTGATCGAGCAGATGGACGGGCTGCGCGACGAGGTGCGCGCGGTGGAGGCGGTGCCGGCGGGACCGGCGACCGTCGGCATCCCGACCTCGCTCGGGCCGGTGCTGACCGTGCCGCTGGCGCTGGCGGTGCGCCGCACCCATCCGCAGATCCGGCTGCGGGTGGTCGAAGGGCTGTCGGGCCATATGCTGGAATGGGTGCTGTCGGGACAGCTCGACCTCGCGCTGGTGTTCGGCGCCAAGGAGATGGCGGGGCTGGAGACCGAGCCAGTGGCGCGGGAAAGGCTGCATCTGGTCGGGCCGGCGGACGACCCGCTTCTGCAGGGCCGCGGCTCCATCCCCTTCGCCGAGGCGCTGGCCCTGCCGCTGATCCTGCCGGGACGGCCGCACGGCGTGCGCGAGGAGGTGGAGCATGCGGCGTTGCTGGCCCGGGCGGAGGTCACCGTCGCCCTGGAGATCGACGCGCTGGAGCAGATCAAGGCGCTGGTGGCGGAAGGCTGCGGCTATACCGTGCTGTCGGAGCGGGTGGCGCGCTACGGCACGGTGGCGGAGCGGTTGGCTGGCCTGCCGATCGCCGAGCCGCAGATCGAGCGCAGCATCCTGCTGGCCCATGCGTCGGGTCGGCCGATGCCAGTCGCCGCCCGTGCGGCGCACGGCATCCTGCGTGATATCCTGGCGGAACTGACGCGGGACGGGGCTTGGCGGTGAAGGGGGACGGTTGGTCGGCGGAGCGGGGGGTTATGGGTTTGGCGCTTTGATCGCCGTTCGGACCCTGAAATCCTGGAATGCAGAGCCCTGGAAAAATGCCACCAAATCGTCAAGGTCGCTGCCATCCTCAAGTCCGCCCGTCCGAGTGTCGACTAAGCGCCGGAAGCGGACCTCCACAATGATGCGACCGCCGCCCGTCGGCTCCGTCCGAGGTCGAGCCCCACCTCAACCATAGGAGGTGGTCCGGTGATCCGGTGGCAGCAGCGGCGGCGCGCTCGGCAGCCGCATGCGGACATGCAGCCCACCCAGCGCCCCCGGTTCCAGCCGCTCCACCGGCACATGCATGCGCCGGCACAGCTCGGCGACAATCGAGAGACCGAGGCCGACCCCATCGCCGCCGGAGCGCCCGAGCCGCTGGAACCGCTCGAACGCGCGTTCGAACGCATCCGCCGACAGGCCGGCGCCATCGTCCTCCACCAGCAGTCCGGTGCCGGCCGGCCCGTCGGCGGCGACCGTGACCGTCACCCGGCCCGGCGAGGCGGCGTACTTCACCGCATTCTCGACGACGTTGCGCAGCACGATCGCCAGCAGCTCCGGGTGGGCGATGACGGCGGCCGATCGGGACGATTCCAGCGTGATCTCCACCTCGCGCCGATTGGCCGCCGGCACCAGTTCGGCGACGACGGACTGCGCGAGCTCGACAAGGTCGATCCGGCTGCCGGGGTGCCGCGCCAGATCGAGAGACTGCGACCGTGTGACGTCGAGGAGCTGCGTGATCAGCCGGCCGGCCCGGTCCACGGCCTCCAGGATCTTGGTGAAGCGTGGCCGGGCGCGCTCGGGCAGATCGTCGTCGAGGGCTTCCACCTGGGCACGGATCGCGGTGAGCGGCGTGCGCAGCTCGTGGGCCGCGTTCGATACGAAATCGCGCTCGCGGTCCAGCACCAGCCGCAGCCGCGCCATCAGATCGTTCAGCGCGTGGGCGACCACCCGCAGCTCGCTCGGCACCTCGACCTCGTCGAGCGGCGCGAGGTTCTCCTCGCTGCGGTTCCCGACCTGATCGGCGAAGGCGCCGAGCGGGGTCAGACCGGAACGGATGCCGACCGTCAGGGCAGCTCCCCCCAGCACCGTCGCGCACAGGACATAGCCCGCCACCACCCCGGCCACCTGGAGCGAGGACCACAGCGGCTCCCACGCATCGATGCCGATCACCACCCGCGTGCCGGTGCGCTCGTCCTCGAAGCCATGGAGGATGCGCAGGCCGTCGCCGACGTCGGCCTTGCCTTCCATGGGCAGGGCCAGCAGCCGTTCCGGCGGCAGCGCCTCCGACGCATAGAGCAGCTGCCCGTCCCGGCTGATCACCACCAGATAGTCGTCGAGTTCGAAGTCGGGGTCGTGCTGTTCCTGGAAGATCGGCATCACGGCGGGCGACGCCGGCTGCGTCGCGGCGAAGGCCAGCATCAGCTGCGCCGTGTGGGCGGTCCGGCTGTGGAACGATTCCTTGTACTCCAGCGCCACGGCGCCGACGATCAGGAGAAAGGCCGGCACCCAGGTTGCGGCGATCAGCCAGGCCAGCCGGCGCCGCAGGCGCGCGTGGATCGACGGCATGCTCACTCCTTCGGCAGCATGTAGCCGACACCGCGGATCGTCTGGATCAGGTCGGCGCCGAGCTTGCGGCGGATTTGCGAAACGAACACCTCCAGCGTGTTGCTCTCGGCCTCGCCGCTCCAGCCGTAGAGATGGTTTTCGAGGGTATTGCGGGTGAGGACCCGGCCCTGGTTCTCGACGAACAGCAGCAGCAGCGCGAACACCTTCGGAGTCAGCGCGACGCTGTCGGCGCCGCGCAGCACGGCGAGAGACGCGGGGTCGATCCGCAGGTCGCGGTAGTGCAGGATTCCCGGCCGCCCGTCGCCGCGGCGGCGGGCGAGCGCGCGGCAGCGCGCCATCAGTTCCTCCATGGCGAACGGCTTGACCAGATAGTCGTCGGCGCCGAGGTCGAGGCCGCGCACCCGGCTGTCCAGCTCGTAGCGCGCGCTCAGGATCAGGATCGGCAGGCCGTGGCCGTCCGCCCGCTGCCGGCGCAGGATGTCGAGGCCGTCGCGATCGGGCAGGCCGAGATCGAGGACCATCAGATCGAAGGCGTCGAGCTCGGTGACGCCGTCGAGGCTGGCGCCGTCCTCCAGCCAATCGACGGTCATGCCGGCCCGGGTCAGGCGGGTGCGGATGGCGTCGCCGATCAGCGGGTCATCCTCGACGAGCAGAATGCGCATGCCTCACTCACGGGTTGGGGCGGTTGGAGGGTGGTTGGAAGACAGGGATAGCAGGGAAAGCTGAAGCGAAGCTGAGTCGATGCCCTGCCGCGACGCCCGGTTACGCGACGCCCGGTTACGCAACGGCCGAACGCAACGGCCGCGTTCAGGTCCGGTTCAGGCAGCGGTGTCAGGGTCCGCGCCGAACCTGATCTGGACACAAGGCGCAATCATAATGAGACACATATTTCCGGCGGCGGCATTCTGCGCCACGGTGGCGGCGGGGACCATGATGGCGGGGATCGCGGCGGCCGAGGACCGCCCCCCGGCGGAGTGGTCCTTCACGCTCGGCGCCGGCGCCCTCTACGCGCCGGATTACGAGGGCTCCAACGACTACAAAGTGCGGCCGGTGCCGGTGGTGGAGCTGTCCTGGCGGGACCGGGTCCGGTTCACCACGCGGGGCGGGATCGGGGTCTTCGCGACCCCGCTCAAGACCGACCGCCTGCGGGTCGACCTCGGCGTCCGCTACGACTTCGGCCGCGACGAGAGCGACAACGACGCCCTGAAAGGCCTGGGGGATCTGGAGGGCGGCGCGGTGGCGGTGGTCCGGCTCGGCTACGAGGCCGGCCCCGTGGGCCTCGGCCTGGAGGTTGCCCGCGACCTGTCCGGCGACCGCGAGGGCCTCCAGGCCACCGCCGAGGCGGAGTATGGACTCGGGCTGTTCGACGGCCGGGGCCGCTTCAGCGTGACCCCGCACGTCACCTGGGCCGATGACAAGTACATGGGCAACACCTTTGGCATCACCGCGGCCCAGGCCGCGCGGTCCGCCCGCCATTACGCCCGTTACGATGCTGCCGCCGGTTTCAAGGACGCAGGCGTCACCGTCGGCCTCGGCTACCGGGTGACCGACTCGGTCATGGCGATGGGCCGGCTCAATTACACCCGGCTGCTCGGCGACGCCGCCGACAGCCCGCTGGTCAAGCGCGAGGGCAGCGAGGGCCAGGGCTCCGCCCTGGTCGGCCTGAGCTATCGCTGGTAGCGGGCGGGCGGCGATGCTTCGGAGATTTCTTGTGCTGGGCGCCCGCGCGGCGTTGTCGCTCCTCACCAGTTCGGGTGCCCTGGCCGAGGAGGCGGTACCGCCGGACCCTCGGCCGATCCTGCCCTCGGTCGTCGTCGTCGAGGCGATGGAGCGCAGGATCCGCGATCGCGTCCTGGCAACCGGGTCGATCGAGGCGGTGGAGGAGATCCATGTCGCGCCGCTGGTGGACGGACTCTCCATCCGCGCCTTGACCGCCGAACGCGGCGACCGGGTCGAACCGGGCAGCACGCTGGCCGTTCTCGACGACGACGCGCTGCTGCTGGAGAAAAGCCAGCTCGCGGCCACCCTCGCCAGGACGGAGGCGGCCCTCGCGCAATGGCAGGCGCAGCGTGCCGAGGCCAAGGCGAACGCCGACGAGGCGGCCCGCGTCGCCGACCGCGCCGAGCGGCTTTCGGCGAACAGAACGGTGTCGAGCGCCGAGGCCGACCGGCTGAAGGCACTCGCCACCGCCGCGCAGGCGCGTCTCCGTTCGGCGGAGCAGGCCCTGGGCATCGCCGCGGCGGACATCAGGCTGGCCCGCGCGCGCCTCGCCGACGTCGACCTGCGCCTCGCCCGCACCGCCGTCACCGCACCGGTCGGCGGTGTGGTCTCGGCCAGGAACGCCAAGGTCGGCGCCATCGCCAGCGGCAGCGCCAACGTCCTGCCGCTGTACACCATCATCCGCGACGGCGCGGTCGAGATGAGGGCCGACGTCGCCGAGGCCGACCTCCTCAAGCTCGCGGTCGGTCAGCCGGCAACGGTCAGGCTTGCTGGCAGCCGCATGGCGGTCGCCGGGACGATCCGCCTGATCATGCCGACGGTCGACGCGCAGACGCGCCTGGGCACCGTCCGGATCGCCCTGGCCGATGCGGCCGAGGCCCGCGCCGGCATGCACGCGAGCGCCGTCATCGTCGCCGCGGAGAGGCGGGCGGTCGTCCTGCCCCGGACCGCGGTCGGCGCGGCCGATGGCGGAGCCGCCGTCCGCAAGGTCGAGGACGGCGTCGTCCGTCTGGTGCCGGTGACGGCCGGCATCCAGGACGGGGCTTTCGTCGAGATCCTGTCCGGCCTCGCGGCGGGGGAGCGGGCGGTGGCGAAGGCCGGCGCCTTCGTGCGCGACGGCGACCGGATCGTCGCGGTCAAGGCGGAGCCCGGGCCATGAACGTCTCCGCATGGTCGATCCGCAATCCGGTCGCCCCGATCCTGGCGTTCTGCGTGCTGGTCGTGCTCGGCTGGCGATCCCTCGACGCCCTGCCGATCACGCGGCTTCCCACCATCGACGTGCCGGTCGTCTCGATTGCCGTCACGCAGGATGGCGCCACCCCTGCCGAGCTCGAGGCCCAGGTCGCCAAGCGGATCGAGGACGCGGTCGCCGGCATCGCCGGCGTCCATCACATCGCATCGACGATCACCGACGGCCGTTCCACGACCGTCGTCGCCTTCCGTCTGGAGGTGCCCACCGGCGAGGCCTTGCAGGACG
This sequence comes from Azospirillum endophyticum, assembly GCF_016595245.1. Taxonomy (GTDB): domain Bacteria; phylum Pseudomonadota; class Alphaproteobacteria; order Azospirillales; family Azospirillaceae; genus Azospirillum; species Azospirillum endophyticum. The sequence continues at coordinate 75,271 of NZ_JAENHM010000049.1, forward strand.
TCAGGGACGCGGTCGAGCGAATTCGCGGCGATCTTCCGGCCATGATCGACGCTCCGACCGTCTCGCGGGTCGAGGTCGAAGGTCAGGCGATCCAGACCTTCGCCGTCTCCTCGCCCGGCATGACGCTGGAGGGGCTGTCATGGTTCGTCGACGACACGATCGCCCGCGCCATCCAGGGCCAGCGCGGCGTCAGCCGCGTCGAGCGCCAGGGCGGCTCCGACCGCGAGGTCCGGATCGAACTCGACGCCGACCGCCTGGATGCCTTCGGGATCACCGCCGCCGACGTTGACGGCCAGCTTCGCCGCATGAACCTGGACCTCGGTTCCGGCCGCGGGCGGGTCGGCGGCGGCGAGCAGGCGATCCGCCTGCTGGGTGACGCCCGGGACGTGGCGGAACTGGCCGGCACGATGATCGGGCTGCCCAACGGCCGTTTCGTCAGGCTGTCGGATCTGGGGCAGGTGACCGATGCCCACCGGGAGCCGCGGTCGTTCGCCCGTGTCGACGGGCTTCCGGTCGTCACCGTCGCGGTGTTCCGCGCCAAGGGCGCCAGCGAAGGGAGCGTCGCCGACACCGTGGCCCGAACGCTCGACGGCATCCGCGCGCAACACCCGGACGTCGCCATCGCCCTGACCGACGATGCGGTCGTCGTCACCCATGGCACCTACGAGGCGGCGCTCCACACGCTGGCCGAGGGCGGGCTCCTCGCCATCCTCATCGTGATGGCGTTCCTGCGCAACTGGCGCTCCACCCTGATCGGAGCGGTCGCCCTGCCGCTTTCGGCGATTCCGACCTTCTGGGCCCTGGATCTTCTCGGCTTTTCGCTGAACCTCGTCAGTTTGCTGGCGATGACGCTGGCGACCGGCATCCTCGTCGATGACGCGATCGTCGAGATCGAGACCGTCGAACGTCACATCCGGAGCGGCAAGCCGCCCTACCGCGCCGCCATCGACGCGACGGACGAGATCGGCTTGGCGGTGATCGCCACCACCTTCGCCATCGTCGCCGTGTTCCTGCCCGTTTCGTTCATGCCGGGCATCGCCGGGCAGTACTTCATCCAGTTCGGCCTGACGGTCGCGGTCGCCGTCCTCTTCTCCCTTCTGGTCGCCCGCCTGATCATCCCGGTGATGGCGGCCCATCTGCTGCGCCCGGCGGAGGCGGGCCGCCACCGGGACGGCGGCGGAGGCGGGGACGGCGGCATCCTGCGGCTCTACACCGCCCTCATCGCCGTGACGACGCGCCGGCGCTACGCCACGCTGCTCGCCGCAATCGGCGCCCTGGGTGTCTCGGTGTACGTCCTGGCCCAGATCCCCGGCAGTTTCATGCCGCCGGAAGACAATGCGCGGGTCAGCCTGTCGGTCGAGCTGCCGCCGGGCGCGACGCTGGAGGATACCGAACGGACGACGGCGGCGATCCATGACCGGATCAGGGGCATCGACGGCGTCGCGAGCGTCTTCGTGCTCGGCGGCGTCTCGCCGGTCGGCGATCCGGAGCCGCGCCTCGCCACGGTCACCGTGCGTCTCGACCCGCTCGACCACTCGCTCGCCACCGCGCTGGTCAACGACGTGGCCGGCCGGATTCCGTTGATCGGGCCGCATCTGCCCAAGCGCGCGCCGGCCGGCCGCACAACGCCGCAGTCCCGCATCGAAGCGGAGATGCTAGGCCGGCTGCGACCGATCCCCGACGTCCGCATCGTCAGGATGAACGAGGAGGGGGAGCGCGACCTGTCCTTCAACCTGCTGTCCGACAGCGCGGCGGATCTCGACCATGCGGTCGCGCGCCTGGAGGCGGGGCTGCGCGGCGATCCGCTGGTCGCCAACGCCGGCACCGACGGCGCGCTGCCGCGGCCGGAGTTGCGGATCCGCCCGCATGACGACCGCATGTCCCGCCTTGGCGTCACGGCGGAGCAGATCGCACAGCTCGTCCGCATCGCCACCATCGGCGACAGCGACGCGCAACTGGCCAAGATCGCGCTCGACGGACGGCTGATCCCGATCCGCGTCCAGCTCGACCGCGCCATCCGCACCGACCTCGCCGCGATCCGCAGCCTGAAGGTCCGGACCGCGTCCGGGGCGATGGTTCCGCTGTCGGTCGTCGCGGACATCGACCATGCGGAAGGGCCGGGGTCGATCCGGCGCCACGACCGCCATCGCGTCGTGGCGCTCGGCGCGGACCTGCCGGCCGGGGTCGCGCTCGACACGGCAACCGACCGCGTCCGGGCGATCGTGGCCGGGGCGGGGCTTCCGCCGACCGTCACCGTCGTCGAAAGCGGCGATGCCGAAATCCAGGAAGAGGTGCAGCAGGGCTTCGGCGATGCGATGATCCTGGGCCTGATGATGGTGCTGGTCGTCCTGATCCTGCTCTTCAGGGACGTGATCCAGCCCTTCACCATCCTGTTCTCGCTGCCGCTCGCCATCGGCGGCGTGGCGGCCGGCCTGATCCTGACCCGGAACGCGCTGTCCATGCCGGTGCTGATCGGCATCCTCATGCTGATGGGGGTCGTCAGCAAGAACGCGATCCTGCTCGTCGACGGCGGGATCGCGGCGATGCGTCGCGGCATGGACCGCAGGGCGGCGATCGTCGAGGCCGGGCGCAAGCGCGCCCGCCCGATCGTCATGACCTCGGTCGCCATGTCCGCGGGCATGCTGCCATCTGCCCTGGGCGTCGGCGAGGGCGGCTCCTTCCGCGCCCCGATGGCGATTGCGGTCATCGGCGGCATCATCGTCTCGACGGCGCTGAGCCTCGTCGTCGTTCCTTCCGTCTTCCTGATCATGGACGACCTCTCGCGGCTGCTCGCCCGCGTCTTCGGCCGGCTGGCCGGCAGGCGGGATGAGGACCGCTAGCCATTCGACCATGAGAGGCGCGCCACGCTCGCGGCCGGGCGGAACAGGGGGCCAAAGGCACCGAAGAACGCTTCAGGAAGCTAAAGGGCGGTGAAGCGCATCCCGGAGCAAGGTCGCCGATGATCCCGTCCTTGCAGCCGGCCAAGCGTTCGCAACAGCGGAACATTCGGGTGCAGCGTGGATCGTGCTGGGCAAGGCAGGGTACCGCAGGTTTCGGGTCAAAATCGGACGAATGGAACGGCTGCCAAGGCGAGGGCTAGACCGGTAACGCGCTCTACGCCAAAGTGGCCACACCGCAGGTTCGCCACGTTCGGCAATGGGCACCGGCCGTCACATGCAGGTTTGCTCTCCCGATCACCGTCCTCGACGACCACGACGTTGCGGGAGCTGATCAGATTGCACATGTAGGCGTCGGAACCCCAACCGTGTCCCGGGCGCGTTCCGTTCTCCGTGCCCCCTCCCTCATGAGCCGAGGTTGACGATCTCCACCCGGCGGTTGGCGTCGCTGGCCGGGTTGGCCGGGTCGAGCAGCTGCTGCGATCCCAGGCCGCGGGCCATCAGGCGGCCGGGGGACACGCCGAAGGTCTTGGTCAGATAGTCGCGGACCGAGGCGGCGCGCCGTTTCGACAGAGCGAGGTTGTAGTCGGCGCTGCCGACGGCGTCGGTGTGGCCGGTCAGCTGGAACCGGTAGGCGCTGAGGTCCGGCGAGGTCAGGGCGCGGCCCAGCTCGTTCAGGATGCCGGTGGCCTTCGGCGACAGCTGCGCCGAGTTGAAGGCGAACTCCACCTGGAAGCTGATCCTGGGCGCGGCCTTCGGCTGGGGCGCCACCTTCGCCTGCGCCGCGGCGGCCGGCGGGGAGGCCGCGGCAGGCGGAGCGGAACTCTGGGCAGCCGCCGCCGGTGGAGCGGCCGGCGCCGTCGCATCGCCGGTACCGAGCGCAAGGCCGCGGGTCCGCGGCTTCTCGTCGCTCGCCGGAGCGTCCGGCTGGGCCTGGGGCTTCAGCGCCTTGATGAAGTCCTCCGACGTGGTCGGCGCACCGGTCGGATCGGCCGCCCATGCGGCACCTCCCAGCGCCAGCAGCAGGCCCATCCCGGCCAGCGCCGGCCGCAACGCCCTGACGGTTCCGATCCTCATCCTCGACGGCTCCCAATTCCAACACGGCCAATACCGGCCACAGTCTAAACGACGGCGCGCCGGCCTTCCAGGGGCCGCCGCCCGGGTTGTGCTCGCCCCAGCCAACCCAGCCGATAAATCACACGGTCACCGGTGCAGTTGACGCTTTTCCCGCGCAGATTGCCTCCCTATCATATCCGGGTATCCTAATCGATCGGGGTAGGCCGTGCTCGTTCTGTCGCAGGCCCAGCTGGACAAGCTGGGGGAAGAGGATCTGATCCGTGCGGTGCACCGCTATCTGGCGGAGCGCTTCCCGGATGCCGCCCCGGTCCCGGCCGACGACTTCCGCCTGTTCGGCCGCAGCCAGCTGGCGCGGGCAGAGGCGCATGGGATGACGACGCGCTGGCAGGCCGCCTGCTACATCGTCACGGCGGCGCTGGCCGGCGACCGCTTCGACGAGGACAGCCCGGCGGCGCGCGACGTGCTGGCCGATCCGGCGATGACCGCCGACCGGAAGGCGGAATGGCTGACCGAGTGGGTCGACGCCATGATCGCCGCCCTGTCGCAGCGGGATTGACGCCATGCCGATCTTCTCCACGCTGACCGACCTCGCCGCAAACGCCACGGCGAAGGCGAAGGCGGCCTACCAGACCCTGCGCACCGGCGGGCGGATGGCGGCCGAGACGGCCAAGGCCGGCGTGAAGGAGGCCGGGTCCGCCGTGATGCAGGGCGACTTCCGCGGCGCGGCCAAGCGCGGGGCCAAGGCCGCCGGCCAGACCCTGACCGACGATCTGGCCAACCATTTCCGCAAGAACACCCCGGTCCCGGCCAAGAACCCGACCATCCCCTGTTCCCAGGCCGAGATCGACGCCAAGGCCAAGCGGGTGGCCGAGCGGCAGGCGCTGATCGCCGAGGCGCGCGAGAAGAAGGTGCTGCCCGACGTCACCGAGCGCTTCGCCCGCGACAACAAGGCGGTGGAGCGGGCGCGGCTGGCCGCCGACGTCTATCACCACGAGAACGGCCCCGATTCGCCGAAGACGCCGCCGCCGGGCTGGAGCCGGCTCAGCGACAACCCGGCCGAGCTGCGCAAATACGGCCTGGTTCCCAGCGACCTCGACCCCGGCACCGCGTCGGGCTACCGGGCGGAGCTGTATGTGTCCGATCCGAAGGTGTTCGGCTCGCCGCCGCAGGTGGTCCTGGTACCGAAGGGCACGACCTTCACCGCCAAGGAGGACTGGGTCAACAACCTGCAGCAGGGCGTCGGCCTGCGGTCCGACTATTACGAGCGAACGATCCAGGCGGCGCAGAAGGTGAAGAGCAAGGTCGGGTCGCGGCTGGAGATGGCCGGCCATTCGCTGGGCGGCGGGCTGGCGACCGCAGGCGCGGTGGTGACCGACGTGCCCTGCACCACCTTCAACACCGCCGGCCTGAAGGACGACACCGTCGCCGCCTTCGGCAAGTCGCGGGCGAATTCCGGCAAGGTCACCAACTATCAGGTGGGCGGCGAGATGCTGACCACCGCCCAGAACCTCGTCGGGCCGATGCCGACCAGCATCGGCAGGAACATACCGCTGGAAGCGGTGGACGAGCACGGCAACGCCTTCGTCGGCAAGGCCGCGGGCAAGAAGGGCCTGGATTATGTCAAGGGCACCGTCGGCGATTCCGTCACCAAGCACGGCATGGCCTATCCCATCAACGCCATCGAAAAGCAGAAACGGGCGGATGAGGGGCAACTGCGTGCGGCGCTCCGGCGCTGAGCGTCCTCGCCCCGGACATCCCGGCCTTGGATATCCCGGCCCTGGATATCCCGGCGGTGCCCGCTTCGGCATTGCCTTTCTCCGCCGCCTGTTGATCCTGGTGGCGCTGGCCGCAGGCTGGACGCCCCTTCCCACCCTTTTCTCCGCGAGGTCCGCCATGGCCGCCCTGCCGCCCGCCAGCCAGTTCTTCCCCGATGCCGCCACGGCGAAGCTGGCCGAGGCCGCCGGCCGGGGGGACGCCGCCACGGTGCGCCAGCTCGTCGCCGCCGGGACGAACCCGAACGCGCTGGGGACGGAGGGGATGACGCCGCTGCTGTTCGCCATCGCCAGCCACAGCAAGCCCGGCGCCAAGGCCCTGCTGGAGGCCGGCGCCGACCCGAACCTGCGTGCCCGCGACGGCGAATCGGCGCTGACCATGGTGGCGTCCGGCACCGACACCGACTGGCTGCGGCTGCTGCTGGCCTTCGGCGGCGATGCCAACGCCCGCAACGCGATCGGCGAGCCGATCCTGGTCAATGCCGGGCTGCGCCGCAACGCCGACGCCGTCCGCATCCTGCTGGACGCCGGCGCCGACATCGAGGCGACCGACGACAGCGGCAGCACGGTGACGCTGGTGCTGGCGCGCATGAACCAGTTCCATGTCGTGGCCTATCTGCTGGGCCGCAACGCCGACGCGCTGCACCGCTCGCCGGTGTCGGAGGACGCGGCGGCCGACTACATCTTCCACGCCGACCTCGACCCGGCCTCGCCGCTTTCGGACTGGCAGCAGCGCTGCCGGCAATTTCTGCTGTCGCGCGGGATCGCGGCGCCGCTGGCGCGCTGACCCCGCAATCCTCGGCGGGAGGGGCACTCCGCCGGGACCGTTTTTTGCCGCAGGATTCGGCTGCACCCGGCCTTGCTCCCGCCGCAGTGCGGCGATACCGTGCAGCCCACGCCGCAGCCGTTCCGTGGAACCATGCACGACATCGTCATTCAAGTCCTCGGCGTCGCCGGGCTTCTCGCCCTCGTCAGTTTCCTGCCGCCGCTGGCCGCCCGCTTCCAGGTGCCCTTCACCGTGCTGCTGGCCGGCGTCGGCGTGGCGCTGGGCGCGGTGATCCAGACCTTCGCCGGGCCGGGCAAGGACCCGTTCCACGACTTCCTGAACTCGCTGGCCGAGCTGGACGTCTCGTCCGACGTGCTGCTGCACGTCTTCCTGCCGATCCTGCTGTTCGAGACGGCGCTGGCGGTCGACGTGCGGCGGCTGTTCGACGATCTCGGGCCGATCCTGCTGATGGCGGTGGTGGCGGTGTTCGTCTGTACCTTCGCCGTCGGCTATGCGGTCAACCTGTTCACCCCGATCCCGCTGGTCGCCTGCCTGCTGCTGGGCTCCATCGTCGCCTCCACCGACCCGGCGGCGGTCATCGGCATCTTCCGCGACCTCGGCGCGCCGAGACGGCTGACCACGCTGGTCGAGGGCGAAGCCCTGCTGAACGACGCCGCCGCCATCGCCCTGTTCACCCTGCTGCTCGACATGTTGACGCGCACGTCCCATGGCGGGGCCGGGGCGGCGGCGCTGGACTTCCTGCGCGATTTCGCCGGCGGCGTCGTCACCGGCTATGTCTGCGGCCGCATCGTCTGCATGCTGGTGGAGCCGGTGCGCAACCAGCCGATGGCGGAGATCACGCTGACGGTGGCGCTTGCCTACCTGTCCTACGTGGCGGCGGAACATTACGTCGGCGCGTCGGGCGTGGTCGCGGTGGTGACCTCGGCGCTGGTCGTCGGCTCGGTCGGGCGGACGCGCATCTCCCCCGCCACCTGGGGCGCGATGGAGCATGTCTGGCAGCAGTTGGGCTTCTGGGCCAACTCCATGATCTTCCTGCTGACCGCCATCCTGGTGCCGCGGCTGATGGCCGATGCCGGCTGGGCCGAGGTCGGGCTGGTCGTGGTGGTGGTGGTCGCGGCCTTCGCCGCGCGCGCGGTGGTGCTGTTCGGCCTGCTGCCGATCCTGTCCTGGGCCGGGCTGGCGCAGAAGGTCAGCGGCTCCTACCAGGCGGTGATGCTGTGGGGCGGCATGCGCGGGGCGGTGTCGCTGACGCTGGCCCTGGCGGTGACCGAGAATTTCCGGGTGCCCGACCGCATCCAGAGCTTCGTCGCGGTGATGGTCACCGGCTTCGTCTTCGTCACCCTGTTCGTCAACGGCACCACACTGCGCTGGCTGATCAGCCTGCTGAAGCTGGACGAGCTGACCCCGGTCGAGCGCGCCATGCGCAACCGGGCGCTGGCGCTGTCCACCGACAGCATCCGCGACCGCGTCGCCGCCGTCGCCCAGACCTACGAAGTCGACGGTGCCGTCAAGGACGTGATGGTCGCCCGCTACGAAGAGCGGCTGAAGCGGATCGACCGCGACAGCCAGGAGGAAGCCAAGCTGAGCGGCGAGGACCGCGTCACCATCGGCCTCGTCATCCTGGTCAACCGCGAGGAAGAGCTCTATTACGCCCATTTCTCCGAAGGGGTGGTGTCGCGCGCCGTGATGGAGATGCTGGCCGGGCGCAGCGGCCGGTTGCTCGACGCGGTCAAGAGCCAGGGCCGCAACGGCTACCGCGCCTTCGAAGAGCCCTTCATCGCCTTCTCCCCCTGGATGCGGACGGCGAGCTGGCTGCAGCGCCGCTTCGGCGTCCACCGGCCGCTGGCCCGGCGGCTGTCGATGCGCTTCGAGGTTCTGGTGGCCGTGCGGACCGTGCTGCGCGAGCTGCTGGCCTTCACCCGCGACCGGCTGGCCCGCGTGCTGGGCCAGGAGGTGGCGTTCGAACTGGAGGGCATGCTGGTCGGCCGGCTGGGCATCGTCGAACAGGCGCTGGCGGCGCTGAAGCTGCAATATCCCGATTATGCGGTGGTGCTGCAGAGCCGCTATGTCGGCCGCGCCGCGTTGCGGCTGGAGCATGCCGAATACCGGACCATGCATGCCGAATCGATCATCAGCCAGGAGGTCCTGACCGACCTGGAGCGCGACCTGGAACAGCGCCGCCGGGTGCTGGAGCGGCTGCCGAAGCTGGACGTCCGCTTCGACGTGGCGGAGCTGGTGCGCCGGGTGCCGCTGTTCGCCGGGCTGCCGGCGGAGCGGGTGTCGACCATCGCCACGCTGCTGCGTGCCCAGCTGGCATTGCCGGGCGAGACCATCGTGCGCAAGGGAGAGCGCGGCGACGCCATGTTCTTCATCGCGTCGGGCGCGGTGGAGGTGCTGGTGCCGACGCTGGCGGAGCCGGTGAAGCTCGGCACCGGCGACTTCTTCGGCGAGATGGCCCTGCTGTCCCGCCAGCGGCGCAATGCAGATGTGCGGGCGCTGGGCTATTGCCAATTGCTGGTGCTGGATGAGAAGGATTTCCGCCGGCTGGTGCAGAAGGACGCGGATTTGCAGTCCCACATCCAGGCGGTCGCCGAGGCGCGCCGCCAGCCGACCCAGTCGTCTCCGGCCGTCCCGGCGGTGAGCTGACCGCACGGGGAAGGATTTTTGATGAGCGAGACCGCCTATGAGTGAGACCACGGCGGGCGGCAGCCAAGCCTGGCTGCGCCTGATGCCGGGTCTTTTCGTGCTGCTGTGGAGCACCGGCTTCATCGGGGCGAAATACGGCCTGCCTTATGTGGAGCCGCTGACCTTCCTGCTGCTCCGGCTCGGGCTGGTCGCCGTGGTGCTGGCGCTGGTGGCGCTGGCGAGCCGGGCGCCTTGGCCCAGGGACTGGGCGACGGCCGGGCGGATCGCGCTGGCCGGGCTGCTGGTGCACGGCGTCTATCTCAGCGGCATCTTCATCGCTATCGCGCACGGCCTGCCGGCGGGGGTGACCGCCCTGGTCGTCGGCATCCAGCCGCTGCTGACCGCCGCCCTGTCCGGCCCGCTGCTGGGCGAACGGGTGACCGGGCGGCAATGGGCCGGCCTGCTGCTGGGGCTGGCCGGCGTCGGGCTGGTGGTGCGGGAGAAGCTGGCGATCGACGCGGCGCATCTGGTTCCGCTCGGCTATGCCCTGGTGGCGCTGGTCGGCATCACGCTGGGCACGCTGTACCAGAAGCGCCACGGCGGCGGCATGGATCTGCGCAGCGGCACCGCCATCCAGTACGGCGCCACCGCGCTCGCCCTGGCGGTCGCCGCCCCGCTGACCGAGACGATGCAGGTGCAGTGGACGAGCGAGTTCGTCTTCGCCCTGGTATGGCTCTGCTTCGTGCTGTCGGTCGGCGCCATCTTCCTGCTGTTCGCCCTGATCCGCCGCGGCGCGGCGGCCAAGGTCGCCAGCCTGTTCTACCTGACCCCGCCGGTCACGACCTTGATCGCCTGGATCCTGTTCGGCGAAAAGCTGGGCGTCGTCGCCTTGGCCGGCATGGCGGTCGCGGTCTGCGGCGTGGCGCTGGTCAACCGGAAGTGAGGGTGGAGACGGTGTCGGCACCACTCTGCCAATCTCATCGTCAGAGAGCGCTTTCACGGTTGCAAATAGCCCCTCTCCCCTCGCGGGAGAGCAACCGTGTTGTTGACTGAACCTCGTGTGCTCGCGG
>NZ_JAENHM010000005.1 GCF_016595245.1 Azospirillum endophyticum
TCGATCCGGCCCTGCTGGAGCGGGCGCTGGCGGCCCTGGCCGCCCATCACGACGCCCTGCGCCTGGTCTTCGCCGCCGACGGCAGCGACGGCACGGCGCGGCATCTGGCGCCCGAGGCGGTGCCGCCGCTGCTGTGGCACCGCTCCGCCGCCGATGCAGCGGCGCAGGAGCGGCTGTGCGAGGAGGCGCAGCGCAGCCTGGACCTCGGGCAGGGCCCGCTGCTGCGCGCCCTGCTGGTGGAGCGCGCGGACGATGATGGCGGCCAGCGCCTGCTGCTGGCGATCCACCATCTGGTGGTGGACGGGGTGTCGTGGCGGGTCCTGCTGGAGGACCTGCAGCTGGCCTGCAGCCAACTGGAACGGGGCGAGCCGGTGGTCTTGCCGGCCAAGACCGCGTCCTTCCAATCCTGGGGCGAGGCCCTGCACCGCCATGCGGAGAGCGCTGCGTTGAAGGCAGAGCTGTCCTGGTGGCGCGACAGCCTGACCGGGGCGCCAGTCGGGCTGCCCGGCGTGGTGGAGCCGGTTTCCCCCGAGGCGCTGACGGTGGCGCGGTCGGNAGCCGGTTTCCCCCGAGGCGCTGACGGTGGCGCGGTCGGCGGTTGCGCGGACGCGGCTGGATGCGGGCTGGACGAAGCGCCTGCTGTCGTCGGCGCCGGCGGCCTATCGGACGCGGGTGAACGACCTGCTGCTGACGGGGCTGGCGCGGGTGCTGTGCCGCTGGAGCGGCGCGGCGTCGGCGCTGGTCCAGCTGGAGGGGCATGGCCGCGAGGAGCTGGTTGCCGGGGCCGGAGCCGGAATGGACCTCAGCCGCAGCGTCGGCTGGTTCACCACCGCCTATCCGGTGCATCTGCGCCCCGGCG
>NZ_JAENHM010000050.1 GCF_016595245.1 Azospirillum endophyticum
TCGCGGGAGAGCAACCGTGTTGTTGACTGAACCTCGTGTGCTCGCGGTCAAGGCTCGCGCTTGCGCGCGCCCGCCCGTTGGGCGGCTTTGGCCTTGACGGCTGCGCGCCCGAGGTTCGTTTGGCTTTGCAAGCGGTCGGCGACGAGCGCCGACCGTCGGCCAGTCAGTCGGTCTGCTCACTCCATGTGCCCCCGTGGGCGAGCATGGCGTTGAGCCGTACGATCAGTTTGCGCATACAGGCGGTCAGAGCCACTTTCGGTGGCTTGCCGCGACCGATCAGGTGGTCATAGAAGCTGGCCAGCACGCCCCCCTTGCGCCTGCCGGTTGCTGCGGTCAAGGCCGCCATGTAGAGGGCGCGTCTGGCGTCCTCACGCCCGCCGGCGATCCTGCGTGCGCCGTGACGTTGACCACTGTCGTCGGGGTAAGGCGCCACGCCGAGCAAGGCGGCGGCCTGTCCGCCGGACAGTTGGCCCAGTTCCGGCACCAACACGGCCAACGTGAGTGCGGTGAGTGCACCGACCCCGGGAGCGCTGCTCAACGCCTTGGCCTTCTTGGCAAGCGCCGCATCCTCCTGCGCGCGGCGCGTGATCTCACGCTCTGCCGCCTCGACCGCCGTCCCCAGCGCCTCCAGCGCCGGCTCGGCCAGGGCCGCGACGTCGGCGGGCAGCCGTGCCACCGCCTTTTTCAGGTCGGCGCGCTTGTCGACCAGCAGGCGGCGCAGGCCGAGAAGGTCGGCCAGGCGCTCACGCTGCCGGTTGGAAGGGGTGGCGGACGGCTGGAAGCGGGCGGTGAAGTCGGCGATCAGCGCCGCATCGATCGGATCTGTCTTGGCGCGCTGCCCCTTGGCCTTGGCGAGATGGCGCACTCGCGCGGGGTCGAGCACAGCCACCGCTATCCCTGCCGCTTCCAGCGCATCGCGCACCGCACGCTCATAGCCGCCGCTGGCCTCGATGCCCACAAGAGCGACCGGACGCCCTTTCAGCCCGGCGATCAGGGCCTCGTGACCGGCCGCGCTGTTGGCGACGCGCAGGGTCTCGCCGCCGGGGACTACCACGACATCGAGGACCTCCTTGCCGCAATCGATGCCGACAAAAACTGCGTCTTGTGCCATCCTCGTGTTCCTTCCTTGTGGTGCGGGCTAAAGGCCCATGCAACCGTTCGGACTCCAAGGAAGGCTGGCCGCCCTCATGCTCTCTCTCGGCCTCTGCGCCCAGGGGTATACGGGATCGGCCAACCTGGGCGGCGCGCGGCTAACGCGCCGCCCAGGGACTTTATACTCCCTCCCAAACACACAAGGGGTTGGGGTGAGGGGGCGCA
>NZ_JAENHM010000051.1 GCF_016595245.1 Azospirillum endophyticum
GGGTCGGCAAAATGCCGTTGGCGTTTGGCCGATCCCGCCCCGCAAGGGGAGAAGGGCCACTCGCTACCAGAGGATGTATTTTCTTCGCGGATGCGAGATCTGTGCGTCCCGTAGCGCCTTCGCGGGGATGACGAGTTTCCTGATATAGGGAACTCAAGGCTTCGCCCGATTGCCCTGCCGGCTTAGTCCGACAGCCTGACCACCAGCTTGCCGGTATTGTGTCCTTCGAACAGCCCGACGAAGGCGGCGGCTGCCTGATCCAGCCCGTCCACGATGGTTTCGGGCGCATGGAGTTGTCCGGTATCGAGCCAGCCCCGCATCTGCCGCTCGAAATCCGGAAAGCTGTCGAGGTGATCGGCGTTCAGAAAGCCTTGGAGACGGATGCGTTTGACGATCAGCGACAGGAGCAGGGCGTGGATACCGCCGGCGTCCTCCGTGACGCCGTTGTAGCCCGACACCAGCCCGCAGACCGGCACGCGCGCGTCGGTGTTGAGACGCGGCCAGACGGCTTCGCGGACGGCGCCGCCGACATTCTCGAAGTAGATGTCGATCCCATCGGGCGCAGCCTCGCCCAGCCGGCCGGCAAGGTCGGGCGCGCGATGGTCCAGGCAGGCGTCGAAGCCCAGGTCCTCCACCACCTGACGGCATTTGCCGGCTCCGCCCGCGATGCCGACGACGCGGCAACCCAGGAGACGGCCGATCTGTCCGGCCACGGAGCCGACGGCGCCCCCCGCCGCCGACACCACCAGCGTTTCACCGGCCTGTGGCCGCCCGATCGCCGTCAGCCCCCACCAAGCCGTGAAGCCGGTCATGCCCAGGACGCCCAGCGCCTGCGACGGCTGCGCCATGTCGTTGGGAAGGCGGCGCAGACCGGTTCCATCCGATAGCGCGAAGCTCTGCCAGCCACCGTCGGGCGCGACCACCAAGTCGCCTTCGGCGAAGCCGTCGAGACGCGACCGCACCACCCGCGCCACCGTCCCGCCCCCCGGCGGCGCGTCCAGCGCATAGGGTGGCGCGTAGGAGCCGTGGCTGTCGTTCATCCGGCCCCGCATATAAGGGTCGAGAGACAGGTAGAGGTTGCGCAGCAGCAATTCACCTTCGCCCGGCACCGGCACAGGGCGGTCGACGATGCGGAAGTCGCCGGGCACCGGTGCGCCCTGCGGCCTCCTGACGAGGTGGACCTGCCGGTTGAGGATTGTGGTCATGGAGGACCTCCGTGAGGATGGGTCGATGCGCCGGCCCCAAGGGGCCGGCGCGCTGCGGATCAACGGGCGAACTGCTGGCGCAGGAAGTCCAGCACGTCGGAATCGGCCCGGCGGATGATGCTGAAATGGTCGGCGCCGTCGTAGACCTTGTAGGCAAGCGGCGCACCGCCGGCCTTCAGCTTGTCCGCGAACCGCGTCTGCAGCGTTTCGAGAACGAACGGGTCGGCAGTGCCCTGGACGATCAGGACGGGCTGGCGCAGCGTGTAGCCCGGCGTCACCGCGGGATCGTTGGCGGCCAGGAAGGCGTGCATCTGCGGCTGGCTGGCCCAATCGGCCTTCAACCCGTCGAAGCCTTTGCCTTTCGCCTTGACCGCCGCGTCGATCGTCCCGATCGCCGCAACCGAGCAGAGCGAGCGGAAGCGCGGAAGCGTCGCGGCAAGCTCCGGTCCCATGATCGACGCCTCATCGAAGGATGGCTGTGTGGCCTTCAGGCCGGTCGCCATCAGCGCACCCTGGAACTGCCGCATCATCAGGCCCCGATGCGCCGCCGCTTCGTCCGACGCCGCCTTGCCGTCCGCGCCGAAGCGCGCCGCGTGGGCTTCGATCGCGACATAGGGCGCCGACGCGACCGTGCCGACGAAGGCAAGACCGGTCGCCTCGCTCGCCAGGGCCTCGACGCCCAGGACGCCGTGGCCGCCATCGGAATGGCCGACGACCGCCCAGCGGTCCGACAGGCGCGGTTCCGCCGCGCGCGCCGCCACGACGCCCGCGATCAGCGAGCGGGCGAGGCTCGACAGGCTGTAATAGGGGTACGGGGTGGTCGCGTCGGGGCCAAGCCCTTCGAGGTCGGGCGCGACCACGGCATAGCCCGCGCCGATGAAGCGGCCGATCTGCCAGGCGTAGTCGCTCTTGAAGCCGTCGCGGGTCAGGCCACCGTCCAGTTCGGCGGTCTGGCTCGGCGCGCAGGTCTTCTGTCCCGGCGTGGTCGTGCCGTGTTCCCAGGCGACGATCGGCCAGCCACCCGCCGGGGGCGCGCCCTTCGGCGTCAGCAGCAGCGTGGTGGCCGGCACCGGCTGTCCACCGACCCCGAGCATGGTGTGGTGGAGGAGCCGGATATCGGCGTCGACGCCAGGGACCGCCGGCTGCGCCGTCACCGACCGTAGCGCGATCGGCGACGGGCCGGCATCGGCCGCCGCAACCGGAGACAGGCCGATGACGCCGAGCGCGAGGGCGAGGAAGGCCGTCGCGAGGGGCCGGGCCATCCGCGATAGGGAAAGGGTCATGGTGGGTCTTTCTCTTCCTGGCGGCGATCAGACCTGCGCCATGCCGCCATCGACCGGCAACTCGGCTCCGGTGATGAAGCTGGCCTCCTCGCTGGCGAGGAACAGCGCGGCGGCGGCCACGTCGTCGACCCGGCCCATGCGGCCGAGCGGGATCAGCGTCTTCAGCGTCTGGCGCACCTCGTCGGACGCCGCCGCCATCATGGCGGTGTCGGTCGGACCCGGCGCCACGACGTTGACGCGGATGTTGCGGGGGGCAAGCTCGTTGGCCCAGGTGCGCGCGAAGGAGCGCACCGCCGCCTTGGTCGCCCCGTAGACGCCATAGCCCTTGGTGCCGATCCCACCGGCGATCGAGCCCACCAGCACCACGGAGCCGCCGTCCGGCATGATCGCCGTCGCGGCCTTGGTGGCGAACAGAAGCGCGCGCACGTTGAGGCCGAAGGTCCGGTCGAAATGATCCTCGCCGATGGCGTCGAGGGTCGCGAACTCGGCGATGCCGGCGCTGACGGCGAGCACGTCCACCCGTCCGGCCTCGCGGCGCACCGCCTCGAAGAAGGCGGCGAGCGCCGCCACGTCGGACGCGTCGACGCGGCGCGTGCGCAGCGTGCCGGCCCCGTGGCCCACGTCGCCCTCTTCGGCACGGCGACTGGTCGCATAGACGGCGGCGCCCTCCGCTGCGAAGCGCTCTGCAATGGCGCCGCCGATGCCGCCCTGGCCGCCGACGACGACCGCGATCTTTCCTGAAAGCCTGCTCATATGTCCTCACATCGCTGGTGATGACATTCAGGTATCACTTGTATATCTAAGCGCAAGAACGCACCTGTCAGTGCCTAGATATGGCGGCGTATACCCGTGCCCAGCGATGCGCTCGAACCGCCGCTCGACATGGCCGCGACGCGGCCCATCCTCAAACGGATCGCCAACGAATGGACGGTGCCGATCCTCGGCGTCCCGTGCCCGCAGCCGCCGGCGCGGTTCAACGACCTGAAACGGCGCCTCGACGGCGTCACCCGCAAGGCGCTGCCAGATGTGGCGGCCGAACCGAGGGTCGCCCCTGTCGCAGGCTGGTCCGGGGGCACCAGCAGGGCAATCGCATTTGAGATTGGAGCGACACCGATCCGCTTCGAATGCCCTTCACTCCTTGCGGGCTGGCGGATTCACACAACTCAAAGCAACATTAAGCCTCTGAAATCAAAGGAACTCTCCGTCATCCCCGCGAAGGATTTTGTGAAGAAATCGGTGACTCGCTGAGAGAAGCCACAAGTTCGAACCACGTCGCGTTGGATCGCATCGTGCGCTTTCCTCGACCGTCATTCCCGCGAAGGCGGGAATCCAGTCTTCACAAGCACTTGTGTTGAAAATCCTGGTTCCCTGCCTCCGCGGGGATGACGAGTGGGAAATGTGACGCCTGCCAGATCGTGGCTTTCTTATATAAGTTCGATTTCTTCACAGGGTCGAAAGCGGGGAGCCAGAAACTCCGCAATAAAGCGGCTGAAACGGCTGGATTCCCGCCTTCGCGGGAATGACGGCCGAGTAAGTCACTTGATTCCATTGTCTCAATGACCTGTGAGATCTGTGAATGCCGTAGCCCGCAAGGGAAGAGGGGCTTCGTCACCAAACAAGATCCAAATGCGACAACCTCGGCGGCACCGGGAAAACGGCGCTCTACGGCGCCGGTGCCGCGGTGGGCTTCCCGAATTCCAGGCCGAGCACCAGCGGCACGCTGACCGCGTAGACGGCGACCACCGACAGCCAGATCGCCCCCGGCCATTGCGACCGGACCGCGAGATAGACGCCGGAGAAGGCGAGCGGCGCGACGATCGACGCCAAACTCAATGCCGACGCCAGCACGCCCTGGAATTGCCCCTGCTGGCTGTCATCGACTTGCCGGGTCGCCAGGGATTGCAAGGCCGGCACGCCGATGCCGCCAAGGGCGAAGACCGGCATGATCGCGAAGACCATCCAGCCCCGGGTGGCGAAGGCCATGACGACCAGCGCCGTGCAAGCACCGGCGATGCCCAACAGAATGGCGGCGCGCTCGCCCAGAAGCCGTACGGCCGGCCCCGGAAGGAAGGCCTGGGCGAGGGTCTGGCAAATGCCGAAGGCGCCGAGGGACAGGCCGATCCAGACCCCGCTCCACTGGAACATGTCGTTTCCCCACAGGGCCCAGGAGGTGCCATAGGCCTCGCCGGTGGCGCTGAAGAGGAAAAAGATGAGGATGACGGGGAGCAACCGCTTGACCGAGACAACCCAGCGCAGCGGCCTCAGGGGATTGAGCGCGGCCAGATCGACCGTCTCCCGGGTGGGCGTGTGCGACTCCGGAAGGATGAGGAGCGCCAGCAGAAAATTGCCGGCGTTGAGTGCGGCCGCCGCGACGAACGGCAGGCGCAGCCAATGATCGCCGAGCAGGCCGCCGAGCACCGGCCCGACGATGAAACCGATGCCGAACATGGCGTTGAACAGACCGAAGCGGCGGGCGCGCATCTGTTCGCGAGAAATGTCGGTGATGTAGGCGGTCGCCACGGAGACGTTGGCGCTGGTCAGGCCGGCGATGGCGCGTCCGAGCAGCAGCATCCAGAGGCTGGAGGCGAAGGCCAGGAACACATAGTTGACGGCCGCCCCGGCCAGCGAAATCAGCAGCACCGGGCGGCGGCCGAGCCGGTCGCTCAGCGAACCGAGGACGGGGGCGAAGAAGAACTGCATCACCGCGTAGAGGGCGGTCAACAGGCCGATGTAGAGCGCCACATCGTCGGATCGGGTCACGTCCTGCAGCAGGGAGGGCAGAATTGGAAAAATGAGACCGATGCCGACGGCATCGAGAACGATGGCGGCAAAGATGACGACAAGCCGTCTGTCCATGACGAACTCCTATGGACGCGAGCCTGCGGCACCGCCAAGCGCCGACAGCTCGCGATCGGCCCGAATGGGGCCAGAGAATTGATTTATCGGGAACGCTGGCCGATCCACGCCTGAGACCGCATGGATGGCGTGTGCTTGACCGCCTGGACGACTATTCGTCCACCTGTTTACTCCGCCACTGAGCGGATCAAGGAAAGCGGTCGCTTTTCGCGCAATCGCTATTTACGTCATGAGTGTGGGCGCGGCAAGTGGCTTTCGCGCCGCTACGGATGCCGTTACCTGCCAAGGCCGCTTGGGATGTACGGTTGCCTTTGCTTTCCGATGAAAGGAGGTGTCAGTGTCGGGGCGATACCAGTCGTCGAGGGCGGACAGGCAGATGGACCTAATCCAATGAAAGAGAGGAGAATCGGAAGTTGCAGTGACTCGCGCCGCCCGCCAATGTTTGCGTCCTTTCCAGGTGAATACCTCGAGCCGCATAAGCGTCGAAATCAAGCCCACAGATGTTCGGCAGTATCTCGTCGTCTCCATGTCGGGCTGCGAATTTGCAGAAGCCGCAAGCCTTGTAATCGATACCGAATTCAAACTCGTCTCCCGGGCCGGGCTCGACGAAATCGTAGACGAAATCATCCGGAAATTCTTCCCGATGGCTTTTCGCTGCCTGCTCGCGCAGCAAGCGCTGATTCTCCGACGACATGAATTGACGCCCCGAAGCGAGGCGTTCCGCTTCGGGAATGGTGAGCAATTGTGCCTTATAGGCTTCCCGCTCGATTTCGCCGATCACGGCCACCGGCACCCCGTGTCGCCGAAGCACCCGGCTGATGGCAATAAAGCCCAGGAGACGCATGAAGAAGTCAGTCATGCGGCTTGCCGCACCACCGACATAGGGGATCTGGGTGAGCACGATCCCGAATTCGTCCATCACCTCCTGCCCAATCCCATCAATGTCGGAAAGATGCGCGCGCTCCCGCAGCATCGATCCGGCAAGTTCGAGGCGATGGCGCATGGCAGCCTCCATGGCACCACGGTGCGACTCATAAAAAGGATGGATGACCTCAACCATTGGACACCTCTCTGGCATATTTGGCCGAAAGCGGTTCGGCAGGGATGCTCGCGGCCGCAGGGTGATCGTCCCGAAGGCGTGATCGATGCACAGGTTTTCCCGTAAGGCCGGGTTCTGCTCAACCGATTGTTTCTGGCTATCTGGAAGAGTTTTTCTATTCTGAAGCCGTTGCCTTCATGCCCGGATCGCGCCCATGAGCCATCGCCTGCCACCCCTGAACGGATTGCGTGCCTTCGAGGCCGCCGGTCGCCATCTGAGCTTCAAGGCCGCCGCAACGGAACTCTCCGTTACCCCCGGTGCCGTCAGCCAGCAGGTAAAGCATCTGGAGCAGGCGCTGGGCGTACCGCTGTTCCAGCGCCTGCACCGCAGCCTGATCCTGACCGCGCAAGGCGAGGCCCTGCTGCCGGAAGTGGCGGACGCATTCGAACGGCTGTCGAAGGCCAGCGACACCGTCGCGAAGGCTCTGAAGACGAAGCCGCTCCGCCTCGGCATCTCGCCAACTCTGAGCGACGAGCCCGACCGCCTGCTCGCCCGCCTTGCCGGTTCGAAGCGCCCGCCCGATTATGTGCGGACGGTGGCGACCGACGATCTGGCCGATCTTCTCGCCGGCCGCCTCGATGCCCTGCTCCGTCCGGGTCCCGGCCCCTATCCAGGGCTGCATGCCGAAGTGCTGACGCTGGCGCCCGGCTTCGGAGTCCACGAGAAGGCTTCGCTGGTGGTTTGGCCTGGGCTCGCCCGCTGCCGCGAATTCATCCTGACGCGGTCGCTCCTGGTAAAGGACTGACGCATGGCCGATTGGGAGGGCCGGAAGGGCAGAAGCCTCCTGATACCGGTCTGGGCGCCGGCATGAATACGAGGACGGCAACGACGCCACCGGCCTGCGCCACGATCCGGTGTTCAAAATGGCGCTCGGCCAGCAGCCCGGTTCGGGCCGGGCGGCGTGCTCGCAATCGACCATCTCGCGGCTGGAGAACCTGTCCGATGTCCGGGCGCTGCTGCGCATGGGCCGGGCCATGGCGATCTTTACTGCGCGTCGTTCCGCCAAGTGCCCAAGCGGATCACGCTCGACATCGACGACACCTTCGACGCGGTGCATGGCGGGCAGCAGTTGCGCCTGTTCAACGCCCATTACGACGAATACGGTTTCCAACCCATCCCCGCCTTCGCGAGGACGGTGTTCGATGGCGAAGGCCGCTTCGTCGCCGCCGTGCTGCGTCCTGCCAAGCGGCCAAAGGGCGTGGAAATCCGCGCCTTCCTGCGCCGTCTGCTGCGCGCGATCCGCGCCAATTGGCCCAAGACCACCATCCTGTTGCGCGCCGACAGCCATTATTGCTGCCCGGAGGTGCTGGACTGGTGCCGCGCCAACGGCATCGACTTCAGTTTCGGCGTGGCCCCGACCACCACCTTGGCCGCCATGTCGAAACCCTGGAGGCCAGCACCCAAGCCCGGTTCGACGCCGCCGCCGCTGGCGGAAAGCTGCGCCGCTTCAAGGAATTCCACGACGGTGCCGCCAGTTGGAGCCGGGTCGAGCGCATCGTCGCCCGTGTCGAAGCCGGGCCGGGCGGCACCGACAGCCGCTTCGTCGTCACCAGCCTGAAAAGCGGCAACGCCCGCACGCTCTATCAGGACATTGACTGTCGGCGCGGTCAGGCTGAGAACCACATCAAATCCTGGAAAACCCATCTGGCCGCCGACCGCACCTCTTGTTGCACGGCCACCACCAACCAGTTTCGCCTGTTCCTGCACGCCGGAGCTTATTGGCTGATGTGGTCCTTGCGCTCGATGATGCCCAAGCGCTCATCCTGGCGCGTCGCCCAATTCGACACCTTGCGCCTGCGCTTGAGCAAGATCGCTGCCCGCGTCATCGAGATGAAGACGCAGATCAAGCTGCATCTGCCCTCCGCCGCGCCTTATCAGGACATCCTGCGGCTCGTCCTCGGCCGCCTGCCGCGATTGGTCACCTGACCACAGGGGCAACCTGCCCCCCAAGAAAACCCTCCTCCTCAACCCGACAAACCAATCGCCCCAAGCCGCGCCGTTCTCGGCAGGCGACGGAAGGGCGTGCCCGACGACAACGTTAAGGGGAGTGACTGCCACAGGACAGTCACCCCGCCGAAGCGCGGTGCATAATGGCGGTTGGCGCCTTCGCGGGGATGACGGAGGTCCTTTCCAAGGAATGTAGTTTCCAAATGCGATTGCCCTGCCGCAGGGGGAAAAGGACTTGCAAGGCCCTTTCCCGTCCCGCTTGCCACCCGCGCCGGATCGAACATGACGACGTTCCATGTTCCATACTGTCCCATTCGTCTCATCCGCGGCGCGTCCCGGCCACCGTTGCTGCAACGCCGAGGCATTCCTGCCCCGGTGCCAGCGCTCCCGTGCGCGGGTGACGCCGGATGTCCGCCATGATAAGGAGACGCGAGACGCTCCGCGACGTGGCGGAGATGCGGTGCAAAGACGGGAGACGGGCCATGGCAATGCGGGTTCTGACGGCGGCCGGCCAGGACCGCCTTGCGGAGATCGCCCGCCGCCAGGGCGTCAGCACCGACGCCGCGCAGTCCATGCTGACAGCACTTCTGAACGGCGGCGGCACCATGGCGCAGTTCAGCCATCCGGAGTTCGGTGGCTCGGGACAGTGGATGCAGGGCGGCATGACGATGGTCAGCGACCTGTTCAACAACGCGCTGAAGGCCACCGTCGACAATCTGTGCAACGACCTCGCCGGCCTGGTGCTGAACCCGCAGCAGGGCCTGTGGCAGGACGCCGCGGCGCCGGCAACCCCGTGGCAGCACCAGCAGCAGGGCCAGGGCGCCTCCCTCTCCTCCGGGATGAGCATGGGGTTCGGCGGCGGCAACTGGTGGCCGGCGGATCTCGGCATGCCGAACTCCAGCGGCTCGCAGAACGACCTGCGCTACGCCTATTTCGGCGGCACCAGCCGGCTGGCGGTCGAGGTCGCCGGGTCGCTGACCGTCTACGACACTGGCGACCACCAGATCTCCGGAGTCTCGCAGCAGCAGGGCAACGGCTGGACGCTGACCTTCACCAGCCAGTACGGCACCGTGCCGGTCTCCTCGCTGCGCGTCGTCGATGGCAACGGCAGCCAGCCCGATCCCCTTCCGGCACCGGCGCCCACCTTCACGTCGGCACCGCCCCCCGCGGCCCCGATCCCGACACCCGCCCCTGCATCGGTGCAGCCCGCCCCGGCCCCCGGCGGGCTGGAGGACAGCGTCTGGTCGTTCGGCCCGGCGGACGGTGCGCCGACCGGCACGCTCACCCTGGCGGCGGACGGCGTCATCGCCGGCGGCAACGACGCGCAGGCGCGCTTCTGGTCGGTCGAGGACGACGGCCTGACCTTCTACGATGCCGACGGCCGCACCGCCCTGCTGTTCCCCGCCGCCGCCGACGACGGGGTGCTGCGCGGCCACGCCCCGGCCGATCCGGCGCAGGCCTATGTCCTGCGCGCGCCGGCGACCCATCGGCCGGACCCCGCCGCCCCGACCCCCGCCGCCGCGGCCGCACTGCCGGTGGACGTGACCGTCGGCGACTGGGTGCTGGAGGATGCCGGCGGGAACCGCCTGTCCGTCCTGCGCCTCCAGCCGGACGGACGGGTCGAGGGCGGCCGCGAGACCGAGGCCTCCTGGCGGACCAAGGACGACGGGATCGTCCTCCTGCACCGCAGCGGCCGGCCGACCGTGCGCTTCGAGCTGTTCCAGTACCGCGCCGGCCACTGGACGGTGGTCGGAGCTCCGCTCAACAACCCGTCGGCGCCGCTGTTCCTCAAGCAGGCCTGAGCGCTCAGACCTGCACGGTGAGGCTGCCGGCGGCCGGTGGGCCATGGCGATGATGGTGGCGGCGATCGCCGCGTCGTCGGGGTTCCGGGTGATCTCGTTCATGAAGGAGCGGTCCGGTATTCGCTCCTTTTCTGGACGCTCATGAACGGGAAAGCTGTAGTAGCGAGGAGCACCGATGCGGCCTCACCGTTTAGAAGCCGTATTTCAGCCGGCGCATCTCGAAGGCCGTCTTACCGCCTTCCAAGATCTCTTCGACCAATTCCCTCACCGGCCGGCTGTCAATGGAACCCATGTTTTCTGGCCTGATCCGGGCCTGACCCTCCTTATCCTTGCCCTCTCCCGAAGCCCCTAGGCCAAGGATCAGTTCGGCATCACCGAGAACCGGGATGTTGGCATTGTGCGTTGAAAACACAAATTGCCGACGGCGCTTCTCGTCCCGCATGATTGGAACGACGCCTTCGGTGATGAAGCGGTTATCAAGATCATCCTCGGGTTGATCGACCACCAGGGGTGCTTCCGATTCTAGCAGCAGCAGGAGCAAAACCGCCGTCGCCTTCTGGCCGGTGGAAAGCTCTTCAAGCGACTGCCAGCTCGCCGGCTGATCTTCCGATGCGGTGTTCAGCTCGATCTTCGTTGTCGCTGTCAGCTCCAGCTCCTCGATCCGCATGAACAAATCAGGGGGGGCCTGTGCGATCCTGTCAGCAGCCCCCTGCGGCAGGTTGTAATGCTGGGTCAGGGCGTCCTTTCCTTCCCTGCACCGAGCCGCAAAATCCGGTAGAGACAGGTCCGTGCGTTCGCGCAGTCGCTCCAGAGCCGCAGTCAGATTGCCGCCGATTTCCTCTCTGATGAGCTTTTCCAGGGGATCCCGGTTGCCGGCATTGGCAACCTCAACCCGAACCCGCTCATTTAGCTTCTTGGAAACTTTCTTCGCCGCCTGTGCAATCCGACGATATTCCGCTGCTTTCGCATCCTCCCAGTCGGACAAAAGCTGACGGCGGTTGGCTTCATTGGCTGCCAGATCACGTACGAGGCTGTCCCGGCGCTCGCGCAGGGGCCGCAGCTCTTCAATCTGTCGCCGAAGCTTGATGAACTCCGCCCCGTCTATGTTTGATTTCTGAAGGTCACGCAGCAATTCTTGATAATTAGCCTCAACGACTTTCTGCCGTTCTGTCCAGCACTGGCGCATCCCGGTAAGGTCTGCATCCGCTTCCTTCAGCGCAGCGCCAATCTCACCGGCCGCGGCCAAGAGCCGGCCGTTCAGGCGGGCGTAAATGCCCTCCGCCTCACTCAGTACATCGGCATTCGGAAGGCCATCCAGGGCCTTCGCCGCTACAAAGGCGGTATCGACCGGCAGGCTTTCAGTCAACGTACCGTGCAGGGTGCGGAACGGCACCAGCCTTTCGGTGATAGAGTCAAGCAGCCGCTCTTCCTTCACAAGCTGACTCTTTTCCTTCAGCCGCTCTTCCAGGCCGGCTTCCTGAAACCGTTTCAGCGTTTCTTCCAGGCCGGGCAGCGCCGCCAGCCGGTCATCAATGGATTTGACCTCGCGCTTCACGTCGCCGATCCGGCTCCGCGATCGCTCCAGCTCAAGCCGCAGGTGGCTTTTCCGGCTGGCATGGGATGGCTCATTCTCAATGAACCGGTCCAGCAGCAGAGTCAGTTTCTCCCGGCTTTTCGTGAGTTCGGAAATCTCATGCTGACCAAAGATTTCGACACCGGGCATGACATCCGACGGGCTGAGTGTCAGCACTGCGCCGGATTCATCCTTCACTACCGGCGGATTCGGAATCGTTCGCTCAATCGTGTAACAGCGCAGCGAGGGCTTGTACGAGCGCACCAGCAGGGAAATCTTCGTCCCGCTCCGGAGGACTTGGCGGATCACGCCCTCATGAGCCTTGCGGGCATCGTCGCCTAGCGGATTAAGGTCGAGGACGTAACGCAGACTCTCGATCACGGTGGATTTGCCGGTCCCCCGCCCGCCGACCAGTACATTCAGATTCTCGTTGAAATGAATGGCGGTGTCCCGTAGAAACCCTCCCTCCCAGGCCATAGCTACAAACTCTGCGTGAGATTCGGCCGGGGCATCGGTGTTCAGCCGGACCCGCGACAACGGATCAAGGAAGGCCTGCCGCAGACCCTCAACCGAGATTTCCGACATCTTGATGAGGCAGCTTGCCCCCGGTTTGCGCAGATCTTCCGGGGAATTGACATCCTGTGCATTGATAATTGCAATGGGGCGGTCCCGGCGGTGCGGAGCGTCCTTGTTTTCGAGGATGGCTTTAAGACTCTGCGGGGCATCGCCGACCGGACCTGCAAGAGCGCAGGCTAGCAGGCCAGAGGATTTCCAGGCATTGATCCGGGTCTGGCCAGACAGCTTTTTCAGCAGTCCGCCGCCGTCCGCCGCTACATGAGCCGCAATGCTGACAGCCCCCCACTCTTTTGCCTGAGAAAGCAGTTCCAGGCAGTCCAGCGTTCCGGTTGGCGAGACATCATCCAGATTGTGGATGCCACATTGCCCGATATACCGTTCCAGAACGCTGTCCTTATCCTGATTGAACAGGCAGAGAATATGCACCCCGTCCTTGGTGACAGCCTCGAAGCCGCAGAAGGCGAACAGGCCGGCTTCACGGGCCGCCTTCACGAGGCTGGCTGAGCCGTCCACCCGGTAATGGTCCGTCACACCAATGACCTTGATATCCTGGTCCTGGCAGGCGGCAATAATGGCCGCGTTGTAGGAGGCCTCGTCCTGGAAGGATGTGCTCTTATTCTGCCGGGCGAGATAAGCGAATGGGTTGACCTGCAAGGCGCAGCGATAGAAATTCGCCCCGTCTGGCAGCTTCGACGCCGCCTTCAGGCTTTCAGAGATAGTCAGGCACTCGCTCATACTGCCCCCCTGCATAGTTCAGGCGACCAACGCCGTCTGCTGCCACTATTTCATCGCACTCAGTTTTTACACTTAGTAGAATTCTGAGGATTTTGAGCCATCGGTAGACGTCTCCTTTTTTGGATACGCTAGATTGGTTGTAATAACTATGCATACTTACGCGAAGCGTAACTGACAATTAAAGAAACAACAAAGCACGTCACAAATATGCTTAAACGGAAACCTGACACGTTCGTCATAGCCAGAAAATTCTCTGGGAGAAGCAACGTCGCCAACACAGGGTCTGCCTTTGACAATACATACCCGGAAAGGAATGCTGAAATTGCTCCAGCATATGTTGCAAACGTGGTCTTTTCCTTTTGATCGTATGGCGCTATAGCTATTCCAACGAGCCATCCGATTGCATTCCCAAGAGAAAAGATCGAAATATTTATAACCTTATCGGTAAGATCATTCCCAATTATAAAGCAAGATGAAATAACTAGCATTTCAAGTATTATAGCGGATAAATAGCTGCAAGCAGCTTCATGTTCCCAAATAAATCTAGCAATCCTCTCATCTCTTTCTCCTTTGATGGATGTTTAGCGATGGATTACTGTACTTGTTCCAGGAACGTCCGCGCCCTTAAACGCACTCGATCGAGTTCTGCGCAAAGGTCCCATGCCACCTCCACCCCTTGAGGGAATTTCAGCGCTTCGTCGAACACTGCGTCAGGGAGGTCCAGGACTTGCTGGCACAGCTTCACCGCAAGGTCGACACCCGTGTCGGTCGCCAGCCAGTGTAGCTGCCAGAGGTCGGCATCGGCGTGGGACGAGAACATCAGCTCGTTGTCGATCTGGACGAAGCGGTGATCAGCAGTGAACAAGGTCCCTGGTGGTTCGTGCATATCACATAGGGAACCCAGCATTTCTCCGCGTGCCCAATCTTCCGCGCCGAGCACGCTTGAGGCGCGCAGCGTCTCAACGACCGGGGCCTTGTTGAATTCTGCCCGCAATGCCTCGATTGGACAGTCCGGGCCGCACGCGCAGTGAGGGTGTTCGTCGAGGAACAGGATGGCGGAATGCACCTGCGAACTGCATCGTTCTGACCTGTAGGGTGGGCATCCCGAAGACAGCTCCACAAAGGTCGAACTTTGGCAGGAAATTCCAAGGGATTGGGCGACTATAGCGAAGGCGCGCTCCCGGGCGGCGTTTAAGGAGCCTCTGGGCTTCACCATCCAGCGCGTGCCCTCACGGTCGGTTCCGATCCAGATGCCGTGGCCACATCCTCGCGTCCAGTTCCAACCCACAGACGAAAGCAGGAGCGGAAGGTCACGAGCTTGCTTGCAGTCGCCGGATATCACGCTGCTCCTCCTTTTCTGATTAGGTAGTATCGTCCCTACTTGGAGCAACGCTGAGCAGCGATCCCCGGCGGAAGATTGAGCACAAAGGCGATGACATCACTTTCCGCCCCGGTCACTGAGATGTCCCGAGGGCTTCGAACAACAATATTTAGAGCCGTATCAGGAGGCACGCAGGCCTTCAGCTTTTCATTTATCCATGAACTGCTTCTCCACCAAGGAAAAGCAAAGTGAACAGCGTATGGTGTCATTGAGCCTTCATTGATAGATAGCGTCGGGCCAATACCTGCCTGGACATTTCATCGTCGGAACGGCGGTCGACCAAGCGGGGCCGACCGCTTCGGACTTTCTCTATTGAGACGATTACGCGCTAGATGCGCTCACAAGAAATTGACGTGAAATACAAACACGAACCAACGCATTTATTAAAATGAGTCCCACCCGATCTCCACGTATCTACTTTTTGTATTGAATTGGTGAAAGCATAATCTTTTACGCTTTTATAGCCGTGCTTATTGCACCAATTTAGTGCAGTCACTTTTCCATGGTCGATCCCCAACTTTATGCAATTATCGTCATTTGCTACACATACATCCAATGGTATATTCTGCTCCATGGGCATTTCCCATTTCTCGTGGGCTCTGATTGTAGCAAGCTCATTTGTAAGTCTATTCACTTCTACAACTAAAATACTCTTTTCTTTATCATTTGTTGACTCTACGAAAGATTGCACTAAAAAGGCTGAAATGAGGAATACCAGAAATCCCAAGAAAATGACGAATGACGTCAATGATTTAGCGCCCATCCCAAGATATATTGACGCTACTCCCGCAAAGTATATGCACACGCCCGCTATACCATATTGCGCCAATTCACTCAGATTATTGTTGATCATTATGATATCTCTCCTATTCAAGATCGGGGCGCATCTGCCGCGCCCAAGCATAGATAGTTGCCTTGTCCACGCCCCACCGTGAAGCAACCTCCGCAGCGCTGGTGCGGCGCGGGTCGCGTTCAAGAAGCTCCTTCACCGCCTGACGGCGATCAGCGTCTGACCGAGCTGACGGGCGACCAAGCTTGGCGCCGTGTTTCGCCTGTTCGGCCCGTGCGCGGCCGAATGCTTCTCGCTTCAGCGTCCGCTCAGCTTCCTCGACCAGCGCTGCGACATCGAGGCGTGGCGTGTCTGCGGTCAGGATCACCCCATTGATCGCATCACCCGCACGCCGGCCGGTGTCAAACAGCAGATCAAGCACCCCGCGAATGTCCAAAGCTGAGAAGCCCAGCCGGGCCAGCCCGGGCACCCACAGCACGGCGCCTTCCCTCAGATGGGCAAGGGCCTTAGTGCGTTTGGTCAGCATCCCGGCCGTCATCACCCGCGGGCGAACTTCTGGCACAGGATCGACGTAGAGTAATCGCGCCTCTTCGATCCGCGGCAGCACCAGTGCACGCAACTCCTCATCAACAGGGCCTCGCTTGGTCAGACGATAGTACGCGCGGTCAAAAGCCATTGGTATCTTACTGTCGCGAAACTCAATGCGCTTGCAGCGTATCACTGTTTTCGATACGGTACAAGAAATGGAACGACTTGCGGCCGGAGCACGCACTGATAGGTATGCAAACCGTCCGGTCATCTACGAGAGGAGCCTGCCCTTGTCCACCGCGATCAGCAAGGCCGCCGCAGCAACCGAGACCGTGCAGGAGCGTGTTGCGCGCGTCATGTACCGTCTTCAGCAGGATTTCAGTAGTCGCATCGTCAATGGCCACGGCGTCTACGCCGACCCGTCGCGGCAGCGTCAGGCACTGTCCTCCGTCATCTCGGAGTCGAACGCTGCACGCGACCTGATGAACGCCACCACATGGCTCGCAGATTGACCGTCTGCATAACCCCCAATTTACCGTCCAGATAAAGGACTAAGGCGCAGCATGTCACGCCCGATCCAACATCCGAAACTCAGTTCGTCCACCTATGCTCATGGAGCGCTGGTCAATTTCTGTGATAACTTTGATAGAATAAGAACTAGTGGCCAATTCCGCTCTAATACTGGAGGACGCACCTATGCAACGACAATTCAGGAATGGCCTCGTGCCTGGACATCCAGGGAACGATGCCACACCGATTTCGGCGCATTACTTCATCCTCTCGACCCTAACCGGCATCTGCTCAACCCATTGAAAGATCCTGGAGTAATCGTGTTTGAGGGGCGAGCTGCTGCACTTTTTAGACCACACCCCTTCGAAGGCTTGTTCTCAGGCTACAAATGGGCGCTAAATCAGTTTGTAACCAAGGATGGCATCCTTCAGTGGGAATCACGCAATGCACGTCTATGCTGCGTCAACGCCGATGGTAGCCCCTGGAAATTCTTAATTCACCCGTACAGAACAAGACACAAGGTTCTCATTGTATCAGATGCTCGCGTTGTAGGAAGCGGGGATCCTCGCGGCGTATTTAGGTCAGAACTTGAACGCCTACTGCGACGACTATTTGTAGACTGGCACGCCCTATTGCCGTTCACATTATACGTCTTGTGGCATTATATGTTCTACGGCGGTGGAACCTTCGTAGAATTCGCCATGTCAGGCAAGATCGCGCCCTGGTTGTCTGCCGTTGGGGGTGTGGGCATGGGCGTCTGGTGTACGACCATCCTTATCGGCATCTACGGCATCGTTAACAAACGTTTGCCGCTAAAGGGTTGACGGCTCTGCACCATGAAGAAGCAGTGCGGGGAGTGTGGTGCCAGGAGCCTGAGGCAGGGCGCATGCAAGGTCGCGATGCCGGCGACTGCGGCTGGGCATGGGATGATGGCTACCGCGCCCACCTCGCGGAGATCCACGAGCTGGAAGACGAAGAGATCGATGGCCATCGCTGATCCGTCCAGCCAAACCCCCGATCATCAATAGATGCGCCAGCTGATCCATGCGCTCCGGTAATGCCGCCCCCGGTCGTAGCCTGACGCGGGTGACGCAAGCCGGGGTACAATGCATCCACGAAACGCCCGCTTTGTAGAATTGTGCCTACATATCGATTTGCCGTTCTCGCTTTGATGTAGTATTGTAGCATCATCATAATGGCTGGGGTGCATAGCATGGGCCGAATGATGTCCAGCAGAGAGTTCAACCAGAATCCCAGCGAAGCGAAGCGTGCAGCCGAGGATGGCCCGGTGATCGTCACAGATCGCGGCGAGCCAGCCTATGTGCTTCTGCGTTACGACACCTATCGGCGCTTGTCGGGCGAACAGGGTGGTTCCATCGTCGAGATGCTGCGTCAAGATGACGCCGGGCCCGATTTCGACTTCGAGCCGCCCCGGATCAGCGACATTGCCCGGCCGGCGGTGCTGGACTGATGTTCCTGCTCGATACCAACGCCATTTCTGAACTGAGGCGGCCGGCGCGGGCCAATGCCGGCCTTCTCGCCTGGGCGGGCGGCGTGCCGCCGGCTGACCTGTTCATCTCCGCTATCACCCTGTTCGAGATTGAACTGGGTGCTGGGCAGATCGGCCGTAGGGACGCCGCGCAAGGGGCAGTGCTGCGCAACTGGATCGACACCCAGGTGTTGCCGGCCTTCAAAGGCCGTATCCTGCCGGTCGATGCGGATGTGGCGCAGCGCTGCGCGACGCTCCACGTTCCTGATCCTCGACCACAGGGCGACAGCCTGATCGCGGCCACCGCGCTGGTTCACCGCTTGACCGTTGTGACCCGCAACGTGCGTGATTTTGAGCCGATGGGCGTTCCGTTGTTCAACCCCTGGAGCAGCAGCTAACGCCCTCCAGCATTTCCACAAATCGCCGGCCAAAAAAGCCAACCTTGACGTAAGGCAGTTTATTCCTTACCGTAAGGCATGTCAGTCCTTACTGGGGATGTGTCATGAGAGTAGAACTAACGGTAACAGCGAAGGGACAGGTCACGCTGCGACAGGCGGTGCTTGACCATCTTGGCGTCAAGCCTGGCGGGCGGGTCGATGTCGAATTACTGCCGGATGGCCGGGCCGAGTTGCGGCAAGCCGGCGTGCGCCCCGACTTGGCGGGCTTGCGCGGTATCCTGCACCGGCCCGGCCGGAAGCCGGTATCGCTGCAGGAGATGCAGGACGCCATCGAAGCGGTTGACGAGCAGTGAGGATCGCGACTGACACCAACGTCCTGATCCGGTTCCTGACCTGGGACGATGACGACCAAGCCACCGAGGCGGCGCGCGTGATCGAAGGCGCCGATACGGTCGTCATCTCAACTGTCGTACTGTGCGAGGTCGTCTGGGTCCTCAAACGGGCCTACCGCTACAAGGCCGGGGAGATCGTCGATGCTCTCCGGCCCCTGATCGAAAGCCGGACAGTCGAAACTAACCGTGCCGCGGCCGAGGCTGGACTCCGGATGCTCGAAGCCGGTGGGGACTTCGCTGATGGCGTTATCCTGTTCGAGGCCGAGAAAGCCAAGGTCGCCAATCTGGTCACGTTCGACCAAGCCTTTGCAGAACGGGCCGGACCTGACGCCGTGACGCTGCTGCGCGGCGCATCGCCGCACCGTGCATGATTTCCAGAAAGCGCCAGACACATGGATCGGACGATAGCGGAAATCGGCTCTGCCAGAGCATTGACCGCCGTCTAGAATCAGGCCCTGCAACTCGACGCCCTGGCCGAGGCGGATTGAAAGCGGACATTCCAGGACCAAGTCTCCAGAGCCCGGGCTGATCGGCTTGGGTTCCCCCTGCTGTGAGCGGCCCCGGGCCGGCTGCACGCCGCCATTGTCCGCAACCGGAATTGGCGGGCGCACGCCAGTAGTGAGCAGCGACAAACTCCGCCGGGCAAAGGCAACGCCCTCGGATATCTCCACCCCTCCCATGGTCCCTCTCCTGCCCAACCCGACTGGCCCGTCTTCCCCAAACAGCCGCCGCCAGCCCGCCTCGATTGTTCATCCCGGCTGAATTCTGTTCCCAGCCGCGGCGGCTTTATCCCACCCGGACGCGCGCACATTATCGCTCCTACCGCATTGCAGCAGGAGGGGCGCTGGTCGCCGGATCGGGATGGATCGTTCACGCACGTCGCTGAAGGTGGAAGGCCGCGAGGTTCCGCTGTGCCTGTTCAGGCCTGCGGTTCCCGGGCCGCTGCCCGGCCTGCTGTATTTCCACGGCGGCGGCTTCACCTCCGGTTCGCCCGAGGAAGCGGCGATCGCCGCCGCGACGCTGGCCGAGAGCATCCCGGCGCTGGTGGTGGCGGTCGGCTATGCGCTGGCTCCCGCCCATCCCTTCCCCGCCGCGATCGAGGATGCCCACGCCGCGGCGCTCTGGCTGGCCGAGCGGGCCGGGCCGATCGGTATCGTCGGCCATGATGCCGGCGGGCATGTCGCGGTGTCGCTCACCCTGCTCGCCCGCGACCGCGGCGGGCCGGAGATCGCGGCGCAGGCGCTGCTCGGGCCGATGCTCGACCCCAGCCTGACGCGGCTCGCCCATGGCGAGGCGGAGGATGCCGGCAGCGCCACCGAATGCGCCCGCTGTTACCGCGCCTATCTGCCGGAGGCGGCGCTGCGCCTGCATCCCTATGCCGCACCCCTGGAATCGCGCCGGCTCGGCCGGCTGCCGCCGGTGCTGATCGCCACGGCGCAGAACGACGTGCTGCGGCCGGAGGCGGAAAGCTACGCCGCCCGGCTGATCGACGCCGGGGTGCCGACCGAGGTCACCCGCTTCGCCGGGGTCACCCATGCCGGCCTCGCCCGCCACCCGCCGGCGCTGGCCGCCACCGCCGATTTCTTCCGGCGCCGCCTGACCGGCGCCCCGTCCCATCCTTCGAGCCACAGGTAAAGCCCATGTCCAGCACGAAGTCCCGCAAGACCCTCTCCCTTCTCATCGCGGCCGGCGTCTCCGCGGCGGCGCTGACCGGCGCCGTCACCCTGCGCAGCCCGGCCGAAGCCCAGACGGCATCGCCCGCCCCGCCGCCGGCCGAGGTCGACGTCGCCACCGTGCTCGCCCGGCCGGTGACGGACTGGCAGTCCTATTCCGGCCGGCTGGAGGCGGTCGACCGCGTCGACATCCGCCCGCAGGTCCCCGGAACCATCGTCGCCGTGCATTTCCGCAACGGCGCGCTGGTGAAGCAGGGCGACGTGCTGTTCACCATCGATCCCCGCCCCTATGAGGCGGAGGTGGCGCGGGCCGAGGCCCAGGTCGCCGCGGCCCAGGCCCGCCTGCGCCTGACCGCGTCCGATCTCGACCGCGCGCAGAAGCTGGTGCGCGACGACACCATCTCGCGCAGTACCATGGACCAGCGCGACAACGCCGCCCGCGAGGCGACCGCCAATTTGAAGGCGGCACAGGCGGCGCTGGAGCTGGCCCGGCTCAATCTCGGCTATACCCGGGTGACGGCGCCGGTGTCCGGCCGGGTGTCGCGGGCGGAACGCACGGTCGGCAACGTGGTGGCCGCCGGGGCGGCGGCGGAGCCGCTGACCACCCTGGTGTCGCAGTCGCCGATCTACGCCTCCTTCGACGTCGACGAGCAGACCTATCTGCGCCACATCGCGCCGATGCGCGATTCCGGGACGATCCCGGTCCGGCTCGGCCTCGCCAACGAAGAGGATTACTCGCGGTCGGGCATGGTGGAGCATGTCGACAACCGGCTGGACAGCGTGTCCGGCACCATCCGCGTGCGCGCCCGCTTCGACAATGACGACGGCATCCTGGTGCCGGGGCTGTATGCCCGGGTGAAGGTGGGGGGCACCAAACCCTATGACGCGCTGCTGGTCGACGACCGCGCCATCGGCACCGACCAGGACAAGAAGTTCGTCCTGGTGGTGACGGCGGAGAACAAGGTCGAGTACCGGCCGGTGAAGCTCGGCACGCTGCAGAACGGGCTGCGCGTGGTGAGCGACGGCCTGTCGGCCGGCGAGCGCGTCGTCGTCAACGGCACCCAGCACGCCCGGCCGGGCATGGCGGTGACGCCGAAGACGGTCGCCATGGGGGTCGAGAAGACCCAGACCGCGGCACGGTAGGACACAACAAGGGCTTGCGCGTTTTTTGGCCCGGCGCCGCGTGGCGGGAGGGTCCCCTCTCCCCCCCCGGGAGAGGGTTAGGGTGAGGGGGGCGCGTGGCGGGACCTTTGGGGAAGCCACGCGGTGCATCCCCCCTCACCCCGACCCTCTCCCCGGGGGGGAGAGGGGGATTTTTCCCGGGGGGCGGATTGGCGTCGGAACGATCGGAAGCGCGCGGCTTCGGAGACACCAGATGAACATCTCGAAATTCTTCATCGACCGGCCGATCTTCGCCGGCGTGCTGTCGGTGGCGCTGTTCCTGGCGGGGGCCATCGCCGTGTTCCGCCTGCCGATCTCCGAATATCCGGAGGTCGTCCCGCCGTCCGTCGTGGTGCGCGCGCAGTTCCCCGGCGCCAACCCCAAGGTCATCGCCGAAACCGTCGCCTCGCCGCTGGAAGAGCAGATCAACGGCGTCGAAGACATGCTCTACATGCAGTCGCAGGCCAACAGCGACGGCAATTTGGCGCTGACCGTCACCTTCAAGCTGGGCACCGACCCGGACAAGGCGCAGCAGCTGGTGCAGAACCGCGTCGCCCAGGCGATGCCGCGGCTGCCGGCCGACGTGCAGCGGCTGGGCGTCGCCACGGTCAAGAGCTCGCCGACGCTGACCATGGTCGTGCATCTGCTCTCGCCCAACGACCGCTATGATATGACGTATCTGCGCAACTACGCGGTGCTGAACGTCAAGGACCGGCTGACCCGCATCTCCGGCGTCGGCGAGGTCCAGGTCTGGGGGGCCGGCGACTATGCCATGCGGGTGTGGCTCGACCCCGGCAAGGTGGCGCAGCGCGGGCTGACCGCCACCGACGTGGTCAACGCCATCCGCGAACAGAACGTCCAGGTGGCGGCCGGCGTCATCGGCGCCTCGCCCTCGCTGCCCGACGTGCCGATGCAGCTGTCGATCAACGCGCGCGGCCGGCTGAAGACCGCCGACGAGTTCGGCGACATCGTGCTGAAGACCGGCACCGACGGCGGCGTCACCCGCCTGCGCGACGTGGCGCGGGTGGAGCTGGCCGCCGCGCAGTACGGCCTGCGCTCGCTGCTCGACAACAAGCCGGCGGTGGCGCTCGGCATCACCCAGACGCCGGACGCCAACGCGCTCGCCATCTCCGACGAGGTGCGCAAGCTGATGGCGGAGCTGAAGGGCGACATGCCCGACGGCGTCGACTATTCCATCGTCTACGACCCGACGCAGTTCGTCCGCTCCTCGATCGAGGCGGTGGTGCACACGCTGCTGGAGGCGGTGGCGCTGGTGGTGCTGGTGGTCATCATCTTCCTGCAGACCTGGCGGGCGTCGATCATCCCGCTGCTGGCGGTGCCGATCTCCATCGTCGGCACCTTCTCGCTGCTGCTGGCCTTCGGCTTCTCGATCAACGCGCTGTCGCTGTTCGGCATGGTGCTGGCCATCGGCATCGTCGTCGACGACGCCATCGTCGTGGTCGAGAATGTCGAGCGCAACATCGAGTCCGGCCTGTCGGCCCGCGACGCCACCATCCGCGCCATGCAGGAGGTCAGCGGACCGATCATCGCCATTGCCCTGACGCTGGTCGCCGTCTTCGTGCCGCTGGCGGCGATGACCGGCCTGACCGGCGAGTTCTACAAGCAGTTCGCGATGACCATCGCGATCTCCACCGTGATCTCCGCCTTCAACTCGCTGACCCTGTCGCCGGCCCTGGCGGCGGTGCTGCTGCGCGGCCACGACCAGCCGCAGGACTGGCTGACCCGGGCGATGAATAAGGTGTTCGGCGGCTTCTTCCGGCTGTTCAACCGGGTGTTCCACCGGGCGTCGGAGGGCTACGGCCGCGGCGTCGGCGGGGTGGTGCGGCGCAAGGGCGTGATGCTGGCGGTCTATGCGCTGCTGATCGGCGCCACGGTTCTGCTCGGCCGTTCGGTGCCGTCGGGCTTCGTGCCGATGCAGGACAAGGAGTATCTGATCAGCTTCGCCCAGCTTCCCAACGGCGCCTCGCTCGACCGCACGGAAGCGGTGATCCGCGAGATGACCGACATCGCGCTGAAGCGCCCCGGCGTGCAGAGCGCGGTGGCCTTCCCCGGCCTGTCGGTCAACGGCTTCACCAACAGCTCCAGCGCCGGCATCGTCTTCGTCACGCTGAAGCCGTTCGCCGAGCGCAAGGATCCGTCGCTGTCGGCCGGCGCCATCGCCATGGACCTGCAGCAGCGCTATGCCGGGCTGAAGGAGGCCTTCGTCGCCATCTTCCCGCCGCCGCCGGTGATGGGGCTGGGGCAGCTCGGCGGCTTCAAGATGCAGCTGGAGGACCGCGGGAACCTTGGGTATGAGGCGCTGAGCGAGGCGGTGAACGCCTTCGTCAAGCGCGCGGCGCAGACGCCGGAGCTGGGGCCGACCTTCTCCGCCTACCAGATCAACGTGCCGCAGCTGGACGTCGATCTCGACCGGGTGAAGGCCAAGCAGCTGGGCGTGAATGTCGCCGAGGTGTTCGACACCATGCAGATCTATCTGGGGTCGCTCTACGTCAACGACTTCAACGCCTTCGGCCGCGTCTACCAGGTGCGGGTGCAGGCCGACGCGCCGTTCCGCGACACCGCCGACGACATCGGACTCTTGAAGACCCGCAACGCGGCGGGAACCATGGTGCCGCTGTCGTCGCTGGTCACGGTGCAGCCGGGCTACGGGCCGGAGATGGTGGTGCGCTACAACGGCTTCACCGCCGCCGACGTCAATGGCGGGCCGGCGCCCGGCTTCTCGTCGGGACAGGCGGAAGCGGCGGCGGAGCGCATCGCGGCCGAAGTGCTGCCGCGCGGCGTCAAGCTGGAATGGACCGACCTGACCTATCAGAAGATCCTGGTCGGCAATGCGGGCCTCTGGGTCTTCCCGATCAGCGTACTGCTGGTGTTCCTGGTGCTGGCGGCGCAGTACGAGAGCCTGACCCTGCCGCTCGCCATCCTGCTGATCGTGCCGATGAGCGTGCTGTCCGCCCTGTTCGGGGTGTGGCTGACCGGGGGCGACAACAACATCTTCACGCAGATCGGCTTCATGGTGCTGGTCGGGCTGTCGGCGAAGAACGCCATCCTGATCGTCGAGTTCGCCCGCGAGCTGGAGCATGAGGGGCGCGGCGTGGTGCAGGCGGCGATCGAGGCCAGCCGGCTGCGGCTGCGGCCGATCCTGATGACCTCCATCGCCTTCATCATGGGCGTGGTGCCGCTGGTCACCTCCACCGGCGCCGGCGCCGAGATGCGGCACGCCATGGGTGTGGCGGTGTTCGCCGGCATGATCGGCGTGACGCTGTTCGGTCTGGTGCTGACCCCGGTGTTCTACGTGCTGCTGCGCAAGCTGGCCGGAGCGGAGCGTCGGGTGGACGCGCCGGCGGAAGGCGGCGTGCCGCCGGCCGAGTGGAAGATGGGGTGAATGACGATAGGTGCGAATATCCCCCTCTCCCCCCCGGGGAGAGGGTCGGGGTGAGGGGGATGCATTGCGGAGCGCCGGTGACAGTGCCGGCGCTCCGTTTTCTTTGAAAATCCTCGCTGTGCGTCCCCCTCACCCTAACCCTCTCCCCGGGGGGGAGAGGGGACTATTCCCGGGATGGGAGAGGGCGCTTGTCGGCCCCCCTCATTCGTCCGGCAGCATGTTCTTCGGCAGGTTCTCGCGGAAGATCACTTCCGCTCTCGGGCTTTCAACGCCCTGCATCGCCGGGCGGCCGGCGCGCAGGTTGGTGAAGATGCCGACGCAGGCCGACAGGGTGTTGCGCGGATCCTGGGTGATCACCGCGTCCAGCGCCCCGTCGATCAGCAGGCCCCTGGTCTCGTTGGTCAGGCCGTGGCCGATGAAGACCATCTCGCGTTCGCGCCGCGTCTCCTTCAGCGCGCGGGCCACCCCCTCCGCCCCGCCGCCGATGTTGTAGACCCCGGCAAGGTCGGGATGCAGGCCCAGCAGCATGCGGGTCTGGCGGTAGCTCTTCCCCTCGTCGTCATGGCCTTCGCGCAGGCCGACCACCTCGATGTCGGGGGCGGTCTCCTTCAGGACATGGAGGAAGCCCATCTCGCGGTCCTCGTGGGCGCGGTAGCTGAGGCTGCCGGCGATCATCGCCACCTTGGCCGGGCGGTGTTTCAAAAAGCGCGCGATCAGGTAGCCGGCGGTGCGGCCGGCCGCGCGGTTGTCCAGCCCGACATAACCAGCGCGCCGGCAGTTCAGGATGTCGGAGATCAGCGTCACGCTCGGCACGTTGCGCTCGGCCAGCGCGTCCACCGCCTCGCGCACCGCCGGATGCTCCAGCGCCATGAAGGCGACGCCGTCGGCGCGGCGGCCGTGCTGGAACAGGCTGCGTGCCAGCAAATCCGGATTGAAGCTCTTGATGAACTCGACCTGCGCCTTGACCCCGTGCGGGGCGAGCGAGGCTTCCGCGCGCCGGATCATCTCGCCCAGTCCGGTCAGAAAGCGGTTGTTGCCGGCAGGCAGCAGGAAGGACAGCCGCATCGGCTTCTGCCCGGCCGCGGCATAGAGGTCGCTGTCGGGCAAATAATCCAGCTCGGCGGCGGCCTTCAGCACCCGCTGCACGGTGGCGGCGCGCACCCCCGGCCGGTTGTTCAGCACGCGGTCGACCGTGGCGGTGGACACGCCCGCCGCCTGGGCGATGTCGGCCACCCGCGGCAGGCCGCGGACAGCTGCGCCGGCTTCCGGATCATCTTTCACAGAAACCATCAAAAACCATCATCTTTGTCGTTTGACACTTGTCGGCGCTGGACATACCGTCCATCCAACAATCATCAATTGACATCAGATCACATCAGAAACGCAAGGCCGGAAACAGCAACGTCGGCCGGAACACATGGGAGGTTTTTCGATGACCAGTCTGACCCGCCGCACGATGCTGAAGGCCATCGCAACCGCGCCGGCGATCGGGGCGGCCGGCGCCGTCATCGGCATGCCGCACATCGCGCGTGCCGCCGAGTTCGATCTGAAATACGGCAACAACCTGCCGCTGAGCCATCCGCTGAACGTCCGCGCCAACGAGGCGGCGGAGCGGATCGCCAAGGAATCCAACGGCAAGGTCCAGGTCAAGATCTTCCCGAACAACCAGCTAGGCGGCGACACCGACATGCTGTCCCAGGTGCGCAGCGGCGGCCTGACCTTCTTCACGCCGTCGGCGCTGGTGATCGCCACGCTGGTCCCGGTCGCCGCGATCAACGCGGTCGGCTTCGCCTTCTCCGACTACGACCAGGTCTGGAAGGCGATGGACGGCAAGCTGGGCGCCCATGTCCGCGAGGCGATCTCCAAGGTCGGGCTCTATGCCTTCGACAAGATGTGGGACAACGGCTTCCGCCAGATGACCAGCGGCGACAAGCCGATCACTTCGGCCGCCGACATGGGCGGGCTGAAGATCCGCGTGCCGGTCAGCCCGCTCAGCATCGCCATGTTCAAGGGTCTCGGCGCCTCGCCGACCAGCCTGCAGTTCAGCGAGGTCTATTCGTCGCTGCAGACCCGCATCGTCGACGCGCAGGAGAACCCGCTGCCGATCATCCAGGTCGCCAAGCTGTTCGAGGTGCAGAAATACTGCTCGCTGTCGAACCACATCTGGGACGGCTTCTGGTTCATCGCCAACGGCCGCGCCTGGAAGGGCCTGCCGGCGGACCTGCAGACCATCGTCGCCAACGCCATCAACGACGCCGGCGTGGCGCAGCGCGGCGACATCAAGGCGCTGAACCAGTCGGTCAAGGCCGACCTGGAATCGAAGGGGCTGACCTTCAACCAGCCGGCGCCCGACAGCTTCCGCGCCAAGCTGCGCGACAGCGGCTTCTACGGC
The DNA here is from genome assembly GCF_016595245.1 of Azospirillum endophyticum. GTDB lineage: Bacteria > Pseudomonadota > Alphaproteobacteria > Azospirillales > Azospirillaceae > Azospirillum > Azospirillum endophyticum. The sequence goes on from NZ_JAENHM010000051.1 coordinate 27,194, forward strand.
GAATGGAAGGGCCGTTTCGGCGACGAGGCCTGGGGCCTGCTGGAAGAGGCGGTCGGCAAGCTCGCCTGACCGTCGCAGCAGTCCATTCAGGTCCTCTTCCATGAAGGAACATCCCGCCATGTCCCACATGTCCGAGCCGGTCCACGGCTTTGCCGAGGCTCCCGGCGCTCTGGGTGCCGGCGGAGGCTCGCTGCTGCGCAGGATCGACCACGGTCTGTCCGTCGGGGTCGAGGCCGTGGCGGGCCTTCTGGTGCTGGTCGAGATCGTCGTCCTGCTGGCCGGCGTCACCGCCCGCTACCTGTTCCACACCCCGCTGGTGTGGTCGGACGAGCTGGCCTCGATCCTGTTCCTCTGGCTGTCGATGCTGGGCGCCGTGGTGGCGCTGCGCCGGGGCGAGCATATGCGGATGACCGGGCTGGTCAGCCGCGTCGGCCCGCAGGCGCGCAGCCTGCTGGAATGCATCGCCATCACCGCCCCGATCGCCTTCCTGACGCTGGTGCTCTACCACGCCGTCGACTACGCGATGGAGGAGCAGTTCATCACCACCCCGGCGATGGAGGTCTCCAACGCCTGGCGGGCGTCGGCCCTGCCGGTCGGGCTCGGGCTGATGCTGGTGGCGGCGCTGTTCCGGCTGCTGCGGGTCGCCAAGCCTTTGACCGTGCTGGCGGCGGCGCTGGTGACCGGCGCCATCGTCGCCGGCTTCTGGGTTGCCGGGCCGATGCTGAAGCCGCTGGGGCAGTTGAACCTCGTCATCTTCTTCGTCGGGCTGGTCGCCGCCAACGTCTTCGCCGGCGTGCCGATCGCCTTCTCCTTCGCGCTTGCCACCTTCTCCTACCTGGCGCTGACCACCTCGACGCCGCTGCTGGTGATGGTCGGCCGGCTGGACGAGGGGATGAGCCACCTGATCCTGCTGGCAGTGCCGCTGTTCGTCTTCCTGGGCTTGCTGATCGAGATGACCGGCATGGCCCGCGCCATGATCCAGTTCCTCGCCAGCATGCTCGGCCATGTGCGCGGCGGCCTGTCCTATGTGCTGATCGGCGCCATGTATCTGGTGTCGGGCATCTCCGGCTCGAAGATCGCCGACATGGCGGCCATCGCCCCGGTGCTGTTCCCGGAGATGAAGAAGCGCGGCGCCCCTCCGGGCGATCTGGTGGCGCTCTTGTCCGCCACCGGCGCGCAGACCGAGACCATCCCGCCCAGCATCGTGCTGATCACCATCGGCTCGGTCACCGGCGTCTCCATCGCGGCGCTGTTCACCGGCGGCATGCTGCCGGGCGTGGTCCTGGGCGCCTGCCTGTGCTTCGTCGTCTGGCGGCGCTACCGGGCCGAGGATCTGAGCCATGTCGAGCGCACCCCCGGCCGCGAGATCGGACGGCTCGCCATGGTGGCGCTGCCCGCCATCCTGCTGCCCTTCGTCATCCGCGCCGCGGTGGTCGAGGGCATTGCGACGGCGACCGAGGTGTCGACCATCGGCATCGCCTATTCCACCGTCGTCGGGCTGCTGATCTACCGCCAGTTCGACTGGCGCCGGCTGAAGCCGATGCTGATCGAGACGGCGTCGCTGACCGGGGCCATCATCTTCATCGTCGGCTGCGCCACCTCGATGGCCTGGGGCCTGACCCAGTCCGGCTTCTCGTCCGACCTTGCGCGCTTCATGGCCGGCATCCCCGGCGGCGCCTACGGCTTCCTCGCCATCTCCATCGTCGCCTTCATCATCCTGGGCAGCGTCTTGGAGGGCATCCCCGCCATCGTCCTGTTCGGACCGCTGCTGTTCCCCATCGCCCGTGCGGCCGGGGTGCACGAGGTCCACTATGCGATGGTCGTCATCTTCGCCATGGGCATCGGCCTGTTCGCCCCGCCCTTCGGCGTCGGTTACTACGGCGCCTGCGCCATCAGCAAGGTCAATCCCGACGACGGCCTGAAGCACATCTGGGGCTATGTCGGCGCTCTGCTGGTCGGGCTGGTGATCGTCGCCGCCATTCCCTGGATTTCGACCGGCTTCCTGGCGCGCTGACGCCACCGGCTCTCCTCTAATCCCCTCTTATCCGGAGTTCCTTCAATGAGCCGATTCTTCGGCCAGATCCGTCAGGCTGGCTACGTCGTGCGCGATATCGAAGCCGCCATGGATTATTGGAGCCGCACGCTCGGCATCGGTCCCTGGTTCTACAACGAGCGGGTTCCGATCCGGAACTACAGCTACCGCGGCGAATCCTACGAGGTTCACAATTCGGTGGCGCTGGCCAATTCCGGTCCGCTGCAGATGGAGCTGATCCAGACCCGCAACGATGCGCCGTCGATGTACCGCGACTTCCTCCAGGCCGGGAACACCGGGCTGCAGCATGTCGCCTACTGGACCGAGGATTACGACGCCGATCTGGAGCGTCTGCTGGCGCAGGGCTTCAAGCCGGTGATGAGCGGCGAGGTCGGCGAGAAGGGCCGCTTCATCTATTTCGACACCGAATACCATCCCGGCACGGTGATCGAGCTGTCGGAAGTCGCCGGGCCGAAGGGCAAGATGTTCGACCTGATCCGCGAGGCGTCGATGGGCTGGGACGGCAGCGACCCGGTGCGGCCCTTCCCCGATCTGAGCAAGCTGTAAGGGGCGTTTTGCCTCGACCGCAAGGTTAGACCCCCACCTATCCTCCCCCGCCGGGCGGGGGAGGGACTGCCGCCGCTCTCCCACCTAAGCACTTGGTTCCCTCCCCCGCCCAGCGGGGGAGGGTTGGGGTGGGGGCAAGTCGCACCAGTACTTCACGCCATCGCAAGGCCACGCCCATGCACGCCGACCGCATCGAAGCAACCTATCTGATCGAAACCCCCCTCGCCCCGGGCAAGGTGGCCGAGGTGATGGCGGGGGAGCAGTCCTGCGGCACCTTCACCCGCGTCCATGGCGAAACCGACGACCTGCGCGCCCGCGCCCGCGCCATCGTCGAATCGGTGGAGAAGCTGGACGTCGCCGAGACCCCTGCCCTGCCCAACACCTGGCTGGAGCGGCAGCGCAACCCCGGTCCCTGGCAGCGGGCGCGCGTCACCATCTCCTTCCCCACTGCCAACATCGGCGCCAATCTGCCGACGCTGGCGGCGACGGTCGCCGGCAACCTCTACGACCTGGGCGAGGTGACGGGGCTGCGGCTGGAGTCCTTGCGCCTCCCGCAGGCCTACCGCGCGCAGTTCGACCTGCCGCGCCACGGCGTCGCCGGCACGCGGCGGCTGACCGGGGTGACGGACGGGCCGCTGGTCGGCTCGATCATCAAGCCGAATGTCGGGCTGTCGGCCGAAGAGACCGGCGAGCTGGTCGGCACGCTGTGCGCCGCCGGGCTGGACTTCATCAAGGACGACGAGATCTGCGCCGACCCGGCCGACGCGCCGCTGGCCCAGCGCATCCCGGCGGTGATGGACCGGGTGCGCCGCCACCAGGACCGCACCGGCAAGCCTGTGATGGTCGCCTTCAACATCACCGACGAGACCGACGCCATGCGCCGCCACGCCGATCTGGTGGAGCGCGAGGGCGGGTCCTGCATCATGGTCAGCCTGAACTGGTGCGGCTATTCGGCGGTGCAGACGCTGCGCCGGCACAGCGGGCTGGTGCTGCACGGCCACCGCAACGGCTTCGGCGCCTTCTCCCGCCATCCGCTGCTGGGCATCGGCTTTGACGCCTATCAGGCGCTGTGGCGGCTGGCCGGGGTGGACCACATGCATGTCCACGGGCTGAACGGCAAGTTCGCCCAGCCCGACGACGAGGTGATCGACGGGGCGCGGGCCTGTCTGGCGCCGCTGGCAGAGGATGCGCCGGATAGGAGCGACGCCGTGATGCCGGCCTTCTCCTCCGGGCAATGGGCCGGCACGGTGCCGGTCACCTGGGAGGCGGTGGGGACCGCCGATCTGATGTTCATGTCCGGCGGCGGCATCATGGCCCACCCCGACGGACCGGCGGCCGGCGTGCTGAGCATCCGGCAGGCCTGGGACGCGGTGCGGGCCGGGCGCACGCTGGATGACGCGGCGAGGGACCTGCCGGAGCTGCGGCGGTCGCTCGACTTCTTCGGCAAGAAGGGCTGAAGGCGATGGCGGCGACTCCCCGACTGGGCTGGTACGGCGACGACTTCACCGGGGCGACCGACACGCTGGCCGCCTTGGCGAAGGCCGGGCAGCGGGCGCTGCTGTTCCTCGACGTGCCGGACGTCGCCCGGTTGGGGGAAGCCGGACCACTCGATGCGGTCGGCATCGCCGGGGCGGCGCGCAGCATGGCGCCCGACGCCATGCGGGCGGAGCTGGAACCGGTCGGCCGCTTCTTCGCGGCGCTCGGCGTGGCGGTGATGCATTACAAATGCTGCTCCACCTTCGACAGCGCGCCCGGCGTCGGCAGCATCGGGGAAGCGGTGCGGACATTGGCTCCGCATTTCCGCAACCGCTTCCGCCCGGTGGTGGGCGGGCAGCCGAACATCGGGCGCTATTGCCTGTTCAGCACACTGTTCGCCGCAGCCGGCACCGGCGGCGCGGTCCATCGCATCGACCGCCACCCGACGATGAGCGTCCATCCCGTCACCCCGATGGCGGAAGCCGACCTGCGCCGGCACCTCGCCGCACAGGGGCTGGAGGGAATGGCGGCGCTGCATTTCCCGGATTACGGGCTGGACGGCGATGTGCTGGACGGGCAGCTGGAGCGGCTTTTGGCGGACGGGCCGTCGGCGCTGCTGCTGGATGTGGCGCGTGCCGAAGATCTCGCCACCGTCGGACGGTTGATTTGGGAGCGGGCCGGGCGCGAGCCGTTGCTGGCGGTCGGGCCGAGCAGCGTGGCCCAGGCGCTGGTCGCGCATTGGAACGCCGGCTCTGCCACGGCGGATGAGGTGGCGCTGGCGGCCGCGGACTCGCCGGTGTTCCTGATGGCGGGCAGCCTGTCGCCGGTGACGCGGCGGCAGATCGAGGCGGCGGCGTCCTACACCCGCATCCAGGCCGATGCGGCGGCGCTGTGCGGCGATCCCGGCTATGCGGAAACGCTGTTGGGCGAAGTGGCGGCCTCGCTGGCGGCCGGGCGCCACACGCTGGTCTGGACGGCACCGGCCGACGCCGGAACGGCAGACACCGCCCAGGCCGGGCGGGTCGCGGCGGCGACGGCGGATTTCGTCGCGGCGATGCTGCGGCGGGTGGCTTTGCGCCGGGTCGGGATCGCCGGCGGCGACACCTCCAGCCTCGCGGTGCGAGCGCTGGGGTGCTGGGGCTTGTCCTACCGCTGCACGCTGGCGCCGGGCGTCACCGTCAGCCGCACCCATGCCGACGATCCGGCGGTCGATGGGCTGGAGCTGATGCTGAAGGGCGGGCAGATGGGCGGCGAGGATCTGTTCGAACGCTTGCTGGGGTGAAGCCCTCTCCCGCCCCGGGAGAGGGAGGGGACCCACGCCGCAGGCGTGGGGAGGGTGAGGGGCGATCCGGACATGGATCCCCTTATCCTTGGATGACCCCTCACCCTTCCCAAGCTTTGCTTGGGCCCCTTCCCTCTCCCGGGGCGGGAGAGGGAGAGTTTTAAGCGTCACATCACGGATCACACCGCGGCGGTGACGACCACTTCGATCAGGATTTCCGGCTTGCCGAGATCGGCGACGCCGATGGTGGCGCGGGCCGGCAGGTCGTTGCCGTCCAGCCAGGACAGCCACGCGTCGTTCATCTCGTCCTTCAGGCCCATGTTGGTGATGAAGAGCTGAGCGGACAGCAGCTTGGTCTTGTCGCTGCCGGCCAGCGCCAGCACCTGGTCGAGCTTGCCGCAGATCTGCGTGACCTGGCCGCCCATGCCGACGCCGACGTCGTCGGCGATGATGCCGCCGAGATAGGCCGTGCCGTTGTTGACGACGACGCGGTGCATGATCTTGGTCTTCTCGATGCGCTTGATCACGGGGAACTGCTCCTTGGTTTTTGAAAGAACTCAGGGGGTGATGGAGAAATCGACGTAGCGGGCGGCGATGCGGGCCAGCGTGCCGTCCTGCACGACGGCGCGGATCGCCTCGTCGAAGGACTGCTTCAGGCTTGTGTCCTCCTTGCGCAGCCCGACGCCGATGCCGGGGCCGAACACCTCGGCGTCGATCACCGGCTGGCCGACCAGCTTGACCGACTTGCCGCCGTCGCCCTTCACCCAGTCGGACGCGGTGGCACCGGTGGTGATGGCGGCGTCGATCCGCCCGGCCTTCAGGTCGGCCAGCAGGTTGGAGGCGGTGTCGTAGGTCTTCAGCGTCGCATCGCTGCCGAGATGCTTCTCGACATAGCGGGAATGGGTGGTGGAGACCTGGGCGCCGATGGTCTTGCCGCGCAGGCTGGCCGGCGAGCCGTCGATGGCGGAGCTGGCCGGCGCCACGAAATAGGCCGGCACCACCATGTAGGGGGTGGAGAAGCCGATGGCCTTCGCCCGCTCCGGCGTGATGTTCATCGTCGCCATGATGGCGTCGTACTTCTTCGCCAGCAGACCCGGAATGATGCCGTCCCAGTCCTGCGCCACGACGGTGCAGGGACGCTTCATCCGCTCGCACAAGGCGTTGGCGAGATCGACCTCCAGCCCCGCCACCTTGCCGTCGGGCTGGGTGAAGTTGAAGGGCGGATAGGCGCCTTCGGTGGCGATGCGGATCTCCTGCGCAGCGGCGACGCCGCCGGACGCAAGCAAGAGGAGGGCGGCAACGCCCGTGACGAGGCGCTTCATGGCAGACTCCGGAAATGGCGAAGAAGGTTCAGAGTCTGTTCGGTGCTTCTGTAAGCACCGAACAGACTCTTAGCTTTTGGTTTTCCGTGTGATTCACGCTTCAAGCGATTCCGCTTGAACCGATCACACTCTAAGTCAGAGCCCCGCGACGACCACGATCTCGACCAGGACCGACGGGTCGGCCAGGCGGGCCTCGACCGTCGCGCGGGCGGGCGGGTTGGCCTTGTCGACCCAGGCGTCCCAGGCGGCGTTCATCTCGGGGAAGGTGGCGATGTCGGCGAGATAGACCGTGGCGGTCAGGATGCCGCTCTTGGACGTGCCGGCCTCGGCCAGCAGGGTGTCGATCTGGCGCAGCACGTCGCGCGTCTGCGCCTCGACCGTGGTGGAGCCATCGTCGACGATCTGGCCGGCGAGATAGACGGTGTCCTTGTGGATGACCATGTCGCAGAGGCGCGGGGTCAGGTGGAAGCGCTGGATGGTCACGGGTCGATGCTCCAAAGGGTCAGGCGGCGAAGCGGCCGACATGGAAGGGGGCGATGGGCAGGTCGGTGGACCCGCCCGTGATCAGGTCGGCGGTGATGCGCCCGACAATAGGGCCAAGCTGGAAGCCGTGCGCGGAGAAACCGAAGGAATGGTAGAGGTCCGGCTCGGTGCCGCTGGGGCCGATCACCGGGATCTGGTCCGGCATCCGCGCCTCGATCCCCGCCCAGGAGCGGACGATGGTGGCGCCGCGCATGCACGGGAACAAGTCCCACACCGTGCGGGCGTTCACCGACACCTGCGAGAAGTCCAGCTCCGTCCGGTTCTCGTCGCGCACCGCCCGGCCGAGCAGACCGCCGCCGATCAGCACGGTGCCGTTGGGGAACTGCTTGAAGGACAGGGTGCGGCCGGTGGCGCCGACCACCGGCTTGATGAAGGGGGCGACGCGGGCGGTGATCATCAGCATGGGTGCTATGACCTCCAGCGGCACCGGCTCCCCCACCTGCGCCGCGATGCGGTCGGCCCAGGCGCCGGCGGCGTTCACCACCACCGGGGCCTCGAAGCGGGCTCCATCGGCGGTCTCGACGGTCCACAGGCCGCCCTGGCGGGACAGCCTCGTCACCGCGCCGCCTTCCTGAAAGCGGGTGCCGAGCGCGATGGCCTTGCGGCGGAAGGCGAAGGTGGTGCGGAAGGGGATCGCCGCCCCGTCGCCGCGCGACACCAGGGCGCCGACGCAATGGTCGGCGATGGCCGGCACCAGCGACCGCAGCTCGTCCCGTCCGACCACCTCCTCATGGGTGAAGCCCAGCGCGTTCAGCTCGGCGACGCGGGCGTGCGAGGTGGCCAACTCGGCCTCGGACTCCGCCACCTTGATCTGGCCGTGGCTTTCGAAGCCGCAATCATCGTCCACCAGATCCTGGATGCGGTGCCACAGCGCCATCGAGGCGACGGAGAGCGGCACCTCGGCGACATGGCGGCCGAGCTGGCGCACCCCGCCCGCATTGACGCCGGAGGCGTGGCGGGCGACATGGTCCTTCTCCAGAACCAGGACGCGGACGCCGCGCATCGACAGGTGCAGCGCGGCGGAGCAGCCGTGCAGGCCGCCGCCGATGACGATGACGTCGGGGCAAAGGGAGGCCGGTTTGAAGGAGGCGGTCGCGGTCATCGGGCGCCTGCGGTCAGTGCTTGAAGACGGCGTCGATGTCGGCGTCGGTCTTCGGCAAAGCGGCCAGCTCGGCCAGCGTGATCGGCTTCACCGGCGGGCGCAGCCGGTAATAACCGACCTCCGCCGGGGAGACGCCGCGCTCCACCGCGATGACCTCGGTCACCGTCGGGCCGCAGAGCCGGCCCTGGCAGGGACCCATGCCGCAGCGCAGGAAGCTCTTGGCCTGGTTGGGGCCGGAGCAGCCCATCCGCACCGCCTCGCGCACCGCGCCGGCGGTGATCTCCTCGCAGCGGCAGACGATGGTGTCGTCGGCCGGCACGCGGAAGGCTTCCGCTGGGGTGTAGAGCGTGTCGAGGAAGGCGCGGCCGGTCAGCGCGCGGTCGAGCGCGGCGCGGAACGGAACGGCGGCCTGATCGCGCTGCTCGCGCCCGATGCGGCCCAGCCGGTGCAGGGCGTCGAGGGCGGCCAGGCGGCCGGCCTCCTCCGCCGCGCGGGCGCCGCCGATGCCGGCGCCGTCGCCGGCCAGCGACACGCCCTCGACCGAGGTGGCGCCCCACGCGTCGGTGGTCGGGCGCCAGCAGCGCTGCTGCTCGTCCCAGCGCTGGGCGCAGCCGGTGGCGTTGGCGAGGTTCAGGTTGGGGATGACGCCCTGATGGAGCAGGAGCGTATCGGCGGGCAGCCGGTGCTCGGCGCCATTGCGGGTGTAGACGACGCTCTTCAAGGCGCTATCCCCCCCGATGGCACCTTCCGCGCGCAGCGCGGTGACGTTGCCGATGACGGTCAGCTTGCGCCGCACGTCGAGCATCAGCTTCATGCCCTTGCCGAGATAGGGCGAGCGCAGGAAACCGGGCAGCAGCGGCAGGGCGGCGCGCCAGTTCTGTTTCGGCGTGGTGTCGAGGATGGCGTCGATCCGCGCGCCGGCCTGGAGATACTGCCAGGCGAGCAGCCAAAGCAGCGGGCCGCTGCCCGCCATCACCGTGGCGCCCGACGGCACGAGGCCGGAGGTCTTCAGCAGGACCTGCGCCGCACCGGCGCCCAGCACGCCCGGCAGGGTCCAGCCGGGGATCGGGAAGGGCCGTTCCAGGGCGCCGGTGGCCAGGATGACGTGGCGCACGGTCAGCATCGCCGCGGCACCGTTGCGCGACAGGCCGATTTGGAGGGGGCGGTGTCCGTCGGCCGCATCTTCGCGCGGGCGGGCGACGCTCCACACCGTGGTACCCGGCCAGTGGGCGGCACCGCTGTCGCGCAGCGGCCCCATCAGCTCGGCGCCGTGCCAATAGTCGGGACCCAGCACCTTGCGGTCGCGCACCGGCGTCTCGGTGACGGCACGGTAGATCTGGCCGCCCGGTTCCGCCTGTTCGTCGAGCAGGACGACCGAGGCGCCCTTCGACGCGGCCAGCGCGGCGGCGGCGAGGCCGGCCGGACCGGCACCGACGACGGCGATTTCGAAATCGAACTTGCTCATCGCTCCACCTCGCGCTTGCCGTTCTGGGTTTCCACCGCCATGCCGGGAGACACCCGCACCTGACAGCCCTGGCGGTTGCCGGTGCCGTCGATGGTGACGAGGCAGTCGAAACAGATGCCCATCATGCAGTAGGGGCCGCGCGCCGCGCCGCTGACGGGGGTGTTGCGGCAGGCGGTGACGCCATTCGCCAGCAAGGCGGCGGCGACGCTGTCGCCGGCCCGCGCCTTGGCCGGACGGCCGTCGATGGTGAAGGCGACCGCTTCGGCAGCGGCGTTGAGTGCGGTTTCGATCTCAGGCAGCCTGCGGAACATGGAACCTCCGGGCGCTGAAGGGCGTAAAGCGGTCGCCGAGGCCGCCGGCCGCGATCAGCGGCGCCAGCGTCAGCGCATGGTTGGCGGCAAGAGTGACGCCGCTGTGGCAGGTGGCGACGAAGGCGCCGGGCGCCGTCTTCGATTCCTCGTAGATCGGGAAGCCGTCCGGCGTCAGCACGCGCAACGCCGCCCAGCTCCGCACCACGTTCAGCTTGCCCAGCAACGGGAAGAAGCGGATAGCGCGCTCGGCGATGGCCGACGACACGCCGGGCTGCAGCGTGGTGTCGAAGCCGGCCTCCTCGAAGCTGTCGCCGATCATCACCCCACCCTCGTCGGTCTGGCGGATGTAGACGGTGGGATGGTGCAGGAAAGGGGCGGTCTTCTCGGTGACGATGACATGGCCGCGCTGCGGGCGGACGGGAGCCGACAGCCCGACCATCGGCGCCAGCCGGGCGCCGTCATGGCCGGCGGCGATCACGACCTTGCCGGCGCGGATTTCGCCGCCGGCCCCATTGCCTGCTATCGCCATGCGGAAGCCGCCGTCGCGATGCTCGATCCGCTCCACCCGATGGTTGGGGCGGTAGTCGACGCCCAGCATGCCGATGCCCTTGTGCAGGGTGCGCAGCAGCCGCAGCGAGTTGCAATGGCCGTCCAGCGGGCAGTAGGTGCCGCCGACCACCTCGGGCCCGATGAAGGGCAACTCCTTGCGCAGGGTCTCGCGGTCCATCACCTCGTAAGGGTAGGGGATCATGTCCGGCTGGTTGTGCAGGCGCATCATGGCATTGGCGCGGGCCTGCAGATCCTCTTCCGACAGCATCGGCATGAAGCCGCCGGGGCGGCGATAGGCGACGTCCAGACCGGTCTGCTGGTACAGCAGGTCGGCGAAACCGCCCCAGTCGTCGGAGGATTTCTTGGTCCAGCCGGCATAATCCGACATGCCCAAACCCTTGCCCTGGACCCAGACCAGGGCAAAGTTGCCGCGCGACGGGCGCACGGCGATGTCGCCCTCGTCCAGCATCGCGACCGTCTGGCCCGACCGGGCGAGGCCCCAGGCCAGCGCCGATCCGACCAGCCCGCCGCCGATCACGGCGACGTCGTATTCTCCGCCCCGCCTGGGCTGCGTCATCGTCTCCACTCCCGCTGCCGGAACCGCACGCTCCGTGCGCGCCGGCCGCCGCCGTTATCGTGAGGCGTGTATTCCGGCATCCGACACCCGTATACATTGTCGAATATTTGCCGATGCACGTCATATCTTTGAAAGCGCGCCGGATCTGCCGGCGTTACACATGGATGTATTGCAAACTGCGGTGTTTTCTTTGCCAAGCATCACGGGATTTCATCCGGCGACACCCGACCATTCCGTGATCCTTGCGACAGCATCGGCAGCCAACCTATAACTGTCAAATCAGATCGAAGGGGTGTTTCATGACTGAATGTTATGATTCGGGTGGGGGTGGTCGGTTTGGGAGAGGCATCTTAGGCGGTCATCCCGGAGATCTCCCTCTCCCCCCCGCTCACGCGCAAACTTCGTTTGCGCTGACGCGACAGGCGGACCCTTGGTCCGCCGAAAGCGGGGAGAGGGGCGGGGTGAGGGGGAGGCATGGCGTGGCTATCCAGAGAATCCTCGCTGTGCGTCCCCCTCACCCTAACCCTCTCCCCGGGGGGGAGAGGGGATTACGGCCGATCTGGGCCATGGGGCGGGCGCCATGATCAATCCGCGCCAGATCGAGGCCTTCCGCGCCGTGATGCTGACCGGCGGCATCACGGCGGCGGCGGAGTTGCTGAACATCTCGCAGCCGGCGGTCAGCCGCCTGATCGGCGACCTGCAATATGCGCTGAAGCTGACCCTGTTCGAACGGCGCGGCCCCCGCATCGCGCCGACCAGCGAGGCGATCTCGCTCTATCAGGTGGTCGACCGTGCCTTCGTCGGGCTGGAGCTGATCGAACAGACGGCGCGCGACCTGACCTCGCGGCGCAGCGGCACCTTGCGGGTGGCGGCGATGCCGGCGCTGGGGGTGGGGTTCCTGCCGCGCTACGTCGCGCGTTTCCTCGGCGAACGGCCGCGGGTGGACATCGCCCTGCGTGGCAGCACCTCGCCGATCATCCTGGACTGGGTGGCGACCGGCCAGTGCGAGCTGGGATTCGCCCACACGCCGATCGACCATGCGGCGGTGCTGACCGAGAAGATCCACGGGCTTCCCGCCGTCGCCATCCTGCCGCCGGGCCATCCGCTGGCGGCAAAGGACGTGCTGGTCCCGAAGGATTTCGAGGGGGAGAGCTTCATCTCCACCACCCCGCCGACCCTGCTGCGCTACCGCATCGACACCATCTTCGCCGACCATGACGTGACGCGGGTGATGCGGGTGGAAACCCAGCTGACCATGAACGCCTGCGCCATGGTGGCGGCCGGCCACGGCATGTCGATCGTCGATCCCTTCACCGCGCAGGACTATGTCCCGCACGGGCTGGTCGTCCGCCCGTTCGAACCGCGCATCGGCTTCGACATCGCCATCCTGCGCTCCGCCCAGGTGCCGCTGTCGATGATCGCCGAGGATTTCCTCGCCGGCTTCCTGGAGGAGGCGACACGCTTCCGAGACAATTTTTTCGGCACCGCAAATGGCGGCGGACTCGTTCGTAGCACGGAATTATAACATTAGCGGATGAATGGTGGCGGGAATTCGATTTGACGGTTATGTGACTGCGCCATCACCCTTGATCCATGTCCTGGCTGCCAACCTTCAGGAAGAACAGCCCGCAAAAGGGCGGCCGGCAAGGTGACGGACGGTAATAGCGGCGATCCGGACCCGTGTTCGAGACGCGGTCCGAAGATCAGCCCCAGATGAACATACAGGCCGTAAACAGGGACCCGATCAACAGGGCCCTGCCAACAGGGATCAAGGCTCTAGAGGAGAATGACGATGCGCTCCGTGATGTGCGGGTTGATGGCGACGGCAGCCCTGTGGTGCGGCATGGCCGCGGTCCAGACGGCCCAGGCCCAGGAAAAGACGCTCTATGTCGCCGCCTATGGCGGCTCCTTCGAGCAGACCATGCGCAAGGACATCATCCCGGCCTTCGAGAAGGCGAACGGGGTGAAGGTCGAGTATGTCGCCGGCAATTCCACCGACAACCTCGCCAAGCTGCAGGCCCAGCGGGGCAACCAGCAGATCGACGTCGTCATCCTCGACGACGGCCCGATGTACCAGGCGGTGGCGCTGAATTTCTGCGCCGACCTGGAGAAGGCGCCGGTCTACGACCAGCTCTATGATCTGGCGAAGATGCCGTCGGGCAAGGCGATCAACTTCGGCGCCGTCGGCACCGGCATCCTCTACAACAAGGCCTATTTTGACGAGAACAAGATCCCGGCCCCGACTTCGTGGAAGGACATCGAGGATCCGCGCTTCAAGAAGAAGCTGGCGATCCCGCCGATCAACAACAGCTACGGCCTGCACGCGCTGGTGATGATGGCCCGGCTGAACGGCGGCGGCGAGACCAACATCGAGCCGGGCTTCAAGGAGTTCAAGGACAAGATCAACCCGAACGTGCTGGCCTACGAGCCGTCGCCGGGCAAGATGACCGAGCTGTTCCAGAGCAACCAGGCCGTCATCGCCGTCTGGGGGTCTGGCCGGGCCAAGGCGCTGGCCGACACCGGCTTCCCCGCCACCTTCGTCTATCCCAAGGAAGGCGGCATCGTGCTGGGTTCCGCCGCCTGCCAGGTCGCCGGCAGCAAGAATGCCCCGGAGGCGCAGAAGTTCATCCAGCACATGCTGGGGGTCGAGGCGCAGACCGCGCTGGCCGTCAGCGCCGGCTTCGGCCCGGTGAACAAGACGGTCGAACTGCCCGCCGAGAAGCAGGTCGGCATCCCCTACGGTCCGGAACAGGTCGGCAAGCTGCTGGTGGTGGATTGGGACACCATCAACAAGAACCGCGAAGTGTGGAACAAGCGCTGGACCCGCGAGATCGAGCGCTGAGGAAGTAAATGCCCTCTCCCGTCCCGGGAGAGGGAGGGGACCCACGACGTGGGGAGGGTGAGGGGCTTTCCGGACATGGATTTCTGATCCTTGCACCACCCCTCACCCTTCCCTCTCCCGGGGCGGGAGAGGGAGTTTAAGGGAAAGGGAGACGACGGCATGGCTTATCTGGTTCTCGACCAACTGACCAAGCGCTTCGGAAACTGGACGGCGGTCGACAACGTCTCGCTGACCGTCGAGAAGGGCGAGCTGATTTCGCTGCTGGGGCCGTCGGGCTGCGGCAAGACCACCACCTTGCAGATGATCGCCGGCTTCCTCGACGCCGACGGCGGCCGGGTGATGCTGGACGGCCAGGATTTGCTGGCGAAGAAGCCGAACGAGCGCGGGCTCGGCATCGTCTTCCAGAGCTATGCCCTGTTCCCGCACATGACGGCGGCGGAGAACGTCGCCTTCGGTCTGGAAATGCGCAAGATCGCCCGCGCCGACCGCGACCGCATGGTCGCCGATGCGCTGAAGCTGGTCGGGCTGGAGCAGTATGGCGACCGCCACCCCCGCCGGATGTCGGGCGGCCAGCAGCAGCGCGTGGCGCTGGCGCGCGCGCTGGTGATCAAGCCGAGCCTGCTGCTGCTGGACGAGCCGCTGTCGAACCTGGACGCCAAGATGCGCGAGGAGATGCAGATCGAGCTGCGCCGCATCCAGCGCACCGTCGGCACCACCATGATCCTGGTCACCCACGACCAGTCGGAGGCGATGGCGCTGTCCGACCGCGTGGTGGTGATGAACAAGGGCCGCATCCAGCAGGTCGCCACCCCGCAGGAGGCCTACGACCACCCGGCCAACGCCTTCGTCGCCAATTTCCTGGGCCGCACCAATCTGCTGCCGGGCATGGTGGGCAGCGGTGCGGCGGGGACGGTCATCACCGTGGCGGACAGCGTCTGGCCGGTGGCGCAGCCGATGGCGGCGGGGCCGGGGGCGCTGGCCGTGCGGCCGGAGAAGATCGGCTTCGTCGATGCCGGGGGCCCGGGTGGAGGTCTGAGCGGCACCGTGCTCGCCCGCGTCTTCCAGGGCACGCAGTGGCTGTTCGAGATCGAGACCGCCGCCGGCCGGCTGATGGTGATCCGCCAGCATGACGGCTCGCCCCTGCCGGCGGAGCGCGAGCGGGTGATGGTCGGCTGGCGGGCCGAGGACATGGCGGTGATGCCCGCCGACCCGGAGGCCACTTCTCTGTCCCGGGAGGCGGCATGAGCATGGCGGCCTCCACCGATACCCAAGTGCAGGCGTCCGCCGCACCCTCTGCCGCCGCACCGCCGCCACGCAGGCCGCGCCGCCGGCACTGGGCGCCCTATCTGCTGAGCGCGCCGGGACTGGCCCTGTTCGCAGTGCTGCTGCTGGTGCCGCTGGCGATGACCTTCCTGTTGTCGCTGAACAGCTTCAGCTTCTATGGCGGCATCGAGAATGTCTGGCAGCTCGGCAACTACACCGACATCATCGCCGACAGCTATTTCCACGAGGTCTTCCTGCGCACCTTCCGCATCGCCGCGGTGGTGACGCTGCTGTGTGCGGTGTTCGGCGCGCCGGAGGCCTACATCCTGCGCCGGATGAAGTCGCCGTGGCGCGGGCTTTGCCTGCTGATCGTGCTGGGGCCGCTGCTGATCTCGGTGGTGTCGCGCACGCTGGGCTGGGCACTGCTGTTCGGCTCGACCGGGCTGGTCAACCAGGGGCTGATGGCGCTGGGTCTGATCGCGACGCCCATCGAGTTCATGTACACCGAGACCGGCGTCATCATCGCGCTGACCCATGTGCTGGTGCCCTTCATGGTGCTGTCGGTGTGGGCCTCGCTCCAGCGGCTCGACCCGCAGGTGGAGAATGCGGCGCTGTCGCTGGGCGCCGGGCCGCTGACGGTGATGCGCCGGGTGGTGCTGCCGCAGATCGTGCCGGGCATCCTGTCGGGGTCGATCATCGTCTTCGCGCTGGCGGCCAGCGCCTTCGCCACCCCGGCGATCATCGGCGGACGGCGGCTGAAGGTGGCGGCGACGCTCGCCTATGACGAGTTCCTGAACACGCTGAACTGGCCGTTGGGCGCCACGGTGGCGGTGCTGCTGCTGATCGCCAACGTCGTCATCATCGTCGGCTGCAACCGGCTGGTCGAACGTCGCTACAAACAGGTGTTCGAATGAACCGCAACGGCCCGATCGCGCTGATCTTCCACGTCCTGTTCTTAGGCTTCCTGCTGGCGCCGATCCTGATCGTCTGCGCGGTCGCCTTCACCTCGCAGGGCTATCTGTCGCTGCCGACCGAGGGGCTGTCGCTGCGCTGGTTCCGCGCCATCGGCGACAATCCGGAATTCATCCGCGCCTTCAAGGACAGCCTGCTGCTAGGGGCGGTGTCGTCGACCCTGGCGATCCTGGTGGCGGTGCCGGCGGCGCTGGCCATCGCGCGCCACCAGTTCTTCGGGCGCGAGGCGATCCAGGCGCTGTTCCTGTCGCCGCTGATGGTGCCGCACATCGTGCTGGGCATCGCCTTCCTGCGCTTCTTCACCATGATCGGGCTGGGCGGCACCTTCGCCGGGCTGGTGCTGAGCCACGTCATCATCATCCTGCCCTTCGCGCTGCGGCTGATCCTGGCGGCATCCACCGGCATGGACCGCGCGGTGGAGAATGCCGCCGCGTCGCTGGGCGCCTCGTCCTGGACCTGCTTCCGCCGGGTGACGCTGCCGCTGATCCTGCCGGGCGTGGCGAGCGGCTGGGTGCTGGCCTTCATCAACAGCTTCGACGAGGTGACGATGACCGTCTTCATCGCCTCGCCGGAGACCACCACCCTTCCCGTCCGCCTGTTCCTCTACATCCAGGACAACATCGACCCGCTGGTCGCCGCGGTGTCGGCGGTGCTGATCTTCCTGACGGTGGCCGCCATGCTGGTGCTCGACCGCGTCTATGGGCTGGAACGGCTGCTGGTCGGCAAGGGCCGCGACTGACGCGGCCAAGCGTCTTCTGGTTTCCTCCCTGAACTGCCCCGCACCTCCCCGGTGCGGGGTATTTTTTTGGCATTCGGTCCCGAGGCGGGATGGCGTTTCCCATTGTCGCCTATCCAGAAATTGGATATATTTATGCGCGCTGGGGGACAACGATGGGCAAACTGCTGGCGGGTCCTAACTGGTTTCTCGAAGTGCGCATCCGAAAGCATTTTCCCTGCCATTTTCATGTGATCGGCAAGGACTTCGAGGCACAGGTCGATGTCGAGACCCTGGAGATCATCGTCGGCGACATGCCCCGCGCCGTGGAGAAGGATGTCAGGGCCTGGGCGGAAAAGAACCGCCAGACCATGGTCGCCGAATGGAACCGGTGCAATCCGGCCCACCAGTACACGCTCAGGGCACAGGAGGACTCCAATGACTAGCCCGCCCCGGATCGAAACGGTGTCCATCGATGGCACCGTGCTGACCGTCGGATGGCAGGACGGCACCGTCGACGACATCGACATCGCCGGTTGGCTCGCCACCCCCGCCCCGGCGGAGGCTGACATCCTGAAGGATCCGGAGGTGCTGGCGAAACCGCATGTCGCCCATTGGGGAACCGTGGTCGCATGGGACGAGTCCGGAGACATCGGCATCGACCACCATCACCTCAGGCTGATCGCCGCAGAGCAAAGGCCATTCGGACCGGACGAGCTTGTCGCGTGGCAATCGAGGATGGGCCTGTCCAACCAAGCTGCCGCCGCTCTGCTCGGCGTGGGGGTCAGCACCTTCCACACCTACAAGAACGGCAGCGCGCCGATCCCGCCGGTCGTCAAGATCGCGTGCCGGGCCATCGAAAAGGACCCGGTGCTTTTCCAGGCCCACTATAAGCCGGTGCAGAAGCGCGGCCGGCCTCGCAAGGCCGCATAAGCGCGCCCACACCCCTTCCCGCCACACCGAAGAGCCGCGTCCCTCCGGAGACGCGGCTCTTCGGCGTTCGGAGGCACGACACATCGTTCACAGATGAAACTATCTGTTCACGCCATTTTCTGTGTTGACCGCAGGGGGCATGCGGACGTACTTTTAACCAGCCGGTTAAAACATAGCGACCGCCACACTGGTCGCCCCGAGCCCGCCGGCCGGAGGAGACGCATGGAACCCCGCTCTCGCTCGGGCGCAGCATTGCGCCTGCTCAATTCCGACTGGGTCCGCCCCATCCTGCTGATGGTCATCCTGCTGGTTCTGTGGGATCTGTCGGTCCGGGTGTTTGGCGTTCCAGCCTATCTCGTGCCGAAGCCCGGCGACGTCGTGCTGGCGATGATCGACGAATGGCCGCGCCTGCTGGCCGAATCCGTCCCGACCTTCACGGCCACGCTCGGCGGCTTCGCGCTGTCGGTGCTGTTCGGCATTCCCATCGCGATGCTGATCGCCGGATCGCGCGTGGTCGAGGCCTATGTCTACCCGCTGCTGGTCTTCTCGCAGTCGATCCCCAAGGTCGCCATCGCGCCGCTGTTCGTGGTGTGGTTCGGCTTCGGCCTGATGCCGAAGGTGATCGCCGCCTTCCTGCTGGGCTTCTTCCCGGTCGTGGTGTCGGCGGTGCAGGGCTTCAAGTCGGTCGACAACGAGATGATGGATCTCGCCCGCTCGATGAAGGCGTCGCGCCTCCAGACCTTCCAGATGGTCAGCCTGCCGCATGCGCTGCCGGCGATCTTCGCCGGGCTGAAGGTTTCGATCACCCTGGCCGTGGTCGGGGCGGTGGTCGGCGAATTCGTCGGCTCCAACTCCGGCATCGGCTTCGTCCTGCAACGCTCCATCGGCAATTTCGAACTGCCCTTGATGTTCGCGGCGCTGACCGTGCTGGCGCTGATGGGCGTCGTGCTGTTCTGGGTCATCGACGTGGTCGAGCGCTACACCATTCCCTGGCACGCCAGCCAGCGCCACAAGGCCGGCCTCGGCGCCTGACGCGCCGTCGCCTGCCCTACGGTCAAAACCTCAATTCGCCGACAAGAACCCCGACGCCGCGATGATGCGGCCGACGGGGCGATCCACCACCCATGGGAGGTCACCGGTCGTGATGAAGAAAACCATCGTCGCCGCGCTCTGCGCCTTTGCCGCCTCCACCTTGCCGGCGCAGGCCGCCGACAAGGTGACGCTGATGCTGAACTGGTACGTCTACGGCGAGCATGCGCCCTTCTACTACGGCAAGGACAAGGGGCTGTACGAGGCCGAGGGCATCGACCTGGAAATCCAGGAAGGCCGCGGCTCGGCGGTGACGACGCAGCTGGTCGCCAGCAAGGGCGTCACCTTCGGCTATGTCGACGTGCCGACCATGATCAAGGCCGCCATGAAGGGCGCGCCGGTGACCTCGCCGGGCGTGCTGCTGCAGACCAGCCCGATGTCGGCGATGGGCTTCACCGAGAAGAACATCCGCAAGCCGGAGGACATCAAGAACCGCATCGTCGCCATGACGCCGGGCGACAGCATGTCCCAGATCTGGCCGCTGTTCCTGAAGAAGACCGGCCTGAAGGAGCGCGACTTCGAGGTGGTGTCGGGCGACGCGCAGACCAAGCTGAACGCCGTCATCAACGGTCAGGCCGACCTGCTGCTGGGCTACGTCATGGACCAGAGCATGAAGATCAAGGACGCCACCGGCAAGTCGGTGACGCCGATCCGCTTCGCCGACTACGGCGTCAACATGGTCTCCTCCGGCATCATCGCCAACACCGACGTGATGAAGAGCAACCCGGACCTCGTCCGCCGCTTCATGGCCGCCACCACCAAGGCGGTGGAAGAGGCGGAGAAGGCGCCGAAGGACGCAGCCGCCGCCATCCTGAAGGCCAACCCGAAGGGCGGCAAGCCGGACACGCTGCAGGAAGGCTTCGAGCTGACCATCCCGCTCTACCGCACCAAGGAGACGGAGAAGATGCGGCCCTTCCAGGTCACCGACGCCAACATGAAGGAGACGGTCGATCTGCTGGTCGAGTATGGCGGGCTGGACGCGGCGGCCAAGGAGAACCCCAAGCGCTTCTACACCCGCGAGTTCCTGCCGCCCGACCCCGCCGCCCAGGCGATGAACGCCGCCGCCAAGTAAGCGCGAGCCAGACGTGACCGACCGACCCACCGCCCAGCCCACAGCAGGGAGCGACGAGGAGAGCATGGCACAGCCTCAGTTGAAACTGGTCGGCGAGGCGGCGACGCAGCGCCTGTCCGGCGAGCCGCTGATCCGCATCGACGGCGTGACCAAGACCTATCGCACCCGCGACGGCGAGGTGCCGTCGCTCCGCCCGATCACCTTCGACGTGCGGCCGGGCGAGTTCCTGGTGGTGGTCGGTCCGTCCGGCTGCGGCAAGTCCACCCTGCTGAAGATGCTGGCCGGCCTGCTGCCGGTCAGCAGCGGGACCATCAAAATCGAAGGCGACACGGTCACCGAGCCGCACGACGACACCGGCATCGTCTTCCAGAGCCCGACCCTGCTGGCCTGGCGCTCGGTTCTGCGCAACATCATGCTGCCGGTGGAAATCCGCCGGCTGCCGCGCGAGCGCTATCTGGAGCGTGCCCACAAGCTGGTCGAGATGACCGGGCTGAAGGGGTTCGAGAACAAATATCCCTGGCAGCTGTCGGGCGGCATGCAGCAGCGCGCCGCCCTGTGCCGGGCGCTGGTGCACGACCCGAAGATCCTGCTGATGGACGAGCCGTTCGGCGCGCTCGACGCCATGACGCGGGAACGGATGAATGTCGAGCTGCAGCGCATCCAGCACGAGACCGGCAAGACGGTGATCCTGATCACCCACTCGATCCCCGAGGCGGTGTTCCTGGCCGACCGGGTGATGGTGATGTCGGAACGGCCCGGCACCATCGCCGCCACCTACGAGGTCCCGCTGCCGCGCCCGCGGACGCTGGACGTCATGGGCGATCCGGTCTTCATCCAGCTGACCCAGACCATCCGCAAGCATTTCGCGGCGCAGGGGCATCTGGATTAAGCGGCAACGTTAGACCCCCACCCTAACCCTCCCCCGCTGGGCGGGGGAGGGAACTGCCGCAGCCCTTCTGCAAAGCTCCTGTCTCCCTCCCCTGCCCAGCGGGGGAGGGAAGGGGCCCATGCGTCAGCATGGGAAGGGTGGGGGCAATACTCGAAGGAATTTCACCATGTCCGCCCCCCGTCTCCGCATCCGCGCCATCGAGCTGTACGAGCGGCCCGTCCGTTTCGTGAAGCCGTTCCGCTTCGGCGCGGTGACGGTGGAGGCTGCCCCGCAATCCTTCGTCCGCGCCCTGGTCGCGGTCGAGGGACAGGGGGAGGCCTGGGGGGCGACGGCCGAGATGATGATGCCGAAATGGTTCGACAAGCGCCCGGACCGCAGCCCGGCCCAGACGGTGGACGGGCTGCGCCGCTCGCTGATCGAAGCGCGCGACGCCTATCTGTCCGACGGCCGGCTCGACACCGCCTTCGGCCATCACGCCGCCTACAGCCCGGCGCTGGAGCCGAAGCTGGCCGCCGCCTTCGGGCCGGCGCAGATCGACAAGGCGGTGTTCGACGGGCTTCTGCGGGTGCTGGGCCTGAACGCGTTCGACGGGCTGGGCGGCAATGTCGGCGGGCTGGATGCGCGGCTGGCGCCCGACCTCGGCGGCTTCGATCTGGACGGGTTCCTGCGCGGGCTTTCCCCGCTCGCCGAGGTGGAGCTGCGCCACACCGTCGGGCTGCTCGACAAGGCGGAAGATTTGCGCGCCCTGCTGGAGTGCTCGCCGCTGCGTTGGTTCAAGATCAAGCTGGGCGGCGACGTGGCCGCCGATGCCGACCGGCTGGCGGAACTGGCCGGCGTGCTGGAAACCGCCGCCCCCGGCTACCGCGCCACGCTGGACGGCAACGAACAGTACCGCGACGCCGGCCATGTCGCCGAGCTGCTCGACCGGATCGACGCCTCCCCTACCCTTGCCGGCTTCCGCAAGGCGCTGGCCTATCTGGAACAGCCGATCACGCGGGAGGCGGCGCTCGCCCGGCCGCTGGGCGCGGTGGCGGAGCGGGTGCCGGTGATCATCGACGAATCCGACGACGGCTACGATGCCTTTCCGCGCGCCCGCGCGATGGGCTATCGCGGGGTGTCGTCGAAATCCTGCAAGGGCCTGTACAAGGCGATGGTCAACCGCGCGCGCTGCGCGGCGTGGGGGCCGCCGCACTTCATCTCCGCCGAGGATCTGACCTGTCAGGCCGGGCTGTCGGTGCAGCAGGACACTGCCCTGGTCGCCTTCCTCGGCATCCCGCATGCCGAGCGCAACGGCCACCAGTATGGCGGCGGCTTCGGCAGCGCGGCGGAGGGCGCGGCCTTCCTCGCCGCCCATCCCGGCTTCTACGCCCGCGACGCCGACGGGACGGTCCGGCTCGCCACCGGCACCGGCCGGCTGCCGACCGCCCCGCTGTCGGCACCGGGCTACGCACATCTTTCCGACCCCGACTGGGCCGGCCTGTCCCCCCTTTCAAACCCGACATCAGCGCATTCCGAAGGAGTCCACCCATGAGCACCAAGCGCCTCGGCCTCATCATGCACGGCGTCACCGGGCGGATGGGCATGAACCAGCACCTGATCCGCTCGATCCTGGCGATCCGCGCCCAGGGCGGCGTCACCCTGTCGGACGGCTCGCGCGTCATGCCCGACCCGATCATCGTCGGCCGCAACGCCGAGAAGATGCAGGAGCTGGCCCGCCGCCACGGCATCGAGCGCTGGAGCGACAACATCGACGCCGCGCTGGAAAACCCGGACGACGTGATCTTCTTCGACGCCGGCACCACCCAGATGCGCCCGACGCTGCTGGAAAAGGCGATCCGCGCCGGCAAGCACGTCTATTGCGAGAAGCCCATCGCCACCAACCTGGACGAGGCGCTGCGCGTCGTCCGGCTGGCCGCCGAGGCCGGGGTGAAGAACGGCACGGTGCAGGACAAGCTGTTCCTGCCGGGCCTGGAGAAGCTGCGCATGCTGCGCGACAGCGGTTTCTTCGGCCGCATGCTGTCGGTGCGCGGCGAGTTCGGCTACTGGGTGTTCGAGGGCGACTGGCAGCCGGCGCAGCGTCCCTCGTGGAATTATCGG
Organism: Azospirillum endophyticum; assembly: GCF_016595245.1. Taxonomy (GTDB): domain Bacteria; phylum Pseudomonadota; class Alphaproteobacteria; order Azospirillales; family Azospirillaceae; genus Azospirillum; species Azospirillum endophyticum. Next base: position 50,292 of record NZ_JAENHM010000051.1, read on the forward strand.
GAAGAGGATGGCGGCGGCATCATCCTCGACATGATCTGCCACTGGCGCTATGTGCTCGACAACCTGTTCGGCACGGTGAAGAGCATCTCCTGCCTGGGCGCCACCCACATCCCGGAACGCTGGGACGAGACGGGCAAGCCCTACAAGGCGACCGCCGACGATGCCGCCTATGCGATGTTCGAGCTTGAGGGCGGGGTGATCGCCACCATCAACTCGTCCTGGTGCACCCGCGTCTACCGCGACGATCTGGTGACCTTCCATGTCGACGGCACCAACGGCTCGGCGGTCGCAGGATTGACCGACTGCGTGATCCAGCCGCGCCAGGGCACGCCGCGCCCGGTGTGGAACCCGGACCAGAAGCAGACCATCGACTTCTACGACACCTGGCAGCCGGTGCCCGACAACGCCGTGTTCGACAACGGCTTCAAGGTGCAGTGGGAGTCCTTCATCCGCCATGTGGTCGAGGACACCCCCTACAATCACGGCCTGATCGAAGGCGCCAAGGGCGTCCAGCTGGTGGAATGCGCGATGCAGAGCTGGCGCGAACGCCGCTGGGTCGACGTGCCGGCCATCGAGGGCTGAGGCGTCGACGTCGATTGCCCCCACCTAACCTCCCCCGCTGAGCGGGGGAGGGACTGCCGCTGCTCTCCCGAACAAGCACCTACCCCCTCCCCCGGATCGGACGGACCTTCGGTCCGCCGAGAGCGGGGGAGGGTTGGGGTGGGGGCAGGCGGCAACGACTTTTCCAGGAACTCCGCCCATGCCGACCATCCGCCTCCCCCGCGCCGACCGCAGCATCGAAAGCTACACGCTGGCCCCGCCGCGCGGCTTTCCCGCCCGCACCGAACGGCCGCTGACCCGCATCGCCTTCGCCGCCGCCCATATGGTCGCCGACCCGTTGGCCGAGTGCGATCCGTGGCTGGCCCCGGCCATCGACTGGGACCGCAGCATCGCCTTCCGCGAGCATCTGTGGGACCTCGGCCTCGGCGTCGCCGAGGCGATGGACACGGCGCAGCGCGGCATGGGGCTGGACTGGCCGACCTCGCTGGAGCTGATCCGGCGGTCGCAGTCGGCGGCCAAGGCGCGCGGCGGGGTGATCGCCTGCGGCGCCGGCACCGACCATCTGGCGCCGGAGAACGCCCGCAGCGTCGACGACGTCATCCGCGCCTATGAGGAGCAGATCGAGGCCATCGAGGCTCTCGACGGCCGCATCATCCTGATGGCGTCGCGCGCGCTGGCCCGCGTCGCCACGGGGCCGGAGGATTATGTCCGCGTCTATGGCCGCATCCTGTCGCAGGTGAAACAGCCGGTCATCCTGCACTGGCTGGGCGACATGTTCGACCCGGCGCTGGCCGGCTATTGGGGCACGGCCGACGTCGATGCGGCGATGGACACCGCGCTGTCGATCATCGGCGACTACGCCGCCAAGGTGGACGGCATCAAGATCTCGCTGCTCGACAAGGACAAGGAGATCGTCATGCGGCGGCGTCTTCCGGACGGCGTGCGCATGTACACCGGCGACGACTTCAATTACGCCGAGCTGATCGCCGGCGACGGGCAGCACAAGTCCGACGCGCTGCTCGGCATCTTCGACGCCATCGCGCCGGCCGCAGCGGCCGCGCTGGCCCATCTGGCCGAGGGCGACGAGGCGGGGTTCCACGACATCCTGGCGCCGACCGTGCCGCTGTCGCGCCACATCTTCAAGGCGCCGACCCGCTTCTACAAGACCGGCGTCGTCTTCATGGCCTACCTGAACGGCCACCAGGACCATTTCACCATGGTCGGCGGGCAGGAGAGCACGCGCTCCACCCTGCATCTGGCCGAGCTGTTCCAGCTGGCCGACAAGGCCGGGCTGCTGTCCGATCCGGACCGCGCGGCCCAGCGGATGGCGACGGTGATGGCGGTGCGGGGGATTTCGTGATGCGCGACTTCTCCACGGACCACCGCTGGCTGTCGATCAACACCGCCACGGTGCGCAAGCAGGGCGATCTGGTGGAGATCCTCGACGCCTGCGCCCGCCGCGGCATCCGTGCCGTCGCGCCCTGGCGCGACCAGGTGGCGACGGTCGGACTCGACGCCGCGGTGCGGGCGGTGCGGGCGGGAGAGCTCGAGCTGTCCGGCTATTGCCGCGGCGGCATGTTCCCGGCCGATCCGTCCAGGGCGGCGGAGGTGCGCGACGACAATCGCCGCGCGGTGGACGAGGCGGCGGCGCTGGGGGCCGCCTGCCTGGTGCTGGTGGTCGGCGGGCTGCCGCAATTCTCCCGGCCCGGCTCGGCCGCCAGCAAGGACATCGCGCTGGCCCGCTCGCAGGTCGAGGACGGCATCGCCGAGCTGCTGGATTATGCCCGCAACGCCGGCATGCCTCTGGCGATCGAGCCGCTGCACCCGATGTATGCCGCCGACCGCGCCTGCGTGAACACGATGGCCCACGCGCTCGACCTCTGCGACCGGCTGGATCCGGGCCGGACGGGATCGCTGGGGGTGGCGGTCGACGTCTACCATGTCTGGTGGGACCCGGATCTGGAGGCGCAGATCGCGCGCGCCGGTAGTGAGCGGCTGATGGCCTTCCATGTCTGCGACTGGCTGGTGCCGACCAGCGACCTGCTGCTCGACCGCGGCATGATGGGCGACGGCGTCATCGACATCCCGCGCATCCGCGGCTGGGTCGAGGAGTGCGGCTTCGCCGGCTATTCGGAGGTGGAGATCTTCTCGCAAAGCACTTGGTGGGAAAAGCCGATGGGCGAGGTGCTGGACACCTGCATCGAGCGGCACCGCAGCGTGGTTTGAAATCGCTGGCGGACGCTTCTACCATGGGGGAGAACAAGCCCCCTCCCCCGGACCGCAGGAGCCGGCTTCCCGCATGGACAGCCTGACCGACACGCCCGAACCGGCGCCGCCCGCCCCCGCACCCGCCAGAGGCGCCGCGGCGCCGGTCAAGGCGACCCGCGACCCGGAAGGGACACGGGCCCGCATCATGGCCGCCGCGACGGAAGAGTTCGCGCGCTACGGCCTGGGCGGCGCCCGCGTCGACCGCATCGCCGAACAGGCGGGCACCAACAAGCGCATGCTCTATTACCATGTCGGCAACAAGGAGGAGCTGTATCTGGCGGTGCTGGAGGATGCCTATGCCCATATCCGCGAGACCGAACGCACGCTGAACCTCGACAAGCTGGCGCCGCCCGAGGCCATCGCCCGGCTGATCGGCTTCACTTGGCAGTATTTCATCGACCGTCCCGAATTCATGGCCCTGCTGAACATCGAGAACCTCCACCGGGCCGAACTGCTGAAGACCTCCGGCCAAGTCCAGTCGATGCATTCCCCCTTCGTGCAGATGATCGGCGACGTGCTGGCCCGCGGGGTGAAGGACGGGGTGTTCCGGGCCGGGGTCGACGCGGTGCAGCTCTACATCTCCATCGCCGGGCTGTCCTACTTCTACCTGTCCAACGTCCACACCCTGTCGGTCATCTTCGGCCGCGACCTGCTGGCGGAGCCGGCGAAGACGGAGCGGCTGGACCATATGGTGGAGCTGGTGCTGAAGTCGCTGCGGCCCTGAGCGTCGAACCGGGTGGTCAGATTCTGACCACCCCTTATTGTTTCGGCGCCGGGCGAAGCAGGGCGATCAGCAGCAGGCCGACGACGATGAACCAGGCGATGACGACGAAGCCGTCGATATAGGCCAGCACATAGGCCTGCTTGCGCACCGCGGCCGACAGCAGCGACAGGGCGCGACCCGTCGCCTCCTCGACCCCGGTCGACTGGGCGGCGACCCGCGCGACGGTGCCGGCCACCCGCCGGACGGTGTCGGTGTCGCCCGCCACCACGTCGGACACCAGCCGGAAGCTGTGGAACTGCTCGCGGATGCGGACGAAGGTCTGCATGAAGGCGGCGCCCAGCTCGCCGCCGAGCAGCCGCGAGGTCTGCAACAGGGCGCCCAGCGCCAGGATGTGGGCCTGGGACAGGTTCTTGATGTTGAAATAGATCAGCGAAGTCATGGCGAAGGACTGGCCGAAGGCCTGGAGCATCTGCGACGGCAGGAAATCGGCGCCGACCCAGTCCGCCGTCAAATGCGAGGCCAGCCAGCAGGCGCCCCCCACCGCGGCGAAGCCGGCCGCCATCACCACCCGCGGATCGGCATGGCGCAGCAGGGTGCCGACCAACGGCGCCAGCAGGAATTGCGGCAGCGCGATCAGCAGCAGCGTGTCCCCCACCTCCAGCGCCCGGTAATTGTTCACCGTGACGAGGAATTGCGGGACGAGATAGGCGGTGGACAGCATGATCAGCCGCAGCAGCACCAGCAGCAGGCAGAGCAGCGGGATGTTGCCGCGGAAGAGCGCGCTGAAGGTGATCCAGGGCTTGGGGCAGATCAGCTCCTGCACGACGAAGGCGGCGACCAGCAGGCCGCCGGCCAGGAACAGCCCGGTGATCAGCCCGGAATTGAACCAGTCCAGCCGGTTGCCCTGGTCGAGCCCGGCATAGAGCAGGGCGAAGCCGAGGCTGGCATAGGCGATGCCCCACCAGTCGCCGTCCTTCAGCAGGTCGCGGCGGACCGGCTCGGCCGGCATGCCGAAATGGACGCACAGCGCCATCAGCGGCGCCAGCAGCGCCGTGTCCCAAAACAGCCAGCGCCAGTCGAGATGCTCGATCACCCAGCCTTCGACCGAGGCGGCGAAGTTCAGCGACAGCTCCACGTTCATCGCGTAGACGGCGATGCCGTAGACGACATAGCGCGGCGGCAGGTTGCGGACGATGAAGCCGATGGTCAGCGGGATGAAGGTGCCCGACGACAGGCCGGCCAGCAGTTGGAAGGCCAGCACCCCGGTCAGCGTGCCGGTCAGCGGCAGGGCCAGCATCGCCAGCCCGTAGGTCAGGGAGGACACCAGCAGCACGCGGCGCGGCCCGAACACAACGCCGAGAAAGGCGGCGGCCGGGGCGACCAGCATCTGCGCCACCGTGTAGGCGGTGGTGATCCAGGCTCCCTCGTCGAAGCCGGCGCCGATGGCGCCGCGGATATCGGCCAGCCCGAAGGTGGTGATCCGCGAGGTCAGGGTGGAGATCAGCGCCCCCAGCATGACGCCGAGCAGGCCGATGAGCGGGTGATGGGTGAGGATCGGCTGGGCCGGACCGCGCAGGAGCAAGGGGATCCGGGACAGCCGTCCGCCGGCCAGCCCGACGCTCACGGCCCTCCCTCCCCGCTCCCCTGGATTTCACCCTCGGTATCGACGGAAACGACGACGGACATGCCCGGCCTCAAGCGGTCCTGCAACGGGTTGGGGCCGTCGAGGACGATCTTCACCGGGATGCGCTGGACGATCTTGGTGAAGTTGCCGGTGGCGTTGTCCGGCGGAAGCAGGGCGAACTGGCTGCCGCTGGCCGGCGATTGGGCGGCGACCCTGCCGGTCAGCGTCACGTCGGGAAAGCTGTCGACCCGGACCGTCGCCGGCAGGCCCGGCCGCATCCGGGTCATCTGGGTTTCCTTGAAATTGGCGATCACCCACACCGCCGGCAGCGGCACCAGCGTAACGATCTGGCTGCCCAGCCCGACATACTGGCCAGGGCGGACCTGGCGCTGGCCGACCATGCCGTCGGCCGGCGCGCGGATCGTCGTGCGGTCGAGCGTGATGCGGGCGAGGTCCAGGTCGGCCTGCCGCTGCAGCCGGGTGGCCCGGGCCTGACGGACCTGCACGTCGATGCCGTCGAGCGTCGCCTTCTGCTGGTCGACCTGGGCCTGTCCGGCCTCCAGCGCCGCCTGGGCGCGGCGGGAGGTCGCCTGGGCCTGTTGCAGCGCCTGGAGCGTTCCGGCCACCCCCTGTTCGGACAGCGAACGCTGCCGGGCTTCCTCCAGCCGCGCCCGCCATGCCTCGGCCTCCAGCCCATGGACGTTCGCCTCGGCCTGATCGACCAGGGCGCGCTGGGTCCGCTTCTGGATGTCGAACTGGGCGATGGCGGCGTCGGCGGCTTCCAGCGCCGCTTCCGCCTGCTGCACGCGGGCGCGGTAGTCGTCGTCGACGATCATCGCCACCGGGTCGCCGGCCCGCACCCGCTGGAAGTCGCCGACCGGCATGTCGCGGACGACGCCCGTCACCTGGGCCGACAGCGGGGTGATGTCGGATTGCAGATAGGCGTCGTTGGTGGTCTGGCGCGCGGCGGAGCCGATCCAGCGGTCCCAGCGCGTCGCGAAGGCCACCACCAGCACCACCGCCAGCCCCAGCACCGCCAGCCGCACCACCCAAGGGCTCCAGGCCACCGGCGCCGGGGCGGCCGGTGGCGGCGGAGCCGGAGGGGATTGCTGGACCGCTTGCTGGGGTGGCGCTGCGGCATCGGTCATGCGGGGGCCCTTTTCGGAATCGGCGTTCCGAAGCGCTCCGGCCGGAGCGCTTCGGTCGCCCGACCCTACGCGATAGCCTGCGAAAAGGCGCCTTGCACCAAGGTCTAGCCCCGCTTGAGACCGGTCAGGACAGGACGATGCCGCCGCGATGCCGGGCGGTCCACCCTCCTCCTTGACAGCGGCTGTCGGGTTGCGGAATGGTGGGCCGGTCGACCGATCCCGGTTGGCGATTCCAAGCTTGTTCTCAGGGCAGGGTGAAACTCCCGACCGGCGGTATCCCTTCGACAGAAGGGGAGCCCGCGAGCGCTCACCAGCCTTCGGCGGTGAGGTCAGCAGACCCGGTGCGATGCCGGGGCCGACGGTAACAGTCCGGATGGAAGAGAATGAGCAGACCGCGCCGGTGGCTTGCCGCGAGCAGGCCCGCCGTCGTCGGTTCGCGCCGGTGCGTCGGGCTTCGGTCCGGCATGCCGGAGGTCTCTTTGCGCCCTGATTCAGGCTCACCCTTCAGTGGATGTGAGAACCATGAATCAGATCTACCGCCAGAACGATCTTCTTTCCCGCTTCGGCACGCCGGCCGAACGGGTCGCCCGCGCCCTCGACAGCCTTCGGCAAGGCCAGGGGGTGATCGTCGTCGATGACGATGACCGCGAAAACGAGGGCGACATCATCTACCCGGCCGACAGCATCACCGTCGAACAGATGGCGCTGCTGATCCGCGCCTGCAGCGGCATCGTCTGCCTGATCCTTCCCGACGAGCATCTGCGCCGGCTGGAGTTGCCGGCGATGGTGCCGGCCAACAGCTCGCGGTTCGGAACCGCCTTCACCGTGTCGATCGAAGCCCGTGAGGGTGTCACCACCGGCGTCTCGGCCGCCGACCGGGTGACGACGATCCGCACCGCCATCGCCGCCGATTGCCGGCCAGAGGATCTGGCACGGCCGGGCCATGTCTTCCCGCTCCGCGCCCATCCGGACGGTCTGGCGGCGCGCCGAGGCCATACCGAGGCCACCATCGAGCTGATGGCGCGGGCCGGGCGCAAGGCGGCGGGGGTTCTCTGCGAGGTGATGAATCCGGACGGCACCATGGCCCGCCTGCCGGAACTGATGGTGTTCGCCGAGGAACAGTCCATGCCGATCGTGAGCATCGCCGATCTGGTGGCGGACGGCGGCCTGCAATCGGAGCGCTGATCGGGTTCGGCCTTATGCCGGCGGCCTTGTATCCCGACCCGTCGGGATCAGAAGCCGCCGGCGAGGTCGGCCAGGGCGTCGCGGTCCAGCAGCTCCAGCTTGCCGCCGACCAGGATGCGGATCAGGCGGGTCGACTTCAGCTTGGTCAGGGTCCGCGACACGGTCTCGGTGGTCAGGCCGAGATGGTCGGCGATGTCGCTGCGGCCCATCGGCAGGTCGATGGTGTGCTCGTCGCCCTTGCCGCCCTTGCGGTCGCTGAGACGCAGCAGGAAGGTGGCGACCTTTTCGGCGGCGGTCTTGCGGCCCAGCAGGACCATCTGGTCCTGCGCCGCCATCAGTTCCGAGGTGGTCGCCGACAGCAGCTTGCGGGCGAAGGCCGGCTGGGCGTCCATCAGGGCGTCCAGTTCCAGGCGCGGGATGCGCTGGATCGTCGTCGCCGTCACCGTTTCGGCGGTGTAGAGATACTGGGCGGCGAAGGCCAGCCCCATCATGTCGCCGGCCTGCAGGAAGCCGATGATCTGGCGCCGGCCGTCGGGGAGCATCTTGTACAGGCGGACCATGCCGCTCATCACGCGGAACACCGAACCCGCTGCATCGCCTTCGCCGAACACCGTGCTCTCGCGCTCATAGACCTTGGAATGGCCCAGGCTGGCGAGCGGGTCGGCGGGATTGCGCGGCTGAACGGCGGAACCGATGCCGGCATTCGGCGAAATCGCCAGGGCGGAGACCAGGTAACCAGGAACGGCGCGGTGCGTGTGGGCGGCAATGGCGGCGTGCGTGGACATGGTGGACCTCGGCCTTGACGGTGCGATGCGGTCCGGTTGTTCCGGGGTGCATCCGATGGCCCGAAGCTATCCGTCCGCCGTGGTCCTGTGCAGTTCGGTGATGTACCTAAGGAAGTTTGCGTACGTAACTGTACCTACGGAGACCGCCGCAGGGAGCCCGGCGTCAGGCGGCCGCCGACGACGGCATCAGCCCGTTCAGCATGTCGATCAGCTGGTCCTCGTCGAACGGCTTCTCCAGCACGGCGATCACGCCGGCTTCCCTGGCACGGGCGAAAGTCGCGGGATCGCCGCGCCCGGAGACCATGATCACCGGCATGCCGTGCAGGGCACCGCGATGGCGTTCCAGGAATTCCAGCCCGCTCATCACCGGCATGTGCAGGTCGAGGACGAGGCAGCCCCGCGGATTGCCGTCGAAGCGGTCGAGGAAGTCGCCGCAGGACGAAAAATCCCGCACGTCGAAGGAGAAGGCTTCCAGCAGGGCCTTCAGGGAGTCGCGGACCGGCTCATCGTCGTCGACGATGTGGACGATCCCGGCGCCCGGCCCCCTGCCTGGCCCCCCGCCCGGCCCGTCGTCCAAGTGATCCATCACAACCTCCGACCTTCCATGCAAACACAACAGCGCCGAGCGTGCGGCGTGTCATGAAAGATAAAAGGCGGAGGATGGTGCCGATATACGGACCATTGCGTATGCGGCCCGCTTTTGATGCAGATCACCCGCCGCCCGGCACCACGCCGGCGGCGATCGCCATGCGCACCAGGGTAGGAAGGCTGTCGGCCTGCATCTTCTCCATCACGCGCGCCCGGTGGATCTCCACGGTGCGCGGACTGATCGACAGTTCGAAGGCGATGATCTTGTTCGACTTGCCCGCCACCAGCCAGCGCAGCACGTCGAGTTCCCGCGGCGTCAGGGCCGAGAGGCGGGCCAGAACCTCCGGCGGGGCCGAGACGGCCGGCACGGCCGCGGGCTGCTCCGGCGACGCAGCCGACGGGACGGCCTCCGCCTTGCGGCTGTCGACCGCGCGGGCGAGGGCGGAGCGCACGGCGGCGAGCAGCGCCTCTTCCTCGAACGGCTTCTCGACGAAATCGACCGCCCCCGCCTTCATGGCGCGCACGGCGAGCGGCACGTCGCCGTGGCCGGTCATCACCACCACCGGGATGCCATGGCCGTCCCGGGCCAGCCGCTCCTGAACGTCGAGGCCGCTCATCTGCGGCATGCGGACGTCGACCAGCAGGCAGCCCGGCCGCGACGGCGCTTCGGAGTCCAGGAAGGCGAGCGGGGTGGAGAAGCTTTCCGCCCGGAAGCCGGCGCATTCCAGGAGAATTTGGAGGGAATCGCGAATGGCGTCGTCGTCGTCGACGATGAAGACGGTCAGGTCGTCGGCGGCCATGTCGGGCATAGAGTCGGGGTTGGCCTCAGGAGGCATCGTCGGCATCCGATGCGGACAGGGAAACGGAGAGCGGAACGGTGAAGGCGAAGCTGGCGCCGGTGGCCGGCGGGACCGCCGCCGGCTCCAGCCACAGGCGTCCGCCATGGGCCTCGATGATCGACCGGCAGATCGACAGCCCGAGCCCCATGCCGCCGGTCTTGGTGGTGACGAAGGGCTGGAACAGCTGGGCACGCACGGTTTCCGGCACGCCGGGGCCGCTGTCGCTGACGGAAACGCGGCGGAAGTCGGCTTCGTCCGGGTCGGGGCCGGTGCGGATGGTCAGCACGCGCCGGTCGCCCTGGGGCTCCGCCGCCATGGATTCGATGGCGTTGCGGACAAGGTTGAGGATCACCTGCTGGACCTGGACCTTGTCGATCAGCACCGGCGGGTCGTCGGCGTCGAAGTCGAAGCGCACATGCAGCGCCCGCTCCTTGGCACCGACCAGGGCGAGGGCGCTCGCTTCCTCCACCACCTTGTTGAGGGATTCGACGGAGCGGTGGGTTCGGCCCTTTTCGATGAAGCTGCGCAGATGGCGGATGATCTGGCCGGCGCGGGTGGCCTGGGCGCTGGCCTTGTCGACCATGTCCATCGCCTTCGACACCGCTTCCGGACGCTCCATCAGGCGCTTGGCGGCCTTGGCGTAGTTGATGACCGCGGTCAGCGGCTGGTTCAGCTCATGGGCCAGCGTCGAGGCCATCTGGCCCATGGCGCTGACCCGGCTGACATGCAGAAGCTCCGATTGCAGCTCCTGCAGCCGCCGCTCGGTCGCCTGCCGCTCGGTCAGGTCGCGGACGAAACCGGTGAAGCAGCGCCGGCCGGCGAGCCTCACCTCCCCCACCGCCAGTTCCATCGGGAACACCGATCCGTCGCGCCGCTGGCCCGACACGATGCGGCCGATGCCGATGATCCGCCGCTCCCCCGTCCGCCCGTAGCGCTCAAGATATCCGTCATGCTGCTCGCGGTAGGGCGAGGGCATCAGCATGTTGATGTTGTGCCCGATGACCTCCGCCGCCGCATAGCCGAACAACCGCTCGGCCGCCGGGCTGAAGGATTCGATCAGTCCCGTCTCGCCGATGACGATGATCGCCTCCGGTACCGTCTCCAGGATGGAGGTCAGCCGTGCCTCGCGCTCGCGCAGCGCCGTCTCCGCCTGCTTGGCCGCGGTCAGGTCGCGGATGATGCCGATATAGACGGGGGCGCCGTCCTGGCTCGCCTCGCCGACCGACAGGTCCATGGGAAAGCAGGAGCCGTCCTTGCGCAGGCCGGTCACCTCGCGCCCGATGCCGATGATCCGCCGCTCTCCGGTCCGCTGATAGCGCTCCAGATAGCCGTCATGCTCCTCCTGGTAGGGGGAGGGCATCAGCATCTTGACGTTGCGGCCGATCACCTCCGCCGCGGCCCAGCCGAACAGCCGTTCGCAGGCAGGGTTGAAGGTCCTGATCCGGCCCTGGGCGTCCATGATGACGATCCCGTCCGGCACGGTGTCCAGCATTGCCTGCAACTGCGACAGAGCGCCCAGGTTCTCGTCCCGGTTATCGTCGGCCACGTCCCAACCCTCGACCTCTCGTCATTCCTCAGCCACACAGTAGTTGAGTGCAACCATGGGTCAAGGCTGGCGATCAGGGGAGGTGACCGGCGGCGACGGCCCCGCTGCGCAGGGCGTCCAGCTCCAGGTCGTCGACCGCGAGGTTCTTGGCCTTTGCCTCCACCTCGAAATCGGCCCAGGACAGATGCTCCGCCACCAGCCGGTTGACCGCATGGTTCCACATGCGCTGGGAATGGGCGCGCAGATCCCTGGTCGTCAGCCCGCGTGCCGCCAACACCGCGTAATCCGGCAGGCTGTCGGCCGGCCAGTCGGGCAGCAGGTCCTCGCGCGACACGCTGATATGGGCGACCGGCCGCACCCCGCGCCAGGACCCGGCGACCACGCCGATGCGCGGATCCTCGGGCCGCAGATAGTCGCCTTGCGTGCGGACCCAGTGGTGGTGGAGGTCGAGCACGATCGGCACCGCGTCGGCCAGCGGCAGCAGATCGTCCAGGCCGAAGGACATCTCGTCGTTCTCGACCGTCAGCAGGTTGCGGGCATCCTCCGACAGCAGGGCGAGGCCGCGGCGGAAGCCGGCGATGCCCTCCCCCCGTCCGCCGCCATGGATGTTGACGTGCGCGCCCCGCGGGTGCCAGCCGCCGGCCAGCCCCATCATCCGCAGGATATCGGCATGGTATTCCAGCTCGGCCACCGCGTTGTCGAGGGTCGAGGGGGTCGCGCTGTTCAGCACGCAATACTGGTCCGGGTGCAGTCCGATGCGGATTCCCGCCTCGACCGCCTTGCGGCCGGCATGCTCCAGTCCGCTGCGCACCAGGGCCTCGACGCCCGGCTGCCGGTAGAGCGGCCGTCCGACCTCGTGCGTATAGGCCGGCAGCAGACCGCTGTTGACGCGCAGCAGGCGGCGATAGGCCGGATGCCGGGCGACCTCGTCCAGTTGCAGGTGCAGGGCCTGGAGGTTGCGGCGAAGCACCTCCGTCAGCTTCTCCTCGGCGCGGGCGGGGTTCAGCTTGCTCAGCGTCGCGATGGTAACGGTGCCCGGATTCATGCGCTTGGCAAGTCCGGTATCGCCATCGGGCGGCACGAACTGGCAGCACCAGCCGAAACGAGCGGCGGAGGCGGGGAGCATGGGGGCGCTGTCGGACATCGGTCGGCATCTGGAAGCGGACGGGCCGCTCAATATGGACCGCAAGTCCTGCACGTCCACCACACGGTGCGCGAGCCGGAGGGCAGGATCATCCCATCCGGCCCATCCGGCGCAGCGCCCCCGTCGCCATCGATCCCGGATCCGCCCGCAGGTCCGCGTTGCCCGCCTCGTGGGGAGCCGCGTCGGCAAGCGCCTGCAACCGGGCGGCGAGCGCAAGTTCCGGGGCGCACAGCTCCTCGCACAGGGCCCGCATCTCGGCGATGGACGGGCGCCATTTCCGGCTGCGGCGCCAGCTGCGGGCCGCCGCGTCGAGCACCCAGGCCGGGTATTCCCCCAGATCCTCGGCCCAGTCGAGCGCCATCATCCGCTCCACCTCGGGCGACAGTCCCTTGGCCGGGAAATGGCTGAGCAGGGTCAGCACGCGGCCGAGCAGATGGTCGCTGTCGGCGGGAGCCAGAACGGTGGCCGAAAGCTGCTCCAGGGCCTGCCGGGCGAGCGCCGCCTGGGCGGCGGTGACGCCGTCCGGCGGCGACCACAGCTCGATCATGCCGTCGAAGCCATCCTCGCCGAAGCGCGGGCGCCGGTCGGTACGGCCCTGCACCAGAAGCTCGCGAAGCGGGGGCGGCAGCGCGGCCATCAGCCGGATCCGGCGCTGGGGAGCCGGCAGATCCGGGTCGAAGGCGGCAGCCGCGGACGTGGAAACGGAGGTCCGTGGCAGGGCGGTGACGGTGGCGCTTCGGGGTCTTGCCATCATCGGTTTTCCCTTCATGAGCGGGTCCTTCATGACCAGGAGGGTGCGACGGCGGCGCGGCGGCGCAGTTCGGCGGCGGCGGCGCTCCAGGCGCCAAGACGCAGCTCCGCCGTACCGGACGGACGGGGGGCCACGGCGGCGGTGATCGGCGGGCGATCACGCAGGACGGGGGCCTTGCCGACCGCAGCGTCCTGCGACAGCCAGGCTCTCCAGGCGGCGGAAATGTCGCGGTAGCGATAGCCATGGGCGCGGCAGCGCAGGATGAACCCTTCGACATGGCGGCCGAGGTCGGTCTCGGCATGGCGGGCCTTGGCCCAGGCGAGGTCGTCGGCGGTCGGCATCCAATCCTGTGGAACCTCCTGCGCCGCATCGCGCCTGTCCATGCGCTCGCCCGAAGCGTGCGAGTCAGGATTCTGTTTGGAATGGACCTGTTCCTGACTCGTCGGCGGACAGGGGATGTGCGTGGGGGAGTCATCCCTGTCGGCAGCCGGAACAGGGCGGATCGGGTCCATTGCGCCCGGCAAAAGGGCGTCCGGCGGGGTGAAGCGCAGGTGGTAGAGGCAGGACAGCCGGGCGCCGTCGCGGCCGCGGCGATGCTCGACGCCGACCAGTCCCAGGTCGCTCAAGCCCTGGATGATGCGGTTGATCGTGGGGCGCGACCGCTTCAGCTTGGCGGCGAGCGTCGACTGAGACGGCCAGCACAGGCCGCCGTCGTCGGCGAAGGTAGCGAGTGCGGCCAGCACGGCAAAGCCGTCGGCGTCCAGGCCGGGGTGGTCCAGCCACCAGGCGGGGATCCGCCCCCATCGGCGATTGTCGAGCGGGTGGCCGTCTGCCGGCGATTCCGTGGGGGGCCGTTCCGTGGCTGGCCGTGCTATGGATCGGGACGCTGCCGATGGCGACATGGTGAACTCCGCGAAGAATCGGGACCTGCGGCAGTCAGGCCGGGGAACCCCCAGCCGGACGGCCGACGAACATGCGCGAAGGATTCCGCCGGCCGGGGCAGACGTCGAATCGCGGGCAAATGGGACCCAATCGGCTGTGTCCCCTTAACCCGCGGCTGTGTCCCGTCGGCCCGCGCCTGTATCGGTTTTGGTCGCGGATGGGTCCCCTTTGGCCGCGCCAGCCTCGCGAATCGGACTCGCTCCCGTTTGCCCGCGCTTTGCCGACGTGCCGTCCATAGGACCCTGGGGCGGATTGTCCCACTTGCCCGCGTTTGGGGCTGGTGCCGGCGGGCCGAAGCGCTGCCTCTCCCGCCCTGGGAGACTACGGGATGCACAGATCTCGCATTCGCGAAGGAAATGCATCCTATGGTTGCAAGTGGCCCTTCTCCCCTTGCGGGGCGGGATCGGCCAAACGCCAACGGCATTTTGCCGACCCGCGGGTTGGGATGAGGGGGCCGGCGGGCCAGAGGCCTGGGAAATTCAGTTTGCCCCCTCACCCCAACCCCTCTCCCGCGAGGGGAGAGGGGCTTTGCTCAACGCCAGACTGCATGCATTGTTGCAAGCGCGAGATCTGTGCATCCCGTAGCCCTGGGAGAGGGCCGTTTCTTGGGGAAAGCGATTGTCTTGAGGTCGACCGCCCCCTGCCGGCCGCGGAATCGGTCCCATTTGCCCGCGCTTGGACGTTCGAGCCTCCGCCACCCGGTCCGCCCTATGTCCCGAATGCTCGCGTTTACCGATTCCATAGCGTCCGATCTGTCCCGTTTGCTCGCGCTTCGTCGGGGTGGGCGGGCGATGCGGGCCTCGTCCGACCCTATCCCATATGCTCGCGCTTCGCAGTTCCGTGCCCGATTCGCAGGGATCGCGCCGATCCGGCATCATGGCGACGGCGCGATTCCAGCCGGTGCGGACGAAGCGCGGGCATTCGGGACACAGGCGCGGCCATTTCCTACACAAGCGCGGCCAAACGGGACACAGGGCTTGGCGGCATGCCCGAGCCACCGGTTGCTTCGGCCGGATGCCGGCGCCTATCGTGCCCTTCGGGCGAGGAGGGATGAGCCATGAGCAAGGCGAACGCGGTCCAGCTGACGCTGTTCGAGATGGAGGACCGCAGTCAGTCCCATATGATCGCGCTTTACGACACGGCGCCGCGCTTCGTCTTCGTGTCCAAGGGCCGGGGGACCGAGCCGGAGCTGCCGGCCGCCAATGCGTTCGTCCAGTCGGTCCACAAGGAATTCCCCTTCAAGGACGCCCTGTTCACGCTGACGCTGCAGCCCGCCCGCATCTATCGGCCGGCCAAGCCCGGTCCCGGCGAGGATCCGGCCGAAAAGCGCATGGTCGAGTATGAGGTGTTCCCGTCGGAGCGCGAGCAGATCGTCGAACAGGTGGTCCGCCGCCTTGCCATGGACCGCTCGCGCCTGTCGCTGATGGGCGACAAGCAGGACCGGGTGCGCGTCCATTTCTCGCTCTACGAGATCCGGCGGGAACTGCGGGCGGTCAACCGCACCATGGACACCGCCGAGATCCGCGAGGCGCTGGAGATCCTGGCCCGCACGCGCATGATCATCAGCAAGGCGCCGGAGAACGGCCGCAAGTCGGCGCGGCCCGTCCTGGAATCCTCGGTCTTCCCCACCCTCTACATCCGCCCGCGCACCGGCGAGGGCGGCGAGGAGGACGAGAACGACACCTATCTGGAGTTCAACGCGCTGGTCGCTTCGGCCATCCGCAACCTGGAATTCAAGCCGATCTCCTACCAATGGATCATGCGGCTGAAGAGCCCGGTGGCGCGCTGGCTCTACAACCGCCTGTCCATCGAATACGGCGACCTCGACCTGACCCGCCTGCCCGACGGCACCGACAGTGTGCCGCCGATGACCCTGTCGGCCGACGACATCATCAACAACAGCGGCATGAACGAGTGGAGCCGGCGGCGCGACACCCTGCGCACCGTGACCCTGGCCGTCGATTCCCTGGTGGAGGAGGGCATCCTCGACCAGGTGGAGAAGACGGTGTCGAAGGATGGCCGGCGCATCAACGACATCGAATACATCATGATGCCGAGCAAGAAGTTCCTGGATCAGGTGCGCCGCGGCAACGACGTGCAGGAGGCGAACGCCGCCACCTACCGCACCATTGTCGGCAGCGACGAGCGCCCGCGGGAGTTCCTGCCGATCACCCCCGGCCAGAGCGTCGAGCTGCGCCGCCGCCGCGGCACTCTGCTGGGCGCGCGCGGCGGCCAGGGCGAAGGCTGACCCATCCTCACGCGTCGGCGCGGAGCGCGCCGGCTTCTGCTCTAATCGGGCGCCGTCGGCGGACAATCTTCGGATATGGCCGCCAGATGGTATTCGATGCAGGAGATGAGCGATGCAGACGTCCGATGGACGCAGCGAAAAGGAAAAGATGCTGGCCGGCGATCTCTATGACGCCTCGGCGCCGGAGATCCAGGCCGACCAAGCCGCGGCCAAGGACTGGATGGTGCGCTACAATGCGGCGCTCGCCCTGCCGCCCGGCGAGAGGCGGAAGCTCCTGCAGGAGCGGCTTGCCGCGGTGGGCGACGGGGCCGTCATCCGCCCACCCTTCCACTGCGACTACGGCTACAACATCAACCTCGGCGACGGGGTCTTCCTCAACTTCAACTGCGTCATCCTCGACGTCGTGGCGGTGACCATCGGCGACAAGACGCAGATCGGGCCGGGGGTCCAGATCCTGACCGCCGACCATCCGCGCGACGGCGCCGCCAGGGAGGCCGGGCTGGAGTTCGGGAGCCGATCCATATCGGCCGCAACGTGTGGATCGGCGGCGGCGCGCTGATCCTGCCCGGCGTCACCATCGGCGACGATGCCATCGTCGGTGCCGGAAGCGTGGTGACCCGCGACGTGCCGGCCGGTGCGACGGTGATGGGAAATCCGGCCCGGGTCCGCTGATCGCCCGTCGCGGACGGGGGTGGCGCCAGGCCGTCGGCGGCACCCCATTCCGGCGGCACATCCCGCCAGCGGTATCGAGGACTCTCCCTTCGGCCCATGTTGGAATATTACGAAGTAATTCCCCCTTTGCCGTAAGGCTGGAAACGCCCTCTACGGGATGGTTGTTTTTCTTCTCCCGCTGAATAGAATAAAAAGACCTTGGCTTGCCGCCAAGATAATAAAAAAATCAAAACAACGCTCAGCGGAAATCGCTTCCGCATGTCTTTGAAAAATCCGGGAATGTGACCTCGCCGATAAGGCGGGATCAGGCGGATTTTGTCTGGGAGGACGCCGTCATGCGCGAAGTACGGTCCCATTTTCTACATTGGGGAAGCAGGCGGAAGAGTATGTGCTCTATATTCACTAAGTCGGGCCGTATCCATCCAAGCTTCGCCATGTTGGCAGCCCTTGCATTCCCGCTTCAACCGCAAGAGGTGACGCTGCGGTTCGATGCCCAATCCACGGGTCCGGACCGGATGTGCTGCCTTGTGCTGGCCGACAATGCGGATACGGGGAACAGCACGCTGGAATCCTGGCTCGGCGTCCATGAAAAGCCATCCTCCACGCTACCCACCACGCCGTCCCTGCCCCTATCTCTGCCGCCACCGGCCACCGTCGCCACCCATACGACGGTGATTCAGAAGGAGAGCGAGGCGAACACCGACTGGCGGCTGATTCCGTTCGTGGCGGCGCAGGCATCCGATGGTGTCGCGGGACAGCCGATCCTGCTGTCGATCGTCGTCACCTCGCCATATGGGCAACCGAACCCGCAGCACGAGGCGATCACCTATGTGCTGATTTCCAACCTGCCGGCCAGATCCGCCCTGTCGCAGGGCAAGGAGGTCGAAGACGGCACATGGCAAGTGCCCCTGGAAGGGCTGGCCGGTCTTACCCTGACCATTCCACCGGATGTCGCGGGTCCGGTGGCGCTGTCGGTCACCGCGGTGACCGATCATGGCGGCGGCGTCGTCGCCAGGCAGAGCAAGGACCTGAGGATTCCGATCCTTCAGGCCGCCGGCGACCCACCCGCCACCGGCCAATCCGAGACCGTTCCATCCCATGGCGGCCAATCCGACCAGGGTCAATCCGATAAAGACCGCCCAGCAATCGACGTCGCCTCCGCGGCGCCGCCCGACGCGGACAAGACGGCGGCGCCGGCGCAAGGCGGCTCGTCGCAAGGCCTCGATGCCGCCGCGCTTCCGGTGGAGAGTGGACCGGGTACCAAGGCCGAAGACCCTCCGGCGATTTCCGGGAGTTCGATGCCGCCCTCCCCGCCGGCCGGCGAGACGCCCGACGCGCAGTCCGATCGGGTTGCCGACGCCATGGTCCAGCCCGCGCCTGAGCCGCTGGCAGCATTGCTCACCGAGGTCGTCCCCCCCGCAGCCATTCAGACGGCCATCGAGACCGCCCTTCAGAAGGCCGTCGCCGCGCCCCTGCCCGAACCGCCGGACTCCAGGATCGCCCTTGCCGCCGTTCCGGCGGTGACCGCCCCTCCGTCGGCGCCTGTACTGGCGCCGGCGCCGGACCGTGCGTTGCCGCAGGAGGCGGCGGTGCAAAGACCGCCCAAGCCCCCGTCCGCCATTCCCGAAGCGGCTCTGATGAAGCGGGGGGACGACCTGTTCGCGCAGGGAGATCTGGCGGGAGCCCGGCTCTATTACGAGATGGCGGCCGGAGCCGGCAGCGCCAAGGCGGCCTTCGCGCTCGGCCGGACCCATGACCCGCTGGTGCACGAGCGGCTGCATGTCCGCGGGTTGCCACCCGATCCGGAGCAGGCGGCGTCATGGTATCGCCGGGCCGTTGCCGCCGGCAGCGGCGACGCGGAACAGCAACTGAAGAAACTGACCGACTGGCTCGCTGCCAAGTCTGGATCGCCGGGGTCCAAATCGTCGGGGTCCAGATAGCCGGGCACAGGCGGAGCCATCGAGGGGGGAGCATCATGAAGGCATCGTTCGTCCGCAAGCTTGCATTGGGAGCGTGCATCCTCGCCAGCACGCTCGGCCTTGCCGGTCCGGCATCGGCCGCCGATCCGCGCGGAGTCAACGCCAACAGCGGAACCGTCGGCATCGTATCGGGCGGGGTCGAGGGGACCTATGTGCGCATCGCCGCCGACCTCGCGTCGGTGTTGGACGACGGCGACACGCTGCGCGTCATGCCCATGCTGGGCAAGGGCTCGGTCCAGAACCTGAAGGACATCGTGCTGCTCAAGGGGATCGACGTCGGCATCGTGCAGTCCGACGTGCTGGCCTATGCCAAGCGCGAACGGCTGCTGCCCAACCTCGACCGGCGCATCAAATACATCGCCAAGCTCTACAACGAGGAACTGCACATCCTCGCCGGACCCGACGTGACGCGGATCGAGGATCTGGCCGGCCGCAAGGTCAATGTCGACGTCCAGGGAAGCGGGACCTCGATGACCGCCTCGCTGGTCTTCGACATGCTGGGCATCAAGGTGGAGCCGCAGGCGAACGACCAGGCGCTGGCTTTGGAAAAGCTGCGCAAGGGGGAGATTGCGGCGATGGCCTATGTCGCCGGCAAGCCGACCCGGCTGTTCCGCGACCTGAAGGCCGGGGATGGCCTGCATTTCCTGTCGATCCCGATGAGCGCCGCGCTACTCGACACCTATTTGCCGTCGCGGCTGAGCAACGCCGACTATGACGGGCTGATCGCACCCGGCGAGCAGGTCGACACCGTCGCGGTCGGTGCGGTGATGGCGGTCTATGGCTGGGAGCGCGACCTGGAGCGGCACCGCAAGGTCGCCCGCTTCGTCGACGCCTTCTTCAGCAAGTTCGACGAGTTCCTGAAGCCGCCGCGCCATCCGAAATGGAAGGAGGTCAATCTGGCCGCCGACGTCCCCGGCTGGACCCGCTTCGAACCGGCGGAGCAGTGGCTGCGCCAGGCGTCGGCGGCGAAGGAGCCGCAGACCGCCGCCGCCAGGAAGGAGGAGTTCCGGACCTTCGTCGAACAGCGCGGCGTCCCGCCCCAGCAGGCGGAGAAGCTGTTCGAGCAGTTCCTGCTGTGGCAGGCGCGCTCGCCTCAGTAGGAGGCGGCGTCAGGCGCGAAGCTCCGCCGCCAGGAAGTCGGTGAAGCGCGGATCGTCGGCATAGGCGATGTTGATCCGCATGGCGGGCGCGGTCGGCGCCTTCGCCGGCAGGAACAGGCTGCCCGGCGCCAGGAAGATGCCGCGTTCCGCCGCCCGGTGGGTCAGCCCCAGCTCGTCGATCTGTCCGGGCAGCTCGCCCCACAGGTAATAGCTTCCCGAGGCGGCGGGCGGCAGCCGGACCCCGATGCGCCCCAGCGCCAGCATCGCCTTCTCGGCATGGTCCTCGATCCGCGTCTTCAGCCGGCGCAGATGGCGCAGGTAATGGCCCGACGCGATGAAGCCGTAGACGATCCGCTCGACGTAATCGGAGGTGCTGACGATGGTCAGCATCTTGACGTCGCACAGCCGGTCGATCAGGGGCCGTTTGGCCGCGACATAGCCGACGCGCAGGCTGGCCGACAGGGTCTTGGAAAAGGTGCCGACATAGATCACCCGGTCCAGCTGGTCGAGCGCCGCCAGCCGCGGGCTGGCGGCCGGCAGCACGTCGGCGAAGGGATCGTCCTCCACCACATAGAAGCCGTGCTGGCCGGCGACCTGCAGCAGGCGGTGGGCGACGGACGGCGTGATCGAGCCGCCGGTCGGGTTGTGGGCCAGCGACTGGGTGAAGAACAGCTTGGGCTTGTGGGCGGCGGCCTTGGCGGCGAGGTCGTCGAGGTCCGGGCCGTCCTGGCGGCGCTGCACGCCGACGATGGCGATGCGCGACAGCCGCAGCTTGCCGAACAGCGGGTAATAGCCGGGGCTGTCGACCAGCACCGTGTCCCCCGGCTCCAGCATCTGGCGGGCGACGAGGTCGAGCGCGTGGTTGGCGCCCTGGGTCAGCAGGATCTGGTCGGGCGACGCCTTGATCGCGCGTTCGCCCAGCGTCAGCGCCAGCCTTTCCCGCAGCGGCAGGAAGCCCCAGGGGGAGCCGTAGCCGTGCTCCGACGCCAGCCCGCGCACCGCCGCCATGAAGCGCGGGGCGCTGCCGATCTCGAAGCGTTCCATCCAGCTGGGCGGCGGGCGGCCGTCGCCGATGCGCACGGCGTAGCTCTGCACCAGCTGCTCGCGCAGGAGCGAGACGAAATCCACCGCCTCGGCGACATGGGCCGGCTGCTGTTCGGCCGAAGCCCGGCGCACGCGCGCGACGTAATAGCCGGAGCCCTGCTTGGCCTCCAGATAGCCCAGCGCCACCAGCCTGTCGTAAGCCTCCGCCATCGTATTCTTGGAGACGCCATGCTCGACGGCGCCGGCCCGGACCGACAGCAGCCGCTCCCCCGGTTTCAGCAGCCCGTCGCCGATCAGGCCGGTGATCCTGTCGACGATGCTGGCCACCCTGGTCATCTCGCGCGTCATCCGGCAGCCGGCCTTTCGTTGCAGTGTCCCATCGGAATCACTGGGACAGTGTCCCGGAGATTCCGGCAAACTGTCCCTTGATCTGTCCCTTTGTATCACTGATCATTCCGCCTGCGAACGGCGTTCCCGCGGCATTCCGCCGGGAAGGCTTTCCCTCATATCCCCACCGACCGTCCCCCTCAGCGGACGCCTCTCCAAGGCGTCCGGGGACGGTTCCATGGTCGCGGCCCCGCAAGACAGCAAGGTTCAGCAATGTCCCAATCCCACCGCAGCTCCCGCATCTCCGGATTCCACAAGAAGTCGCCGGCGGAGCGGCTGGCGATCGTCTCCGAGTTCGCCGGTCTCGGCGGCGCGGCCGCGGCGAAGCTTTCCGACACCGGCAACCTGGACCTCGACCTCGCCGACCGGCTGGTCGAGAACGTCGTCGGGTCGATGAACATCCCGCTCGGCATCGCCACCAACATGAAGGTCGACGGCGAGGAACTGCTGATTCCGATGGCGACGGAGGAATCGTCGGTCGTCGCGGCGGTCTGCAACGCGGCGCGGCAATGCTACGACGCCGGCGGCTTCACCAGCTCGATGTCCGGCACGCTGATGATCGCGCAGATCCAGGCGATCGGCGTCGCCGATCCCCATGCGGCGCGCCTGCGCATCCTCGGCCGGCGCGACGAAATCAAGGCGGTGTGCGACGGCTGCGACCCCATCCTGCTGAAGTTCGGCGGCGGCTTCCGCGACGTCGAGGTGCGGGTGCTCGACAGCCAGGGCGGGCCGATGCTGATCACCCACCTGATCGTCGACACCCGCGACGCCATGGGCGCCAACGCCGTCAACAGCATGGCGGAAAAGCTGGCTCCCCACATCGCCGAATGGACCGGCGGCCGGGTCTATCTGCGCATCCTGTCCAACCTCGCCGACCGCCGTCTGGCGCGGGCGCATGCGGTGTGGCCGCTCGACCAGATCGGCGGCGAGGCGGTGCGCGACGGCATCGTCAGCGCCTATCACTTCGCCGATGCCGACCCCTACCGCGCCGCCACCCACAACAAGGGCATCATGAACGGCGTCAGCGCCGTCGTGCTGGCCACCGGCAACGACACCCGCGCGGTGGAGGCCGGCGCCCATGCCTATGCCGCCCGCGACGGCCGCTACCGCAGCCTGACCCGGTTCGAGGTCACCGCCAGCGGCGATCTCAGCGGGTCGATCGAACTGCCGATGGCGGTCGGGCTGATCGGCGGCGCCACCAAGGCCCACCCGACGGCGCAGGCCTGCCTGAAGATTCTCGGCGTCGCCAGCGCCGAGCGGCTGGCCCGCGTCATCGCCGCGGTCGGTCTGGCGCAGAACTTCTCGGCGCTGAAGGCGCTGGCGACCACCGGAATCCAGAAGGGCCACATGGCGCTGCACGCCCAGAACATCGCCATGATGGCGGGGGCGGTCGGCGGCGAGATCGACCGTGTCGCCCGCATCCTGGTGGAGCGCGGCACCGTCCGCCAGGACGTCGCCCAGGCGATCCTGGAGGACATGCGCGCGGCGGCCCGGTAAGCGGGGCCAAACGAGCAGATTCGTATAAGGACCCGGCAGCCAGCCCCCATGACCTTTTATAGGGTGGTCGTAACTGGCGATAAGCGCCCTCTCCCGTCCCGGGAGAGGGAGGGGACCCGCGCCGAAGGCGGGGGGAGGGTGAGGGGGAATGCGAGAATCCGGAACCGTATGGTTTCTTGGACCACCCCTCACCCTTCCCATGGCGATGCCATGGGCCCCTTCCCTCTCCCGGGGCGGGAGAGGGATGTAATGCCTGCGACTGGGGCTAACGCAACCGGCGGGGCCGGGCGGTTTCACTGCGGCGCGGTCCAGCCCAATGAAGAGGAAACGCAATGAAGACGGGACGATTGATAGAGGTCTGGGGCGACACGGTCGACAGCGTCCATCTCGGCTGGGCGATGGCGATCGGCTGCGCCATCAGCCTCGGTGCCTTCCTGCTGGCCAACCGCATCCTGGCCGGCCTCGTCGCGGCGCCGGAGATGGCGCGGGCCTATTCCATGCTGGTCGGGCTGGCCGGCTGCCTGATGGCCGGCGCGCTGTGCGCCCGCCTGTTCCCGCCCAAGCGCGAGGTGGTCGACCGGGCCGCCGATCCGGCCTGGCGGGAGACGCTGATGGCCGAGCTGCGGGCGGAACCGGGCGGCTTCGGCCGGCTTGCCGACCTGCCCCCGGCGGCGGTCGCCGAGTTGAAGGAAATGGGACTCTACGACCTGTTCGCGGCGGAGGAAAAAGCGGCGGCGACCGCCCAGAGCGGGCCGGCCCTCCGCTCCGACAGCCTTCGTGCAGAACCGGCGGCGCGGGAGGCGCGGGCGTGATGGAACTTCTTCTGAACGATTTTCTCTGGGCCGCCGGCATGGGGCTGGTCGGCGCCGTGCTGTTCGCCGGCATCGGGCTGGTATCCGGCACCGACGAGACCACCACCATCGCGCCGCTGACCCTGCTGGTCGTCCTGCTCGGCGTGCCGCCGGCCGGCGTCTTCACCTTCTTCCTCGCCAGCGCGGTCGCCAAGCACATGACGCATGCGGTGCCGACGGCGCTGCTCGGCATTCCCGGCGACACCATGGCGATCCCGCTGATGCAGCAGGCGGGCGTGCTGCGCAACCTGGGCGTTCCACACATCGCCCTGCGCAAGATGGTGTCGGGCGCCATCATCGCCGCCTTCGTCGCCGTGCCGCTGGCGGTGCTGTTCGCCGTCCTGCTGGCCCCCTTCGGGCCGTCGATCACCAAGGCCGCCCCCTGGATCTTCGTCGCCGCCGCCGTCGCCATCGCCTATTTCTCGGCCGGGCGCTGGGCGTCGGTCGTCGCCCTGTTCCCCTTCGTTCTGGTGATCGTCGCCCTGCAGGGGCTGACCGCCAAGTTCGGGGTGAAGCTGAGCATCAGCTATTTTCTCGGCATCGCCATCGGGCCGCTGGTGGCCGACCTCTTCTCCGTCCTGTCGCCGGCCGACCGCAAGCGGATCGAGCGCGACCGCGTCCGCAGCTTCGCGCTGGCTCCCGACGTGAAGAGCTGGGGCGGCTATTTCCCCAACCCCTTCAAGGTTCTGGACGCCTCGCAAATCCGCTGGACGCTCGGCACCGCGGCGGTGTCCAGCGCCACCTTCGTCTTCAGCCCGGTCGCCATGACCGTGCTGCTGGGCGAGGTGGTCGGATCGCGGGTCCGCCATGTCTACCACCGCATGACCACCGTGCTGACCGCCCGCAACGGCGTCACGGAATCGACCTACATCGCCGAAGCGCTGATCCCGCTGATCGCCTTCGGCCTGCCGCTCAGCCCCGTCGCCGCCGGTCCGGCCGCCCCGCTGTTCAACGCGCCGCCGCGCTTCAGCGTCGATGCCGCGACCGGGCAGGTCAACAACCTGCACAATCTGCTGACGAACTGGGAGTTCCTGGGCTACGGGCTGCTGGCGGTCGCGCTGGCGGCGCTGGTCTCCTACCCCTTCGCCATGAACTACGCCCGCAGCGCCGCGGCCTTCGTCGCCCGCCGCCTGAGCCATGAGGCGATCATCGCCACCTTCTCCGGCCTGATCCTGGTGATCGGCGTGTGGGAAGGCGGGCTGATGGGGCTGCTGGTGATCCTCGCCATCGGGCTGGTCGGCGGGCTGCTCTACCGGACGCTGGGCTTCAACACCGGGGTCCAGTTCATGGGCTACTACACCGCCGTCCTGACGGTTCCCGCCCTCACCAAGCTGATCGGCGTCTGACGCCTGCCGCGCGGACCTTCCGAAAAGAAGCGAGAGTTTTCATGCCTGTCCCCTCCCATGTCCGCCTCGTCGAGGTCGGTCCGCGCGACGGTCTTCAGAACGAAAAGCAGCCGGTGTCCGCCGCCGCCAAGATCGCGCTGATCGACCGGCTCAGCGCCGCCGGGCTGCGAACCATCGAAGCCGGCAGCTTCGTCTCGCCCAAATGGGTGCCGCAGATGGCGGACAGCGCCGCGGTGCTCGCCGGCATCCGCCGCCTGCCCGGCGTCTCCTATCCGGTGCTGGTCCCCAACATGACAGGCTTCGAAGCGGCGCTGGCCGCGCAGGCGGAGGAGATCGCGGTGTTCGCCGCCGCCTCGGAGGGCTTCTCCCGCCGCAACATCAACTGCTCGATCGCCGAGAGCCTCGACCGCTTCGCCCCGGTCGTCGCGGCGGCGGCGCGCACCGGCATCCGGGTCCGCGGCTATGTGTCCTGCGTGCTCGGCTGCCCCTATGAGGGCGCGGTCGCCCCGTCGGCGGTGGCGGCGGTGGCGCGGCGCCTGTCGGCGCTCGGCTGCTACGAGATCTCGCTCGGCGACACCATCGGCGTCGGCACGCCGGCCGCCGCCCAGGCGATGGTCCGCGCCGTCGCGGAGCATGTGCCGGTGGAGCGGCTGGCGGTCCATTTCCACGACACCTGGGGACAGGCTCTGGCCAACATCCATGCCTGTCTCGAACTGGGGGTCGCCGTGGTGGACGGCGCCGTCGGCGGGCTCGGCGGCTGCCCCTACGCCAAGGGGGCGAGCGGCAACGTCGCGACCGAGGACGTCGTCTATCTGCTGGACGGGCTCGGCATCCGCAGCGGCGTCGATCTTCCGGCGCTGGTGGCTGCCGCCGATTTCATCTCGCGGGAACTCGGCCGCGAGCCGGGCTCGAAGGTCGCCCGCGCGTTTCTCGCCAGGACCGCTTCGGAGGGCGCGGCCTGAACGGTCAGGAGGGCATGACGGCCTTCAACCCGTCGATCAGCCGGTCCAGGCCGAAGCGGAAGCGGGCGTCGTCGTCGTCCGAGGCCAGTAGTTTTACGGTGATGGCGGCGTTTGGATAGCGCGCCGCCTGCTCCGCCGTCAGCCGTTGTGCGACCTGCATCAGGTCCACCCCTTCCCCCTCCTCGTGCCCGTGCCCGCCGGGAGGCGGCGTCGCCGCCTGCTCCTCGATGGTAAAGCCGAGCACGAAATACTGCACCGTAAACAGCGTACGGACGGCCAGCCGCTCATCGGCACCGGCGGCGCGCAGTTTCGCGATGATCCGGTCGCTGATGCGCAGCACATTGTCCAGCGCCGGGAAGGTTCCGGCAAAGACCCGTGCCCCATCGCGCCGTGACTTCAGGGCACGGCGGAACTCGGTCGCCACCGCCCGCAGCCACCCATCCCAGGGCATTTCCTCTTCGGGCAGAACCATCTCCGCCAGCAGCGCGTCGGCCATCGCGTCGAGCAACGCCTGCTTGCCGGCGAAATGCCAGTAGAGCGACGGTGCCTGAATCCGCAGGGCCGCGGCGAGCCGGCGCATCGTCAGCCCATCCACTCCCCCGTCGTCGAGCAGGGCCATCGCGGCGTCGATGATGTCCTGTCGCTGCACGCGCATCGCCATTTTCCCCTGCCCTTTCCGCAACGGTTGACAATCTAACGGCGTTAGATGAAATCTAACAACGTTAGTTTGGCAGCGGCGCCGCATCGCGGCCCGGCAGAGGAGGCATCATGGATCCCCATCGCATCCACACGGTCGAGGCGCTGCGGCGGCTTTACGACATGCCGACCGAGCGCATCGTGAAGATGAGCTTTCCGTTCCTGGACGATCACTGCCTGCGCTTCGTCGCGGAATCGCCGCTGGTCTTCGTCGCCACCCTGGCGGAAAGCGGCATGGACTGTTCGCCGCGCGGCGGGCGTCCCGGCTTCGTCCTTGCCGAGGATCGCCGCACGCTGGCCCTGCCCGACTGGCCCGGCAACAACAAGCTGTCGTCGATCACCAACATCCTGACCTCCGACGGGGCGTGCGGGCTGGTGTTCCTGGTGCCCGGGACGGATGTCTTCCTACGGGTCAACGGCGTCGCCACCGTCACCACCGACCCCGCCCTGCTCGGCCGGCTGACGGAGCAGGGGCGCATGCCCAAGGCCGCCATCCGCCTGTCGGTGCGGGAAGCCTTCTTCCATTGCGGCAAGGCATTGCGCCGGTCGCACCTGTGGCAGCCCGACGCCTGGTCGGTGCCGCAGGACATGCCGTCGCCCGGCCAGATGGTGAAGGACCAGTCGGGGCTGGCGGAGCTGTCGGTCGAGCAGATCGACGCGATGTACGAGACGGCGCTGTCCGAACAGCTCTACAGCGAGCCGGAGCACTGATGCCGCAGGGGGAGCCTGGTCAGGCGGCGGCGCCCGGTCCGGGAACGGCACCCGGCGGGCATTTGCCGAGAATGATCATCCCCAGCACCTCGTCCTTCGTCATGTCCGACACCCGGGCGGTGCCGACCAGCTTGCCGTTCTTCATCACATGGATGCGGTCGGCCAGGTCGAACACGTCGTGGATGTCGTGGGAGATCAGGAAGATGCCGATCCCCTCCTGCTTCAGCTGCTTCACCAGCTCGCCCACCTGCTGGGTCTCGGCGGGACCGAGGGCCGCGGTCGGCTCGTCCATGATCAGGACGCGGGCGTCGAAATGGATGGCGCGGGCGATGGCGACCGACTGGCGCTGGCCGCCGGACAACGCCTTCACCGGTTCCTTGAAGCGGCGGAAATGCGGGTTGAGGCGGCCCATCACCTTGCGCGCCTCCGCCTCCATCGCGTGGTCGTCCAGCGTGCCCCAGGCGGTCAGCTTCTCGCGGCCGAGGAAGATGTTGGCGGCGGCGTCGACATTGTCGGCCAGCGCCAGCGTCTGGTAGATCGTCTCGATGCCGCAGCGCTTGGCGTCGCGCGGGCTGGTGATGTGGACCGGCTCGCCGTTCACCCGGATCTCGCCATGGTCGGCGGCATAGGCGCCGGACAGGATCTTGATCAGCGTCGACTTGCCGGCGCCGTTGTGGCCGAGCAGCCCGACCACCTCGCCGGGGTAGAGGTCGATGCTGACGCCGTCCACCGCCTTGATGCCGCCGAAGGCGATGGAGACGTCGCGCATCTCCACCAGCGGGGGCGTCGCCGGGATTGCCGTTGCGAGAGCGGTCATTTGAGCCCCCATCATTTCAGGCCTTTGCGATAGAGCGTGTCGACATAGACCGCGGCGACCAGGACGAGGCCGACGACGATGTTCTGCATCGGCGCGTCCACCCCCAGCAGCACCATGCCGGATTGCAGCGACTGCATCACCATGGCACCCAGCATCGCGCCGAGGATGGTGCCGACGCCGCCGGCCATCGAGGTGCCGCCGATGATCGCCGCGGCGATGACGTACAGCTCGTCCAGCGTGCCGTTGGCGTTGGTGGCGGCATTCAACCGGGCGGTGGCGATGCAGGCGGATAGGCCGCACAGCGCCCCCATCAGCCCGAACACCATCACCATCACCCGCTTCGTGTTGATGCCCGACAGTTCCGCCGCCTCGGGATTGCCGCCGATGGCGAAGACATAGCGGCCGAAGCGGGTGCGCCGCGACAGGAAGGTCATCCCCACCCCCACCGCCACCGCGATCAGCACCGGGATGGCGAAGCCGTGGGCGACGAAGGGAAGCCCGCCGTCGGTGGACAGCCCTTGCGCCTCCATCATCCGGCGGACCACCGGGACGGGAAGCGGATAGGCGTTGACCACCAGCACCGCGCCGACGATGGCGGCGGCGACCAGCAGGATCACCACCCCCTCCGCCCACAGCGGCCGGACGGGGAAGCCGAAGCCGGCCCGTCGGCGCCGCGTCACCAGGATGGCGGCGACCGAGAGCAGGACGGCGGCGATGCCGACCATCCAGCTCGGCCCGGCGCCGATGGCGCCCTCGAACCCGCCGCCCAGCCGCTTGAACGCCCCGTCCATCGGTGCCACCGTCTGGCCGGTCGTCACCCACCAGGCGGCGCCGCGCCAGACCAGCAGCCCGCCCAGCGTGACGATGAAGGAGGACACGCCGAGATAGGCGATGATGGCGCCCTGAACCGCCCCCACCGCCCCGCCGACGGCGACCGCCGCCAGCACCGCCACCACCCAGGTCAGCGGATTCTCGAAGCCCCAGATCTCCGGCAAAATGCGGGCCTGGAGCACGCCCACCACCATGCCGGTGAAGCCCAGGATGGAGCCCACCGACAGGTCGATGTTGCGGGTGACGATGACCAGGACCATGCCCGTCGCCATCACGGCGACGGACGCGGTCTGCACCGACAGGTTCCACAGGTTGCGCGGAGTCAGGAAGGCGCCGCCGGTCAGGATGTCGAAGCTGATCCAGACGATGGCCAGCGCCCCGATCATCCCGACCATGCGGGTGTCCAGCTCCAGCGCGCGCAGGGCGTCGCCGATGCCGGCCCGCCGTCCTACCGGCGCTTCCGAGGAGGGTGCCGGGGACAGGGTGGTGGACGGTTCCGCCATCAGTTGCAGGCCTTGACGCTGCCGGGTTTCACACCCTGGCACACCACGTCCTTGGTGACCCAGCCGGCATCGATCACCTGGCCGAGGTTGTCCTTGGTGATGGCGATGGGGGTGAGGAACAGCGAGGTCATCTTCTGCTTCTTCGGACCGCCGTCGAAGGTCGTGGCGCCGGCGACGTCGGTCATCTTCTTGCCGCCGGCCAGATCCATGGCGATCTCGGCGGCGCGGCGTCCGAGCTCGCGGGCGTCCTTCCACACCGACACCGTCTGGGTGCCCAGCGCGATGCGGTTCAGCGCCGCCTTGTCGCCGTCCTGGCCCGACACCGGCACGGTTCCCGCCAGCCCCTGGGCCGCCAGCGCGGCGACGGCGCCGCCGGCGGTGCCGTCGTTGGAGGCGACCACGGCATCGACCTTGTTGCCGGTCTTGGTCAGGATCTGCTCCATGTTCTGCTGGGCGATCGCCGGCAGCCACTTGTCGGTGTAGGCCTCGCCGACATTCTTCACGTCGCCGCGGTCGATGGCGGCCTTCAGCACCTCCATCTGGCCGGCGAACAGGAAGTCGGCGTTGGGATCGGTCGAGCTGCCCTTGATGAAGGCGTAATTGCCCTTGGGCTTCATCGCGAAGACGCTGCGCGCCTGGAGCCGGCCGACCTCCTTGTTGTCGAAGGTGATGTAGAAGGCCGACGGGATCTCGATCAGCCGGTCGTAGCCGACGACCGGAATGCCCTCGGCCGCCGCCTTCTCCACCGCCGGGCGGATGGCGTCGCTGTCCTGGGCCAGGATGATCAGCGCGTTGGCGCCGCGCGAGATCAGCGATTCGATGTCCGACAGCTGCTTGGCCGGCGAGGACTGGGCGTCGGCCGACAGATACTTGCCGCCGGCCTTCTCGATCACGGCCTTGATCGCCGCCTCGTCGGTCTTCCAGCGCTCCTCCTGGAAGTTGGACCAGGACACGCCGACGGTGGCGCCGGCGGCCAGCGCCGCCGTCGAGGTCATGGTGGCGGCGGCGGCCAGCGTCAGGAACAGGCCGGCGGCGGTGCCCTTGATGGCGGTGGTGAGGCGGTGCTTCATCGTGTTTCCTCCCTGTGTGGCCGTCCGGTTGCGGCGGCCTTGTTGATCGACGAGAAGTCTCCCAAATCCCCCTCTCCCCCCCCGGGGAGAGGGTCGGGGTGAGGGGGATGCGAAACGTGGATTCGGTGGAGAGCGCGAAGAGGGGGATTCTTGAAGATCCTTGCCGTGCGACCCCCTCACCCTAACCCTCTCCCCGGGGGGGAGAGGGGATACTGTCCCGGAGAGGACTCCGTTTCGGCTCAGACGTAGCGGTTGACGACGTTCTCCAGATACTCCTGCCGGCCGGAGCGCGGCTGGGGGTTGAGGCCGGAGGTCAGCGCCCGGTCGGCGAGTGTGGCGAGGTCGCGCTTGCCGGACAGGATCGCCTGCCCCTCGGCGCCGTCCCAGCCGGCGTAGCGCTCGGCCAGCGGCTTGGTCAGGGCGCCGTCCTCCAGCATCTGCGCCGCCTGCAGCAGGGCGCGGGCGCAAGAGTCGATGCCGCCGATGTGGCCGTGCAGCAGGTCGGCGGGGTCGAGCGACTGGCGGCGGATCTTGGCGTCGAAGTTCAGGCCGCCGGTGGTGAAGCCGCCGCCCTTCAGGATGTCGTGCATCACCACCGTCAGCTCGCCGATGTCGTTGGCGAACTGGTCGGTGTCCCAGCCCAGCAGCGCGTCGCCGCGGTTCATGTCGAGCGAGCCGAAGATGCCGAGCGCCAGCGCCAATCCCACCTCGTGCTGGAAGCTGTGGCCGGCGAGGATGGCGTGGTTCTGCTCGATGTTCACCCGCACGTCGGCCAGCAGGTCGTAGCGTTCCAGGAAGCCGTAGACGGTGGCGACGTCGAAGTCGTACTGGTGCTTGGTCGGCTCGCGCGGCTTCGGTTCGATCAGGATCGGGCCGTCGAAGCCGATCCTGTGCTTGTGCTCCACCACCATCGCCAGGAAGCGGCCCATCTGGTCGAGCTCTCGCTTCAAGTCGGTGTTCAGCAGCGTCTCATAGCCCTCGCGCCC
This sequence comes from Azospirillum endophyticum, assembly GCF_016595245.1. GTDB lineage: Bacteria > Pseudomonadota > Alphaproteobacteria > Azospirillales > Azospirillaceae > Azospirillum > Azospirillum endophyticum. Next base: position 82,097 of record NZ_JAENHM010000051.1, read on the forward strand.
GCCCCACATGACGTAGTTGGCGCCGCCCAGCGCATGGGTCGCCTCCAGCGCCGCGCGGACCTGACCGCAGGCGTAGAGGAAGACGTCCGGGTCGGGGTTGGTCGCGGCACCCGCCATGTAGCGGCGGTTGGAGAACAGGTTGGCGGTGCCCCACAGCAGCCGGACCTTGGCGGTCTCCATCTTCGCCGCAAACAGGTCGGTGACGGCCTTCAGGTTGTCGACGCTCTCGACCAGCGTGGCGCCTTCCGGGGCGGCGTCGAGGTCGTGGAAGCAGAAGAAGGGGATGTCGAGCAGGCGGAACATCTCGAAGGCGACGTCGGCCTTGGCGCGCGCCGCCGCCATCGGGTCCTGGCCGGGGCGCATCCAGGGGCGCTGGAAGGTCTCGCCGCCGAAGGGATCGCCGCCCGGCCAGCAGAAGCTGTGCCAGTAGCAGGCGGCGAGCCGCAGATGCTCCTCCATCCGCTTGCCCAGCACCACGCGGTCCTTGTCGTACCAACGGTAGGACAGCGGGTCGCGGCTGTCCGGTCCGCGATAGGCCACCGGGGACAGGTCGCCGAAGAATGGGGCGGTGCTCAAGACGCGAACTCCTTGGCAAGGGGGTAGAGCCGGCGCCAGCGCAGCCAGGCCTGGCTGTACGCTTCGGCGCGGGCCGGATCGGGGGTGAAGGTCTCCAGGCGGCGGGGCTTGCGGCAGACGGTGGCGGGGGCCTCCCCGGTCGCCGCCATGCGGCCGAGATGGGCGGCGCCCAAGGCCGCGCCCACCTCGCCGTCCTCGATGCGGTGGATGGTGACGCCGAGCGCGTCGGCGCAGATGCGCGCCCACAGCCGCGAGCGGGAACCGCCGCCGGCAAGGTCGAAAACCGTGGGGGCGCCCTCCCCCAGCGCCACCAGATTGTCGCGGGCGGCGAAGGCGACGCCTTCCAGCACCGCCTGCACCAGCGCGTCGCGCCCGGTCTCCGCCGACAGGCCGGCGAACAGGCCGCGGACGGTGGCGTCGTTGTGGGGGGTGCGTTCGCCCGACAGGTAGGGCAGGAAGGCGACTGGCGAGGGGCCGTCCACCGCATCGCCCAGCGGGGCCAGCAGTTCCGGCTCCGGCGCGCCGAGGGTGGAGGCGGCCCAGGCCAGCGAGGCGGCCGAGGACAGCATGACACCCATCTGGTGCCAGACGCCGGGCAGCGCGTGGCAGAAGGCATGGACCGCCATCGCCGGGTTGGGCAGGAAACGGTCGGTCGTCCGCCACACCACGCCGGAGGTGCCGAGACTGAGGAAACCGTCACCGGGCGTGATGGCGCCGAGCCCGACGGCGCTGGCGGCGCAGTCCCCCGCCCCGCCCGCCACCACCGGCTGTTCCCGCATGCCCCAGCGGCGGGCGAGATCGGGCGACAGCCGGGCGACGGCGTCGGAGCCTTCGGCCAGATCCGGCATGTGGGCGCGGGTCATGCGGGTGGCGGCCAGCAGGTCGTCCGACCAGTCGCGCCGGCCGACGTCCAGCCACAGGGTGCCGGAGGCGTCCGACATCTCCTCCACCATCGCGCCGGTGAAGCGCCAGCGGACATAGGCCTTGGGCAGCAGCACCTTGGCGAGGGCTGCGAAGACCTCCGGCTCCTCCTCCGCCACCCACAGCAGCTTGGGCGCGGTGAAGCCGGGCATGGCGATGTTGCCGCTGAGGACGCGGAGCGTCGGGAGGGTTTCCTCCAGGGTCGCGCATTGGCGGTGGGAGCGGCCGTCGTTCCACAGGATGGCGGGGCGCAGCACCCGGTTGTCGGCGCCCAGCAGCACCGCGCCATGCATCTGGCCGGAGAAGCCGATGCCGAGCACGCCGGCGAGATCCGACGGCTGGCGTTCGGCCAGTTCGTCGACCGCGGCGATGGCGGCGGCGACCCAATCCTCCGGCTCCTGCTCCGACCACAGCGGATGGGGGCGGGAGACGGTGCAGGGGCGGGACGCGCTGCCGGTGACGGACCCGTCGGCGTCGGTCAGAACCGCCTTGACGCTCGACGTGCCGATGTCGATCCCGAGAAACATGACTATCGACCTTCCTTGATGCCCGTCAGGGCAGGTTGTCGCGTAGGATGACCTGGACCCGGATATGCTCCTGCGCCGCGACGATCTCCTGGCCCGCAACCAGGGCGTGGAGCACCCGCACCATCGAGCGCGCCTCGTGCCCCGGATCCTGGGCGACCAGGGCGGCGAAGGTGCCGTCCAGCAGCATGCGGCGGGTGGCCGGCGTCAACTCGTGCCCGACGCAGAGGATCCTGCGGGCAAGCCCGGCCTCGGCCAGTGCCTCGCCGATGCCGACCGAGCCTTCGCCGGTGTTGTAGATCGCCACCAGGTTGGGCGTGTCGGCCAGCATGCGGCGGACCAGCTCGCGGTTGCGGTCGGGATCGTCGCGGCCTTCCACCGGGGTCAGCCGGATCAGCTGGGGATATTCCTCCGCCAGCACCTGACCGAAGCCGAAGCGGCGTTCGGCATGGTCGCGCAGGCTGCCCGCGCCGGTGACGATGCCGACGGCGCCCCGTTCATTGCCGCGCGGCGGACCGAGGAAGCGGCCGACCAGCGATCCGGCGGTGCGGCCGGCGGCGATGTTGTCGATGCCGACATAATGCTGGCGCCGCGAGGACGGGGCGTCCGACACCAGCGTCACCACCGCCATGCCGGCTTCGACCAGATCGTCGATGGCCGCACGGATCCGCGGATGGTCGAGCGCCACCAGCGCCACCGCGTCGAAGCGGCCCGGCAGCGCCGCCAGTTCCGCCGCCAGCCTGTCGGCGTCGAACACGTCGGTCTCGACGATCTCCACCCCGATGCGCCGGGCACGGAGCCAGTCGGCCTGGGCCCGGACATTGTCGGCGATGTCCATCATGAAGCGGTTGCCGCCGCCCGGCAGCACCACGGCGAAGCGCCAGGAGCGCGACCGGGCCAGCTCCGCCGCCGCTGCCAGCGGACGGAAGGCCAGCCGCTGCACCGCCTCATGCACCTTGCGCGCGGTCTTGGCGCTGACGCCGGGCCGGCCGTTGACGACCCGGTCGGCCGTCGCGAGGCTGACGCCGGCAGCCGCCGCCACGTCGCGCAGGGTCGGGGGTGCATCGTTGGCATGATTGTTCATGCAGCAAACATATTCCTGCGATTTGAGGTGCGCAACTCAAAAATTGAGGTGCAGTTCGCGCATCGCCTTTCGGCCGAACCGCCCGGATGTTGAGTTGTCTGACTGCCGGAGCCGCTCAGGTACGTACGTCAGTATGCGTCGGCCGGCCGCCATCAATGGGCTTAGGCGGCGCGAATCGCTGCCCCCGACCGGGCACCGCGCTACTCCCGATGGGGCACTTTACCTTCGATTGCACCCATGACCGGGGAACTCGCGGGAATTTAGGCTTGCTCCTCCCTCGTGGCACACGCAGCAGGGTGGAATGCCGCAGCTGAGAACCCATCAGCAACTGGTCAGCGCCATCGCCGACGCCATCGGCCAGCAGCAGACGGAAGTTCGCGACGTTCTGGCGGCGGTGACGCCCGGCGGGGGGAAATCGCTGTTGCCGGTCATCATGGCGGCGGCGTTGCACAAGGCCGGGCGGATCGACCGCGTCTGCTGGATCGTGCCGCGCGACAGCCTGCGCCAGCAGGCGGAGGAGGCCTTCGTCGATCCGCGCTGGCGCGAGGTATTGGGACACACCATCGCCCTGCGCGCGGCGGAGAACGGGCGCGACCTCTGCCGGGGCCTGCAGGGCTACATCACCACCTACCAGGCGGTCGCCGCCGCCCCCGACCTGCATCTGCAGGAGTTCCGCCGTCACCGCTACCTGCTGGCGGTGGACGAGCTGCACCATCTGCCGGCGGTCTTCGATACCGACCGGATGGCAGCGGTGGAGGAGGAGACGGCCTGGAGCCGGTCGATCCTGCCGCTGCTGGAGAACGCCTCGGCCCGGCTGCTGATGAGCGGTACGCTGGAGCGGGCCGATGGCCGGCCGATCCTGTGGCTGCCCTATCGCGCGCCGCAGGGAACCCGCAAGGTGCGGGAGATCGACTTCAAGGCGCCGGGCTGGGCGGTGGTCGGCTATTCGCGCCGGCAGGCCCTGGCGGAAAAGGCGATCCTGCCGGTCACCTTCGGCGCGATGGACGGGTCGGCCTCCTGGCTGGACGCCGAGCGGACCAACCGCTGGGTCGATGCCCTGTCCAAGGCGGGGGAGAACACGCGAGACGCCCTGTTCACCGCGCTGCGCACCGGTTTCGCCCAGGCGATGCTGCGCGAGGCCTACCGCTCCTGCCGGGAGCATCGGGCGAAGCGGCGGGCGGAACTGAAGCTTCCGGCGGGCCGCGACGATCCGGGGCTGGGCAAGCTGCTGGTCATCGCCCCGGACCAGGGGACGGCACGCTTCTATCTGGAGACGCTGCAGGGCTGGATGCCGAAGGCGCAGGCCGGGCGCATGGCGCGGCTCGCTATCTCGGAATGCCGCGACGCGCAGGAGGTGGTGGCCTCCTTCCGCCTGCGGCCCGAGCCGGCGGTGCTGGTCTCGGTCGCCATGGCCTATGAGGGGCTGGACGCGCCGTCGATCACCCATGTCGCCTGCCTGACCCACATCCGCTCCCGCCCCTGGCTGGAGCAGGCGATCGCGCGGGCGACGCGGGTGGACCCGCATGGCGGTCCCTACGACCGGCAGCGGGCGCTGATCTACCATCCGTCCGACGCGCTGTTCGAGCAGTTCCGCACCATGGTGGAAACCCAGCAGGGCACCCGCGCCATGGTGAAGACCCGCCGGCCCCAGCAGGAGCTGCCCTTCGAACGGTCGGCGGAGCGCGAACCGGAGATCATCCCGCTGGAGTCCAACGCCACCGCGCTGAGCTTCGCCGTGGTGGCGCCGGGGCCGGATTTCGGGTCCCACGCACGCGATCCGGGAGAGCTGCCGCTGACGCCGAGCGCAGCGGAGCATCACCTGCGCCAGCGCATCGGCCAGTTGGTCGCCGCGCAAGTGATCGAGGACGAGGACAACAACCTCGTCGCCGAGGGGCCGACCGGCTACCACATCTACAACGCGGTGTTGAAGCGGCTGATGAAGAAGGCGCGCTCCGAGATGACGCTGTCGGAGCTGGAGGCGACGGTCGGCTGGCTGGAGCGCAACCGGCTGTCCGACCACCGCCACCTGATCGCTGACGATCCGCAGTTCACTTGGTCCACCCGGCGGCGGGGGCAGACCATTCCGTATAGCTCCCTCTCCCGTCCCGGGAGAGGGAAGGGGCCCGCCGCGAAGCGGTGGGAAGGGTGAGGGGTGGTGCAAGGAACCGCGGTTCGGGAGCCTTGCTTTACCCCTCACCCTCCCCACGCCTATCGGCGTGGGTCCCCTCCCTCTCCCGGGACGGGAGAGGGCGTTAACCGGTCTTCCCGCCACGGACACCGTCCTTCCAGCAGGTCGCGTTCGCGGGTCAGCGCGTCGGCCATGAAGTCGAGGAAGGCGCGGACGCGGCCCATGTGGCGCAGATCCTCGTGGGTCAGCAGCCAGAGCTTGGCGTCGGCCTCCGCCATCGGATCGCCGATGCGGCGGAAGGCGGGGTCGCGGTCCACCACCCCGCAGGGCAACAGGCCGAGGCCGATCCCGGCCCGCACCGCCTCCACCGCACCCGCCACCGAGTTGACGCGGTAGCCGACGGACGGGGCCGGCACCATGCGCTTCATCCAATGGGCGAGGTTGGTGTGGTCGAAGGACTCGTCCAGCCCGACCCAGGGATGACGGTCGAGATCACCGGGACCGGGGGCGCCGGCCCCCCCCGCCCGCTCCAGGTAGGAGGTTGCGCCGTAGACGGCGAAGGCCAGCCCCGACACCGCCCGGCCGACCAGATTTTCCGGCGGCCGGTTGGTGGCGCGGATCGCCACGTCGGCCTCGCGCCGGGTCAGGCTGAGCGAGGCCTCCGCCGCCACAAGGTCGACCCGCAGCTCGGGATGGCGTCGGCGGAAGGCGGCGACGTGGCGCGGCAGGATGTAGAGCGTCAGGATGTCGACGGTGGTCACGCGCAGGCTGCCGCCGATCTGGGTGTCGCGGCCGGACAGCAACCGGTTGGCGGCGGCCAGATCCTCCTCCATCTTCTGCGCCACCCGGTGCATCTCGTCGCCGGCCGAGGTCAGCACATAGCCGCCGGGCATCTTGTCGAACAGCTGGGCGCCCATCGCCTGCTCCAACGCCGTCACCCGGCGCAGCACCGTGCTGTGGTTCACCCCCAGCACGCGGGCCGCCGCCGACAGCGAGCCGTGCCGCGCCACCGCCAGCAGGTACCGCAGATCGTCCCAATTATTTCCGCTTACCATTTATTCCCGCTCATCCATGCAGATGCTTTTTGCAAAACTCGCCAATTTGCGCTCACCAAAGCACAGGTTAGGGTCGCAACCAAGCGCAGCCTGCGCCACTCCACCCAAATCCGGCTGTCCCTTATGTCCGAGCTGCTTCAAGATCCCTTCGTCCAATCCAGCATCCTGCCCCTGCTGGTCGGCCTGGTCCTGGTCGGTGTCCTGCACCTGCTGCGGCGTCCGCTGGCGGCGGCCGGGATCGCGGCCGGCTTCCTCGCGGTCTTCGCGCTGGTGGTCGGCCTGCCGGCCCTGCCGCCGCCGTCGAGCATGGGCAAGCTGTTCTGGGCGTCGGCCGCCGGTCTGCTGCTGGGCATCGTTGCCGATACCGCCGGTGTCCGCGGCCGGGCCGCCTCGGCGCTGCTGGCTGTCTGGCTGGCCGCATCGCTGCTGTGGATCGCCCTGCCCGCCCTCGACTCCCTGGCGGCGGCCGTCAGCGTCGTGCTTCTGCTCGCCGCCGCGATGTGGGTCGCTTTTGGTCGCGGTTCGCAGACGCAAGGGTCCGAGAGGGGCGAAAGCCCGACCGCGCCGGCCGCCTCGCTGCTGGCGCTGGCGCTGGCCGTCGGCGGCACCGCGCTGATCGGCTCCTCGGCCTCCATCGCCCAGATGGCGCTGGCGCTGGCGGCCTCGGCCGGCGGCTTCCTGCTGTGGAACTGGCCGGTGGAACGCCATGGCTGGGGCCTGTCGGGCCAGGTGGCGACCGGCATCGCCGTGCTGCTGGCCGGCGTGCTGACCCTCTTCACCCAGGCGCAGACCGCCGTCCTGCTGCTGGCGCTGCCGGCCCTGCTGGCCGGCCATCTGCGCCGCTTCCTCCCCCAGGGCCATGGTCTCGTCGGCCGGGCCGCCTCGACGGCCGCCGTCACGGTGGTCGCGGTGCTGCCGGCGCTGGTCGCCATCGGCGCGGCCTATGCGCTGACCGACGGCGAAGCCTCGCCTTACTGATCCCCCTTCCATCAATCCATCCTGTTTTCCGGAGTCCAGTTCATGAAGAAGACCCTGTTTGCCGCCGCCCTGTTCGTCGCGACGGCGACCGGTGCCGTTTCCCCCGCCTTCGCCGCCCCGGTCAGCTACAAGATCGACCCGGCGCACACGGCGGTGGCCTTCATCGTCAACCATGTCGGCTTCTCCAACGTGATCGGCCGCTTCAACACGGTCGGCGGCGACGTCGTGTTCGACAAGGACGCCGTCGAGAAGAGCACGGTCACCGTCTCCATCGACACCACCAGCGTCGACACCAACCACGCCAAGCGTGACGAGCACCTGCGCTCGCCGGACTTCTTCAATGCGAAGGAGTTCCCGAAGATGACCTTCAAGAGCACGAAGATCGAGAAGACCGGTGAGAAGACCGGCAAGCTGCACGGCGACCTGACCATGCTGGGCGTGACCAAGCCGGTGGTGCTGGACGTCACCTTCAACAAGGACGGCGTCAGCCCGGCCAGCAAGATGGAGACCGCCGGCTTCTCCGCCCGCGGCACGGTCAAGCGCACCGAGTTCGGCATGAAGTACGGCGCCCCGGCCATCGGCGACGACATCCAGCTGCTGATCGAGGTCGAAGCGGTCAAGTCCTGATCGCCTGTATATGTCTCCCTCTCCCGCCCCGGGAGAGGGAAGGGGCCTACCGCGAAGCGGTGGGAAGGGTGAGGGATTAGGCACGGAGCCATGCGGTTCGGGAGTCTTGGACCACCCCTCACCCTCCCCACTTCGTGGGTCCCCTCCCTCTCCCGGGACGGGAGAGGGCTGTTACCGATTGTCGTAGGATGGAGGGGCCGGTTCGCCGGCCCCTTCGCATATCTGCAGGATGGACAGGAGGACCGGCGATGCCGCAGCTCGTGAACGGCGTTTGGGTGAAGGGCGACATCGCGGCCAGCGAGATCAAGGGCGGCGCCTTCCACCGCGAGCCGACCCGCTTCCGCGACCGGATCACGCCGGACGGCGCGCCGGATGCCGATGGGAAGCCGACAGTGCCGGCGGTGGCCGGACGCTATCACCTCTATGTCTCCTATTTGTGCCCCTGGGCCTCGCGCACGCTGATCTTCCGCGTGCTGAAAGGGCTGGAGGGGGTGGTCGGTGTGTCCGCCGCCGAGCCGGTGCTGGGCGAGGACGGCTGGGTCTGTGCCGAGGAACAGGACGGCGGACCGCGCGTCGGCCGCTTCCGCCATCACTACAGCCTTTACGTTGCGAGCGACCCGGCCTACACCGGCAAGGTGTCGGTGCCGGTTCTGTGGGACCGGCAGGAAGGCCGCATCGTCAACAACGAATCGGCCGACATCATCCGCATCCTGAACGGCGCCTTCGACGGCCTGACCGGCAACCGGCTGGACCTCTATCCCGAGCCGCTGCGGCCGGAGATCGACCGTTGGAACGAGACGGTCTATGCCAGCGTCAACAACGGCGTCTACCGCTGCGGCTTCGCCAAGTCGCAGGCCAGCTACGACGAGGCCTTCGACGGGCTGTTCGCGACGCTCGACCGGCTGGAGGAGCGGCTGTCGGCCAGCCGCTATCTGGCGGGGGAATATCTGACCGAGGCCGACTGGCGCCTGTTCGTGACGCTGGTCCGTTTCGACGCCGCCTATCACGGCGCCTTCAAGTGCAACCTGAGGCGGATCGAGGATTACCCGAACCTGTCGGCCTACCTGCGCGAGCTGTACCAATGGCCGGGCATCCGCGACACGGTGAAGCTCGATCACATCAAGGCCGGCTACTACACCAACCCGGCAATCAACCCGACGCTGATCGTGCCGAAGGGGCCGGCGCTGGACTTCGACCGCAGCCATGACCGCGACCGGCTGCCGGGCAAGGGGATCTGGCAGCGCGGGTGACGCCCCAACGGCAGGAAGGACGCATTTCATGAGCAGCAGCATCGCAGAGGGCTCCGACGATATCCTGCGCCTGGCCCCGGCCTCGGGTGCGGCGGCGCGGCGACTGGTCATCCTGCTGCATGGCGTCGGATCGTCCGGCGCCGACCTGATGCCGCTCGCCCAGTCCTGGCGGCAGGCGCTGCCCGGCACCGCCTTCGCGGCACCGGACGCGCCATACCCGTTCGACATGGGCAACGGCCATCAATGGTTCAGCATCGCCGGCGTGACGGAGGAGAACCGTCCCGGCCGCGTCGCCGCCGCCCTGCCCGCCCTGGCCGGGCTGATCGAGGCCGAACGGTTGCGGGCCGGCGTCACTCCGGCCGACGTTGCGCTGATCGGTTTCAGCCAGGGCAGCATCATGGCGCTGCATTTCGCCATGACCAGCCCGGAGCGATGCGGCGCGGTCCTCGCCTTCGCCGGCCGCATCGCCGCGCCGGTTCTGACACCGGACGGATCGGCCCGGCGTCCGCCGGTCCTGATGGTCGGCGGTGCGGCGGACAGCATCATGCCGCCCGCCGTGGTGCAGGCCGCCGCGGTGCATCTCCGCTCATCCGGCTTTGCGGTGGAGGAGCATCTGCTGCGCGGCGTTCCCCACACCATCACCGCCGCCGGGGCGCAGCTCGGCCTAAGCTTCCTGCAGCGCGTCCTGCCGTCGGCGTGACCGTCGCGGCCGGGTGAGCAGCACCGCGGCGGTCAGCAGCTGGCCGAGCGTCCAGCAGACCGCCGCTGCCGTCAGCAGCGTCATCGACGGCCAGCAGACGGCCGACACGCGCAGCATCGCCGCCATGGCGATCAGCGCGACGGCGACGGTCGCGGCGGGCGGGAAGCGCTCCGGCTCCGCTTCCCGTTGCAGGGTGGTGCGGATCATCATGGTGCTGGCGAGGATGCCGAGGGCGCCCACCCCCAGCATGTGCCAGCCGGCGGCGGGCGGCAGGCCGAACGGCGCCGCACCGGCGGTCAGCAGCCAGCCAGCGCCGAGGCAGAGATATCCCAGATGCAGGCTGGCGATCTCCGGCTGCCGCAGCAGCAGATGCGGCTTCCACCGGGCCAGCCGCAGGAGCGCGCTCGCCCCCGCCATCGCCGCCCCGGCGGAGCCGAGCGGCGGCAGCAGGCCGGTGGCGGCCGACAGCAGGCAGAGGCCGGCTCCGGCGATGCCCATCGCCTCCAGCCGCGGCTGGACGCGGTGTGCGAGGGTGATCCCTTGGCGGCGCAGGGCGCCGGCCGTCGCGGCGGGGATGACGCGCCCGCCCATGGTCAGCAGCAGCGTGGCGATCAGCAGCAGAGCGACGGGCCGGCCGCCGGTCGGGACAAGGCCCAGTTCCGACGTCCAGAACAGCGCTTCGGCAACCAGGAAGGCGCCGATCAGCGGACCGAATACCGCATTGTGCCCGCTGCGGCTGGTGCGCAGGAAGGGCAGGCCGGCGACGGCGAACAGCAGCACGGGATAGGCGAAGCCGATCGGCAGGGAGAATGCCGCCGGCAGGCCGCACAGCAGCGCCAGCCGCCCGCCCAGCCAGGACAGCAGGGCCGCCGCTGCCATCCGGCGCGTCAGCCGGGTCATCAGGAAGCCGCCGACCACCGCCAGCGCATAGCCCAGCGTCATCTCGTGGGCATGGACCGCCGGGGACCAGCCCGGCGGCAGCAGGCCGGCGAGCTGCGCCAGCCACAGCGGGACGGCGAGGGCCGCGTAGAGGGCCGCTGCCGGATACATCAGCCGGTGGACGCTGGTGACGGGGGAGGCGGCGGGCATGGCGATGGCTTTCGGCAGGGGCAAGCGCGCCAGTGTCGCCGATGGATGGAGAGCCGCGCTTTGAGCCGCAACAAATTCGCGCACGAATGGCTACACTGGGCCGGATAGAGTGTATGAGCCCCCGGACCGAGCCAGGACGACCGCCATGACCCCGCCCCCCGATCCCGCTTCGCTGCGCGGCATGCCGCTGTTCGCCGGCCTGGACGGTGCCGCGCTGGCGGAGGCGGTCGCGCTGGCCCGGCCGCGCCGCCATGCCCGCGGCACCGCCGTCTTCGCCCAGGGCGAGCCGGCGGCGGCGGGCCATGCGCTGATCGACGGGCGGGTGAAGATCGTGCAGACCGGTCCCGACGGGCAGCAGGTGGTGATGCGCTTCATCGGTCCCGGCGAGATGTTCGGGACGCTGGCGATCTTCACCGACGGGCTCTATCCGGCCGATGCGGTGGCCGTGGCCGACTGCGTCGAGCTGTCCTGGCCGGCGGCCACCATGACCGAGCTGATGGACCGCCATCCGGCCATCGCCCGCAACGCGCTGTCGATCGTCGGCGGCCGGTTGCGCGAGCTGCAGAACCGCCTGCGCGAGGTGGCGACCGAACGGGTGGAGCGCCGCATCGCCCATGCCCTGCTGCGCCTCGTCCGCCAGGCCGGGCGGCGGGTCGAGGCGGGGGTGGAGATCGATTTCCCGCTGTCCAGGCAGGATGTGGCGGAGATGACGGGGACGACGCTGCACACCGTCAGCCGCACCCTGTCGGCCTGGGAAAGCCAGGGCATCGTCGAGAGCGGCCGGCAGCAGGTGGTGATCCGCAAGCCGCACGCGCTGGTCGCCATCGCCGAGGATCTGCCGCCGGTTCCCAGGAGGGAGTGACCGTCGCCCATTCGATTGTTCGGGGGTTGCGGTGGCGCAAAGACCGCCGCCGGCCGGGCGGCTAGGGTAGCGGCCTGTCCCCGGCGCTGGAGCATGCCGCTATGAAGGTTTCCGATCCGGAGCTTTCCGATATGACCATGGCCGCGCTGATGAGCGGCCGGCCGGCGGTGGTGCCGGTCCTGCTGCGCCACGGCCTCGCCTGTCCCGGCTGCGCCATGGCGCCCTTCATGACGGTGCGCGAGGCGGCCGAGGCCTATGGGCTGGAGCTTTGCGCCTTGCTGGACGAGCTCGCCGCTGCGGCCGGCCGGCCGGCCTCTTCGACGGAGACCGTCCGATGCACACCGACAGCCTGACCGGCCGGATCCTGCATGACGACCACCACCGGGTGATGGAGTTGCTGGACCGGCTCGATGCTCTGTTCGCGCGCCATGGCGAGGACAGCCTGCCGGTGCTGACGGCGGAGGACCGGGATACCGTCGCCGCCCTGGCGGCCGAGCTGGACGGCGCGCTGGAGAGCCATTTCGCGGCGGAGGAGGCGCTGTTCCCGGCGCTGGCCGCGGCGGGTGGGCATGAATGGACGGCCGACCTGCTGGACGACCATGCGCATATGCGCCCGATCGCCCGCCGGCTCGGCCGGCTCTGCGCGCCCGCCCTGCGGGAGGGGTTCGACTGGGACAGCTGGCCGGTCTTCCGCGGCTTCGGCGAGGAGCTGGTCCGGGCTCTGGTCCTGCACATCCAGAAGGAGGAGACGACGCTGGTGCCGGCGACCGACGCCCTGCTGTCGGCCGAGGAGGATCGGATCTTCGCCGCCGCGATGGCGATGGCGGCCGGCTGAGCGTCCGACCCGCTCCGGCGTTTGTGCTGGAGCAAAGAAGGGGGCGGCGATCCGGGGTACAGCGGGGCATGGCGATCCTGCCGCTTCCCCACAGCCCAGACGGACGACGATGCCGACCACCACCGCCCCCCGCATCAGCCAAGCCCAAACCAGCCAAGCCGAGCCGGTTCTCGACCTCCGCGCCATCCCGCCCTATCAGCGCCACCAGCTGATCTTCCAGTCGGTGCAGGATCTGACGCCGGGCGACGGCTTCTCGCTGGTCAACGATCATGACCCGCGTCCGCTGCACCACCAGCTGCTCAGCCTGTTCGGCGCCGGCTTCTCCTGGGAGTATCTGCAGCAGGGGCCCGAGGTCTGGCAGGTCCGCATCGCCCGCCCCGAAGGGGCGTCGGCGACCAGCCTGCGCGTGCGGATCGACCGCAACGGCGACGTGACGGTTGCGGCGGCCGACGCGCGGCTGGGACCGGACGGCAGCGGCGCTTCGGTCTGCGAGGTGACGGACGTCCCGCCCGGCACGCCGGAGGCCGACGTGCTGACGCTGCTGCAGGGCGTGATCCCGCCGGCCGGCGTGGTCAGCATCGCCTACGAGCGGCTGCTGGCCCGGCGCAACGGGTCCTGCTGTGGGGGAATGTGCGGCTGAGGCCTCCCCGTACCGCCAAAATATACCGCTGGGGACCCGCGTACCACTGAGGGCCAGGGTTGCGGCAACCATTCCGGGCCTGTCCGGTTCTGTGTGTGACGCTTCACCGCATCGCACACAGCGCGCCGACCAAGGAGACAGGCATGGACCGGAAGGACGACACCGTCACGCCGCAGGACCCGCGCCACAAATACCCGCGCCCGCCCTTCAACGGCCAGTCGCAGCCCTGGCCGGGGCTGGCCCGCGACATGGACCCGCCGCCCGACCATGGCGAGACCAGCTACAAGGGCTCGGGCCGGCTGGCCGGGCGCAAGGCGCTGATCACCGGCGGCGATTCCGGGATGGGCCGGGCCGCCGCCATCGCCTATGCCCGCGAGGGCGCCGACGTCGCCATCAATTATTTCCCGACCGAGGAGCCGGATGCCCAGGACGTCGTCGCGCTGATCGAGGAGGCCGGCCGCAAGGCGGTGGCGATCCCTGGCGACCTGCGCGACGAGGGCTTCTGCCGGACGCTGGTGGCTGATGCCGTCGCCGGGTTGGGTGGGCTCGACATCCTCGTCTGCAACGCGGCGCGCCAGCAGGCCTTTCCGTCGATCCTCGACATCAGCAGCGAGGAATTCGACGCGACGATGAAGACCAACATCTACGCCCCCTTCTGGATCATCAAGGCCGCCCTGCCCCACCTGAAGCCGGGGTCCGTCATCATCGGAACCACGTCGGAACAGGCCTACGACCCGACGCCGGACCTGTACGCCTATGCCCAGACCAAGGCGGCGACGATGAACTACGTCAAGTCGCTGGCCAAGCAGCTCGCCGACAAGGGAATCCGCGTCAACGGCGTGGCCCCCGGCCCGATCTGGACCCCGCTGCAGGTCAGCGGCGGCGCCAGCCAGGAGAAGCTGAAGCAGTTCGGCAGCCGGACCCCGTTCGGCCGTCCCGGACAGCCGGCCGAGCTTGCCGGCATCTATGTCCAGCTCGCCGCGGAGGACGGCAGCTTCACCACCGGCCATGTCTATGGCGCCGCCGGCGGCAGCGGCCAGCCGTAAGGGGGCGAGCCGGGCGGTCGTCCGGGGGACACCTAACGCGGGGTCCGGGCGAGAGGGAAATCGACGTTCCGGACCTTGGTCCGGGACCGTCGACCCGGCACAAACCGCATGCCGTCCCAAAGACGTCCATGCGCGAAGGCGGGGGCTGTCGGGGTCGCGACTGGGAGGCATGGGCCGGTACCGTCGAGCGGCCCATGCCCAAGCTGGGCAAGGCGTCGCTTCGCTCGGCGATGATCCCCCCGTCAGCCTGCCCGGCATAGCCGCCTGACCATCCCAGCCAGACACGCCGGAGATCACGCGCGCATTCCCGCTGCCGACCACGTCGCGGGACCCGATCCTCACGCCTCGGCCGCGCGCAGCGGGAAAATTAGATTTTTCTCATATTGATGCGAATGCAGACCGGTCATAGGTGCATTGTTCGTCGCACGACGGGCTTGCCGTCTTCGAAAGCTAGCGTATCATAAGCAAACTCATTATGGGTGTGCTTGTATGACGCCGCGATCCGTTCCTACACTGGGCTTCCTGCTGCACGACGCCGCGCGCTTGCTGCGCAAGAGGTTCGAGCAACGCGCCCGCCATCTCGGGCTGACCCGTTCGCAATGGCAGGTTCTGGCCCTTCTCTCGACTTGCGAGGGAATCCACCAGGGCGGCTTGGCCGACCGGCTCGACCTCGAACCGATCACGCTGGTCCGGCTGCTCGACAAGCTGGAGGCGATCGGGCTGATCGAGCGGCGGCCGCACCCGACCGACCGCCGCCTGCGCCTGCTCCACCTGACCGAAAAAGCGCACCCGTTGCTGGTCACCGCGCGCGAGTTGGGCGAGATCACCCGCGCCGAGGCCCTGGAGGGCCTGTCGCCGGAGGATTGCGAGACGCTGATCCGGCTGCTGAACACGATAAAATCCAACCTCGTCGCGGCGTGCGATCGCCCGATCGGCGAACAGAAGAGGTCTGTGGAACATGGCTGACGCACAGGCGGTCAAGGAGCCCGGCTCTGCGGTCGGAGCCCGCAACGGCGACGATGCGTCCGGGATGCGGAGCAGCCGGCCGAGGCGGAGCTGGCTGCGCCGCTTGCTGTTCGCGCTTCTGCCGATCGCCCTCGTGGCGGGTGGCTACGAGTATGTGACCGGCGGGCGGATCATGGAAACCGAGAACGCCTATGTGCAGGCCGACATGGTCGGCGTCGCCACCGACGTCTCGGGCATCGTCACGGAGATCGCCGTCCACGACAACCAGACGGTGAAGGCCGGCGACGTGCTGTTCCGGCTCGACGATCTGCCGTTCCGCCTGTCGCTGGCGCGCGCCGAGGCGCAGATCGGGATCGTTCGCAACGAGTTGGCGGCGCTCCAGGCCAGCTACCGCGACATGCAGGCGCAGATCGACTCGGCCCAGGCCGACATCGCCTTCTACACCACCGATCTCGATCGGCAGAAGCAGCTCGCCTCCAGCAACTTCGCCTCGCGCGCCACCTACGACCAATCGCGTCACAACGTCCAGACCGCGCAGCAGAAGCTGGCGTCGCTGACCCAGCAGCTCGGCGGGATCGCCGCCAACCTCAACGGCGACCCGACCGCTCCGGTGGAGCAACACCCACGCTACCGCGACGCCGTCGCCGCCCGCGACGAGGTCGCCCGTCAGCTTGCCCACACCGTCGTACGCGCGCCGATGGACGGCGTGGTCGCCAAGGTCAGCTCCCTGCAAGTCGGCCAGTACTTGTCCGACGGCACGGCGGCCTTCAGCCTCGTCGCCACCGGTCATGCCTGGGTCGAGGCTTCGCCCAAGGAAACCGAACTGACCCATGTCCAGCCCGGACAACCGGTAACGGTGACCGTCGACAGCTACCCGGGCGAGGAATGGACCGGCACGGTGGAGAGCATCAGTCCGGCGTCGGGTGCCAGCTTCTCGCTGCTGCCGGCGCAGAATACGTCGGGCAACTGGGTGAAGGTGGTGCAGCGCATCCCGATGCGGGTCCATCTCGACACCCCGGCCGGCAAGCCGCCGCTGCGCGTCGGCATGAGCGTCACCGTCGAAGTCGACACCGGTCACCCGCGCGGCCTGCCGACCTTCGCCGCCGGGCTGTTCGGAACGGCGGAAGCCAAGGGCATGGCCCAGGCCAAGAACCATGAGTAGCGGTGGCGTGTCCGCCGGGAGGCAGGCGGCCCCGGTCCCCAACCGGGGGGCCATCACCGCCTGCGTGATCCTGGCGGTGATCATGCAGGCGCTCGACACCACCATCGCCAACGTGGCGCTGCCCTACATCCAGGGCAGCGTCTCGGCCAGCGCCGACCAGATCAACTGGGTGCTGACCTCCTACATCGTCGCGGCGGCGATCATGACCCCGCCGTCCGGATATCTGGCAACCCGTTTCGGTCGCAAGCGCATCCTCAACGTCGCGATCGCCGGCTTCGTGGTCGCTTCGGTGCTCTGCGGCCTGTCGCAGTCGCTGGTGCAGATCGTGCTGTTCCGGCTGCTCCAGGGCTTCTTCGGTGCGGCGCTGGTGCCCTTGTCGCAGTCGATCCTGCTCGACATCTACACGCCGGAGGAACGCGGCTCCGCGATGGCGTTGTTCGGCGTCTCGGTGATGGTCGGGCCGGTGTTGGGGCCGGTCATCGGCGGCTGGCTGACCGACCACGTGAGTTGGCGCTGGGTGTTCTACATCAACGTGCCGATCGGCGCGCTGGCGCTGGGCGGCATCTCGGCCTACGTCACGGAGAGCCGGCGCGACCTCGGCGCCAAGCTCGACTGGCTGGGCTTTGGACTTCTCAGCGTGGCGATCGGCTCGCTGCAGCTCTTTCTGGACCGTGGCGAGCAGCTCGATTGGTTCTCCTCGGGTGAGATCATCGTCGAGGCGCTGATCTGCGCCAGCGCCTTTTACCTGTTCCTGGTCCACACCTTCACCGCCCGCAACGGCTTCGTGAAGCCGGGACTGTTCCTCGATCGCAACTTCTCGGTCGGGATGCTCTTCATCTTCATCGTCGGCGTCACTTATCTCGCCTCGCTGGCGCTGATGACGCCTTACCTACAGACGCTGATGGGCTATCCGGTGGTGACTGCCGGCATCGTCATGGGGCCGCGCGGCCTCGGCACCATGGTCTGCATGTTCCTGGTCGGCAAGCTGATCGGCCGGGTCGACACGCGCTGGCTGTTGCTGACCGGGCTCGCCATCACCGCCTGGGCGATGTACGACATGACCGGGTGGACGCCCGACGTGTCGCAATGGACGATCATCCAGGTCGGCTTCATCCAGGGCGCCGGGCTTGGTTTCCTCTTCGTGCCGCTGACGACGGTGACCTTCTCGACATTGGCGCCGGAGAAGCGGGGGGACGGAACCGGTCTCTACAATCTGTCGCGCAACATCGGCTCGGCGGTCGGCATCTCGATCGTCGCGGCGCTGCTGACGCGCAACGTTCAGATCAACCATGCCGAGATCGCCGTCCATGTCACCCCTTTCAACCGTCTGTTCGAGGCCCCGGCGGCGGCCGGGCTCAGCCCGCTGACCGCCGGCGGCCGGGCGGCGCTGGAGCAGCTGATCACCCAGCAGGCGACCATCATCGCTTACATGAATGATTTCAAGCTGCTGATGCTGCTGTCGCTCGCGGTCATGCCGCTGGTGCTGCTGCTGCGCAGGCCGGCCAAGCCGGCGCAGCTGGATCACAGCGCGGTGATGGAGTGAGACCGGCGCCTCCCTGTCCGGGCAATTCCCCCTGGATCGACCCTCAACGCTTGAGATAGATCGCCAGTTTCAGCCTCGGGTCATCATTGGCCTGGAAGGTCGTGTATTCATAAGGCACGGGTCCATCCACCGGATGGTGCAGCAGCTTGGTGCCGGAAACCGGGGCACCGATGTCATGGAGCTGCCACCAGGCGCTGAACTCGGAGCATCCGGCGCGGATCCGCTCGACCAAATCACGGAATGCCGCGTCGCCGGCCCAATGATCGTGCGCGGCCCGGAAGAGCGACACGATGCGCTTGGCCTCCTTGGTCCAGCCGGTGCCGAACAGGCGCCGCGCCTTCGGATCGGTGAGCATGAAAAGCAGGATGTTGCGGTCCTTGACCGGTATACGGGCGAAGTCGCCGAAGAGCTCGGCGGCCGCATCGTTCCAGGCCAGGACATCCCAGCGCCGACCCGTCACATAGGCCGGATGCGGCAGGCTTGCGACCAGACGCCGGAGCGAGGCCGGCGCGACCTCCCGCAGGAAGGGAGGTCGTTTCTCCTTGCCGACCAGCGAGCGCAGATGCGCCTGTTCGACCGCATCCAGTTCAAGGGCACGGCTCAGGGCTTCGATGGTCTCGTCCGACGGCGAGACGGCGCGGCCCTGTTCCAGCTTCACATACCACTCGACGCTGATGCCGGCACGCTGGGCCACCTCCTCGCGCCGCAGCCCCGGTGTGCGCCGGCGGCGATGGACCGCCAGCGCGCCGCCGTCAAGCTGGAGCCGCGACCGGCGCGAACGCAGGAAATCGGCAAGCTCCTGGTTGGTCTTCATGCCCGCTCCGAGCGTGGTACGCATGAGTACCAGTATCATACCGGCTCTGTTTAACCTCGTCCCGCCCCTTACTCTCCTTCACCACCAACGAGGAGATCGATCGTGAAGGCAGCCATTCTGAGAGAATTCGGATCACCGCTGACGATCGGGGAGATCGCCGATCCGACGCTCGGCACGGGAGAGGTCATCGTCGATGTCGTGGCCGCGCCGGTGCTGTCCTATGCCGACGAGGTGTTCAGCGGAGCGCGCAACTATCTTCTTCCGACACCCGTCGTGCCTGGGTGCGGGGCGATCGGACAGGTTCGGGAAGCCGGTCCCGATGCCACGAGATTGAAGATCGGCGACTGGGTCTTCTGTGATCCGACGGTGCGTTCGCGCGACAATGCCCTGATGCCGGACATCACTCTTCAGGGCTGGAGCGCCCGCGGAGACGGTGGCAAGAAGCTCCAGCGGTATTTCAGGGATGGTTCCTTTGCCGAACGCATCCGCGTACCGACCGAAAACGCCATTCCCGTCGGCGACCTCGACCCGGCGGAGGCCGGCCGCTGGTGCGCGATCAACACGCTGATGATCGCCTATGGCGGCTTGCTCGCCATGGATTTCAAGCCCGGCGAAACGCTGCTCGTCAGCGGCGCCACGGGCAATTTCGGCAGCGCCACGGTTGCGATCGCCCTGGCGATGGGGGCTCGCTCGGTCATCGCACCGGGGAGAAACGAGAAAATCCTGGACGACCTGAGGCGCCGTTTCGGTGAGCGACTCGTCCCGGTACGGCTCTCCGGCGAGGCGGACCGCGACGGCGAAGCGATGAGGCGGGCCGCCCCTGCCCCCATCGACGCGGTTCTCGACTTCCTCCCTCCTTCCGTCCCGGCAAGCGTCGCCCGTCTCGCCATCATGACGGTGAGACCTTATGGCCGCGCCGTGCTGATGGGAGGCGTCGGCATGCTGGGCGGGGAGGATCTTGCGCTGCCATATCCCTGGATCATGCGGAACAACATCTCGATCCTGGGGCAATGGATGTACCGGCCGGACGCCGCTGCGGGCATGGTCGGGCTTATCCGCGGCGGCCTGCTCGATCTCGATCATTATGCGGTGACCGAATTCCCCCTGGAGCATGCGAACGAGGCCGTCGCGCATGCGGCGGCCAACGCCGGTCCCTTCAAACTCACGGTCCTGCGGCCGGCGCCGTAGCGCTGCGTGCTGTTTCAAGGCATTCCGCGGTCGGCGGATGAAGCGCCCGCCACGTTCAGCGCTTCCCGCCCACTCCGAACCCGGAGGCAAGCTCGCGCGTCCTGCCGGCCAGCGCCGAGACGTCGGTGCCGACGGCGACGAACGTCGCGCCCAGTCCGAGATAATGCCGTGCCAGGGCCGGATCGCCGGTCAGGGCGCCGGCCGGGCAGCCCGCCGCGGTCAGCCTGACGATGGCATCGTCGACCCGCCGGCAAATCTCCGGATGTCCGGGATTGCCGAGATGGCCGAAGGAGGCGGCAAGGTCGGCGGCGCCGATGAACACGCCATCGACGCCCGGGGTGGCGGCGATCGCATCGAGATTGTCCAACCCTTCGCGGCTTTCCACCTGAACCAGGAGGCAGACCTCCCCGTCGGCCTTTCCGGGATAGCCGGAGATGCCGCCCCACCGGGAGGCGCGCGCCAGCCCGCTGCCGACGCCGCGCCTGCCGTTCGGCGGGTAGCGCGTCGCCGCGACCAGCCCGGCCGCCTGCTCCGCGGTATCGACCATGGGGACCAGCAGGGTCTGGGCGCCGATGTCCAGCAGCTGCTTGATCAGAACCGGATCACCGACGGGCGGTCGGACCACCGGATGGCTGCGGTAGGGAGCGATCGCCTGGAGTTGGGCCAGGATGCCGCGCAGGTCGTTGGGAGCATGCTCGCCGTCGATCAGCAGCCAGTCGAAGCCGGCGGTGGCGCAGATCTCCGCGCAGTAGGGTTCGGCCAGCGCGAGCCACAGTCCGATCTGCGGCCGCGCCGCGCGCAGTGCGGCCTTGAAGCCGTTCTCCATCATTGCCCCCCCTCCCCCGCCGCCGGGAAGCCGAACAGCGCGGCGGGATTGTCAACGAAGATGCGCCTGCGCTGCTCCTCGTCCGGGGCGTAGCGGAACAGCAGTTCCATCAGGTCGGCGTCGTTGGGCGGCTGGCGGGTGGAGACCGGGTGCGGCCAGTCGCTGCCCCAGATGCAGCGGTCGGGCGCCGCCTCGATCAGCGCCCGGGCCAGCGGGACGACGTCGTCCCAGGGCGGCCCGGCCTTCGACGTCTTCTCGCCCAGCGACAGCATGACCCAGACGGTGCCGGTATCCAGCAGTTCCAGCACCTTGCGCAGGTTGGGATCGTCCAGGCCGCGCTGCGGATCCGGACGCCCCATATGGTCGATCACCACCGGGACGTCGAGTTTCTCGAAGGGCGCGATGGCGGTCAGGAAATCGTCGGGATGCGGCTGGACTTTGACGTACCAGCCCAGCTCCCGCACCTTGCCCAGCGCGCGGTCGATGTCCTGCGGGCTCAGCGTGATGCCGAGGCCGGCGCGGGAAAAGCGTGCCCCGCGCACCCCGGCGGCGTCCAGGCGGTCGAGATAGGACTCCGGCGCCGTCTTCAGCACCGATGCGTTGGCGCAGCCGCGGTAGTTGGGGCCGGCGGCGGCGAGGCCGTCGAGGACCACCTGATGGTCGGCGCCGTAGGTCGTCGCCTGGACGATGACGCCGCGCTGCAGCCCGAGCGTCGCGTGCAGCGCCAGGGCGCGCTCGATGGTGGCGGACGGCATCTCGTAGACGGCGCCCGGCTGGACCGGATAGCGCTCCCGCGGGCCGAAGACGTGGAACTGGCTGTCGCAGGAGAGCGGCGGCAACGCTACGGACGGGGTGCGCGGATTGGGATCGAACGGAAAATAGTCCGGCATGGCGGAGAACCCATGAAGCTGTTGGCGTGGTCAGCCGATCACGGCCATGAAATCGCATTGGACGAGCGACGGCCCGTCGGCGGCCAGGGGCTGGGCATGGCGGGCCGGGCGCGAGGCCGGATCCGGGAACATCCTGATCCACTCCTCGTTGAGGGCCTCGCGCCGGGAGCGGTCGCGCAGCCAGACCGTCATCTTGATGATGTCGTCGGTGCTGCCGCCGCCGGCCTCGACGATGGCCCGGACATGGGCGAACATGTGGGCGCATTGCGCC
Source organism: Azospirillum endophyticum (assembly GCF_016595245.1). GTDB lineage: Bacteria > Pseudomonadota > Alphaproteobacteria > Azospirillales > Azospirillaceae > Azospirillum > Azospirillum endophyticum. The sequence goes on from NZ_JAENHM010000051.1 coordinate 104,072, forward strand.
TCCAGCGTCTCCGCCACAGCGCCGGTGGCCGGATCGACCCCGAGGATGACGCCCGAGACCAGCAGGTTGCCGATGCGCGAGGCGTTGGGGATCGGGTTGACGTGCTTGAAGCCGTGGACGATGACGCTGGTCCGGCGGGACATAGCGGGGGATCTGGCGGAGGATTCGGCGGAGGACACGGGGCGGGCTCCTCAGGAAAAGCGGCAGGAAACGGACCCGTAGGGGCCGTAGTCGGCATGGATGGTGTCGCCGGCGGTCACGTCGATCGGCCGGGTGAAGGAGCCGGCGAGGACGATCTCGCCGGCGGCCAGCGACTCGCCATGGGCGGCCAGCTTGTCGACGAGCCAAGCGATTCCCATCGCCGGGTTGTTGAGCACGCCGGCAGCGACGCCGGTCTCCTCGATGCGGCCGTTGCGGAACAGCAGCGCCGCGATCCAGCGCAGGTCGGCCTCCGCCGGCCGGACGGGCCGGCCGCCCAGCACCAGGGCGGCGTTGGCGGCATTGTCGGAGATGGTGTCGACCACCGTCCGGCCGGCTCCGGTCTCGGGATCGCGGCGGTGCATGCGCGCGTCCAGAATCTCCAGGGCCGGCGTGACGTAGCGGGTGGCGTCCAGCACGTCGTAGAGCGTGCAGCCCGGCCCGCGCAGCGGCTTGTCGAGGATGAAGGCCAGTTCGACCTCCACCCGCGGTTCGCGGTAGCGCGAGGCGGCGATCACGTCGCCGTCGTGATGGACCATGTCGTCGAACAGCACGCCGTAATCGGGCTCGTCGATGCCGACGGCGATCTGCATGGCGCGCGAGGTCAGGCCGATCTTGTGGCCCTTCACCACGCGTCCGGAGGCTATCTTCAGGTCGGCCCAGGCGCGCTGGACGGCATAGGCGTCCCGCAGGGTCATCTCCGGATGCTCGCGCGTGAACATCCGCAGCGGCGTGCCGGTCCGTTCGGCGTCGTCGAGACGCCGGGCCAGCCCGGCGATGGTCGTTTCAGGCAGCATGGGTCAGTCCTCGTCGACGACGTCGTTGCGCAAGGTACCGATGGCGGTGCACTCGACCTCCACGCGGTCGCCCGGCACCAGCCAGCGCGGCGGATCGAAGCGGGCGCCGGCGCCGGTGGGCGTGCCGGTCAGGATCAGGTCGCCCGGCATCAGCGTCGCGAAGCTGGTCAGATAGGCGAGCAGATCGGCGAACGGGAACATCAGGCGGCCGGTGTCGTCCTGCTGGCGCAGCTCGCCGTTGACCCTGGTGCGGATGTCGAGCGGCCGGTCGAGCGACAGTTCGTCGGCGGTGACGATCCATGGGCCGATGCTGCCGGAACGGTCGAAGTTCTTGCCCTGGGTGACGTTGAACTTGCCGTGGCGCAGCCAGTCGCGCACCGTGCCCTCGTTCGCCAGGGTCATGCCGAAGACATGGTCGAGCGCCCGTTCGGCCGTCACATGGCGGGCGGCCTTGCCGATCACCAGCACCAGTTCGCCTTCGTAGTCGAGCTGTTCGGACTGGCGCGGCCGCACCACCGGCTGGCCGTGGCCGACGAAGGAGGTCGGCGCCCGGACGAACAGGCTGGGATATTTCGGCAGGTCGGAATTGTCGCGGTACTCGGCGTTGCGGTCGCGGTAGTTGACACCGATGCACCAGATCTTCTGCGGCTCCGGAACCGGCGGCAGGAAGGTCACCTCGGCCGGATCGTGATCGGCACCGGTCGCGGCGGCGATCGCGCGGCGGGCGGCCTCCAGGGCATCGGCGGCGATCAGGGCGCGCAGGCTCGGGAAGTCAGCGCCGATCCGGGCCGTCAGGTCGACGATGCCGCGGTCGGTCACGGCGCCGTAGCGGGCCGGGCCGTCCGGAGATCCCGGCGGCAGGAAGCTCAGCAGTTTCATGGCGGTTTTTCCATTGTGTGCCTGGGGAGTGCCCGGGGAGTTCCTGGTCGGTCAGGCGTGCTGGGACTTGGTCGCGATCCGGTCGCCCCGCCCGCCCGCATCCGGGATGCCGCCTGGGGCGCCGGCCAAATCCGCGTCCGCGGCATCGGCGTCCAGTGAACGGCCGCGGGTTTCCGGCAGGATCAGCGAGGCGATCAGGAACAGGACGGCGGCCGGCAGAGCGATCAGCATGCCGTCGGCCAGTTGTCCGCCCAGGGCCGAGGCCGCGACCGGGACGAACACCGGGGCGAGGCTGCCGGCGGCGCGGCCGGCCATGTAGATGGTCGAGACCGCGGTGGCGCGCACGTTGATGGGATAGAGTTCCGACAGCCAGGCGCCGACCACGCCCAGGGCCGAGTTGCCGACGGCGAACAGGACGGCGATCCACAGCAGCGGCCAGGACAGCAGCGAGCCGGCATAGTGCGTGCCGTTGGCGGCATAGAGGAGTCCCAGGCTGCCGAGCCATGCCAGGCAGGGAACCACCGCGCCGAAGCGGCGGCCGAAGCGGTCGTTGCACCAGCCCATCACGATGTAGCTGACGCCGCCCACCACCGACGCGACGACCATGGTGACCTGCACCGCTTCCGGCGGCGTCGCCAGCACCTTCAGCATCAGAGTCGGCATGAAGACGATGATGCTGTAATAGCAGAACATGTAACCGATCAGCCAAACCAGCGAGACGGTGGTGACCCAGGCCAGACGGCCGCGGAAGAGGGTCGCCAGCGGGTTGGCCGTCCGCACCGCGGCGGGGACCTCGCCGCTCCTGCGCTTGCGGTCGAACTCGATCCAGGCCTTTGATTCCGGCATCCAGAAGCGGATGAAGATCATCAGGATCAGCGGCGCGCCCCCCGTCAGCAGACCGACGCGCCATCCCATGTCCTGCCCGAACCTGGCGATCGCCCAGATGCCGACGATCGACGCGCAGGAGGAGGCGACCACCGCCGATCCCTGGATCAGGGCACTGCCCAGGCCGCGGCGGCGCGGGTTCCAGGTCTCGTTGAACAGCACCATGCCGGCGCCCCACTCGCCACCGAGACCAATCCCGACGATGAAGCGCAAGATGGCCAGCGACCAGTAGTCCCAGGCGAAGGCCGAAGCGACGGAACCGACGGCGAAGAGACCGAGCGTGAATTGCAGGGACGCCTTGCGGCCCATGCGATCGCCCAGCCATCCGAAAAGCGCCCCGCCGACGACCGATCCGAACAGGGTGCAACTGGTGATGCTGGCGACCTCGGTCAGCGAGATGGAGAGGGAGTGCTGAATCGACGGCATCAGGTAGGGCATGATGAGCACGTCGTACAGGTCCAGCGCGAAGCCGAGCATGCACGAGACGATGATGGCCGTGCGCTGGAAGGAGGTGTAGGTGTTCGCGGATGACTCCGGCATAAGGGCATTTCTCCCGATTGCAGCGTGTTGTTCTTGATTCGCTGCGGATTTGTCCGGACCTCGTTGCCCGGGTTCAGCTTTTCGACGTCTGGTGAATCGACGGCATGCGGATGAGGTCGCCCAGCCGGGCATAGGTGGGACCGGCGACCCGGGCGATCGGGTCGAGCGCCGCCGTCTCGACCTTGCCGTCGACGACCAGCCCGTCGCGGAGATGGATGACCAGCACCTCGCCGACCAGAAGGCGGCTGCGGGTCTCGCCGAACTCGATGCAGTGCCGGAACCGGCATTCCATCGCCACCGGCGCCGCGGCGAGGCGCGGCACCGCGATCCGCTCGCCGGACACGGTGTCCAGCCCGAGCATTTCGGCCTCGCTGACGTCGGGCGGAAATTCGATGGCACTGCGGTGGACGGCCTCGATCAGCGGACTGTCGGCGATGTGGACCACGAATTCGCCCGTGCGCAGGATGTTGTTGGCGGTGTCCTTGTAGCGGCCGGCCTTGTGGCCGACGCTGATGGCGAGCATCGGCGGCTTGGGCGCCACGAACGTGAAGGCGCTGAAGGGAGCCAGGTTGACGCCGCCCGCCGGCGAAATCGTCGTCACCCAGGCAATCGGACGGGGAACGACCAGGCCAGTAATCAGGCGATAGGACCGTTCCGCATCCAGATCCTCGACGGCAATGCGCATGGTTTTTCTCCGCGGAAACCGGGGGGCGATCCGCCGGCCACCGCTGCGGAAAGATTGTTTGTATTGCGATTATTCTGTTCTGCTGATTGCAGGATTCCACGCTTGGCTGGGTCAGCCAATTGAAAAGCGGCAAAACTGTCCATAATATGGACTCGACGTGAGGCAGGCGGGGGTGCGGCAATGGGCGGGCCCGATGACGGCCATGGGGATCCGGCGGATCGGCCAACGGATGTCCGGCCAGTAGACATCCGGCCGGCCGACGGCGCGCAGAGCATCCGCCGGGCGTTGACGATCCTGCGGATCATCGCCGAAGGTCGCGATGCCGGCGTGTCGTTGTCGGAGGTGGCGCGTGTCACCGAGATCAGCCGTCCGACGGTGCACCGGATCGTCCGTGTCCTGCTTGAAGAGGGGGTGGTGGAGCAGAAGCCGAGAAGCCGGCGCTACGCCATCGGCGAGCAGGTGCCGCTGCTGGCCCTGGCAAGATCGTCGCGGTCGCCGTTGCTGGCGGCGGCGCAGCGTCCCCTGGACGAGCTGTCGCAGGCCTTGGGCGACACCCTGTTCCTGACCATCCGCACCGGCTTGGACACGCTGTGCGTCGCCCGCCGCATCGGCCCTTTCCCGATCCAGGTCATTTCGCTGGAGGTCGGCACGCGCCGGCCCCTGGGTGTCAGCAGTGCCGGCATCGCCCTGCTGTCCCTGATACCGCCCGAACAGGCGGCCGACATCCTGGAACGCAACCGTGAGCGGTTCAAGCGCTACCGCGCGACCGAGGGGACCGCCGCCGCCGAGGTTTCCGAGGCGCGCAGGCTGGGCTTCTGCATCCGCAACATCGGGCTGGTGCCGGGGACCAAGGCGATCTCCGTGGCCTTCACCGGACCGGACGGAAGCCTCCAGGCCGCCTTGACCCTCGCCGCGGTGCAGCGGCGGCTGACCGCAAGGCGGGAGTGGGACGTGGTCGAGAGGCTGCGGGACGGGGTGGGGGCGATCATGGCCGGGCTGGGAGGTGGGAAGCCGTGAGGGCACGGGCGAAGCCCGGGCACCCGGGCCCGCCTGCGACGGCTCACGACTTGAGCAGCAAGGCTCTTGCCGCCTGCTCCAGTTGACGCGGCGTGAAGGGCTTCTCCAGCACCGGTGCCGCCCGCCCACTGGCGATGTCCTTGCCGTAGCCGGTGGCGAAGAGGAAGGGGACTTGGCGCAGCGACAGGATGTCGGCGATCGGGAAGGACTGCCGGCCCTGCACATTGACGTCCAGGATGGCGAAATCCAGCTCGGGCTCCGCCGCGACCAGGCGGAGCGCCTCGTCGACGGTGGTCGCCGGGCCGATGACCGTGCAGCCCAGCGCTTCCAGGGCGTCCTGCGTCACCATGGCGAGCACCGCGTCGTCCTCGACGACCAGCACCTGGGAGCCGTCCAGGCCGGTTGCGGGGGCAGCCGCGGCCTTCGCCGGTTGCGGGGCGCTTGCCGGTTCCCTGTGGATGAGACGGTCGGCGGCGACGACGACGGTGCAATGCAGTCCCGCCGGCTCCCAGGCGAAGGCCGCCGATCCTCCGAGCTGGCCGGCGGCGGTCGCGGTGATCAGCCGGGTGCCGAAGCCGGTGCGGCCCGGCGGCGACACCGGCGGGCCGTCGACCTCCCGCCAGTCGATCCGGGCGGCGCCGTCGCCGCTCCGGCTCCAGCCCACCTCGACGCGGCCTTGCGGGTGCGACAGGGCGCCGTATTTGGAGGCGTTGGTGGCGAGTTCATGCAGCACCATGCCGACGGCCTGAACCGTATCGGCCGCGACCGTCAGCTCCGGCCCGGCCATCCGCAGGCGCCCGCTCGCCTCGCCGCCGAGATAGGGTGCCAACTCCTCCCGGATCACCTCGCGCAGGGCCAAGCCGGTCCACCGGTGCCGGGCGAGGAGCTGGTGGGTGCGGGCGAGCGCGCCGACCCGCCGTTCAACCGCCTCGATGAAGCCGTCCACCGTCTCCGCCTTGGTGAGGCGCATCACGGCCTGGACCACGGCGAGCACGTTCTTGGCCCGGTGGTCGACCTCGCGCATCAGCAGGCTCTGGCTGCTCTCGGCCGCCTTGCGGGCCGTCACGTCGTGGCCCTGGACGAAGATGCCGGACACTCGTCCGTCGGGACCGGTGATCGGCTGGTAGACGATGTCCTGAAAGACTTCGGCCGGCGGACCGCCGGGTTGCCGCTGAAGCAGCACCCGGACGCCGTGGCCGACGAACGGCTCTCCAGAGGCATAGACTTGGTCGAGGAGCTCGAGATAACCCTGTCCCTCGATCTCGGGCAGGGCCTCGCGGACCGGCTTGCCGATGATGTCGCGGCGGCCGACGGCTTGGTAGTAGGCGTCGTTCACCAATTCGATGACATGCTGCGGACCGTCGAGAATGGCGATGAAGCCGGGGGCCTGCGCGAACAGCCGCCGCAGGTGCTGGCGTTCGGCGTCGATGTGCCTGGTCTTCTCGGCGACCGCCTGGGCCTGCAGGGCGGCTTCGGCCCGCTTGCGGTCGGTGATGTCGGCCACCGCGCCGGGAAAGCGCCGGGGCCGGCCGTTCGCATCCAGCTCACAAGCCCCGCGCACCAGGACCCATCGTTGCTCCCCTCCCCGCCCGAACACCCGGTATTCGACCTCGTAGTCGTCGCCGGTGCGCATCGCCTCCTGGATCGCCGCATTGACGGCGGACCAGTCGGCGGGATGGATGGCCGCCGTCACGACCGAGAGCGGCACGCCGCGCTCCATCTGCTCGGGATCGAGGTTGAACAGGTCGCAGAAGGTGGCGTTCGCCACGAAGCGATCGGTCGGCACATGCCAGACGAACGTCCCGAGACGGCCGGCACGAACGGTCAGACGATAGCTTCCGCGGACATTCTCCAGCTGGTCCTCCGCACCTTTCCGGGCGCGGATCGCTTGGTATTCCGCCGTGCTTTCGAAAGCGGTGACCAGGATGCCGGCGACGGCCCCCGCTTCGTTCCGCAGGGGGCTGTAGGTCAGATCGAACCACGCGTCCTCCGGACCGCCATGGCGCTCCACGATCAGCTTCTGGCTCTTGCGGGAGCGTGCCTCCCCCTGTCGCACGGTCTCGTGGATCGGGGCGATCAGGGCGAACAGGTCGGGCCAGCACTCATGGGCGGGACAACCGAGGATGTCCGGATGCTTGGCCCCGGCCATGGCGGCAAAGCCGTCATTGTAGATTTGGACGAGGTCGGCTCCCCACAGGACACACATCGGGTTGGGCGAACCGAGGATGAGATCGACGGCCGTGCGCAGGCTCTGCGGCCAAGCGTCGACAGGCCCGAGGCGGCTCGTCGACCAGTCGCCGCCCCGCAGTAGCGCACCCATGGCGCCGCCTCCGCAGGGCCACGGGTGATCACGATGGGCAGTCAACACGTCTTGCGGCATGCGGCGACTCTCGTGCGGGTTGCACCCGCTGGTACGGGCCAGCGGACGGATGTGCGGGGCGCCGAGGCCAGCCTGCGAAGCGGGCCATCCTGGTCGCGCCCACGTGCCGTCTCAACAGGGCCGCGGCTTCATCGGTCCACCGCCCTGCCGGGAAAGGCGCGACTTTTCGGACGATGACCTCCGGAAGGCTTCCGACGGAAGGCCTGCTTCAGCGCCATGGCGGGAACGGTCGGGGCGAAGCGTAAGGCCGGGTTCCGAGTGGACCGATGACGGCGCCGCTCGGGGTTCGTGAGCCCATGGGGATGTTGCGGGTCGAGGGTCGACGTTCGAGGCGCGGCACGCCGGACCCCAGGATGCCCCTCTCCCGGCCGTCAGTGCCGTGAAGGAGGCTGTGAAGGAATCGAACTTATATGAGACAGCCCTGATCTGGCAGGCGTGCACATCTCCCACTCGTCATCCCCGCGGAGGCGGGGAACCAGGATTTCCAACACAAGTGCTTGTGAAGACTGGATTCCCGCCTTCGCGGGAATGACGGTCGAGAGAAGCGCACGATGCGATCCAACGCGACGTGGTTCGAACTTGGGGCTTCTCTCAGCGAGTCCTCGGTTGCATCACAGCCGCTCACCCATCCAGCATGCCCTTGACCGTCGTCACCAGGGTGTGCATCGGAAACGGTTTGCGTAGCACCGTCAGGCGCCCGCCCTCTTCCGGCGGGTAGCCCTCGCTGTATCCGCTCATGACGATGATCCGGGCATGGGGGCGACGTTGACGGACCTCCCGGATCAGCTCCAGGCCGCCCATGCCGGGCATGCGAAGATCGGTCAGAAGAAGATCGGAGCGATCCTCGCACTCCGCGATCAACGCTTCCCGGCCGTCATGGCACACCGTGACCCGGAAACCTTCGTCCTGCAGCGCAAGGGACAGGGCAAACGCCACAAGGTCTTCATCGTCGACGACGAGGATGTGAGGCTGCCGGTCCATGACACTCGTTTCCACAGGGTTTGAAGATCGCCGCCACCGCCGCTTGGGGAGCACAACAGGCGATGAAGGGACTCGGACCGGTTCGTTCCGGTGCGCCCTGCGGAAAAATCGGGATGTTGCATCGGTGCATCACCGGCGCAGGGGGGCGCCGCGTGCGAATCCATGCCTATGTGGCTGCTTCAGGTGTTTTCTAAATGCAGTCCATAAAAAACAAACCTGTCAATGAGGTTGTCAAGCTCGTGCCGCAATCTCTCCGGACATTCCGTGTGGAGGGAAAAGCAGAGAAAGATCGTGTATTTCCTATGAGGATCGAGCCAGGCCCATGCCATCGGCGATCTCGTCCGCATGCGAATATTGTTCCGATAAGACTCCATTGCGCTTGGCCCAGATCGCTGCCTGCGTGCGATTGGTTACATTGATCTTCCGCAGGACACGTTTGAGAATGACCTTGACGTGGGATTCGCTCGTCCGGAGGCTTTTGGCGATCTCCTTATTGGAATGCCCATTCATGAGATGGCCCAAGATCACCGTGTCGTCGTCGCCCAGTCCTTCGGGAGACGCCGCGGCGGCGGCTGATCCTGCTTGCGTGCGCTTCACCAGCAGATGGGCCAACTCCGTCGGGAAGACCCGCTCGCCGGTCAGGACGAGTTCCAGCGATTGCACCAGGGCTGCGGGAGAAATCTCCTTCACCAGATATCCACGCACCCCGGCATTGAAGGCCGTTGCAAGGCGACGGGGGCAGAGGACGGCGTCGAGAACGACCGGATGGCTGGCCGGTGTGGTCGGGGGCATGGTGACGAACCGGATGAGATCGTCGTCGGCAACCGCCGAGATGTCCATGAGGATGATGTCCGGGACCAGCCCGGCCTCTGCGATCCGGTTCCCCACCTCCGCAGGATTGCCGCATTCACCGATGACGGAGAGCGGCGTTCCCTGGAGCAGAAGCCGAAGAATGTGGCGATGCAATCGGCTGGCATCGACAAGGAGGATGGTGGCGGTGGCACTCGTCATTCGAAGCCGTCCTCAGGTGGGTGGCCGGGCGTGCCTCGGATGTCGGGGCACCTTCCAGCCAAGCTGGCAACGGAAAAGGAACGGTGCGGTCCGTCGGTTTATTCCGTCGGAAGTCGACGCAGGCGCGCAGGGCGGCGATACGAGTTGTTCGGCGATGCTGCGTTCTTCTCTCGTCTATTGGGGATTTTTATTTTAAAAAGCGCGCTGTTTCTCGTGTCGGCCAAAATTTTCTCGCTGGTATCCGCCTTCAGGTCTTTTGTGATATTTTTGTGGCATGGGTTGTCTGCTTTGCGGCCTTGAGCCCGGCTGCCGCAAGGAAACGAGGTTACGGTCCAGGGGCTTGAAGCGGCCGAATTCCCAGTTTCGCGTCTATGCGCTGGCCTCGGCAGGCTTGCCGTCATTGCAGCCGAGAGCGTGCCCTGTCGACCGTCACTTCCGCAAAGGAGCCTATGAAGAAATCGAACTTATATGAGAAAGCCCTGATCTGGCAGGCGTGCACATCTCCCACTCGTCATCCCCGCGGAGGCGGGGAACCAGGATTTCCAACACAAGTGCTTGTAAAGGCTGGATTCCCGCCTTCGCGGGAATGACGGCCGAGGTAAGCACGCGATGCGATGGACGCAAAGCGCTTTAAACTTGAGGCCTCTCTCAGCGAATACCCGATTTCTTCACAAACTCGAAGGCGGGCTCCACTCCAACAAAGCGCATGTGCGGGAGGTCTGCCGAAATCCGGAGCCTCCCGCCTATCCCGCCGCCGTCACGCCTTCAGCGGCATCCTGAAGGTGAAGCTTGTCTCGTCGGCGTCGGAGCGCACGTCGATCCTGCCGCCATGGGCCTGGGCAATCTGGGAGGCGATGTAGAGCCCCAGCCCCAGTCCCTGGCTCCCGGCGGTTCCTTCCCCCCGCTTGAACGGCAGGAAGAGCGCGTCGACCCCGTCGGGCGGGATGGGGTGGCCGGCGTTGGTCACGCAAATGGCCAGTTCACCTTCGACAACGGTTCCGTCGATCCGCACCGGTGTGCTTTCGGCGCCGTGGGTGACGGCGTTCGACAGCAGGTTGGATGCCAGTTGGGCGAGCCGGAGATGGTCGGCGACGACGGTGGCGGGCAGGCCGAAGACCGCGGAGATCTCGCGGTCCGGATGGGCGATCCGCATTTCGGCGACGACATGCCGGAGCATCGCCGCCAGATCGCCGTCCGTCATCGCCAGCGCGATCCCGCCGCCCATCCGCGCCCGCGCCAGATCCATCACGTTTTCGACGAGCCCGGTCATTCGCAAGAGGCTGGCCTTCATCAGCTCGAGCACCAGCGGGCTTTGCCCGGTCCAGCCGTCCTGCAGCAGGCGGGTCGTCCCGGCGTCCAGTGCCGCGACGGGGTTGCGCAGGTCGTGCCCGACCATCGCGATGAACCGTTCGCGCAGCTCCGCCAGCTCACGCTCCCGTTCGAGCGACGCGGTCGCCGCTCTGAAGCGGGCATCGGCATCGAGATGGTGGGCGATGAGCTCGGCGAACAGCCTGAAGGCGCCCAGCACTTCCGGGTCGTCGATCTTGGTGGGATTGGGATCGATGGCGCAGAGCGTTCCCCAGAACTCGCCGTCCGCCAGGATGATCGGTTCGGAGATGTAGCTCCGCAGCCCGTAGATCCGGGGGGTATGGTGGTCGCGATACCGGGGATCCGCGGCGGCGTCCTCGAAGACGATGGTCCGGCGATCGCTCCGCACCTCGGTGCAGAGGGTGCTCTCGACCGGCAATTCGTCGCCGGGCTTGAGGCCGAAACCCAGCGGATCGAGCACTTGGCAGGCGACCCAGCGCGTCTCCGTCACGCGGGCGACCGCCGCGAAGCCCATGCCGGTCATGCGCAGCACGACGTCGAGGATGGTCGGCACGGCGGCGATGCCGGCGATTTTCCCGACGGTCCCGGCGATGTCCTCGGCGGTGGTTTCGTGTCCCGCTGTCCGAGGATAGGCTTGGGCGGTCTTCAGCGCTGCGATCACCCGGGCGTTTTCCAGGGCCGTCGCGGCGGCTTCCGCCAGCGCCTCGAGCGTTTCGACCTCCCAGCCTTCCGGGCTGTAGGGCTGCGACCAGTAGGCCCCGATCGCCGCGACCGGATCGTCGACACGCACCGGCGCCATCGCCAGCGCGCGCACGAAGGTGGCGCGGTAGAGGTCGTGGGGAATGCGGTCGTCCAGGGCGATGTCGGGAATGACGGCGGTTTTCCGGTTGATCATCGACCATCCGCTGATGCAGGCGGAGGCGGGAAATTTCTGCCCCTTCCAGAGCGGGCCGATCGCGTCCTCCTCCACGTAATGGCAGAGGCCGCCGTCCTTCAGCACGATGGCGATGCCCTGACACCCGATCAGGGAACGTGCGCTCGCGCGAATGGTCGCGACGACCTCGTCCGTGCTCCGGGCCCGCGATATCTGCGTGAGCGCCTTCGCGAGCGTGGCGAACGGCGTGGAAGGTCTGGATCGCTGATCCATGGACGACGATTCTCTCTGGCGAAGGTCGTTTCAGCAAGCCCGCAATTTCGCATGAATTCTCTGCGAAAGGTAGGGACATCGGCGGAACGTCCGGGCCCGGCCGCCCCTTGGCGGCATATGCAAACCCTATATTTCCGGGCCGCACGTCCCCCATCGCATTCCTATGTGCGTCGGCCGTCTTCTGACGGCAGTCCCGGCATCGGGTCCGGGCACTGGATTGCGAGGCTGCCATGCATGCGAAACCGGCTCGCGCATCGACCGTCGGGAATGTCCGGTCTTCGGCACGAAGGAAGTTCGGCCATCCGGACAGGCCGGGAGAGGCCGCTTCCGGTCCGATATCCTCCGCGCCCTCCCCGCGCGAGGTCCTCGGCGAAGCGGGCCTGACCGTCGCGGTCTTCCTGCTGATCGCTCTGGCGTTGCAGATGCTGGGCCTTTGGCTCGGGGGCTGACCCCGATGCCGGCGGCGTGGCGGCCAAGCCGCGCGCCGAGCCGGGCGGTGGCATATAGGGGCCGTATATTTTCCGGCACCGCCGCCCCCCATCGAATTTATACGCGGCTCCGGCTCATCTTCGCAGGGCCGGACCTCCCGCCGCCGCCATGGCGAGGGGAGGCTCCGGCCCTGTTCCGCTTGACCCATGTTATCCCGCCGGCACCGAAGCGGCGCGATGATCGGGGCCAGGGGGAGCGCAATCCCGGAGACCCGAACCATGCTCGACATCCTGTTCCTGGCGCTCACCGTCGGCTTCTTCGCAGCGGCGGTCGCCTATGTCCATGCCTGCGACCGGCTGTGAGGGGGACGGCGCCATGACCCTCGACTATGCCCTGGCCGGCCTGGTGACCGCCGGGCTGCTGGCCTATCTGGTCTATGCCCTGATCCGCCCCGAACGGTTCTGAGGAGTCCCATCCCATGACCGTCAACGGCTGGATCCAGATCCTGGTCTTCCTCGCCCTGGTCGTCGCGGTGACGCGGCCGCTGGGCGGCTTCATGACGCGCGTCTTCACCGGCGAGCGCACCCTGCTCTCCCCCATCCTCGGCCCCGTCGAACGCGGGCTCTACCGGCTGGCCGGCGTCGACGAGCGCGCCGAGCAGCATTGGGTGACCTATGCCGTGTCGATGCTGCTGTTCAGCGCCGCCGGCATGCTGCTGCTCTATGCCCTGCAGCGCCTGCAGGACGTGCTGCCGCTGAACCCGCTGGGCATGGCGGCGGTGCCGGCCGACCTCGCCTTCAACACCGCGGCCAGCTTCACCACCAACACCAACTGGCAGAATTACGGCGGCGAGACCACCATGGGCAATCTGGTCCAGATGGCCGGGCTGACCTTCCACAACTACGTCTCGGCCGCCACCGGCGTCGCGCTGGCGGTGGCGCTGGTCCGTGGCTTCGCCCGCGCGTCGGCCCGCACGGTCGGCAATTTCTGGGTCGACCTGACCCGCTGCACCCTCTACGTCCTGCTGCCGCTGTGCCTCGTCTATGCGCTGTTCCTGGTCTGGCAGGGCGTGCCGCAGACGCTGGCAGGCGCCGTCGACGCCACCACTCTGGAGGGGGCGAAGCAGACCCTCTCCCTCGGCCCCGTCGCCTCGCAGGAGGCGATCAAGATGCTGGGCACCAACGGCGGCGGCTTCTTCAACGCCAATTCCGCCCATCCCTTCGAGAACCCCAACGCGCTGACCAATCTCGTCCAGATGCTGTCGATCTTCGCGCTGGGCGCCGGGCTGACCAACCTGTTCGGCCGGATGGTCGGTGACGAGCGCCAGGGCTGGGCGATCCTCGCCGCCATGGGCCTGCTCTTCGTTGCCGGCGTCTGCGTCGCCTATTGGGCCGAGGCCCAGGCGAACCCGGCCTTCGCATCCTTCGGCATCGACGGGGCTGCCGGCAACATGGAGGGCAAGGAGACCCGATTCGGCATCGCCGCGACCGCGCTGTTCGCCACCGTCACCACCGCCGCCTCCTGCGGCGCGGTGAACGCCATGCATGACAGCTTCATGCCGCTGGGCGGCATGGTACCGATGATCAACATGATGCTGGGCGAGATCATCGTCGGCGGCGTCGGCGCCGGACTCTACGGCATGCTGCTGTTCGCCATCGTCGCGCTGTTCGTCGCCGGGCTGATGGTCGGCCGCACCCCGGAATATCTCGGCAAGAAGCTGGAGGCGAAGGAGGTCAAGATGACCATGCTCGCCATCCTCTGCCTGCCGCTGATGATGCTGGGCTTCACCGCCGTCGCGGTGGTGCTCGACACCGGCACCGCGTCGATGGCCAATGCCGGGCCGCACGGCTTCTCCGAGGCGCTCTACGCCTATGTCTCGGGTGCCGCCAACAACGGCAGCGCCTTCGGCGGGCTGACCGGCAACACGCCCTGGTACAACGTCACGCTGGCCGTCGCCATGCTGGTCGGCCGCTTCCTGGTCATCGTGCCGATGATGGCGATCGCCGGCTCGCTGGCGGCCAAGGCCCGTGCCCCGGTCTCGGCCGGCACCTTCCCCACCCATGACGGGCTGTTCGTCGGGCTGCTGGTCGGCGTCATCCTGATCGTCGGCGGCCTCACCTTCTTCCCGGCTCTCGCCCTCGGCCCGGTGGTCGAGCATCTGGCGATGACCGCCGGCACCCTCTTCTGATCGGGAACGCTCCCATGCATGCCAAAAGCAAACGGTTGGGCCGGTCTTCAGCCAGCACCCTGCTGGACCCCGCCATCCTGGTGCCGGCCATCGGCGGCTCGATCGCCAAGCTCTCCCCGCGCCAGATGATCCGCAACCCGGTGATGTTCTGCGTCGAGGTGGTGGCGGCGCTCACCACCCTGCTGGTCCTGCGCGATGCCGTCACCGGAGCCGGGGTTTCCGGCTTCGCCGTCCAGATCGTCGTCTGGCTGTGGTTCACGCTGATCTTCGCCAACTTCGCCGAGGCGGTGGCGGAGGGGCGCGGCAAGGCCCAGGCCGCCAGCCTGCGCAAGACCCGCACCGAGACCAGCGCCAGGAAGCTGGAGAACGGCACAATCCGCATGGTGCCCGCCACCGCCCTCAAGCCCGGCGACCTCGTGCTGGTCGAGGCCGGCGACATCATCCCGTCCGACGGCGAGGTGGTGGAGGGCGTCGCCTCGGTCAACGAGGCCGCCATCACCGGTGAATCCGCCCCCGTCATCCGCGAGAGCGGCGGCGACCGCTCGGCGGTCACCGGCGGGACCCAGGTGCTGTCCGACCGGATCACGGTGCGGATCACCGCCGCGTCCGGCTCGACCTTCCTCGACCGCATGATTGCGCTGGTGGAAGGCGCCCAGCGCCAGAAGACCCCCAACGAGATCGCGCTGAACATCCTGCTGGCCGGGCTGACCATCGTCTTCGTCATCGCGGTGGCGACGATTCCCAGCTTCGCCGCCTATGCCGGCGGCTCGGTCGGCGTGCTGGTGCTGGTGGCGCTGTTCGTCACGCTGATCCCGACCACCATCGGCGCGCTCTTGTCGGCCATCGGCATCGCCGGCATGGACCGTCTGGTCCGCTTCAACGTGCTTGCCATGTCCGGCCGGGCGGTGGAGGCGGCGGGCGACGTCGACACGCTGCTGCTCGACAAGACCGGCACCATCACGCTGGGCAACCGCCAGGCCGCCGAGTTCCTGCCGGTCGCCGGCGTCGGCGAGGAGGAACTGGCCGACGCCGCCCAGCTCGCCTCGCTGGCCGACGAGACGCCGGAAGGCCGCTCCATCGTCGTGCTCGCCAAGGAGGAATACGGCATCCGCGCCCGCAAAATGGAGGAGATGCAGGCCCACTTCGTCCCCTTCACCGCCCAGACCCGCATCAGCGGCATCGACACCGGCGGCACGGTGATCCGCAAGGGCGCGGTGGATGCGGTGCTGGCCCATGTCGGCGGATCGCAGCGCGTCGCGGTGGCCGGCGGCCGTTCTGTCGCGGCCCTGCATCCGGCCGCCGCCCCGGCGGAGCGCGAGATCCTCGCGATATCCGAACGGGTGGCCAAGGCTGGCGGCACGCCGCTGGCGGTGGCGCGCGACGGCCGGCTGCTCGGCGTCATCCATCTGAAGGACATCGTCAAGGGCGGCATCCGCGAGCGCTTCGCCGCCCTGCGCCAGATGGGCATCCGCACGGTGATGATCACCGGCGACAACCCGATGACCGCTGCCGCCATCGCCGCCGAGGCCGGGGTGGACGATTTCCTCGCCCAGGCGACGCCGGAGGCCAAGCTGCAGCTGATCCGCGACGAGCAGGCGAAGGGCAAGCTGGTCGCCATGTGCGGCGACGGCACCAACGACGCGCCGGCCTTGGCCCAGGCCGATGTCGGGGTGGCGATGAACACCGGCACGGTGGCGGCGCGCGAGGCCGGCAACATGGTCGACCTCGACAGCGACCCGACCAAGCTGATCGAGATCGTCGAGATCGGCAAGCAGCTGCTGATGACCCGAGGCGCGCTGACCACCTTCTCGATCGCCAACGACGTGGCGAAGTATTTCGCCATCATCCCGGCGATGTTCCTCGCTTTCTATCCGCAGCTCCAGGCGCTGAACGTGATGGGGCTGCACAGCCCGGAGAGCGCCATCCTCTCGGCGATCATCTTCAACGCGCTGATCATCGTGGCGCTGATCCCGCTGGCGCTGCGCGGCGTGCGCTACCGCGCGGTGGGGGCCGCCTCGCTGCTCCGCCGCAACCTGCTGATCTACGGCCTCGGCGGCCTCGTGGTGCCCTTCGCCGGCATCAAGGCGATCGACCTGATCGTCACCGCCGCCGGCCTGGTTTGAGGAGCTTCCCTATGCTGAAGGACCTGCGTCCCGCCCTGGTGATGACCGTCGCGCTGACGGCGATCACCGGGCTCGCCTACCCGCTGGCCGTCACCGGCGCCGCGCAAATCCTGTTCCCCCGTCAGGCCAACGGCAGCCTGATCGAGCGGAACGGGGCTATCGTCGGCTCCGCGCTGATCGGGCAGGATTTCACCGGCGAGCGCTATTTTCACCCGCGCCCGTCGGCGACCACCGGCGCCGACCCGGCCGATCCCACCAAGACCCTACCCGCCCCCTACAACGCGGCGAACTCGATGGGGTCCAACCTCGGCCCGACGAGCAAGGCGCTGGTCGACCGGGTCCAGGCCGACGCCGAAAAGCTGAAGGCGGAGAATCCCGGCGTGCCGGTCCCGGTGGAGCTGGTGACCACCTCGGGCAGCGGCCTCGACCCCGACCTGTCGCCGGCCGCCGCCGACTTCCAGGTACCGCGCGTCGCCAAGGCCCGCGGCCTGCCGGAAGACGCCGTGCGCAAGCTGGTCGCCGACACCACCGCGCCGCGCCGGCTGGGCTTCCTCGGCGAGCCGACCGTCAACGTGCTGGCGCTCAACCTCGCCCTGGATGGGGCGGCCGGGAAGGCCGCGGGAATCCGGTAGCGGACTGTCAACGGGGCGGCGATAAATGGCCTCTCCCGCCCCGGGCTACGGCATGCACAGATCTCGCGCTTGCGGCAGGAAAAGCATCTTAACATTGCGTGCAGCCCCTCTCCACTCGCGGGAGAGGGGTTGGGGTGAGGGGGCGCAAGTTTGATTTCCACCGACCTCCGGCCGGCCGGCCCCTCATCCCAACCCTTCTCCCGCGAGGGGAGAAGGGCTATTCGCTAGAGAAAGTTGCATCTCGTTCGCAGAAGCGAGATCTGTGCATGCCGTAGCCCGCCCCGGGAGAGGGCGACATAGGCTATGCGACCGCCGTGTCGGCCACGGTTACATTTCGGCCGAACACTGAATCGGCTATCAGTTAAAGGTGCCGACGGGACGAACGGGCGCCGAGGCCGCAATGGGACGATGCCATGAGCGATGAACATGTTGACCGCGGCCATGGCGACCGTACCGGACGGCCCTCCCCCGACGCGCTGCTGCGCCAGGCGGCGAAGGAGGCGCAGGGGCGGCTCAAGATCTTCCTCGGTGCCGCCCCCGGCGTCGGCAAGACCTTCGAGATGCTACAGACCGCCCATGCCAAGCGGCGCGACGGCGCCGACATCGTCGTCGGGGTGGTGGAAACCCATGGCCGGCGCGAGACGGAGGCGCTGGTCGCCGGGCTGGAAATCGTTCCGCGCCGCAGGATCGAACACAAGGGCCATGTCCTGAGCGAGATGGACGTGGACGCCATCCTCGCCCGCCGGCCGAAGATCGTGCTGGTCGACGAGCTGGCCCACACCAACGCCCCCGGCGGCCGCCATCCCAAGCGCTATCTCGACGTCGAGGAGCTGCTGGCGGCCGGCATCGACGTCTACAGCACCCTGAACATCCAGCATGTCGAGAGCCTGAACGACGTCGTCGCCAAGATCACCCGCGTCCGGGTCCGCGAGACGGTGCCGGATTCGATCCTCGACCGGGCCGACGACATCGAGGTCGTCGACATCGCGCCCGACGACCTGATCCAGCGCCTGCAACAGGGGAAGGTCTATGTCCCGCGCACGGCCGAGCGGGCGATCCGCCATTATTTCTCGCCCGGCAACCTGACCGCGCTGCGCGAACTGGCACTGCGGCGCACGGCCGACCGCGTCGACGAGCAGCTTCTGACCCACATGCAGGCGCACGCGATCCCAGGACCCTGGGCGGCCGGCGAACGCCTGCTGGTCTGCGTCAACGAGGATGCCGGCGGCGTCGCCCTGGTCCGCTATGCCCGGCGCCAGGCCGAGCGGCTGCGCGCCCGCTGGGGCGCCATCCATGTCGAGACGAGCCGGGCGCTGCGCTTGAGCGAGGCCGAGCGCGACCGCATCGCCGACACGTTGCGCTTGGTCGAACGGCTGGGCGGCGAGGCGGTCACGGTCCCCGGCAGCGATGTCGCCGACACCGTGGTCGAGCATGCGCTGGCCAACAACGTCACGCACATCGTCATCGCCAAGTCCGGGCGTTCGCGCTGGTCCGAACTGCTGCAGGTCTCGGTGGCGCACAGCCTGATCCGCCGGGCCGGCGACATCAGCGTGCATGTGATCGCCGCCGGTGCCGACGCGCCGGTTCCCGCCAGGACGGTCAGGACCGAAGCGGCCGGGCAGCGGGCCTTCGCCTGGTGGCCCTATGCCGCCAGCACCGGCTATGTCGCGGCGGCGCTCGGTGTCGGCCATGTGCTGCACCGGGTGCTGGCCCTCAACAACATGGCGCTGGTCTTCCTGACCGCCGTGCTGGCGAGCGCCGTCACCGGCGGGCTGGCGCCGTCGCTCTATGCCAGCGTCATCAGCGTCCTGGCCTTCAACTATTTCTTCCTGCCGCCGCTCTACACCTTCACCATTTCCGATCCCGAGAACATCGTCGCCTTGCTGGTCTTCGCCGTCGTTTCGGTGATCGCCAGCAACCTGACCGCCCGTGTCCGCGCCCAGGCGGTGACGGCGCGGCTGCGCGCCAGGACGACGGAGGACCTCTACCGGTTCAGCCGCAAGCTGGCCGGCGTGGTCACCATGGACGACCTGCTGTGGGCCACCGCCTATCAGATCGCCGCCATGCTGAAGGTCCATGTCGTGCTGCTGCTGCCCGAGGGCAGCCCCGGGGAGGGTGGCCTGGCGGTCCGGGCCGGCTATCCGCCGGAGGATGTCATCGAGGATGCCGATCTGGCCGCGGCTGTCTGGGCGTGGGAGAACAACCGGCCGACCGGCAAAGGAGCCGACACGCTGCCCGGCGCCAAGTGGCTGTTCCTGCCGATGCGCACCGGGCGGGGCGTCGTCGGCGTGGTCGGCATCGACACCGGCGGTGGGAAGGGACGGGCGGGCGGCTTCCTGACACCGGATCAACGCAGGCTTCTCGACGCCCTGATCGATCAGGCGGCGCTGGCGGTCGAGCGGGTGACGCTGGCCGAGGATGTCGACCGCACCAAGCTGGCGGCCGAGACCGAGCGCCTGCGCTCGGCCCTGCTCACCTCCATCTCGCACGACCTGCGCACGCCGCTGGCCTCCATCCTCGGCTCGGCGACCAGCCTCGTCAGCTACGGGCCGATGATGGACGAGGCCGACCGGCGGGATCTGGCGGCGACGATCCAGGAGGAGGCGGAACGCCTCAACCGCTTCATCGCCAATTTGCTCGACATGACGCGGCTGGAATCCGGGGCCATCCGGCCGCGCACCGGGGCGGTCGACCTGTCCGAGGTGGTCGGCAGCGCGCTGGAGCGGATGTCGCGCATCCTCGCCGGCCATCGGGTGGAGGTCGATCTCGCCGCCGGCCTGCCGATGGTGGACATCGATGCGGTGCTGATCGAGCAGGCGCTGTTCAACCTGCTGGACAATGCCGGAAAATACGCGCCGGCCGGTTCGCTGATCACCGTGCGGGGCCGGCAGGACGGCGGCTTCGTCCGCATCGAGGTTCTGGACGAGGGTGGCGGCCTTCCGCCGGAGGATGTCGAGCGGATCTTCGACAAGTTCTACCGCGTCCACGCCCAGGACCGGCAGCGCGCCGGCACCGGGCTGGGGCTGGCGATCTGCCGGGGCTTCGTCGAGGCGATGGGCGGGACCGTGACCGCCGGCAACCGCCGGGACCGCAGCGGCGCCGTCTTCACCCTGACCCTTCCCAAGGCCGCCGACCTGTCCGGATACGAGGAGGAAGCCGCAGCATGAAATCGGACTCGAACCCGTTGCGCGTTCTCGTCGTCGATGACGAGCCGCCGATCCGGCGTTTCCTGCGCACCAGCCTGACCGCCCAGGGATACGACATCGTCGAGGCCGAGGACGGGACCAAGGCGCTGGAGGAGGTGCGCCGGCGGTCTCCCGATCTGCTGGTGCTCGATCTCGGGCTCCCGGGCATCGACGGGCTGGAGGTGATCCGGCGCCTGCGCGGCAGCGGTGTCTCCCTGCCGATCATCGTGCTGTCCAGCCGGGTGGACGAGGCCGGCAAGGTCGAGGCGCTCGACCTCGGAGCCGACGATTACGTGACCAAGCCCTTCGGGGTCGAGGAACTGCTGGCCCGCATCCGCACGGCCATGCGCCACAAGCTGCAGCAGCAGGGGGAACGGCCGCTGTTCCGCAGCGGCGACCTGACGGTCGATCTGGTCCGCCGCATCGTCACCGTGCGCGGCGAGGAGGTGAAGCTGTCGCCGCGCGAATACGACCTGCTCCGGCTTCTGGTGGCACATGCCGGCAAGGTGCTGACCCACCGCCTGATCCTCAAGGAGGTGTGGGGCGGTGAAACCGACATCCAGTATCTGCGGATCTACATCCGCCAGCTGCGGCAGAAGATCGAACCCGATCCGGAACGCCCCCACCACATCCTGACCGAGACCGGGGTCGGCTACCGGCTGCGGGGGCCGGACTGATGGACAAGATTCGGGGCTGGTGATGTTGCTTTTATCGTCGTCTATTCTGGAATATGCAGAGTGATTTCTTTTCCATCTTCATCGAAAGTCAGGCCAAGATTGTTTATTGTTCTATGATCAATCCCTATATTGATTAACACTCTGGTTGCCATGCCATTTTGTTTCTTGATGTAAGAGTATCCATTTTCTTTTTCGAGCTCGTTTTTGTCAACGAGGCTTGTTAAGGATAATCGGGCATTTTTCAAGGAAAGCGCCAGTGTAAGCAGGATGTTTCTAATGCATATTTGTTTGACGGGAATAGGAGTATCTTTATTCCAGTATCTGAGCTCCAATGTCGCGTCTCTTGAGGCTTTGAGGTAGGTGTAAAATCGCGTGATGCGTTTTATGGATTTCTGGTCGAGTGCGCCGATCTCATGGCTGTGCTTTTGCCACAGATCAAAGTAGTTCTCCGACCTTGCTTGATAAGGTGACGCATCAATGCCCGCGTAATCCAACTCGCCATACAGAGCTTCAAAGCGTTTCCATAGATCAAATTGGTCGATAACGTTGCAGATGGCCAGGATGTCGGCAACGAACATATCGGCAAAGCCAAGTCTTTTCGTCGCACTCTCAATCGTCATCCCAATCGTTTTCACCATAAATCCTATAGCTGCCATGTACAATCCGAAATATCCAGATAGAAAGGCAAGGTTAAGCGGAGGTCGTGTTTCTCCAAAAAGTAGATATAGCAAAACTAGAACAATCAATAATATTAAACCTAATGATGCAACTCCAATCCATATTGATATGTATATCATAAGGTCATGGATGTGATCCGATGACGCTCGTCTTCCAGGAATTAGGCGATTGACCTTAATTGCGACAAATCTTGCATAGGATGATAGTTCAGTTCTTGCATGACCATGGCTATGGTTGACTTTCGATATGGTCATTGGCTTCCATTCTCCTGATGACGATACCTTTCCGAATTGCATCTCAATTATTTTGAAATCGATGCTCGCCGAATCCTGTTATCTGATTTTGTTTTGTCATATCCCATCGTTCCCCTGGCAAGTGCGGTGGCCGGATCAAGAACCTCCGACGGATCATCGCCCACCGTGTAATCACAGTCGGATGTTTCACTGCTCATGCATGGGAGGATCGGCGGCATGTCCGTTCTGCTTCGCCTTGTCAGCCGATGGTGGAGTTTAGCAGGAATATGCCCTCTATGAGAGCGAAATGCTCCAGGCAAACCTTATGGCGCGTAAGTTCTGCCGAAGTGGATCTTGGATCCATATGCGGTAAGACTGTTGGTTGGGCGGCAAGGGCAGAAGGAACTCTCCTTTCAATAACGTCTTGAAGAATTCTGCAAACAAATTATTAGATGGCCGTATAGATTGCCGATATTACGTTTATTTGCCAAATTTTGCCCTGAATTAACAATATAAAGCAGCGGAAGCACAATATGCTGATTTGAGAATCGGATTAGCCCTTTACTGAAGATACCGAGAAAATGGAAATGCCGCCCGGAAATTTCGATGGCCCGCTTTCATCCGACGCATGGTTGAAAGCATTCGCTGCTGTCTGCCGTCAAGATGCACATGCGGCGCAATATGGCAAAGCTGGGCCGGTATCGTTTCCGGCCCGGTCGGTCCGGAGTGCCGTTTCGGAGTTCGTACAGGAGAAGCGCAGATGTCCCGATCCGACCTGACCACCTCCATCGACCGCTACGAAGCCGAACTCGGGAGGCAGTTCGGCGCCGCTCTTCGCCGGGATGATCTCGACCTCAAACATGAGAAGATGCGCAGGAACGCCTTCCTTTTCCTGCGCGCGACCTGTTGGCGTTGGGCCGAATGCGCGGCGGCACTCTGTCCGGACCTGATGGCGGCACCGGTGGCGGCCTCGGTCGGCGACGCCCATGCCGGCAATTTCGGCCTGTGGCGCGACGCCCAGTTCAGGCTGGTCTGGGGGATCAACGATTACGACGAAGCCGCCCGCCTGCCCTATGCGCTCGATCTGGTCCGGCTGTGCGCCAGCATTCTGGTGGCAGACGACGCGCAGGACGCTGGCGATGTGGCCGGTATCGCCCTGGACTCCTATGCAACGGCGCTGAGGACCCCGCAGCCGGTCGTCCTGGAGGGCGGCACCGGCTGGTTGCGCGACCTGTTCGAGGCGAAGAACGACGATCGCGTCGAGTTCTGGAACAAGCTGCGCGATGCACCGCCCGCTCCGGTCGAACCGCCCGAATTCGAGGCGCTGCTGCTCGCGGCGCTGCCGGACGAGCTGTCCGACCGGAAGATCGCGCCCCGCACGGCCGGCGCCAGCGGTCTGGGGCGGCCGCGCTTCGCAGCCTCCGGCATCCACCGCGGCGGCCCGGTCGCCGCCGAGGTCAAGGGCGTGATGCCATCCTGCTGGGTCATGGGCCGTGAAGCGGGGCTGGCGCAGCGCATGGCGACCGGGCAATACCGCTCGCCGGATCCGACGCTCGTCCATGGCCCCGGCCACGTCGTCCGGCGGCTGTCGCCCAATAACCGCAAGCTCGACTTCGACGAAATCGCGAGATCCCGGCGCAACAAGCTGGTCGCCGCGATGGCGGCCGAGCTGGCGGCGGTCCATGCCGCCGATGCCGACACCGATGCCATCCAGCGCGATCTCCACCGGCAACCGGAGGGCTGGCTCGCCGCCACGGCGCAGGCCGTGGCCGGCTGGACGGTCGAGGAATGGCACAGCTACCGCTGATCCAGGCATGCCGGTTGCGCCGCCGACTGCGAAGCCGAGAGGCCTGACCGGCAGCCCCTACCCCATCATATCCTCGCTGGACCGGTCGCGGTCGGAGCGGGCGGCCCATGTCCCGGCCATGCCCGACGGTAGATCGATGCAGAGATCGAAGCCGACCAGCAGCCCGATGCTCAGGATCGAGGTGGCGGCGGTGATGCAGAGAACGGTCATGGATTCGCTCCGTCCGGAGAATGTCTCAGCCTGGCACCGCCCGAAGGTCGTCCGCGGCGTGGCAGCGATCGTGAGCGCATTTCCGTCCCGAGGCTGTGAGCGGCCCCACATCCCATGTCCGATCCGGACCGTTCGCCGCGGCTTGAGCGACCGTCGGTCCCATAATAAGCTTGCGTCTCCCGGCACCATGACTGCGACCGGCATGAGGGATTCCGATGGCGGATACCGCCCCCACCCTGAACGGCGTCGTCGAGACCGGCCTCTATGTCGACGACTTGGCAAAGGCCCGCGCCTTTTACGAGGGAGTCATGGGGCTGCGGTCGATGCTTCTCGGCGACCGGCTCGCCGCCTATCCCGTGGGGCCGGGCAGCGTGCTGCTGCTGTTTCAAAAAGGACTGACCGACCAGCCTCTCGACACGCCCGGCGGGACGATCCCGCCCCATGGCGGAGGCGGCAGCCTTCATTATGCCTTCGCCATTTCGGCGGAGCATGTGGACGGCTGGCTGGCGAGGCTCGCCGGGCATGGCGTCGCCGTCGAAAGCATCGTCGCATGGCCCCGGGGCGCTCGCAGCATCTACGTCCGCGATCCGGACGGCCATCTGGTCGAGCTGGTGACGCCCGGTCTATGGGACAATTACTGAACTCCGTCACTGGACTCGGCCGGCGAAGAGTTGTTTGCGGTGGCGCAACGATGCCGCGGCGCGCGGCCGGCATCCTGGCTTCAACGCCGTTCGATCAAGGACGGCACCGGTTGGAGACAGCATCATGACCAATGCCAGCGTCAGCACCGCGCTCTATCGCGACCATCATGCCAATGTCGGCCAACTGGCCGGCCGCATCGAAGCCCTGCTGGCCTCGCGGTCGGTGGAATCGGACCCGGCGGCGCTGATCGCCACCGTGCGCGAGCTGTTCGGCATCTTCGCCGTCCACCTGTCGCTGGAGGACAGCGCGCTCTATCCCCGGCTGCTGACCCATCCCGACGCCGGGGTGCGGGCCACGGCGGCGCGATTCCAGACCGAGATGGGCAATCTGAGGGCGCGCTTCGACCTGTACCGCACCCGCTGGCCCGGTCCGGTGGCGGTCGCCAAGGACCCGGCCGCCTTCGTCCGCGAGACCCGCGACGTGGTCGCCGCGCTGAAACACCGCATCGGCCGCGAGGACCGCGAGCTGTATGACCTGATCGACCGCGCCGGGATGGCGAGTGCGGCCTGACGCAAGGGCTTTTTGAAGCTTGAACTTGACCGAGGTCAATGACGTCAGGCGGTTACCGGCTTTCATGGGCGGCGGAATGACCGATGAGGAGGGAAGCCGCCCATGCGCGATCCCGATGTCGCACCGAATGCTGTTGCCGACGAGCGTGCCCGCCGGTTCGAGACCGGGCTGAGCCGGGCCGGGCTGGGGCTGGTGCCCAAGCTGGGCCGGCGGGCCGGCGACGCGCTGCTCGCCCGCCTGTTGCGGCTGCTGGCCGACCGCCACCCGCGTGCCTTCGCGGCGCTGCGCGAGATGGCGGATGCCCGCGTGCTGATCGAGCCGGTCGACGCGCCGGTCGCGCTGCTGATGCGCGTCGGGCCGCAGCTGTCGCTGCATGCCGTGCCGCGCGGGGCCGGTGGCGTCGGCGACGCGGGAGCAGCCGATGCGGTGGTCCGCGGACCCTATGCCCGGCTGCTCGACCTGCTGGAGGGAAGGATCGACGGCGACGCGCTGTTCTTCCGGCGCGAGCTGGCCATCTCCGGCGACACCGCCCTGATCCTCGCCCTGCGCAACACGCTGGACGGCGAGGAGGAGATGGATCTGGTGGCCGACGCCGCCTCCATCGCCGGGCCGCTGGCCCGCGTCCTGCCGGTGCTGCGGCGCAATGCCGGGCCGGTGCTGGACCGGATCGAGGCGGCGCGCCGGCTGCTGCCGCCGCCGCTGCGGCGGGGGATCGAGCGGGTGGAGGCGCGTATTGCCGGGACATTGCCGGATACGCTGCCGGATAAGAGGGCGTAAGGGATCATGGATAATTTCGAGCTGATCTGCCCGGCGGGAACGCCGGCCGCGCTGCGCGCCGCCGTCGATGCCGGGGCCGATGCCGTCTATCTCGGCTTTCGCGACGAGACCAACGCCCGCAATTTTCCAGGGCTGAACTTCACCCGGCAGGATGTCGCCGACTCGGTGGATTACGCCCATGCCCGGCGGGTCGAGGTCTATGTCGCCATCAACACCTATCCGCAGGCGGGCAATCTCGGCCCCTGGCAGAAGGCGGTCGACGATGCGGCGCGGCTGAAGGTCGATGCCGTCATCATGGCCGATCCGGGGCTGCTCGCCTATGCCGCCAAGCGTCATCCCGACCTGCGGCTGCATTTGTCGGTCCAGGCGTCGGCCGCCAATGTCGAGGCGATCCGGCTGTACCGCGATGCCTTCGGCGTGCGCCGGGTGGTGCTGCCGCGCGTGCTGACGGTGCCGGAGATCGCCAAGCTGAACGCCGAGATCGACATCGAGACCGAGGTGTTCGTCTTCGGCGGCCTCTGCCCGATGGCGGAGGGGCGCTGTTCGCTGTCCTCCTACGCCACCGGCCTGTCGCCCAACAAGCAGGGCGTCTGTTCGCCGGCCAGCCATGTCCGCTACGAACAGCGCGGCGGCGCGCTGGCCTCGACGCTGGGCGGCTTCACCATCAACGTGTTCGGCGAGGGCGAGCAGGCCGGCTATCCCACCCTGTGCAAGGGCCGCTTCGTTGCCGGAGACGGGCCGGCCTACCTGTTCGAGGAGCCGACCAGCCTCAACGCCATGGACCTGCTGCCGGAACTGAAGGCGGCCGGCGTGCGGGCGCTGAAGATCGAGGGGCGGCAGCGCGGCAAGGCCTATATCGCCGCGGTGGTCCGCGCCTATCGCGAGGCGCTGGAGACCTTCGCCGCCGGCCGGCCGGTGCCGCACATCGATCTGCAGGCGATGGTCGAGGGCGGGACCCAGACCACCGGGGCCTATACCCGCGCTTGGCGCTGAGGAGTTTTACGGAATGACTGCGTCGCTTACCCTGGGGCCGGTGCTGTTCAACTGGCCGGTCAACCGCTGGCGCGACTTCTACGCCCGCATCGCCGACGAGGCGCCGGTGGACACCGTGGTCGTCGGCGAGATCGTCTGCTTCAAGCGGGCGCCCTTCTTCGCCGAGGCGATCGGGGACGTCATCGAACGGCTGACCGCCGCCGGCAAGACGGTGTGGCTCGCCAGCCCGATCCTGGTCGGCAGCGAGCGCGAACGCGCGGCGATGCGCGATCTGGTGACCGCCGATGCCGGGCTTGTGGAGGCGAACGACATGGGGGCGCTGGCCCTGCTGGCCGGGCGGCCGCATGCGGTCGGACCGACGATCAACGTCTACAACGAGGCGACGCTCGGCTGGATGGCGGAGCGCGGCGCGGTGGCGGTGTCGCTGCCGGCGGAGCTGCCGGCCGCCACCGTCGCGGTGCTGGCGAAGGCCGGGCGGGAGCTGGGGGTGGAGACCGAGGTGCAGGTCTGGGGGCGGGCGCCGCTCGCCATCTCGGCCCGCTGCTATCACGCGCGCGCCCATGGGCTGCACAAGGACGGCTGCCAGTTCGTCTGCGGCAAGGACCCGGACGGCATGCCGGTGACGACGATGGACGGGCAGCCCTTCCTGACCGTCAACGGCACGCAGACGATGTCGCACGGCTGCCTGTGTCTGGCGGCGGAGATGCCGGCGCTGGCGGACATGGGGGTGAGCCGCTTCCGCCTGTCGCCGCAGGCGATGGACATGGTGCGGGTCGCCGAAGCCTTCCGGGCGGTGCTGGACGGCCGGCGCGACGGGGCCGAGGTGGCGGCGGAGCTGGGCGGGCTGATCGACGCGCCGCTGGTCAACGGCTTCTACCACGACACCGCCGGGGCGCTGCGGGTGGCGTGAGGGGCTGGCGGGCGAGGGGCGGCATCAGACATAGCCGATCGGCCGGCCTGAAACCGGATGCGGCATCACCCCGAAGGGCAGGCCGTAGATGCGCTCCAGCATCGCCGGAGTCATGATGTCGTCCGGTGCGCCGCGGGCGATCAGGCGGCCGCTGTGCAGGGCAAGCAGCTCGTCGCAGAAGCCGGCCGCCATGTTCACGTCGTGCAGCACGATGACCACGCCGAGGCCATGGTCGCGGCCGAGACGGCGGATCAGGGACAGCACCTCGACCTGATGCGCGATGTCGAGGGCCGAGGTCGGCTCGTCCAGCAGCAGGGCGCCCGGCCGCTGCGCCACCATCATCGCCAGCCAAACCCGCTGGCGTTCCCCGCCCGACAGCGCATCGACCGGCCGGCCGGCGAAGTCGGCGACGCCGGCCTGCGTCATCGCGTCTTCCACCGCTTGGCGGTCGGCCGCACCGAAGCGGCCGAACGGGCCGTGCCAGGGATAGCGGCCGAGCGCAACCAGTTCGCGTCCGAGAAGGCCGGGGGCGGCGGGCGTCTGCTGCGGCAGATAGGCGAGCCGTCGGGCGAAGGCGCGGCTTTCCCAGGCGGCGAGCGGCCGGCCTTCGAAGCGGATCGTCCCGGTGGACGGGGCGAGCTGGCGCGCCATCAGCTTCAGCAGGGTCGATTTGCCCGATCCGTTGTGCCCGATCAGCCCGATGACCCGTCCGGGAGCCAGCGCCAGGCTCAACGGGTGCAGCAGGGTACGGCCGGGGACGGCCGCGCCGACATTGTCCAGGTCGAAGAAGCTGGTGCTCATCGTTCGGCATTCCCTGCGATATCGTCCGGGCCTTCCGCGGCTTGCGTGCAAACCCGCGCGATCCGCCCGTCCGCCATATGGACCACCCGGTCGGCGACGCCGAAATAGCGGTCGTCATGCGAGATCACCACCAGCGCCCGGCCCTGGCGGCGCAGATCGGGCAGCAGCTCGGTATAGAAGAGGTGACGGAAGCCGGGATCCTGGTCGGCGGCCCATTCGTCGAAGACGATCACCGGCCGGCCGGCCGCCCAGGCGTTCAGCAGGGCCAGCCGCTTGCGCTGGCCGGTCGACAGGTCGGTGGTGGAGAAGACGCCGTCGCGCAGCGACACCTTGTGGGCGATGTCCAGCCGTTCCAGGTAGCGTTCCGCCTCCGGCGGCAGGCCGGCGCCGGGGGTGCCGACCTCGTCGAACAGGAAATAGTCGGTGAAGACGGTGGCGAAGAGTTGGCGGTAATCGTCGCGCGCCTCCTCCCCGACCGGTTGCCCGTCGAGCCGGATGGCGCCGGCCTGCGGCGCGTAGAGGCCGAGCAGCAGCTTGATCAGCGTCGTCTTGCCCGATCCGTTGTCGCCGACGATGAACAGGATCTCGCCGCGCCGGATCTCCAGGTCGACCGGGCCGACCGCGAAACCCGGCCGGCCGTCCTCTCCCGCCGGCGGGTAGGCGTAGTGCACGCCGTCGAGCACGATGCTCCGGCGCAGATCCGGCGTCGGTCCGCCGGGTTCCAGCAGCGCCACCGGTTCGTGCCCGTCGAAATCGGCGGCGAGCCGGGCGACCCGCCGGAAGGCGACCTGTGCCTGCCCCAGCGCCGGCAAGGCACCGACGAGCTGGTCGAGCGGCCCCTTGACGTAGAGCAGCACGATGGCGAAGCCGCTGACCACCGCCGGCTCCAGCGCCAGCCGGTCGCGCAGCAGCAGCATGATGCCGATGACCAGGAAGAACAGGCCGGACCCGACGGCATCCGCCGTCCAGAACAGGCGCATGGCGTGGCTCTTGCGGCTGGCGATGCGATCCACCGCCCCGCCCAGCAGGTCTCCGAACACCCGGCGGCGGCGCGGCCGGTCGACGCGCAGTTCCTTGGCGCCCTCCGTGATGGCGCGGTACTGCTTCTGCAGATCGTCCTGGGCGTCGCGGACATCGGCGTAATCCGCCATCCAGGCGCGGCGGGCATGGTGGGTGACCAGCATGCCCGCCGTCACCGCCAGCAGAACCAGCAGCAGCAAGGCGGGCGACAGCGCCAGCAGATAGCCGAAGCAGCCCAGCGTCACCGTCAAAGCCACGGCGTAGCCGGAGACGTTGAAGGTGAAGATGCTCACCGCCTCCACGTCGTTGACCAGCGAGGCGACCAGCCGGTGCGTCCGCTGCCGTTCGATGGCGGCGATCGGTGCGCGCAGGATGCGGGCGGCGATGTCCTTGCGCAGCGCCGCGACCAGCTTCTGGCCGACCAGGCTGTTGCCGATGCCGGCCGCCGCCTTGCCCAGCACGCTCAGCCCGCACAGGCCGGCGAAGGCCAGGAGGAAGCCGGCGCCGATCCCGTCGGCCGCCTGCAGGCCGCGGTTGACCTGCGCCAGCAGCGCCGCGGTGGCAAGGCCGCCGGCCGCCCCCAGCAGGGTCGCGGCCAGGGTCGCCGGCCAGAAGGGGCGCAGCAGGCGCAGCGCCGCGCGGAGCAGCGCGAAGCGGTCCCGGGCGGGATCGCCACCGGGTAAAGGAGCGGAGTCGTTCATCGTCGCAACAGCCAGAGAAGGTAAGGGGCACCCAGCAGGGTCGCCAGCAGGCCGGCCGGCATCTGGGCGGGAAACAGCAGGACGCGGCCCAGCCAGTCGGCCAGCACCATGACCAGGGCGCCGGCCAGCGCCGCCCCGGCCAGTTGCGGCACCGCCCGCTGCAGGCCGCACAGATGGGCGGCATGCGGGGCCATCAGCCCGACGAAGCTCAGCGGGCCGACCACCAGCGTCGCCGCCGTGGTCAGCGCCGCGACCAGCAGCAGGACGACCCCGCGCACCAGCGGCAGCCGCAGGCCGAGCCCGCGTGCCGCCTCCTCTCCCAGAGGCAGGATCTCCAGCCAGCGGGCACAGAGCAGCGGCGCCGCCACCAGCGGCAGGGCGGCGGCCCAGGCGGCGACGGCGATGGCCGGGGTCACCAGATAGGTCGAGCCGGTCAGCCAGCGGAACAGGGTGAAGGCGCGCGGATCGCCGCTCGACAGCAGCAGTGCCACCACGGCGCCGAAGACGGTGGTCAGCGCCACGCCGGTCAGCAGCAGCCGTTCCGGCGCGTGGCCGTGCCGCCGGCCGAGCAGCAGAACCGCGCAGAGCGTCGCCAGCGCGCCGGCTCCGGCGGCGGCCACCTGCGCCTCCACCGGGAAGGCGGGAACCGCGAGATACAGCAGGATGACGCCGAAGGCCGCACCCGTGCCGATGCCCAGCACCTCCGGCCCTGCCATCGGGTTGCCGGTCAGCCGTTGCAGCAGCACGCCGGCGGTGCCCAGCATCGCCCCCGCAGCCATCGCCGCCGCCATGCGGGGTGCCCGCCAGTACAGCAGCGGTTGCAGATCCGCCCAGCCGCTCCAGCGCCAGCCGCCGATCCCCTGCCCCACCGCCAGCGCCAGCCAGGAGGCGAGCAGCAGGGCGAGCAGTCCCGCCAGCAGCCAGGGGCCGGGCCGTGCCAGCCGCCGTGCAGGCGTCTCGGCCGGCAGCGGCGGGCCACCGCCCCCGCCGCCGGACCGGGTCAGCAGCCACAGCAGCAGCGGTGCGCCGAGCAGGGCCGTCAGTGTTCCGGTCGGCAGCTCGCGGCCGCCGCCGGCGATCTGCGAGGCCACCTGCGCCGCCGCGTCGGCCAGCCATAGCAGCGCCGCACCCAGTGGCGGCGCCCAGGCCAGCCTGGCCGACAGGCTGCGGGCCCCGGCCAGCCGCGCCATCGCCGGCGCGGCCAGCCCGACGAAGCCGATCACGCCAGCGGCGCTGACCACCGCCGCGCTCAGCGCCACCGCCAGAGCCAGCGTCGCCAGCCGCAGGGTCCGCACCGGAATGCCGAGGCCGGCGGCGCCCTCCGTCCCCAGATCCAGCAGGGCGAGGGGCCGTGCCAGCAGCAGGGCGAGCACGGCCCCGAGCGCCAGTTGCGGAGCCAGCGCCAGTGGGATCGCCCAGCCGTTCTGGTTCAGCGACCCGCTTGCCCATAGGAACAGGGCCTGGAAGCCGGCACCGTTGAACAGCATCAGCCCGCTTGCCAGCGCGCTGCAGGTCAGGCCGACGGCGAGGCCGGCGAGGATGACGACGGCCGGCGCCAACGCCGCCCGCCATGCCAGCCCGACCACCAGCGCCGCCGACCCGGCGGCGCCGGCCAGCGCCGCCAGACCGCGCCCGAGATCGCCGAAGCCGCCGAAGCCGGGGAGGAGCGTCGCCGCCGCCATCAGCGCCAGCTGGGCACCGCCGGCGACACCCAGGGTCGACGGCTCGGCCAGGGGATTGCGCAGGACCTGCTGGAACAGCACCCCGGCCAGCCCCAGGGCGCCGCCGCACAGCAGGCCGGTGCACAGGCGCGGCAGCAGGCTGTCGGCCAGGATCAGCCGGCGCACGTCGCCGTCGCCCTCCAGCAGCCAGCGCCATGTGCCGGCCGTCCAGGGTGGCCCCGGCAGATAGGGTTGCACCGCCACCGCCGTCAGCGCGGCGGCGAGAAGCGCGAGCAGGGCGAGCTGCGCCCCGCAACGGAAACCGCCTTCCGCCATGCGGTCAGCCACGGCCCGCCTCCACCGGAACCAGCGCCGCGGCCAGCAGCCGGGCAAGCCGCTCCACCGCCGGCAGGCCGGCCGAACCGAGGACGGAGCCGATCTCGTGGGTGCGGCCTTCCCGGGCGAAGGGCAACGCCTGCCAGAAGGGATTGGCCGCCATGGCCTTCAGCCGGCCGAAACCGCCGAGCGCCACGTTGACCAGCCGCGCGTCCGGCACCTTGGCCAGCCGCTCCAGCCCGACCGTGACGAATTCCCCCATCGTCGGCTCCCCGCTCCAGGCGTTGCGCAGCCC
Source organism: Azospirillum endophyticum (assembly GCF_016595245.1). Classification (GTDB taxonomy): domain Bacteria; phylum Pseudomonadota; class Alphaproteobacteria; order Azospirillales; family Azospirillaceae; genus Azospirillum; species Azospirillum endophyticum. Next base: position 136,789 of record NZ_JAENHM010000051.1, read on the forward strand.
GAGACGGTGCAGCACCGCATGGTGCAGGCTCGATGCAGCGAAGACGTTGACATGCCGCTGGTCGAGAATGTTGACGAGCCAGACCGGCCGGTCCACCAGCGGCGCCAGCTTGTCGGCGGCCTCCGCGAGCGCCGCCTCGGCGCGGGCGGTCAGCGCCTCCGCCACCGTTTCCAGGCCCAGGAAGGCGGCCAGCCGCCGCGTCTCCGATCCCGTCCGCTCCAGCACCCCGGCTCCCGGCCGGTCGAGGGCGACGGTGAAGACCGGCGCAACCCGCTCCAGCGGACCGCGCATCACCTCCAGCCCCGGCGTGATCAGGACCGCGTCCGGCTTCACCTCCTGCAACAGCTCGAAGTTCGGCGTGAACAGCAGGCCGACATCGACCACCCCGGCCGGCAGCGCCGGGGCACCGACATAGCGCGTGCACCAGGACGGCGCCGGCACGCCGACCGGGACGCAGCCCAGCGCAACGCAGCAGGCCGCCAGCCCCCAGTCGAGCACGGCGACGCGGCGCGGCGCCTCCGCTCGAATTTCCGCCCAGGCCGGACCTGCACCCGGCCCTCCACCAAAACCCAGGGCGACGGCACCGCCCAGCAGGCGCCGCCGCGACAAGGGAGGCGCCCAGGGAAGTGCCCCGCGAACCATGCTCCCCATCACCAGGAGTAACGCACGCTGGCATAGACCGTGCGGCCCAGGCCGTAGCGGCAGCCGACGGCCGAGCAGACCGACACGTACTCCCGATCGAAGATGTTCGAGGCGTTGACCGCCAGTTGCGTCCCCTGCAGGGCGGGCAGCGCCTGTCCCAGGTCGTAATGCACCGCCGCGTCGAACACGGCGTAGTCGGGGATCTTCACGGTGTTGGTGTTGGTGGCGTAGGTCGGCCCGACATAGCGGGCGCCGCCGCCGAAGCCCAGCCCCTTCAGCGCCTGTGCCTGGATCGTGTAGTCGGCCCACAGCGAGGCGATGTGCGCCGGCACGTTGCTCAGCCTGTGACCGACATTGCCGGAATTGTCCTTGGTGATCTCGTTGTCGAGATAGGCGTAGGAGGCGCGGACGTTCAGCCCGTCGGTCAGGCTGGCGACGCCGCTCAGCTCGACGCCGCGCGAGCGGATCTCGCCGGTCTGCACGTTGAAGTTCGCGTTGACCGGATCCGGCGTGGTGACGTTGGTCTGGCGCAGGTCGAAGGCCGAGACGGTGGCGAAGCTGTTGGAGCCCTTCGGCTGGAACTTCAGCCCGACCTCGACCTGCTTGCCCTTGGTCGGCTCGAAGGCGGCGCCCTGCCGGTTGGTGCCGGCGACCGGCTGGAAGGAGGTGGCATAGCTGGCGTAGGGCGCCAGGCCGTTGTCGAACAGGTAGGTCAGCCCGACCCGGCCGGTGAAGGCGCGGTCGAACTGGCTGGTCCGGCGGTTGGTGACACGGTTCTCGTTGTCGGTCGTCGCCCAGTCCTCGCGCCCGCTCAGCAGCAGCGACCAGCCGCCCAGCCGGATCTGGTCCTGGAGGTAGGTGCCGATCTGGCTCTGGGTCTGGTAAGCGTTCTGGAAGATACCGGGCAGCGTGATGGCCTGAGTGTAGTTGGGTGCCAGGATGTCCAGCGTCGGCGCGGCGCCGAAGCGGGTGAGATTGTCCCAGTTGATCCGCTGGTAGTCGACCCCCGCCAGCAGCGTGTGCGACAGCGGCCCGGTGTCGAGCTTCAGCTCCGCCTGATTGTCGATGGCGAAGCTGTCGAGCCGTTCGTCGGCGGTGTAGGTCTGGCGGTTCAGCGTCCGCTGGTCGGCCTGGAGGTTCAGGCCCTGGACCGAGGCGTAATCGATGTCGATATGGGTGTAGCGGGCGTTCTGCCGGACGGTCAGCGCCTTGCCGAAGCGGTGCTCGAACTCGTAACCGATCTGGGTCTGGTCACGCTTGAAGCTCTCGAACCCGGTGTCGCCGGTGTAGAAGCTGGGCGAGATCCTGCCGTAGCGGTTGGGCTGCAGGGTGCCGGAATAGGGCAGCAGGTTCCAGATGCCGCCCTTCGGGTCATGCAGGTAGCCGGCCAGCAGGGTCAGGCTGGTGTCGACGTCGGGCTTCCAGGTCACCGACGGGGCGATGGCGATGCGCTGCTCCCGGGTGTGGTCGGTCTGCGTCTCGGCGGTCCGCCCGACGCCGGTCAGCCGGTAGAGCACGCGGCCCTCCTTGTCGACCGGCCCGCCGAGATCGAAGGCCCCCTGCATCATCGCGCCGGTGCCGGACTGGATCTCCACCTGATGCAGCGGCTCGGCGGTCGGCCGCTTGGCCACCATGTTGAGGATGCCGCCGGGCGACGCCTGCCCGTAGAGGACGGAGGATGGGCCGGTCAGCACCTCTGCCCGTTCCAGCAGGTAGGGTTCGGTCTTCGGCACCGCCCAGGTGCCGGAAAGCTGCTTCAGCCCGTTCAGATACTGGTCGAGCGCGAAGCCGCGCGCCGTCAGGCTGTCCAATCGGTTGTCGGCGTCCTCGCTGATCTGCACGCCGGGGGCGTAGCGCAGCACCGACCGGACGGTCTGCGGCCGGCGGGCGTCCAGTTCCTCGCGGGTGATGACGGTGACGGTCTGCGGCGTTTCCAGCAGGGTGGTACCGGTCTTGGTGGCGCCCAGCGCGGCGGGCGCGACGTAGCCGTCGGCCGCCAGTGCCGGGTTGCCGGGGCTCGCCGTCACCGACACGGCCGGCAGGCTGAGCGTTGCGTCGTCCTGCGCCCAGGCCGGCGTCCAGACGGTCGCCGCCGCCGCCAGCATCGCCGGGATCGCGGCATTGCGCCGACTCTTCTTCTTTGCCCGGCTCGCCGCCGCCCGGTTCCGCACCGTCTGCCCCATCATATCCTCTGTCGCTTGTCCTGCCGCGTGCCGGAAGCATCTACCGGCTCCTGATGAGAATGAGTATCATTCCTCATTGCATCCCGCTCCTGCGGGTGGGACAGGAACTATCGAGACGAGGCCATGCGGCTGCTGAATTATTCGCTTGCCAGCCTGGATGCGCCCGAACAGCCGACGGTGCTGGCGATCGGGCGGGAGCGCGTGACCAAGCCGGTGACGATCCGCTGGCACAGCCACGCCCGCGGGCAGGCCGTGGTGGTGTCCACCGGCCTGCTGACGATCTACACCCGCCAGGGGAACTGGATGGTGCCGAGCGGCCATTGCGCCTGGATCCCGCCGGGGCAGGAGCATGCGTTGAGGCTGTGCGGGAATTTTTCCGGCTGGTACGTCTATGTGGCGCCGGAGATGTGCGGCCGGCTGCCGGACCGCTTCGGCAGCGCCTCCACCCCGAGCCTGCTGCGGGAGGGGATCGCCCGCATCAGCCACTGGCAGGACGGCGGCGATCCCGGCACGCGCGAGGAGCGGCTCGGGCTGGTGGTCCTCGATGAAATCGCGGCGCTGCCGCTGGAGCGCGAACATCTGCCGATGCCGGCCGACCGCGCAATGGCGCAGATCGCGCGCATGATCGTCGACGATCCGGCGGACGACCGGTCGCTCGACGCGCTGGCGGACGCGGTCGGGCTGTCACGGCGCACCGTCACCCGGCGCTTCGCCGATGCGACGGGCATGAGCTTCTCGGCGTGGCGCCAGCGGCTGCGCCTGTTCCAGGCGGCGGAGATGCTGACGACCGGCACCCCCGTCACGACGGTGGCGCTCAACCTCGGCTATGACAGCCCCAGCGCCTTCACCGCGATGTTCCGCCGCCACTTCGGCATCACACCCTCGCGTTTCGCCGGCAATCGGGACGATCCGTCGCGTCATTGCGCAGGATGAAGGCTGGCGGAGGAGGGCGCCTCCGCCTTGCTGGGCGATCGGCCCGCGGTTTTCATTCTTGCCCTTCGGGCCGGTCCGATGCCCTTGGCGGCGATGCCGGCCGTCTCGCGTGCTGCACGTCGGCATCGCAGTTGATGGTCGCCGATTTCGCGGGGGGTGACGGAAGTCCCTCGACCGGAATCCGCCTCTCGAATGTGGTTGCCTCCGGGGCGCGGTGAAACCGTGCTTGCATTATATGTTATGATATAACATTACTTATGCGATGTTTCCTTTCTCCGTGATCGCATGCCCAGCCTTTACCAATCCCCGGTCCCCGCCGCCCTCCCTCCCAGCGGTCCGAAGGGACCCGAGCATGTCGCCCGGTGCCGCGCGGCCAGCACGTTGTCCGTCACCCGGCGCCCCGACCTGCGGACGGCGCTGCCTGGACTATGATGGTCCCTGACCGCTTCCGCTCGCCCCTGTCCGCTGCCGCGACGACCCGGATCGCCGCGGCGATCCTGCTGTGCGCCGTGCTCTGGCTGACGGTCGGTTGGGCGTTGAAATGGGGGGCCCCCGCGTGACCCTGCCCTTTTCCGACGCAATGGCGGATTCCATCGTCAGGCTGAGCGACCTGACGCTGGGATACCGCCGCCATCCGGCGATCCATCATCTGAGCGGCGGTTTCCGCGACGGCTCGCTGACCGCCGTGGTCGGCCCGAACGGCGCCGGCAAGAGCACGCTGCTGAAGGCGATGGTCGGTGCCCTGCGCCCGCTCGACGGCCGGGTGACGCTGCACGGCCTGACCCCCGCCGACATCGCCTATCTGCCGCAGCAGGCCGAGGTCGAGCGAGACTTCCCCATCGACGTGCTCGACACCGTGCTGCTCGGGCACTGGCGGCGGGTCGGGATTTTCCGGTCCATCGGCGGCGCGCTGCGGCGCCGGGCGGAGGAGGCGCTGGCGGTGGTCGGCCTGTCCGGCTTCGAACGGCGCCCGATCGCCGCCCTGTCGGCCGGCCAGTTCCAGCGCGTGCTGTTCGCCCGCATGCTGGTGCAGGACGCCCGGCTGATCCTGCTCGACGAGCCCTTCACCGCCATCGACGCCCGGACGACCGCCGACCTGCTCGACGTCGTGCGGCGCTGGCATGGCGAGCGGCGCACCGTGATCGCCGTCCTGCACGATCTGGAGCAGGTCCGCAGCCATTTCCCCGACACGCTTCTGCTGGCGCGCGAGCCCATCGCCTGGGGCCGCACCGTCGACGCCCTGGCTCCGGCGAACCTGGTCCGCGCCCGCGCGATGGCGGAAGGTTGGCCCGAGAAGGGGGACGACAAGGCCGGACCCTGCCGGAGAGCAGAGCCATGACCCTGTATGAGTTCGCGGTGGATCCCTTCCTGGAGTTCGCCTTCATGCGCCGGGCGCTCGCCGCCTGCCTCGCCCTGTCGCTGGGCTGCGGTCCCGTCGGCGTCCTGCTGGTGCTGCGGCGGATGAGCCTGATGGGCGACGCCCTGTCCCATGCCGTGCTGCCCGGCGCCGCCATCGGCTTCCTCGCCGCCGGGCTGTCGCTGTGGGCGATGGGGATCGGCGGCTTTCTCGCCGGGCTGGCGGTGGCGCTGCTCGCCGGGCTGGTGTCGCGGGTGACGGCTTTGCGCGAGGATGCCAGCTTCGCCGCCTTCTACCTGATCTCGCTGGCCGGCGGGGTGCTGATCGTCTCGCTGCGCGGCAGCAACGTCGATCTGATGCATGTGCTGTTCGGCACCATCCTGGCGGTGGACGACGACGGGCTGCTGCTGGTCGCCGGCATCGCCACCGTCACGCTGCTGGTCCTGGCGCTGCTCTACCGGCCGCTCGTGGTGGAGTGCTTCGATCCCGGCTTCCTGCGCGCGGTCGGCGGATCGCGCGGCCGGCTCGGCGCGCTGTGCCACCTCGTCTTCCTGGTGCTGGTCGTCCTCAACCTCGTCGGCGGCTTCCAGGCGCTGGGCACGCTGATGGCGGTCGGGCTGATGATGCTGCCGGCGGCATCGGCCCGCTTCTGGGCGGAGGGGATCGCCACGCTGGCGCTGACCGCCATGGCGCTCGCCTTCGCGTCGGGCATCGGCGGGCTGCTGCTGTCCTTCCACCTCAACCTGCCGTCCGGGCCGTCCATCGTCCTGGCCGCCGGGGCCGCCTACCTGCTGTCGCTGGCGCTGGGGCCGGTCGGCAGCCTGCGGACCCGCTGGTTCCCCGGCCGCCATCCGGCGGCCTGAGCCCCCTCCCCTTCCCCGCTTTCCCCCTCCCCCGCTTTCCATCGTCCCAAGGAGCATCACCGATGAAACGTCTGTTTGCCGTCTCCGTGACGGCGGCGCTGGCGCTGTTCGCGCTTCCCGCCCTGGCCGAACCGGTGAAGGTGGTCGCCACCTTCACCATCCTCGGCGACATGGTCCGCCAGATCGGCGGCGACGAGGTCGCGGTGACGACCCTGGTCGGCCCCGACGGCGACGCCCATGTCTACGAGCCGACCCCCGCCGACGCCCGCGCGCTGGGCGCCGCCAACCTCGTCGTCGTCAACGGTCTGGGGATGGAGGGCTGGATCGACCGGCTGGTCAAGGCGTCCGGCTACAAGGGGCCGGTGACCGTCACCAGCAGCGGCGTCAAGCCGATCGCCGGCACGGAGGAGCATGAGGAGCACGGGCATGACGGGCACGGCGCCTTCGATCCGCATGCCTGGCAGTCGGTCGCGAACGCCAAAATCTATGCCGACAACATCCTGAAGGGCCTCGTCGCCGCCGCCCCGGACAAGGCCGCCACCCTGCGCGCCAACCACGCCGCCTACGAGGCCAAGCTCGACGCGGTGGAGGCCGAGATCAAGGCGGCGCTGAAGCCGATCCCGCGCAAGGACCGCAAGATCGTCACCTCGCACGACGCCTTCGGCTATTACGGCAAGACCTACGGCGTGACCTTCCTGGCGCCCGTCGGCATGTCGACCGAGGCGGAGGCGGCGGCCGGCGACATCGCCAGGATGATCCGCCAGATCAAGAAGGAGAAGATCAAGGCGGTCTTCGTCGAGACCATCGCCGACCCGCGCCTGCTGGAGCAGATCTCCCGCGAGACCGGCGCGCGCATCGGCGGCCGGGTCTATTCCGACGCGCTGTCGGCGGCGGACGGGCCGGCCGCGACCTACATCGACATGATGCGCCACAATCTGCAGCAGTTCACCAGGGCGCTGGCGCCTGCTTCGTGAGGGTGGGAGGGATTCTTGCCCTCGTCCAGGGGAGGAGAATCCCCCTCTCCCCCCCGGGGAGAGGGTCGGGGTGAGGGGGATGCATCGCGTGGCTATCCCGAGAATCCTCGCCTTGCGACCCCCTCACCCTAACCCTCTCCCTGGGGGGCTAATCTATCAACACAAGTACCGTGCGAGGGCAGCGCCCTCGCACAGGGTTGAGAAA
>NZ_JAENHM010000052.1 GCF_016595245.1 Azospirillum endophyticum
GGATATTCGCTAGAGAAAGTTGCATCTCGTTCGCAGAAGCGAGATCTGTGCATGCCGTAGCTCCCCAGGGGGGGAGGGCTTATAAGCGCCCTTCTTAACCCGGCTTCGGAGCCCTGAGCCCCGGCTCCCGATCGGGAGCGGCGGGCGTCAGGCGAGTGGAAAATCCACCGACACGCGGGTGCCGCCGGGACTGCTGTCCGCCGTCATCTTTCCGCGCAGCTGGCCGACGAAGGCACGCACCACCTTCAACCCCAGCGTCGTCGCGCGGACGACGTCCAGGCCGGCCGGCAAGCCGACGCCGCGATCGACGACCTCCAGATGGACGCCGCCGGCTTGGCCTCGGTCGAGCCGCACGTCGATCGTGCCGGGGCCTCCGGCGGGATAGGCATGGCGCGCCGCATTGCCGACCAGTTCGCTGACGATCAGGCTGAAGGGAATGACCGCCTCCACCGGCATCTCGGTCGCGTCCGCCGCAACCTGGATGCGGTGCGCGCCGGGCAGGGTCGCCTCGAGTTCCTGGCAAAGCTCGCGCAGATGGACCGCCATGTCGACGGCGCCGGCGCGCAGGGCGCCATGGGTGCGCTGGTGGGCCTGGGTGACGATGCCGATCCGGCCCCCGGCGCTCTGCAGGGCGCGCCGAATCTCCGGATCCTTGCTCGACAGGGTCTGCAGGGTCAGCAGGCTGGAAACCAGTTGCAGCGTGTTCTTCAGCCGGTGGCTGACGTCGCGCAGCCTCCGGTCATGCTCGGCCGCCGACTCCGGGATTTCCTCCGCCGTGACGATCAGGGCGCGGACGGCACCGTTGACGCCCAGCATCGGCGTGACGCGCAAATCCCAGAACCGTTCGCCATCGGCGGCATGGTCGCCGGCCGCCCGGTTGCGCTGGGGCTGACCGGTCCGCCGCGCCTCGGCCAGCAGGGACGACGACAGGGCCGGAAACTGCTCGCTCACATCGCCTCCGGCGACGACGCCGAGGGCGCGGAAGGCGGCGTTGGCAAAGGCGCAGCGATCGCCCTCCCCCTCCACCAGCGCGGTGGGCGTCGGCGTCTGCTCGATCAGGCAGCGCATCATTCCCGGATCGTCGATGCCGACGCCGCCGGCCGCATCATCGGCGCCGGCCAGCCGATCCGCCCCCGAATCCGCACCGAACTCCGCATTCCGGAATGCCGTGACCGCCATCATATGCGCCATCGCCCCTGACCCCGTCTTCTTCCGCCGTCGGCTCATCCCTCCGTCAGCGGCGGGTTACCATTTCAGCCTGGGCAGTTTAAGGCGCCGCTCGCGCTCCGCACCAGTCCAACAACCCGAAACCTCGATAGACAAATGGAATTACGCCGTTCGGAAGGATTCGACGAAAGGATGGATAGGAAACGAACGCTCAGGCCCGCGCCGCGGCGCTCTCGATCCCCAATGCCTGGAGCGCGGTGCGGACGATGTGCTGCGCGGTCAGGCCGGCGGTCTCGTATTGCTTGGCCGGCGAGTCATGGTCGAGATAGAGGTCCGGCAGAACCATCGGCCGGATCTTCAGTCCACCGTCCAGCAGGCCGGAAGTCGCCAGGAACTGCAGCACGAAGCTGCCGAACCCACCGACCGAGCCTTCCTCGATGGTGATCAGCATCTCATGTTCCAGGGCGAGGCGGCGGACCAGATCCTCGTCCAGCGGCTTGGCGAAGCGGGCATCGGCCAGCGTGGTCGACAGGCCGCGCGCCGCCAGCTCCGCCGCCGCGCGCCGGGCCTCGCCCAGGCGGGTCCCATAGCTGAGGATGGCGATCTTGGTGCCTTCCTGCAGGATGCGCCCCTTGCCGAGCGGCAGGACACTGCCGCGGTCGGGCAGTTCCAGCCCCACCCCCTCGCCGCGCGGATAGCGCAGGGCGGACGCGCGGTCGTCGATCGCGGCCTGGGTCGCCACCATGTGCATCAGCTCCAGCTCGTCCGCCGCCGCCATCAGCACGATGTCGGGCAGGCAGCCGAGATAGGCGGTGTCGAAGGATCCGGCGTGGGTCGCCCCGTCCGCCCCGACCAGACCGGCACGGTCCAGCGCGAAGCGCACCGGCAGATGCTGCAGCACCACGTCATGGATGACTTGGTCGTAGGCGCGCTGCAGGAAGGTCGAATAGATGGCGCAGAAGGGCTTGAACCCCTCCGTCGCCATGCCGGCGGCGAAGGTCACCGCATGCTGTTCGGCGATGCCGACGTCGAAGCAGCGGTCGGGGAAGCGCTCCCCGAACAGGTCCAGCCCGGTGCCCGACGGCATGGCGGCGGTGATGCCGACGATGCTCGGATCGGCCGCCGCCTCGGCGATCAGGCTCTGGGCGAAGATGCGGGTGTAGGTCGGCGCGTTGGATTTCGGCTTGGACTGGGCGCCGGTCACCACGTCGAACTTGGCGACGGCGTGCAGCTTGTCCGCTGACTCCTCCGCCGGGCCATAGCCCTTGCCCTTCTTGGTGACGACATGGATCAGCACCGGCTTGTCGTCGTCGGCATCGCGGACATTCTGCAGGACCGGCAGCAGATGGTCCAGGTTGTGGCCGTCGATCGGGCCGATGTAGTAGAAGCCCAGCTCCTCGAACAGGGTGCCGCCGGTGACCATGCCGCGGGCATATTCCTCCGCCCGCCGGGCGGCGTTGCGCAGCGGACGCGGCAGCTGGTCGGCGATCTCCTTCGCCAGATGACGCAGCGACAGGTAGGGCTTGGACGAGATCAGCCGCGACAGGTAGGCGCTCATCGCCCCCACCGGCGGGGCGATCGACATGTCGTTGTCGTTGAGGATGACGATCAGCCGCGACTTGGTGGACGCGGCGTTGTTCATCGCCTCGTACGCCATGCCGGCGCTCATCGACCCGTCGCCGATCACGGCGATGACGTTGCGCCGCTCGCCCTTGATCTTGCTGGCGACCGCCATGCCGAGACCGGCGGAGATGGAGGTGGAGCTGTGCCCGGCTCCGAAAGGATCGTATTCGCTCTCCGACCGTTTGGTGAAGCCGCTCAAGCCCCCGCCCATGCGCAGCGTGCGGATGCGGTCGCGCCGCCCGGTCAGGATCTTGTGCGGGTAGCACTGGTGCCCGACGTCCCAGATCAGCCGGTCGAAGGGCGTGTCGAACACGTAATGGAGCGCAACCGTCAGCTCCACCACCCCCAACCCGGCGCCGAGATGGCCGCCGGTCACCGACACGGCGTCCACGGTCTCGGTGCGCAGCTCGTCTGCGAACTGGCGGAGCTGCTCGGGCTTGAGGGCCCGCAGCTTGGCTGGCGTCGGACAAAGGTCGAGCAGCGGGGTCTTGGTGGCGGTCACGTCGTGATGGTCCTCAAAGCTCTGGTCAGGCGCGGCGCGCGACGACGAAGTCGGCGACGGCCTTCAACATATCGGCACGCCCATCGAAAATGTCCAAGTGCTGCGATGCCTGATCGGCGAGCATCTCCGCCTGGGCGCGGGCACGGTCGCGGCCCAGGATCGACACGAAGGTCGCCTTGCCGGCCTGGGCGTCGCGGCCGACCGTCTTGCCGGTCTCCTCCGCCGTGCCTTCCACGTCCAGCAAATCGTCGACGATCTGGAAGGCCAGCCCCAGATCATGGGCGTAGGCGCGCAGCGCCGTGCGCTGCGGCGGGTTGGCCTTGCCCAGGACGCCGCCGGCCTCGCAGGAAAAGGCGATCATCTCGCCGGTCTTCATCCGCTGCAGCCGGGTGGTGGTGCCGAGGTCGAAGGTCTCGTGCTCCGCGATCAGATCCAGCATCTGGCCGCCGACCATGCCGTGGCCGCCGGCCGCCTTGCCCAGCGCCGCCACCAGCTGGCAGCGGATGTTGGGATCCTCGTGCGTCGCCGGGTCGGCCAGCACCTCGAAGGCGAAGGTCAGCAGCCCGTCGCCGGCCAAGATGGCGGTCGCCTCGTCGAACTGGCGGTGGCAGGTCGGGCGCCCGCGCCGCAGTTCGCCGTCGTCCATCGCCGGCAAATCGTCATGGATCAGGGAATAGCTGTGGACCATCTCCACCGCGGCGGCGACGCGGATGGCGCAGTCGGGATTGACGCCGAACAGGGCCGCCGACTGCATCACCAGGAAGGGACGCAGCCGTTTGCCGCCGTTCAGGCAGCCATAGCGCATGGCGTCGAACACCCGCGCTTCCGGCAGGTCGGTGGTCGGCAGCAGGGCGTTGATCTTGACCTCGACCGCCTGGGCGATATCGGCCAGCGCGGCTTTGAACTCGGTCTGGGAAATGGTCTGCACGTCAGTCGATCCGGGCGGGTTCGGTGCCGAGGGAACCGTCGGCGGTCACGGTGATGCGGTCGATCTTCGCCTGCGCCTCGCGCAGCTTCATCTCGCAATGGCGCTTCAGCGCCGTGCCCCGCTCGTAGGAGGAGATGGCGTCGTCGAGCTTGCCGCGCCCTTCCTCGAGCTGGCGGACGATCCGCTCCAGCTCGGCGAGCGCATCCTCGAAGCTGAGGGCGGCGATGTCGGGCGGAATGGCGGTGCCTGGATTCGGAACGCCTGGAATCGAAACGGCGGAGGCGGAAGGGGGCATGTCGGACAGAACCATCGATGGAACCTCAAGCCCGCGAAGGTATGCCCCGCCCTCGTCCGGCGCAAGGGCCGAGGCAACCCCGTGCCCCGGCCCTTGCGGCCTAGGTGCGGCCTATGCGTTCGGTCGATTCCCCCCACTTTCGGAAGAGGCAACCCTTCGCGATCGGAAAGCCGCGGAGCCGGGAGCGCACCGTCGGCGAGTCATGGTCAGCAGTACATCAGCTCGCGGACATGGGCGGCGCTCGCCGACGCCAGGGCGCGAAGATTGTAGCCGCCCTCCAGGACCGAGACGATCCGCGCCCCGCAATGGGTACGGGCCAGTTCGCCCAGCTTGCGCGTGGCCCAGACGAAATCATCGTCGATCAGATGCAGTCCGGCCAGCGGATCGCGCGAATGGGCATCGAACCCGGCGGAGATGATCAGCAGGTCGGGTTTGAAATGGTCGATCGCCGGCAGGATGACGTGCGTCATCGCATGGCGGAATTCCGGCGACCCGGCCATGGCCGGCAGCGGCGCATTGACGCAGTTGCCGTACTCCCCCTTCTCGCCCGCGTCGCCGGTGCCGGGATAGAGCGGCGACTGATGGGTGGAGCAATAGAGCATGTCCGGGTCGAACTGCAGGATGTCCTGGGTGCCGTTCCCGTGATGGACGTCGAAATCCATCACCGCAACCCGCTGCAGGCCATGGGCCGCACGGGCGTGGAAGGCACCGACGGCGGCATTGTTGAACAGGCAGAAGCCCATGGCCTTCTCCCGCTCCGCATGGTGCCCGGGCGGCCGGACGGCGCAGAAGGCATTGCGCGACTGGCCGGTCGCCACGGCATCGACCGCGGCGCAGACCGCCCCGGCCGCGCGCAGCGCCGCTTCCCCGGACCCGGGCGAGACGACCGTGTCGGCGTCGACGCCCGCATGCTCGACTTCGGGGATCAGGGACAGCACCCGGTCGATGTGCGATTGCGGGTGCGCCCGCAGCAGTTGCTCAACCGTGGCGCGCGGCGCCTCCTGCCGTTCCAGCATGTGGAACTCCTCCGTCTCCAGCGCGGCGAGCACGGCACGCAGACGGTCGGAGCATTCGGGATGACCGAGGCCCGTGTCGTGCTCCAGGCACGCCGGGTGGGTGAACAGGGTGGTGAACATCGATTTTTCGGTCGTTATCGTTGGTTTTCGGGCGGTATTCGCGGCGTTTCCGAAAACCATTCTTCCCGCATCGCCAATGAAAGTACAGGCGGAATACAGGACGATTCGTCACAGTCCACTTTCGAGAACCGCGGCAATCCGTGACACGACCGGATTGGAGTACGGACGGATGCGGCGGGGCCATGTGCCGGATCGTCCGCGGGACCGGTCAGGCCACCCGTTCGATGACGAAGCGCAGGATGCCGTCCTCCTCCGCGACGGACAGCAGGCGGTTGCCCGTCGCCTCGCAGAAGGCCGGGAAATCCTTGCGGGCGCCGGGGTCGGTGGCCTCCACCGTCAAGGTGTCGCCGATGGCGATGGCCTTGATCGCCTTGCGTGCACGCAGGACGGGAAGCGGGCATTGCAGGCCCCTGGCGTTCAGGGGATGGTCGATTGGACGGTCGGTCGCTGAACGGTCGGTCATGGCAAAATGCTATCCGACGCGCGATGCCGTGTCACGACGGATGGTGGGGCCATCCATTGGATGAATGCCGCCGGCGTTGCGGATGATTATCGCTCACAACCGCAAGCGGATATATCTCCGGAACCATTGTTCAGCAGAACGAGAAAAAGCCGCGGCTGACGATGACGGCGACGCTCAAGGCTTCATCGGCTCCAAGCAGCGGCGAGGTCCCGCTGCCGGATTCCCACAGGTGGACAATCCCCATGATGTACGAATATACTAGGATACGAGCATTTTTCTTTGCCAGGCCGCGCAACGACGGCTCACTAGCAAAACGAATCGGAACGGACAGGGCGGCGATAAAGCGATGAAGATCGAGGATTTGCAAGCCAACGCCCGCCGGGCGAGTGCACTGTTGAAGGCGATGTGCAATGAGCGGCGCCTGCTCATCCTATGCCACCTGAGCCAGGGCGAGCGATCGGTCGGCGAATTGGAGGATCTGGTCGGCCTCAGCCAGTCGGCGCTGTCCCAGCATTTGGCCCGGCTGCGCAATGACAATCTGGTCCGCACCCGGCGCAGTGCCCAGAACATCTATTACTCGCTGAACGGGCACGAGGCCCAGACCATCATGACCACGCTTCACGGGCTCTACTGCACCCCGGCCGTGACGGACTCCGACGCCGATACCGATACCGACGGGCGCACCGGCGATCCAAGCGCCGAGCGGTCCGACCTGCGGACCGCCGCGGCAGGCTGAGTCCCCCGGATTTGCGCCGCCGAAAACGGAGCGGCGCAGGGCTCAGCCACGCGCCGTCAGCGCCGCGACCGCCAGGGCAACCCAACCCAGCATGAAACTCCACCCGCCGGCCGGCGCCGTCATCGGCACCGGCAACGGTCCGACCGTGGCCAGCGCGTAAAGCGTGCCGCAGAACAGCAGGATCCCGGCGGCGAACAGCCAGCCGGCAATCCGCAGGGCCAGCAGCCCGGCCGCCCGGCCGGCCAGCCGGCCGTTCAGCGCCACCAGCAGCAGCAGGGCCAGCGCATGCGCCATCTGAAACTGGCCGGCGGTGCGGAACCACTCCTGCGGCTGGCCGGCCAGCGCATGGCTGGCATAGGCGCCGCTGCCGACCGCCATGGCGCCGTTCAACGCGGCGAAGACGATCCAGATCCGGTCTGTCATTCCCACAAGCGCCCTTCCCTTCCTTCGCGCCAGCGCCGGCCCACGGACGGTGCTATCCTGCCGCCTGTCTACAGGCAGGCCGCCGGTGCAGGCAAGAAACGACCATGACGCCCACTCCCTTCATTCCGCCGGTCATCCCCCCGGTTGCGCCCCTCGTCAGCATCATCACGCCCACTTGGCAGCGCGAGGATTTCCTGCCCCGCCTGCACGCCTGCATCCGGGCGCAGACCCATGGCGAGATCGAGTGGCTGGTGTTCGACGACAGCCCGCGCCCGTCGGCCTACCTGAAGCCGCTGGCAAGTCAGCGGCTGAAATACTTCTATTCGGCCGGCCGCTATGCGATCGGCGAAAAGCGCAACATCCTGGCCGAGCATGCCAAGGGCTCGGTGATCGTCCACATGGACGACGATGATTTCTATGCGCCGGCCTATGTGGAGCGGATGCTGGAATGGCTGGACCGGGGGCATGACCTGGTGAAGCTGTCGGGCTGGTTCCTCTACAGCGTGCCGCATCGCCGCTTCGGCTATTGGGACACCGCCGGCGGCGGTTCGCACCACCGCTGGGGACGGCAGGGCTGCAGCTATGTCGAGGCGCCGGACACCCCGATGTCCCCCGACAATCTCGACGGCTACGGCTTTTCCTACGCCTACCGCCGCGCCGTTTGGGAGGCGGTGCGCTTTCCCCCGGTGAACGCCTGCGAGGATGCGCCCTTCGTCAAGGCCGCCCGGGATGGCTTCCGCGTCGCCGCCTTTCCGGACGTGGAGGGGCTGTGCCTGCACACGCTGCACGCCCGCAGCACCAGCCTGTGCCTGCCGCAATACGAACTGCCGCCGCTGTTGCTGCAGCGGCTGTTCGGCCGCGAGGCGGCGGCCTACACCTGAACGTCGAGGAACATGCCGCGGCGGTAGTTGCGGGGCAGGGTCAGCACCCCGTTGACCACAAGGGCAGCCAGTTCGCGCAAGGTCGGAACCCGCTGCCGCCCCTGCTGGGCGACGCCCTCCGCCCGGCCGCGCGCTCCGGCCGCGGGAACCCGTCCGCCGCCGGCATCGGGGCGGATCGGCTCGTTGGAACGGTCTCCGGTACGTCGCGTCTCTACCATGGCAGGTCATTTACCATAAAAGCCCTGCATGGGGAAGCGGCGGCATCAGGCCAGTCAGGAAGACGGTCGCTTCCGGTTTTGCACAAAGCCCGACCATGAAGGATAAAAATCCTATATCTTCTCCGCGATGGTCCCATCATCCTGCGGAGTGAAGCCATGCCCCTCGACAGCCGTACCCTCCAGAACGACCATTTCCCCTGCTGGGCCGAAGAGCCGCCGGTTCCTGCCGAAGGCGCGCTGGTCCCCGGATCGCAGTTCCACGAGGAGCAATGGATCATGGCCGCCGGCATGCTGTCCCGCGGCAGTTCCTTCCTCCAGGTCTCCCGCGCCATGGGCTGCAGCCGCACCACGCTGTGGCGGGCCTATTACGGCTCCAAGGACTTCCGTCACAGGGTATGGTGGGAGCGGCAGGCGCTGAACCGTGAGGCTGAGCTGCGCCTGTCCTCGCTGCGCATCCTGGTGGCCGAACAGATCGAGCGGCTGGTCGCCGCCGGCGATCCCGCCACCGTCCGCTGGCTGGCCGACCGGCTCGGCCTCTTCGCCGGCCTCGACATGCCGGCAACCACCCGGCAAGCCGCCCAGCCGGACCATCCGCCCGCCCCGAAGCCGGCCCCCAGGCCGGAAGACCCGCCCGCCGTCACCGTTCCCGAACTCGACGACGACCTCCCCGGCGCGCTGCGCGAGCGGACGCCGCCCGATCCGCGCGCCGTCGCCGCCATCCTCGCCCGGCCGGAAGCCGAAGGCCCGAAGGGCGCCTATCCCTGGACCGTCAACCCCGACGATCCCTATCCCAGCCTCGGCGCCGGACCGGCGAACGGCCGCGCCGCCGGCCCGTTCTCCCGGCGCCGGTAGGGCCGGATGGAACATCCCCGGAAAAGCGTTTCACGCCGTTCCACCTTCCACCGGGCGCGATCACTTCAGCGGATGCGGTAGCGACCGCAGCTCAGCGGATGCGGTAGCGACCGCAGGTCCGGCCCACGCGGAAATCACCAGCTTGCCGGCCGCCGCACGGCACGCGCGGCACGCGCGGCACGGGTATTCGTGGGCTATGTAATTTCGAGATGGTAGGGTTTCCTTTACGTTTGGAATGCGAACCTTCGACAGACTTTTTACCTTTCCGGGCGCCGTGTCCGGCCCTCCTCCCGCCCACCCGCGTTCCTGCCGAGGCATCATGACATCGGACGTCGCACGCTTCCTGGGCTTCGCATTCGCCAATGCGGATGTGCTGATCGAGGTGGACGCCCGTGGGCTGGTCGGCTTTGCAACCGGCGCCTTGCAGCATGTTCTGGGCATTTCCGATGCCGATCTGATCGGTCAGCCCATCGACCGGGTGGTTGCGGCCGGCGACCGCGGGCTGGTCCGGCGCCTGCTGCGCACCGCCGGCCCCAACCGCCGGCTGGAGCCGCGCGTGGTGGCGCTGACCGGCGGCATGCAGGCAACCTTGTCCGGTTACCGCCTCGGCCGTTCGCCCAACGTGCAGCTGACGCTGACAAGGATGGAAAGCCGGGAGGCCGGCGTGACGCAACCGGCGCGAGACGCCGAGACCGGGCTGCTCGATCCCGAAGCCTTCCAGGCGCAGCTGGGGGAGCGCTTCGGCGTCGACGTCGGCAAGGCGCCGCCCAAGCTGACCCTGATCAAGATTCCCGATTTCGGCGAAGTCAAATCGCGCCTGGGTCCCGAATTGACCCTGCGCCTGCTGGGCGAGGTCGGAGCGCTGCTGCGCATGCATGCCGCCGACGACACGCTGGCGACCCGGCTGGGAGAGGACCGCTTCGGCCTCGTCCACGGCAGCGACGTGTCGGCCGACACGCTCGCCGACGAGATCGCGACGACCGGCGCCGGCCTGTCGCCGGACGGCCGGGCCCTGGAGTCGGAAAAGCTGACGCTCGACATGTCGGCCCCCGGGCTCAGCCGCGAGGATGCCGGACGGGTGCTGATGTTCACGGTGAAGAGCTTCGCCGAGGAGACGGCGAATTTCGACATCTCCACCATGCATGATGCGGTCAAGCTCCTGGTCGACCAGACGGTGACGCGGGTGACCAGCCTGCGCTCGACCTTGTCCGACGACCGCCTGAAGCTGCAGTTCCAGCCCATCGTCTCGCTCGCCACCCGCGGCCTGCACCATTACGAGGCGCTGGCCCGCTTTCCCAACGGCGCCCCAGGCCCGACCATCGCGTTCGCCGAACAGATCGGCATGGTTCATGACGTCGACCTGCTGGTCTGCGAGAAGACGCTTGAGACACTGGCGGCCGACCCTGCGGTGCAGATCGCCGTCAACATGTCCGCGGCCTCGCTCTCCAGCGACATTTTCGTGGTGGCCTTCCAGCGGCTGGTCGCCCGCGACCCGGCCCTGCGCTCCCGCCTGCTGGTGGAGGTGACCGAGTCGACCGGCCTGACCGACCTGCCGCGCGCCGCCCGCATCCTCGAAGACCTGCGGCGCGCCGGCCACCGCATCTGCCTGGACGATTTCGGCGCCGGGGCGGCATCCTTTCCTTATATCCAGGCGTTGCCGGTTGATTTCGTGAAGATCGACGGCAGCTATGTCCGCCGGCTGGGCGGCAGCCCGCGCGACGACGCCATCCTGCGCGCGATGGTCGGGCTGTGCCGGGAAATCCGCGTACAGGTGATCGCCGAGATGGTCGAGACCCAGGATCAGGCGGCACAGCTGAACGCCTGGGGGTTCGAGCTGGCCCAGGGCTATCATTTCGGCCGGCCTGCCGACCGGCCGGCCTACAAACCGCCCAGCCTGTTCGCGCCGCCGTCACCCGCCCGCCGCAGCCTGGCCGAAGGCCGGACCTGAGCTTATAGCTAAAGTCATACGACCAAATCCTTCCCGAACGGGTGGAATGAAACTGGGGGCGGCGACGTTCTTCGACTCATGGGGAACGAGATACCTCGACACCAGGAGGACGCCGGAATGACTGGCCGTTTTGGTTTTGGAATGAAAGCCTTGGTTCTGGGGGCGCTGGTCGCCGGATCGATGCTGGGCGCCACCGTCGCCCCGGCCGCCGCCCATGACGGCTGGCGCGGGGACCATGGCCGGGACTGGGGCGGTCCCGGACGCGGTGGCCCGGAGTGGCGCGGCTGGGAGCGTCCCCACCATCGCCACTGGCGCGAGCGCGGCGTCTATTACGCTCCGCCGCCCGTCGTTTACGCGCCGCCCCCGGTCGTTTACGCTCCGCCGCCTCCACCCCGGGTGATCTATGCGCCGCCGCCCGTCGTCTATGCGCCGCAGCCGGTGGCCCCCGGCTTCGGGTTCAGCGTCAACATCCGCTGACGCTGCCGGCCGCGTGACGAAAAGGACGGCTTCCGGCGAAGCGCGCACCGCATTATGGTGCGCGCCGTTCGGTAAAGCCGCCCCGCCGGGGCGCAGCAGCCAGGGAGACGGCCTTTGCGGGTTCTTAGTGTGCGCGCCGCGGTGGTGGGAAGCCTTTCGATCGCCTTCGGGATCGTCGTCGGAACGGCCATGTCCGCCGAGGCGGCCGAGCCCCGCCTGATGGCGGCGCTGGGGAACACGGTGCTGACGATGACGGACATCGGACCGAAGCACACCCAGGTTTCGGTGAACGACAAGCCCGTGTTCGAAGACAAGGAAAGCGATATGCTGTCCTTCGTCGGCGCCTATTCCCTGAAGGACCGCTGGATCGCCCTGTTCCAGGCCGACACCGGCACCAAGGACTGCCCGACCCGCTTCCGCATCCTGGAGGTCGGCGGGCCGCAGCCGTCGGTCTCCTACCCCTTCGGCTCGTGCAGCGATGCCGCCCAGGTCACCATCGACAACGATGTCCTGACCGTGTCCATGCCGCAGCCAGGCGGTGGCGGCGAAGCGGCCTGGACCTACCGCAACGGCAAGATCGGCCGCACCAAGTAAGCGGCCCGGGGTAAGCGGCCCGCGCGCGACACCCGATGGCGGACCTGCAAATCCGGCCCGGCTGGGTTCCGCGTCCCTCGATTGACGCCGGGGTGCGCAGCTTTTAAGGTCCGGACCTCCGCACATTCCCGTTCCGGGACAGGAAGTCCGCTCCATGAATGCCAGCAGCATCAGCCGGCCCAGCCGCCGTCCGTCCAATCCGCTCTTCTCCTCGGGTCCTTGCGCCAAACGCCCGGGCTGGTCGCTCGACGCGCTGGACGGCGCACTGCTGGGCCGTTCCCACCGCTCCAAGCCGGGCAAGGCCAAGCTGAAGGAGGTCATCGACCTCACCCGCGCGGTGCTGGGCATCCCCGGCGACTACCGCATCGGCATCGTTCCGGCCTCCGACACCGGGGCGGTGGAGATGGCGCTGTGGTCGATGCTGGGCGCGCGCGGCGTCGATATGCTGGCCTGGGAAAGCTTCGGCAGCGAATGGGTGACCGACGTCGCCAAGCAGTTGAAGCTGCCGGACGTCCGCAACCTGATCGCTCCGTATGGCGAACTGCCGGACCTGTCCACGGTCGATTTCAGCCGCGACGTCGTCTTCACCTGGAACGGCACCACCGCCGGCGTGCGGGTGGAGAACGGCGACTGGATCGCCGACGACCGCCAGGGCCTGTCCATCTGCGACGCCACCTCCGCGGCGTTCGCCATGGCGTTGCCCTGGCACAAGATCGACGTCGCCACCTGGTCCTGGCAGAAGGTGCTGGGCGGCGAGGCAGCGCACGGCATGCTGGTGCTGAGTCCGCGCGCCGTCGAACGGCTGGAGACTTTCCAGCCCGACCGGCCGCTGCCGAAGATCTTCCGCATGACCAAGAACGGCAAGCTGATCGAAGGCATCTTCGAAGGCGACACCATCAACACCCCGTCGATGCTGTGCGTCGAGGACGCGATCGACGGACTGCGCTGGGCCCTGTCGCTGGGCGGCCTGACCCAGTTGATCCGCCGCTCGGAACAGAATCTGCGCATCGTCGCGGACTGGGTGGAGACCAGCCCCTGGGCCGACTTCCTCGCCAAGGATCCTGCGAACCGCTCCTGCACCTCGATCTGCCTGCGCTTCACCGATCCGGACGTGGCCGCCCTGTCCGAAGAGGGACAGGCCGCCTTTGCCAAGAAGCTGTCGGCCCTGCTGGAGAAGGAGGAGGCTGCCTTCGACGCCGGGTCCTACCGCGACGCGCCTCCCGGCCTGCGTCTGTGGGGCGGCGCCACGGTGGAGAACGAGGACATGGAGGCGGTGCTGCCCTGGCTGGACTGGGCCTTCGCCACCGTGAAGGCCGAGATGCTCGGCTCCAAGCAGCCCTGACTCCGGCAAAGCGCAAGCCGGTCTTTGCTCCACAGGCTGCCTCGGATACTTGAGACAGGCCCCACCGTGGCATAACTGCCACGGTGGGGCCTTTTGCTTGGGATTGCATTGTGCTCCGCAGCAAAGGATCCGTTGGCAAAACCGTTCGTAGTCAGCAGCATTTCTGCATCAGTGTGACTGGCCCGACGCGCATGGAAGCTTCCCATGCTTGACCATGGTTATCCACAGAACCGTGGACAAGATGGTGGATAAGCCTGTTGAACCGTCGATGCCGCCTGTCCCGAAACCGTCATAGAGAAAGTCGGACCGATTCGCCCGCGAAGTTGCCGTATGGGCGGGGCCGGCTCCCCGGTTGAGGCAGGCCCCTATCCCGAAGATGGTCTGGCAGACTGCAGGTTGTATCCCGACTCTTGAAAGGGATTTCCGGCGCATCCGCTGCAATGCGGCAACGCCGATGCAACGAAGGAAGGGCTTGGACGGACCATGGCGCACTACCTCATCACCGGCGGCTGCGGTTTCATCGGCTCGCATCTGGCCGACAGGCTGCTTGCCGATGGGCATCGCGTGACGATCCTCGACAACCTGTCGAGCGGCCGGCTGGAGAACAAGCCCACCGCCGCGAGACTGGTGGTGGGCGACGTGGCCGATCCTGGCGCGGTGCGCGAGGCGATGGCCGGCGATGCCGGCGAGGGAGTCGACGGCGTCTTCCATCTCGCCGCCGTGGCATCGGTGCAGAAATCGCGGGAGCTGTGGGCGGAGACCCACCGCACCAACCTGCTAGGCACCGTCACCGTGTTCGAGGCGGCGCGCGACGCCAAGCGCGGGAGCCCGGTTCCGGTGGTCTACGCTTCCTCCGCCGCCGTCTACGGGGACAACACCAACACCCCGCTGAAGGAGGACGAACTGCCGCGTCCGCTGTCCGCCTATGGCGTCGACAAGCTGGGCTGCGAGATGCATGCCCGCGTCGCCTGGGCGATCCAGGGCGTGCCGACAATGGGCTTCCGCTTCTTCAACGTCTACGGCCCGCGCCAGGATCCGATGTCGCCCTATTCCGGCGTGATCTCCATCTTCGCCCGCCGCGTCGCCCGCGGCGAAGACGTCGAGCTTCACGGCGACGGCCAGCAGGTCCGCGACTTCGTCTTCGTCGGCGACGTCGTGCGCATCCTGGCGCTGGCGATGGAGCGCCGCTTCGCCGGGGCGCAGGTCTACAATCTCTGCACCGGCCGCGCGACCTCGCTGGTCATGTTGCTGGAGGTGCTGCAGGAACTTTGCGGCAGCAAGGTCCGCCGCCGCCACACCGAAGCTCGGGCCGGCGACATCCGCGTGTCGATCGGCGACCCGTCGCTGATGCGCTCCACCTTCGACACCATGTGCCAGATCGGCCTTCTGCAGGGCCTGAGCGCCACCCTGACCGGTCGCATGCCTTGAGGTCCGACCCCATAGCGGAGTATGACGATAGCGGATCAAGAAGATGAGCAGGGCATGACGACGGCGGCGATTTCCCCCTCTCCCCTCCAGGGGAGAGGAACCAGGTCCTTGAAGGCTTAAACGTGGCCCGCCGCCGATCCCTCCCCCTTCGGGCGCTGTTCATCGTCCTTGCTGTGCTCGCCGTCGTCGCGGTGGCCGAGCGGCTCCACATCATTCCGCCCGGCACGCTCGACCGATTGCTGGGTGAGGAGCCCCACCGCCCGCGCCAGCCGCGCAAGCAGGAGCCTGCCGAGCCGCCGCCGCCGGTCGCCGCCCGCCCGTCCGACCGGATCGACTACGCCGAGGTGACCCGCCGGCTCGACGCCATCCGGGTGGAGCCAGAGAAGCGCGGCGGCTACCAGCGCGAGGAATGGCCCCACTGGCTGGCGCTCGACGGCGGATGCCTGAATGCGCGCGAGAAGGTGCTGATCCGCGATTCCCAGCGCCCGGCGACGCTCGACGCCAAAGGCTGCAGCGTGAAATCCGGCGACTGGCTCGACCCCTATACCGGGGAGCGCTACACCGATCCGCAAATGGTCGACATCGACCATCGGGTGCCGCTCGAGGAGACCTACGCCAGCGGCGGATACGACTGGAGCCGGGAGAAGCGCGCCGCCTACGCCAACGACACCAGCGATCCTCTGACCCTGCTCGCCGCCAGCCGCGAGGCCAACCGCGCCAAAGGCTCCAAAGGGCCGGAGGAGTGGCTGCCTCCCAAGCGCGACGGCATCTGCCTCTATGTCGCCGACTGGATCCTGGTGAAGGCCCGCTGGGACCTCAGCATGGACGAGCGGGAACGGGTGACAATCGGCAACATCCTGACCGACTGCCGCAGCTCCGCCGGGCAACAGCGCTGACGCGCGGTCCGATCTTCCCCGCGGATACGTTTGGCCGACCGCCGGATTCGGGCGAACATCCGCGCCGGGATGACGGGTTGGGACGCGATCCGCGGCAAGTGACAGCGAATTCATGCCTCCGCGGCGGCAAAGGGTGATAATCGGCAAGGCTCGTCCCGGCCGCTTGCGAGTGCCCGACCGATGCCCGTAACTGCTTATTCCCCGATTCCCACGCCCGGCCCGACCGTCACCGGACGCCTGTCCGCCGCCCGCCGGTTTCTCGCCGACGTCTGGCGGCTGACGAAACCCTACTGGTCCTCGGAAGAGAGGTGGGCGGCGCGCGGCCTGCTGGCGGCAGTCATCGTCCTCAATCTGACGGCGGTGTTCATGGATGTCTGGTTCACCCAGATCAATGCGGACATCTTCGACGCGCTCCAGCAGAAGGATCAACCCGGCTTCGTCCATGCACTGCTGGTGTTCGGCGCGCTGGCGCTGGTCTTCATCGCGGTGGCGGTCTATCGCCTGTACCTGAACCAGATGCTGCAAATCCGCTGGCGGCGTTGGCTGACGGAACGCTATCTCGGCGACTGGTTGGAGAACCAGACCTACTACCGGCTCCAGTTCGTCGGTACCGGCACCGACAACCCCGACCAGCGCATCGCCGAGGACGTGCGCAGCTTCGTACAGCAGACGCTGAGCCTGTCGCTGGGCTTCCTGACCAATCTGGTCTCGCTGGTCTCCTTCCTCGCCATCCTGTGGGGCCTGTCCGGGTCGGTGACCCTCCCCTGGCTGGGCATCGACCTGCCCGGCTACATGGTCTGGGTTGCCTTGGTCTATGCCGTCGCCGGAACCTGGATCACCCACAAGATCGGCAAGCCCCTCGCCCGCCTCAGCTTCGACCAGGAGCGTTACGAGGCCGACTTCCGCTTTTCGCTCGTCCGCCTGCGCGAGAACGCGGAGAGCGTCGCCCTGCAGCAGGGGGAGGGACAGGAGGCGCGCGGCTTCGGTGACCGCTTCGCCCGCATCGTCGCCAACTGGTGGTCGCTGATGCGCACGCAGAAGCGGCTGGTGTGGTTCACCTCGGCATACGGGCAGATCGCCATCATCTTTCCGCTGCTGGTCGCCGCTCCGCGTTACTTCAGCGGTGCGCTGCCGCTGGGATCGCTGATGCAGACATCCCAAGCCTTCGGACAGGTGCAGGGCGCGCTGTCCTGGTTCATCGACGCCTACGTCAACTTGGCCGACTGGTATGCCACCACCAGCCGCCTGACCGGCTTCCGCCAAGCGGTGGAGACAGTGCAGGCGGTTGGCCGCGAGCATCCGGGGGTGGAGCGCGCCACCGCAGCTGACGGCGTCCTGGCTCTGGACGGGCTGGCCCTGACCTTGCCCGCCGGCGGCATACCGCTGGTCCGTGCCGACCTGACGGTGCGGCCGGGCGAAAGGCTGTTGATCACCGGCCCTTCGGGTTCGGGCAAAAGCACGATCCTGCGCGCCGTCGCTGGCATCTGGCCATTCGGCAGCGGCCGGATCGCGCTGCCGGCCGGAAACACGGCGGCCAGCAGCATGGTCCTGCCGCAGAAGCCCTACCTGCCCATCGGCAGCCTGCGCGCCGCCGTCACCTACCCCGCCGCCGCTGACTCCTTCGAGGCGGAGGTGGTGCGTGAGGCGCTGTGCGCCGTCGGCATGGCCGGCTTCGCCGACCGTCTGGCGGACGAAGACCACTGGACCCAGCGCCTATCCGGCGGCGAACAGCAGCGCATCGCCATCGCCCGCGCCCTGCTGCACAAGCCCGACTGGCTCTTTCTGGACGAGGCGACCTCGGCCTGCGATCCCGAGACGGAAGAGCGGCTCTACGGCCTGCTGCGCGACCGCTTGCCCGGCACCACCCTGGTCAGCGTCGGCCACCGCCCCAGCCTCGCTGCATTCCATGACCGGCGGCTGGCAGTCCGGCCCGACGGCGACGGGACCGGGGAACTGGTGGCGGCATAGCTCAGCCGGACTCAGCCGGCCAGCTGGTCCCCCCGCGCCTCCGTCAGCAGCCATTGGCGGAATGCGGCGAAGGGTGGGTGGTTGGCCTTGCCGCGGGGGTGGACCAGGTAATAGGCCCGCGTGCTGCGGTGGGGACGGTCCATGGCGGGGACGAGGGTGCCGTCATCCAGTTCGCCGCGGACCAGCAGCGTCGGCAGCAGGGCGACGCCCAGCCCGGCCTCCGCAGCCTGGGCGGTGGTGGCGAACTGTTCGAACACCATGCCGGCACCGGGACGCGGAGCCAGTCCCTGGGCCGATAGCCACTCGGTCCAGGCATCGGCACGGGTGCTGGTGTGCAGCAGCGGCAGAGCCAGCAAATCGGCCGGCTCCGCCACCGGATGCGCCGTGAGGAAGGCCGGGGCGCAGACCGGCAGCACCTCCTCGTCCAGCAGATGGTCGCAGACGGCGTCAGGCCAGTCGCCGAATCCGTAATGGATGGCCGCATCCAGGTCGTGAAGGCGGAAATCGAAGGGCGCCAGCTTGGTGGTGAAGTGGATCGTCACCTGCGGGTGGGCAGCCTGGAAGGCAGGCAGCCGCGGTACCAGCCAGCGCGTGCCGAAGGTCGGCAGGATGGCGAGGTTCAGCACGCCGCCCTTGGGCGCCGCGATGGTCCGCACGGTGGCTGCCGCGATCTGGCGGAGCGCATCGCGGATCGGATCCGCATAGAGCGCCCCGGTCGGCGTCAGCGTCACCCGCTGGCCCTTGCGGACGAACAGAGGGGTTCCGATCTGGTCCTCCAGCGCCTTGATCTGCCGGCTGACCGCCCCTTGGGTCAGCGAGAGCTCCGCCGCCGCAGCGGTGAAACTGCCGGTACGGGCCGCCGCTTCGAAAGCGGTCAGCATGCTCATGGAGGGAAGGAGACGGCGCTGCAAATCCATGATCGCTTCATTACCAAAGCTCATGACCCATGGAAAGAAAGTCGTTTGCGCTCTGGCGCAGGGCACGGCAGGGTCGGTATCCTGGAGATCCGGAACAGGCGGGGCGGGTTCGCGATGAAGACCGGTGGTCAGTTGGTCGTGGAGGCGCTTGAGGCGCAGGGCGTACGGCGGGTGTTCGGCGTGCCGGGCGAGAGCTATCTCGCCGTGCTGGACGCCCTGCACGACAGCCCCATCGAGATGGTCGTCTGCCGCCACGAAGGCGGTGCGGCGATGATGGCGGAGGCGCAGGCCAAGCTGACCGGCCGCCCCGGCGTCTGCCTCGTCACCCGCGGCCCCGGCGCCACCAACGCCGCGTCCGGCATCCATGTCGCCCAGCAGGACGAGACGCCGTTGATCGTGCTGGTCGGCCAGATCGAGCGCGGCATGCGCGGTCGCGATGCCTTCCAAGAGGTCGATTACGGCAAGCTGTTCGGCGGCATGTGCAAATGGGTCGCCGAGATCGACAGCGCCGACCGCGTGCCGGAGATGATCTCCCGCGCCTTCCACACCGCGATGGCCGGCCGCCCCGGGCCGGTGGTGCTGGCCCTGCCGGAAGACACCCTGACCGAAATGGCGGACACCGCCGCCGCTCCGCGGGCCGAGCCGGTGGACAGCGCTCCGACGCAGGCGCAGGTGGCGTCCTTCGGCGCCCTGCTGTCCAAGGCGGAGCGGCCGTTGCTGGTCGTCGGCGGCTCGCGCTGGACAGCGGAGTCGGTCGCGGCGCTTCAGCTTTTTGCCGAGCGGCTTACCCTGCCGGTTGCGGTCACCTTCCGCCGCCAGATGCTGTTCGACCATTGCCACCCGCTTTACGCCGGCGATGTCGGGCTGGGCATCAATCCGAAGCTGACTGCATTGCTCAAGGACAGCGATCTGCTGATCCTGCTGGGCGACCGGTTCTCCGAAGTGCCGTCGCAGGGCTACGGGTTGCTGGGCATCCCCGATCCGGACAGGGCCGTGGTCCACATCCACCCGGGTGCCGAGGAGATCGGCCGCGTTTATCGCCCGACGCTTGGCATGGTCGCCACGCCGGCCGCCTTCCTGGAGGCGGTGGCGGGACTGAGTCTGACGGCAAAGTCCAGCTGGGCTGCCCGTGCCGAGGCCGCCCATGCCGCCTACCAGGCATGGAGCACCCCGCCCGACGCGATCCCGGGCGACGTTCAAATGGGCCGCATCATGGCTTGGCTGGATGAGCGGCTGGAACGCGACGCCATTTTCACAAACGGCGCCGGCAACTACGCCACCTGGATCCACCGCTTCCACCGTTTCCGCCAGTTCGGCACGCAAGCGGCGCCGGTCTGCGGCTCGATGGGCTACGGCCTGCCCGCAGCCATCGCCGCCAAGCTGCAGCACCGCACCCGCGACGTCCTGTGCTTCGCCGGCGACGGTTGCTTCCAGATGACGGGGCTGGAGTTCGGCACCGCGGTGCAGGAGGGTGCCGCCGTGATCGTGCTGGTCGTCGACAACGGCATGTACGGCACCATCCGCATGCATCAGGAGCGCGAATATCCTGGCCGTGTGTCGGGCACCGGACTGCAGAATCCCGATTTCGCCGCCTTCGCCCGCGCCTATGGCGGCCATGGCGAGACGGTGGAGACCACCGACCAGTTCGCCCCGGCCTTCGAGCGCGCCCGCGCCTCCGGCCTGCCGGCGATCCTCCACATCAAGCTCGATCCCGAAGCCCTGACGCCGACCCGGACCCTTTCTGAGATCCGCGCGGCGGGCAAGGGGAAGTGATTCAAGTCTCTCCCCCATCGGCCCCCTCTTTCAGTCGGGAAGATGGGTGTTTTCGGGATCTATCCAGTAACGCCTCCGCTTTTTGACCCAAGGAGCCACCCCGGTGCAGCACAGCGACATCCTCTCCCGTTTCGGCCTGACCTCCAGCGGAGCCGGGCTGACCGCCCGGTCGCCGGTCGATGGCGCCACGCTCGCCACGGTGGCGGAGACCGCGCCGTCGCAGGTGTCGGACATCGTCGCCAACGCCGCCCGCGCCTTCGAGGCGTGGCGGTCGGTGCCGGCCCCGCGCCGCGGCGAGCTGGTCCGCCTGCTGGGCGAGGAACTGCGCGCCGCCAAGGAGGATCTCGGCCGCCTGGTTTCGCTGGAAGCCGGCAAGATCTACCAGGAAGGCCTGGGCGAAGTGCAGGAGATGATCGATATCTGCGACTTCGCCGTCGGCCTGTCGCGCCAGCTCTACGGCCTGACCATCGCGTCCGAGCGTCCGGGCCACACCATGCGCGAGACCTGGCACCCGGCCGGCCCCTGCCTCGTCATCTCCGCCTTCAACTTCCCGGTGGCGGTGTGGTCGTGGAACGCGGCGCTGGCGCTGGTCTGCGGCGACCCGGTCGTCTGGAAGCCGTCGGAGAAGACCCCGCTGACCGCCGCCGCCTGCCAGGTGATCTTCGACCGCGCCGTCGCCCGTTTCGGCGATGCGCCGGCCAACCTGTCGCAGGTCGTCCAGGGCGGCCGTGAGATCGGCGAGGCTTTGGTCGCCCATCCCGGCTTCCCCATCGTCTCGGCCACCGGCTCGACCCGCATGGGCCGCGAGGTCTCCAAGGTGGTGGCCGAGCGCTTCGGTCGCTCGATCCTGGAGCTGGGCGGCAACAACGCCATGATCGTGGCACCGTCGGCCGACCTCGACATGGCGCTGCGCGCCATCCTGTTCTCCGCCGTCGGCACCTGCGGCCAGCGCTGCACCACGCTGCGCCGGCTGATCGTCCACCGCTCGGTCAAGGACCAGCTACTGCCACGCCTGAAGGCGGCCTACGCCTCGGTGTCGATCGGCAGCCCGCTGGAATCCGGCGTGCTGATGGGCCCGCTGGTCGATGCCGACGCCTTCAAGGCGATGCAGCGTGCGCTGGACTCCGCGAAGGCCGAGGGCGGCACCGTCACCGGCGGCGAGCGTACGCTGACCGACCGCTTCCCCAACGCCTATTACGTCACCCCGGCCATCGTCGAAATGCCGGCCCAGTCCGAGGTGGTGCGGCATGAGACCTTCGCGCCGATCCTCTACGTCCTGACCTACGACACGCTGGAAGAAGCCATTGCGCTTCAGAACGCGGTGCCGCAGGGCCTGTCCTCCTGCATCTTCTCCACCGACCTCCGTGAGACGGAGCGCTTCCTGTCGGCTGCCGGGTCCGACTGCGGCATCGCCAACGTCAACATCGGCCCCAGCGGTGCCGAGATCGGCGGTGCCTTCGGCGGCGAGAAGGAGACCGGCGGCGGTCGCGAGTCCGGGTCGGATTCCTGGAAGGCCTACATGCGCCGCCAGACCGCGACGGTGAACTACTCCTCGGCGCTGCCGCTGGCCCAGGGCATCAAGTTCGAGATCATGGGCTGAGATGTTCCCGGCCGGGGTGGGTCCGCCGCTGGCGAGCCTGTCCCGGCCGGAAGGCCAAGCGTATCAAATCGCCAGCCGCTGCCGGACCGCTTCGGCCTTGACCGTCAGGTCCGCTGACGGCAGCCGGCCGATCAGCAGGGCGGCATGGTCCGGGCCGTTCCAATAGGCGATGGACAGCCCGCCGCGCATTTCCTGCTCCACCCCGCGCACGGTGCCCGGACGGCGCAGGATGCAAAGCGCCAGTGGACCGCTGAGCGGATCGAGATAGGTGATCTGGGCCAGCGGCATGTCGTCGTAGGACAGGATCTGCGCCCGGCGGAATTCCGCCCCACCGACCTCCACCGCCTCCGGCGTCAGGGACAGGTTGAGCGGCCGGTTCAGGGCGGCGAGCTGGGCCGACTGGGCGTCGCGGCCGGGCGTGGGCCCGCCCAGCGTCTCCCGCGTGTACAACCCCATATATTGCGCGACCACGCCATGCCAGTGGCGCTCCCGGTCCGGTCCGCCGTCATCGTCGGCCAAATCGTCGCCGTCGCCGGTTCCAAGCAGCCCGACCAGAATCCGGTCTCCCAGCACGCCTGCCGCCACCGAGGCGGCGATGGCGCCGAACAGACGACGGCGGGTCATCGGAACGACCGCATTGGCGGCAACCGGCGGCACGGATATCCCGTCGAGCATGCGTTGCAGATCCGCCGCCGGGGCGGCGTCCAGCAAGGGCCGGAAGGCCTCGCCGAAGGGCAGGCTGGCACGAGAAAGATGCTCCACCTTTGCGGCGACCGCCGGATCGCGCTCCATCAGGGCGAGCAGCCGGGCGCGGTGCGCTTCCTCCAGCTCGCCGTCGATGAAGGCGGTCAGTTCCTCGTCGGAGGGGATCGGGGACTCGTCGCTCTCTCCGCTCATCGTGCCGCTCCGTCGCTCATCCTGTCCGCCAGCTTTGCCCGCGCCGCCGCCAGACGGCTCATCACCGTTCCGACCGGCACGTCGAGGACCGCCGCGACCTCGCGGTAGGTCAAGCCTTCCACATAGGCGAGGAACACCGCCGCCCGCTGGGCTTCCGGCAGGTCGCCGACCAGCCGCATCACCTGCCCCGCCAGCACCTTCACCTCGGCTTCGCGCGCGCCGTCCACTTCCAGGCTCGTCTCCGCCTCCACGGTTCCTTGGCCGAAGCGGACCCGACGCGCCCGGACCTCGTTCAGCCAGACCGAGTTCAGGATGGCGAACAGCCAATGGTCGATGCGGGAGCCGGGCTGGAACTGGCCGTGCCGCTCCAGAGCCCGCAGGCAGGTCTGCTGCACCAGATCGTCCGCCCAGTCGCGCTGCCGCGACAGGACGAAGCCGTATCGCCACAGGCGCGGCAGGGTGACGGACAAGCCCTGCCTGACTTCCGCTTCGCTGGCGATCTCACCGCTCCCTCGCATGGCATCCGGTCCGATCCGGTCCCGGCGACGCAATACCGGCCCCGACCACCCATATGCCTCACGGCCGCCTTCGAAGATAGCCATCATCCGCCTTCCCGACGACTGAACAAAGCGGCGGGACCGCCCCCGGATTGCGCGGGACGCGCTCCCACCGGTGACCCGTCAGCCCCTGGCCGGCGCGGCGATGGCCTCTTCCAGGTCGCGATACTCCTCGCATCCGGTGCCGCAGATGTTGCGGATGGCCGCCAGTTGTTCCCGTGCCAGATCGACACGCCCTTTGAGCACATAGGCCTCGCCGAGATATTCCCGGACTTTGGGGTAGGACGGATCGGCGGCAACCGACTTCAGGTAATAGCCGATGCCCTCGTCGATGCGGCCGAGCTTGCGGGTGGCATAGCCACGGTAGTTCAGCACGACGGGGCTGTCCTGGTTGCGCGCCGTCCCAAGGATGTCCAGCGCCTCCTGATAGCGCTCCGCCTTCGCCAGGGAATAGGCGTAGTCGGCGATGTTGTCGTCGCTGAGGTTGGCACCGCTCTGCTTGACGCACTGCTTGGCCTTCTTGTCATAGACCTCCCCCGGCTTGCAGGTCGGGGTCGTGTCGTCGCCCATGGCGCGGGCGGAGACGGGGGCCAGCAGGCCGGTGCCGAGAACGGCGGCGCACAGCAGACCGGCCAGGGTGGCACGGCCGACCTTCAAACGAACGCTCATCATGACTTCTCCTGAGTTCGACGGGTGACGGTTCGCCGTATCGCGGCGCTGGCGGACAACACGCCACCTCCGCCGCCTATTCGGTCGCGGATAAGTTTTTTCGGCCGCTTTCCGCTGCCGAATAGATGACCACGCCGCCGTGTTCCCCACCCGCCGCGCCGCCAGCATCCCCGCTGCAGCCGCGATTTTGCGAATGGAGCCGTCACCGTGTTCCCACCCGTGGCTTTGCTTGGCCTGGGCCTCGGCCTGCCACCGCATGTCCTGACACAGGAAGAGGCCGCCCTCCTCACCACCCGCATCTTCGGCGACCGGCTTTCCGACTTCCCCCAGTTCGGACGGGTCTTCACCAACACCGGCATCGTCCGGCGGCACTGCGCCCGGCCGGCGGACTGGTATGCCGCTCCCCATGGCTGGAGCGACCGCATGGACGCCTACCGGCAGGCAGCGGCAGCCCTGTTCGTCCAGGCGGCGACCGCAGCCCTGGCCGATGCCCGCGTCGATCCCGCCGAGATCGATTGCATGGTCGTTTCCTCTTCCTCCGGCTTCGCGGTGCCGAGCCTGGAAGCCCAGCTTGCCGAAGCCATGGGCTTCCGGCCCGACATCGAGCGGGTGCCGCTGTTCGGACTCGGCTGCGCTGGCGGCGTTGCGGGGTTGGCGACCGCCGCGAGGCTGACGGCGGCGGCGCCGGACCGCACCGTGCTGTTCGTGACCATGGAGCTGTGCAGCCTCGCCTTCCGCCAGGATGACGGCAGCCGCGCCAACCTGGTCGCCACTGCTCTGTTCGGCGATGGCGCCGCCGCCTGCGTGCTGCGCGGCGGAACCGGCGAGCGCGCCTTCGCCGTCATCGACGGCGCGGGCCAGCATCTGTTCCCGCGATCGGAGGACATCATGGGCTGGCGCATCGACGATGGCGGGTTCGGCATCGTCCTGTCGGCAGCGCTGCCGCAATTCCTGCAGACCCACCTCCGTCCCGCCCTTGCCCGGCTGCTCGCCCAATGCGGCGCGGACGACGAGCAGATCGGCCGGTTCATCTGCCACCCCGGCGGCACCCGCGTGCTGGCGGCGCTGGAGGAGGTGCTGCGGTTGGAGACCGGCAGCCTCGACCATGAACGGGCGGTGCTGGCCGATCACGGCAACATGTCCGCCCCCACGGTGCTGTTCGTGCTGGACCGGGCACGCCGGGCAGGGTTGCCGGACCGGGCGGCGTTGCTGGCACTCGGTCCCGGCTTTTCCGCCAACCTGATCACGATTCGGCGGGGCCGACGATGACTGCTCCGATGACGGCTGGGCCGATCATCATCATGCTGTTGGTGACGGTCCAGCGCCTGAGCGAACTGGTCATCGACCGGCGCAACCGCGCGGCGCTGCTGGTCCAAGGTGCGCAGGAACATGGGCGCGGCCATTACCCGTGGATGGTGCTGCTGCATGTCGGCTGGCTGGCGGGTCTCTGGGGAACCGCCCTGTGGACATCTCAATGGAATCCGGAAACGGGCATCGCGTCGGTCCGGCCGGTCGATCCGGTCTGGCTGGCACTCTTCCTCGTCATGCAGGCACTCCGCCTATGGGTTCAGGTGACGCTGGGGCAACGCTGGACCACCCGGATCCTTGTGCTTCGCGCAGAGCCACCGGTTTGCAGCGGCCCCTACCGCTTCACCCATCATCCAAACTATCTGGCGGTTGCGGTCGAGATCGCCGCTCTTCCGCTCGCCTTCGGAATGGCCGGTTACGCGCTCGTCTTCTCCATTCTCAACGGGGCAATGCTCGCCGTCCGTATCCGGGCGGAAGATCGGGCGCTCGGCCGGAGACCAGGCCGCCCCTCCACTCCGGTCAAGACAATTCGAGGGGGCAGGGTTTGATTTGACGCAATGCAGCAGGCGGCAAATCGGGTCTATCGTCGAATCCGGTGGTCGATCTGGTTGACGCATTGCCCTCCACCCCGACGGCGCCGCTTTCATCGGAGACATCCGCAAAAGCATCCAGGCGCTCCTTCCCCTGCCCATCGGGGGAAGGTCGGGGGGAGCCTCCAGTCCCGACGATGCGGCGAGGACCACCGCCCTGCACGGTTTCCAACCGGCTGGAGTGAGCATGTCTACACCATCGCCCGCCCACCCTCCGCCGTCCACCTCTCTCGATCCGGCAAAGGCCGTCGACGGACAGGTGGTCGCGGTGCGCGGCTCCGTCATCGACCTCCGATTTCCCGAAGCGGCCCTCCCGCCCTTGTTCGAAGCCGTGGACATCCTATGGGACGGTCCCGAACGTCTGGTGGCGGAGGTGCAGAGCCATCTCGATGCTCGGACCGCGCGGGCCATCGCGCTTCAAGGGACGTCCGGCTTGCGGCGCGGCACGCCGGCACGCTCAACCGGCGGCCCGCTCGCTGCACCGGTGGGAAACGCGGTGCTGGGCCGATTGCTCGACGTCATGGGGCTGGCGCGTGACGACGGGCCGGAACTGCCGCCCGGCACGCCGCGGATGCCGATCCATCGGCCGCCGCCGCCGCTCGCCCGCCGCAACCCGCATCGCGAGCCGATGGAGACCGGCATCAAGGTGATCGACCTGCTGGCTCCGCTGGCGCGTGGCGGCAAGGCCGCGATGTTCGGCGGCGCCGGGGTCGGCAAGACGGTGCTGGTGATGGAGCTGATCCGCAAGATGGTTGAAGGCCACACCGGCATCTCCGTCTTCGCCGGCATCGGCGAACGGTCCCGCGAGGGCCAGGAGCTGTGGGAGGAGATGCAGCGCTCCGGCGTGCTCGACCGCACCGCCCTGATCTTCGGCCAGATGAACGAGCCGCCGGGAGCACGCTGGCGCGTCGGGCTGACCGCGCTGACCATCGCCGAGCATTTCCGCGACGAACAGCACCGCGACGTGCTGCTGCTGATGGACAATGTCTTCCGCTTCGTCCAGGCCGGTGCGGAGGTGTCGGGGCTGCTGGGCCGCCTGCCCTCGCGCGTCGGCTACCAACCCACGCTTGCCAGCGAGATCGCCGAGCTCGAAGAGCGCGTGGCCTCCACCCTCGGTGCGGTGGTGACCGCGATCCAGGCGGTCTATGTCCCGGCCGACGACTTCACCGATCCCGCGGTGGCGGAGCTGTTCAGCCATCTCGACAGCTCCATCGTACTGTCGCGGCCCATGGCGGCGGAGGGGCTGTATCCGGCGGTCGACCCGCTGGCCTCCACCTCCAGCCTGCTCGACCCGCTGATCGTAGGGGAGGTGCATTACCGGCTGGCGGAAGAGGTGCGCATGACCATCGCCCATTACCGCGAACTCCAGGACGTCATCGCACTGCTGGGCATGGAGGAGTTGAGCGCCGCCGACCGGCTGGCCGTGCGCCGTGCCCGCCGCCTGCAGCGCTTCCTGACCCAGCCCTTCCAGGTCACGGAGGCCTTCACCGGCCATGGCGGAGTCAGCGTGCCGCTGGAGGAGACGCTGAAGGGCTGCCGCGCCATCCTGGACGGCGAATGCGACGACTGGGCCGAAAGCGCCTTCTTCATGACCGGCACCCTGGACCGGGTCCGCGAGCGCGACAGCGCAGGGAGGATGGGATGAACGACCTCTCCCTCATCATCACGACCCCTACCGCCGTCGCCGCCCGCCTCACCGACATCCGTCATCTGCGGGCGGAGGACGCCAGCGGCGCCTTCGGCATCTGGCCCGGCCATGCCGACCTGCTGACCGCCCTGGCGATCTCCGTCATCAACTGGCGGACCTCCGACGGCCGCGAAGGCCATTGCGCCGTGCGCGGCGGCGTGCTGACCGTCCGGGACGGCGTGCAAATCGCCGTTGCGACACGGGAAGCGGTGCTTGGTGACGACCTGCGCGCGCTGGAACGCGACGTGCTGGTCCGCTTCCGCCGAAACCTGGAGCAGGAGGGAGAGGCCCGGTCCGGCGCACGCCGTATGCATCTGGCCGCGATTCGCCACATCCTGACCTATCTGCGGCCGGACCGCCGCGCGGGCAATCCTTTTGCCTCCACCTTGGACAGCAGGGAGGACGTGCCATGACCGACGAGCAGGACCCGCTTGCGGACAGCATCCGCCGCAAGCGGAAGCGGCGGGAACAATGGCTGCGCGAAGGGGAACGTCCGATGGGCCGCAACCTTGCCCTGATCGGGGCGTTGGGCTGGCTGGTGATCGTGCCGACGCTGGCCGGCCTGTTCGCCGGGCGCTGGCTGGATGAACGGGCCGGCGGCGGGATCTTCTGGACGGCAGCGCTGCTGTTCGCGGGCGTGGCGCTCGGCGGATGGCTCGCCTGGAACCGGATCGGGCAGGAGCGCTGACGTGACCATCGTCCCGCTTCTCATCCCCGTCCTTGCCGGCGCCTTGGCCGGTCTGACGCTTGGCGCCCTGTTCTTCCGCGGGCTGGCCGCCACGGCGCGGCTCTATGCGGTGGGCGGGGTCCGCCGGGCGGTCCCGCTCTATCTGCTGCGGCTGGCCGGGGCCACGGCCGGCTTTACCTTCGCCGCGATCTGGGGTGGGGCGGAAGTGCTGCTGGCGATGCTGGCCGGCTTCCAACTGGCCCGCACGGTCGTGATCCGGCGTGAAAGGCGAGTGCAGGAGAGGGCACCATGACCGGGTCTCCCCTGACGACGCCGGTGGTCTTCCTGCTGGGTCCGGTCCCGGTCACCCTGCCGGTCGTCGTCACCTGGGGCCTGATGGCGGCGATGGCGCTGGGGTCGGCGCTGGCGGCCCGGCGGCTGCGGGTGGAGCGGCCCGGCCCGGTCCAGACCGTGCTGGAACTGGTGGTGGAGACCTTGCGCCGGCAGATCGCCGAGACGATGCAGACCGACGCCACGCCCTTCCTGCCGCTGCTCGGCACGTTGTTCCTCTATCTGGCGATCGCCAACCTATCAGGATTGGTTCCGGGACTGAAGGCGCCGACCGCCTCCCTGGAGACGGCGGCGGCGCTGGCCCTGGTGGTGCTGCTGTCCTCGCAGGCGCTGGGCATCCGCCGGCGCGGGCTGTGGGCCTATCTGAAGGGCTTCGCCCATCCCACCCCGCTGTTGCTGCCGCTGAACCTGCTGTCGGAGCTGACGCGCGCCTTCTCGCTGTCCATCCGCCTGTTCGGCAACGTGATGAGCGGGGAATTCGTCATCGCCATCGTGCTGTCGCTGGCCGGCCTGTTCGTGCCGGTGCCGCTGATGGCCTTGGAGCTGCTGCTGGGCCTCGTGCAAGCGTACATCTTCACCGTGCTAGCCGCCGTCTTCATCGGCGGGGCCGTCGGAACGATCGAGAGGGGATAGGAACCATGGACGTCCATGGCATCAGCATTCTCGGCGCCGCGCTGGCGGTGTCGGTCGGCGCCATCGGCCCGGCATTGGCCGAAGGCCGCGCCGTCGCCGCCGCAATGGAGGCGATCGCCCGCCAGCCGGAGGCCGCCAACACGCTGTCGCGCACCCTGTTCGTCGGTCTGGCGATGATCGAGACCATGGCGATCTACTGCCTCGTCATCGCCCTGCTGCTGCTGTTCGCCAACCCCTTCGCCTGAAACCGGGCCTACCGGCCGGGAGGCCGTCATGCACATCGACGGTTGGACGATCCTGCTCCAGGCGGTCAATTTCCTGATCCTGGTCTGGCTGCTGCGCCGCTTCCTCTATCGCCCGGTCCTGGCGGTGATCGCCGAACGGCAGGCCGTCACCGAACAGGTTCGGACCGAGGCCGAGGCCGCGCGCCAAGCTGCCGAGACGGCAAGGCGGGACCTGGAGGCGCAGCGGACCGCGCTGCCCGCCGAACGCGACCGCCTGATCGCCGCAGCCCGCGCCGAAGCCGAGGCCGAACGCACCGCCCTGCTCGAAAAGGCGCGGACCGAGGCGGACAGGGCGTTGGAGGAGAGCCGCGGCCGGCTGGCCGAAGAGCGGGAGCAAGCGTTGGCCGCGCTTCGGCGTCAGGCCGCGGAACTCGGGGCCGCACTGGCGGCCCGCCTATTGCGCGACGCTCCCGCCGATGTGCTGACCCGCCCGCTGCTGGATGAGGCGCTCGCCGCGGTGGAGGGATTGAGCGACGCGCGGCGCCATGCCCTGGCGAATGGGGTCGCGCCGGTGCCGGTGCATGTCGTCGCAGCCAACTCTTTGCCCGCGGAGGATGCCACGCGTGCGGGGGACCGGCTGGCGGCGGCGCTCGGCCGGCCGGTGGCGCTGGATGTGGTCGAGGATAGCTCGCTGATCGCCGGGGTGGAACTGCATTTTGCACACAGCGTCGTCCGCCGCAGCTGGAAGCAGACATTGGCCGAGGCGAAGGAGGAGATGACGCGCCATGACTCCGCAAGAGTCGATGCCGATGCCGTCGCTTGAAGACGCGCTGGACGCCTGGATGCCGGACGCGCTGCGCCGGCTCGACGGGCTGGAAATCGGCGCGAAACTCGAATCGGTCGGCCGGGTGGAGTCGGTGGGCGACGGGATCGCCCATGTCTCCGGCCTGCCGGACATACGGGTGGACGAGCTTCTGCTGTTCCCCGGTGGCGTCGCCGGGCTCGCCACGGATCTGGACGACCGCATCGGCTGCGTCCTGCTGGGCGACGCCACCGCGGTCGCGGCCGGCGGCATTGTCCATGGCACCGGCACGGTTCTGCGCGTGCCGGTCGGCGACACGCTGATGGGGCGGGTGGTCGACCCGCTCGGCATTCCGCTGGACGACGGCCCACCGGTGGAGGCCGAACGATGGGAGCCGGTGGAGCGTCCGGCCCCGACCATCGCGGAGCGTGCAGCGGTGTCGGAACCGCTGCTGACCGGCACCGCGGTCGTCGACGCCATGGTCCCGCTCGGCCGCGGCCAGCGCGAGCTGCTGATCGGCGACCGCGCCACCGGCAAGACCGCCATCGCGGTGGACGCCATACTCAACCAGACCGACGGAGACGTGTTCTGCGTCTATGTCGCGGTCGGGCAGAAGGCGTCCGGCGTGCGTGCGGCCATCGAGGCGGTGCGCCAGGGCGGCGCGGCGGCGCGCACCCTGTTCGTCATCGCTGCCGCCGATTCCGCTCCCGGCCTGCAATGGCTGGCGCCCTATGCCGGCTTCACCATGGCCGAGCATTTCCGCGACAGCGGCCGGCACGCCCTGGTGATCGTCGACGATCTGACCAAGCATGCGGCGGTCCACCGCCAGCTCTCGCTCCTGCTGCGCCGCCCGCCGGGACGGGAGGCCTATCCGGGCGATGTCTTCTACCTGCACAGCCGCCTGCTGGAGCGCGCCGCCAAGCTGAGCCCCGCGAAGGGCGGCGGATCGCTGACCGCCCTGCCGATCGCCGAGACGCAGGGCGGCAACCTGTCGGCCTACATCCCGACCAACCTGATCTCGATCACCGACGGGCAGGTCTGCCTGGATGCCAAGCTGTTCTACGAGGGGCAGAAGCCGGCGGTGGACATCGGCCGCAGCGTGTCGCGGGTCGGCGGCAGGGCGCAGCCGCCGGTGCTGCGCACGCTGGCCGAGCCGCTGCGGCTCGATTATGCCCAGTTTCTGGAACTGGAGGTCTTCACCCGCTTCGGCGGGCTGGTGGATGAGCGGACGCGCAAGGCGGTGGCGCACGGCCAGCGCATGCGCGCCCTGCTGGCTCAACGCCACCTGTCCCCCCGGCCGCTGGCGGTCCAGGCGGCACAGCTGCTGGCGCTGGCCGACGGCACGCTGGACGGCTTGCCGCCGGAGGCGATCCCGCGTTTCCAGACGGCGCTGGCCGGTCTGGTCGCCACCCGCCCGCCGCGGATCGGCGGGACGCTGGACGACGCCACCAGGACGGCACTGCGGGACCTGATCGCGCAGGCCGTTGCCGGGCTTGGCGGAGGGCCGCCATGACCGAACGGCTGACGGAGGTCGAGGCCCGGCGGGCCAGCGTCCAGGATCTGGAGGCGGTGACCGACGTCATGCGCTCGCTCGCCGCGATGCGGCTGCAGCAGGCGCTGAGCACGCTGGCCGGCACCCGCGCCTATGCCGAGGTCATCGCCGGGGCGCTGGCCCAGGCGACGGCGCTGCTGGACGACGCGCCGATGCAGTGGCCGGCGAACGGGCACGGCCGGTCCGCGCTGGTGCTGTTCGCACCGGAACACGGCTTCGTCGGGGCCTTCGCCGAAAAGCTGGTCGACGCGGCGCTGGATGCGCCGCCCGGTTGCGCGCTGTGGGTGGCGGGGCTGCGCGGCGCCGCCCTGCTGGAGGAGCGCGGACGCCCGCCGGCCTGGACCACGGCGATGGCGACCAGCGCCGACGCCGTCACCGCCACCGCCCGGCGCATCGCCGAGGCGCTCTACCGCGCGGCGGCGGAGGGAGGCCTGGGCCGGGTGGAACTGCTCTTTGGCCGCACCAACGCCGGTGCGCCGCCGGAGCTGGTGCGCCGGCCGCTGCTGCCGCTCGGCTTGGCGCGGGACGGGACCCGGAGGGGGCCGCCGCTGATCAACATGCCGCCCCGCGACCTGATCGCCCGGCTGGTGGACGAGTATGTCTTCGCCCTGCTGGCCGACGCGGCGATGGAAAGCTTCGCCGCGGAGAACGCCGCGCGGCTCTCCACCATGATGACGGCCCGCCACAACATCGAAACCACCCTGGACGACCTGACCGCCACCGCCCGCCATCTGCGCCAGGAGCAGGTCACGACGGAGCTGATCGAGCTGGTGTCGGGAGCGGAGGCGATGGGGTGATAAATACCCTCTCCCGCCCCGGGAGAGGGAGGGACCCGCCGTAGGCGGGAGGGTGAGGGGTGATCCGGACATGGATTCTGATCCTTGGATCACCCCTCACCCTTCCCAAGCTTAGCTTGGGCCCCTTCCCTCTCCCGGGGCGGGAGAGGGAGTGTCAAAGCCACCAGCAGTTCCGCCGCGACGAGCGCGGCGATCACCTCCGGCCGCTTGTCGCCGGTCAGCGCCGCGCCGATGGGACAGGTCAGCCGCTCCAGCGCAGCCGCGTCGCGCCCGCGCGCCCGGAACCAGCGCTCGAACTTGGCGCGTTTCGTCGCCGAGCCGATCATGCCGACATAGGCGGCGTCGCCGCGGCGCAAGACCGCCTCGGCGATCTCGAAATCCAGGGCGTGGCTGTGGGTCAGCACCAGATAGCCGGCCCCGGCGGGCGCCGCCGCCAGCGGGTCGAGCGGACTGTCGGTCAGGACGCGCTCCACGCCCGCGGGGATCGCGGCGGGAAATTCCTGCGCCCGGCCGTCGATCCACAGCAGGCGCAGCGGCAGCGGGGCGAAGGCACTCGCCATGGCGCGACCGACATGGCCGGCACCGAACAGCAGCAGGGTGGGACGGGCCTCGCGCGCCCGGCGTTCCCGTTCCTCCAAGGCGGCGACGGTGCCGGAATCGGCCCGCTCCAGCCGCAGCACGACATGGCCGCCGCAGCATTGCCCGGTCGCCGGCCCCAGGGGCAGATCGAGCGTTTCGGCCGCGGCGCCGTCCTCCAGCATCCGCCGTGCGGCGGCGATGGCGGTCCATTCCAGCCGGCCGCCGCCGACGGTGCCGGCGCAGGCCTCCCGACCCACCAGCATGCCGGCCCCCTCCTCCCGCGGGGTGGAGCCGCGCGCCTCGGCGACGGTCACCAGCACGGCGGGTTGGTCGAGAGTGAGCCAGTCGGAGAGCGTGGCGGAGAGCGGCGTCATGATCGGGGAGACGCCGCCTCCCGCTCCCGCAGAGCCGCGATGCAGGCCAGCACCCGCTCCGGTGTCGCCGGGGCGTCCAGCCGCGGGCAGAGCCGATGGCCGGCGACGCTCGCCACCGCGTCGGACAGGGCGTGGAACACCGACATGCCCAGCATGAAGGGCGGCTCGCCCACCGCCTTGGAGCGGAATATGCTGTCCTCGCGGTTCGGCGCATTCTCCAGCAGCGCGACGTTGAAGACGCGCGGCCGGTCGGAGCAGGCCGGGATCTTGTAGGTGCTGGGGGCGTGGGTGCGCAGCCGCCCCTGCCCGTCCCACCACAGCTCCTCCATGGTCAGCCAGCCCATGCCCTGGACGAAGCCGCCCTCGATCTGGCCCCGGTCGATGGCCGGGTTCAGCGAGCGGCCGCAGTCGTGCAGGATGTCCACCCGGTCGACGACATATTCGCCGGTCAGCGTGTCCACCGTCACCTCGGCGCAGGCCGCGCCATAGGCGAAGTAATAGAAGGGCGTGCCGCGCCCGGCCGCGCGGTCCCAATGGATCTTCGGCGTCTTGTAGAAGCCGGTGGCCGACAGCTGGACCCGCGCCATATAGGCGGCGCGCACCAGATCGGCGAAGCTCATCTCGCGGTCGCCGGCCCACACCCGGTTGCGCTCGAAGCGCACCGCGTCGGGCGCGACGCCCCAGGCCTCCGCCGCGAAGGCGACCAGCCGTTCCCGGATGGTGCGGGCCGCCGCCTGCGCCGCCTTGCCGTTCAGATCCGCCCCCGACGAGGCCGCGGTGGCCGAGGTGTTGGGCACCTTGCCGGTGTTGGTGGCGGTCGGACGGATGGTGGAGATGTCGACCTGGAACTCCTCAGCCACCACCTGGGCGACCTTGGTGTAAAGCCCCTGCCCCATCTCGGTGCCGCCATGGTTCAGCTGGATGCTGCCGTCGGTGTAGACATGGACCAGGGCGCCGGCCTGGTTGTAATGGGTGGCGGTGAAGGAGATGCCGAACTTCACCGGCGTCAGCGCCAGCCCCTTGCGCAGCATGCGGCTCCCGGCATTGAAGGCGCGGATCTCTTCCCGGCGCTGCCAATAGCCGGACGTCTCCTCAAGCTGCGCCACCAGCTCCGGCAGGATGTTGTCGGTGACGGTCTGGTGGTAGGGCGTCAGGTTGCGGCCGTCCGCTTCGGGATCGGTCCCGTAGAAGTTCCGCTTGCGGATCTCCAGCGGGTCCTTGCCGAGCGCGAAGGCGATCTCGTCGATCAGCCGTTCCGCCGCCACCATGCCCTGCGGACCGCCGAAGCCGCGGAAGGCGGTGTTGGACACCGTGTTGGTCTTCAGCGGCAGCGATTGCAACCGGGCGGCCGGGTAGAAATAGCCGTTGTCGGCATGGAACAGCGCGCGGTCGGTCACCGGGCCGGACAGGTCGGCGGCATAGCCGGCCCGTGCCGCGAACAGCATGCCGACACCCTGGATCAACCCGTCGTCGTCGAAGCCGACGCGGTAGTCAATCTCGAAATCATGGCGCTTGCCGGTGATCTGGAAATCGTCGTCGCGGTCGGGACGCAGCTTGGCGGCGCGGCCGGTGCGGCTGGCGACCAGCGCGGTGCAGGCGGCGAACAGGTTCGACTGCGTCTCCTTGCCGCCGAAGCCGCCGCCCATCCGCCGCACCTCCACCGTCACCGCGGCGCCGGGAATGTCCAGGACATGGGCGACGATGTGCTGCACCTCCGTCGGGTGCTGGGTCGAGACATGGATCAGCAGTTCGCCATCCTCGCCCGGCACCGCCATGGCGATCTGGCTTTCCAGGTAGAAATGCTCCTGCCCGCCGATGGCGAGCCGGCCCTC
This sequence comes from Azospirillum endophyticum, assembly GCF_016595245.1. Lineage (GTDB taxonomy): Bacteria > Pseudomonadota > Alphaproteobacteria > Azospirillales > Azospirillaceae > Azospirillum > Azospirillum endophyticum. Next base: position 35,687 of record NZ_JAENHM010000052.1, read on the forward strand.
GATGCGGTGCGGAGCTTCGGCCAGCGCCGCATCGGCATCGCCGACCGCCAGCGTCATCGGCGCCGTGACCAGCGTGTGTGCACCGTCGGGGGCGCCGTCGCGGGCGGCGGCGATGGTCAGGACGGCCGGCAGATCCTCATACTCGATCACCGCCAGCCGGGCGGCGCGGCGGGCCTGGTCGCGGGTTTCGGCGGCGACGGCGAAGACCGGCTGGCCGACATGCTCGACCAGGGTGGAGGCGAACAGCGGCTCGTCATGCTTGCCCATGCAGCCGATGTCGTTCACCCCCGGCACGTCGTCGGCGGTGAAGACCGCCACGACGCCGGGCGCCCGACGGACCGGCGACAGGTCGATGGAACGGATGCGGGCATGCGCCCGGCTGCTCAAGCCCAGATAGACATGCAGCAGACCGGCCGGCTCGGCGATGTCGTCGACATAGACCGCCTCGCCGCTGACATGCTTGTGGGCGCTCTCGTGCCGGCGGGAGTCGTGGGCGGCGCCCTGGATGCGATCCGGAGCCGGAGCGATCGGGGTCGTGACGTCAGGCCCCAGTGCATCAGGCATGAGCAAGCCTCCGGTCGCCGACCAGACGGGTCTCCGCCGCCGGGTCGCTGGTCTCGACATACAGCTTCATCAGCAAATTCGCGGCCACGGTGGAGCGATAGCCCGCGCTGGCCCGCCAGTCCGTCAGCGGGCTGTAGTCGTCCGCCAGCGCGTCCATGCCCCTGCGGACGGTTTCCTCGGTCCAGGGACGGCCCAGCAGCGCCGCCTCGGCCCCGGCGGCGCGTTTCGGCGTGCCGGCCATGCCGCCGAAGGCGATGCGGATGTCGGCGACGCGGCCCTCGCCGTCCAGCGTCAGGCGGAAGGCGCCGCAGACCGCGGAGATGTCTTGGTCGAAGCGCTTGGCGATCTTGTAGGCACGGAAGCGCATTCCCGCCGCCGGCTTGGGCAGGATCACCGCCTCGACGAACTCGCCCTCGCGGCGGTCCTGCTTGCCGTAGTCGAGGAAGAACGCCTCCAGCGGCAGTTCGCGCGTCTCCTCGCCGCGGCGCAGCCGCAGGGTGGCGCCGCAGGCGATCAGGGCCGGCGGCGTGTCGCCGATGGGGGAGCCGTTGGCGATGTTGCCGCCGATGGTGCCCATGTTGCGCACCTGCTCCGCCCCGATGCGGCGGATCAGTTCGCCGAAATCGGGATAGAGCGCGGCGATGTGGGCCGCCGCGTCGCTGTAGGTCGCGCCGGCCCCGATCACCAGCGCGTCGCCGCGATCCTCGATCCGCCGCAGGGCGCGGACGCGGCCGGTATAGACGACGGTCGCCAGCACGCGCTGGAACTTGGTCACCCACAGCCCGACATCGGTCGCCCCCGCCACGATGGTGGCGCCGGGGCTGTCGAGCAGGAGCCGGGCCAGCTGCGGCACGGTGGCCGGCGCCAGGAAGCGGCGTCCACCGGCACCGACGTCGAGGATCTCCTCGTCGCGCAGGGCCTTCAGCTTCTCCGCCATCGCAGCCCGGTCGGCGACCCTGTCCGAGGATCGGTCGCCGATCGCGTACATGGCATGGGCGGCCTGGACGATCGGCTCGTAACCGGTGCAGCGGCACAGGTTGCCGGCCAGCGCGTCATCGATCCTCTGGCCGTCGGGCCGTTCCTCGTTCAGGTAGAGCGTCAGCAGCGACATGACGAAGCCCGGCGTGCAGAAGCCGCATTGCGAGCCATGGCACTCCACCATCGCCTGCTGAACCGGGTGCAACGTGCCGTTCGGCCCCTTCAGATGCTCCACCGTCAGCAGACGGCAACCGTCCAGCGTGGCGAGGAAGCGGATGCAGGCGTTCACCGCCTCGTAGCGCAGGGTGTCGCCGTCCAGCCGGCCGACCACCACGGTGCAGGCGCCGCAATCGCCCTCCGCACAGCCTTCCTTGGTGCCGACCCGCCGTTCCGACAGCCGCAGCCAGTCGAGCACCGTCAGGGTCGGGTCGACCGCGTCGATCTCCCGAAGCTCGTCGCCGAGATAGAAGCGGAGGCGCTGGCGCATGGCTGCTCCCGATGAAGCGGTGGCGATAGACTGCAGTATTTCACCGACGTTAACTCTGTCACCAGATCGGCAGCGGGGGAAAGAGTTTCAAACGATTTGCGAAGGAGCGGCGTGGCAGAGGCATCCTCAGGTTGGGTGGTACATATCCGGCGGGGAGGTGGAACAGCGTGGAACACTTTCCGGGGGACGTTCCATCTGCCGCGTATCGGCGCCGGGGCAACGGGGTCAGGGTCAGGCGACCGCTTACGAGCCCTCTCCCCCTTGAGGCTACGGGATGCACAGATCTTGCTTCTGCAACAAGGTGCACAGTTTGAAATTGAAAAAGCCACTCTCCACTCGCGGGATAGGAGTTGGGATGAGGGGGTGCAAACTGAATTTCCCCAGCCTTCGGCCGGCTGCACCCCTTGTGTCTTTGAGTTTTGTTAGAAGAGAAGCCCTGGGGGGTGGGGCATGCCCCA
>NZ_JAENHM010000053.1 GCF_016595245.1 Azospirillum endophyticum
CACCGATTACCTCGACGCCATTCTCGCCGTTAAAATCCGTTAACCCGGATTCGGAGCCCTGTAAGGCGCGCAAGCCGCGTGGCTGACCTGCACCCTGCCATCAGGAGTTGGGACCGGAGTCGCCCCGTAGAGGTCTGCCTCCCCAAGAAATCGCCCCCCTGGGATCGTCCTCAAGGATCGCCCTCAGGGATCGCCCTCAGGGATCGCCCTCAGGGATCGCCCTCAGGGATCGCCCTCAGGGATCGNCAGGGATCGCCCTCAGGGATCGGCATGCAGGATCCGGCATTCGTCCGATGCGTTGATCGCCCAGGACGATCCGGACAGCAGCATCGTGCCCATCTCTCCGAGGCCGCTGCTCCGGAAGCTGACCCGGTGGGCGCGGGCGAACACCTCCATCTCTTCCAGGTAGCTCTTGGTCGGCACGGCGACATAGAGGCTGCCGTTCGGCAGCCCGCGGGCACTCAGCGACAGGCGCGGTCCGAGGTCGGGGCTGACCGACAGGTCGTAGCGTTCGCCGGCTTTCACCGTCGCCCCGCTGTCCGACGGGGTGAAACCCGACAGGATGAAGCCCGATTCGTCCGAGGCGGTGCGGAAGGTCAGGCGCGGGACGGCGCTCTGCCCGACCGAAATCCCGCGCTCGGCGAGGCAGAAGCTCTTGCCGCCGGGCGGCGTGTGGATGGTGACGGTCCAGCTCTTGCCGGCGCTGAAGGGCTTGGCCGGTCCGTCCGGCAGCCCGGCCGCCGGCGGCGGCGATGCCGACGGCGGAGGCGGCACGGTTTCGCAGGCGGCGAGCGCCAGCGCCAGCCCGGTCAGCAGGGCCAAAGGCGTCGCCGCCCGAACGGCGCGCCGGCCCATGACGGCCGGCCGCAGTCGGACGACGGGTGCAAGGTGCGGCCGATCCATCGCGGCGTCCTCCCCATCCCTGAAGGTGATGCGGCGACTTCCATACCACGTTCGCAGGGACCCGCGCGACCGTCGCGGGAACCGTCCCGGCTGTGCTAGAACCGGAGGCCCATTTGCAGCAAGCCCCCGGTTGCCATGCCCCACGCCGACTTCATCCACCTGCGCGTCCATTCCGCCTATTCGCTGTCGGAAGGTGCGATCAAGGTGAAGGAGCTGGTCAAGCTCTGCCTCAAGCAGCAGATGCCGGCCGTCGCGGTCACCGACACCGGCAACCTGTTCGGCGCGCTGGAATTCGCGCTGGCGGCGTCCGATGCCGGCGTGCAGCCGATCATCGGCACCGTGCTGGGCATCACCCGCGTCGGCCCGGCCCAGACGAAACCCGGCCTGCCCGGAAAGGCGGCGGCCACCCCCGACCAGCTCGTCCTGCTCTGCCAGAACGAGGAGGGCTACCGCAACCTCGCGGCGCTGGTGTCCAAGGCCTTCCTGGAGTCGGACCCGCTGGCCGGCCCGCAGGTGGCGCTGGACGCGCTGGAGGGCCATTCCGCCGGGCTGATCGCGCTGACCGGCGGCCCCGGCGGCTCGGTCGGCCGTCTGCTGCACGAGGGGCAGAAGGATCTGGCGCTGGAGGTGCTGGACCGGCTGAAGCGGCTGTTCCCCGGCCGCCTCTATGTCGAGCTTCAGCGGCACGAAGGCGGGCGCGGCCATTTCGCCGCGGCGGAGAACGCCATCGAACCGGCGCTGATCGACCTCGCCTATGCCCACGACCTGCCGCTGGTCGCCACCAACGACTGCTATTTCGCCACCGCCGACATGTACGAGGCGCACGACGCGCTGATGTGCATCGCCGAGGGCGCCTATCTCAGCCAGGAGGATCGCCGCCGCCTGACCCCCGACCACCGTTTCAAGTCGGCGGAGGAGATGCGGCTGCTGTTCGCCGACCTGCCGGAAGCGCTGGACAACACGGTGGCCATCGCCCGGCGCTGCTCCTTCCTGCTGAAGCCGATCAAGCCGATCCTGCCGCCGTTTGCCTGCGAGGGCGGCCGCACCGAGGACGACGAACTGCGCGCCCAGTCGCGCGCCGGCCTGGAGATGCGGCTGGAGAAGGTCGTCTTCACGCCCGAGATGACGCCGGAGCAGCGCGAGGAGACCCGCAGAACCTATTTCGAGCGGCTGGAGTTCGAACTGGACGTCATCGTCAAGATGAAGTTCCCCGGCTACTTCCTGATCGTGTCGGACTTCATCAAATGGGCGAAGACTCACGACATCCCCGTCGGTCCGGGCCGCGGCTCGGGCGCCGGCTCCGTCGTCGCCTGGGCGCTGACCATCACCGACCTCGACCCGCTGCGCTTCGGCCTGCTGTTCGAGCGCTTCCTCAACCCGGAACGCGTGTCGATGCCCGACTTCGACATCGACTTCTGCCAGGACCGCCGCGAAGAGGTCATCCGCTACGTCCAGAACAAGTACGGCTACGACCGCGTCGCCCAGATCATCACCTTCGGTAAATTGCAGGCGCGCGCCGTGCTGCGCGACGTCGGCCGCGTCCTGCAGATGCCCTATGGGCAGGTCGACAAGATCTGCAAGATGGTGCCGAACAACCCGGCCAACCCGGTGACGCTGCAGCAGGCACTCGACAGCGAGGAGATGCTGCGGCAGGCCCGCGACGGCGACGACACCGTGCGCCACCTGATCGACATCGCGCTGAAGCTGGAAGGTCTCTACCGCCACGCCTCGACCCACGCCGCCGGCGTGGTGATCTCCGACCGCCCCTTGCAGGAGCTGGTGCCGCTTTACCGCGACCCGCGCTCCGACATGCCGGTCACCCAGTTCAACATGAAATATGTCGAACAGGCCGGCCTGGTGAAGTTCGACTTCCTGGGATTGAAGACGCTGACCGTGCTGAAGACGGCGGTCGACCTGATCGCCGAAAAGCCGGACCTGACCACCGTCCCGCTGGACGACGAGAAGAGCTACCAGCTGCTCAGCCGGGCCGAGGCGACCGGCGTGTTCCAGCTGGAAAGCTCGGGCATGCGCGACGTGCTGCGCCGGCTGAAGCCGAACCGGCTGGAGGACATCATCGCGCTGGTGTCGCTCTACCGGCCCGGCCCGATGGACAACATCCCCAAATACATCCGGGTGAAGAACGGCGAGGAAAAAGCCGACTACATGCATGACAGCCTGGAAGGCATCCTGAAGGAGACCTTCGGGATCATGATCTACCAGGAACAGGTCATGCAGATCGCCCAGGTGCTGTCCGGCTATTCGCTGGGCGGCGCCGATCTTCTGCGCCGCGCCATGGGCAAGAAGATCAAGGAGGAGATGGACAACCAGCGCAAGATCTTCTGCGACGGCGCCGAGGCGCGCGGCGTGAAGGCCGAGCTGGCCAGCATGATCTTCGATCAGGTCATGAAGTTCGCCGGCTACGGCTTCAACAAGTCGCACGCCGCCGCCTATGCCCTGGTCGCCTACCACACCGCCTATCTCAAGGCGAACCACCCGGTGGAGTTCATGGCGGCGTCGATGACGCTCGACCTCGGCAACACCGACAAGCTGAACGTCTTCCGCCAGGAACTCGCCCGGCTGCGCGTCAAGCTGCTGACCCCGGACATCAACAAATCCGACTCCATCTTCGGGGTGGAGCAGCTGGCCGACGGCACCAAGGCGGTGCGCTACGCGCTGGCCGCCGTCAAGGGTGTCGGCCAGCCGGCCATGCGCGCAGTGGTGGAGGAGCGGCGGAAGAACGGCCCGTTCAGGAGCCTGTTCGACTTCGCCCGCCGGCTCGACCTGAAGACCATCAACAAGCGCCAGCTGGAAAACCTCGCCTGCGCCGGCGCCTTCGACGGGCTGAACCCCAACCGCGCCCAGGTCCATGCCGCGCTGGAGACCATCATCCGCTATGCCCAGGCGGAAGCGGCGGAGCGCGACAGCGGCATCGGCAATCTCTTCGGTGGGGGCGGCGGCGGCCTGCCCGAACCCGAGATGCCCAAGGTCAAGGACTGGGAACCGTTGGAGAAGCTGAAGCACGAGTTCGGCGCCATCGGCTTCTACCTGTCGGCCCACCCGCTGGACGCCTATTCCGGCCCGCTCGGCCGCATGAAGGTGGTGCGCTCGGCCGAGTTGCAGACCGCCATCGCGAAGGGTGGCTCGACCCGCTACAAGATGGCCGGCATCGTCGTCTCGAAGAAGGAGAAGACCGCCAAGTCGGGCAACCGCTTCGCCTTCGTCGAGCTGTCCGACGCCACCGGCGGCTATGAGGTGACGCTGTTCTCCGAGGTGCTGGCCGTCAACCGCGACCTGCTGGAGCCCGGCCGGCCGGTGCTGCTGACGGTGGACGCCCAGTTGAACGGCGAGGAGGTCCGGCTGACCTGCCAGGAGATCAAGCCGCTGGAGGAGGCCGTCGCCTCGGTCAGCGCCGGCCTGCGCGTCGTCCTGCGCGACCCCGGCCCGATCGAAACCCTGCGCGCGACGCTCGACCGGTTGTCGCGCGGCAAGAGCCGCATCAACGTCCTGGTGGAGGTCGATCCCCTCAAGGAGATCGAGATCGAGCTTCCCGGCAGCTACACCATCACCGCCCAGAGCCGTTCGGCCCTGAAGGCGGTGCCGGGCGTGGTGGAGGTGGCGGAGTTGTGAGAACGACGGCGGTCCCCAGCTTTGACCGCTTCATCGCCATCGACTGGTCGGGCGCCCGCGGCAAGCGCTACGCCGGCATCGCGGTGGCGGAGTGCACGGCCGGAAACGAAGCGCCGCGGCTGGTGGAGGGTCCCGGCGGCTGGTGGTCGCGGACCGCGGTGTTCGACTGGCTGCGGGCGGAACTGGCGCGCGAGCCGGCGCTGGTCGGCATCGACTGCGCCTACTCCCTCCCCTTCGCGGTGGCGGCGCGCGGCTTTCCCGGCCAGCAGGCCACTGTTTTCAACCTATGGGACGCGGTGGAGGCGGTCTGTGCCGGCGAGCCCGATTTCGGCGGCGGCCCCTTCGCCAGCCACCCGCTGCATGGCGCGGCCTTCTGGCATGGCGGACCGCAGCCTGAATGGTACGAGGACCCGCACCGGGCGACCGAATGGGCCTGCCGTGCCGACGGGCTCGGCCACCCGCAGAGCCCCTACAAGCTGATCGGCTCCAGACAGGTGGGCAAGGGCGCCTTGGCAGGGATGCGGGTCCTGCGTGCCCTGCGCGCCGCCCTGCCCGGCCGGATGGCGGTCTGGCCCTTCGAGGAGCCCGTGCCGGGCGCGGGCGTAATGGTGGAAATCTATCCACGCCTGTTCCTGAAACACACCGGCTTCGGCCAGCGCAAGATCCGCGACGGGATGGAGATGGACGAGGCGCTGTCCCGGCTGGGCTCGCATCCGCTCGAACGGACGGGTATGGTCAGCGACCATGACAGCGACGCGCTGGTGTCGGCCGCCGGCCTGCGCTGGCTCGCCGGGCTTCCGCGGGCCTGGACGCCGCCGGGGCTGGACGACATGGCGCGCCGGCAGGAAGGATGGATTTTCGGGGTGGGGATGACAGGATCATGACCGCGATCGGCATCATGCCGGCACCGGGCCTCGTGCAGGGCAAGCGCCGGCCGGCGATCGACGTCGCGCGTGGCTTGGCGCTGGTCGCGATGGCGGCCTATCACGGCAGCTGGGACGCGACCTATTTCGGGCTTGCCGGCTTCGACCTGCTGGGCGATCCGCTGTGGCTGGCGGCCCGGACGGCGATCCTGTCGAGCTTCCTGCTGCTGGCCGGGATCGGGCTGGTGCTGGCGACCCGCGACGGTCTCGATCCCGCACGGTTCGTGCGCCGTCTGGCGCGGGTGGCCGCCGGGGCCGGGGCGGTGTCGGCGGCGTCCTACATCCTCTTCCCCGACAGTCCGATCTTCTTCGGCGTGCTGCACCATATCGCGGTGGCGAGCGTCGTCGGCCTCGCCTTCGTCCGCCTGCCGGCCGCGCTGACGCTGGCGGCGGCGGCAGCGGCCGTGCTGATCGGGACGACCCAGTCCTTCCCGCTGTTCGACAGCCCGTGGCTGCGCTGGATCGGCCTGACCACGGTGGCGCCGGACTCCAACGATTTCGTGCCGCTTCTGCCCTGGATCGGTGGCGTTCTGGCCGGGATCGGGCTTGGCAGGCTTTGGCCGGGACTGGGCGAGGGCACGGAAATAGCCGGGCCCGCCGGGCGGCTTCTGGCCCTGGCCGGGCGGCACAGCCTTGCCGTCTATCTGCTGCACCAGCCGCTGCTGTTCGGAATCGCCTGGGCCGCGGCACAGCTGATGCCGGTGGATACGCCGGCCGTGCGCGATTTCCAGGCGTCCTGCGTGGCGAGCTGCGAACGTGCCGGGGTGGCTTCCGCGACCTGCACCGCGAATTGCCGGTGCGTGCAGTCGGAACTGGCACGAAATGGTGCGTGGGAGGGGTTCGTCGCCAACCGCCTGAGCGAACGCGAGCAGCGCGGACTGGAAGCCGCGGTTGCGGTCTGCCGCAAGCCTTGACGCCGCAAGCCCTGACGATGACCGGCAGGGGGCGGCAGGCAAGCTCGAACCGCCGATGGTGCGACGGTCGACGTCAGCCCGGCCGGCCGCGGCGCATCAGACCGACTGGCGCTTTTCCAGCAGGCCACGCAACAGGCTGGTCAGCGTCTCGGCCAGCCGGTACTGGTCGTCGCCCGGCAAGGCGGCGATGACGCCGGCGAAATCGTTCAGCGGATCGTGGCGCAACAGTTCCATCGCCTTGGGCGTCGGGTGCAGCTGGGTGACGCGACGGTCTTCCGGAACCGGCACGCGAACCAGCAGTTCCTTGCCCACAAGCACCTCGACCATCTGCGAGGCGGCCCCGCGGGTGGTGGCATGGAAATCGGCGAAGGCCGACACGGTCCGCTGGCTGCTGTTTGCACCGGCGAAATAGCGAAGCGCCGTCCATTGCGACGGCTTCAGCCCGTGGGTGTAGCCGAGGCTTTCGGCGATGTGGGCGATCTGCAGCATCACGTCGGCGATGGCCTGCGGCGAGGCGCCGCCGGTCCGGTCCGAGTCTGCAAAGTCCATTGCGGCTCCGATGGGTCCGGTCCCCGTGGCACCGATGGCCGATCCCATCGGCGTCCGATCCAGTGCCCCGTTGTTCCGCACCGACATCCGGCTCGCAGCAACGCCGCGCACTTTTGCGAAGTCCATTTCTTCCACTCTATAAAGTTTAGTGGCTATACGATGGCCGTATCAAAAGGCAGGCGGCTATCGCGGTAAGGCGGCAGCCACGTCGATCGTGACATCTTTACATATATTAGCGTGATCGAACGGAAAACGGAACCTTCAACACTTCCCCTTTTTGTTGCAAATTGTCGCATTGACTCTCGACCGGAAAAATGACGGGAAGTCGCCGAACTCCAGGCAAACACAGGCGGATTCGGCATATCGGCCATGCTCGTCCGCCCTTTGGCCATGTTTCACTGGCGTAACCTTTGATTCGGGGGTATACGCGCGCGATGACCATATCCCCCGTTCCGAAGTCCGCATCGCCGGCCGCCGCCCAGACCATGGGCGCCCCGAAGGTCGGCATCGTCAGCCTCGGCTGCCCGAAGGCTCTCGTCGATTCAGAGCGCATCCTGACGCGCCTGCGCGCGGAGGGATACGAAATCTCCCCCAGCTACGACGGTGCGGACGTCGTGCTCGTCAACACCTGCGGCTTCCTCGACAGCGCCAAGAAGGAATCGCTGGACGCCATCGGCGAGGCGATCAAGGAAAATGGGCGGGTCATCGTCACCGGCTGCATGGGCGTGGAATCGGACATGATCCGGCAGGTCCACCCCGGCGTGCTGGCCGTCACCGGCCCGCACCAGTACGAGCAGGTGGTCAGCGCGGTGCATGAGGCGGTGCCGCCGACGCACAACCCCTACACCGATCTGGTGCCGCCGGAAGGGCTGCGGCTGACCCCGCGCCACTACGCCTACCTGAAGATTTCCGAAGGCTGCAACAACCGCTGCAGCTTCTGCATCATCCCGTCCCTGCGCGGCGATCTGGTCAGCCGGCCGATCCATTCGGTCCTGCGCGAGGCGGAGAAGCTGGCGGTCGCCGGCGTCAAGGAGTTGCTGGTCATCTCCCAGGACACCAGCGCCTACGGCGTCGACGTGAAGTACAAGACGGAGAAATGGTACGACCGCGAGGTCCGTACCCGCTTCTTCGACCTGTGCAACGAGCTGGCGAACTTCGACCTGTGGGTCCGCCTGCATTACGTCTACCCCTACCCGCATGTCGACGAGGTCATTCCGCTGATGGCGGAAGGCAAGATCCTCCCCTATCTCGACATCCCGTTCCAGCATGCCTCGCCCACCGTGCTGAAGGCGATGCGCCGTCCGGCCGCCCAGGAAAAGCAGCTCGACCGCATCCGCAAATGGCGCGACGAGTGCCCGCATTTGGTGCTGCGTTCCACCTTCATCACCGGCTTTCCCGGCGAGACGGAGGAAGACTTCCAGTTCATGCTGGACTGGCTGAAGGAGGCCCAGCTCGACCGCGTCGGCTGCTTCAAGTACGAGCCGGTGGAGGGCGCGACCGCCAACGACCTGCCCGGCGCCGTCCCGGAAGAGGTCAAGCAGGAGCGCTGGGAGCGCTTCATGGAGACGCAGAAGGCGATCAGCGCCGAGCGGCTCCAGCAGAAGGTCGGTTACACGCTCGGCGTGCTGATCGACGAGGTCGACGAGGACGGCGCCATCGGCCGTTCCTACGCCGACGCGCCGGAGATCGACGGCAACGTCTTCCTGAACGGCGAGACCGGCTTGAAGCCGGGCGACATGGTCGACGTCACCATCGAGCATGCCGACGAGTACGACCTGTGGGGCAGCGTCGAACGCGATCTCTGAACCCTGCCGACAGACTGGAGAGCGCCATGCCCGTAACGCCGGACGACGCCAGACTGATGGACGTCCAGCAGGGCGGGCGCTGCTTCTTCTGCGACGGGCCGGCGGGGGCCAAGGCGACCTTCGACCACCTGATCCCCCGGGCCTATGGCGGGGTCGACGACCCTGCCAACGTCGTGCTGGCGCACCGCCGCTGCAACCAGCGCAAGGGCGACCGGCTGCCGACCCATGAGGAACTCGACCGCTTCTTCGCGTTGCGCCGCTCCAGCCGGCTCGGCGTCTGGCCTCCCCTGCGCGCGTTGCGCGACGAGGACGAGGGGGCGGACGAGGAGGAGCGCTGGATGGCGGTGGCCCAGGCGATCGCGCGGGAGCGGTAAGGAGGCTTGAAACCAATGCCCTCCGATCCCGTTAACCGGGGACACCTTATAATATGGGAGAGTCCCCGATGACCGGCCAGCAGAACAAGCAGCCCCATACCGAGCAGACCGTTCGCCACACCGACGGCGAGCAGAACACCGGCAACCACAAGAAGCCGGACGCTCCCGACGCCAAGGGCGCGGACCGCTTCGGCGGCACCCGCGCCGGCGCCGAGAATGTCGAGCCCAAGAAGTAGGCGATCGGGACAAGGTCTTTTCAGGCTGGCGTCGCATCGCCGGCTTGTGCGAGATCCGGGGACGGCGCCCCGAAGGCTTCACGCCCCGAGGACCGTCCCCACTCCGCATCCGTGACCCGACACCCGATGGCACCTTCGATCTTCAAGCGCTACAAGCTGCATTTCACCCGTCCGCTGCCGGGCCTGCGCCCCGGCCGGCCGGAACGCGACGCGATGGTGGAGCGGGTGCGCCGGCTTGCCAGCGAGAACGGCATGGCCGGCGATCTCCACACCATCGCCCCCAATGCCGGCTTCGGCATCCTGGAGGTCCGCTGCACCGAGCGGCTGGCCCACCGCCTGTCCGACCTGTCCGAAATCGAAACCGTCCAGGAGGCATGACGCCCGCCCCTGCACGAAGGTGGTATGCGGCTGGCCTCGGAGCCGCCCGGCCCTAGGTCAGGCTCGACCGGACCCGCGATGCCTGCGGGCCGGACCGACCACGACCGGAAAAAGGGAGACACCAGCATGGCGATGCGGCAATCGGACGCCGAATGGCAGGGCGACCTCAAATCGGGCAGCGGCAAGATGCGGCTGGGCAGCGGCGCCTTCGAAGGCAGCTATTCCTTCCCGTCGCGCTTCGAGAACGGCCAGGGCACCAACCCGGAAGAGCTGATCGCGGCGGCGCATGCCGGCTGCTTCTCCATGGCGTTGTCGGCCGGGCTCTCCCAAGCCGGCCACGCGCCGACCCGCGTCCACACCACTGCCAAGGTGCATCTGGAGAAGGCGGGCGCCGGTTTCGCCATCACCCGGATCGAGCTCGAGTGCGAAGCGGAGATCCCCGGCATCGACGACGCCACCTTCCAGGAACAGGCGAAGGGCGCCAAGGCCAACTGCCCGGTATCGAAGGCGCTGGCCGGCACCGAGATCAGCCTGACCGCCAAGCTGCTCTGATCGCCGGAACAGGATGCGCCGTCCACAGCCGGGCGGCGCATCGTCCCCGGCCCTGCAGCCGCAAGCGTGCCGGTGACGATAACAAGCTGCGCCGCCAATGGCGACGCCGACACACCGGCCCCCGTCTTCCGCCCCCGCTTCTCGGCCGAAGGGCAGATTGACCCCACCGCTTCCCCCCACCCATAGTGCCGCGTTGCGCGCACGGAGGCCCGTCTTCCGTCCGCCTGTTCAATCGCACGACGGTCAATGTCTTCCGCAGTCCCCCGCCTCCTCCGCCCGATCCTTCTCCTGCTTGCGCTTGCGTGGGTGGTGCCGGCGGCGGCTGCCGGCCAGGAGGGACGGGAACCGGTGGTGCTGGCGCTGGACGGGGAATTCGGGCTGGCCAACAGCACCTCGGCAGAAGCCATCGAACGCGGCATCCTGACCGCCATCGACGACGTCAACCGTCAGGGCGGCGTGCTGGGGGGCCGGCCGCTGACCCTGATCGCGCGCGAACACCGGTCGATCTCCGCCCGCGGCATCAAGAACATCCGGGAACTGGCCACCATCCCCGATCTGGTCGCCGTGTTCGGCGGCCGGTTCAGTCCGGTGGTGATCGAGGAACTGCCGGTCCTGGCCCAGACCCGCACGCTGTTCCTCGCCCCCTGGTCGTCGGCCGACGCCATCATCGACAACGGGATGGAGCCGAACTACATCTTCCGCCTGTCTCTGCGCGACAGTCTGGCGATGCCCTTCCTGCTGAAGCGGGCCGCCGACCGCGGCCTGACCCGCGTCGGGCTCCTGCTGACCAACACCGCCTGGGGCCGGTCCAACCTGGACGCGGCCAACCGCCATCTCGCCGGCCGCAGGGGTCCGGAGCTGGTCGGCACCGCCTGGTACAACTGGCGCGACCGTTCGCTGATCGACAAGTACAGGGCGCTGGCCGACGACGGCGCCCAGGCGATCCTCCTGGTCGCCAACGACGACGAGGCCGCGGTGCTGGTGCGCGAAGTCGCCGCCCTGCCCCCGGCGCAGCGGCTGCCGATCCTCAGCCACTGGGGAGTCACCGGCGGCAATTTCGTCGGTCAGGCCGGACCCGCGCTTCAGGAGGTTGATTTCAGCGTGATCCAGACGGTCAGCCCCTTCCGCATCCCGCCCGAACGGCTGGCCCCGGTGCTGGAGACCGCAGGACGCCTGTTCGGCATCCGCCGGCCGGAAGACATCGTGTCTCCGGTGGGCTTCCTGCACGCCTACGACCTGACCCGCATCCTGGCCCTGGCGATCGAGCATGCCGGCACCACCGACCGCGCCACCGTGCGCGACGCCCTGGAGCAGGTGGGCCCCTATCACGGGGTCACCCGCGATTTCGACCGCCCCTTCGCCCCCGGGCGGCACGAGGCGCTCGGACCGGACGACCTGCTGATGGCCCGCTTCCGCGCCGACGGCGTGCTGGTCCCGGTGGATTGAGAGCACGGATGACCGACCCCACCCGCAACGGCACCATGCCTCCCGCCACCCAGCGGATGCTGACCTCCGGACGGCTCGCCCGCCGATTTGCGCTGGTCTCGCTGATGCTGGGGGCGCTGATCGCCATCCTGATCGGCGCCAGCCTGTATCTGGTGTCGAGCCGCCATCTGGCGCGCCAGCACCACGCCAATGTGGAGGCGAACGCCAGCCTCGCCGCCCGCCAGACCGAAGGGCTGCTGAACACGCTGGTGACCACCGTGCGCGAACTGGCGGACAACAGCATGCTCGCCACCGCGCTGGTCGATTCCGCCGGCAAGGAAAACTACCTGATCCCCTTCCTGGGCAGCTTCAACCACATCGCCAGCGTGCCGGTCGCCCTGGTCTTCACCGACTTCGAAGGGGAACCAATCGCCGACAACGGGCGCCATGCCGACCCGCTGGCCGTCGCGCCCGCCGACATGGCCTGGCTGCGCGCCGCCATCGCCGCCGGCCGCCCCGCCGCCAGGGTGGTGCGGCAGGGCGACACGCAGTTCCTGCTGGCGGCGGAGATGCTGATCTATTCCCGCACCTCCTCGCCGGAAGGAGCGCTGCTCTACAAGGTGCCGCTCGACTTCCTGGTGCTGCACCCGGAAGCGGAGCTTCTGCACGGCAGCGAAGCGCCGCCGCCGGTCGCGCCGGACATGATGGCGGTGACGGTGCCGCTGACCGTGCCCGACCGGCTGGCGGGGTTGGGGCTGCAGCTGCGGCTGGAGGCGCCGGAAACACCGACCACCGTGCGGTTGTCCTGGATGCTGCCCGCCTACGGCCTGGTCGGCATCGCCGCCCTGCTGGCGATCTATATCGGCAGCCGCGCCGTCGGCAGCCACATGACCCGCTCCCTGCGCGAGCTGGAACGTCTGGCCGGCGCCATCGCCACCGACGGCTTCACCGGGCAGCGCGCCCGGGTGCGGGGCAACGACGAGGTGTCGGCGCTGGCGCGGGGATTCAACGCCATGCTGGACCATATCGCCGGGATCCAGCGCGAGCGCGAGATGCGCGCGGCGGAGGAGATCACCATCCAGCGCACCCTGGCCGAACGCGCCGAACAGGCCCGTGCCGAAGCCGAAAGCGCCCGCAACGAGGCAGAGCGCTCGCGCCAGGAGGCGGTGATGGCCTTGATGGTGGCGGAGCGCGCCAACGCCGCCAAGACGCATTTCCTGGCGGCGGCCAGCCACGACCTGCGCCAGCCGGTGCAGTCGCTGGTCCTGCTGACCTCGGCGCTTGCGATCCGGCTGGGCGACCATCCCGCCGCCTCCCTGGTCGGCAGCATCGAGGCGTCGATGGACGCGCTGTGCCGCCTGCTCGACGCCATCCTCGACATTTCGAAGCTGGATGCCGGTACGGTTTCCCCCAATGTCCAGGCGGTGTCGCTCGGCGCCATCTTCGCACGGCTGGAGGGCGAATACCGGCTGCGCGCCGCGGAGAAGGGCGTCGCCTTCCGCAGCGTTCCCACCCACGCGACCCTGAACGCCGATCCGGCGCTGCTGGAGCGGATCATCCGCAATCTGGTCGAAAACGCGCTGCGCTACACCGACCATGGCCGCATCCTGCTGGGTTGCCGCCATGAGCGCGGGTTCCTGCGCATCCAGATCTACGACACCGGCATCGGCATCCCGCCCGAGCATCTGGAGCGGATCTTCCACGAATTCTACCAGGTCTCCAACCCGACCCGCGACCGCGGCAAGGGGCTGGGGCTGGGACTGGCCATCGTCGACCGGCTGGCGCGGCTGCTGGGCTACCGCGTGCATGTCGCCTCCTGGCCGAACAAGGGATCCTGCTTCACGCTGGAGATCCCCACCCCCACCTCGGCGACCGTCAAGGCATTGCCCGCGCCGGCTCCGGCGGAGCAGGCGCCGGAGCCCGGACGCGGCACCGCCCTGGTGATCGACGACGATCCGCTGGTCCGCGAAGGGCTGACCTTGCTGATCGAGGATTTGGGCTGGCGGGTGACGGCGGCCGACAGTGCCGGCCATGCGCTCCGCCTGCTGCGGGACCAGACTCGCCCACCCGACCTGGTCATCGCGGATTATCGGCTGGAGGCGGGCGCCACCGGGCTGGAGGCCATCCATGCGGTCGAAAGCGCCTTGCGGGAACGGGGATTCGCAGTACCGGCCAGCGTCGTTCTGACCGGAGACACCGCGCCGCAACGCATCGCCGACGCCGAGGCCAGCGGCTATCGCATCCTGCACAAGCCGATCGCCGCCAAGGAAGTCGCACAACTTCTGAGCGATTCCCTGCTGGACGGGCCCGCCAGAAAGCGTCAGACCGGCGACCGGCGCAATTCGACCATCTTGCAGGACTGATCACGCCGGTCGGACGGCCCGTTTCCCTTGAAGGCTCCCCCTTGAAATCTCGTGCGCTTGATAGGAAGCGCACGAGCCTTCAAACCTTATGTTCTACGATCGGAATCGCGCTTCAAATCGAGTCCGATCTAACGCTTCTGGCCGGCGACATCCACCTGCAGGACGAGCCGTTCGATGAATCGTACCGCCATGTCCTGCTGCAGATTCGGCGGTTCGAGCATCCCCTGCCGCAGATGCGCCGCAGCCGCGTCCTCAAGCACGCCTCGCGCCTCCTCGACCGTCAGGAGGCCCTTTTCAACCATCGCAATCACCAGCGATTCGCAAATCGAGAGAGCGGCCATCCCTGCCGCCTCTTCCTCCGCCGTCATCACGTCCCCCGTTCGATAAGTCTTTCCGGTTTGCCCGGCCGCCCAGCCGGCAGCACCCTTGCAGAAGCCATCCTGCCGATACGTCCTATTGCATAGGAAACAACAACGGGGTCGGCTGCGCGTCACAGGCCGTTCGAGAAAAATCTCCGACCGATTAACCTATGTTGTGGCCGCCTTTGCTGAAAACCCTAAACGTTCGAGATCACGCGGAACCGGCTTATCTGCGCGTCCGTTTATGAGAGCGCCAATATTATGACAAAGAAGGCAAAGATACGATCATGACTCGCGCACCGGCGAGCCGCGCCCTCGACACCACTCCATTGTGGCTCAAATTGAGCAGCTACCTCGTCCTGTCGGAGGAGGAGAAGATGTACCTTGCCGATTTGGAAAGGACAATCGCTCGTGAGCCGCCACGGACCGATCTTCTCCAACAAGGCGAAAAATACCGGGACGTCCGGATCATCAGGGACGGGTGGGCGATCCGCCACAAGGCTTTGCCGGACGGCCGGCGTCAGGTCGTGAACTTCGTTCTTCCCGGCGACATCATCGGCATGTATTGCACGCTGTTCGAATCTGCCGACCACAGCGTCACCACCTTGACAGCGGTCGAGGTGGCGAGCTTCCCGCCCGAGCGGATCGGCGAGATGTTCCGGTCCTTTCCGCGCCTCGCCGCGGCGCTGGCCTGGTCCGGCGCACGGGAGGAGGCCATGGTCGCCGAACGGCTGCTCAGCCTGGGACGGCGCACCGCGCTGGAACGCACCGCCCACCTGATCGTCGAGCTTCTCCGCCGCCTCAGCGTCGTCAACATGGCGACCGACGGCCATTTCGTTCTGCCGGTGACGCAGGAGATCCTGGCCGATGCGCTGGGGCTGAGCATCGTGCACATCAACCGCACCCTGCGGCGACTGCGCGACAGCGGACTGATCGAGCTGAACGGCCAGCGCATCACCGTTAACGACGTGCGCCAGCTCGCCTCCGTCGGCCAGTTCGACGAGCTGTATCTTCATCTGATCCGCGTGCCCAAGCGCCTGGAACGCGCCTTCGCCGGCCCCCGCCACCAGAACAACAACAAGCGGGAAGACGACGACCGGGCGAAGGCGTAAGGCTTCCGCCACCAGGCCGGCGTGTCGGTGCCGGCTTCTGGAACTCGCGTCCGCCCCGATCCGGACTCGACCGTCATTCCCCCTCGCGACGAACTGCGGCGATCCACCCGGGATCGCACGGGGAATGACCACGGCCTCGCCGTCACCGAAGACGAGGCATGAAAACGATGCTGAAGGATGCAAGGCGGTTCGGCGGCTCCCGTTCGCCTGAACCGGCGCCTTGACGCGGCGGAATTTCGCCGCTCCCCCCACCTGACCGACAGATCAAGGCCGAGCATCGCCGTCGGCCGGGAAACGACGATTCTCCGCCGCCATCGGCCGGCCTGCGCCGCAGCGCACAAAATCCGAAAGATATGCCGATAGTGTATCGGCAAATGAACAGACGCCCGGTCATGCGGCGGCGACGATCCCGGACGTCTTGAGAAAATTTTTCCCAATAGATTGTTATAGAATGATTTTTCCAGCAATCCGCATCCTGGCCCTAAAGCGACACATAAATCATCTTTACAGTCGTTGATCTGTATCATATTTTTCCCTTAGAAAATGTTCGCTGGACGCGCAATCCATTTCGGGGGTGCCGATGTACACGCAAGGTTTGGATGCCAAGACCGAGCAGGGCGCTCAGCCGTCCCCCCGGCTGGTGACGGAGGATGAGGCCCGTCTGCAGGGCCGCTTCCAGGAGCGCGTCGACGCCGAAGAAAAGATCGAGCCGCGCGACTGGATGCCGGAGGGCTACCGCCGCACGCTGGTCCGTCAGATTTCGCAGCACGCCCATTCGGAAATCGTCGGCATGCTGCCGGAAGGGAACTGGGTCACCCGCGCGCCGACCCTGCGCCGCAAGGTGGCCCTGCTCGCCAAGGTGCAGGACGAGGGCGGGCACGGCCTCTACCTCTACAGCGCCGCCGAGACGCTGGGCGTGTCGCGCGACGAGCTGGTCGGCCAGCTGCTGGCGGGCAAGGCCAAATACTCCAGCATCTTCAACTACCCGACCCCGACCTGGGCCGACATCGGCGCCATCGGCTGGCTGGTCGACGGCGCGGCGATCATGAACCAGGTGCCGCTCTGCCGCTGCTCCTACGGCCCCTACGCCCGCGCGATGGTCCGCATCTGCCGCGAGGAGAGCTTCCACCAGCGCCAGGGCTACGAGCTGATGCTGGCGCTGGCCCAGGGCACGCCGGAGCAGAAGCGGATGGCGCAGGACGCGCTGAACCGCTGGTGGTGGCCATCGCTGATGATGTTCGGCCCGTCGGACGAGCAGTCGGCCCACTCGTCCCAGAACATGGCCTGGAAGATCAAGCGCTTCTCCAACGACGAGCTGCGCCAGCGCTTCGTCGACGCCACCGTGCCGCAGGCGGAGTTCCTGGGATTGACCATCCCCGACCCGGAGCTGCGCTTCAACGCCGGGACCGGCCATTACGAGTTCGGCGCCATCGACTGGACCGAGTTCAACGAGATCCTGAAGGGCAACGGCCCCTGTAACCGCGAGCGCATCGAGGCCCGCCGCAAGGCGTGGGACGACGGCGCCTGGGTGCGGGAAGCCGCCGTCGCCCACGCCGCCAAACGCCAGCAGTGCGCCCTGAAGAAGGCCGGCTGACCGAAGAAATCCGAGGGGGACGAGACGATGGATCGTAAGGACTGGCCGCTGTTCGAGATCTTCATCCGGCCGAAGAACGGGCTGTCGCACAAGCATGTCGGCAGCCTGCACGCCGCCGACGCCCGCATGGCGCTGGACAATGCCCGTGACGTCTACACCCGGCGCGGCGAGGGCGTCAGCATCTGGGCGGTCCCCGCCGCCAGCATCGCGGCGTCCGACCCGACGGACAAGGCCAGC
The DNA here is from genome assembly GCF_016595245.1 of Azospirillum endophyticum. Classification (GTDB taxonomy): domain Bacteria; phylum Pseudomonadota; class Alphaproteobacteria; order Azospirillales; family Azospirillaceae; genus Azospirillum; species Azospirillum endophyticum. The sequence continues at coordinate 17,352 of NZ_JAENHM010000053.1, forward strand.
CTGTTCGACCCGGCCGACGACAAGGTCTACCGCCACCCGACCTTCTACGACATCCCCGCTGACGTGAAGAACATCTGATGAGCACGGATCTCAAGGAGGCCCTGTTCGCCTTCACGCTGCGGCTGGGCGACACGTCGCTGGTGCTGGGGCACCGGCTGTCGGAATGGTGCGGGCACGCGCCGGAGCTGGAAGAGGACATCGCGCTGACCAACGTCGCGCTCGACCTCGTCGGCCATGCCCGCATGCTGCTGACCTACGCCGGCGAGCTGGAAGGCAAGGGCCGCGACGAGGACCGCCTCGCCTACCGCCGCGACGTTTTCGACTACCGCAACCACCTGCTGGTCGAGCAGCCCAACCGCGATTTCGGCCACACCATCGTCCGCCAGTTCCTGCACGATGCCTGGGCGGTGGAGCTGTACGGGCGGCTCTGCGCGTCGACGGACGAGACGCTCGCCGGCATCGCTGCCAAGGCGGTGAAGGAGGTGCGCTACCATGTCCGCCACAGCGGCGACTGGCTGGTGCGGCTCGGCGACGGCACCGAAATCAGCCATGCCAAGGTCGCCGATGCGCTGGGCCGGCTCTGGCCCTACACCGGCGAGATGTTCGAGCGCGACGAGGCCGAACAGGCGCTGGTCGCCGCCGGCATCCTCCCCGACCCGGCCGAGTTGAAGGCCGCCTGGACCGCCCGCGTCGAAGCGGTGCTGGGAGAGGCCACCCTCGACCGCCCGGCCGACGGCTGGATGCAGAAGGGCGGCCGCCGCGGCGAGCACAGCGAACATCTGGGCTATCTGCTGGCCGAGATGCAGTTCCTGCCGCGCGCCTATCCCGACGCGAACTGGTGAGGCCGTCATGCCGGATGCAGCGGGCTGCTGGGGACCGGAACCGGGTGCCGACGCGGGCGTGAAAGCCGCCTGGGACGCGCTGGCCGGGGTGATGGATCCGGAGATCCCGGTGCTGAGCATCGTCGACCTCGGCATCGTCCGCGCCGTCTCGGCCGATGCGGAAGGCCGGCTGTCGGTGGCGCTGACGCCGACCTATTCCGGCTGCCCGGCGACCGGCGTGATCGTGCTGGAGGCGGAAACCGCGCTGGCCCGCGCGCGCCTCGACGCCCGGGTGTCGGTGGTGATCGCCCCGCCCTGGACCACCGACTGGATCAGCGACACCGGCCGGGAAAAGCTGGCCGAGGTCGGCATCGTCCCGCCGCCGCACTCCGGCAAGCGCGCCCTGACCGCGCCGGACGAGGGGATCGCCTGCCCGCGCTGCGGCTCGGAAGACACCCGCCAGATCAGCCGCTTCGGCTCCACCGCCTGCAAGGCGCTGCACGCCTGCAACGCCTGCCTCGAACCGTTCGACGTGTTCAAATGCCATTGAGTGGAAGCGCCGGCCGCGATGCCCCCACCCTAACCCTCCCCCGCTTCGCAGGGGAGGGAACTCCGCCGCACTCCCGCAAAGCTCCTGGCCCCCTCCCCCGCCCAGCGGGGGAGGGTCGGGGTGGGGGCAATCGCCGCGACCACTCACCCGGCCCGACCGAGGACCACCCCATGACCAGCCCCAGCTTCCACCCGCTGACCATCCGCGAGTGCCGCCGGGAGACCGCGGACACCGTGTCGATCGCCTTCGACGTGCCGGCCGATCTCGCCGACCGCTTCCGCTTCGTCCAGGGCCAGTACCTGACCCTCAAGACCCGCATCGGCGACGAGGAGGTGCGGCGCTCCTACTCCATCTGTTCCGGCATGGACGAGGGCGAACTGCGCGTCGCGGTGAAGCGTGTCGACGGCGGCCTGTTCTCCACCCACGCCAACCAGTCGCTGGCGCCGGGCGCGGTGCTGGAGGTGATGACGCCGATGGGGCGCTTCCACACCCCGATCGACCCGGCGGCAGTCCGCACCTACGTCGCCTTCGCCGCTGGCAGCGGCATCACCCCGGTGATGTCGATCCTGAAGACCGTGCTGGCGCAGGAACCGAAGAGCCGCTTCGTCCTGGTCTACGGCAACCGCACCGTCTCCTCCATCATCTTCCGGGAAGAGCTGGAGGATCTGAAGAACCGCTACATCGGCCGGCTGGTCATCCACCATGTGCTGAGCCGCGAGCCGGAAGAGGCCGGGCTGCTGGGCGGCCGCATCGGCGCCGCCCTGGTGCGGGAACTGTGCGCCGGTCCCTTGAAGGCTGAAGACATCGACGCCGCCTTCCTCTGCGGTCCCCAGCCGATGGTGGAGGAGGTGCGCGACGCGCTGGCCGCCTGCGGCACACCGGCCGCCAACATCCATGTCGAGCTGTTCGGCACCACGACCCCGGCACGCCCGGCCGTGAAGAAGGTGGCCGTCGATACGCCGACCGATGCCGCCACCATCGCCATCCTTCAGGACGGCAAGCGCAAGGAATTCACCCTGCCCTACGACGGCGAGAGCATCCTCGAAGCCGCCCACCGGCATGGCGCCGACCTGCCCTATTCCTGCAAGTCCGGTGTCTGCTGCACCTGCCGCGCCAGGGTGCGCGAAGGCAAGGTCGAGATGGCCGAGAACTACTCCCTGGAACCGTGGGAGGTCGAGGCCGGCTATGTCCTGACCTGCCAGTCGCGCCCGCTGACCGAGCGGGTCGTCATCGACTTCGACGCCGCCTGATTGGACACCGCCCAGCCAACGCCGCCCAGCCAACGAGAACAAGGAAACGCCCCGCCATGACCACCACCCCGCAAGCGCTGTTCGAGACGCACGAGGCGACGCTGCAGAAGGCCGTCGAGGCCTGCCGCAGCCGCGCCTATTGGTCGGCCTTCCCCGAAATGCCGAGCCCGCGTGCCTATGGCGAGACGGCGGCGACCGATGGCGAAGCGGCCTTCGCGGCCTACCGCGACAAGCCCTTCGACCTGGGCCAGCCGGGCGTCAGCGGAACGGCGGGGGGCGAGCGCTCGCCCTTCGGCTTCGACCTCGGCATCACCTATCCGGTGTCGGACATCGAGACGCTGGTGACGGCGGCCAAGACGGCGATGCCGGGCTGGCGCAAGGCGGGGCCGAACGGCCGGGCCGGCGTCTGCCTGGAAATCCTGAAAAGGCTGAATGCGCGGTCCTTCGAGATCGCCAACGCGGTGATGCACACCACCGGTCAGGCCTTCATGATGGCCTTCCAGGCCGGCGCCCCGCACGCCCAGGACCGCGGGCTGGAGGCGGTGGCCTATGGCTGGAAGGCGATGACCGACCAGGCGCCGGCCGCCCGTTGGGAAAAGCCGCAGGGCAAGAACCCGCCGCTGGTGATGGACAAGCGTTTCGAAGTGGTCGGCCGCGGCGTCGGGTTGGTCATCGGCTGCGCCACCTTCCCGACCTGGAACGGCTATCCCGGCCTGTTCGCCAGCCTCGTCACCGGCAATGCGGTGATCGTCAAGCCCGGCCCGACCGCCATCCTGCCGCTCGCCATCACCGTGCGGATCGCGCGCGAGGTGGTGGCGGAGTGCGGGCTCGATCCCAACCTCGTCACGCTGGCCATCGGCGACACCATCGCCAAGGATCTGGCGCTGCGGCCCGAGGTGGCGGTGATCGACTACACCGGCTCCACCGGTTTCGGCGACTGGCTGGAGCAGAACGCCCGCCAGGCCCAGGTCTATACCGAGAAGGCCGGCGTCAACAGCGTGGTGATCGACGGCACCGACGACCCCAAGGGCATGGTGCGCAACCTCGCCTTCACCCTCAGCCTCTATTCCGGCCAGATGTGCACGACGACCCAGGTCATCTTCGTGCCCAAGGACGGCATCCAGGCCGGGCCGGAGCGCATGAGCTTCGATCAGGTCGTCTCGGCGCTGGCCGGCGGCGTCGACAAGTTCCTGTCCGACCCGGACCGCGCGGTCGAGGTGCTGGGCGCCATCCAATCCGACGCCACGCTCGCCCGCATCGACGAAGCCGCCAAGCTCGGCACCGTCGTGCTGCCGTCGCGCGCCATCGCCCATCCGAAATTCCCCAACGCCCGCATCCGCACGCCCCTCATCCTGACCATGGATGCGGCCGACGAGGACAAATACGGCCATGAGTTGTTCGGCCCGATCACCATCATCGTCAAGACCGACGGCACCGCCGACAGCCTGGAGCGCGCCGCCCGCCTGACCCGGACCAAGGGGGCGCTGACCGCCGGCCTCTACAGCACCGATGCGCAGCTGATCGAGCAGGCGACCGACCTGTTCGTCGAGGCCGGCGTCGCCCTGTCGGTCAATTTGACCGGCGGCGTCTTCATCAACCAGTCGGCGGCCTTCAGCGACTTCCACGGCACCGGCGCCAACCCGGCGGCTAACGCCGCGCTGTGCGACCTCGCCTTCGTCGCCAACCGCTTCCGCGTGGTGCAGAGCCGCGTTCCGGTGCTGGAGGCCGCGCAATGAGCGGGACCATGGAGAGTGCCGATAAGACCATCCTCCTCGACATCGCCGACGGCGTCGCCACCATCACGCTGAACCGGCCGGACCGGCTGAACAGCTTCACCGCGGCGATGCATGAGGAGCTGCGCGAGGCCATCGCCGAGGTGCGCGACGACAAATCGGTGCGCTGCCTGCTGTTGACCGGCGCCGGGCGCGGCTTCTGCGCCGGGCAGGATTTGTCCGACCGCGCCGTCGCCCCCGGTGCCCAGGGCCCCGACCTCGGCGTGTCGATCGAGAGCAACTACAACCCGCTGATCCGGTCCTTGCGCAGCCTGGCGATGCCGGTGGTCTGCGCGGTCAACGGCGTCGCCGCCGGGGCGGGCGCCAACATCGCGCTGGCCTGCGACATCGTGCTGGCGGCGCGCTCGGCCAGCTTCATCCAGGCCTTCTGCAAGATCGGGCTGATCCCCGACAGCGGCGGCACCTGGACCCTGCCGCGTCTGGTCGGCCATGCCCGCGCCATGGGCCTCGCCATGCTGGGCGACAAGGTCCCGGCCGAGCAGGCCGAAGCCTGGGGCATGATCTGGAAGGCGGTCGACGACGACAGGCTGATGGCGGAAGCCGGTGCGCTCGCCCGCCACCTCGCCACCCAGCCGACGCGTGGTCTGGCGTTGATCAAGCAGGCGCTCAACGCCTCCTCCGCCAACGACCTCGACACCCAGCTCGACCTGGAGCGCGACCTCCAGCGCGAGGCCGGCCACTCGCACGACTATCGCGAAGGCGTGTCGGCCTTCGTCGAGAAGCGCGCGCCGAAATTCGAGGGGCGGTGATGGCGGCACTCGATCCGTCCGTCACCGTCGCAGTGGTCGGGGCCGGCGCGATGGGCCAGGGCATCGCCCAAGTCGCGGCCCAGGCCGGCCACCCGGTGCTGCTGGTCGACACCCGCCCCGGAGCCGCGCAGGCCGCCGTCGACTCCATCGCCAAAGCCCTGACCGCGCTGGTCGAGAAGGGCAAGCGCACGGCGGCGGAACGCGATGCCACCGTCGGCCGGCTGCGGGCCGTGGACGGCCTGTCCGACCTCGCCCCCGCCGGTCTGGTAGTGGAGGCCATCGTCGAGGATCCCGACGTCAAGCGCCGCCTGTTCGCCGAGCTTGTGGGCATCGTCGGTCCCGACGCCATCCTCGCCACCAACACCTCGTCGCTGTCGGTCACCGCCATCGGTGCCGGGGTGCGGCGGCCGGAACGGCTGGCCGGACTGCATTTCTTCAACCCGGCGCCGCTGATGGCGCTGGTGGAGATCGTCAGCGGGCTGGCCACCGATGCGGCGGTTCTGGACACGCTGTTCGACACGGCCAAGGCCTGGGGCAAGAGCCCGGTGCGCTGCCGCTCCACTCCCGGCTTCATCGTCAACCGCGTCGCCCGCCCCTTCTACGCCGAAGGGCTGCGGCTGGTGCAGGAACAGGCAGCCGATCCCGCCACCATCGATGCGGTGGTGCGCGAGGCCGGCGGCTTCCGCATGGGGCCGTTCGAGCTGATGGACCTGATCGGCCATGACGTGAACTTCGCCGTCACCCGCTCGGTCCACGCCGCCTATTTCGGCGACCCGCGCTTCCAGCCCTCGCTGATCCAGCAGGAACTGGTCGAGGCCGGCCGTCTCGGCCGCAAGACCGGCCTCGGCTTCTACGACCATAGCCCCGGCGCCGCCAAGCCGGTGCCGCGCAACGCCGAGCCGGCCCCCCGACCGCGGCGGGTGGTCGTGCGGGGCGACCTCGGCCCCGCTGCGGCGCTGGTCGGGCTTCTGCGCGAGGCCGGCATCGCGGTGGAAGAAACCGCCGGTCCCGGCCTGCTCGTCGCCGATGGCATTACCCTGGCCCTGACCGACGGTCGCACCGCCACCGCGCGAGCGGCGGAGGACGGCATCGCCCCGCTGGTGCTGGTCGACCTCGCGCTGGACTACGCCAAGGCGACCCGCATCGCGCTGGCCCCCGCCGACGGCACGCCGTCAGAGGCGGTTGCCGTCGCCGCCGGACTGTTCCAGGCGCTGGGCAAGGCGGTGTCGGTGATCGACGACGCCCCCGGTCTGGTGGTGATGCGCACCGTCGCCATGCTCGCCAGCGAGGCGGCCGATGCGGCGATGCAGGGCGTCGCCAGCGCCGCCGACATCGACCTCGCGATGACCAAGGGCGTGAACTACCCGTTGGGTCCGCTAGCCTGGGCCGACCGCATCGGGCTGCCCCATGTGCTGGCCGTGCTCGACGCGCTGGCCCGCACCTACGGCGAGGACCGCTACCGCGCCTCGGCCCTGCTGCGCCGGAGGATCGCCGCATCCCGCATCCCCCATCTCGAAATCCCCTCTCCCCCCCGGGGAGAGGGTCAGGGTGAGGGGGTCGCGCCGCTTGGCTCCGCAAGCGGCAGAAACCCCGGCGCCACCACCGACTTCACGCCGCGCATCCCCCTCACCCCAACCCTCTCCCCGGGGGGGAGAGGGGGTAAGGAGCCGCTCCAATGAGCACCGATCTCCAAGATCCCCAATCCCTCGCCGAAGCGGTCGGCCGCGGCATGTACGAGCGCGACCATTGCGCCCAGGCCCACGGCATCGAACTGCTGGAGATCGCCCCTGGCTATGCGCGCATGGCGATGACCGTGCGCAAGGACATGGTGAACGGCCACGACATCGGCCATGGCGGCATGACTTTCACCCTGGCCGACACCGCCTTCGCCTACGCCTGCAACGCGGCGAACGAGGTGACGGTGGCGGCGGGCTGCTCCATCACCTTCCCGGCTCCGGCCAAGCTGGGCGACCTGCTGACCGCCGAATGCCGCGAGGTGCACAAGCGCGGCCGCTCCGGCGTCTACGACGTCACCGTCACCAACCAGGACGGCACGGTGGTCGGCCTGTTCCGCGGCCAGTCGGCGCGTCTCGCCGGCAGCGTGATCCCCGTTCCCGGAGCCTCCCATGCGTGAAGCCTTCCTCTGCGACGCCGTCCGCACCCCCTTCGGCCGTTACGGCGGCGGGCTGGCCCCGGTGCGCCCGGACGATCTCGCCGCGGTGCCGCTGAAGGCCCTGATGGAACGCAACCCCGGCGTCGAATGGTCCGCCGTCGACGACGTGATCCTCGGCTGCGCCAACCAGGCCGGCGAGGACAACCGCAACGTCGCCCGCATGGCGGCGCTGCTGGCCGGTCTTCCCGAAACCGTGCCGGGCACCACGGTCAACCGCCTCTGCGGCTCCGGGATGGACAGCATCGGCATGGCCGCCCGCGCCATCAAGGCGGGCGAAGCCGAGCTGATCGTCGCCGGCGGCGTCGAAAGCATGACCCGCGCGCCCTTCGTCATGGGCAAGTCCGACAGCGCCTTCTCCCGTCAGGCCGAAATCTTCGACACCACCATCGGCTGGCGCTTCGTCAATCCGTTGATGAAGGCGGCGTTCGGCATCGACAGCATGCCGGAGACGGCGGAGAACGTCGCCGCCGACTACGCCGTCTCCCGCGCCGACCAGGACGCCTTCGCCGTCCGCAGCCAGCAGCGCGCCGGCCGCGCCCAGGAATCAGGGCGTCTGGCCCGCGAGATCGTCCCGGTTTCCATCCCCCGCCGCAAGGGCGAGCCGACGGTGATCGCCGCCGACGAGCATCTGCGCCCCGACACCACGCTGGAGGCACTGGCCAAGCTCTCCACCCCGTTCCGCAAGGACGGCGGCAGCGTCACCGCCGGCAATGCGTCGGGTGTCAACGACGGCGGCGCCGCGATGATCGTGGCGTCGGAGGACGCCGTGAAGCGCTACGGCCTAACCCCGCGAGCCCGCGTCCTCGGCACCGCCGTGGCCGGCGTCCCCCCGCGCGTGATGGGCATCGGCCCGGCGCCGGCGACGCGGAAGCTGCTGGCCCGCCTCGGCCTGACCATTGCCGACGTCGACGTCATCGAGCTGAACGAAGCCTTCGCGGCGCAAGGTCTCGCCGTGCTGCGCATGCTCGGCCTGCCCGACGATGCCGAGCATGTGAACCCCAACGGCGGCGCCATCGCGCTCGGCCACCCGCTGGGCGCCAGCGGCACCCGTCTGGTCGCCAGCGCGGTGATGGAGCTGGAGGATCGCAAGGCGACCCGCGCGCTCTGCACCATGTGCATCGGCGTCGGCCAGGGCATCGCCATGATGGTGGAGCGGGTCTAAACGGATAGGGCCAACGGATAAAGGCAACACTGGCCGCCAAGCGCCGGGGATCAGCACGAAGGGGAGAAGCGCACCATGTCCATCATGACCGACACCGGCGCGAACCAGACCAAGCCCGGCATGGACCGCTACGAGTTCGCCAGCCGCGACGAGATCGTGGGCATGCAGACGGAGCGGCTGGCATGGTCGCTCCGCCATTCATACGCCAACGTCGAGTCCTTCCGTGCCAAGTGCGAGGCGAAGGGCGTCCATCCCGACGACTTCAAGGAGTTGAAGGATCTGGCGCTGTTTCCCTTCACCGTGAAGGACGATCTGCGCAAGGCATATCCCTACGGCATGTTCGCCGTGCCGATGGAGGACATCGTCCGCGTCCACGCCTCCAGCGGCACCACCGGGCGGCCAACGGTGGTCGGCTACACCAAGGGCGACATCGACGTGTGGTCGGAGGTGGTCGCCCGCTCCATCCGGGCGGCCGGCGGCACCCGCAGCGACATCGTGCACATCGCCTATGGCTACGGCCTGTTCACCGGCGGCCTCGGCGCCCATTACGGGGCGGAGCGGCTGGGCTGCGCCGTGGTGCCGATGTCGGGCGGCCAGACCGAGAAACAGGTCCAACTGATCCAGGACTTCAAGCCCACCATCATCATGGTCACGCCGTCCTACATGCTGAACATCGCCGACGAGATGCGCCGCCAGGGCATCGACCCGCGCAGCACGAGCCTGCGCGTCGGCATCTTCGGCGCCGAGCCCTGGACCGGGGCGCTGCGCGAGGAGATCGAGCGCACCTTCAACATCCACGCGGTGGACATCTACGGCCTGTCGGAGGTGATGGGGCCGGGCGTGGCGTCGGAATGCGTCGAGACCAAGGACGGCCCGGTGGTCTGGGAGGACCATTTCTATCCCGAGATCATCGACCCCGAGTCAGGCGAGGTGCTGCCCGACGGCTCCTATGGCGAACTGGTCTTCACCACCCTGACCAAGCAGGGCATGCCGGTCATCCGCTACCGCACCCGCGACCTGACCCGGCTGCTGCCGCCGACGGCGCGCGGCATGCGGCGGATGGACAAGATCACCGGCCGCTCCGACGACATGCTCATCATCCGTGGCGTCAACGTCTTCCCGACCCAGATCGAGGAGCTGATCTGCAAGATCCCCGCTCTCGCCCCGCATTACGAGCTGGTGGTGAGCCGCGACGGCCATATGGACAACCTCGCCGTCCGGGTCGAGATGCACGACGACATCCACCCGTCGGAGTGGGACGGCCATGCCCGGCACCTGCAGCACTCGATCAAGTCGCTGATCGGCATCAGCACCCGCGTCGAGGTCGCCGAGCCCGGCGGCATCGCCCGCTCCATCGGCAAGGCCAAGCGGGTGCAGGACCTGCGCCCGAAAAGCTGAGCTCAGCCCTTCTGCGACAGCAACGGGAAGGCGTCCAGCACACCGGTCAGCAGGATCTGGACGCCGACGCAGAACAGCAGGAAGGCGAACAGCCGGGTCAGCACCCGCACCCGCGTCGGCCCCAGGAAGGCGACGATGCGGTCGGCGGAGCGGTAGGACAGCCAGATCAGCGCGGCGATCGCCAGCGCCGCCCCCGACATGCCGATGAAGAACTCCATCAGCCCGCCGGCCCCGCGCGTCGGCCGGGTGGATCCCAGTGCAATGGCGACCGAGATGGTGCCCGGCCCGGTGGTGAAGGGGATCGTCATCGGGAAGAAGGCCGATTCCGCCAGCCGGTCGTTGTCGCTGGTCGGAGCGGCCTGCTCCTGCTTGCGCGCCTCGTGCCGTTCCGGTGCGGTCAGCAGCGCCCAAGCGCGCTCCGCCACCACGAAGCCGCCGGCGATCCGCAGCGCCGCCATCGACACGCCGAAGAAGTTCAGCACATAGGCGCCGGCCCACAGCGCCGTCAGCATGACGATGGCCGAATAGAGGCTGACCAGCCCGGCCAGCTTCGCCCGGTCGCGCGGACTGCTGTCCGCGGTCACCTGACTGAAGATCAACGCCATCGCCAGAGGATTGACGATGGAGAAGAGCGCCGTGAAGGCGAGCAGGAAGCTGTCGAACATGGCATCCGGTGGTCTGTCGGCGGTCCGAACAGTTAGCTGGGACGGGGCAGGACTGGCAAGGGCGGCGTGAATAGCCACTCTCGGGGCGGGAGAGGGTATGTCCCCCTGCCCGAAAAATCACCAACGGGACAGCGTCGGCCCGAAAATTGTGCGCCTGCCGGTACAGTGCCCCGCCGCCACGCTGTCCATCCCGTCAGTTCCTGTCCCGAAAGACAGGTTTTCCCTCCGCAAGACCAACCTCCTGCCCACCGAGCACCCCATCCTTGCCCCGTCTGGCTCGCTTCTTGCTCCCGTCCTCCCTAATGGACGACGACGCGAGGTTCTGCGGCTTCCCTGCGCCTTGCCCTTTTTGTTGAACGGACTGAAGATCGACTCAACCTTGGCCCTGATCGGGGCCATCGTCGCCGAGCGGCATATCACCGCCTGGCACCCGTCTTTGCGCAAACGCTGACCGCCTTCCAGTCCTTCAAGCCAAAACAAACCCCAGCCAGAAGAGGATCGAACGCGATGAAGACCCTAGCCTCCGCCGTCCTGCTCGCCGCCACCGCGCTCACCGGCCTCGCCGGCTGGGGTGCGCCGGCAGCAGCAGCCGATCCGCTGACGCTCCAGCTGAAATGGGTCACCCAGGCCCAGTTCGCCGGCTATTACGTCGCGGCGGCCAAGGGCTTCTACAAGGACGCCGGGCTGGACGTCACCATCAAGGCCGGTGGCCCCGACATCAACCCGACCCAGATCATCGCCGCCGGCGGTGCCGACGTGATCGTCGACTGGATGCCGTCGGCGCTGGCCAGCCGCGAGAAGGGCGTGCCGCTGGTCAACATCGCCCAGATGTTCCAGAAGTCGGGCATGATGCTGACCTGCCGCAAGGACGCCAACGTCAAGGATCCGAAGGACTTCAAGGGCAAGACGCTGGGCGTCTGGTTCTCCGGCAACGAATATCCCTTCCTGTCCTGGATGAGCAAGCTGGGCTATTCCACCTCCGGTTCCAGCCCGGACGTCAAGGTGCTGAAGCAGGGCTTCAACGTCGATCCGCTCCTGCAGAAACAGGCGGCCTGCATCTCCACCATGACCTACAACGAATATTGGCAGCTGATCGAGGCCGGCATGAAGGCCGACGAGCTGACCGTCTTCAAGTACCAGGACCAGGGCGTCGCCACGCTGGAGGACGGCCTCTACGCCACGGAGAAGGCTCTGTCCGATCCGAAGATCGTCGAGAAGCTGGCGAAGTTCGTGAAGGCCTCGGCTAAGGGCTGGGACTATGCCGCCAAGAATCAGGCCGAGGCGGTGAAGATCGTGCTGGAGAACGACACCACCGGCGCCCAGACCGAAGAGCACCAGACCACCATGATGCAGGAGGTCGCCAAGCTGATCGAGGGCGGTGCCAAGGGTACCGGCTATCTCGACCCGGCCGATTTCGACCGCACCGTCGGCATCCTGATGTCGGGCGCCTCGGCGCCGGTGATCTCCAAGAAGCCGGAAGGCGCCTACAGCCACGCGGTGTTCGACGCGGCGGCGAAGCTGTAAGGGCCAAGCCGTAAGGGATCGGCTTGCGGGAGGGGGCGCTTCGGCGCCCCTCTCCTACCCCCGCGCCGCCATCAACGTCCGCAGCATCCGCTCGAACCGCGCGCCGGCCAGCGAGACCTGGTCGAGCAGCCCCTCGTCCAGTTCGTCCTCCATGATCCGGCCGGCGTCCATCGCCTGGCCCTTGCCGAATTTCAGCCGATCGACCGTTCCGCGCAGGCGGTCGGCCAGGAAGATCGCCAGCGCCTTGTAGAAGCGCCCGGCGAAGCCGCCGTCGCTGCGCAGCCGTGCCTCGATCTCCCGCTTGGCCAGCGCCAGCACGATGCAGCGCCCGTCCGCCGACACGGTGGCCGAGGGCGGCGCCGAGTCGACGAAGGACACCTCGCCGATCACCTCGCCGCTGCCCAGCCGCGCGACGGTGCCGACCCCGGCGACCTCGACGGTGGCATGGCCCTCCAACACGATGTAGAGCGAATCCGAAGCCTCCCCCTGGCGCACCAGCACCTGCCCGCCGGCCAGATCGAGCCGCCGGCCGGCGCGGGCCATCCATTCGACGTCCTCGTCGCTGAGATTGCCCAGGATATACAGAACCTTGCGCATGGCTTTCCCTTCGAGACCCTAAAGCAATTGCCGGCTGGCCAGCGTGCGGAACGGGCCGTCCACCGCCATCAGCTCCTCATAGCGGCCCGCCTGCACCAGCCGTCCGCCCTCCAGCACCAGGATGCGGTCGACGTCGCGGATGGTGCTGAGCCGGTGGGCGATCACCACCCGGGTGACGCTGAGCTTGGCGAGCGAGGCCGTCACCACCGCCTGGGTGCGATTGTCGAGCGCGCTGGTCGCCTCGTCCAGCAGCAGCACGCGCGGGCGGTGGACCAGGGCGCGGGCGATCATCAGCCGCTGGCGCTGGCCGCCCGACAGGGTGCCGCCGCCGTCCATCAGCACGGTGTGCATGCCCATCGGCATCTGTTCGATGTCCTGGTCCAGCCCGACCAGCCGCGCCGCATGCCAGGCGTCGTCCAGGCCGAGCGGCGCGGTGCCGACGATGTTCTGGAACAGGCTGCCCGAGGTGATGCGGCCGTTCTGCAGCACCACGCCGATCTGCCGGCGCACCGCGGCGAGGTCGAGCCGTTCGGCGGCGCGGCCGTCGAAGAACAGCTCGCCCTGCTCCGGCCGCTCGAAGCCCAGCAGCAGGCGCATCACCGTGGATTTGCCGCTGCCCGACGCCCCGACGATGGCGACGAACTCCCCCGGCGCGATCGACAGGCTGAGGTCGTGCAGGACCGGCGGCGCGTCGGGAGCATAGCGGAAGCCGACGCGGCTCAAGGTGATGCCGCCCTGCAACGCGCCCGGCGCATCGCGGCCGGCCGGCACCTCCGGTGCGGTGTCCAGGATCGGACGGGCGCGCTCCAGCAGCGGCAGGACGGTCAGGCTCCTGGTCAGAGCATGCGCCATTTCGGTCAGCGCCGCCAGCAACTGCCCGAAGGCGGTGATGAAGGCCAGGAAGCTGCCGGTGGAGAAGGCGGCCGGCGCCTCCTGCCCCGGCGTCGCCGCCAGGGCCTGGAGCGCCTGCTGCTTGGCATCCGATTCCATCAGCAGCGCCACCGCCAGGAACACCGCGATGGTCGCCAGCGTCGGGAAGGCGGCGTGGAAGGTCTCCAGCGCGTTGCCGTAGCACTGGGCGGCCACCGCGCGGGACTTCTGTGCCGAGAAGCCGCGCGCCCATTCCGCCATCGCCCGCGGCTCCGCCCCGGCGACGCGCAGCTTGCCGATGCCGACGATCAGCTGCAGGACCAGCCCGTCCAGCCGACCCTGGCGGCGGATGTGCTCGCGCTCGTGCCGCAGCTGGCCGTAGGAGAGAGCCCCGGTCACCAGTGCCGACAGCAGCGACAGCCCCGTCGCGACCAGGGCGAGGCGCCAGTCATAGACCGCCAGCAACCCCAGGCTGACCGAACCGAACAGGGCGCCCAGCAGGCCGGTCACCGTGCTGGCGGCCAGGATCTCGCGCACGGTCTGCAATCCCAGCGCCCGGTCGGCGAGGTCGCCGGCGGTGAAGCGGCGGAAGAAGCCGACCGGCAATGCCAGCAGCCGGTCGATGAAGGCCGCCTGCATCACCCCGTCGATCCGGCTTTCCAGCCGCAGTACCGCCATCACCTTGACGAGGTCGAACATCGCCCCGCCGATGGCGGCGGCGGCCAGCCCGGCGATGATGAAGACGAGCTGCCCGGTATCAGCGCGCGGGATGGCGCTGTCGAACAGGAAGCCGGTGGCGATCGGTACCAAGAGCCCCAGCACCGCCGCCGCCAGTCCGCACGCTCCCAGCCGCAGCCCGTCGCCGCCCAGGCCGCGCAGGGGAAAGCGGATCGCCTCCGCCGTATCCAGCGCCCGGGCCGGCAGCGGCCGGTAGAGGTGAAGCGCCTCCGCCGCCATGCCGTCGGCCACGCCCTGCGTCACCCGGTGCCGCCCCGTGGCGTCCAGCAGCTCGAAGCCGGTTGCGGTGGGCAGCAACGCCACGGGCACCCGGCCTTCCTCCAGCCAGCCGAGCATCGCCGCCCCTTCGCTGCGCCACCACCCGTCGCGCAGCACCACCTTGCGCCCGCGCAGCCGGGCCGCGGCCAGCATCGGGGCCAACAGTTCCGCAGCCTGCTTTCCGGCGGCATCGATGCGGGGCGGCGGTTCTTCCAGACCCATATGCGCCATCACGGCAGCCAGGGCGGCGGAAAGCGGGTCCGCCGCGGGAGCCGCGGCGGTTGCGGCGACCGTGGATGCCCGCCCGCCGACGAGGTCGGACAGGCCGCCCAGCGCCTGGGCCAGTGAGTCCCGTGCCGAGTCCCGGCTGCGCGCGGCGCGCCTCGCCTCGCCTTCCGCCTGGGCGACGATACGGGTGCCGATGCGGTCGAGTGCCCGCGCATGAAAGCGGTCGAGAGCCGGCCACAGCGTGCCCGCGTCGGGCCAGACCTCGGTGACCGCCAAAGCGGCACCGCCGGCGGTCTCGATCCAGGCACGGTCGGCCATCGGCAGAGGCGGCTCGCCGGCCCCGGTCGCCGGACCGCCCAGCCATGCCGCCTCGCCCTCCGTCACCGCCAGCCACAGCGGGCGGCGCGGGTCGGCATGGAGCCGGTCGCCGGGGCCGAGCGACCGCTCGCCCGGTTCCGCCACCCGGTCGGGCCAGACCGCCTCGCCGCCGGTCGCGGCATCGGTCAGGCGCAGGAGCCAGGCCTCGGCATGGGGCAGGAAATCCTCCTCCCCGGCCAGCTCCTCCCGCGCCACCCCGCGCAGCCGCGAGCCGATGGACCCGACCGCCACCAGCGTCGAACCGTCGGGCCTGCCCACCCCGAACAGCAGCGCCCCGCTTTCCGCCCGGAACAGGTGGCGGCGCCGGCCGCTGCCCGCCGCGAGGTGGAACAGGTCGACATAGCCGTCCTCGACCCGCCAGCCGAGCCGCGGATCGTCCAGCGTCAGCGGCCGGTGGTTGCCGCCCTCCACCAGGAGGGGCGCCTGCCGGATCGCGGGGCCGTCCAGAACGTCCATCACCTCACCCTGCCGCGATCAGCGAGGCGTACTCGCCGCCGCGCGCCAGAAGATCCTCGTGGCTGCCGCGCTCCACCACCCGGCCCTGGCTCAGCACGATGATCTCGTCGCAGTCGCGGATCGTGCTCAGCCGGTGGGCGATGATGATGCAGGTACAGCCGCGCCGCCGCAGATTGTCGTCGATCAGTTTTTCCGTCGCGACGTCCAGCGCCGCCGTTGCCTCGTCCAGCACCAGGATCGACGGGTTGCCGGACAGAGCACGGGCGATCTCCAGCCGCTGGCGCTGGCCGCCGCTGAAATTCACCCCGCCTTCGGCGACCGGCGCATCGAGCTGGCCCCGGCGACCGGCGACCTCGCCCAGGATGGCGGCATCCTCCAGCGCCTGGGTCAGCGCCGCCTCCGGCACCGTGCGGTCCCACAGGGTCAGGTTGTCGCGCACCGACCCGTCGAACAGGAAGACATCCTGGTCGACATAGGCGATGGAGGCGGCGCGCAGCTCCACCGGAATGTCGGACGGCGCCCGGCCGTCGAAGAGGATTTGCCCCGACCAGGGCTGGACGAGACCGCAGATCAGCCGGCCGACGGTGGATTTCCCGCTGCCCGATCCGCCGACCAGCGCCACCCGCATGCCGGGCGACAGCGACAGCGACAGCCCGTCGATCAGCGGCGGGTCGAGCACGCTGTAGCCGAAGGAGACGTCCACCAGCTCCACCGCCCCGCTCAGCCGCGCCGGCTCCCCCGCGATCCCGGCGCGCGCGCCGGCAAGGCCGGATTGCGGGTCGGGCGCATGGTCCAGCGTGTCATTCAGCCTTTGCAGGTCGGCCTTCACCCGCTGCAGGGTCCCGCCCATGCCGACCAGCTTGGCGACCGGGGCGGAGAAGCTGGCAGCCAGGCTCTGGAACGCCACCAGCGCGCCGACGGTCAGCGCCCCGTCCATCACCCGCAAGGCCCCCAGCCCCAGGATCGCCGCGGTGCCCAGCGCGTTGAGGAAGGCCGGCGCCACCGCCAGCATCGCCGAATGCACCCCCAAGGTCTGGCGCACCGACAGCAGCCGCGCCTGATATCCCGCCCAGCGCTCGAAGGCCTGCCCTTCCAGCCCGGCCGACTTCAGCGTTTCGATCGCCTGGATGCTGCCGATGGTGACGGCGCCCAGCTTGGCCTGCTCCGACAGCAGGCGCCGCCCGGCATCCTCCCTCCCGCGCGAGGCACCGCGCAGGAACAGCACGTTGCCCAGCACCAGCAGGATGGTCACCGCCGCCAGCGTCGGGTCGTAGGTCAGCATCACCAGCCCGAAGAAGGCCACCGTCAGCAAACTCATCGCCGCGGTCGCCATCTCCCCCGACAGCAGACGCGCCACCCGGTCGTTGGCGGCGACCCGGCCGGCGATGTCGCCGGGATGGCGCTGGCCGAAGAAGGGCACCGGCAGTTGCAGCAGCCGCCAGACATAGCGGCTGGCCATCACCATGGCGAATTTGGTCTCCAGCTTGAGCAGGGCCGATTGCTGCAACGCCGTCAGCGCCGCCCGCAGCAGCGCCGTGGCGCCCATGCCCAGCAGCAGCGGCGCCAGCCAGCCGCGCTGTCCGCCGATCATCACCTCATCGACGAAGGCCTTGGTGAAGGCCGGCAGCGCGATGCCCGGCAGCACCAGCGCCAAGCTGGCGGCCAGCGCGAATCCCATCGCGGCGCGCGAGCGCTTCAGCTGCCGCCCCAGCATGCCGGCCAAGCCGGGCGGCCTTGCGCCGGCGACGAACTCCGGTCCCTTTTCGAAGGCCAGGGCCACGCCGGTGAAGGCCTCGGAAAATTCGGCGCGGGTGACGCGGCGCGGGCCGGTGACCGGGTCGTTCAGATAGGCGTGGCCGCCCTTGAAGCCCTCGAAGACCAGGTAATGGTTGAAGTTCCAGTGGACGATCAGCGGCCAGGGCATGGCGGCCAGCGCATCGGGTTCCTTCTTGAAGCCCTTGGCGGTCAGGCCGTAGCGCCGGGCGGCGCGCAGCAGGTTGCTGGCCTTGCTGCCGTCGCGCGACACCCCGCAGGCGACGCGCAGCTCCTCCAGCGGCACCCAGCGGCCGAAATGGGCGAGCACGATGCCGAGCGAGGCGGCGCCGCACTCCACCGCCTCCATCTGCAGCAGGGTGGGCGTGCGGACCCTCGACTGGCGGCGAGCCGGCGGCTTTGCGCTCGCAGGCCCTGCACTCATCGGCCCTGCGCTCACAGGCCGGTCGCCTTGCGCAGCGCCGGGATGACGAAGGCCAGCGGCGGCTGCTCGCGCACCGTCACCTCGCCCTCCGCCAGCGTGCCGCTGGTGATGGTCATCGCCGGACCGCTGCCGGACGACCAGCGGTAGCCGGACGGCGTGCCGGCCTCCGGCACCAGATCGACGCGCACGGCGAAGGGAGGGCCCTTGGCCGAGAACTGCGTCACCAGCCGGTCGTTCTGCAGCACCGCCTGCATGCCCTGCGGGGTGGAGGGAAAGTCCGACACTTCGGCGACCCGGCCGACCAGCGTGCCGTATTCCTCCTTGCGCACCGTCGAAGGGGCGATCCGCACATCCATGCCGGGCTTCAGCTTCTTGCCATGTTCCGGCGGGACGTAGAGCACGAGCTGCAAGCCGCGCGCCCCGCTTTCGATGCTGACCACCGGGGTGCCGGCGGCGACACGGGCGCCTTCGGCCACCTTCCATTCGGTGACCCGCCCGTCGGTCGGGCTGAGGATCCGGCTGTCCTGCTCCAGCTGCAAGGCCAGCTCGTCGACCCGTCGGCGGGCATCGGCGACGCGGTCGCGCCCTTCGGTCAGCGTCTGCTCGGCCCGGCTGGCCATGTCCAGCTCCTCCGTGTCGATCTGCAGAAGCTGGCTCCTGGCGTCGCTGACCTTCTGGCGGGCGGCGGCCAGTTCCTGGCGCGTGTCCTCCACCCGCTGACGGGTGGTGAAGCCGCGGCTGGCGATGTCCTCCTGCCCGCGCAGCATGGTGTCGAGGAACTGCACGCGCGTCTCGGCGGCGGCGGCCACCTGGCGCAGGGCGCCCCGGCGGGCGGCGAAGTTGGCGCGGCGGGCCTGGGTCTCGCGGTCGAGCTGGGCGGTGCGGCGGGACAGATCCTGTTCCCGTTCCATCACCACCGCCTTCGCGTGGCCGAGAACCTGTTCGAGCTCCGCCTTGTCGACACGGGCCAGCAGCTGGCCGACGGTCACCGTGTCGCCCGGCTTCACCAGCGGCGCGACCAGCGCGCCCGACGCGCCGGCGACCGCATCGAACACCCGGCCGCCGCTGCCGACCAGCAGGCCGGAGCCGGTCACCCGCGTCGGGATGCTGCCCACCACCGCCCAAGCCAGCGCCAGCGCCAGCAACCCCAGCAGCGCCGTCAGGGCCAGCCAGCCCCGCGGCGTGGTCAGCACGACCAGCCGGTCCAGCTCCTCCGGCGAGGACAGCCGGTCGAGGGCAGCCTTGCGGAACAGCCGCTCCGATGGCGAGGGAGTGGTCGGCGGTGCGGTCATGATGCTGCAGTCAGGATGCTGGGGTCATGAAAAGGACGGCTCCGCGTCTGCCCGGTCCCGGCGGCGGAGCCGGGCCGGGCTCGCAATGGGCGGCGTAAAGGTGGCTATACGAATGGGTAGGTTGTGGAGAGTGAAACAAGCAGCCGGGGCAATGCAACCCTGCTGTACCACTCGACCAAAGCTGTCACGGGGCAGGCATGAAATTCCGGTGGCGAAAGGCTTTCCGCCTGCGGAAGCACAGCGATATATTAGTAACCGCGGCATCATGCCGATGACATGATCCGCCGACGATACGAGCAGGACGACCATGGATTCCAATGCGGGCGATTCGAACATGGTGGCCGTGGCCGCACCGGCCCGCCGCCGCCGCCGCCGGCCCGCCAGTGCCACCGCGAGGCCTGCCCACCGCGGCGCCACCGTGTCGGGCACCATCTACCGCAATCTGCGCGACGACATCGTCTCGCTGCGGCGCAAGCCGGGCGAGCCGGTGATCGAGAAGGAGGTGGCGGATGCCTATGGCGTCAGCCGCACCCCGGTGCGCGAGGCGATGCTGAAGCTTGCCGACGAAGGCTTGGTGGAGGTCTTCCCGCAGTCCGGCACCTTCGTCGCCCGCATCCCCTTGAGCACCCTGCCGGAAGCCATCGCCATCCGCCGCGCGCTGGAAGAGGCGACGGTGCGCTATGCCGCCGAGCAGGCGACCGGCAGCCAGGTCGCGCGGCTGCGCGCCAATCTGGAATTGCAGCGCGAGATGAAGGAGTGCGGCAATTTCGACGGTTTCCACGACGCCGACGAGGCCTTCCACGCGCTGCTGGCGGAGATCTCCGGCTATCCCGGCTTCTGGGCGGTAACCCAGCAGGTGAAGCGGCAGGTCGACCGCTACCGCCACCTGACGCTGCCGGCGGCCGGCCGGATGGACAAGGCGCTGGGCGAACATAGCGCCATCGTCGAGGCCGTCGCCGCCCGCGACCCCGACCGTGCGGTGGGGGAACTGCGCCACCACCTGACCGACCTGCAGCTGGGCATCGCCGACGTACGGCGGAGCTACCCGCATTATTTCACGGAATGAGGACGGGCGGGCACAACGGGCAGGATCCGTTCGAATCTTGCCCGCTTACACCTTGCGCGTCTCGTAGTCGGTGAAGCAGGCGGCGCGCGGGGTGTAGCCGCCGGCGAAATGGGGAGAGGAGACGATCATGTCGGCGGTGGCCTCGTTGCAGGCCATCGGGATGTTGTAGAGCGTCGCCAGCCGGGTCAGCGCCTTCACGTCGACATCGTGCGGCTGGGCGGTCATCGGATCGACGAAGAAGACCAGCAGGTCGATTCGTCCCTCCGCGATCATCGCGCCGATCTGCTGGTCGCCGCCGAGTGGCCCGCTCTTCAGCGGGGTCACGTCCAGGCCGGGATGGGCGTCGCGCACCTTCTGGCCGGTTGTGCCGGTCGCCCAGTAGGCGTGGCCGTCCAGCGCCGCGATGTTGGTGCCGATCCAGGCGATGAGATCCGCCTTGCGGGCGTCGTGGGCGACGAGGGCGATGCGCTTG
Source organism: Azospirillum endophyticum (assembly GCF_016595245.1). Classification (GTDB taxonomy): domain Bacteria; phylum Pseudomonadota; class Alphaproteobacteria; order Azospirillales; family Azospirillaceae; genus Azospirillum; species Azospirillum endophyticum. Next base: position 37,989 of record NZ_JAENHM010000053.1, read on the forward strand.
CGGGGCTGCGGGCTGGATTGCGGGCTGGTCATGGACGGGCACTCCGGACGAAGACCCCTCACTAATATATCACCCTGGCGCCCAGCGCAACGCGACCCGCCGTCCCGCCTGCCACCCTCTTCCCATCGGCGACTTTGTCGCACTCTCCGCCGCCTGAAATGTCCGGGACGCCATCATTAACCCTTGCCCGGCTTACTAGTATATTAGTATGATGGCGCCAGACCCGCCGGATCGCCGGCTGCACAGAGTTGAAGGACCATCCACCATGAAGATCTCCGTCCGGCACGCATCCCACCCCGACGCGGTTCGCGGCTTCGACACCGAGACCCTGCGCGACCATTTCCTGGTCCCGACCCTGTTCGAGGCGGACGAGACGGTCTTCACCTACAGCCACATCGACCGTTTCGTCGTCGGCGGCGCCATGCCGGTCGCCGGTCCGCTGAAGCTGGATTCCTCCAAGGAGATCGGCTCGCCCAACTTCCTCGACCGGCGCGAGCTGGGCGTGGTCAATGTCGGCGGCGCCGGCCGCGTCACCGTCGACGGGGCGGTGTACGAACTGGCGCCGCGCGACGCGCTCTATGTCGCGATGGGCAGCAAGGACGTCGTCTTCGAAAGCCTGGACCGCCGCGAGCCGGCCAAGTTCTACCTGAACAGCACCCCCGCCCATGCCCGCTTCGAGACGATGAAGATCTCGATCGGCCAGGCCAAGGCCGTGCATCTCGGCGACCCGGCCCAGTCGAACGAGCGCACCATCTACCAGATGATCCACCCGGACGTGGTCCGCACGGCGCAGCTGGTGCTGGGCATGACGGTGCTGAAGCCGAACAACATGTGGAACACGATGCCGTGCCACACCCATGACCGGCGCTGCGAGGTGTATTTCTACTTCGACCTGCCGGATGACGCCCGCGTCATCCACATGATGGGCGAGCCGGAGCAGACCCGCCACATCGTCGTCGCCAACGAGCAGGCGGTGATCTCGCCGCCCTGGTCGATCCATTCCGGCGTCGGCACCCGCAACTACACCTTCATCTGGGCGATGGGCGGCGACAACCAGGACTTCACGGACATGGACTTCGTCGCCATGGACCGTCTGCGCTGACGCGCCACCGGACATAACCAACTTATAAGAACGGAAACCAACCATGACCATTTCGTTCGACCTGACCGGCAAGGTGGCGCTGGTCACCGGCGCCAACACCGGCATCGGCCAGGGCATCGCCCTGGCGCTGGCCCAGGCCGGCGCCGACATCGCCGCCGTCGACGTGGTGTCGCTGGACGAGACCAAGGGTCTGGTCGAGGCGACCGGCCGCAAGTTCCTCGGCATCCACGCCGACCTGACCTCCATCGCCCCGGTCCAGGGGCTGGTGGAGGAGACGGTCGCCAAGCTCGGCGGGCTGGACATCCTGGTCAACAACGCCGGCATGATCCGCCGCGCCGATGCCGTCGACTTCTCCGAAGCCGACTGGGACGCGGTGATGAACCTCAACCTCAAGACGGTGTTCTTCCTCTGCCAGGCCTTCGGCCGCTACGCCATCGCCGAGGGCCGCAAGGGCAAGATCATCAACATCGCCTCGATGCTGTCCTTCCAGGGCGGCATCCGCGTGCCGTCCTACACCGCCTCCAAGAGCGGCGTCGCCGGCATCACCAAGCTTCTGGCCTGCGAATGGGCCGGCAAGGGCATCAACGTGAATGCCATCGCGCCGGGCTATGTCGCCACCAACAACACCGCGGCGCTCCGCGCCGACGAGAACCGCAGCGCCGAGATCCTCGGCCGCATCCCGGCCGGGCGCTGGAGCCTGCCGTCCGACATCGGCGGTCCGGCGGTGTTCCTGGCGTCGGATGCCGCCGACTACATCCATGGCACCATCCTGCCCGTCGACGGCGGCTGGCTGGCGCGCTGACATGACGCGGCCCGTCCCCGCCCCGATGCGGGGACGGCGTCCGACAGGGGAGGAATTCAAAGCATGACCACCGACGTGTTCGTGACCGCGGGCGACATCCCGTGGCAGGATCTGGGCGACGGCGTGCGCCGCAAGATCCTCGGCTACAACGACACGATGATGATGGTGCGGGTGGAGTTCGAGGCCGGCGCCATCGGCGCGCAGCATCGCCATCCCCATGTCCAGTGCGCCGTGGTGGAGAAGGGGTCCTTCGACGTCACCATCGACGGCCGGACGCAGCGCCTGAACACCGGCGACGGCTATATGGTGCCGTCCAACATCCTGCATGGCGTCGTGGCGCTGGAGCCGGGCGTGCTGCTCGACATCTTCACGCCGATCCGCGAGGACTTCCTGGGCGAGCCGGTGGCCTACGCCGCGGCGGACGCCAAGTAAGCCCTCCGGCCCTCAGACCGGATCGCCGGGCGCGGTGAAGTAGCGCGGATAGTCGCGGCGGATGTCGGCGATCGAGATCTGCAAATCGTCCAGATGGTCGTCCAGCGCCTTGATGGCCGCCGCGGGATCGTTGGCCGCCACCGCGTCGAGGATGGCCGTGTGCTCGGCGATCACCTCGGCGATGCGGCCGCGCACCGGCAGGGTCAGCAGGCGGTAGCGGTCGATCTGCACCTTGGTCTGCTGGATCAGCGTCCAGAAGCCGGGATAGCCGGCGATCTCCGCGATCAGCGCGTGGAACGCCTCGTCGGCCTGATGGAAGCCTTCGTAGTTGGCGGTTTCCTGCATCTCCCGCTGAAGTTCCAGGTTGGCGCGCAGCGCGGCGATCTGGCTGCGGCTGGCGCGGGCCGCCGCATAGCGCACCGTCGCCTCCTCCAGCGCCTTGCGGATGGCGAAGGCTTCCGGCAGGGCGTCGAGCGGGATGCGCGAGACGAAGGTGCCCGACTGCGGGAAAATCTCGATCAGCCCCTCGTCGGCCAGTTTCAGCACCGCCTCGCGCACCGGGGTGCGGCTGACGCCGTAGGCTTCGGCGATCTGCTTTTCGGCGATGGCGTCGCCGGGCTTGCGCTTCAGCGAGACGATCTCGGCCCGCAGGTCGCGGTAGATGCGCGACGCCACGGTCGCGGCGCGGCGCGGCGGGCGCACCGTCGCGGCCGGGGCCGCGGCACGGCGCACGGTCGCGGAAACCAGGCCGCCCTCATCCTCTGTCGTCGCGACCTTCTTCACCGATGGCTCCATTCCGGCAGGCGTGTAACCGGGCGGCGATCGGCCTCCCGCACGATGTTCCTCATGTCCTGCAATCTACCCGTCCCCCTTCGCCAAGGTCAAATCCATCGCCGGGAACCCAAACGGCCGGGGTGCGGCGATGGGGTGCGGCGATGGGGTGCGGCGACTGGGCGCAGCCGATCGGGGCGCCGATGCCGCGACAGGGGAACGATTGGGCTTGCAATCAGATCTGATATATTAATATTATACAGCCAGCCGGTAGGGACGGTCCCCCGCACGGACCCCGCCTTTTCCCCACCCTGCTTTTGCCCTTCTCTTGCAGCGTAGAGGCTTCCGATGCTTCACCCCGACCGTCTTTTCCCGAGCGACCCGACGCAACGTGCCATCGCGCGCCGCCTGTACGGCGAAGTCGCCGCCCTGCCGATCGTCAGCCCGCACGGCCACACCGATCCGTCCTGGTTCGCGCAGAATGAGGCGTTCCCCGATCCGGCCAGCCTGTTCGTCAAGCCCGATCATTATGCATTCCGCATGCTCTACAGCCAGGGAATTCCGCTGGAGCAGCTGGGCGTGCCGCGCAAGGACGGCGGGGAGACCTCTTCCGATTCGCGCGCCATCTGGCGCCTGCTGGCCTCCAACTGGCACCTGTTCCGCGGCACGCCGACCTCGATGTGGCTGACCCATGCCTTCGAGACGGTGTTCGGCGTCACCGAACGGCTGAGCGCCGCCAGCGCCGACCGCATCTACGACCAGATCGAAGCGTGCCTGGGCAAGCCGGAGTTCCGTCCGCGCGCCCTGTTCGAGCGCTTCAACCTCGAAGTGCTGGCGACCACCGAATCGCCGCTCGACCCGCTGGTGCACCACAAGGCGATCCGCGAGAGCGGCTGGAAGGGCCGGGTCATCACCGCCTTCCGTCCCGACCCGGTCGTCGATCCGGAATTCGAGGGCTTCCGCGAGAACCTCGCCGAGCTGGCCCGCATCACCGGCAAGGACACAGCGACCTGGGACGGCTACCTCGCCGCCCTGGCCGACCGCCGCCTCTATTTCAAGAGCTACGGCGCCACCTCGACCGACCACGGCCACCCGACGGCGGCGACCGCCGACCTGGCCCGCGCCGAGGCCGAGAAGCTGTTCGACATCGTCCGCCGCGGCGGCGCGACGGCCGAGGAAGCCGAGCTGTTCCGCGCCCAGATGCTGACCGAGATGGCGCGGATGAGCCTGGAAGACGGTCTGGTCATGCAGATCCACCCCGGCAGCTTCCGCAACCACAACGACGTGGTGTTCCAGCGCTTCGGCCGCGACAAGGGCGCCGACATCCCGAGCGGCACCGAGTATGTGCGGGCGCTGAAGCCGCTGCTCGACCGCTTCGGCAACGAGCGCGACCTGACCATCATCCTGTTCACCCTGGATGAGGACAGCTATTCCCGCGAGCTGGCGCCGCTGGCCGGCCATTACCCGGCGCTGCGCGTCGGCCCGGCCTGGTGGTTCCACGACAGCCCCGAGGGCATGCGCCGCTACCGCGAGATGGTCACGGAGACCGCCGGCTTCTACAACACGGTCGGCTTCAACGACGACACCCGCGCCTTCTGCTCGATCCCGGCCCGCCACGACGTGTCGCGCCGCGTCGATTGCAGCTTCCTCGCCCGTCTGGTCTCCGAGCACCGGATGGAAGAGGACGAGGCCGCGGATCTGGCGGTCGACCTCGCCTACCGCCTCGCCAAGAACGCCTACAAGCTGTAACGCCTGCCCTCCCTCTCCCCCCGGGGAGAGGGTCGGGGTGAGGGGGATGCACTGCAGGATTTTCCCCAAGGTCCTGCCACGCTCCCCCCTCACCCTAACCCTCTCCCCGGGGGGGAGAGGGGACATCGCGACATCGCGTCTCCTCAAGGACATCTTCCCATGGCATCGCTGACCATCCGCCTGCACCCCGCCGACAACGTCGTCGTCGCCGGCGCCGACCTGGAGCCGGGCACCAATCTGCCCGGTACCGAAGTCGCGACCACCGGACCGGTGCCGGCCGGGCACAAGGTCGCGGTGCGCGCCATCGCGCTGGGCGAACCGGTGCGCAAGTACAACCAGGTCATCGGCTTCGCCACCGCGGCGATCCAGCCGGGCGACCATGTCCACGTCCACAACATGGGCATGGGCAGCGATTTCGAGCGCGACTATGCCTATGGCGCCGACGTCCATCCGGTCGAGCCGATCCCGGAGGCCGAGCGCGCCACCTTCCAGGGCATCCTTCGCCCGGACGGCCGCGTCGCCACCCGCAACTACATCGGCGTGCTGACCTCGGTGAACTGCTCCGCCACCGCGGCGCGGATGATCGCCGACCATTTCCGCGGCCCTGCGCTCGCCGCCTACCCCAACATCGACGGCGTCGTCGCGCTGACCCACGGCTACGGCTGCGGCATGGCCGGCAGCGGCGAGGTGATGGACACGCTGCGCCGGACCATCGCCGGCTACGCCCGCCACCCGAACTTCGCCGCGGTGATCCTGCTCGGTCTCGGCTGCGAGGTGAACCAGATCGACAAGCTGATGGAGGCCACCGGCCTGGAGGAGGGCGCCCGCGTCATCCCCATCGGCATCCAGGACATGGGCGGCACCGCGGCGGCGGCCCGCGAGGGCATCCGCCGGATCGAGGCGCTGCTGCCGGAGATCGACGACGTCAAGCGCCAGACCCTGCCGGCCAGCCACCTGACGCTGGCGCTGCAATGCGGCGGCTCCGACGGCTATTCGGGCATCACCGCCAACCCGGCGCTGGGCTATGCCGTCGACCTGCTGGTGCGCAACGGCGGCACCGCCGTGCTGAGCGAGACGCCGGAGGTCTATGGCGCCGAGCATCTGCTGACCCGCCGCGCCGTCCGCCGCGAGGTCGGCGAGGCGCTGGTCGAGCGCATCGGCTGGTGGGAGGAATATACCAGCCGCACCGGCGGCGAGATGAACAACAACCCGTCGCCCGGCAACAAGAAGGGCGGCCTGACCACCATCCTGGAGAAGTCGCTGGGCGCGGTCGCCAAGGGCGGCACCACCCCGATGACCGCCGTCTACCGCTATGCCGAGCCGATCACCGACAAGGGCTTCGTCTTCATGGATACCCCCGGCTACGATCCCGTCTCGGCGACCGGCCAGGTGGCGGGCGGCGCCAACGTGCTGTGCTTCACCACCGGGCGCGGCTCGGTGTTCGGCTGCAAGCCGACGCCCAGCCTGAAGCTGGCGACCAACAGCACGCTGTTCCGCCGGATGCCGGACGACATGGACATCGATTGCGGCGCCATCGCCACCGGCGACGCCTCGATCGAGGAAATCGGCCGCGCGATCTTCCAACTGGTGCTCGACACCGCGTCGGGCCGCAAGACCAAGAGCGAGGAACTCGGCGTCGGCGCCGATGAATTCGCTCCCTGGCAAATGGGCGCGGTCATGTAAGGGGGCATCCCCCTTTTCGAAGAACCGTTGACGAGCCGGCGCCATGCCAGACAGTTCCATCCCCCGCACAGAAGCCGGCCCCTTACCGGCGCCCAACCCGGTAAACGCGCCGCAGCCCCCGATCCAGCCGGCTGGTCCGGGGTCCAGGGGCACGGAGCCGATGCGGGCGATCCTGCTGGTGGTGCTGGCGGTCGCCTGCCTGTCCTGCTCCGACGCCACGGCGAAATATCTCGGCCGCACCCTGCCGCCGGCCGAGATCGCCTGGATGCGCTACGCCGTCTTCGCCGCGCTGGTGATGCCGCTGGCGCTCCGCGGCGGAGCGCTGCGGGTGCTGAAGACGACGCGCCCGGGGCTCCAGACCGTGCGCGGCCTCGGCATGCTGGGGTCGGCCCTGTTCTTCATCATGGCGATGCAGCATCTGCCGCTGGCCGAAGCCGCGGCGATCAGCTTCGTCTCCCCCGTCTTCGTCACCGTGCTGTCGATCCTGTTCCTGAGCGAGAAGGTCGGCATCCGCCGCTGGATCGCCCTGCTCGTCGGGCTGGCCGGCGTGCTGATCGTCATCCGGCCGGGGGCCGACGGTTTCCAGCCGGCCTCGCTGCTGCCGGTCCTGACCGCCTTCAGCTGGGCCCTGGGGCTGGTGGCGACGCGCAAAATGACGGTGCGGGAGAACCCGCTGACCACCATGCTGTGGAGCGCCCTGATCGGACTGATCGTGCTGACGGCGCTGCTTCCCCTGCACGCCGTCTGGCCGACGCCGTGGGAGATGCTGCTGGGGGCCTTCATCGGGCTGGTCTACACCCTGTCGCAATGGCTGCTGATCCTGGCCTACCGCCAGGGCGAGGCGTCGGTGCTGGCGCCCTTCACCTATGTCCAGCTGATCTGGTCCACGGCGCTGGGATTCCTCGTCTTCGGCGCGGTGCCCGACCATTGGACCTTCGCCGGCACCGGCGTGATCATCGCCAGCGGCCTCTACACCGCGCACCGCGAACGGATGCGGGCACGGGAACGCCGCGCGGCGGCGCCATGACCAAGATTTCGCCGGGGCGTTCCCCCGGCTTGTGGAGAGGAAGCATGACCGACACGCCCAACCGCATCGCCGCGCTCGGCGAATGCATGATCGAGATGTTCCGGCGGCCGGACGGGTCGCTGACCATGGGCTTCGGCGGCGACACGCTGAACACCGCGGTCTATCTGGCGCGTCTGGGCACGCCGGTCGACTATGTCACCGCTCTCGGCGACGACAGCATCAGCGACGGCATGGTCGCCGCCTGGGCGGCGGAGGGCGTCGGCACCTCCCACGTCCTGCGCGTGCCCAACCGCCTGCCCGGCCTCTACCTGATCGAGACCGATGCCGGCGGCGAGCGCCGCTTCCTCTACTGGCGCGACCAGGCCCCGGCGCGCGAGCTGTTCGCCCTGCCCCAGACGCCGGAGCTGGCCGCCGCGCTGGAGGGCTACGGCATCGTCTACCTGTCCGGCATCAGCATCGCCATCCTGGGCGAGCAGGGCCGCGAACGGCTGTTCGAGGTGCTGGAGCGGGTGCGGGCGCGCGGCGGCAAGGTCGCCTTCGACACCAACTGGCGCCCGCGCCTGTGGCCGGACCTCGAGACCGCCCGCGCCGCCTTCGGCCGCATGCTGCGGCTGACCGACATCGCGCTGCCCGGCGTCACCGACCTGCGCGACCTCTATGGCGACGCCGATGCCGACGCCGTGCTGGCCCGCGTTCGCGACGCCGGGGTGACCGAGATCGTCCTGAAGCTGGAGCAGCCCGGCTGCGTGGTGATCGAGAACGGTGAAGCCGTCGAGGTGCCGGCGCAGAAGGTCGCCACGGTGGTGGACACCACGGCGGCCGGCGACAGCTTCAGCGCCGGCTATCTGGCCGCCCGCCTGCGCGGCGAGGGTCCGGCCGACGCCGCCCGTGCCGCCCACAAGCTGGCCGCCGCCGTCATCCAGCACCGCGGTGCCATCATCCCGCGCGACGCCATGCCGGCCTGAGCGCCCACGCCTCCAAAATCAACCTTCCGCCGCCAATTCGCGGCGGAAGGCGCGTCCTGCCATCTCCGCGAAGGCGGTGAGCGCCGCCTCGTCCGCACCGTCGCGCGCCGCCGCCGACATCCCCATCATCGCGATCATCACGAATTCGGCCAACGCGCCGGCCCGTTCAGGCTCCTCCCCGGCGATGAACTCCCGGAGCGCCGACACGCTGGCCGCCCGTAGCGCCGCTGTCAGCGCCCGAGCCTCCGGATCGGCGCTGTTGCGCGCGCCGTCGAGGACCAGGCAGCCGGCCACCCCGCCCCGCTCCGGGTAGAGCCGGGCCGCCAGCCGCAGCGTGCGCTCGATGACCTCGGCGACGCCGCCGCCATCCGCCTGCGCGCGGGCGAAGATGTTCGCCTCTCCCGCCGCATAGCGCCGGAGCGCCCGCTCGAACAGCCCGGCCTTGCTGCCGAAGGCGGCATAGAAGCTCGGCGGCTTGATCCCCAGCTCCGCCCCCAGCTCGGCGACGCCCACGGCGTCGTAGCCGCGCGCATGGAACAGCCTCATCGCGGTATCGATCGCCTCGTCCATGTCGAAGGACCGCCGCCGTCCCCGCGACCCGGATGATTCTGTAGCAGCCACTACATTTTTCCCTTGCTCGAACTCTTCATCCGGATTTATATAGCACTCACTACATTTCTTCAAGGAGAGCATCATGGGTGAGTTCACCGGCCGCAAAGTCCTGGTCCTCGGCGGCAGCCGCGGCATCGGCAAGGCCATCGTCCGCCGCTTCGCCAAGGCCGGCGCCGCGGTCGCCTTCACCTATGCCGGGTCGAAGGACGCCGCCGAGGATCTCGCCGCCGAAAGCGGTGCGGAAGCCGTCCGCACCGACAGCGCCGACCGCGACGCCCTGATCGCCACGGTGGCGGAACGCGGCGCGCTGGACGTGCTGGTGGTCAATGCCGGCACGCTGGTGCTGGGCGATCCGCTCACGCTCGATCCCGACGCCGTCGACCGGATGATCGACGTCAATGTCCGCGCGCCCTACCACGCGGCGGTCGAAGCGGCACGGCGCATGACCGACGGGGGCCGCATCATCGTCATCGGTTCGGTCAACGGCGACCGCATGCCCTTCGCCGGCGGGGCCGCCTATGCCCTGACCAAGGCAGCGGTGCAGGGCATGGTGCGCGGTCTCGCCCGCGACTTCGGCGACCGCGGCATCACCGTGAACGCCATCCAGCCCGGCCCGACTGACAGCGACATGAATCCGGCCGACGGGCCGATGGCCTCCACCATGCACGGCTTCATGGCGATCAAGCGCCACGTCCATGCCGACGAGGTCGCCGAGCTGACCGCCTACATCGCCGGCCCGCATGCCGCGATGATCACCGGTTCGTTCCAGACCATCGACGGCGGCTTCGGCGCCTGACGGCTCCCTTCGGACAGCCGGTCTTCGAACGGCTATGGGGGACGGCGCCCGTCCCCCATAGCCTTGTTTCTGCCGATCCTTCCGCGACGTTCCCATGCCGCCGGTCGGCGTCCGGCAGCGGCGTGTGCCTGGGGACATGGCGCCGACAGTCCGGACCTTGGCCTGCTCGACCCCGTCCCTCATGCGCTCGTCGTCACGCCCGCCAGCGCCTTGGGCCTGGCCCTGCCTGCCGGTCAAGTCATTCCGGCTGCTCATCGACGCTCCTTTCGTTCAGCCTGCGGCGGGCTCGGCGATCCAAGCGACCGCCGTCCCGCGATGCCCCATCCCCCTCGACCGGAAGCGGACCTTGCGCTGCGCAAAGGGGAACCCCGCCGACGATGCCGGGCGACCATGATCAGCATCCGGGCGGATGATCGAGGGCGCAACTGGCGCGCACATCCCTGAATTAAATACATGTGACTGAATTTAACTCTGTCACAATACCTTCCAAATTCATCGGAAATTTACATATTCATTGAATACATAGATAATAATCGCGGAAGTAATTCTGAAAAATACCATGATATGCATTAAATTATGCTTTCCGCATTTGAATTATTCGGTTTCCTGTGCATCATCAATTCACGAAATGCACTTCGCCAAAGCAATAGAACTATGAGCACAAGTGTATTTCATTGGCACCCAATCTTCCCATTGAAAACGGAGCGTGAATTATGCCGACCACCTACAGCGTCTCTGTCACCATGGACCAGAACACTCTCTCCACCCTGAAAAGCAACGGGTTTATTCTGTACGGATTCAAAGGCGTCAACACGCCGAACAGTGCGAACGCACAGCCCACCGTCTGGTTTCAAACCAATCAATATCTGACGAGCACCACCATCTCGTGGACCGAGAGCTACAAGGCCTATGTCAGCACCCAGGAAATCCAGCAGAACACCACGATTGACGCCAGCAACAGCATTGCCACCGATCTCGATTATCTGGTGACCGTGGACGGCAACGGGTCGCTGAGCGCCAGCACCACAGGCGGCACGGCAGGCGCGATCAGCATCTATGACAATTCCAGCACTCCCTATACGACGGGTCTCAGAGTCCGACTCAGAATCGGTTAGGTTGTTGATGCTCGCGCGATTCGTCGCGAGAGTAGTT
>NZ_JAENHM010000055.1 GCF_016595245.1 Azospirillum endophyticum
CCTTGGACTCACGCCACAAGTGCAACATCTGCTAAGGTGTTGTTACGATGGGAAAACATTACAGTCAGCTCAGCCTTGGCGAGCGCATGAAGATCGAGCTATTGCGGGAGCAAGGGCTGTCTTTGAGAGGGATCGGGGAGCAAGTTGGTCGGTCAGCTTCGACGATCAGCCGTGAGCTCCGTCGGAATGCCCAGCCGACCAACCAGTGGCAGGGAGGCTACAATGGGGAACGGGCCGATCGTTTGGCGGCCCGGCGCCGAGGTTGGGATGCCCGCTTCAAGCTTGCGCGCCAGCCAGACCTTCGCGCCACGGTGCGAAAACACCTTGCGATGGGATGGTCTCCGCAGCAGGTCGCCGGCTGGCTGGCGCGCACGCACGGCCGCACGGTGATCAGCCACGAGTCCATCTATCGTTACATCTACCATCGCTCGGCTCAGAAGGATTACTGGCACCGGCTTCTGCCGCGGGCCAAATTCCGCCGCGGCCCTGCCGGCCGCCGCGGCGGAAGCTCGGTCGATCGGATCAAGCGGCGGCGGCCGCTGGAGGAACGTCCGTCCATCGCCAGCGAGCGCCAGGAGATTGGGCATTGGGAGGTCGACCTGATGCTGTTCGCCCGCTACGGCCAAGCGGTGTTGGTGATGCATGAGCGGCTCACCCGCTTCACCCGGATCTTTCGCCAGCCCTCCAAGGCGGCCAAGCCGGTCATCGAGCGCCTGCTCGACTTCTGGGGGCAGTTGCCCGCAAGCCTGCGTCGTTCCGCCACCTTCGACAATGGCACCGAGTTTGCCGAACATCATCAACTGATCGACAAGCTCGGAATGCAAACTTACTTCTGCGACCCTCACGCACCCTGGCAGAAAGGCGGCGTCGAGAACACGATCGG
>NZ_JAENHM010000056.1 GCF_016595245.1 Azospirillum endophyticum
CCGTCCTCGGCCTCGACGATGTCGTATCCCTGGGCGGTCAGGCTGGTGCGCAGGAAGCGCCGGATCGGCGGCTCGTCGTCGACGACGAGCACGCGCAGCGGGTTTGAGTCCGACTTCATGCCGCGGCTTCCTCCTCGTATCCGGACAGATCGGCGGCCCTGGGAAGGGTCAGGGTGAAGACGGCGCCGCTCCGGTCGCGACGGTTGCCGGCGGTGACGGTGCCGCCCATCGCCTCGACGAAGCCTCGGCAGATCGCCAGCCCCAGCCCGGTGCCGGCACGCTGCCGGTCCTGGGCATGGACGCGGTAGAACTTGTCGAAGATCCGCTCCACGTCCTCCGGCGGAATGCCGCCGCCCTCATCCAGCACCTCGATGCGGACGAACCCGCCATCCTCCCGGCCCCGCACGGTGATCAGCGAACCGGCCGGCGCGTATTTTCCGGCATTGTCCAGCAGGTTGAACAGCGCCTGCTCGATCAGCACCGCATCGATGTCCACCATCGGCAGGCCGGCGGCGAGATCGACCGCCACCCGATGGCCGGCGAGGATGCGCGACATCCGCTCCAGCGCGCTGCCGACCACCTCGGACAGGTCGACCGCCCCGGTGCGCGACCGGATGGCCCCGCTCATCGAACGGTCATCAAAGCCCTGTCCACGGCAGGCCCCGGCTGAACAGATCGGCCGCGGGTCCTACCGGTTAGGCTTGCTCAACCCGGTTCCGGCCTGCAGCCTTGGCCTTGTACAGCGCGGCATCGACGCGCTGGAGCAGGCTGTCGATATCCTCGCCGGCCTTGGCCTGACCGACGCCGATGCTGATGGTGATCGCCCCGCCGCACTCCATCCGCTGTGCGCCGACCCTCCGCCTCAGGGCGTCGAGAACACCCAAGGCGGCAGGCAGGTCAGCCTCGGTCAGCAGCAGGGCGAACTCCTCGCCTCCCCAGCGCGCTACCGCATCCGAACGGCGCAGCCGGTCCGACAAGGTGGTGGCGACCACGCGCAGGGCGTCGTCGCCCGCCTGATGGCCGTGCGTATCGTTGAAGCGCTTGAAATGGTCGATGTCCATCAATGCCAGGATATAAGGCCGTCCGTACCGCTCGAGCCTGGCCGCGGCTTCGCTCACCGCCTGCTGGAACCGCCGGCGGTTCCACACCCCGGTCAGCGGATCGTGCATCGCCGCCTGCTGCAGATCCGCCTCCAGGCCCTTGCGGTCGGTGATGTCCAGCAACACCCCGTTGAACAGCACGGCGCCGTCGCTCCGGCGGCGCGGCTGGGCGCGGCCGAGCACCCAGCGTCCGCCGGCGGTTTCCATCTCGCCTTCCCAAACCCGGCCGGCTCGGCCGGCCTGCCGCAGGCCGCGCCGGACCCGGGCCCAGCCCTTCACCGTCATCACGGGGGCCAGGGTCTGCGGGACGGTGAGGTCGGCATCCGGCTGCACGCCGAACAGGGAGGCCGCGGCCGTGCTGAAGTAGGTCGCACGCAAGCCCCCGCCGGGATGGAGTTCGGCCTGGAAGACGGCACCCGGAAGGGCATTGGCGAGATCGCTCGCCTGGGCTTCCCGCTCGCGCTCCTCCGTCAGGTCGAAGAAGCTGACGACCACGCCGACGATCCCGTCATTGTTGCGGATCGGGCTGGCGGTCAGGCGTACGGGAAAGGCCGTGCCGTCGCCGCGGTACAGCGTCGCCTCGATGTCGCGCGCCGCCTGCCCGGTTTCCGCCACCCGGAACACCGGATGAGGCATGCCGCTGCCATCCGCGCCAGGAGAGTTGGGGAACAGGAAGCGTGCGATATGGCTGCGGATCAGCTCGCTTTCGTGGCGAAATCCGAAAGCGCAAACGGCGGTGGGATTGACGAAGGTGACGGCACCGGAGCGGTCGATGCCGCAGACCCCGACCTGCACATTTTCCAGCAGCAGGCGGTTGAACTGCTCGGCCTCGATCACGGCGGTGATGTCGTGGATGATGCATAGCAGCAGCTTGCGCCCGCCGAACCGGATGGGACCGGCATAGACCTGGACGTCGCGCACCGACCCGTCGGCCAGCCGGTGATGGAAACGCTGCGGGTAATGGCCGCCCTCCCAGGACGCGATCTCGCGCATCGCCGGCAGGATCGCCCGCCCGAGCTGGTTGATGTCCCAGACATGGAGGCTGCGCAGCCGGTCGCGGCTGTAGCCGTAAAAGGCGGCAGCCCTGGGGTTGGCGTCGACGATGGCTCCGTCGCGTCCGGGATCGATCAGCAGGATGGGGGCGGCGTTGGTGGAGAACAGCGCGTCCAGCACGCCAGCTTCATCCATGCCTTCCAAGCCGCCGGATGCCGCACTGCCGTTGCCCGCCAATCGGGAGAAGGCGCCCGGCCTGGGATCGGCGGACGCCTTGCCGTCCATGTCGTGCTCGCCTTGCTCCGCCATTGCGAAACCTCCCCATCGACCGTCCAGGATCGGTCGGACAGCCGGCACATGTGCCACATATCCTGGCAATCAATTCTATAGGGAATGAAGCTTAAACAAAGCGTTGCCACAGGGTAGGGGAAGGGCCGGCGCGCATCCCCGCAAGGAGAGGCATTCCGTCCATTTGCAGCAACGGCGGAATGGGGGTCCGGTATGGGCTCGGGAGCCCTGCGGGCTCAACCCCGATCCGGTTGTTCCACCCACCTGTTCTTCTGCCACATCCCCCCGCCCGAACGCGTGATCTCTCTCCCTTCCGGGCGGATTTATGCTCGTCCATGCACCGGCATCCGCCGGGCTTGGGCAACCCTGACAGCAGTGGGAGATTGGCATGAGTATGATTCGGCGCAGCTCCGCTGAGTTTCTCGGGACATTCTGGCTGGTCTTCGGCGGCTGCGGCAGCGCCGTGCTCGCCGCCGCCTTTCCGCAAGTCGGGATCGGATTGCTCGGCGTCTCGCTTGCGTTCGGTCTTACCGTCCTGACCATGGCCTATTCCATCGGCCACATCTCCGGCTGTCATCTGAACCCGGCGGTGACCGTCGGCTTGTGGGCGGGCGGGCGGTTTCCGGCCAAGGACATCCTGCCCTATGTGCTGGCCCAGCTGGTCGGAGCCTTCGCGGCGGCCCTGGTCCTGTATGTCATCGCAACCGGAAAGGCCGACTACAGCCTGGCGGTCAACGGTCTCGCCGCCAATGGGTACGAGGCGCATTCGCCCGGCCAATACAGCATCACCTCGGCCCTGATGATTGAGCTGGTGCTGACCTTCTTCTTCGTGCTGGTGATCCTGGGCTCCACCGACCGGCGGGCGCCGGCCGGCTTCGCGCCGCTGGCGATCGGCATGGCCCTCGTCCTCATCCACCTGATCAGCATCCCGGTCACCAACACCTCGGTGAACCCGGCGCGCAGCACCGGTCCGGCGCTGGTGGTCGGCGGATGGGCGCTGCAGCAGCTCTGGCTGTTCTGGCTCGCCCCGCTGGCCGGCGGACTGGCCGGCGGGCTGGCCTACCGCGCGCTTGCCGAAGAGGCGCCGGCGAAGCCTGCCATCACCGGGCAAGCGGAAAGCTCCACCTGAAGCGGCCGCGGTTTCCCCTATCCGAAGGGGCCGGTCTGCAAGAACCGGCCCCGGATCACTCGCCGATGTCGCAACGCGCCACCGCTGTCCACTGTTATTCAGGCAGGACAAACGGCACAGAAGGCGTATCCATGCGGCAGTTCGACCCCGAGTCCAACCCGATGACCGAGGCAGATTACGGTATCGTGCTGGGCCTGTTCATTGGCATCTATCTCGGCCTTTTGGTGGTATCGGCACTGCCCTGACCGTCACTCCTCCTTCGGCAGCATCAGACAGCGGTTGACCAGATTCATCAGTTCGCTCTGGCGGGTCGTCCCGGTCTTGGCGAAGATGCTGCGCAGCTGGCTGCGCACGGTGCTGATCGCCACGCCGCGGCGCTCGCCGATCTCGGCTGGGGTCAGGTCGGCCAACAGGTCGACGACCAGACCGGCCTCGACCGGTGTCAGGCCGAACAGGGTGCCCAGCCGCCCACCCAGCCCTGGCGCCGCCGCGGCCGGGTCGACGATGTAGACCGCGGCCCGGATGTGCGCCCCATCGCCGCTCCCGCCCCCCGCATCGCTGAACGGCCCCGCCGCTTCGGGCGACAGCGGCAGAACGGTCAGCAGGTAGGACGCCCGTCCGGATGGGCGCGACACACGGAGATCGGCCGTCTCCCCCCGGCGCACCGCCGAACCCCCTCTCGCGCCGGCCGACACCGCCACCTCCAACACATGGGCAAGCCGGCGCGCTTGGCTCCCCTGTTCAGCCTGCAGGCGCCCGTGCAGAAGCCGCAGGCCATCACGCGCGTCGATCATCGCCTGCCCGGCCCGGTTCAATCCGATGGTCCGCCCGGTGCCATCGAGCAGGGCGACCCCGATCGGCAGGCGGTCGATCATTCGGCCGCTCCAGCGGACCTCGCCCTCCCGACCGTCCTGACGCGCCCACAGCCGGACACGCAACCGCATCGCCCGCTGGAGATGAGGGGCACAATCCTGCAGGAGCCGGACCGTCTCGTCGGGAAAGGATGGCCGGTCGGCCGGGCGGAACAGGCTCAGCACCGGCTGCATCCGCGTCAACTCGCCGCCATCGGACAAGGAGACGGAGCACAACCGCCCCATTCCCTGCGTCTTCAGCATGTCGTTGAAAATCATCGAGCGGCGCAGTTCCGCCTCCGGCACCAACTCCTCTCCACGGCGAACCACGCAGCGGTGCAGCAGGCCATGTGCCGCTGCCGCATTGGCCCAGAGGTCGCGATGGCGGAAATGAGCCGTGTAATCGCCAAGCACCGCGTCCGAGATGTTGTGGCGCGCCCACAGCGCCATGGCCCGGGCATCTTGGTCGAGCGCCGCGGTGAACAGGAAGCCGTGCGTTGCATCGGCCGATGTGCAGAGCCGCTCCAGGACGCCCTCCCAGCGCTCCGGGAAGGTGACGGTGTCGTAGATGTCCTCGATCAACGAGTCCGACACATCCGGCATGGGGAAATCCTCCGCTACCGGACAATCCACATTAGGCAACCGTTCACGCTCAAGTTCAATCGGTTGCGTATAACCATCGGCCGATCGTTTCATCCGTCATGTGAAGGATGCGGCCGCAAGGATTTTCTTCAAAAGTCATCGGATCGAATCCCTGCCGAAGACAGGAGCCAGCGAAGCGGAGCACGCATCCATGACCAATTGCGGGATGGGAAACGCCACCATGTCGCCGGCCTGCCGGCCGGCCATATGCAGCCCCGAAGGCCGGGTGCGCGAAGAGCGGGTGCACTGGGCACTGGTCGCCGACCGCAACCCGTTGCTGCGCGAGGGACTGCGGCTTTACCTGGAGACGCTGGGATGGCGGGTTGTGGCGGGCGGCACGGTGGACGAGGGGCTGGCGCTGCTGGCCGGGGGCCACCTCGTCTCGCCCACATCCAAAGACTTCGGCCCTGGTCTTCCCGACCTGATGGTGGTGGGGAAGACAGAGCCGGAGCGCCGGGACCCTCGTGGGCCATGGCCGTCGGTCTCCGACCAGCCGGCGGCGATGCGCGGTGCCGTCCGCCCCGTCCTACTGTCCATCGCCGCGACGAACCACGACCTGATGACCTGGGCGCGCGACCACGGGTTCGAGGTCATCCACATCGATATTCCGCCGCTGAACCTGGAAGATTTGCTGCTCGGCTGCGTCCGCCGGATCGAACGGGGGTAAGACAACGGCGAAGAATGACACTATAGTTTAATGAAATTATGTGATGATGTCATTTTATAATTTGCTTTGCTGGCGGGGCATGGACCGGTCTTGTGCTAAGGGGCTGGACCCGCTCGCCCAGGCGCGGAGGAAGGGCGCCTGCGGCTCGAGCGCTCCCTTCGCCAACCCCCGCGGCAGCTATCCTTCCGTAATGCGTTGCCGCTGCCGCGGGCGGCTCCACTGGCCCGGCAGCCATGCCCGCCGCCTGACCGTCACTCTCGGCGGCTGACTTGGAAGGAGCAGCCACATCCGGGTTGACAGCAGCGCCGCCTGAACGGCTTTTCATTGCCATCGAATTGCAAGCCCAGCCATGCGAAGGCGGCCCGCCACCATCATGCCCACCGCTCCGATCCCGCCCCACAGAACCACCCCGGCCGGCCGCAGGGCCGCCTTCTTCGACCGCGACGGCGTGCTGAACGAGGACATCGGCTTCGCCCACCGCCCTGACCAGATCACCTGGATGCCGAAGGCGAGGGAGGCGGTGAAGCGGCTGAATGACGCCGGCTTCCTGGTTTTCGTTGTCACCAACCAGGCTGGGGTCGCCCGCGGCCTGTACAGCGAAGAGCATGTGCGCACCCTGCATCGCTGGATGCAGCAGGAGCTGAACGCCGTCGGCGCCCATGTCGACGCCTTCTACCACTGCCCGCACCATCCCGAGCATGGTGAGCCGCCCTATCGGACCGACTGCGCCTGCCGCAAGCCGGAGCCGGGGATGTTGTTGCAGGCGATGGCCGAATGGCCGGTGGAGCCGAAGGGCAGCTTCCTGATCGGCGATCGCGACACCGACCTTCAGGCGGCGCAGCGGGCGGGCATCGACGGAACGCTCTACCGTGGCGGCGACCTCGACGCCGTCGTCGCCGGCATCCTGGCACGTTCCGCGGACAGCGTCGTGGCGGACAGCTAAAGCAGCCGGCCTTCAAGCCACGGCGCCAGCCACCCCCACAGGAGGGCGCCCGCCGCCAGCCAAAGGGCGACCATGACCGCGGCCGCAGCGAAACTGACCGGCCGGGCGGACTGGCGCGCTGCCGCGGCGGCCCGGTGTTCGGCCAGAAGCTCCGGCGGGATCAGGCGGACGACCAGCAGGAGGCCGAGCGGCACGATCAGCAGGTCGTCCAGATAGCCCAGCACCGGGATGACGTCTGGAATGAGGTCGATCGGGCTCAGCGCATAGGCGGCGACCGCCATCGCCAGGATGCGGACATGCCAGGGGGTGCGCGGGTCGCGCGCCGCCAGATAGACCGCCAGCACGTCACGCTTGATCGCGCGTGCCCATGTCTTTGCCGCCGAGAGCATGATCTGCCCAGGTTATCCGGCCCGTTGGACGACAGGAAACGGCGAGGGTGCGTCAGCGAGGTGATAGCCCAGTTCCGACAGACCATGGATCCCGACAGACAACCCGACCGCCAGGATCAGGAGGCCGGAGACATAAGGGGCCTGCCGGGCGATGCGGCCGACGGCCCCGGACCAGCGGCGCTCGGCATGCCGAACCCCCAGCGCGGCGACCACCCCGGCCGCCATCAGGGTCAGCGCCAGCCCGATGCTGAAGCACAGCACCAGCACGCTGCCCAAGGCGACCTCCTTCAGCTGCAGGCACAGCAGCAGGATGGTGATGGCGGCGGGGCAGGGGATCAGGCCGCCGGTCAGGCCGAACAGCACGATCTGGCCGGTGGTCACCGGCCGCCCGTCGAAACGGCGCCGGATCTCTTCGGCATGGGCCCGCGCGTGGGCGTCTTCCGGCTCATGGCCATGGTGATGATGGTCGTGGTGGTGGCCATGATCGTGATGGCCTTGATCGTGATGGCTGTGATGGTGGTGTCGATGCTGCTCCCGCCATGTCCGCGCCATCATCCACAGCGCCACGCCGATGATCAGCATCGCCGAGGCGACCTGGAAATAGGGCTCGGTCGTCGCGGCATCCCAGCCCCGGCCCAGCCGCAGGCCGACAAGCGCCACCACCCACACCACCAGCGTGTGCGAGACGGTCGCCGCCAGCCCCAGCAGGACCGCCTGCAGCACGGTGCCGCGGATGGCGACGATGAAGGCGGCCATCATGGTCTTCGAGTGACCGGGCTCCAGCCCATGCAGGGCACCCAGCAAGATGGCGCTGGGAACGAACAGCCAAGCTTGCCCGGTTCCCTGCTGCAGCAAGGCGGCGAAATCCGGCATCTCCGCCCCCTACAGGTATTTGGTGATCGCCTTGAACTCCGCCACGGAGCGGCGGGACTCTTCCGGCCCGGCATCGACCGCGGCGTCCAGGCAATGGTCGAGATGGTCGTGGATCAGCAGCTTCTTGGCCTCGCGCACCGCGCTTTCCACCGCATGGAGCTGCTGCGCGATGTCCAGGCAGGGGCGCCCGGCCTCGATCATCTCGACGATGCCGCGCAAATGACCATCGGCACGCTTCAGGCGCTTGACGATGTCGGGATGGGAATGATGCGTGCTCATGGTTATGATCCTATCCCCCTGGAGGGGATAGAGTCAACATATGGACCGGAATGCCCGGCCGTGCCCGCAAGGGCAAGGGATTCAGCCTCGCCCCTGGGTGGTCTGCGCAATCCTTTCGAACCGGGCACCTACGCCGGCCGTCAATGCCGGGCGAAGACCTGCGGTCCGCCTGCGGCGCCGAACAGCATGACCTGATAGGGCTGGCCGCTGCCCATATCCATCCCCGGGGCATCCTGCGGCATGCCGGGAACGGCCAGCCCGCGCGCCTGCGGCCGTTCGGTCAGCAGCCGCTTCACGTCGTCGGCCGGCACATGGCCTTCCAGCACATAGCCGCCGACCCGCGCCGTGTGGCAGGAGGCGAGCTCGTCCGGCACGCCGGCCATGCGCTTCATCGGTGTCACGTCGTCGACGGTGTGGACGGTGACGTCGAAGCCGGCCGTGCGCATGTGCCGCACCCAGCCCTCGCAGCATTCGCAGCTCGCGGCCTTCCACACCTCCACCGCCGCACCGCCGGCAGGAACGGCGGCGCGGACCATGGCCGGCAGCCCCACCGCTCCCAGGCCGAGCGCCAGAACGGTCATCGCCGCCCCCCGCATCATCGTCCGCCGTGTCATGCTCATGGAGTTTCTCCTAATGAATTCAGCATCTTGATCTGACCGCTCAAGGGCGGACGGATGGAAGGCGCAGGGCGTTCGCGGTGACCGGCGGGGTGACGCCGGTCACCGCGCCGACCATTGCCAGGATCGCGAGCCGAAGCCCGGTGACGCCGAACACGGTGGTGAGACGGAGGACAGCCTTCAAGCCCGAAGCCGGTGCGGCGTGACGACGCCACCGCCGATCCATGTCCACCATGTCGGCGGCCCGTGCAGGATGGCGGCATCGCAGGAAGGCTGCCGCTGGAGAGGAGCGCCGCGGCGTGCCCTATGACCTGGAACCGGTTGCCGGGCGGGCCGCGGTGTCTATAGTCGGGGCCATGCCGCATCGAAGCCGTCCGCACCTCCGGCGGGCATCGATCGGGTCGGCCGGGGGAAGCGGATCGCCATGGCGACGGTGAGGGGAACAGAGCCGGACATGGGGAAGGGAGCGGTGGTGAAGGAGGATCGCAAGCGGGCGTCATGCTGCGGCTTCTGAGGGAAAGCCGTCCGCTTCGGAACATCGGTGCGCTTGGCGTGGCCGTCCTGGCGGCGTTGTGCGGCGGCACCGCAATGGTTCTGGACCGGCTGCATGACGAGACGGTGACCGAGGCCATGCTGGGCCTGCGCACGCTCAACGCCTCGCTGGCCGAGCAGACGGCACGCGCCATCGAGGGAATCGACCTGACCGTCGGCTGGGTCGCCGAGCAGATCCCGCTTGAGAGCCGGCACAGCCCTGATGCCTTCAAGCGGCTGCGGACGGACCGGCAGGTCTACGAGATCCTCAAGGCCAAGGCTTCCAGCCTGCCGCAGCTGGAGGCGCTGAGTCTGGTCGCCGCCGACGGCACCCTGGTCAATTTCACCCGCCAGTTTCCGCCCCCGGCGCTCGACCTGTCCCGGCGCGACTATTTCCTGATGCTCAAGGACCAGGATCCCGGGCGCGCCTATGTCAGCCGGCCGACGAAGAGTCTGGCCACCGGAGAGTGGACGCTCTACATCGCGCGGCGCGTGAACGACCCCGACGGCGGGCTGGCCGGGCTGGTCGTCGGGGCCATCCGCCTGTCCTATTTCGAGAAGTTCTACCACAGCCTGCATGTCGCGCCGGGCAGCGGCTTCAGCCTGTGGTGGCGCGACGGCATGCTGCTGGCGCGCTTCCCGCCGGTGCCGGACAAGGTCGGAACCATCGCCGCCAGCCCCGGCGTCACCGAACAGTTCGCCCGTTTCGACACCGGCACCTATGCAGCGCCGCACTCGGTCGACGGCAAGAACCGCATCCTGTCCTTCCAGTCCCTGCGCAACTACCCGCTGGTCGTCGGGGTCAGCCGGACACGGGAGGAAATCCTGGCCCGCTGGCAAAGCCAGGCGGTCGTCATCGCCGGCGCCGGACTGGTCAGCGCGGTGGCGCTCGCCCTGATGCTGTGGGCGATGGCGCGCCAGTTCCTGGCCTACGAGACTGCCAACCGCGCGCTCAACGAGCGCCGGCAGGCGGTCGAGGCCCGTGACGAGGCGGAGGAGCATGTCCGCCAGTTGCAGAAGATGGAGGCGCTGGGGCAGCTGACCGGCGGCGTCGCCCACGATTTCAACAACCTGCTGCAGGCGGTGCGCTCCAGCCTGCATCTGCTGGAAGCCGGCGGCGAGCTGCGCGGGGCGGAAAGCCGCCGGGCGCTGGAGGTCGCAAGCCAGGCGGTCGATCGTGGCGCCACCCTGACCCAGCATCTCCTGGCCTTCGCCCGCCGCCAGCAGCTGGCTCCGGCGCCGGTCGATCTCGGCGCCCAGGTGGGCGGAATGGCGAACCTGCTGGAACGCGCGCTGGGCGGCGCCATCCGCATCCGCATCGACCGGGACGCCGGCGTGCCGCCGGCGCTGGTCGATCCCCACCAATTCGACATCGCCCTGCTGAACCTCGCCATCAACGCCCGCGACGCCATGCCGGACGGCGGCACCCTGACCATCGCCGTCACCAGCCTGTCGGTGGAGGCGGGCAGGGAAACGGCCGGGGCAGCGGGCGAGCC
The DNA here is from genome assembly GCF_016595245.1 of Azospirillum endophyticum. Lineage (GTDB taxonomy): Bacteria > Pseudomonadota > Alphaproteobacteria > Azospirillales > Azospirillaceae > Azospirillum > Azospirillum endophyticum. The sequence goes on from NZ_JAENHM010000056.1 coordinate 10,799, forward strand.
GGAGGAGGACGGGACTTCCCCCGTCCTGGCGCCGGGCGGCTATGTCGCCGTGACCGTGCGCGACAGCGGGACCGGCATGCCGCCGGACGTGCTGGCGCGGGCCTGCGATCCCTTCTTCACCACCAAGCCAGTCGGCCAGGGCAGCGGGCTGGGGCTGAGCATGGTGCATGGCCTGACCGCCCAGTCCGGCGGCGGCATGCGCCTGGAAAGCCACCCCGGGCTCGGCACCGCCGTGACGCTGTATCTGCCCCATGCTCCGGCCAAAGACCCGGGCGAAAGCGGCTCGGACGCCCTTGCCGATGCCACCGGGACCAACTGCGCCGCCGCCGAGACCGAACCGCCGCGCATGCCGCCCGCCGCCATGCGCGTTCTGCTGGTCGAGGACGATGTGCTGGTCCGCATGGCGAATGCCGCGGTGCTGGACGAGGCCGGCATGAGGGTGTCGGAGGCCTCCACCGGCGAAGAGGCCCTGGCCCTGCTGAAGGCGGATGAAGGGATCGACGTCCTGGTCACCGACTTCGCCATGCCCGGCATGACCGGCGCCGATCTGGCCCGCCTCGTCCGCCGTCACCGCCCCGGCCTGCCGATCCTGGTCGTCACCGGCTATGCCGAGACGGCGGTGCTGCAGGATCTCGGGCATGAGCCCGGCATCCGCATCCTGTCCAAACCCATCCGGCCATCGGCCTTGATCGGGCACATCATGGCGACGCTATAGAAAGCTCCCCGTCCAGCCGTCACCGGCCTTGAAGCGCGAAGCACCCGTGCCCGGCGGTCTTCAGGGTGCTGCAGGCGGCGGCGGCGTCCGCGGCGGGCAAGCCGGTCAGGCGGGCCTTGTAGAGACCGCCGGAGCGGACGACCGCCGGGCTGGCGCCGTCGGCGAGGGTCCCTAAGCGCTTGGCGGTATCGCGGGCGCTGCGCAGCGCGGCGGCATTGCTGGCGAAGGCCCCGACCTGGATGGACCAGGAGCCGCCGGCATTCATGGCGGCGGATTTCGCGGCGCCGGATTTCGTGGCCGGGGCCGGCTTCACCACGGGAACGGCCACGCTCACCGCCGTGCTGCGTTCGGTGGTCGAGGCGCTGTTCCTGGTGATCACCAGATCCGGCTGTACGGGTGCCGGCCTGGACGGGCTGGTCGGCCGCTTGAAGCCGGCATCCAGCAGGTCGGCGACCTGGGTGTCGCGGGAGTTGGCGCTGTACCCTCCCATCACCACGGCGATCAGGCGGCGGCCGTCCCGCACCGCGGAAGCGGCAAGGTTGAAGCCGGAGGCGGCGATGTAGCCGGTCTTGATGCCGTCCATGCCCGGATAGCGCGCCATCAGGCGGTTGTGGCCATAGACCGTGCCGCCCTGCCAGTCGAAGCTGCGGCGCTTGAAATAAGCGTAATGGCCGGCGTGGCTGCGGATCAGCGCGCGGGACAGGATCGCCATGTCGCGCGCCGTCGTCCGCTGCAGCCGGTCGGGCAGGCCCGATGCGTTGCGGAAGACCGTGCGGCGCATGCCGAGCCGGCGGGCGCGTGCCGTCATCGTCTTGGCGAAGGCCTCCTCGCTGCCGCCCAGCGCCTCGCCGAGCACCACCGCCACGTCGTTGGCCGAGCGGGTGACCAGCGCCAGGATCGCCTGCTCCACCGTGATGGTGCTGCCGGGCGCCAGCCACAGCCGCGACGGCGGCATCGACGCGGCATGCTGAGACACCACGAGGCTCTGGTTCAGCCGCAGCGTGCCGCGCTCCAACGCCTCGAAGGTCAGCATCAGCGTCATCATCTTGGTCAGCGAGGCCGGATAGGTCAGGGTATCGGCATTGCGCGCCCGCAGGACCTTGCCGCTTTGCGCATCCATCAGGATCTCCGCGGCGACCGGCGCCGTCGACCTCTTGGCCGAGGTCCGGGCCGCGGCCGGCAGGGGCGCCAGCAGCAGCGCGGCCAGAACGGCGACCAGAACGGCTAAGGCGGTCAGGGAGAACAGCAGCGTCGAAACACGGGCGAGCAGGGGCATCGTCTCAGGTCCGGCGGTTGGCGCGCAGGCCCGCTGCGGCAGCGGGATTCTGTGGGCGTTGCGGGCTCCCCTGAAGGCGGGGCAGGGCGGGACGGCTGCGGGACGGCGGGCATCATCCGTCGGACAGGATCGAACGGACCATGGCGCGGAAGGCGTCGACCGCCACCGGCTTGGCCAGCATGCGCATGTTGCGGCCAAGCCCATCCTCGCCATCGCCGGTCCGGCCGTCCAGGGTCTGGAAGGCATAGCCCGTCAGGAACAGCACCTTCAGGTCCGGATAACGCGCCTGCGCCGCTTCCGCCAGCTGGCGCCCGTTCAGGCCGGGCAGCCCGACATCGGTCACCAGCAGGTCGACCGGGGGCTTCGTTCCAGCCTCTGTTCCCGTCCCGATCTCGCTCAGCCGGGCGAGCGCGGCCGTGCCGTCGGCGGCTTCCAGCGTGGCGTAGCCGTCATCCTCCAGCACCTCCACCAGCAGCATGCGGACCAGTTCCTCGTCCTCCACCACCAGAACCGTGCCACGGCCGGCGGATGGGGCGGGGATGGCGGGAGGCTCCGCCTGCTCGGAAGCGGCGGTGGAAACAGTGTCGGCGACGGCATGATCGCGCGGCAGGTGGAGATGCACCGCGGTGCCCCGGCCGACCGCGCTGTCGATGCGGACGAAGCCCCCGGACTGGCGGGCGAAGCCGTAGAGTTGGCTCAGCCCCAGCCCGGTGCCCTGGCCGATCGGCTTGGTGGTGAAGAAGGGTTCGAAGACGCGGGCCAGCACGTCCGGCGGCATGCCGGTCCCGCTGTCGCGCACGGTCAGCACCGCATAGTCGCCGGGCTCCACCCCCGGCTCGTTGGCGAGATGAGCCGGCCGCAGGCTGACGTCGGCGGTCTCCACCGTCACGCATCCGCCGCCGGGCATGGCGTCGCGGGCGTTGATCACCAGGTTCAGCAGGGCGCTTTCGATCTGGTTCGCATCGGCATGGACCGGCCACAGCGGCTCCGCCAGCCGGTGCTCCAGCCGGATTTCCTCGCCCACCGACCGGCCAAGCAGGTCCCACACCCCGGCCACCAGCGCGTTCAGGTCGACGCGCTCCGGCTTCAGCGGCTGGCGCCGGGCGAAGGCCAGCAGGCGCCGGGTCAGGGTGGCGGCCCGGTCCACCGCGACACGCGCGGTGGCGGTGAAGGAGGCGATGTCGGTGCGGCCGGCCGATAGCCGCTGTTCGATCAGTTCCAGGCTGCTGCTGATGGCCTGCAGCAGGTTGTTGAAGTCATGGGCCACCCCGCCGGTCAGCTGGCCGACCGCCTCCATCTTCTGCGCCTGGGCCAGGGCTTCGCGCGCCTCGTCCAGCGCCTCCTGGGCCTTGCGGCGTTCGGTGATGTCGCGGGTGATCTTGGCGAAGCCGCGCAGGCGTCCGGTCTCGTCATGGATGGGATCGATGACGACGCTGGCCCAGAAGCGGGTGCCGTCCTTGCGGACGCGCCAGCCCTCCGCCTCGAACTTGCCCTCCGACAGTGCGGTGGCGAGCGCCCGCTGCGGCAGGCCGTCGGCGCGATCCTCTTCCGTATAGAAGCTGGAGAAATGCCGGCCGATGATCTCGTCGGCCGCATAGCCCTTCATCCGGGCGGCCCCCGCATTCCAGCTGCGGATCACGCCGGTAGGGTCGAGCATGAAGATCGCATAATCGACCACGCTCTGGACCAGCAAGCGGAACTGCCGTTCGCCGGAGACAGGCTCCCAGGCGGGCGCGACACGTTCGTCCTTCATAACGACGGCTTTCCGGAACACCGTGGAGAAACAGGAAGGCCGATGATCTGCGTTCGGTGCCGACGAGGTCAATAACCCAATGAGAATAGTCGGGTATTACTCCAGCGCAATACGCGGGATGTTCCGGGACCGATCGGGCACAATTTGGCCGGCGCGATTTTGGACGATGAAATTCGTTATAAGGTTTACAGTCGACGGGAGAAAAGGGCGGGGCGGCGAACCGCCCCGCGTGATCCCCTTTGGTCCGGGCTCGACGCGACTCAGCGCGGGGCCAGAACCATGACCATCATGCGGCCTTCGACCCGGGGCATCTGCTCGACCTTGGCGATGTCCTGGAGCTGATCGCGCACGCGGACGAGCACGTTCAGTCCGAGATCCTGGTGCGCCATCTCGCGACCGCGGAAACGCATGGTCATCTTGACCTTGTCGCCTTCCTCGATGAAGCGGATGGCGGAGCGCATCTTCACGTCATAGTCGTGATCGTCGATGTTCGGCCGAAGCTTGATTTCCTTCAGCTCGATGATCTTCTGCTTCTTCCGCGCCTCATTGGCCTTCTTCTGCTCCTCGAAGCGGAACTTGCCGTAATCGAGGATCTTGCAGACAGGCGGATCCGCCTGGGGCGCCACTTCGACGAGGTCGAGGTCGGCATCCGCGGCGGCTTCCAGCGCTTGGCGGAGCGGCACCACGCCGACCATCTCGCCGTCGGCGCCGACGAGTCGGACCATACGGGCGGTGATTTCACGGTTGAGGCGCGGGCCTTCGCGGACGGGGTCCGCGTCGTAGAGCTTGGCTATGGTGATCTCCTGTGGTCGTGGAGGGGTAGAAAGAGGCGAGCCCGGGTCAAGAGGCTCAGCCCAGGATGTCGAGCACAATCTGCCGCAGTTCGCCCCGGGTCAAGCCGGACGGCTGCGGATCGGAGCGAAAATCGGGCTTTTTGCCATCCGCTGCGGCGAATTGGCCGGCGGAAAGACGGGTGGAGGCCCGCTGGGCCGGGACAAGCGCGGGCTGGGCGGTGAAATGGCCGCTGGACTGGGAAAGGGCGGAAAGCATCGGGGTCGTCATGAAAATCCTCCAGGCCGGATGGGCGGACCGAGGGATCGGTGCCGGCCGGCTCTTCGTTGTGTGGCGTCGTGTGTGTCGTCTTCAAACGGGAACCGCCGCGGCGGACACCGCCGGACAGGTTCCGATAAAGCGGAACAGGCCCCGGTACGGGCATGTTCCAAATGGCCGGCGTCCCCGGAGCAGGCCCCCTTCCGATCGAAGCGGCGCCCGATCGAAGCGGCGAAGGCGGGGGCGAGTGCAGGGAACGCACCGCGCAAACGGTTTTCGGCCTTCTCCCAGATGGGGGGCGGAGCCGGGTTTTTCAAGCGACTCCGGTCCGCTTCTCCATCTTGGCGCCGGGCCCGCAGGGAACGAGGGAAGCCCCCTGGTGGTTTCGTCTCCACGGGTCCATTGGGCGGTCCCTGGCGGACAGCCGAAGGAGGGTTGAGATGCGGTGGCAGGACGGACGGGAAAGCGAGAATGTCGAGGACCGCCGCGGGCAGGGAGGCCTTGGAGGAGGTGGCTTCGGTGGGCTGGGGGGACGGGGTGGCGGCATCCGCATCGGCCCGGGCGGGCTGGGCGTCGGCGGAGCCATCGTGCTGCTGCTGGTGTCGATGGTGCTGGGGGTCGACCCGACGGTGCTGCTGGGCGGCGGCGAACCGGCGGACCGGACGACAGCGGACCAGAGCACGGCAGACCAAAGCACGACCGGCCGCACCCGGGTCGGCGAGGCCGCCCCGCGCAGCCAGGCCGACGACGAGCTGAAACGCTTCGTCTCCGTCGTGCTGGCCGACACCGAGGACACCTGGCAGGGCCTCTTCCAGCAGATGGGGCGCCAGTACCAGGACCCGACGCTGGTCCTGTTCACCGGAACGGTGTCGTCGGGCTGCGGCCGGGCGCAGGCGGCGATGGGACCCTTCTACTGCCCGATGGACCGCAAGCTCTACATCGACCTCGGCTTCTACCGCGAGCTGCGCGACCGCTTCCAGGCCCCCGGCGACTTCGCCCAGGCCTATGTCATCGCCCATGAGGTCGGCCACCATGTGCAGAACCTGCTGGGCATCTCCGACAAGGTGCAGGCGGCCCAGCAGCAGGCACGCGGCCAGGCCGAGGCCAACGCCCTCTCGGTGCGGCTGGAGCTGCAGGCCGACTGCTTCGCCGGCATCTGGGGCAACCACGCCAACCGCGACCGCCGGATGCTGGAGCCCGGCGACGTCGAGGAGGCGCTGACCGCCGCCAGTGCCATCGGCGACGACCGGCTGCAACGTCAGGCTCGGGGCACCGTCAGTCCCGACAGCTTCACCCATGGCAGTTCCGCCCAACGCGTCCGCTGGTTCCGCACCGGCATGGAAAGCGGTCGGCTGGAGGCCTGCGACACCTTCGGCACCGACCGGCTGTGAGGGGTTCCGGCGGCCGGCGCGGGGGTCAGCCCCCTCCCGCCGCCCCGCGCATGAGCCGGAGATAGTCGAGCACGCGGGCGGTGCGCCAGTCGGGGTCGGCCCAGCAGCCGGCCTCCCGCGCGCGGCGGCAGGCGGCGACCGCCTCCAGCCGGGGCTGTCCGGTCAGCGGGCGCAGGTCGGCCGGGATGGTGGCGAGACAGGCGGCGGCGAGATCCGCGGGCGGGGCGGGGGCGGTCTCCAGCCAGCGTTCGGCATCGCGGAAGCGGTCGCGGCACATCAGCGCGATCATGTAGTCGCAGGCCGACTGCAGGCCGGGCGCCAGCCGGCCGGGGCTGACCGACAGGACCGGCAGCAGGGGGGCCAGCGTCGGCGCCAGATGATTGGCGTAGAGCGTCGCCCCCCAATAGCGCTCCGCCGTCTGCCGGAAATGCGTGAGATCGCGCACCGGCACCAGGCCGGAGCCCTCCACCGGCAGGATTTCCACCTTCGGCTTGGTGACCACCACCGTGTCGTTCGACACGTCGACATAGAGCGCGCCGACCTGCAGGGCATTCTGAAAATACTGGTCGCGCAGGACGCCCCAGACGCTCCGCAGCACGCCGCCCTCCTCGACGAAGGCGCGCAACGCACGCTCCACCGGACCGGCCGGCTGGGCCAGACGCTGCGACAGCCGGGCGAAGAGGTCGCGGGTGATTTCCTCGCAACGGCCATAGGGATAGGGCTTGCCGCCGGCCGCCGGCAGGCCGGCGAGCGCCCGGTCGCTCTCCTCGCGGAGCGCCATGAAATAGCCGTACAGCGCACTCCCATCACCGCCCAGATGGCGGGCGGTCAGCGCCGACTGGCGGTCGTCCACCGGGGCGATCTGCTGGGGCAGGAGGGGCGGGGAGTGTAGCGTCATGACGGAATCAGCCTGTCGTGGCCGCTGCGTACAAGCGTTGGAGGATGTCCAACGCTTCCAGAGCAGCCTTGCGGTCAGTACCGCTTATAGACAACGACACCCTCCTGATCGATGGTATGGGACAAGGAGCCGACCACGCCGCGCCTGCGCTCGAACACCGATTCCCGGCATGCGACGATGTCGACCGCCCGGTGGTAGGTCTTGCGCGCCTCGTGCTTGCCTCGCCAGGACAGCCGCTCCGGGGGCGTATCGTCATCGACGACGACGAAAAGGTCGTAGTCGCTGTCGTTCCCTGCATCGCCGCGAGCCTGTGAACCGAACAGGATCACCTTGCGCGGCTGGAAATACTCCACGACCGGGCGAAGAAGTTCATTCGGCACATCCGCTGCGGAATTCCGACTCCCCTGGCTGACCGTCGCCATGATCGTTCCCTCCAGAAACGCCTCATCATAACAAAGACTGCGCACAATCGGCAGCCATCCGCCCCGACGAAACACAGTGATGCCATACGGAACGGGGGATTGCGCAAAGCCTTGCCGGCCGTCACACATTCGACTACCGCAGACGGGCCGCCTGTCCGGGCGGCGCAGTCCTTCAAAACCGGGCCCTTTAAAGCCCGACCCTTCAAAGCGTCCATACGGAACGGCATGATGAGCACAGCGGACACCTCGGCGGAAACCCAGGCCTTCGACATCGGAGCCCTGGAAGGCGCCTATCGCGGCCGCAGCGCGCGGGTGGCGGTGGTCGGGCTCGGCTATGTCGGTCTGCCGCTGGCCCTGGCGCTGACCGGGGCCGGCTTCGCGGTCACCGGCTTCGACATCGACCCGGCGAAGGCGACGGCGCTGAACGGCGGGCGCTCCTACATCCGGCAGA